>NZ_CP045503.2:2742500-3942500 GCF_007004545.3 Shewanella eurypsychrophilus | reverse complement strand
AATGTTGACTATCATGTCGATAAAGCCAGGAAGCTCTGTCGATGTCAGGCTGGCATTTTGATCGCCGACCAGCTGCATGCCTGCACCTGGTGCGATCCACATGGCTAAACCAATTGATACGATAATCGCAACCACAGTATTGGCTAGATATAACGCAAAGGTTTTGCTCCCTAAGCGGCCAAAAGATTTAAGATCGCGTAGTTCAACAATGCCAGTAACAATACTGAAGAAAACGAGTGGGACAACCAACATCATGATCAGCTGCACGAACATGCTGCCTGCGCCTGACGCGATATCGACTAAGGTTGTGTTGGCAAAACTGCTGCCAGCAAAACCATATTGAATTATGGTTCCTAACAATAAACCGGCAAATAAGCCGACAAATATGCGGGATGATAGAGATTTGAACATAAGTCTGCACCTTCAATTTTAATAATAATTACTCCTTCCATAGATTATTACTTCCGTTATTAGTGCTAAAAATACTCTGTTATATACAAGCCGCTAACAAGTCCAACCATAGCAATTAGGGTGAACTTTAACCTGATCTGTTTAAGCCCTTAACGCTAGCCATGTCTGGCATTAACGTTTGCCCGTTCGCTTGGATACATTGTGCGCTAACCGTTTACCTTTACGAAACAACTCGGCAGTAAAGCAGAGCGATACACTGTTTAGCTCTGTTATTTAGATAAATACACTGAGTTTGACTAGTATTTGTAGGGTGGTTGCGATGTTTTTACTCGAGGTGTAACTGATGAAGCTTCACTGGCAGATAATGATAGCTATTGTGATAGCGCTTTTTGTTGGCTTGATGACATCCCAAGATAGCAATCTCTATCAAGTTTACGGCTTTATCGGCACCCTGTTTCTTAATGCGCTGAAGATGGTGATTGTGCCCTTGATCATGGCGTCAATTATCTCCAGCATGGCCAGCCTGAACCAAGGGGATAATTTAGGCCGTTTGGGGTTAAAGACCTTAGGCTATTATGCAACCACCAGTCTGATCGCCATCTTAATTGGCCTCACCATCGTCAATATCACAACGCCAGGTATCATAGATGGTGTTCCTGCTGGTGAGATGTTAAATCTTCATGCCGACAGTGATGAGCTGGCATCAACCTTGATGAGAGTAGAAGGTCGAGGCAGCAAGGATGTGTTAGAGATCTTTATTCGTATGGTGCCAACCAATATCGTTTCGGCGGCGGCTGAAGGTCAGATGTTAGGACTTATCTTCTTTAGTTTACTGTTTGGCTTCTTCATGGGACGCGTCGAAGGGCGCAGAGGAGAAGTACTCAGAGATTTTTGGACCGGTGTCTCTAAGACCATGGTGCTTATTACTCAGTTTGTACTTAGGTTTGCCCCCATTGGTATATTTGCCTTAATCGCAAAAACAGTCAGTGCAACAGGCTTTGATGCGTTCGAGCCCATGTTAGTTTTTCTGTTAACGGTAATGGCAGCGCTGGCTGTACATGCCTTTGTGGCTTTACCCATTCTGCTCAGATTTGTTGGTGGTGTGAGTCCATTAAAACAGCTCACCGTGATGTCACCGGCTATGTTGATGGCATTTTCTACGGCATCGTCATCGGCAACGCTTCCTTTGACCATGGAGTGCGTAAAAAAACGCGCCGGAGTTTCACGTAAAACAGCCAGTTTTGTCCTCCCTTTAGGAGCGACAGTCAATATGGACGGAACCGCGCTTTATGAGTGCGTTGCGGCCATGTTTATTGCCCAAGCCTATGGATTAGAGTTGGGTTTTGTCACTCAGTTCACCATAGTGTTAGTTGCCCTATTAACCTCCATCGGAGTCGCAGGGATCCCCGCGGCAAGTCTAGTGGCCATTACCGTTATTTTAGGGGCCATCGGCCTGCCACTCGAGGCGATAGGTTTGCTATTGGTGACCGACAGAATTTTGGATATGCTCAGAACGGCAGTGAACGTCTATAGTGATGCCTGCGGCACCGTGATTATTGCGCGCTCTGAGGGGGAGACTTGGGTGCTTTCACCTGAGCAAGATCATGAAGTCACCCAGCCCAGGGATGACTAGGCTATACATATCTCTCTGGCTTTGGCTTGATATAAAGACTTATCGGCTTGCTTAATGAGATCGTGATAGTGTGCCATATGCGGCGTTTGAACAGCGACGCCAACGCTGATGCTACTTAACCAGTAATGCTCTCCCAGTGCGATTTTTATATTGGCTATTTCATCATGAAGCTTAGCGGCTAACTGTTTGATATCAGAGAGCTGTGTATTAGGGCTGATCACAATAAACTCATCTCCCCCAAGACGGCAGATTAAATCATCGGTTCGTAGATGATGAGTTAGGTGGCGCGCTAATTCACACAGGACGATATCTCCAGCATCATGACCGAACGTATCGTTGACCGATTTAAAGTCATCAGCATCAATTAAGATACAGGCCAAGGTGTGTTGTTCATGTTGTGACTGCCCCCAAAGCTGGCTGAGCTGTTCCATGGCGTAACGGCGATTAAACAGCCCGGTCAAAGAGTCTGTATTTGACAGCTTTTCTAAATGCTTATTGGCATCGATTAAAGCCTGAGTACGTGCATTAACTTTATCTTCAAGAGAATGATTAAGTATTTTCAGTTGCTGGTTTTGGTCACATACTTGTTCAAATAAACTGTTAAGTGCAGTTAATAGCGGTGTGGTGGCATTACTCGTTTGTGTCTGCTCTAGCCGATAAGCTTGCATGGGGGTCATCCCCGAATCGATGGCAGTGATCTGTTTAGCCATATTTTGGTCTGCACCTAAAATATGGAAGGCAAGCCATTGAGTTAGAAATTTGAGCAGGCTTTTTAATGTATCTCTGTCTTGTATGGATATACTTGCCTGATAGCTTAAGATTTCATTGAGAAAGTACTGATGCTCTTTGATTTGTTCTTTGATATGGCGTTCATCAACCCCTTTATGGGTCATCAGTAGTTCTTCATCTGAAAAATGGTTCTGAGTGTAATCCCATAGCTCACCGAGCACGCCCTCGATATCTGCTAGCACTAGCTCATCTCTGACTATCTGACGACCAAAGCGGTTAATCAGACTAACAAGCTTAAAGTGTTGCTCATCGACATCATCTAACCCGGTAACATAGTGGCTATCCCACTGAAAAGAATCCATATCTCAATCAAATCTATTAATGACTATTCGCGGCAGATTGTAGGGAACTGCTCCTCGCTTGTCGTTGTGCTAGCGCACGTTTTACTTTATTGGGAGCAGAGAAAGATGACATTAACGCTTGTTTTAATAGCGCTTGTTGAAAATTATTGATAGATATTGTTTATTACATTTGAGTTGTGTGTGCTTATTTCAGCATCAGTTAATTTAAGGTAGAGTCATTTACTCAATACACACGAGGCAGCTGCAATGAAGCAGGCTTCGATTTAAGGGAGTATCCAAGCATAGTTAGTTTGGATAGAGCGTATACAGCAGCATAGGAACTTTATTGCGCTGTGATTGAATGGCACCAATATAAATTATATTCATTCACGTCGATTAAATTATATTAATAGGGACGTTAAATGTCAGAGAAAATGCAACTAGCTCAGCTAAATATTGCCCGTACTAAGGCTGCAATGGATGAACCTTTAATGAAAGAGTTTGTCGATAATTTAGAGCCTATCAATGCCATTGCTGAATCAAGCCAAGGTTTTGTCTGGCGCCTGCAGGATGAAAGTGGCGATGCCACCAGTATTCAGGCCTTCGAGGACCCATCACTTATCGTTAATATCTCAGTGTGGGAGTCAGTCGAGTCGCTTAAAGCTTTTATCTTCAAGACGCATCATATCGATTTTTTGAAACGTAAAAGTGAGTGGTTTGATAAATTAGATGACGCGAATTACGTGCTTTGGTGGGTGCCAGAAGGTCACCAGCCTAGCGTGGAAGAGGCGAAAGAGAGGTTGATGCATTTAAGGGATCAAGGTGAGTCGGCTTATGCATTTAGCTTTAAGCCTAGTCGTGAATAGTCCTGTATAGTACAGAATAGTCGTGAATTTTAATGAGCATTTTTTGTAGGAGGTTTGTTTGAACCGTCAATGGATAGCAAGCATGGCAGTGTTCACTGCTTTGATCAGCTTTAGCAGTTTCTCAGCCAATGATAAAGGTAAAAATGAGGTGTTTAGTGTCGACCGTATCGTGTCCGATGATGTCAGCCTTAACTTCACTAATGATAATGATATTCAACCGAACATCAGTAATTTTACTGTGGTCAATTATGTACTGATGAGTAATGAGAAGGGCGATCGCCGAGCCGTAGTCACATTAGAGAACCAGTCATCAGGCAGCCGAATTTTTCAACATGATCAGATCATGGCGTTAATCGGAGACGGTAAACGTATCTCACCACGATTTTATAAACAAAAGTTTAAAGCTGGAGAAAGTATCTCTATGACACTTTCATTTGGCAATCACCTCAATCCCATTTTACAGATCTATACCCGCAAATAGGCCAACGATACCAATCAGTATAAAGACTTGATCGCTCAGCGAGAGTTTAGCGCTTCTGAGGCAAGGCAACGAGTGAAGAGCATAGTTATTCTACGTTTAAGCTCGTTAACGCAGCATTCAGAAGCGCTAAAACTCGCCTTATAGGAGCTTTTTGGGCTGCCTACTTCTTCGTTGAATAACCTCATAAGGGATCACCATTACATCACTTATTCGCCTCGAATTAGTTTGCCCAAAATAGCTCTGAGTAGATCAATTTCTTATACTGATTGGTATTACATCATTACCATCTGTTTTTCTATAAAAGGCTGAGTGATTCAGTCTTTTACTCTACTTGATTCAACTTCAATTCAGTGTTTTCGCTCTATATTAATCTTCTCCCTACAATAGGGTGTTAATTTTATGTAAACTAATGAAAAATTATGGAGGAAGATAATTAGATGGAACCCCAGATAGTCGAAATAAAAGACTTTGTATCATTTACCTTAGCGATTATTGCGCTATTTATCGGCAAAGCGATCATCTCTCGTTACGAGCTATTGCGTAAATACAGCATACCTGAGCCTGTTGTCGGTGGTTTTGCCTGTGCGACAATTGTGGGGATCCTCTATTATGCGTTTGGCATTCAGATTGAGTTCAATTTAGAGGTCAGGGATATCTTACTGCTTTACTTCTTTGCCGGCATTGGCTTAAAAGCGGATATTGTGACTCTGCTCAAAGGCGGTAAGCCCTTACTTATTTTGCTGATGTTATCGAGTGTGTTTATCTTCCTGCAAAACTTCATGGGGGTGAGTGTTGCAACCCTATTTGGTCTAGACCCCAAAGCAGGTTTGATGTCAGGTTCAATCTCTCTCATTGGTGGCGTCGGCACGGCAATGGCCTGGACGCCAACATTTGTTGAGGAGCTAGGGATCGTCAATGCCAGTGAGTTAGGTATAGCGTCAAACACCTTAGGTCTTATTGCTGCTTGTGTGATTGGTGGCCCAATCGCGGCATATTTGATGAAGCGTCATCAGGTAAAGCCTAACCTTGATGACAACTTAGATATCGGTGCGAGTCATAACAAAAACGCTAAGCATATTCAGGTGGATTATTTTGGGGTATTGCGTGCTTGGCTGTGGCTTAACGTCACCTTGATAATTGGTTACTTTATCGATTTAGGCCTACAAGGTGCAGGGCTTAAATTGCCCATGTTTGTTGCCTGTCTTTTAGCCGGTATCATCATAGGTAATATTGGCCGTGCTTATCTGAATCGAGATAAAGAGAAAGATAGAAGCTATGTTGAGGATGCCTCTAAAGGCTTGTCGCTGATCCAAGATATCTGTCTGGGTATGTTCCTGACGATGGCATTGATGAGTCTCAAAATTTGGGAGCTTGAGGGGAGCCTTGCGTATATCTCAGTGGTAATGGCACTTCAAGTCACGCTATCTATCTTATTTACTGTGTTTATCGTGTTCAGGATGATGGGCAAAGATTATGAAGCGGCGGTGATCTGTTCCGGTTTTGGTGGTGTGACTTTAGGTTCAACTGCAACGGCGATAGTGAATATGACAGCCGTTTCCCAGCAATATGGTGCGGCGCACAGAGCCTTTATTATCGTACCTTTGGTGTGTGGTTTCTTTATCGATATCGTCAATGCGATGATCATTAACCTGTTCGTTAATTTTTAATCTTGTCAGCTACTTGAAACTTACCAGCTACTTGGAGCTTGCCTGATAGCAAGTGACAAGTAGCTTTTAGGGATTTGGTCTCATTGGGTTGATACTTGTCGGATAACAAGTTCCTGAAATATCTATTGTGGTTTCATTGGGCTAATTCGGTATTTGGTTAGTTTATTGAGAACCATAGCTTCATTGGTGTTTATTGCTTGCAGCAGGTGCTGTAAATGGATTTACGAATGTCACGATCACAAGGATGTGAATGAGTGACCTTAAGTGCAAAGACTTATATGGACAAAAATGTGATGACTTGTCGGATCACAAGTTACTTAAATATCCATTTAATTGATTTCATTAGGCTAACTTTGTATTGGATTATTTTCAGGTAAACATAACTTCATTGTTACCTATTGCCTGCAGCAAGCTTAAGTGCAAACACTTCTGCGACACGGCGTGAATATATCCCTATAGCCTCGGCCATGACGTCCATGTAATGGACGGCCACAGCCGCGTTCAAACCTGGTTATTTATGTCTTCGATTTTAGTTTTACTGGCTTGTGATAACTAAACACGTTTATGGACAGAAGTGTGTTACGAACTTCGAGCAAATTATACCCTTTGCATAACTTTTTGTAGTCCAAATTACTAATTAACACAGCTTTAATAGTTGACGGTTTAACACGGTTTCGAGAAGCAAAGAGCATCAAATATCATCTAACGAAGCTCTCAGTGTATCGAGTGTTTGCACTCCTAAATTACTACTCGTCCATCCGAACTTATCATCATGAAATCTTGGGAATATGTGAAGGTGATAATGACCTAAATCATTAAAGTCACCGTTATTCTGGATGAAGCTAATTCCATCAGGATTATATTTTGATGCAATCCTTTGATAAAAAACCTTAGCTACCGTATTGATTTCACTGAGCACTTTTTCTGGTAAATCGGGAAAAGATGCGTACGGTTTCTTAGGTGCAATAAGTATATGTCCAAAGTTAATCGGATCATGGTCTGCAAAAGCAATTACTTCTATTGATTCATAAACAATTACGGCATCGATTTCACGATTAACTATTTGCTCGATTAACGTCATATGTATTCATCCAATTTGAATCTAGAGGCTATAAAGGCATCATATACAAATGCATAGGATTTGCGCAATAATCGATATTGGTAGTTTTCAAGCATTACTGAAAATAGCCTGATATAAGGAAAAGTAAGGTGAAACTACTTACGGAATCGACTATCGACTTGCTTTGTAAACACATAAAGGGGCAGAAATGTGTTACTCCTAACCCGTTTCTGCCTGCAAAAATGCGAGAAATTATCAAACTATATTATAAATGGTCAGACTTTATTATGATTTATCAAACTTTAATATGAACGCACAATTGTCGATGCCTTTACAGGTCTTTAAATTTGTTGAAGTTATTTAAGCAAGCATCATAATAGAAATCAATGAAACCACGAGTAGCTCCAGACTCAGCAGCTTTATATGCATGATTCATGACTCTTTTACCAAAATTAACAGACTTTCTCTCGTTATCGGATGATACTTCAAGTCTACGAAATTTGGACTCCATCTCTTCTTTCGGTATATTATCAACGGTAGCAGCAGCTAGCATGCCACTCGCAATTTGTGCAATTTCTCCACATTTCTTTATTTGAGCTTGAGCTTCTTCATGGGTCGGAAGGTCTGCTGCCACAGCTGAAAATGAGCATATTGCTAGTGATATCGCTAATAGCCTATTCATTAACTTGTCCCTTGGTGATGTCGATTCGTCAAATATCAGCATAATTATATACAAAATTCGATATCGTTACATGTTCTTCGACCACCAATACCTTCAACCAAATCGAGTTCAAAGCTTAATATAGAAGTTTCAGTAATAGCTTCTGTTTCAATGCGTAAACTGTATAACCAAAAGAATGAAATTAGTAAATCTAATCAATAAAGGAGCTCAACGACATGGCTAGAATTCAAGCTCTAAATGATTTAGGGGCAGAAGTGAGTTACGAAGCCTAGCAATAAACCTAAACTGAAGAGATAGACTGCTTGTGAAAACCTCAGTGTAGGTAATGGAATGGACCCATCCCCTTTTAATCGGCCTCACAATGGGCCACGATGAAGTTGCTACAACTCATCAGAAAGAGGACGGGTCCACCATGAAGATTACTACAATTGGTTTAGATATCGCAAAGTCTGTTTTCCATTTTGTTGGCGTGAATAAAGCAGGAAAGCTTGTCAAAAAGAAAATGATTAAGCGTAAAGACTTAATTCATTTTTTTGCACAAGTAGAGCCAAGCCTTGTTGTCATGGAGGCTTGTGGTGGAGCTAATTACTGGGCTAGAGAGTTTCAAAAGGTAGGCCATGAAGTCAAATTGATAGCCCCTCAATACGTCATTCCATACAGGCCTGGTAATAAAAATGATTATAACGATGCGCTCGCAATAGCTGAGGCAGCCCAAAGAGCAAATATGCGCTTCGTACAGCCAAAGCCTGTCGAGCAGCAGGATGTACAGATGCTTCACCGAATGAGGGAACGTCTAAACAAACAGTCTACCGCCTTAGTCAACCAGGTTAGAGGCATGCTGGCAGAATACGGCATCGTAATAGCAAAAAGCAAAGCGGCCTTTAGGAAAGCGCTTCCTGACACTTTATCTGATGAGAACAATGAACTGACAGTGAAAGGACGGTACATATTCAATCAGTTGCATGAAGAATTTACCGATATAGAGAAACGCCTAAAAAGCTGTGATACGCAGATAGTAGAAGAGAGAAATACAAACCCTGTTTGCCTGCGTATAGAGACATCTCCAGGTATTGGTCCTGTCACTTCGACAGCTTTTTATGCGGCAGTGGGTGAAGGAAAAGACTTCTCCAATGGTAGGCACTTCTCAGCTTGGTGTGGCTTAGTGCCAAGACAACATAGCAGTGGCGGCAAAGATAACCTGCTAGGGATAAGCAAAAGAGGCAATGCCTATTTACGAACTTTGTTTATACATGGAGCAAGAGCGGTCTTGCAGCACTGCGGAGGAAAACAAGATAGGTTGAGCCGCTGGGCATACGCTTTGGCAGAAAGAAAGGGGTTTAATAAGGCCTGTGTTGCAGTGGCTAACAAGCTTGCAAGAATAACCTGGGCTATCGCCGCTAGGGAAGATGAATATAGGACATTTGCGTAGCAGTGGTCCTAAAGTAAGACGAACCGAGTTAGCGTAAAACATACCAGCAAGTTGCTATGACACTTGATTTGATGATGAGACAGTCAGACTGCTCTACTTAAAACCTTACGACAGCATAGGCTCTAAAGAAGCCGCAGGGATGATAAGGAAAGTAGAGGCACATATCCATCAGGGCCAGAGGTTAACCTCATAAATAGGCCGAATATATGGGTGCAATGAACTCTTCTCATAATTGATATCAAATGTCTTGCAAACGGGATGGGTCCATATATGCGGCTGCGAGCTTCGATTTCAGGGATGAAATCGCAGAGCGTATAGGGACATATTTACAGCGTTTCGCAGAAGTATCTACATAGCCCCCGCTGGGAAGCGTTAGGTTGCCATGAAAGTACGACTTTCAAACACGCTTCCAAGTATCAATGATGCCACAACCTCAATCAGAAAATGTAATCCGTCTTCATTCGAAGGCTGGCTCACTTTGGGGTAGAGATGAGTTACGGGATACTAGCCATAAGCCTAAACTGAAGAGATAGTCTGCTTGTGAAAACCTCAGTGTAGGTGCGGCTGCATGTTTCCAAAACATGGCCGAAAATGTTCCCTACATTTTTCGGCATTTCCACCATCTGTGGCGGTCAAATGTTTTGGTAGAGCCCACAGGGATGTGATTGCGGCGTTTCGCAGAAGTAACTACACATACCTCGCCGGACAGGCGTTTGGTTACATTGAAGGTACGACCTTCAAACAAACCATCCAACAAGTGCTGGATTCCGGCTCAAAATCTCTGCCGGAAAGACGGAAGTATCAACGACAATGTAATAAGTCTTCATTCGAAGGCTGGCTCACTTTGGGGCATAAATGAGCTAGATTACCCGCACTAACTCAAAAGAGATTTAAAAAATGAATAAAAGCGATTCACCACGGAGAACACAGAGGGCACGGAGAAAGGCAACAGCTAAAGCCTTTGCAACTCTCAACTTTTAGCTCAATCTTTACCTCCGTGTTCTCCGTGTAGCGAAGCGCTCCGTGGTGATACTTCTGCTTTAAATAATGTGTATGACGCATGGGCAAAGTTATGTCTGTCTTATCTTTCAAAGCATTAATCGGGTCAGAGTAAAATTTATCAACCAATTAAAGCTTAGGCTTACTACCAAAACTCCAATCGAAGAGATTACTTACACATGCGCCCACTGCAGGTGATAGATAGCAATGAAAGAACGACTTTCAAACTCACTACTCAATACCAACTCAGCCAGAAGCTAAATCAGAAAATGTAATCAGCCTTCATTTGAAGGCTAGCTAGCTTAGTTGTCGAGTTTAATGAACATCAGATCGCAAGGCATATTACGGATCACAGGTTCTGTGGGTGAGATAAAAAACTGGCTTAAGAAGTTTGATTTATGATGCCCCATGATAAGCAGGTCAATGTCATGCTTGTCGATATAATCTAAGATCTCATTGTCGAGATCGCCAGCGTTGATCACCTGTTTTTGTATCGGGTAGTGATGCGCTACATCAATGTCTAACGAGTCAATCAACCGCTTCATGGAGGTTATAGATTCTTCACGGACTATACTCTCTTGTTCTTTGTAGTCTGACCCAAGCATGCCTTCATAAGTGTGAGGAATATCTAGGTCGATATGGATAAGACTGAGCTTTGCATTATTGAGTTTGGCCAGATCGGCTGCTTTTTCTAAGGTTTTATAGCTGTCTTTATTCAAAGCCACGCTGAGAAGTATATGTTTATAACTCATCTTGAACCTGCCTATTTATCTGTTTGACCTTACTATTGAGTAAGGCTAATACAGTAAATAGTAAGCTATTTTGAGATTTGTAATATTGAATATAACTTAGTCAGAAGTTAAGAAATTCTTACTGCTCATTTCACGCTATAGCAACTCTTCGACAATTAACTTGAGCAGAAAGGTCTCACGTTCGATAGACATCCCCTTCTTAGGGCTGTTGGCTATGGTGTGTTCATTGTGCTTAATGGCTTCATGAATATTGATCCAAACAGGCGTCATACCATTTTGAATTTCGTGTTCTTCTAATTTGGTTTCACCTAGCTCGGGGTGAATGTTGCACACGAAGCAATAGGACAGCATGTGAACGATATCAAAGTCAGCTTTGTACCAAGGGCGAAATTCCTCATACAGGCCAAACTCGCGCATCACTTCAATATGCTTAGCCCCAGTTTCCTCTTCAAGCTCTCGAAGCAAGCCCTCTTCAATGGACTCACCATCATCGATGCCACCGCCAGGAATACTGTAATCATGGTAGCGTTCGGTGTAGAGCATCAAAATATTCTCACCATCTAATATAATGCCGCGAGCAGCATTACGGTTGAAGGTTTTTCCTTCAGTTGTTCTGAGTTCAGGGTGGGTGGTGGTTCTTAAGTGGCGCATACTAGTTCTCAGTAAAGGGTAAATATGATGCAATAGCCGCTTATCATTTTAATAATAGGCGCATCGCTAGCGTCATTGTGGTTTTGTCTGAACTTGTCTGAATTAGACGGGCTTTAAACGGCTTCAATGTAAGCGGTTTGCTCTGTTATTTCTTGATAGTGAGCAATGATCTTGGCTATCTGCTCATTATCTGTGTGTACATTTTTTTGTATGCGCTGATAGTGGGCAAGTGTGTTTGCTAAGTACAGCTTGTCATCAGCCCGTGATAGATCCCACATGTGCGAGCCCACCTTTGAGAGTGACACTTGGCTCTGAGTGGAAAGGTGCATGATCTCGTAGAAACGTTTGTTCTCTTTGAGTAAGCATTCATGGACCAATCCCAGCTGTAGCTGAGCCATAGCCTCTCTGACCTTATAGTTATGATGTACCGGGCAGAGGATAAACTCGAGGTGCTTGTCTGGGTGACGAGTCAAGATTTGACTGACTAGCTGGATCAGTAGATCGCCACCGACGCCGGCAATAATGATCAAGTGGGTTTCACTATCCCTGTATGTTTTCAGAGGGAGGGTGACGACATCGATACAGTGGACTTTCCACTTGGGGCTCTTATCAGTCTCAGCTTTGGAATGAGGCAACGAAAATTGTTGTAACTTAGAGGCCAGCTCAAGCATTAACTCCTCTACCATATCGACAAAGTGGATCGTTTGGGCTGCATTGCGTTGCAATAGTTTTGCACCTAAAAAACCATGATCGCAACAGCAATCCCAGATATGGTCATAATGTTTAGTCACTAACTTGTCTATTTGGCTTAGGCGCAGGCTAACTTTCACGATTTACTCGACTTCTGATACTAGGGGCGTGGTGCTAGTTGCTATTGTATCGTGGATCTTAGCTGTTGTGGAGAAAAGGGGCAAAGAGGGGGAGTAGGCTTACATTAGCTTGATGATATCGATTAAATGTAGGATGCGCAGTCCTAAGCTCTCCTCATTGCTTACCCATGCAGTGGTTTCAATTTGATATTGCGCTTGATTAAGTTCATGGTCCGCTTGCGAGTTAACTGCTGAGCCTTGTTTCAAGCTATTAAGGTAACTCTGAATATCTTCTATTGAGAGTATAGGAGCTGCTTCACCTTGATTCACTTGCCATTGATGCTGAATCTGTTCTGACTCGAAGCTATTATTAAATAGGTGCTTTTCACTATAAGCTTTGCTTGGTTTGATATAACGAGTCTTTGTTAAGAGCTATAGTTGACCCTAGACAGGTGGCTGTATGTACAAGATGTGGCAATAGAAACAAGATAAAACAAGCCCTTAAAGGGCTTGTTAGTTTGGACATTGTATGAGGAATGAAAATGGACTGATGACTTACAGTACCATTTCAATTTCTAGCTCAATATCAGTACAGCCTTTCTTACAAAAAACGCCATATTTGCCAGTTTGTTTTATATCGGTGGGAACAACCAACTTAAGCGGTTGTTTACACGTTTCACACAATACTGTATTGCCTTTAAATAGACGTTTAATAAGGTTTTTCTGTTCATTAAACGATTTGGCTGTAGTCTTGTTTATCGCTGAAAAATCTAGCTTCTGTGTCTCTTTGGTCATAAGGGCTTCTTGGTCATTTTATGAAAGTCATCTTGTGGCTGAGTTCGAGTATATCCTTAGGCTCGTTGATTGCGAAACCTCTTTTCGTCATCTGAAGAGTATTTGAGCGCCGTTAAGCTTCAAATTGTAATGAATTCATGAACGGGGTTACTTTGTTTATGGCACTAACTTATTAAATATAAGTACTATGATTAGTCCTACTAAGCCTTTTTATTATTTGTATTACTCAATAAAAGAAAATTTAAGCTGTGCTTTTAGTCAAGTCAGCAGCAAGTCACGTGTGTAAACAAGGGGGGTTAATGCTCAGACTGAGTGTGTTATTTATCTATTTCTGCGTGCTCAGTGCTTCAGCAGCTCAATTGTCGGTTATCGCCATCGATTATCCGCCGTTCACATCAAAGAGTGAACCTAGGGATGGGATCGCTTTTGCTCTATTAAGTGATTCGCTAAAGGGCAGCGACCTTTTGCCTGTGCCTGCATATTGGTCACCCGCTCGGGCCCATAAACTGGTTCAAAAAGGAGACTGGTGTGCCAGTTTCTATCCGCCATTAAAGCCTGATGATAATAGTATTATTATTGGCTTGGGCGAAGAGCCAATCAGACTTGGTTTATTTAGACATCGTCAGCAGTCAGCCTTTAAATGGGATACCTTGACTGAACTTGAAGGTAAAAAGGTCGCTTATTTAAGAGCACTTTCTCGTGATGGTATCGGCAAGGATATGACGGATGCAGGAATGGAGATCTTTAACGTAGAAACCGTTAAGCAAGGTTTGATGTTACTGGATAGGGGGCGGGTAGACTATGCCTTTGGTGACAGTATCTCTGGACCCTTGATTATGAAGTCGTTGAATATCTCACCTGAAACGTACCAATTCTCTTCTAGTATATTTAGGGAGTTGCCTGTTGGGATTTGGTTGAACTTGAAGTGTGAACAAGCATCCATGGCTGCGGCATATCTTGAAAGTGGCGGATATCAGCGGCTCGCTATCAATTAAACCTCATTTTTGCACTGTTAAATTAACGCTTATCAGCCCAGATAATCATAGATATAGCCCCCACATTGAATTACCCTATTGGCTCTTATTCTCTGTCATTATCAGGCTCGTTGTCATGCCATTAAAACCCACACAAGTATCAATCGAAACTACAGAGACGAAACCTTCTGCGATAGATAGCGCTCCGGATGATGTGAAACTTGCTGTGGATTTGATTTATCTGTTTGAGAGTAATGGCATAGATCCTAAGACCGCGCTATCCGCCTTGAAAATAGTCCAAAGCGATCTTGAGAAGAAAGTAAATACCCTCTAAAAAACGAATAACAGCGGCTAATCAATAACTAAGGATTATTTTCTGCTATTAGAACTGATAACGTACTCCTGCTATCGCTTCTAACTCTACCTTCACATCATCGATAATATAAAGAATAGGCTGAGCTTCGACGAAAAATGTGAATTTCTCGACTGAGGTCTGTGCACCGAATATGGCCCTGGCGCCCAGCTTTACATCATGTTTACTCGAGTTGATATCGGCAATCTTACCGCCAAACCCATAATAGAAATGCGGCGTGTTACTGAAGTTAATCATCTTATCTGCTGTGATTGAAAACTTATCCAGTCCCACTCCCAATTTTATATCGCCAAACTTGGCATTTATGCCAGAGTCGCTACCTATCATGACACCGACTTGAGGCGCAGCCGTTGCAGTTGAACTGGTTAATGTCACTAACGCGGACAGAATGAATATAGAGAGAATTGGTTTCATGTTTTACCTTTTATAGCTAATACCGATGGGGATTAGCGCCAACAATGGGAGAAAGGTTAGTGAAACTGATCGCATAATTCAATCGGGAACAGGCTTATTCTAGTATAAAATCAATTAGTGATAATTTATTGAAATATATGATAAATAAACTGTGTTGCGGTTGGTCTTTAATGAAATCAAATAGTAAATATTTTGCTTTCAATCTGTCAGTAATATGGCGAGAAATGGCAAAATAATGATGGTTCCTATCTGTAGGAACGAAGAAATCTAGGAGATCAGGAAATATACTAACGGTTTTTCAGGTCTACTTAACTAAGCGGCTTATGACCTGGTAATAGGTCTAATACCAATCGGTATAATACCTTGCCATTTTTTAAGCGAGGGTTCCTTGTATATTGGAGGGAGTATGTGCGGCACACCTAAGGCAAATCTTAGTGCTCAACTACCTAAAACCCCTTTTAGAAGTTTTATGGCCAGTATGACACTTGCCCAGCGTAAACGTTTCGCTGAAGTGGCAAACCGCGCCCAAGATCGCCGTGAAAGTCGAGAGAGCAGAGCGCTTTATCGGCAACGTCTATCCTCTAACCCAAAGCCTGCAACTAATTTGTATAAGCTAAACCTATGGGGAAGGCTCAAGCAATTTTGTGCACAAACGGTAAATCTGATGGGGTAAAACCTTTAATCTTTCCGAACCTAGAACCTAGAACCTAGAACCTAGAACCTAGCCCCTAGGTTCTACTTTTACCTAAAACGCTTCTGCAACCGAGACATAGATAGCATCATTATCTCCAGAGCGAGCGTAATCTAAGCGTAAGTTGATTCTCTGTGAGTCGAGTACCATATAGCGAATGCCCATACCGTAGCTGCGGATCATGTCATTATCCCAAAGCTCAGATATCTCATGTGAGTCGAAACCGCCTCCTGCAAATCCGACCAAACCGAAATCCCCAAACACTTTCCATCTCGCTTCAATCTGTCCCGAAGATGAGGCTTTATTGAGGTATTTAGTCGCTGAGAAACCACGTAGCCCGACAGTGCAATAATCCCAAAGAGGCGCATTACCGTATTTAGCACAACCCCTAGCTTCAAATGCTAGCACCAATGGCTCAAATAGATGGTAGTAATAGCGATAACGAGCCAGATAAGATTGGTAGGTGTTACTGCTACCCAAGAGCTCATCATTGAACATGGCATCGAATTCGAAACGCTGCCCTGAATAGGCGTTGGTTTGGTTATCTCGCGTGTCGTATTGGATGAGTGCGCCAACGCCATTGGCTTTAGCCTTGCCGATTTCGTCTTCTGTATTACCTTCTATATTTTGGCCTTCGCCGCTACTCGAAAAGGTCTGTTCGTTATTAATCAAGCGTACTTGTCCACCCACAAACCAGTTCTCACCAACATTGCGAAGCAATTGACCTTTGAGTAGGGTGCCCTCAATATTCCAATCCAGTCCTTTACCGCTCTGTGTATATTTACTGTCGAGTAGGGTTAACTTGAGTGCGACGTAAGCGGCGGCCCCTGTGAAGCGCCACTTATCTTCATCCCAGTAGTTTTGCTGCATGAGCCCATAGGCATAGCTGTCATTATCCGTATAAGCTGCAACAGCTTGCGTCGTCGATGCGGGTTGAACCGCTTTTTCTGCTGCGGTTTGTCCATAATAATACGCGCCAGCGATGACCAGACCTGTGCCTATGGTTGGATCGGCAATAGGGACTGGTACTGCAACAAAATCACCTTTCTGTGCTTTTAGTTTAGTGTCTTCCTCACGCAGATCCGGTGTCCAATCTGGGATGATATTGTTGACACCATAGGAGCCTGTGCTGGTGCTCTGATGGGTTTCTCTCGCAGTTTGAAGATTAGGGTTGATGCTTTGAGGTTTTACTTCTGTTTCAGGCGAACTTTGAGCTAGGCTCAGTGGCGAAGTCATCAAGCTATAAAGTACCACACTCGTCAATGACAGGGACTTAATGAGTGTTAAAGCACACAGGGTTAACGGCTTAATTGATGGCATTGATATCCTCCTAAACCACAGATTGAAATTATAGGTTAGCAGTTTGTTTTATTTAAGTAACTGTATTGTTTTCGTCTTTTGCTTGTAATACCAATCGCTATAAAAAAGGGCGCTTGTAGGAAGCGCCCTCATTGGCTGAGTAATAAGTACCAATCGGTATTATGGCTCGCATTGAGCAAAAGGGACTATTTTCCCTTCAGGCTTCTCGCGCCATCTTGCACAGAACGATAGTACTTACTTTGACTGCGATCTTTGGCCCGCTTCTCGGCTAACGTTGCCGTATTTAATGCTTGCTCTCGAAGCAACTTTTGATAACTCATTAAACGTCTAACTTCTAGCTCGCCCTTGGTTATTGCCACTTGTACCGCACAGCCGGGCTCTGATTGATGCTGGCAGTCACCAAAGCGGCATTGTTGTGCTAACAGGGTGATCTCTTCGAAGGTTTCACTGACTCCATGCTCACAATCTGCCAACTGTAATTCTCTCATACCCGGTGTATCTAGCAGTAATCCTCCTGATGGCATTTGATGTAAAGAGCGACCTGTGGTGGTGTGGCGTCCTTTACTGTCATCTTCTCGAATTTCAGACGTTAATTGTGCAGTATCTTCCAATAGGCTATTGATGAGTGTTGATTTACCTACACCGGAAGAGCCCATTACAGCGACAGTCTGGTTCGGACCGCAATAGACTTGTAGTGATGTGACACTCTCTTGCGATAGTGCATTGACAGCTTCTACCATAGCGAGTGGAAAAACACTTAAGATCTGTTTGATATAGGCTTGAGTGTCATCACAAAGATCGGCTTTAGTGAGCACGAATACAGGCGTGACATCAGCTTCATTAGCTAAAGCGATATAACGTTCAATACGGCTCATGTTAAAATCCTTATTCAATGATGAGACGATAAATACCGTATCGACATTAGCGGCTATCAATTGAGTCTGAACTTTACTGCCAGGTGCTTTACGGCTAAATAGAGAGTGCCTTGCTAAGCGTTGTTGAAAGTGATTATCTTCATTCAACAGTATCCAGTCACCAACAGTAATATCGAGCATCTTTGCAGTGATCGCCAGCGTTAGCTCACCCGCCTCAGTCTGTATCTCAAATTTATTTCGGTGACAGGCCATCACCTTTGCAGGTAGAAAGTGACGACTTTGTTCGTCAACAAGTTGTTGAGCAAAGAAAGGGCGCCAACCTAGTTGGGTGAGTGCATCGTTCGATTTTTCTGACTTGATAGCAAGTTTGCTAGCAGATTGGCTATCACTAGAGATTGAACTTGAGGCTGATTTAGATTTGATGGTTGAAAATCGGTTTAAATTTTTCATTTTTATCCCAGCGCAAAGCGCCTGAACTGAATCGATCAGGGGATCCTAATAACCTGAGGTATATCTGAGATCCCGGTGTTATCGGCTACTTTCTAACGTCTTGTTAGAATAAGAGTAGCAATAGAAACAACCGGGCAATAAGCGCGAGTGGCCTAAAAAATTTAAGTAAAAAACGGTGTAATTAAATAAACTACTTAAATTATAGCGCTGTTGCCCAGTTAAGCTGTGAAACAATCATCAATCAATCTCCTATAAAATGTGTGGGGAGCAGGTTTATTCAAATCAGTGTGAACAAAGCCATATAAACATATGGGCACACCATAGCAAGTTTTTAACTATGCCTCTAGCTTTCCTTTTTACCTTGTGACGCTCGCTTGATTCCCCCCTGATCGGTGTAAGTTAAGTGTTTGTTGACAGCTGTTTTTAATGGCGTTTTTAACGGCCACTAAGTAACGAATAAACTAGATTATCGGACCATTTATATATGGTGATGAATGATGATAATTCATGGGTAAATCAATGCTGTGTGGCTATTTTATGAAGCTTGACTCTCCAATGATTGAATTCATTACCGTATAACAATTAAGATATAACAAACCAGAAACATATTATTTCTAAGATATGACGCGCTATCGTAGGTTGGTTGCAGGTGAGTGATTAGTGTGCGGTCTTGATTGACACTGTCGCGACTCAATTAAAACAATAAATACCCTACAGATGGGGGGGAGCAACCAATGACTGATACGGCATACCTAACCACAAATAAAGCACCGAATCGAATGCATCCTATAGCGCTTGGCATTGCGCTAGCGATAGGTTCATATTCAACAATAGCGATTGCACAAGATAAAGACAAAACATCTCATCAACAGGTTGAGCAGCAACATCATGACGCCGCAGAGAAAGCCAGAGCAGAAAAGGAGGCTGAGCGAAATGCAGCTCCTGCCATTGAAGTTATTCAGGTTACCGCTCGTCACCGCGTCGAGAGCATGCAATCAACCCCGATAGCCATTACCGCTTTTAGTGCTGAGCAGATGAAAGAAGCCAAAATCGAGGGTTTAGATGATATCGCCGGACGCACACCTGGCTTTCAGATGAATGCGTACACATCGAGCGAGCCTGAACTATTTATGCGAGGCATAGGTAGTGATATTGAGAGTGCGGGTGCCGCCGCTGCTATCGGTATGTATGTCGATGGCGTGTACGTGTCTCGAGGCACCGCCTCAGCGATGGATCTATATGACCTACAAAGTGTCGAAGTACTTCGCGGACCACAAGGTACACTTTACGGCAAGAACGTGGTGGGGGGCGCAATTAACTTTATCACTAAGAAGCCACAGTTTGATGAGGCGGAAGGCAGTGGTGAAGTGACCATGGGTAACTATGGTTTATGGGAAGCTAAAGGTTATGTGACCGGTGGCTTGTCAGATAACCTTGCGGGCAAGATGGCCTATAGTGGTTATATGCGTGATGGCTATGGTGAGAATACCTATACAGGTAATGATGCCGACTCTTTAGATAGAAACTCCACCCGCGCTCAACTGCTTTATACACCTGCTGATGATCTCGAGATCCTATTCTCTGCCGGTCACTCTCAATCGAAAGGTGTGCCGCGTGTTAAGCATATTGGTTACAGTGCTGGGCGAAATGCAGCCTTTATCAGTGATGATCCTCGCCGTGATGAAAACAGTATAGATGGTCATGAAAACTCACAAACAGACAGCCTAAGCATGAAGTTAGACTGGTTTACCGATGTGGGCACATTCACCTCAATTACTGCCTACCGTGATAACGAATATGACATCTATGAAAATGCCGCTGCAGGTTTAGTCGACAGTTCACAGGTTTTCGACCCTTGGGGTGACCCTGCCGATAACACCGTCGGCTCAGATGAGGAGTTGGCAGCGCTGCAGCCAGATGATGAATGGCTATCGAATAAGGCTGAGCAGTCCTCGCAGATCTCCCAAGAGTTTCGTCTTGCCAGTGGCGATGGCGCGTTTAGCTGGTTAGGTGGCCTGTTCTTTATGCAAGAAGATATTAGCCGCCAGGAAGACGTGGACTATTGGTTCCATACCCAGTGGGGTACAACCGCGGGTAATGTCGCAAACACCACCGATAACACCACGACCAGCTATGCGGCATTTGGTCAGGCCTCTTATGAGCTTACCGATGCGCTGACTGTAACGGCAGGTTTAAGGTACAGCCGTGATGATAAAGAGTTTACCGCAGGCGCTTCAGGACGCCGCTTCGATAACTGGGATAACTTACATGAAGATATGGATGGCAATCGCGTAGAGAGCTACAAAGTCACAACGACGGACTCTTGGTCTGAGTGGACACCGAGTTTAAATGTCGATTATCAGGCGACCCGTGACATGTTCTTTTACTATTCACTCGCTAAAGGTTATAAAGCAGGTGGTTTTAATGGCGAAGGTATGGAAAAAGCGGTTGAAGCAGTGACGCCTTTCGCTCCTGAGATTGCCTGGAATAATGAGATTGGCTTTAAGACCCAGTCTTTTGAGGATCGTTTCAGATTAAATGGTGCCATCTTCTACACCGAATATACCGATATGCAGAACCAAGTTTGGGTTGAAACGGGTGAGAACACCCCAGATAACCTACAAACCATGAACGGGAGCGGTGTTGCTAAGGGTGTAGAGCTGGAGATGATAGCCCTGCTGACAGAAAACCTAAGCTTGAATGGCAGCTATGGTTACCTCAACTCTGAGTTTACCGATGACTTTATCGTTAACGAAGATGAGAACTACAAAGGCAATGCCATGCGCCGAGCACCAGAGCATACCTTCAATATCTACGCTAACTATGAGTGGGAAGTTGAAAGCTTAGGTGATGCCAGTGCGCGCATTAACTACCAGTATCAAGATGAATACTTCTTCGATAACTCCAATGATCCGTTAACTCAGGTGGAGTCAGAGTTTAGCGTCGACATGGTACTGACTTTGAAGAGCTTCGATGATACTTGGGCCTTACAGTTATGGGGTAAGAACCTGACCGATGAGCTCAATATCGGTTCGACCACTGTGTATGCTGCCTGGGATGACACTGTGTATAACGCTTATAAGCCACCGCGTACTTACGGTGTGACTTTCTCTTATAATTTCTAAATACTGAAAGAGCGAGTCCCTAGGATTTAGTGCTTAGGGACTCGATTATTTTTCAACTGTTCATTTCATCACACCATCAGCGATATCCCAATTAACGAGTTAAGGATTGCCATTAACGGCAATCCAGAATGGAAAGTTACCTACCGGAAACTGCTTCTCAATCGCTAAGGTTTTAGCATTGATGACGAGTACTTGGTTATCTTTGGTTAATGTCACATAGATCCATTGGCTATTTTTACTGGCACGGATCCCGTGGGGCCCTTCACCGACAACAAGATGTTGAGTCGTTAAACTGACTGTATCTATGATTGAAATCTTATTATCACCTATGGCTGCTGTAGCCACAAAACTGCCATCGGGCGCGACATCTATTCCGCCATGGCCATTACCCACTTTGATCACGTTTAATACCTTAGCCGTTGCAAGCTCGACCACCGCCACATTCTGGACAAAGTCGCGCACGTAGGCGATTTTCTCATCCTTGGATAAATCGAGATTGTGAGGACCTGTGATCCCAGGAATTGGGATCACTTTGACCATTTTTTGTTGAGCGGTATCGATAACGCCAATACCTGCGCCGCCTTGAAGTGTCACGTAGGCCAGTGAACCATCTTCAGTGAACCTCACATTGTGTGGGGCCTTCGGTACAGCAATGGTATGGATGACACTCATTGAAGCGATATCTATGATGCTGATGGTGGATGAAGCTTCATTGCTGACATAAACCTGTTTGCCATCAGGGTGAACCTTTACCCCTTTTGGGGCTTTTCCTACAGGTATAATGGCAACCTTTTTACCGGTTTTGACGTTAAATACATACAACTTGCCGCTGCTTGGGCTGGTGGAGAAGAGATGCTTGCCATCTGGTGATATGGCAGTGTAAAGCATATTCGGCCCGCCTTCCCAAGTGCTCATGGAAGGAAAAGTCTCGATGGCACCACAGCCTTTCATGGTGACAAATATGGTTTCGGGAAACTCAGCTTGTGTGGCTTCAAAGTTTGCCATTGAGCAAGCAAGTGAAGGAGTTGATTGGCTTATCTCAGATACAGGCTGGGAGATCTGAGCTGATGTGGAGATTGTGAGTTGTGAATAATAAGCTGCAAGGTTCACTGTATCATCACCGCTTAAACTTGACGCCATGGCCTGCATGGTGGCTTCCTGTCTGTGGCCCAGTTTAAAAGCCTCAAGTTGTTTGATGATGTAAGCCTGTTTTTGACCAGCTAAGTTGGGGTACTCTGAACTTAGGCCTATACCATCTAATCCATGACAACCCGCGCAAAGAACAGCTTTGTTTTTACCCTCTACAGGATCACCAAGTTGCTCCGCTTGAGTGTGATTGATGACAAAAAAGAGTGGTCCTAGCAAGAGGACTGCGCATAGTCGCTGACTTACTTTTTTTAATAGCTGTTGAACTGACGGGTTAACCGGCTGTTGAATTAGTCGCTGAATAGAGGTTGTCTGACTCAAAATTATCTCTCCGCTGAGACTGCATTATGCTAATTATAGCGTCAGTATTTATCTGCCGGTTTTTCATCTCAATAAATGTTAATACTCACTTCATCCTTGAGATAGTCTTTGTTAGGCATACTGCAGCACAAAAAAATAGGTCATAAAAAACAGACTTCAATATTTGGCCATAACATTCAGGAAAATCTTGTGCGAATAGCTTCAAAAATACCGTATTTATTGACCATCATATCCATTCTCTTCATGCTTTCAGTGCTGACTGGCTGCTCGAGTGTACCGATGAAGAGTCCCGCTGACATTATCGGCTACACCGAATCGGGTAAGGCGTCTTTTTACGCCATGAAATATCAGTTTAGGCAGACGGCCAGTGGTGAGCGATTTAATCAATACTCAGATACCGCCGCGCATAAGACACTGCCATTTGGATCGAAAGTCAGAGTCACCAATCGCAAAAATGGTCAAAGCGTTATCGTTAAAATTAATGATAGGGGCCCTTTTATTAAGGGAAGGATTATCGACCTTTCTCGCTCGGCCTTTGCGGCTATCGGTAACTTAGACTCAGGTGTCATAGAGGTGAAAATAGAAGTGATAGACTAGCTGGAGCAGGATAAAAAATGGATTAAAAGGAATGTAAGGCCCAGGTCTTGGGCCCTAACTTCACTCAATTGAATTAACCTTGTTTAATTAGCTCAGCTTCTTCTCTGAGTGCTTCGAGTAGTGACTGACAAACGGGGGGAAGCTCTCGGTTAGCTCGGGTCGTAATGCCTATAAGTCCAGATTCAGTCCCTAAGTCTATCGGCAGTTTCTTTAACAAACCAATTTCAGCATAAGTCTTGATCACTTGGTCGGGAAGGGTGGAGATCATATCGGTTTCTTTGAGCAAGGTACGGTTTACCAATATGGATACCGACTCTACCGCATTGGCTGGAACATTAAGCCCTTCACGATGGAAGATGTCATCGATCTCTTTTCTAAGCAATGTCTCTCTTGGCGGCAAGATCCATTCATATTTGAGCAGATCTTTGAGGCTTAAATCGGTCTTTGATTGTAATGGGTGATCCGCACGGGAGACCAAAGATACCGGATCTTTATACAGCACTTCGTTGGTCAGTTGCTCCTCATCAGAAAACTCTGAGATACGGCCTACCATGATATCGATATCATCGATCTTCAATGCAGACATCAACTTATCGGCAGTACCTTCGACAATCACAATCGACACATTAGGCCTTTCCTTTTTGAGTCTAGCAATCGCTTTAGGCAGTAAAGTGGCGCTGGCGGCGAGTAGGGTGCCGACGGTAACACGACCTGACAGACCCCCCTGCAGTGTCGATAACTCTTCACTGGCATGTTTTACCTGAGAAAGTACCAGCTTTGCATGTTTGATTAACACATCGCCATACATAGTCGGCACCACACCACGGGAGGAACGGTCGAACAACCTAAGGTCTAACGCATTTTCAATATCACGAATGATTTTAGTGGCGGCGGGCTGTGCCATATTGAGCAGTTGTGCGGCTCTGAAGATATTCTGTTGCTCACCGACAGTGACTAGCAATCGTAAGTATTTGAACTTGAGTCTAGAGACTAAATGTCTCTCTAATGTATTGGGATCCATGGCACTGCCTCGTAGTAATCATTGTGATGCCATTAAGTTATATCAATATGAATATAGTTGGAAGGGGGAGATATATTTATTTTGTATTAGTTTAAAAGCTATTTTTTGTGACTTTTAGCTATTCAAAAAAGATTATACCAAACCGACAATTAGTTATTTTTCTATTATGTCGCCATTACGTAAAGTGAGTTCATACCAAAACAAGTCACTAACAAATGTTATCAGCTTGAAACTTAGCGCTAGGGTGAACTCATGCAACAGAACTCTTCAAAAAAGTCTGACAATAAAAACAATACTGCTATTCCCCACGCCGGCGGCATATTAATGAATTATGTCGATGGTGAATTTGTTGATACTGGCAATTGTTTTGAAAATATCAGCCCAGTGGATGGCACTGTCATTAATCAGGTTTCTGAGGCCGATAGAGCCTTGGTTGACCGAGCTGTCGCATCTGGCCGTGCTGCACTTGAAGGTGAGTGGGGCAAGATGACACTCGCAAAGCGTTGTGAGTTATTACATAACGTTGCCGACGGAATAGAAGCCCGTTTCGATGAATTTGTTGCCGCCGAGATGGCCGATACCGGTAAATCTTTTTTTCAAGCTCGCACCATAGATATTCCACGGGGCGCCGCTAACTTTCGCGCCTTCGCCGATATGGTCAAATCTCAACCGAGCGAGTGCTTTCACACCGATACACCCGATGGCCGCGGCGCACTCAACTATTCCGTCAATAAACCCTTGGGCGTGGTGGCTGTGATAGCCCCCTGGAACCTTCCCCTGCTGCTGATGACCTGGAAACTGGCGCCCGCTATGGCAGCAGGCAATGTGGTTATCGCTAAGCCATCAGAAGAAACCCCAGCCACAGCGACTTTGCTCGCAGAGGTAATGCACAGTGTTGGGATCCCCAAGGGTGTTTTCAACTTAGTGCATGGCTTTGGTCCCGGCAGTGCCGGTGAGTTTTTAACGGCTCATGAAGGGGTCGATGCCATTACCTTTACCGGTGAGTCTCGTACAGGTTCCGCCATTATGAAAGCCGCCGCCGACGGCGTGAAGTCCCTATCATTCGAGCTTGGCGGCAAAAATGCAGCCATTATTTTTGCCGACAGTGATTTTGATGAGGCAGTCGCAGGGACTGCTCGGTCGGTATTTACCAATGGTGGCCAAGTGTGCCTCTGTACCGAACGTGTTTATGTCGAACGTAGCATCTTTGATAAGTTCGTTGCGGCCATGAAGGTCAAGGCGGAAGCACTCAAGATTGGCTGGCCACTCGATGAAGATACCGACATGGGCCCGGTTATCTCCCATAAGCACAGAGACAAGGTGCTCTCCTATTATGCCTCTGCGCGAGATGAAGGAGCCACAGTCGTAACAGGCGGGGGTATTCCAGAGTTTGCAGATGATCGTGATAACGGTGCATTTATTCAACCCACCATTTTTACCGGGCTCAGTGAGCAGGCAAAAATTCAACGCGAAGAGGTGTTTGGCCCTCTTTGTCATATCACCCCGTTCGACACAGAAGCGCAAGCGGTAGCGATGGCTAACGGCAGTGACTACGGTTTAGCCGCCACCGTTTGGACCACCAATTTGCAGCGAGCACATCGCGTAGCACAGCAGATGGAAGTGGGCATCGCTTGGGTTAACTCATGGTATCTGCGTGACTTAAGAACACCGTTTGGCGGCGTTAAGCTATCGGGTGTCGGCCGTGAAGGCGGTGTGCACTCTTTGGCGTTTTATGCCGAGCCGATGAACATCTGCATCAAGTTATAAACAAAGGAACAAGTGATGAGCAATAGCAATTCAACAACGATTAGCAACAAGATCATCAGTGTCGCTGCCGAACTGAGAAAAGCGGCTGAGACAGGTGTTCCATGTGATGCAGTTAGGCATCAACTCGATGAGATGAGCATAGAGTCTGCCTATCAAGTGCAGCAAGTCAATCATCAGTTCTGGCAACAACAAGACCGTCGCCCAGTGGGCTGCAAGATTGGCTTGACGTCAAAATCAGTACAGAAGCAGCTTGGCGTCGACCAGCCAGATTTTGGCCTACTTTATGCCGATATGTTTGTCGCCGATGGCGATCAGATAGCGATTAATCAGGTGCTTCAGCCAAAAGTTGAAGCTGAAATCGCCTTAGTGCTTGGACACGATCTCAACATTAGTATGCCAACGGTGGCTGACATTATCAGTGCCACCGCTTATGCGCTGCCTGCGATTGAGATTGTTGGCAGCCGAATTGCTAATTGGGATATCAATATTGTCGATACCATCGCAGATAACGCCTCATCAGGCATGTTTGCCCTAGGCGGCTCACCGAAAAAGTTGGCCGATCTGGATTTACGATTATGCGGCATGGTGATGGAGCGACGCGGCGAGCAGGTTTCTGTTGGGGCTGGACAGGCGTGTCTGGGCCACCCTCTTAACGCGGCTGTTTGGGTGGCTCGAACCTTTGCTGAGCGTGGTCAGTACTTAAAAGCCGGTGACATTATCTTAACCGGAGCCTTAGGGCCTATGGTCAGCGCAGAACCTGGTGATCAGTTTGAAGCGCGTATTTCAGGTCTTGGCTCAGTCAGAGTCGGTTTTGCCAAAGAGGATTAATACCATGGCTAATATTCAAGAGATGTCTCAAACAGAAAGTAGCAAAAAAATCAAAGTGGCCATTATCGGCTCAGGCAATATCGGTACTGACTTGATGATTAAGATCATGCGTACCTCTTCGGTACTGGAGATGGCCGCTATGGTGGGTATCGATGCAGCCTCAGATGGGCTTGCTCGTGCAAAGCGTCTTGGCGTTGTGACCACTCATGAAGGCATTGATGGACTCGTTGCACTGCCAGATTTCAATGAGATAAAAGTGGTTTTTGATGCGACATCAGCAGGTGCCCATAAGCACCATGACAAAATACTACAAAGCTATGGCAAGCAAGTTATCGACTTAACGCCTGCTGCTATCGGTCCATACACAGTACCAGTGGTGAATATCGATGAGCACCTAGATGCGGGTAACGTCAACATGGTGACCTGCGGCGGGCAAGCTACCATCCCTATGGTGGCCGCGGTAAGCCAACTATTACCTGTGCCTTATGCGGAAATTATTGCCTCAGTATCATCAAAATCTGCGGGCCCTGGCACCCGCGCCAATATTGATGAGTTTACTCAGACCACAGCGAGGGCTATTGAGCAGGTGGGCGGCGCAAAAAAAGGCAAGGCGATCATCATTTTGAACCCGGCTGAGCCGCCAATGATCATGCGCGATACGGTATTTGTACTCAGCGACTTGCCAGAAGATCACGGCAAAACCCAAGCAGACGTGGAGGCATCTATCGAGAAGATGGTTGCAGCGGTTCAATCATATGTACCTGGGTATCGTCTTAAACAAAAGGTTCAGTTCGAGCGTTTTGAGAAAGACTCTCCACTGCATATCCCTGGATATGGCGATTTTGCCGGGCTTAAATCTTCAGTTTTCTTAGAGGTTGAAGGCGCTGCCCATTACCTACCTGCCTATGCAGGTAACTTAGACATCATGACTTCGGCCGCCCTGGGCACTGCCGAGCAGATCGTGCGCTGTAAATTTGCAACGCAGCTGGCATAAGGGGAATTGATTATGACCGATTTTAACAGCACTGTTTCTACGAGCACTGGTTTAACAAGTCCTAGTTCAACAAGAACCGATTCAACAAGCGCTAAGAAGTTGTATATCCAAGATGTGACCTTACGTGATGGCATGCATGCTATTCGTCATCAGTACAGCATCGAGCATGTTCAGACCATAGCAAAAGCGCTGGAAGTGGCTGGTGTCGATGCCATCGAGGTGGCACACGGTGATGGTTTAGGCGGGTCTAGCTTTAACTATGGTTTCGGTGCCAACACAGACAAACAGTGGATCGAAGCCGTAGCCGATGTCGTGACCAAAGCCAAACTGACCACATTGATTTTACCGGGTATTGCGGTAAAGGAAGATCTTAAATGGGCGTGGGATGCCGGTGTTCGCTCAGTGCGTGTGGCAACCCACTGCACAGAAGGAGATATCTCTCGCCAGCACATAGAGTATGCCCGCGAGCTTGGTATGGATACCGTGGGTTTCTTGATGATGTCGCACATGAACAGCCCTGAAAAACTGGCCGAGCAGGCCAAATTAATGGAGTCCTATGGTGCTCAGGCTGTTTATGTTGTCGACTCAGGCGGCGCGATGAACATGGACGATGTGGCCGCGCGGGTTCAAGCCTATAAAAAAGTGCTCAAACCTGAAACTGAGATAGGTATTCATGCCCATCATAACCTGTCTCTCGGGGTGGCTAACTCAATTGTTGCGGCGCAAAACGGCGTTAACCGTATCGATGCATCGTTAGCGGGAATGGGCGCAGGGGCGGGTAATGCTCCCCTTGAAGTGTTTATTGCGGCAGCGAGCCGTCTTGGTTGGGATCATGGTACAGACCTTTACACCTTGATGGACGCCGCCGATGACTTAGTTCGTCCACTGCAAGACCGTATTGTACAGGTTGATCGCGAAACCTTGTCTCTGGGCTATGCCGGTGTGTATTCAAGTTTCTTACGCCATGCAGAGAAAGCGGCTGAAACCTACGGACTCGATACCCGTGAAATATTAGTCGAGCTAGGTCATCGCAATATGGTCGGTGGACAAGAGGATATGATCGTCGATGTCGCGTTGGATATCCTAAAAACCAAATCAATAGACAGCAAGGCGGGAGTTTAAGATGAGCCAGCAAGCAGAACAAAAATTAGCAAGCATTGCCGAGGTAGTCGATGGTGCAGCAATGAATGCCGAGGCGATTGAACAGTTATCACTGAAGTTAAAAGAACAAGGTCATCCATTGACGCTTACACAAGCCTATGAGGTGCAAGCACTCTCTGTTGCCCGCCGCATCGAACGTGGCGAGCGACAAGTGGGGATAAAGATGGGCTTTACCAGTCGCGCCAAGATGCTGCAGATGGGCGTTGATGATCTTATCTGGGGGCCATTAACTGATGCGATGGCCATTGAAGATGGCGGCGAGACCGACTTTAGCCGTTACATTCACCCACGTGTTGAGCCTGAAATTGCTTTTTTACTCAAGAACCCCCTATCAGGGCAAGTATCGATGAGTGAAGCGATGGCTGCGGTTGAGGCGGTCGCCCCGGCACTTGAAATTATCGACTCTCGCTACAGCAATTTTAAGTTCTCTCTTGAAGATGTGGTGGCGGATAACTGCTCATCGACAGGGTTTTGTATTGGGGCTTGGCAAGAGGCAGGGCTAGATCTCTCTAACCTTGGCATGGTGATGGAGATAGATGGCACCGCAGTTCAAATTGGCTCAAGTGCCGCCATCTTAGGCAACCCTTACCGCTCTCTCGTTGCTGCTGCACGTGTTGCAGGTGAAGCGGGTAAAACCTTACCCGCTGGCTCAATCGTACTCGCAGGTGCAGCAACAGCAGCTGAAGCGCTTAAGCCTGGCGTTCACGTCAAATTGCACAGTGAAAAGCTCGGTTGCGCTGAGTTTACCGTCGCTTAACCGATGATTTTTTCTTTAATGAATGAACGCTGAGTCGCTGACTTAAGAGAAAAGAATAATAAAAAGGTGGACATGGATATGGCAAAAGATAGCCAAGTAATTAGTGGTAAAGCTAAGCCCAGAGGGACCTTCCCACACTATAAACGCGCTGGAGACTTTGTGTTTATCTCTGGTACTAGCTCACGCCGATCTGACAATAGTTTTGCTGGCGTCGATGTTGACGAGATGGGGACAACAAACCTCGATATCAGCGCTCAGACCCGCACTGTGATTGACAATATCGGCGATATTCTCAAAGCCGCGGGTGGTAGCTTGAGTGATGTGGTTGAGATCAGCACCTATCTGGTGAACATGAACGATTTCGGCGGTTATAACCGGGTTTATAGTGAATTTTTCGATGAAACAGGCCCAAGTCGTACCACCGTTGCCGTGCATCAGCTGCCGCATCCTCACCTGTTAATCGAGATAAAAGCGGTGGCTTACTGCCCAGTTAATAATAAGAGTGGAGAATAATTATGCCTACTCCCCTAATAAAGAGTGTCAGCAAGCTCGCAAGCTTCAACTTTCATCAGTGGATTGAGGAACATGAACACCTGCTTAAACCACCGGTAAATAACAAGCTTATTTGGGAAGACGCGGACTTGATGGTCACTGTGGTTGGCGGCCCCAATCAGCGTTATGACTACCATGATGATCCGGTTGAGGAGTTCTTCTATCAGATGAAGGGCAACGCCTTTTTGCGCATCATGACTGAAACAGGCCCTGAAGAGTTGCACATGAAAGAGGGAGATATCTTTCTACTTCCGCCTCACGTGCGTCACTCTCCACAACGTCCAGAAGCTGGCAGTATCTGTCTGGTGATTGAGCCAAAGCGCCCAGATGGTGACAAAGATGCCTTCGAGTGGTATTGCCAGGCGTGCAACCACTTAGTGCATAGAGCTGAAGTTCAGTTGGTCAATATATCCAAAGACTTAGCCCCGGTATTTAAAGCCTTCGCTGCAGATGAATCTCTTAGAACTTGCCCTAGTTGTAGTGCTATTCACCCAGTAGCCGCAAAGCCTGCAAGTCGCAATAAACACGCTGAAATTGAATTAGTCTAGCCATTGGCAGATAAAGATAAGGATCGTTTATGACCATCGTCGATATGCATACACACTTCCTGCCAAAACAGTGGCCGGACTTAGCGAAAAAATTTGGCAGCCAAGATTGGCCTTGGATGAGACACACCGAGCCTGGTAAGGCGATGATTATGGTGGGTGACAAGGAGTTTCGCCCCGTTTATGAAGCGTTATGGGACCCTTCAGTTCGCCTAGAAGAGATGGACCGAGACGGCGTCGATATTCAAATTATGTGCGCGACACCTGTGCTGTTCAATTATGAGCGCCCAGCGCACCAAGCGGCGGAGTGTGCCGAGATATTTAATGATTTGGCACTTGAGATCTGTAGCCATAATCCAAACCGCTTAAAGGCGCTGGCGCAAGTGCCGCTGCAAGATATTGATGCCGCATGTATCGAAGTTAGTCGTGCCAAAAAAAGTGGCCATTTAGGGGTTCAAATTGGTAATCATGTCGGCAATAAAGATATGGATGATGAAGGCTTAGTGACCTTCCTGCAACACTGCGCAAGTGAAGATATTCCAGTTTTAGTGCACCCTTGGGATATGCTTGGCCGTGACAGAATGAACAAGTATATGCTGCAGTGGCTGGTGGCCATGCCTGCTGAAACTCAGCTTGGGGTGCTATCTTTGATACTTTCTGGTGCCTTCGAGCGTATTTCGAAAGACTTAAAACTGTGTTTCGCACACGGCGGCGGCAGTTTTGCGTTTCAATTAGGCCGCGTCGATAACGCGTGGAAACACAGAGATATCGTACGCCAAGATTGCCCGAATATTCCCTCTTCATACACAGATAGATTTTATGTCGACTCGGCGGTATTCAGTAATGAATCGCTCGACCTGCTGACTAAGGTGATGGGCGATGACAGAGTCATGATGGGCTCGGACTCACCGTTTCCACTCGGTGAGCAATCGGTGGGTAAGCTGGTACGTGAGCACGATACATTATCTGAGATCAGCAAACGACGAATTCTAGGCGAGAACTCACTTACGTTTTTTGGCATAGAGTAAGCTTAGATTATTGCGGCTGCTGCTTGAACTCAAATGCTTGAACGCAGAAAAATGGCTATCAATACGATAGCCATTTTTATGTCGCGTTACTGTCTACCGCGCTCCGCTAGTAGCCTTATATTCGATCAAGTTTATCATTTGGCCTGCCGGGTCTTTGAGCACTGAGACTGAGCCGATGTAGGGGATATCGAATGCGACCAGCTCCTTGGCGCCATCAGCCAGTGCACGTTCTACGGACTGAGCAACATTGTCAACAGTGACATATCCCACCCAAGCAGATAGAGGCATATGAGGTTGATCGCTGTGATCAGTGCCAGTCTCGAAAATACCGGCCATAGGTTTGGCTGAGCCATGAGGAATGATGAGTCCATATCGCTTTCCATTTCTGCCGGGCACCTCTCTAATGGTGCAATTAAAATGTGCACCATAGAAAGCGACAGAAGTATCGAAATCTTGAGTATGTAGCTCTTGCCAGTCAAAGTTCATCTTGTTTTCCTGTATCAACCAATTATTCAATGAGGCCATTATCAGCTTAAAAACATTACAAGCATTCACTAAGAGTTTTAGTGAGCCTGAGTCAGTTGATACTTTCATAGGGAACGCTATTCCGTTAAGCTCATAAAAGGACCATTTGAAAAGTATGTTAGGGAAGAGGGGAGATGTGCGCAGATAAAACCATCGGGCAACTACAAGCCGAGATCAAAGCACTACAAGATGAGAACATCGAGCTGACTCGACAGAAACGTAGTGTCGAGGAGAAGCTGACTGCAGCCTTAGATGGCACTGGATTGTGTCTATGGCAGCAGCATATCCCTAGCGGTAACCTGACTATTTTTAATCGAGAATGGGGGCATTTACTCGGTTATACAGAGCAAGAGCTTGCCGCTCATGTGGATAGTTGGAAGGAAACTCTTCATCCTGAAGATAGAGACTGGGTGATCGCCGCTTTTGAAGAACATGTTTCGGGTAAGACTGAATCTTATCAAGCCATTCACCGCATGTTGCATAAAGATGGCAGCGTGAGCTGGGTATCTGATAGGGGCCGGATTGTCGAATATGACGATGAGGATAAGCCCATACGTATGATGGGAACCCATATCGATATTACCAAAGAAAAGCGCTATGAGATTGATTTAGCTAGACTTGCCCATTGTGATCCGCTGACACATTTACTTAATCGTAAGGCATTAGAGCAGGCTTTTTATGAGCATCAATCAGTCAGTTCTCAAGCGGGGGGCGCACTGTTCTTTATCGATCTGGACGGCTTTAAGCAACTTAACGACAAACATGGTCATCGACTTGGCGATCTGGTGTTAATGGATGTCGCGCAGATCTTACAGAATAAAGCTGGCGAGCGAGCCAAACTGGCTCGATTTGGTGGTGATGAGTTTGTCATCTTGTACCCAACGCGCGATAAAGCAGTACTGACAGAAGTGGCGGAAAGTATCTTGAGCCATTATCACACCAGAATTCAAATCGATGGCTGCGAAGTTCAACTCGGTTTAAGTATCGGTATTAGCCTTTTCGACGGCTCAGATCCATTTATCGCAGCGTGTGAATACGCTGATAGAGCCATGTATCAGGTGAAGCAACAGGGCAAACATAATTATGCTTTCTGGAAAATTAAAGATCCCTTAGCACTGATATCAAACAATGAAGTGAGCAAGCTTACCTATTAATGATTTGCTAAGTTAGCTTAGTTTTTCCCTATACATTGATACTTCTTGGTAACCATATAAACATCACATCTTGAGTCAACACTATCTCGGCAGCTCGTCTGTACGCCACTAAAAGCGTCCGCTGTTTTAAATCCCCACGCTTTACACCTTTTTATTGCCGTTCTCAGTGCATCTTGCTCATCAAATTTGGATGTTTCACTCGGGCTGCGAGTGTAAGATAGCTCGATGATCCCATCAGATAAGCTACCGCCTGTGGCTTCCATGGTTTTCATTGAAGTACAACCAACCAGGGTCGCTGCGATGACAGAAGTGAGCGCGAGTCGTGTGATATAAGTCTGCATGATCGAGATATTACCGTATGAAAGGGCGATGTATTGATTTGGAGCATCATAGTGGAAGCGCGTGATAAATCACAATTAAAGCTTCATCAATGAAGGACTGTCGTTCTAAATTTAAGCAAATGTAACAATGTCCTAATGATAAGCAACATGATTAAAACAGTATCTTTCAAATTAAGGCAAATAAAAATGCAGCCATCTGGCTGCATTTTTCGGTTTATGACTAACGCAATCCGTTAGTTGGCGATTTTAAGCTCAGCTTTATCACCAATTAAGTTCATATTAAAATCGAACTCATCGACGCGAATAGCACGTTCACGCTTAAGGTTGTAGTCGAGCAGCTGCTTATGCTCTGTGGCATTAATCACTTTAGCGGCAAGGGCATTATCTAGGGTGATAGGAAAGCGGATCCCAGATTTGAATACTCGAGTCTTAAGTCCTTTTTTGACCTTCGCCAGTAAAGGTAAGCAGTCCATCTTGGCCAGATAGGCTTGCTCATTAATGTAGTTACCGTCGCCGATAACAGGCTTAACCAGATGAGTTAGGTTCTTTTTAAACTCAGTATTGAGTTGGGCTTGCTCGGCAAGCTCTCTGACTAGATTATCATTTACCTTCGGCATTTTAGCAGAGTAAGTTACTGTTAGCGCACGCATTAACTTACGTGCACCCGATGCTGGGAAGTTTTCTAGGAAGGCAAGCAGTGCTTCTTCAGCCTTACACAGAGACCAACGCGTTGCATAGTGAAAGTAAGGCGCTGCTTGCTCACGCTGCTCACTCGGTAACTTTTGTTCGTAGTAACGAATCGATGCCATGGCTGCATAGAGGTAGCTCATTACATCACCCAGACGGGCCGATAGCATCTCGGCTTGTTTGAGCTTTCCGCCAAGGACCAGCAGAGAGAAGTCAGCGTATACGGCGAGCTTAGAAGCTAACTTATTGACTGACTTTTCGTATATCGCAACTTCAGGTAGCTTAGAACTGGCTTGAGCAGTAAAAGGCAGCAGGCCTAAACGGAAGGCACGCAAACCGTTGTTGACGCTATAAGCAATCGTTTTACGGAAAATACTGTTAAATACTTTGTCGGCATTTTTATGATCGCTATGAATCGCTTCAACCATGTTTTGCATATGTGGATGACAACGCATCACACCTTGGCCGAAGATCATCAGGTTACGGGTAAGAATGTTCGCGCCTTCAACGGTGATCGCGATAGGTTGGGCGACATAACCCGAAGCTAAGGTATTTTGTGGACCACGTTGAATGGCTTTACCGGCTTGGATATCCATGGCTGAGTTGAGTATGTCCCGGCCAAGTTCTGTCATATGATATTTGGCAATCGCTGTCACGACCGAAGGTTTAAGGCCTATGCCTAGTCCTTCTGTGGTCAACACGCGCATAGATTCTTGCAGATAAGTTTTACCTGCGATATCGGCCAATTTTTCTTGAATACCCTCAAACTTGCCAATAGATAGTCCGAACTGTTCACGTACTGCGGCATATTCGGCCGATGACTTAAATGAACACTGGCTAACTGATGCCCCTAAGGCTGGTAATGAAATGCCACGACCTGCGCCAAGACAGGCGACTAACATAGACCAACCACGACCGATATTTTTCTGCCCACCTATGATGAAGTCCATAGGAATAAACACGTTTTCACCACGCGTCGTACCATTATAGAAGTTGATGCCCATAGGGTCGTGACGGTTGCCAAGCTCTACACCTGGATGAGATTTTGGTATTAGCGCACAGGTGATCCCAAGGTGTTCCTTGCCGCCAAGTAGACCCTTTGGATCTTGAACCTTGAAAGCCAAACCAAGTACTGTGGCGATGGGGGCTAAGGTGATGTAACGCTTATCCCACGTCACTGAAAGGCCGAGTACTTGCTTGCCTTCAAACTCACCCATAGTGACAGTGCCCACATCGGGGATCCCACCGGCATCTGAGCCAGCTTCTGGGCTAGTTAGGGCAAAACAGGGGATCTCTTGACCATTCGCTAAGCGAGGAAGCCAGTGGTCTTGCTGTTCACTGGTGCCGTAATGCATTAGCAATTCGCCAGGGCCTAATGAGTTTGGCACCATAACCGTGACGGCGACGGCTGAGCTTTTAGCGGCAATGGTCGCCACTATGGTTGAGTTTGCATAGGGACTGAATTCGAGTCCACCATAAGATTTCGGGATAATGAGCGAGAAAAATTTATTCTCTTTTAGGAAGCTAAGAATATGATCGGGCAGATGTTTATCATTTTGGATGGCGAAGTCATCCACCATTCCGATTAATTTTGTCACAGGACCATCGAGGAAAGCTTGTTCCTCATCGTTTAACTTGGCGACGGGTATGTCTCTTAAGGCTGCAAAATCTGGTTTTCCTTGGAAAATCGAGCCTTCTAACCATACATCACCAGCATCGAGTGCTTCTTGTTCTGTAGTAGAAATACTTGGCATTATTTTTTTTAATTGGGTTCTTATGCTCATTATCTTTGCTCATCCGACCAGAAATTCAGATCACATTACTGCATAAAATCAGATTTAGATCAATAACTCTAAACAAGTAATTTAAACGGTTGTTTGATTTGTTTCCGGTAAGTGGTAACTATAGTGAATACTTTCATCGGCTTACACCTGTATGCTCAAAATGAAATATTTTGCTTAGTTTGAGTTTTAATCGGTGAGACTGACTGAATGGTTTGTGCTCAGATTCAAGGCGTTCATTAGAGGCGAAGTGCTAGCTTTAAATCAGCTTAATTGTGCTCAATCACCTCACGTTCCGATTTCTCTATTAAATGTTGCATCTCCCCTGATAATGTCATCTGTTTTATCACAGCATCAACTTTAGGGACTAAGTCGATGTGACTTTTATGTATGTAGTGGTAAAGCTCAAGGACCGCCAGAGGTGTATCTAAAGGTTGGATCTTGTCTAGTCCTAGCTTTTCAATCATATATACGCCGTCTATCGTGTTTGTCAGCGCCACGTCAACATGGCCTGAATTCAGCACTAGCATCATCTGCTCAGTGCTATCAACGTCATGAACATTATCCATGTTTCGGGTGATATTATTGGTATGCTTAACGCCTCTGACTTTAGCTAGCCGATACTTTTTTAAATCTTCACTGTTATTAATGACAAGGTTACTGCCTTGCTTGATAAACGCCATGGTCTCTAAGTAATAATAAGGGGTCGGTACTCGGATGGTATTGGGCGTTTCATCGCCATAACTGTATATCCTCATTATCTCACCATCTTTGCTTCCTGAGTTCGCCATCTGTTGTGCACGCTTTCCCGGCATGGGTGTGATTGTGATCTCTATTCCCAACTTGCTATAAACCTTGGGAATGATGACCCTACCGACCTCTTGCTCAATCAGTTTTTCAATGGAAACAAAATCAAAATCTGCAGCAATGCCAACATTTGACAGCAAACCCAAAAGCACAGATAAAATGGCTATCAATTTTAATATTAGATTCATAGGCACTCAGCAGATTGTCGAAAAGTCTATTTATACCAATCGGTATTATCAAAGTGTAGACCTCAAAAGGTGGGTGTATTGAATTACCTTAGCTTTGAAAACTACTGATACAGGTGTTACTGATAACGGGTCTTATGTTTGCTTGGTGTGTTGTTTTTCTTTCGTTAATTACTAATGAAAAACAATTACTTATCAATAATTAGTTTCTCATTGTTCGTGTCTCAATATTGCGATCACGATCGCCTTGTTAATTACCGTTAATGTTAGACTGCCGCCCTATAAAAATGAGATTCATTCCTATTAAGCTTTAAGGGCATCGATGATGAAGCAGTTTTCAGTCAAATTACTCAGTGCGATGATCGCAGCCGCACTCGCACCACAGGCTATAGCCGATGAGGCACCACGAACTGAGTCTAACTTTCATGAGATTATTGTTATCTCTGGCTCACGAATGGAGCAGACGTTAGATCAAGTTGCAGGCTCTGTTGTGGTTATCGACGAAGAGGCGATAGCGCGCAATATGAGTACAGACTTCACAACCCTGTTCAGAACTGAAGCTGCAGTCGATGTCAAAGGTGGGGCGGGTAAGCCAAGTTCGGTGACCATTCGTGGCATCGGTGGCAACCGGGTGATGATGGTTAAAGATGGCGTGCGAGTAAACAGTCAATACGCTTCTCCATTAGGCCCTGGGGCTGAAGGTACGGGTCGTGGTCTGACTGAAGTTGAAGGGCTTAAGCAGGTCGAAGTGCTCAAAGCTGCAGCTTCTACCATGTATGGCTCTGATGCGCTTGGCGGCGTATTGGTGATGACCAGTAAAGATGCCGATGACTACCTCAGAGGAGAGGATGTCTATTTCTCTGCCAACACGGGTTACACCGGCATGAATGATGAATACTCAGCTGGTTTTACCGCCGCTTTTGCAGCTGGGAATTTCGATAACCTGGTCAGCTATCAGCGCCGCTATGGTGAAGAGCAGCAAAACTATGCAGAGACTTTACCCTTAAGCGATCTCATTACCGATAGCATGCTGATAAAGAGTAAATATCATTTCAATGAATATACTAACATGCAGCTGACTGTAGATTATATGAATCAGCAGCTTTATCGTTGGGAAGACTCCCTTGATGATAAGCAATCGATAGATTATGACCGACAAACTCAGGCATTGAACACCTCTTTGAGACTGCGTTCTGACAAGGACAGAGTCATACATGACAGTGTCGATTTTGTGCTCTATTACGGTATGACCGACCAGACTGAATACCGTGAATATTTTGATGGTTCTCAAGGCTATGAGCGTGATATCACTCAGAAACGTGATTATCAGTTCGATGAGTATCGCATCGGTTTTGCCAGTACCTTCAGTAAATCCATGGAGCTAAAAGGCCATAGTCATAATCTTATCTATGGTTTGGATATCGAGCAGTCTGAGATGAGCCGTCCAAGAGACTATCTAGTGAAGGATAAAGATGGCAGCTGGGTACCATCAGAAACGGATACTTTTTCTTTTGCGGATACGGAAAGTTTGCGTGCTGGTGCATTTATTCAAGATGATATCACCCTATACGATGGCAAACTTAACGCTATTTTAGGCCTGCGTTACGACTACTTTAAAAACTCACCGGATCAGCAACAAGCTGCAGACTCAGGCAGGGACCCTGAAGACTTTGAGGCCATGAGCGGAGATTTCTGGTCACCCAAATTAGGTTTGGTTTATCACATCACGGATAATCTTAACGTTTATACTCAATATGCTTATGGATATAAGATGCCAACCCCAGATCAGAAGTGGGGTGAGATGGAGATTAAAGATGGCAAGATGCCATTCCCAGTTAAGATCAACGCTAACTATGACCTCGAGTCTGAGTCTAGCCACACCATAGAGCTAGGTATTCGCGGTCATCATGGTGATACTCAATATGAGTTTACGACCTTCTACACCCAAGCTAATGACTATATCGACTGGGAGTTTGTCGGCTGTGGGGCTAGTTCCTGTTTTGGTATGCCAGAAGTACTCGAATATCGCTATATCAACTATGACAAGGTAACGCTTTACGGTGCAGAGGCTTCTTTCAGTCAGTGGCTAAATGATGAAATAGAGATATGGGGGAATATTGCCTACACCCATGGTGAAGATCAAAATGGTGATTACCTTAATAGTGTGAGCCCGCTAAAGGGCAATGTTGGCATGAACTACTTTGCTGAAATCGCCAACAAAGAGGTTGATTTTGGCATGACGGTGCGCTTTTCAGATAACATGGATAGAACCACAGATCTGACTATTTTCCCGATAGGTGATTCCTTTAATGAAGTCTATAACACCTCAGGCTATGCCGTGTTTGATCTTACCGCGAGTGTCATTATCAGTGATAACTGGACGGTTCGTTCAGGGGTATACAATCTGTTTGATACCGAATATGTCGAATATGCCGATGTGGCCGGGCAGTCTAAATATCTCATGTCTAACCTAGGGGTAACTGAAGAGAGTTATACCCAGCCTGGCCGCTACCTCAGCGTCAAAGTTAATTATCAATTTTAATCACTAATTTGAATTACCAATCGCATAGCGCTAATTGACATAAGGCAGATGAGCTTAGCTCACCTGCCTACAGATAGGATTTGAGATGAAAAAAACTTCTTTAGTAATAGCCATGACCCTGATAATGGCAGCATGTAACTCGAATAACCCCAATGAGGGGACACCTAAGCCACCCATAGATGGTTGGCCACCAGCGGATGAGTTAGCTCATGCTCTCTACATCAGTAGTGCCCAGCATCCAAATTGTGGCATCGCAGAGGTAGATTACAGCGTTTATGACCAAGCAGGCGCAGAGCTCGTTCGCGGCAAATCGAATGAAAATGGCGCCATCATGATAGAGGCGTTGCCAGAGGACGCTCATTATCTTAGTTACTTTTATCGCAGTCAGAACCCAGCCTTTAAATACTGGAGTAGCACGACTTTTGAAGTGAGCCTGCTATCTCAGGCAAGCAAGGTATTATTAACCCATGTCGATGATGGCGATGTCGCTCAATGTGCAGCGATTCAGGACAGTGCTAAGGCATTGACCTTCGTCAATCAAAGTGGCGGTGAGTCCATCGAAGTTATGGCAAATGGGATCTTGAGTCATGAAGAAAATGCCCTTAACATAGCTGAAGAATCTCCGGTTTTAGTCACCAGTTATGATAGCGATAGCCATTTAGTCTTCAGCGAATTACTCGATAGCCGAGATTTTGATGATGCGAGTGAAGTCACTATTACTGCTGAGACACAAGGTAAACTCGTTTCAGTGCAGTTGCCGATGACCAGTGAGCAGTTTAGCCTGACTTATGTTAATTATCCGTTAGCTGCTGAATTTAATTCTTCATTGGACTCAGCCCAAGTGGCTGTGCCTGATTATGCTACTCATGAAGGTAGTATTACGGCGATTAACGACACCATCCTTGATAATGACCTTTGGGTGCAGCAAAGAGAAGTGTTTAGCGATGAGCTGGTTTTCAATGACATCAGTGAGATGAAGTTAACTGCAATCTTCCCAACACATGTCGATAACGGCGATAACTTAGCGACCCAAGTTGAGTTTGAGGTGTTAGGAAATGATGACTTAGGTGATACTGCTGGGCATTACTCAGACAGACTCTATACCGGTGGTGGTCCATTCTGTTCTGAAGACCCTACCTACTGCCGTTATATCTACCGCAATGTGTTTGCCACCACAGAGGCTGGAAAATTATTTATTGCGCCTTTGCCTGAAGATATTTTGTTCCATTGGATGGGCGGTGGTATCACTAGCCAAGTATTAACGATTAGCGACCAAAACTCGGTTGCTGCATTGCAGTCTCTGGCAGCGGGGGAGGCGAGTCACTCCTTTGAGTCAGGTTTCGGCGCTGTAGATACGGACAAAGCCTTAAGCGTGTCACAATTGCAATTAATGCCTGTATCTGCGCAGACTCGGGATGAGTTTGAGCAGCGTTATCAAACAGAGTTTAATGCACTCGGTACAGCGAATGTTATCTAAGCAATGCTTAGCATCATTCATGGTCGGTCACTAAAATTTATAGTGGTATAACGAAAAATGCAGCCATTAGGCTGCATTTTTGTTTCTCTATAATAAAGTGCAATGATATTGAGTATAAAGCGACCGGTTTAGAACTGCGCTTCTACTCGCAAGGTCAGTTGTCTTGGCGAACTTAATGTTTGGAAATCATAGCCAACATCTACTAATGATACATATTCATTGTCGAAGATGTTTGTGCCTAAGGCATAGATTGAGAAGTGATCCCATTCATAGCCAACACGTGCGTTGACTAATATCCTTTCATCGTTCATTGGATCGTAATCAAGTCCGGCGGCTTCAGGATTATTGATGCCAGATGATTCGCCTGCATAGCTGACATTTAGGTTAGCGAAAATGCCGGAATCACTGCGATAGGTAGACCCTAAGTTAGCCGTCCACTCGGGGGCATCTTCGAAGCTACGACCAGATAAGTCATAAGTCACGGTAGGCAATACAATTTTAAACTCTTCAAACTCAGTTTTGGCATAGCCCACACCGCCGTAAATACTCCAGTCACTGTCTATCTGGTAGAAGAGTTCAGCTTCGAAACCTTGGACGGTAGAGCTACCGGCATTACGGGTTTCACTGTCATATCTGTTACCCGAGAATTGCACATCTACCTGTTGATCTTGCCAGTCGACATAGAAGATGTTGGCATTGGCACTTAAGCTACCCGCTAACCAGACGGAGCGAAACGCCAGCTCATAGTTCCAGGTGTATTCGGGATCGAAGGTATGTGTGGTGTTCTGTGCTGTGTTAGTGCCTACACCGCCGGAGCGATAACCCTGTTGCACGGTAAAGCTGGTGGTGATATCACTGCTCCAGTGATAGCTGGCGCCGAGTTTTGGCAAGAAGGCATTGAAAGAGGCATCAACCAAGGGCTCGACCCCTGAAGCGCTGTCTGCCATACCAAGCAGTTTGGCATTTATTCCTGTGATCAGGGCACTTGTCATAGGGTCAAATGCAGGATTGCTGGGATCTGGCATCAGATGAGCGTTGGTGATAGCGACATCCCCATCGGCTTCATTGTCCTGTTTTTCGCGATCGAAACGGAAACCAGCAAAGATGTCCCAATTGTCATTGATTTCGTAAACGGCATCGGCAAACATGGCTAAGTTAGTGACGCTTTGTTTTGTTATGGCCTCATTATAAATCCGTACCGGATCAACATCAGCGTATAGATCTAATACCCTATCAGCTAAAGGTTGTGGTAGGCCTAAACCACCATGTTCTGGGGGAGTGACGAGTAGTGTTGGCACCCCCAAACGCTGGAAACTCAGATATCTCTGGCCATGGGATTTAGTTTCAGTCTCCTGATTGGAGTAAAAGGCGCCAACAACACCCGATAATTTGTCTGTGTCGATGACAAATTTAACTTCTTGACTGAAAGTATCATCTTGGTTATCCCAAAATCGAGCCGCTGTAGGCTCCGAGGTTCCATCATCATCCCAGCTAAATCCTGCATCGACAGTGGAGTAAGTGCTGACAGCGGATGCTGTCAAATTGTCATTGATATCGTAGTTGAGTTCTAAAGTGTAGATATCGACATCGGTGAAGGTGAAACTGGCTAAATCCAGAGACACTTCTCTGTGAGAGAAAGGATCCGTTAACTGGCTACCGTCTGCTGCTAGGGTACTGGTACCGCGTATGCCTAAGTTTGTTTTGCTCTTGGTGTAGCCGACTTGAGCATAAAACTCTTGCAAATTCGATGGCTGATATTTGAGCTTAATGCGGTAGGTTTCATTATTATTGTGATCCGCAGGCACTCCAGTAAAAGTATTGTCGATATAACCATCGAAATCATTTTTATCGGCGCTGGCTCTAAAGGCGACTTCATCTTCAATAACCTCACCGCCGATGGCAGCGGCATATTCTCTTTGGCCGTATTCACCCACACCGAGTCTGGCTTTTCCTTGCCATTCGAAACTTGGGTCGACCGTGCGCATTATGATGGCACCGGCCAGTGAGTTACGTCCCTGAAGGGTTGATTGAGGACCACGAAGAATTTCTATCTGGCTGACATCCCAGGTAGAGAAACCGCCTTGACGAATCACATCATAGGGCATAACTGCGCCATCGATATACAGGGAGGCTAAGTTACTGGAGCCGCCACCTGAAACGTTATAGGCATCGATGCCACGTATGCTGAAGCCATTGCGAAGGTCACCGTTTACGTTTGGGGTACGCTCGAGTGCATCATAAAAATCGTTGATGTTTTGATCTTCGATCTGCTTGCTGGTGATCACAGCGACACTGGCCGTAGTTTCTTGTAGTGTCCTGTCTATCTTCTGGCCTGTGACCATGATCCTTTCTATGGCTTGCTCATCGGCATTAGCCATGTTGGGCAGTATCAGGCTGCAGAGTAAACTGGTGCGAATAGCCAGTGTTATTGGGTTATGTTTCATCATCGGTCCTATTAACATTCATTTCTTGATAAAGAAGGTGCGAATGATAATTGTTATCGTTACATTTGTGCGGCGGATGTTAACAGGAAGAGGTGGGGTGAAAGCAAGAGTATTTACACTAGAGCATATGCTGGTAAATATCGTGAGTGTAGTTGAATTCTCTAGTCATAATGTAAATTAAGTCAGATCCACTGTTAAAGCTGTTAGGATTGCCAGTTGTCTAAATGATAATTATTTGTATATAAAGATGAGTATGGCAATTAGCGTGGCAATAATCGTTCTATGGTGTGGATGTTTGGCAGGATTGCTTTGCAGTAAACATCAAAGTTTATTAGTTAAACCTTTGAGGAAGCAGGTTTCAATATCAGTTTTTATTAGCAGTCTTATCTGCAGCATTTGGCTGTTAACCGATATCTATAACCCGATCACTTCGGCGTTAATGGTATTGGCGTTTACCATGTTGATCTGGCTTAGCCTTGTGCTACAGCTTGGGCATGTTAAGGCCAAGCTTGTTCCCTTGAGTTGCTTCAACTTAATTTTCTGGGTCGCTGTGGTTCAACTGGGAGGTCAACATGTGGCCTAAAACCTTCGCCGCCATATTCGGCGGCTGTTTGATCTCAATTTCAGTGATGTTGAATCTCAATCACCTGCTTCCGCTAGACGTTGATACCCGGTTATTTCTCGGTTTATTGATGGCCTTTCCACTTTGGGTTAGCGCCATGATCTGGTGTTATGCCAGTGATTCAGGTTGGCATGCCTGGCGCCGCTGTGGCGGCTTACTGCTGATATCAGCGGGTTTCAATACTTTGTTTTTCTTCGGATAAATTGCGACTTATCCTAAGCATAAATATGTGAATAACAGTAATTAATTTAATATAAGCCATTATGAATAAACAATTTTTAAAGCGTTTAACCGAGGCTCACAGTTGGCTGGGATTAATCATCTCAGGCTTGTTGTTTATCGTTTTCTTTATGGGCTCGATAAGCTTATTTCGCAGTGAGATATACCTCTGGTCTGTGTTGCCGCACCATACACCTGCCCAGGGGGAGGTTTTGTCTCCTAGCGAGATAATGACATTGGCAATTAAGGATCGTTCCTTTAACGCCAAGGAGCATTTAACCTTAGTCTCTCCGACTGACGAAATGCCATTTTATAAGGTCTATGTCGATATCGTTCTACCCGAAGATGCGACGACAGATATCGATTATGTGTCACTCTTGATGGACCCTGTGTCTGGTGAGATAGTGGCCAATGTTGATGATTTTTATCTGGCTGATTTTATTTATCAGTTGCACTATGATCTTAATATTCCCAATGGCGGTTATATCATAGGTTTTGTGACCCTATTTTTCTTTTTCGCGCTGATATCTGGGATCTTTATCCATGCCCGCAAGTTGTTCAGACAGTTTTTTCTTTACCGCACCAACGAGGGCAAGCGAGACCAACTGCTCACCATGCATAATGTCATCGGCGTGATGAGCCTGCCGTTTACCTTGATGTATGCCATTACCGGATTGATATTTAATTTAGTGATCATCTATCAGATCGCATTTGCCTTAGTCTTGTATAAAGGCGATCAACAAGCGCTGCTCAGTGATGCCGGTTATACCCAACAAATGCCAGAGTGGCTGGATAAGCCGCTAGATACCCGTGCAGAAGTTGATACCTTAGTGGCTCAGCATATTCAAGAGTTTGGCCAGAGTCCTAGAGTTATCCGCGCCTATAACTATGGTGACAGCAGTGCACTACTACACATTTTTGGTAGTGAATCGGGGAAATTTGTCAGCCCTGTCGAACAAGTATTTTCCCTAAAAGATGGAGAAACCTTGTTTTCGAGGGCGCCTGAAACACCCAATACCATGACCACAGGACGAATAGTACTCTCTACATTGCATTTTGGTGACTATGGCGGAATGGATCTTAGAGTCATTTATCTTATTTTGGGCTTAGGTGTGTGTACCCTTATCGTCAGCGGCAATCTACTCTGGGCCGAGAAGCGTCAGCAACAGAGGCAATCGTCGCTTAAGAGTATTGCCCTGGTAAATAGTATGACCTTAGGATCGACAATGGGCGTCATGCTAGCAACCGCGATGGCTTTCTTGTTTGAGCGAGTGATGCCAATCGAATGGATTGCTCGTGATCAGATGTTGATCCTTAGTTTCGTGGTCACTTTGGGCCTTTATCTATTAATGGCTTTTGTTATCACAGATAAGAGAAAGCTGCTGTTTATCTCTTTGATTGCAACGGCCGCTGTCGTCGCAATGACGATGATATTTGACTGGATACTGTTTCATCAGAGTATCGTTGAGCTGCTAAATCACGGGTTCTTACAGGTTGTGGGTGTTCAAGTTGGGCTCTCTATTACCTTAGTACTGCTCATTGTTGTGGCTTTTTCTCTGTTTGGAAAATCTCGTCATTCATCAACCACTCAAGTCAATGAAGCTGATGATTTACATACTCAAGCCACATCGGCAGTGGTGAGTCAAAGCTGATACTGATTAAGTACTCAGAATGAAAAACGCAGCCTAAGTGGCTGCGTTTTGCTGTGGACTGTTTGTGTCGCTAGTTCACTGTTAGTTTCTGTTGTTCAAGCTCAGGATCATATTGCCACAGCTTATAGCTAGGCTGACTACCATCATAGAACCATACAACGGCGATTAACTCCCCGTTATGGTTAGCGATAGTGATATCGGTATTGAGTTTGCCACTGTCAAGTGGTCCCCGATACAGGCAAGACTCAAAGTTCACCGTGTAGCTGCTTTGGCCGAGATTATTATTATCCGAGTAGTCATCGCATAATGAAAAATAGGCCCGTTTTGATGTAGTTAAACTGATATCGACATCGAGTTGAAAAACACTCGCCATGGGATTATCAGGGGCGACGATGAGGTCGTCCAAAGAGGTTGGCTCTGCTGTGGGCTCTGGATCAGGTTCTGGATCCGGCGTCGTTGTTGGTGGAGGGGTAACGGGTGGTGGAGTCACCGGGGGGGTTACCGCGGCCGTAGAGGCATCATCGCCTCCACCTCCACCACAGCCAGATATAGTCGTTAAGATGCCAAGACTGAGCAGTGTACTTAACTTGAATAATCTATTTAGCTTTTGATTGATGAGTTGTTTCATTGCTAACTCCTTTACCTGCTTAGCATGGCTTATTTAGTCCTGGAAAATGAGAGCTGCATTAGAGTGGAGATACCAACTTGGGTTGGTATTACCGGACTTATCCGCTGCAAAATTAACAAATTCTGAGTAGGTAATATCTAATCTTTCTCGCTCTAACGGATGTTGCCAGCTAGTAGGGATCTCAAGGGCCCAGCTCATGCCATTTTCATTAACGAAATACAGACCATTGCTAGGTTCAGATCTATCCTCCCTTGAGCCAAAGTAGGCGGTGGAAAACTTATCCGTAGGTGCCTTGTTTTTCAGGTGAATTTCAAGTTTACGTCCTGGTAGTTCACCGACGACATTTTTAGCGGCTAAGCCATGATCGGTTCCCGGTGTGGCAAAGATAAATGGATCATAGGGGAAATCAGGCATATCGGATTGAGAAATGGTGGTTTCAAAAGGGATCCTCATCTTCCAAGTCGTTCGATAGCTGGTACCACAGCCAGGTTCAGTTCTGACGAAATTACATCCTGTGGCTAAACTAATGTGATCCCATAAATCCTCAGTGAAAATCAGCACCGCATTGGTTTGTCCGGACTCTAAAGGCGAGCTACTTTGTGCGATACCATCTATGCTCCATTCGATTGAACTTTCTTTGACGTTATCCATGGCGACATCGGGTAATTGTATGGCGAACCCGTTGTGATAGGCAGCTCCCATAGCGGCAAGCTTGGCTTCAAACTCCACCCTGATGACTTGATCATTTTTCACATATTCAATCAGTCTGAGATGAAAGATGACATCGTTCATGTCGTAATCTTCTTGATCTGGATAAAGGTCTTCATAGGCCACGGAGGTATAGCTTGACGATGATGGGTAGTAATTAATGGTAACGCCTGTTTCGGTCACAGTAACTTGATGGTCTTCAACCTCACCATCGCCAACGCCGCCGGTTGGACCTATGTCGGCTAAACTACTGAAGCGAAAACGCGCCCATGTTTGTCCCGCTTTGCCCCAAGTCGGCACATCTAAACTGACAGTATTGCTGCCTGCTGCCAGTGCTTTGCCGCTAATCGCTTGTTCGTCACTGTCGAAAACGCCGTTATTATCCCAGTCAAACCATGCATTAAGATATCCGCCAGAGCCAGTGGCAGTGACTAAAATAATTGCAGATTCACCTAACTCGAAGCCGGTTGGAAGACTAATACCATCTTCATCATCATTACCATCACTGGTATCGTCTGAAAGTGGGGTCGGATAACCATTGGCCTCGTTATCGACACTTGAGCCCAAATAAAAGTCATCTATGATGGAGTGTCTGGCGCCATTAGATGCCATATAGGTACCATAGGTATCTGGTGCGTCGCCAAAATCGACATTATCACCAACGGGAACTTCGGCCAAGGCACACCGTGCACCATCATTACTCGTCGATGAGGGTCCATAAGCAAATATATCTGCGCTGGGGTTAGCATCATTGACATTGAGACGGTAAATTTTTCCGTCGCTATTATTACTGAGATAAAGCATGCCATCAGGATCAAAAAACTGCGCGCCGAAGGTAAAATTTGAACCCGATGATGTCACGACGACACCAAGGTTAATTGCCGCGCCATTTACTGGATCTATCTGCAATAGGCTGCCTGTAGCGCCATTAGTCACAGCATAGATGTATCCATCACTGGGGTGGAAGGCAAAGTCGGTTATCTTATATGTGGCATTACTGGTACTTCCTGACACCAATGACATTGAATAGTTATCTGGATCATCGAGAGGAATTTTAAACAGACCTTTATTTTTTCTATAACCGTACCAAGCATTTTCATTGATGGCTACATCACCAACATAGAAGTTGCCAGCAGCGATAGAATCGGCATCTTTCGTCACAGTCAAAGGGACTATCACATAGTCATCACCGGTTTTCCCTAACGTGCCGCCTTCATAGTCCCAGCCATATATATAGTTATCGTGATAGCTAAATCCGACACCGTTATAGGCTTTAATGCGATTCATATCACTCGACAGTATGACGTAGCTCCCTGTTGCTAATTCAACGCCATAGGAGATAGGCACAGAAGAGGGGGTTTGAATGATAAATGCTTGAGTTGGGCAAGATTCAAATTCGCCGGCAATAGTATTGAATGAAGATAAAATGCCAGTACAAGCGAGCAGTATACGTAATGGTGGTTTCATAGCAGTTCCCTTTTATGAGCGCTGAATGAAGTAGAGCATGAAACGTGCCACGTTTTAATATGTTGTTATTTATGGTTTTTTAATTATTAATTGAAGTTTGGTTAATAAGTAAGTGCATTATGCGACTCATACTGCAAGGTCATGTGGAGAATCGAAACCGTGATAAATACATGACAAATACAGTGTTAAAACGGGAGAGAATACTTTGGTGGGATAAAGCAATAGCTCTGCGCAATACAGAGCATCTTGGGAGGTATGTTTATTTTAAAAATCAGTCATTGCCCTGAGAGACATAATCAATCCATTCATTGATTTCTCTAGGGTCTTCATGAGTTTTCAACCAACGAATAAAACTCTGAGGGCAGCGGGTATGTAGGTTAAGTTGACACCAGGCATCCAGCGCGGCTTGAGTGGTGTAGCCCTCTTTAAACGCATCGTACGCTTTGTCGGCATGGCGCCAAAAGCTATGATCGATTCTGCCACGCTCCGCTAAGAAAGGGTGATCGGCTTTAGGTTGTACTTGTTTTCTAACTTGAGTACTCAGCTCTAACAATATTCTTTGTAAAACATCAGCGCCTATTTCGTTTATCTCAAGTTCATCAATCTTATTAATTTCAGAACCGACCAATAGCATTACCCGCTCAATGAGGTAATCAGTATTCATCGATACCGCCATCTCATAGGCGAAGATATCGAGCCTGGCAAAAATACGATCTCGAAATTCTTCCTTGGTAAATAGCTTGTCCTTTAATGCCTTGTTATAACCCTTCACTTTTGGGTGCTTACTGAATATCTCTTTTTGCAGCAGGGGGTAGTCGCTCAGATGTTCTCTTGGTAATAGGGACAAGAGATCGACTAATTCACTCGTGTTAACCATCAAGCTGCCTAACTCTGCTTTAGCTTTTGCTGAAAGTGCTGTTGTCATAGTGAACTCTTGATATGTATTAATGGGTTACATCTTACCTGTAAATGTGTTTACTAGTCATCATTAGCTGTTATTAAGTTTCTTAGTAATGAAGGTCAGTACAGACTTAGGGTTATTGAATGCAGCAGTATCGAGATGTGTCTACTTTAACTCGGTGAAGTTAATAGCACCCGCTATTGAGCTGTACAGAATATAGAAGCAAGTTTATGGACTCTCTGACGCCAAGGATGGCTCCATATCAGAAGGCTTTTACCATCGAATACTATGATGTATCCACAGCACTTATGGATCACCACTTACAGTGTTTACTAATATTCTTTCACCTTCCTCCCCAGCAGCTAACGTTATTGCTCATCTTTTAGACTTTATTATCCGCTAAAGCCGCCCGCCTATTAAGCCATCATATGCCCAGCTCCCCTTACTGCGCTTCTTGTCCCCTAGGTGTCGACTGGCTTATCGATTTTTCTATTGCTCACTAATTCTCTTAGTGAAGTGTGGTCGTCTGGTTATCGATATTATTTCAGCATCTTAATCAATACGGATTAACTCACTGAATGTGTAACAGAGGTTACGTCTGAGTGGGTCCATAGAATGGAAGCGGTATTGGTTTATAACAACCTAAAACTCAGTCAGAGAGAAATAAGAGAGATTTAATCATGAAAAAATTAGTTATAGCGTGCGCTTTAACATCTATGTTTGTCCTTTCAGCTTCGGCTAACGCCAGTGAGTTCACCATCAACCCTATGGTTGGTGCATCAAACAGTAAGGCCATGGGAACCAAGGCTGCCATCGGTTTGGAAGCGGGTTATAGCGACTTCGTTTTTGGTTATACCTACAGCGGTGCCGAGAAAGGTCAGAATATTAATACCAGCTTTGAAACAGACGTCATGCCTGGTGCCCCTGATGTCGAGATGATTCAAGTCAGTGGCAGTGAAAGAAATGATTATAAGGCTCACACTCTATATCTTGGCTACCAGTTTGATATGGGAGCGGGTCATCTGGCAGTTAAGGCCGGTGCCGAGTTTTCAAAGCTAAAATCAGTGGGTCAATATGAACTTAATAATGCCACTCCAGGTCAGGAAGGCTTCGAGCAAGCTGAGCTAAACCTTAACGCCGATAGCAACACTGTGGTTAAGCCTATGATAGGTGTCGGTTACTACATGGATAATGGCCTGAACTTCAACCTGCATTACACTTTCCACAGCGGCGGTCGTGATATGAAAGGAACCGGCTCGGTTCTTCACACCGGTGGTTTAGATGCTGGAGCCGTATCTTACTCTGTCGAAGATAAAGACTTCAGCACTGTGATGTTTACTGTCGGTTACCGTTTCTAAGTCATTACTTAAATGATAAATAATAAACGTTATCGCTAAGCGTCCACTCGGGCGCTTTGTTATATTTACAGGCCGATAAGTGAGAACTTATCGGCCTGATATCGAAGATTTTCTGGAGTTATTTCATGAAAAATATGAACCCTAGTTTGTTTAGCAATATCTCATTTGCGAAGTTGATTAACGGCGTCTTTATCGGTGTCGGTCTGCTTATTATTTTTTTAGCCCTTGCAGCATGTTCTATTCATGAAGATGTCGTTATGGCAAACATGAGTAACCCGGCTTCCGACTACTGCCTTGCATTGGATGGAAAGCTGGAGATTGTCACCGGTCCCGATGGACAACAAGGTATTTGCACGCTTCCCTCCGGTGAAGTCATCGAGGAGTGGGCCCTCTACCGTCGAGACCATCAAGACAAATAAAACCTGTTTCATATAGTTTCGACCACAACGGACTTATCACAATGGCCAACGCAGCAGTAGCCAAAGAGGCAATAACCTTACCTAATGTAGGTACTTATCTTTCTGTCATCATTTCGTTTTTTTCCTTTTCCTTAGTGAAAAGCTGTTGATGCTCTACTAAGCTCAATTAGATATTGTTATTCAGTTGCTCATCATTACAGGTCAGGGAGAGACACATGTCTGCTCGTGTTCGTTCGTCACATCGACCAATTACCTATTTAGCCTTTGTAATCACACTGTTTTTTGTTCTCGCTGTATCGGCAAGTGCCCATGCTGAAGATAAAAAGTTGATCAAAGCTCTCTATATTCCTCTCGCCGATCACTATGCATCGATTGTGGCCTATGAACGATATCGACACGATATGAAGCATGCCGATTTCCAGATAGAGCAGATGAAAAACTGGGACCTTCTACGTGCTTATTATCTGTCTGGTGAAGTCGACATGGCCTATGTTATGAGCCCTCTGGCCATGGATATGTTTGCTGAGAAGCCTATTTTTCGGTGGATAGGCTTGATGCATAGGGATGGTAATGCACTGGCGATAAATGATCTGCTGAATGAGCGAGTTAAGCTGCCATTGGTCAGACAGGAAAGGAAACCTGATGATAAAGTCGCTAACGCATTGAAGAAAGAGTTTGAGTTAACGGGACGTGCTACCGAGGTCGGTATGCCGCATCTGCTAGCGACTCATACCGTGGTTTTATACCGTTATCTAAAAGAGCATGGCCTTACCATGAGCCTGATGCCTAATTCTGGTGCCGATGTGCAAGCAATTGCTGTTGCTCCGCCAAAATCCCCCAGTTTCATTAAGAGTAAGAGCAGTCGTGCCCAAGCGGCCGCATTTGAACAGTCTCTACCCTGGGCTGATGTGGTTGAAACTGGCGGGTTTGGGCATGTGGCTTGGTATTCCAAAGATGTGATGCCCTGGGAGCATGGCCATGTTGAATGTATTGCCTTAGCGACAGATGAAGCAATAAAAAACAAACGCAAAGCGGTACATGAAGTGATGGATTATATCCATAAGGCTGGAGAAGACATAGAGCTTGCTCGTACTCAGGGAGGAGAAGCTATGGAGGAGATAGTGAAACTGGTTCGTAAACATATCCCGGCTCATACGCGAGAAGCGATTATTGCCAGCTTAGATCCTGACTTGCGAGTGATTAACTATCAAAATTTGAATGTAGATAAACCAGGGTTGAAATTAATCATGGATCTCGCGGTTGAGGGGGGGATTATCAAAAATGCCATCGATATTGATAACTTTGCCGATGAGAGCTTTAGTCGTAATGGCTTAGCAGAAGCTGTAGTGAACCCAGTTCAATTGAATCGATAGAGCGAGAGTCATAATGGAAGATGAACTCAAGTCAAGATCAAGAAAAGAAGCTAACAAATTTAAATCCTTGAGTTTTAACCTCACACTATGGTTTTTACTCTTGTCCTTGCTGCCCCTGATTATTGTTGCATGGTTTAGCTATCAGCAAGCTGAGCAAAGCCTTGTGGATGCGGCAGAGGAGGAACTGACACAATCTTCATTGCTGAGTGTCCAGTCAATCGAAAACTGGTTTAACTATCGAATGGTGGATCTTAATGTTAAAGCAGAGTCTATCAATGCCAGGTTGATGCTGGACTCTCTGGCTAAAGGAAAAGTGCAAAGTAGAAAAACGCTGCAGGATTATGTCAGCAGCTACGATTGGGCCAAACGAGTCGATGGACTACAAAACGATCTTATCGTGTTGAGCCGACAGTATGATTACATTAATGATATTTTCTTGATTGATAGTGAGGGGGATATTCTTTATTCAGTGATCAGTTCTGATGCCAAGGGGAAAAATGTGTTCTCCAGTGAATTGGTAGACTCTAAATTTTCACAAAGCTTGAAAGTCACCATGGATACAGGCCTTGCACGTTTTTCGGGTCTGGAGCATAGCCCTTTGAGCCAAGGTAAAATCACTGGGTTCATATCTGCATTGGTGTTAGATGAATTTGGTAGCCCAATTGGAACCTATGTCATTGAGTTAAGATTCGAAAAAATATTCAACATGTTGCATTCAACAATCTCTGAACCGAGTTCTTTGACTCATTACATTATCGGCAAGGATGGCTTTCTTAGGGCCCCTATAAAAGAGAATTGGGAGGAGGTACTAAAAAGACAAATACAGACGAAAGCTTTTGTGGATTGGCAGGAAAAGAACTTCAATGTCGGAAAAACGACAGAAAACAGTATTGCACACGAGTATATCGGCCCCGCTAATGAGGAGGTTATTGGCTTAAATCATGTGGTTAAGCTTGCCAATGTTGAGTGGTTACTGATCAGTGAAATAAACACCGAGGAGGCCTTGTCGGCCAGTGAATGGCTGAAAAAAGTAATGTTCATTCTTGTTTTACTCACAGTCCTTGGAGTGCTGTTTGCTTCAGTCATTATCGCCAGAAAAATTACCCGCCCAGTGATCAAGCTTGCTGATGCAAGTCGCAAGGTTGCAGCAGGAGAGGAACTGACTCGAGTCGAAGTCAAAGAAGATAATGAGATTGGACTGCTTGCCAACGCCTTCAATCAGATGCTGGATGCAAAAGCACGTGACGAAGAAGCATTAAGAGCAGCCAATAGTCAAGTGATGGAGGCGCTCGGCTCATTAGAAGAGCAAAAATTTGCCTTAGATCAACATGCAATCGTTGCATTAACCGATCTTAAAGGAACCATCACTTATGCCAATGATAAATTCGCAGAAATTAGTGGTTATAGCATTAAAGAATTAATGGGGAAAAATCATAGAATTCTCAACTCAGGTTATCATTCCAGTGATTTTTTTACTCAGATGTATCGATCTATTTCTAAAGGCAATGTGTGGCATGGTGAGATCTGTAATCGCAATAAACAAGGCGGTATCTACTGGGTCGATACAACGATTATTGCACTTAAAGATGCGAGAAATCTGCCAAAAAGTTATATTGCGATCAGAGCCGATATCACAGAGAGAAAACGTCAGGAATTAGAGGTTAAGGAGGCGCTCACTCTGATGAATGCAACCTTAGAGTCAACAGATAACGGCATATTAGTCACCAGTTGTGAAGGTGAGATCTTAAGAACCAATAGCCAGTTTTCTAATCTTTGGGGAGTGACAAAAGAATTACTCAATAAAGGCGTCAATGACAGAGTCATACTCAAGCAAGTGCAAAGGCAATTAAAAGAGCCGATTGCTTTTATTCAGCGTGTGAATGTTCTGTATAAGGAACAGGCACTAGAAGCATTTGATATATTAGAGTTTCTCGATGGTAGAGTATTTGAACGTACATCATCTCCAATGAAAATAGATGGCGAATATTTTGGCCGAGTGTGGAGTTTCAGGGATGTAACCGAACAAACTGAAACCCAAAGTGCACTATTACGGGCCAAAGAGGAAGCTGAATTAGCCACTAAGGTGAAAAGCGAATTCTTAGCAAGTATGAGCCACGAGATCCGTACGCCGATGAATGGAGTGATAGGCATGTTGGGCCTGTTATCTAACTCTAAGCTAACCGAATACCAAAATCGTCGTGTCAATATCGCTCAATCGAGTGCGCAATCTTTATTATCTCTTATCAATGATATTTTGGACTACACAAAAATCGATGCGGGTAAGTTGGAGCTTGAAGAGATTGATTTCAATCTTAGGGGAATGCTTGGAGAGTTTGCAGAAGGTATAGCCCATCAAGCACAGAATAATAAACTCGAACTGATTTTAGATCTCAAAGGGGTCGAAGAGTCTATGGTAAAAGGTGATCCTGGCCGATTACGCCAAGCGCTCACTAATCTAACCGGTAATGCCATTAAATTTACTAAGCAGGGTGAGGTGGTTGTAAGAGCTAAGTTGACGCCGGCTGAACAAGGTAAATGGCTGTTTACTTGTTCTGTCACCGACACCGGGATCGGTATTCCTAGCGGTAAGATTGACGGCCTGTTTCATTCGTTTAGCCAGGTCGATGCATCGACGACCAGAAAATATGGAGGAACAGGCTTAGGACTTGCGATAGTGAAACGAGTTTCTCAATTGATGGGAGGTGATGTCACGGTCAGTAGTGTTGAGGGCGTCGGTAGCTGTTTTGAAATCAAAGTCATACTTGGCAAGAGCGAGCGCTCAACATTGGTCGTACCTAAAGTTGATATTCATGAATTGAATCTATTGGTGGTCGATGATAATGCGACTAATCGGGAAGTGATAAGAGAGCAGCTTGAGCTATGGGGAGCGACAGTTGTTGAAGCGCGTAGCGGTCAGCAAGCATTAGATATCTGTGCTCAAAGGTATTTAGAGCCTGAAACTCCTGCATTCGATGTTGCTTTTTTAGATATGCAAATGGCCGAAATGGATGGGGCTGAGCTGGGTCAGAAGTTAAGATCTGATCCAAGAACCGGTGCGATAAAATTAGTCATGATGACCTCTATGTCTCAAATGGGGGATGCCAGCTTCTTCGCAAAGCTAGGATTCAGTGCATATTTTCCTAAGCCAACGACGACCTCGGACCTTTTTGATGCGCTTAATGTTGTTGCCGAGGGAGGTGAAGCCCTGAGTAATGCTAATCCGTTAGTGACACACCATTATTTAGAGGCTTTAAATTTAGATCGTAATCTCAGTGAACCTAACTGGAGTCTTAATGCGCGGATCCTTTTAGTTGAGGACAATTACGTCAATCAGTTAGTCGCAGTGGGGATCTTAGAGGACTTTAATTTAGACGTAGTGGTCGCTGAGAATGGCATACAAGCCCTCAGTAAAATAAAAAATGCAGTACGTTCACCCTTTGATCTGGTGTTAATGGATTGCTTAATGCCTGAAATGGATGGTTATCAGGCGACACGCGAGATACGTGCTGGTCATGGAGGCGATATCAATAAAGAGATCACTATTATTGCCATGACAGCGAATGCCATGATGGGAGACAGAGAAAAGTGTATCGATGCGGGTATGGATGATTATTTACCTAAGCCGATAGATCCAGATAAATTGCGAGATAAGCTGATGAAATGGCTGCCTAAAGAAAAGGTCGAAGAGCTTGTTGAAACAAAAACTGGTGAGGAGGTTTTGGAGGCGTTGCCTGAAAATGAATCTACAGTGAATACAGCCGAACCTGAGTGTCTTTCTATTGCAGAAACCAAGCCCAATGAAGTCGATCTGTCTGTGTGGGATAAAGACGCATTGTTGAAACGATCAATGGGAAAAGATTCATTATTTAATGCCATCATCAGTCTGTTTTTACAAGATATGCCTAAGCGTATCGAGGATTTATCAGAAGCTGTTGAAAATAAAGAGATAGACAAAATACGGCACATATCCCACACCATAAAGGGAGTGGCTGCTAACCTTGGTGGTGGCAGGTTACAAGCCAACTCTGCAACCATTGAAGAAGCGGCAAAGCACAATGATTTCGATACCATTGAAGAGGAAATTCTCCAACTGCAGCATAGCTATGATGAGTTGATTCAAGTGGTCAAATCTCACAGTGTACCGCTAGAACCTGAGGTGCCAGCTGATTGTGCCAGTGATCAATTAATTTCAAAAAGTTTGGCTGATATTTCAGAAAAACTTGGCGAAGGCAGTTATATCGATGTCGATGAATATGTGCATTTGAAGAAAGTGACCGATGAGCCAGAATTACAGGCAAGGTTTGACAGCTTGTTACAACATTTAGCCGACTTTGAGCATGAAGAGGCCGTCAGCTGCATAAGCGAATTATCTATCTACTTAGTCGATACAGACTCGATTCAAGCAAAGGGGATTGTCAATGGCTGATCAGGCTACAATTTTATTGGTTGATGATACACGCACTAACATTCAATTATTAGCTGGGTGTTTAAAGAGTCAGTATCGGCTGAAAATAGCTATGGGTGGACAACGCTGTATTGAACTCGCACAAAACCCACCTTTACCCGATCTTATTTTACTGGATGTGATCATGCCTGAAATGGATGGTTATCAAGTATGCCGACAGTTGAAAGCTAATCCCATTACAAAGCACATTCCGATTATTTTTGTTACCGGTAGAGATTCTGATGAAGATGAAGAGTTTGGCTTACAGCTAGGGGCTGTAGATTACATCACAAAGCCTATCCGTCCGGCGATAGTCACAGCCAGAGTATCAACACAAATTCAGCTCAAGCATCAAAGCGATGAGCTGCGAAATATGGCGCTGCATGATCAACTGACCCAACTTTATAATCGCCATTTTCTCATTGAGTCTGCCAATAACAAACTGGCTCATGTTGAAAGGCATGGTAATGAGCTATCAGTCATGATGATAGATATTGATTACTTCAAGCATGTTAATGATGAGTATGGTCACCATGCGGGTGATGAAGTCCTTAAGGGCATCGCTGAAGTATTTAAACAGAACAGTCGAAAAGAGGATGTCGTTGCCCGGTTTGGTGGCGAAGAATTTGTTATTTTGCTAGAACATTGTCCGCTTGATTTTGCGATGGAAAAAGCAGAATTATTAAGAGCAAAAATTGAAGCGCTTAAGCCCTCAGGTATCACCATTACCGCCAGCTTTGGGGTGGCTCAACTAATGGAACATGAGCTCACATTCGTTGATTTACTTTCTCGAGCTGATGCTGCCGTGTATAAAGCAAAAGATCAAGGGCGTAATCAAGTCGTTGCAGCAGAAGTTGATGTCATTGGGCTTGAATTAGAAAAGAAGATAGTCTGATTACTTTTAGGGAAAACTCATGAGTAAAAATGCCAATATTCTGATTGTAGATGATACTGCGGATAGTCGTTTGATGCTGAGTGCCATGCTTGAAGGTGAGTATGATGTCGAGGAGGTGGCTTCAGGTGATATGTGTTTAATCAAGGTGGCAAAATCAATTCCAGACCTTATCTTATTGGATGTTGAGATGCCTGGACTTTCTGGTTATGAAGTCTGCGTTAAATTGAGAAAAGAGTATCAATCAGAAAGCTTGCCGATCATATTCGTCTCGGGGTTGGACTCTTATGAGGAACGTCTTGCTGGGTTTGAGGCGGGTGCAGATGATTATATTGTTAAACCGGTAGAGCCAGAGATTTTATTCGCCAAAGTATCACACTGTTTAGCGCAAAAAAATAACATCAACCAAGCCAAAGATTCGGCATCTGAGGCTATGGGAATTGCCATGGAGGCGATGACCGTGAGTAGTGAGCTGGGACAAGTTGTTCAATTCATAAAAGATGCTCAATCGATCAGAGATGCCGATGAGGTCGGAAAAGCCATTATCAATATCATCTCTAGCTTCGGCATCAACTCCGTGGCGCGAGTCGATGCAGGAAAAGTCATATATGTTGATTGCAGTGAAGAGAGTATGGAGGCAAAAGTTTTAGCTAGATTCGTCGAACACAATGAACGGATATTGAGTGTTGGTATCCGCACCATCATAAGAGACCCACATATTGTTCTACTCATTAAAGATATGCCACTCGATGATGAGAAACGTTGTGGTCGCTTTAGAGATCATCTCGCTGTGTTGATGGATATTGCCGATGCACAGCTGGCAAATATTAAGGCTCGTAATGTGATGTTAGAGCAGCGTCAGGAGATTTTTACTCAAGTGATCTCGGTGGCAGAAGAGCAGATTAAGAAAACGACCACACGGCTGTTTGAACATGACCAAAATTCTCAGGGGATCATGCATGGTATGGTGTCAGAGTTAGAGGGGATGTTGTTTGGTTTAGGTTTAGAAGAAGACCAAGAGAAGAAGTTGATGGCACTCGCCGATCAGACCTCTTTACAATTGCAGGAGACTCAAGGTCAAACAAAGGCTGTCAGTGGTGAACTGGGCTCCATACTTGAGAGCCTATATGACTTTTTTAATACGCTCAATGAGCCCAGCATCAACAAAAATCAATAATGAATTACCGCCATATTGATATTAAACATAAGGACAGCAGGATTTTACTCGTCAGGTCAATATTCAGTGGTACTCAATTGGTTATACCGATTGGTATTATCCTGAGAAAATTATAGATGCCAGCTCACGGTCAATGAACCAAAGCCGTGCCATTTATCAGCGTCGCTGACATATTCTTTGGTATAGGTGTTGAAAGTCCAGGCCACAGACCAGCTAGGATGATACCAAATGATCCCGGTATTTAAGCCTGCTTGCTTATGCTCCATTTCGACAAGAGAGTCATAGGGAAGCGAGCCATCTAACGTCAGATCATTAAACCGGTAACCGACGTAGGCGCGGCTAAAGACCATAAAGTTACTGCTTTTAGTTGTGGCTGAAAGGTTGCCATATTGACCTGTATGTTGGCTCAAGCGGCCAAATGAGTTTGCCAGTTCATTTCCCCAGCGCAGTGTTAACCCTAATGCAGTTTCACTCCTAAAATTACCCGCCTGAGTGTGGCTAAAGCCACTGACATCCCACTGTGTATCACCGATTAAGTGGCTATTAAATGCCGAGCCTCTGCTTAAAAGGGCATCAACTTCATAGGCAGCTTGTAGTGTCACCTGGTTTTTAACCTGATATTGCCAGCCTTGAGGTGCAGAGGAGTCGGTGATCTTATGCACAAAGGACTGAACTTGCTCGTTACCCGATGCGGGTCCAACGACGCCTATTGATAACCAGTTTTTTTGAGCCAAAGTAGCAGAATAAGCCGCCGTGTGGCCTTCAAATGCTAAATATCCAGCATAGGGTCTATCTTGTGGTTGTGGGGCTTCAATCTCTATTAGACCTGGAGTCCACATCTGTTGGCTGATTTTCCAACCCCAGGCATATTCAGCATCACTTTGTGAAAAGTTAAGCATGCCCAACCATTGAGCGGGACTAGGAGCAAATGTAAGATCAGATTGAGTTTCGCTTTCCCAGCCTAGAATGATGGCATTCGTGTAGTTACCATCGTCACCGAAAATAATGTCATTATCGAGTTGAAGATGCCATTGGCCGGCAAAGGCTGTAGGAATACTGAGGACTAAACTAGAAGTTAGCATGCTGTAGCGTAATAAATGTTTAGACAATTTATTCTCCTAGTTTTGTGAAATGTGAGTTTGATGAGTCATTCAAGCCGTGTTTTAGGTTGATCCCCCATCAAGTTACGCTTTTCGTTAGCCATATACACGTCAATCAGCGATAGAGTCAGCATAAACAAAGCCTGTCATATAGAACAACAAAATAAATGTGACGCTTTGTAATCGTGCAGTTTTGATAGATTGGCAAGCCAACATTTTTGTTCATACTCGTCAGCTTATTTCAAATATTGGTTGCGCGCAATATAGTTGCGCAATCCTCATCTTGGTGTTAGGATTGCCTTAAATCAATTGCGCGCAATTTAATTTCGTGTTTACTACCTAATACACAGCGAGAAAAAAGATGAAAAACATTTATCAAACTAAAGCAACTGCAAGCGCTGGACGTAACGGCAATGTTGAAACTGAAGATGGCAAACTTAGCCTATTACTCAGCTATCCAAAAGAGATGGGTGGCACCGGTGAGGCGACGAATCCTGAACAGCTATTTGCCGCGGGTTACAGTGCCTGTTTCTCGAATGCTATTTTACATGTTGCCAGAGAGACTAAACTTAAGTTATCACAAGCTCCAGTGACAGCGACGATAGGCATAGGTGCAAGAGAAGAAGGTGGCTTTGCACTCAGTGCAGCATTAGATGTCACTTTAGACCTAGATCAAGAGCAGGCTGTGGAACTGGTAAAAATGGCACATCATGTTTGTCCTTATTCCAATGCAACCCGAAACAACATAGATGTTGCCCTAACAGTAAATGGACAAGTTATCTAATATTCGATGAAACAGGACTAGGTAAAATATTTTTTGAGGGGAAGTCGTCAATGAATACTGTGTTAATCACTTCAGGAAGGGTTTTGTTAGCGCTTTACTTCTTATTACCTGGAGTGATGAAGTTTGTTAGCTGGGATATGCATATAGCCTTAATGGCGAACCATAATATGGTGATGATCCCACAATTGCTCGCTATGGCGGCAGTATTTGAAATTTCGGCGGCGATTGCGCTTATTTTTAATCGTTACACCTTCATTGTGTCTTTATTGCTCGCAGTGTTAGTTCTGGTTATTAATCTCAATCTGCATGATTTTTGGAATTATACTGGCATTGAAGGAGCCCATGAGGTGCAAAACTTTGTTAAGAATCTAGGGATCTTTGCAGGCCTTTTAGTGTTAGCGGGTCACGCTAAGGTAAGTGCTAAATAAGGGATAAAGTTAAAGCCACCTATATGTTGGCCTTAACTTTCACTACAGTATGTTGAATTGTGGTTCAGGGCTTTAACTAGGACTTAAATCAGGCCACTCAGACTAAATAGCTGCTTTGAAAATATGCATAAATGAAGGAGGCTGCTCTATATTAATTGGGACTCTGAGTTTACGTGCCACATCGTTCGCTGAAATTAACCCTCTAATATGATGTTGTTGATGATCGATGACTAAAATATGGTGTAGACCATTTTCCTGTAAGGCTCTAACAACATCACTGACATTTGCTGTTGAGATCTGCTCATAATCCAGTGCCATCAATTTCTCTCGTGTCAGCATCATATCTGTGACTAAAAGTTCATCCAGACCCGAGCTGTATTTATTTGCCTTCTTGAGTATTTTTCTATGCTTTAGTTGATGTTTAGTGAGTACACCTAAAAAATTGTTAGACTTATCGACGACTAAGCGCATAAAACTATGAGTTTTCTCCATGATCTCGAGTGCGTTAACCGCAGTAGTGCAAGCGTCAATGACCATAGGTTGTGAATGATCAAAGTCGGTGAAAATTGATAGGGCTGGTGAGTTTAATTTGGCAGTGTCCTCATCTGACGACCAAAGTAGGTGATCTATCGATACTGTACTGAATAGCTCTAAATTTCTCATTTGTTATAATTCCTTAAACTACGAAGGCTTAGGTTAGAATCGATGTCGGTCCGTAGGGTGACCTTTACTTCTGCCATTGAGACCATGGCTAAAACGATTGTCGAAAAATCAGTAGTTAGGCGAAAGGCCATTGATCTCTTATCGGTAGAAGTCATCCCCTACCAAGCTAGTTCATGCAATGCAAGTAGGTCAATCGCATTAATGACAATTAATTTTTGTATAAACAATTGATGTAGTTGTTAATTAGTGTGGCTGGAAATCGTGAAGCGAGCTTTGAAATGAGGCGATAGAAGTGCCAATTTCTATCGCTGATAGACAACACCTTTATATCGATTGGTGTAATAGCGTAAATATTTGTGAACACTCTGTAAGAAACTGTTTATGGGATCAGGTAACAGTTTATGATCTTGTCCATATTTGGACATATTCACCTTTGCTACTATTTATGTCATAAAAATAGACATAAATTGGAAACATCATGGCGCCTATCGTCTGTAAAACTGCCCTTGAAGCTGTATCTATCATAGAAAGTGGTGAAACTCTCTGGACCCACTCGATGGGAGCAACCCCGAGGCTGCTCTTAAATGCTTTAGCTGAGCATGCATTGACTAGAGATAATCTCACTCTATTACAGTTACATACTGAGTGTGCGGAGGCGCTCAGCAGCGATAAGTTGAAAGGCCACTTAAGACATCGCTGTTTCTTTAGCGGTCAGCCCACACGGAGTTTATTACAGCAGGGAGACGCTGATTATGTGCCCATTTTCCTCTCCGAAGTGCCTAAGTTATTTCGTTCAGGCGAACAAAAAATTGATACGGCAATCATTCAAGTTTCCCCCCCTGATAAACATGGGATTTGCTCACTGGGGATCTCAGTTGAAGCGACCTTAGCCGCTTGCCAAGTTGCGGGGAAAATTATTGCCCATATCAATCCACTGATGCCCCGCACCCATGGAGATGGCTTTATTCATTTTGAAAAATTTGCCACAGTATACGAGTGCAGTGCTTCGCTGCCACAACACCCTTTAGCGGCAAGTGATGCAACGAGTCTCGCTATTGGTAACAATGTGGCCGAGCTTGTTCGAGATGGTGACTGCCTGCAGATGGGAATAGGTGCGATACCCGATGCTGTACTGAGCTGCTTAACCGAACATAAAGATCTGGGGATCCATACTGAGTTATTTTCTGATGGGGTGTTAAATCTCATCGAACTGGGGGTGATAAATAACAGCAAGAAGCGATTCAACCCAGGTAAAATCGTCACAGGTTTTGCATTAGGCAGCCAGCGTCTTTATGACTATGTTGACGATAACCCGTCAGTCATCTTTATGGATATTGAGTTAGTGAACGATACGGCCATAATCCGTAAAAACCCCAATGTGATGGCGATAAACTCCGCGCTTCAAGTGGATATATCTGGCCAGATCTGCGCCGATTCTTTAGGCACCAGAATCTACTCGGGAGTGGGAGGCCAGATGGACTTTATTCGTGGCGCAGGTTTATCTGAGGGAGGGCGCTCAGTGATTGCACTACCAAGTACTGCTGCGGGCGGTAAGATATCGCGGATCTCAACGGTATTATCACCGGGCGCTGGAGTGGTAACGACCCGAGCCCATGTTCACTATATCGTGACAGAGTACGGCGCTGCTAATTTAAGAGGTCGCTCATTACGAGAGCGGGCTAGGGCGCTGATAGATATCGCGCACCCTGATTTTAGAGAGCAACTCTGCCTTGAGACCTTCGAACAATGGGGATTAAGCGTGTAAATAGTGGTCAGTAAGCTCTCCTATTTTTGGAGAGCCTATGAGGTTACCTTTGTTCTTAGGTGGTAGTGGTCAATAGTATTACGCTGTTTCTCGATGGTAGTGTCTTAGCTTGTGCTCTTCTTGTCTTGCCTGACTGAAGGCGGTGACACGTTTTAGATAACCAATGACCCGTGTGCCGTGATCGATATTTAAGCTGCCACAAGATGAACAGTGCTGCAGTGTACGCTTATCTATCGCTTCACATTCATTACAGATGGTAATTTTTACGTTGACACAGAAGTAGTTACAACCTGTGCTGGCCGCGACATTAAACAGTTTTAAGTAGGCTTCGGCCGATAGCGCTTCATCTAAGTTCAGATGCAGCGCCGAGCCACCGTCTAAATATTGGGTGATCTCTTGTCCGTGGAGGATAAATTTATCCAGATGGTTAGTTTGCTCATCTTCTACGAGATAGAAATACGAGTTGTAACAGTCACGGTTAACTTGATAACCATCCTTCTTATCCCATTTCGCATTTTTTACTCCAAGATTTTCAGCAGGTACAAATTCGGTATTGAACATATAGCCATAATGCTGCTTTGCCACTTGGTTGGCATCATAAATCACCTTTAACTGCTCGCTGACAAAAGATTTGTACTCAAGATTATTGCCAACCTCGATACCTAAAAACTCAGCCGCCTCAGCCATGCCATTAATACCAATAGTCAGAAACTGTTTATCAAGGGAGATAAAGCCAGCATCATAGACAGTGAGTGCGCCTTGATTTAGGTACTCCTCCATCATCTTGCGGTAGGCTACCTGATACTTCTGTATCTTCTCTATCTCAGTTTGCAGACAGCGCCCATCTTGCACTAGACGATTCATATTCAAGGTGATCACATTGATAGAGCCAGTCGCAACACCGCCTGCACCGAGTGAATAGGAAAAGGTATTATCGGTGATCTCATTGCGTAGACGGCAACATGAGGCGAGTGAATCTGCGCTATCAGAAAGGTAGATAAAAAATGAGTTTCCTTCGGCTTTTTGTTGCGCCAATTTTAATGCAAAGGCTTGGTCTTTACATTGACCATTTTCAGTGAGCATCGCAGCCGTGATAACAGGAAAGGTCAGTACTGATGATTCACGCTCTTTATTGATCCAGCCCAGAAAGAACTGCTGCAAGCTATCAACGCTTTGCCATTGTGGTTTACTGAAATCCGGGAAGACAAAATCACCAAACATAGAGGAGAAGTAGTGTTGATCAAACAGCGAAATATTCCAAAATACGCTCTGATAACCTCGGGCAGCAGCTGGCTGATTGATGGCATAGACCACATGCTGCAGATGGTTCTCGACCGCTTTTGGATGGGTCATTAGGTAGTCGTCACCATACTCAAGGCGGGCAAAATAGTCAAAGTAGGTGAGAAATTCCACAGTAGCCACGGCGCCGGCAAATTGAGATGACACGGCAAAGATCAGATTAACAAATGAACCACAGAACGACTCGAGGTGTTTAGGCGCTTTAGATTCACCACCAAGTTTAGTTAACCCATCGAGTAGAAAGGGATACATGCTGATGGAGGTGCAGTAGGGTTTTAAACTGGTTTCATCATGTACATAGATCTCATGGTCCTCTATCTGTCTTAGATACTCTTTAGCTAGGCTTTCATCAAAGGTTTCACTGATCTTATCGTGTACAAGTCCGCGATTGATCTGCACAAAGCAATCTTTGAGTAACTCTGCTTCTAATGTGGCAATATTTTTATGAGTCACATTCGCATTGGCATCCATTTTTGAGCTGTCAGCCGCATTTTCTGTCTGAAAATACAGCTTGATAAAATCCTTCTTATTATCGATCTGATCCTGATTAAGCCGCAACATTTTCAGCTCCTGATAGTGAGGTATTATTTGAGGGGTTAATAAATAGGTGGTTAAGTGTTTTGCCTGTGCACAGATCCCGAAATACTTGATTGCTTGATGGGCTGTCTAAGCCGCCAAGCTCGGCGACCCATCTTCCTGTCTTGAGAAAGTCTAATTGCTCGGTAATCGCAATATCGACATATTTTTCGCCAGAGTATAGGCAGGTTTTTAGTCCGTATGCTTTGGCTATCTGCAGCTTTTCAATTAGCGCGTCTGCTTGCCACTCTCCACCGAAAAAAAGTACGCAGCTGATCAGTCCCTGGTATCTTTCAATCCACTTGCTAAAGCCTGAATTTGTGAGAGGGCTACCGTGCTTTTCATTCCAAAGATCAGTGCTATGACATCCTTTGCACCCAACCCTGCAGCCGGTAATGCTAAAGCAAAGGGTGATCTCTCCAGGCACCTCTTGAAAAACAATCGAGGGGAGTAAACTGTTAAATGCCATGCTCATATCCATATGTAGATGTATTTATATTCTAAGACACAATATATAGTGATCTTGCATGGTGGGTATTTGACTTAGATCAAACGAAATCATTTTAAAATAAGATTTAGATACAAGATGTAGTGGGTTGAGGTGTATTTAGGTGCTAGATGTAGTGTTGCTAGATGTAGGCATGCTAGATATAGAGTGACTTGTAAGGTCCAGGGCCATTGAGTTCGAGTGGTAGTGCTCATTTCAAACTAATCGACACCGAGTGAAGGTAAGTGAGTCAGTACACTGATGAACATTAACACTAGTGTAAATAATTGATGCAATTGTTGTGTTTTATAAGGTTATGGTCGGGAAGGGCTTGTACTCTCTCTAAGTTATGGCAATATCTAGCCCCGTATATTTTTGATTTATAGGCCTAATTCATGGATTCTAAAAAGCGTTTCAACTCTAAAGGGTTCACCTTAATAGAGCTTGTTGTCGTTATTGTTATTTTAGGCATATTAGCTGTTAGTGCATCGAGTAAATTCATTAACTTTAGTGTCGATGCCAAGGATGCCGTATTACAGCAGTTCAGTGCCTCAGTGAAAGGGGCAAATAGTCAGATGTATATCCTCTCCCAACTTTCCAGCTATCGGGCTCAACCAGTGTCTGGTCGTGGAGATTTGACTGACGTAGATGTTGATGGCGATGGGATCTTTGAAACACGGTTAAAGTGTGGCTATCTAGATAATACCGATGTCGCTAAACGATTAGATTATAGCGATGACAGTTTAGGTTTTGAATTTGAGGGCGTTGATAAAATCTATTTCGGTTTTGGTCAGCAAGACATAAAAGCCAGTCAATGTTATTTCATGTATCAGCAAGCCTATGGCACTGTAAATCCCAATAGTTGTGATCAGGATGACCCTGATGCTGCACCAGTTTATGAGGTGATAATAACTGGCTGTTAGTTATGCTAGTCAGCTATAGCGGCTAACAATACTTATTCAGAATGGTATAAGTAACGAGTGCTGATAATGTTCTGACTAGAATTGCTTAAGACCGTTTGGTTATTTAAAGATGAACAGAGAAAATATTGACTATACTGATCATTGAAAAGCGTATTTTAGGTTGTGACTGGGTTTGTATATATTTTTGGATGTCATGGCTCTAAGAGTAGCAACCGCGTTAATTTCTGGGCTTACAGCGCGGTCAGCGGGGGATGTAGCATAACCCTGTGTATCGTAAGAACGTATATATGTTTCAACGTGTGTTAGTAAAAGCGTAAGTGTAAAAGTAAGTGCGAGTGTAAAAGTAAGTGTGAGTGTAAAAGTAAGTGTGAGTGTAAAAGTAAGTGCGAGTGTAAAAGTAAGTGTGAGTGTAAAAATATATACGTATGTAAGAGCTAGCCCTCGACGCGCTTTTCACCTTTCCCCAATAAGCCTGCTTTTAGCAGGCTTTTTTATTGGTGTGATTAAAATCATCGTTATTCTATTGCATACAAAATGGTGTGACGCATGACCCATAACTTGATTATTTCACTATATTTAAATAGCTGGCCGATTTATTTTGTAGGTGATCAGTCTAGGTGGATCTGTTGATCATAAATTGGCTTGGTCATCCCAGTAGAAAGTGATGGGATAGAGGCTAATATTGCGGAGAACAGTAAAAGATAAAAAAGGCCCACACCTGATGAAGAGTGCGGACCTTTGCAGGGAAAGGTTAGATAAAGTTACTTGTCAGAGTCTTGTTGGTATTGCTGCATATTCATCTTATTTGCTAAATCTTCAGGTGTATGATGACAAAGACCACAGTCTTTCTCTAAAGTTTTTTTGCTAGGAAGTACAGGAGGGAGGTCATCTCCCTCTTTCCAACGGTGACAATCCATACAGCTAACAGCATCAAGATGATGTTCAGTATCAATCCAAACATGAGCTGGTGTTTGTTGCCATTTTTCATCATGACATTCGTTGCAGCTTTCTATCGCTGCAGTGCTGGAACTGACAAGTAACAGTAGTAGAATTTTAAGCTTGTTCATTTAGTACCGTCCTTAAATCTAACAAAGTAACTAATGTCAAAATGTTCTTTATTAGTAATGATTCTATGACGATGATTGTATATCGAGTTTTTAGAATTGTATTTTTTAGATTTAATGTTTGTAGTGTGATGCAATATTTTCACTATATGAAAAATGAAATTTCAATAATTAAAATATGCTGATAAAGCTAGGAATCAATGATGATTGATGTTGACGTTAAAGCGTTGATTGTTTTTAAATCGGTATATGAAACCGGGTGTTGTAGTGAAACCTCGAGGTTATACGATATATCTAACTCTAAAGTAAGTCGCTATCTGGCTAGTTTAAGAGATTACTATAAAGATTCACTGTTTATAAGAAAAAAAGAAGGCTTTATTCCTACTGCTAGATCTAGAGCGATATATCCAAAGATTTGTGAAATTACAGAGTTGTTGACACAAATTAGTTTCAATGAAAATAGTATCACAGCCAAAAAAGAATGTGTTATTGCAGTTCCTCCAACTTTATCTGTTGGTTTACCTGAGTTTGTTGATACAGAACTAGGGAGTTGTAGTCATAATATCTCGATTCATATTAAGCATGTTAGGCCACAAACCTGTGAGGATATGCTGCAAGGAGGCATGTGCTTAGCTGTGGTGCAAGATAATGATCCACGTATTCAAGAGTTTTTAAGGCGTCATAAATCAGCTTTGATGAGCACACCAATTGGTTTAGGTCAGTTTGTCTATGTTGTTGCCCGTGAAGACCATCCTGTGTGGTGCAGTGCTCTGACATTAGCCGATATTTCCAATTACCCGTTTATGGTGACAGCTATCGAGGGGTTCAATGATCTACTCGACCCATTTGAGGTATATTGCGAGCAACATAAGTTGCCACTGGGTACGATTCATAAAACCCATAGCTTAGCAGGCTTGATCACTAAACTACGGAGCAGTGATGCTATCTCATTCTTAGGCACTCGTTGTGCCGCTGACTTTGTTGGGATAGTTCATGGGCTCAAGGCCGTGAAAATGTGTTCACAGCAATATGAACAATTACATTCTATTTTACCGAAACCCAGTTATTCGCTATTGTCCCGACGCGACCACTCCTGCGATTGCCCTAAGGGTTTTGTAATGGCGATTGAAGAATTTATTCTGAATCAAATTAGCCACCAAGATACTATTGATACACTTAGTCACCCCTAGGCTCGTCTCTTCCCCTCCTCTAGGACCTTTGCAAGCGACGTTAAAATTGGTTCCAGACTCATTCTTAAAACCCTAGCGTGCTAGGATTTTAAGAATGATTCGCCCACACCTATCATCAATAAAAAAGCCCCGATACTTTCGTATCGGGGCTTCCTTAGTATTTGGTGGATGTCTTGGGGCTCGAAGTTAATTTCAGTATTTTTAATTTTGTATGGCGGCTGTATGTGCCGATTTCAAAGTGAAACCCGCATGATTACTGGTTTTTTGCTTGATTACGTGGCCTGATGACTAGAAAATGATTGGTGGATGTAAAAAATAAATGCTCTATAAAAGATGGTTAACGTTAATTAAAACTGAAAAGGGGAGAACCTGCAATGGGGGGAGGCACCCCCATTGTTATACATTTTTTCTGGCTCTACCCATTCAGCATAATGGTGTATAACTCGCATGCGTTATACACCGCCGCCAAGTAAAAAGCGTGCACTGACTTCCCAGTGCTTCTAAAATCCTAACTTCATCCATCTGAATAATTCTATAAGCAAATCGTTATCATGATTGACTTGATTGTTATCTAATGATGAATAAAATATATCTTACGGTTTTATCCAAACTTGATCAATATTGGTGGTAACAAATTACACACTTTTCTTATGCAAAATGTCAGAGAAGCCAACGCCTATGGGCAAAGTTAAGTGATATCAGCTGGTTTTAAATGATAAAATCTGGTGAACAATCTAGGCTTGTTCACAGGACAAGATTATCAATCTAGAAGCTAATCGAATTTTTGATTATAATGTATCTTTGAAAAGCGAATTGTATTGGTGATCATTTTTAGAAATGATCCACTAAGTATGATTCAAAAAATTATTTATTGAAGAGAAAATACCATGAGCGCTATCCCACCATGCCCCAAATGTGAATCAGCTTACGTATATGAAGATGCTTCACTGCTCGTTTGCCCTGAATGTGCTCATGAATGGAACCCTAATGAAGTTATTGTTGATCCTGACGCTATTATTTTAAAAGATGCTGTAGGTAATTTATTAGCAGAAGATGATAAAGTGACGCTAATCAAAGATCTTAAAGTGAAAGGGTCATCACTAGTGCTAAAAGTTGGCACCAAAGCGGTTATCAAACGTTTTGTTGATGCAGACCACGACATTGATTGTAAGGTTGATGGTCACGGCTATATGATGCTTAAATCTAAGTTTGTAAGAAAGCAAAACTAATCGACGTTTAAGTAAACCAAGTTGCTTCAAACTATAAAACATCTGCCTAATGCAGATGTTTTTTTATAAGCTATAAAAAGTAACTAACCAAATTTTGGATGTAAAAAAGGGCCATCATTTCTGATGGCCCTTTTTAGTAATTGGTGGAGGCGGCGGGGCTCGAACCCGCGTCCAAAAAGCCTACATCCAAGGCGCTACATGCTTAGTCTCTCTTTTAATTAACCAAGTACACTCCGAAAGACAGGATTGCAATTGGCGAGTTCAGTACTGTTTCGCGGTTCACCCCTGAACGTGGTTCCCTCGCTATCAAATGTGAGATGACCATCTATAAACCAAACCCATTTGAGAAGTTTCGGCAAGATGGCTAGCTAGCCTAAGCTGCTAGAGAGTAGTTAGAGTCGTTTGCAACTATAACAGTGAGGCTTTTTACGAGGCCAACCTCCCCTCGGCATGCTCCCAGGGTTTCGAGAATCTTGTCGAATCCAGAATCGCCCCCAAGTACAAAACAAGTGTAACGCGTTGCGACTTGATAACCAAGCCTGTTTTGCAACTCGCTATACCGTTTGTTCGTTATCCAACCATTTTGTGTGAGCTTTGAGCTGACATTAGGCTTATGAGCCATGATTGGTTTTTTATTCTCTATTTGCTACTTACTATTTGCTCTTAAAGCTAACAGCTTAAAACTTCTTTTACTGCTGAACCGCTTTTTTCATGGTTCGAGCTTTTTCTATCTGCCATTCACGATCTTTAGTATCGTCACGCTTATCGTGCTCTTTTTTACCTTTACCCAGACCGATCTCAATTTTAACCCAAGCACCTTTCTGCCAGTACATAGAGATAGGCACAATAGAGTAGCCTTTACGATCGACGAGTCCTTGTAACTTATCTAGCTCTTTGCGTTTGAGCAGAAGCTTACGTGAGCGCATAGGATCACACACTACATGGGTTGATGCGGTATTCAGTGGCGCTATGGTACAACCGAAGAGAAAGGCTTCACCCTCTCTCATAAATACATAGCTTTCAGACAAGTTAACCTTGCCCATACGAATAGACTTAACTTCCCATCCCATTAGAGATAGACCTGCTTCCATCTTTTCTTCGAATTTATAGTCGAAGGTTGCGCGTTTATTACGTGCAATCGATGCGGAGGAATTTTTTGATTTTTTTGCATTTTTCTTAGCCATAGGCTAGCTATTATACGCAGGGACAAACTTTTTGGAATTGCTACCAACAAAATATTCAAACTTTTCTACCCAATACAGTGGGTTTGAACGTTTTTTAATCGGACTAAGGCTTTAAGTTAGATGATTTAAAGCTTGTTAAGTGATTTTCTGAACTGCTAGGGCGTTTCTTGGTGCTTGAAATATGCGTTTTTCACTGTTCGTGTTAAAATCCAGTGAAAGCGAACCGTCGTTTTTGATTAGGTGCGGGCAATAAAAGTGTTGTGGCTTAGCGCCAATAATGGTTGAGGCCATTTTAATCATTTGTTCAAAACCAGTTTAAACAGCTTAGTTTCAGGTAAAGGTAGAATGCCCCAAATAACCCGCAGTGTGTTAGTGCGCTTCAGCGCGATGCAGATGTATGAAATCGTCAATGATGTTGAGTCTTATAAAGAGTTTCTCCCTGGCTGCGTCGGCGGCAAGGTACTCGAGTTTGATGGAGAAACCATGCTTGCTTCGGTAGATGTTGCAAAAGCAGGGATCAGTAAAACCTTTACTACCCGTAATCAGGTTATTCCGGGCAAGAGTATTCAACTGGTGTTAGATAATGGCCCATTTAATCATTTAGTCGGTGAATGGCGTTTTACTGAGTTGACTGAAGATGCTTGTAAAATAGATTTTGAACTCAATTTTGAATTTTCGAGTTCATTAGTTGAAATAGCATTTGGCAAAGTCTTTAAAGAGTTGATGTCGTCAATGGTTACAGCATTCACTGGTAGAGCTAAAGTCATCTATCGATAGTCATGGTGATGAGTTGCGAGTATCGAGATAGAACGATGAGCTGCGAGTTACGGGCTAAGTGCCAGACCCATATTGAATGAGATAACTTGATGAATAATGAGCAGGAAAATTTTGAGGTTGAGGTGATTTATGCTCTACCGACTCAGCAAAAACGTATTCAGATAAACGTCGAGCCTGGAACCACTTGTATTCAAGCTGTCGAATTGAGCGATATGAAATCTTATTTTCCAGATATCGATCTCGACACGGTTAAGCTCGGGATATTCAGCCGTTTAGTTAAGCATCATGAAGTACTAGTACCAGGACAGAGAGTAGAAATTTATCGTCCACTGATTGCTGATCCTAAAGATGTACGTCGACAACGTGCTGAAAAAGCCAAAGAGGAAGGGCGGATTAATAAGATCACTGGTGGCAAGATTTAATCATTTAATCAATTCAAATAACAAAAAGGCGCTCGATGTGTTCAACATCGAGCGCCTTTTTGTTAATTTGATGACTATCTATTCAAATTTCTTCTGTGCTTGAGATTCTGGATCATCTTCTTCAATTAAAGGTTTAGCTTCTGGACGCTGCTCAGGAATTAATGGCTCTTCAGTATTTTCAGCCGTTATTTCTGTTTCTAGCTCGGCCTCTATAGAGGGGGCATCAGGCAGGCGGCTTTGATCGAGCGGTGTACTAAAGTCCTCAGCGAGATCGTAATCCCCAACAACTTTAGTTAACAAATCATTGTCAAAATGAATGATCAGTTCTTTATGAATGATGCTGGCATCACGGCCACTTTTATAGTGGTACACATAGTACCAAGTGTCATCAGAAAAGCTGTCACGCAGTACAGGGCGACCGAGTATGTATTCAACCTGCTCTTTAGTCATCTCAACGCGTAGTTTTTCTACTTGTTGAGTTTCCATGTAGTTACCTTGTGGGATATCAGGTTTATAAATCAACCAGTCAAAGACACTACATCCAGTCATAGATAACGAGAGCGCAGCTGCGCCCAAAAGGGTGAGACTTTTCTTTTTAATTGTCATTGAATACGCTACTTCATAAAATCTGTCGGTCATCATACCCAAGCGCAGCCCATTCTGACAAGGCTTATTGCTCAGAGGGATGATGAAAAAATAAATCCCATTATTAGTGGGAGATAGTCGGAGTCAGAGTGATATCTCAATTGGGCTCTCTAAATCAGCTCAGCTGATTGCTTGTACACATTGACTGTACGCAGTTCAGCATGAGGGTAAACCATCGAGCTGAGGATTCGACCATCTATTGAGTCATTGGTTCCTGTTAATCTTGTTGCTGATAATTATCGTAGAGTCAGCAAACTGTCATTTCTCAAGCCACACTCAAAAAGCGTCTTGTGTCGGTATCCATGATTAACAGGAGATAAGTTCTAGGTATAACACGCTAAATGTGTTTAACATCTTCGGCTTGAACAGAATTTTCGACTGACATTTTGAGTTACAACATATTAATTTATTTAAGTTTGTGTTCTTAGTAATATGCTCTTGCAAAGTAGCTCAAAAGTTATGAGAATGTGGTTCGTATAGATTTTTAGAATAGGGTAGTTCTTTGATATCGACGCAGCAAGTTTCTCATGAAGGCAGTTTAGTCTGTGTTGGGACCGGACTTAATCTTGCCGGTCAGATCAGTGTGCTGAGTAAAAGCTATATTGAAAATGCTGACGTGGTGTTTTCTCTTGTTCCCGACGGATTTGCCCAACGTTGGCTAGAAGCCCTCAACGATGATGTGCGTAGTCTGCAATCTTTCTATGCCCAGGATGATGAAGTTAAGAGTCGTCGTGATACCTATGATGAAATGGTGCAAGCCATTCTAGAGCAAGTGCGTAAGGGCAAAAAAGTGGTTTGCGCCTTATATGGTCACCCAGGTGTCTTCGCTTGTGTATCCCACTTTGCTATCGAACAAGCTAGGGAGGAGGGTTACAGCGCTAAAATGGAGCCAGGTATTTCTGCCGAGGCTTGTCTTTGGGCCGATTTGGGGATTGATCCCGGTAATTCAGGCCACCAAAGCTTCGAAGCCAGCCAATTTATGTTCTATAAACATAGGCCAGATCCTACTACGCATCTATTACTTTGGCAGATTGGCATTGCTGGTGAGCATACCTTAACCGAGTTCCATACTTCATCGGACCGTCTGCAAGTATTAGTCGAGCAACTCAACGAGTGGTATCCGTTAGAACATGAAATCACTATTTATGAAGCAGCAAACTTGCCCATTCAACAAGCTAGAATTGATAAATTAGCGTTAAAAGAGCTACCTTCGGCGCGGTTAACGGGGATCAGTACTTTAATGATCCCTCCGTCAGAGTCTTTGGAGATCAACCATGAGGTTTTGGCAAAACTAGGGATCACCGAAGCAGATTTAGGATAAATTTTTTACTCGTATGCTAGCTGTATATAGATAAGCCGATAGAGAAAATTAATAGAGTCACTAAAACAAAAAGGAAAGTGTTAATGTCTAAATTAAATGAGTTTTTTGAAAAGCTAGGTTCAGATTCAGACTTGATGGATGCGTATAAGAAAGATCCAGAAGGTGTGATGAAGGCGAATGGTTTGACCGATGAAGAGATAGCAACGGTGATGTCAGGTGATACCAACAAACTAAAATCTTTGTCAGGCGATCAAGCTCAAACTAGATCATATATTCTTGTTAACTCGCATAATAATAAGAAGTAGTGAACAAGTTTTCTCTCCTTCTAGTCATCGCTGTCACCTTTATATCATTCGGTGTGACAGCGAATAACTATAATTCTCAACTTGATGAATTAGAACAATCATTATTGAATAAGCCGGAACTTTCTAAAGCTAAAATCAACAAGTTAGTTCAGTTAACTGCTGATATGACCTCAGAACAAATTGCCAGACTCTTGACCTTAAGAAGTATAAAGCTAATCTTTGAAGGAGATTATGCTAAATCAATTGATCTTTTAAGTGAGGCTGAAAACCGTAACCCATCACATTCATTGATGAACTCTATTTATTTATATAAGGCAACGTCTTATATTTCATCAAAAAAGTATAAGTTGGGCTTGCAAGAAATATCTAAAAATCTGGCAAGAATTGAAAGAATTGATGATAAAGAAATACTTTCAGATACTTATCAAAGATTAGCTAACTTATATCTGGAAGTAGAAGCTTACGATGAAATGGATTATTACGCTAAGCTATCGATTGAATTAAGCCATAACTCTAACGCTAAGTCTTATTGCTATGCACTTTTATTAGTTGCGGTCGCTGATTTGAAGTTAGGGGCTTTAGATGAAGCAAAGAATAGCTTCAATAACAGTTTAGATTTTTGTGAGACAAATGACATACCTTTAATTGCAGCCATGTCAACTAAAGGGTTAGGTGATGTAGAGCTAAAAAAGAACTCTTTTGATGATGCAAAAACATTCTTACTTTCCGCATTAAATCAATATGAAAGGTTTCACTTTCAAATTGAAATTAATAGTATCCACGCACTTCTTTCTGAAACCTATTTTGGACTAAATGATAATCAGCAAGCCTATCACTATGCTGAGTTAGTAATGAAACTGCCATATAACCCAAGCAATTTAGAGTTTAAGCAAATAGCGTCCAAAGTGCTGTCTAAGCTGTCATACCAAGAGAAAGATTTTAAGCAAGCTTATGATTACTTATCACTTCAACAAGCATTGAGTAAAACGTTACTCGATGATACCAAGGCGAAGGCAAACGCCTACCAAATGGCTAAGTTTGAGAATGGTGAAAAAAATCGTGAAATTAACTTGCTCAATAAAGATCGCGAGCTGTACACAGCAAAGGCCGCTTTGATTCAATCCCAGAGAAATAACGAGCGTATGATGAATACGCTTATTGTGGGGGGATTAGTCCTATTAGGCATCTTTGCTGGGGTGATGACGTTACAAAGACGAAAGTACAAGAAATTGGCTCAGAATGATGCGCTGACGGGGATTTTAAATCGTGGCACAGCGCAAAATATCGCTGAAGTGAGTTATATCAAAAGTTTCTCACTAGGCACTTCATTTAGTATTGTTATGTTTGATCTCGACTTGTTCAAACGCATCAATGATGAATTTGGCCATGGTACCGGTGACTGGGTACTCAAGAAGGTGTCCGATGAAATAAGTAAAATTTGTCCAAGCAGTACTATCTTTGCGCGATTTGGTGGTGAAGAGTTTGCACTGTTTCTACCGGGGACGAGTGAATCAAGCGCCCTCGATTTTGCGGAGCAGTGTCGGGCGGTTATTAGTCAGATAGACACTAAGTATTCGGGCCATACGTTCAAGTTATCGGCCAGCTTTGGGGTGACCTGTAGCGCTGAAGGAGACTTAAGCCTTGATCCCATGTTGCACAGGGCTGACATCGCTATGTATCACTCGAAAGAGCATGGGCGCAACCGAGTTACGCGTTATAGCCCTGAGATAGAGAAGTGCCGTGCGGGTTATCAGAAAAGCCGCTTAGCCTTGAATTAGACAGGGAAGTGCGTTAGGCAAAACCTCCTCAAGGCTTATCTTTTTAAAATTTATCCCCCTTTTTTTCATTTATTTTAAATAAACCAGTTATTTTTTTGCATGTTGATCGACTAACATAAGTTGGTCTATGTTAACTTCTTGTGAACGATGTATTCGCAAAAGCCGATCTTTACGTAAACGTAAGATTAAAACGGTTGTTTTAAAATGGTCTATTTTTATTTTGTAGTAAGCAATTGATTTAAACTGTTAAATCATTATTTTGAATAGCTGTGCAGTAAACATAGAAGATATATTTGAATTATGCGATGGATAAGGCTATCCGTATATAATTTATTCCTCCATGTAATTAAATAACGTTACCAGTTACATCTTAGGTTTCATGGTAAATATTTATAACAACTTGAGTTCCTATTCAATAAATAAAAAACAACCATCTTATTATATGATTGATATCAACTACTTATCATGGTATCCCCGATATTTCCTTGTGGTGTTCAACTCTCCCTTCTCATCTTTATATGGCTATCTAGTGTACTGGATAGCTATTGCAAAAGTTGTTTTTTGTTAGTAGGTTTTGTTCAAAAGCAAATTAATGATGTACAAAATACGTAACGTTGAACAAAAGGAAACGGCAATGACACAAGATGTAATGGATATCACTCGCCAAGAGCCCCAATTCAGAAGTCTGGATGTAGGTGAACCTATGCAAGCGTTATCGGCGTTTTCCGAGGAGTTAATCTTAGCTTCTGCTACCACTAACATTGGTGATAATTCTACTACGCAATCTCTGCAAATATTGGGCGCCGAAGTCGAAGGTCAAGATGCTGTTTTTACTAAGGGCGCTCTGAATCTACTGAGTGTGTTATGTGATAACTTTGCATCAGAAATACCAGAGTTGCTTGAGCAACGTGAGATTAAAAAAGCAAAGATAGGTGCAGGCCAGTTACCCGACTTTCTCTCAGAGACTGCATCTATCAGAAAATCTAATTGGCAGATCCGCGGGATCCCCGATGATTTAACTGATCGACGGGTGGAGGTAGTAGCTTCTGTCGAGCGTAAGATGGTGATTAATGCACTCAATGCCAATGCAAAAGTCTATATAGCTGATTTTGAAAATTCTGTAGCCCCAAGTTGGTCTAAGGTGATTGAAGGTCAGATTAATCTCAGTGATGCCATACGTGGTGATATTGAATACACAGATCAGCAGACAGGCAAGCAATATCAATTAAATGATGATGCCGCAGTGTTGATCTGCGGAGTACGCGGTTTAGATATGCTTGAGAAGAATGTCGAGTTCAACGGCGTTAGCATACCTGCCGCTTTGTTCGATTTTGCCTTGTATTTTCACAATAACTACCTACAGCTACTCAACAAAGGCAGTGCTCCCTATTTTTATATTCCAAAGCTCGAAAGTCATTTTGAGGCACGTTGGTGGGCTCAGGTATTTACCTTTGTAGAAGAGCGCTTCTGCCTTCAGCCTGGCACCATCAAATGTACTTGTCTTATTGAGACTCTGCCCGCTGTGTTTGAGATGGAAGAGATACTGTTTGAATTGAGATCAAACATTGTGGCGCTAAATTGTGGTCGCTGGGATTCTATCTTCAGCGGTATCAAAACATTGAGCAATGATGATGCTGTCTTATCCAGGAGGAAAGCAGTGACTATGGATAAGACATTTTTAAGCGCCTATTCACGTTTGTTAGTTAAGGTGTGCCACAAGCGTGGTGCGCTTGCCATCGGGGGCACAACTGCATTGATACCAGTTAAAGATGACATTATTAATGAAGATGTGCTGGAACAGATCAGCAGAAATAAGCAGATTGAGGCGCGTAACGGCCATGATGGCACTTGGGTTAATCATCCAGATTTTTCCGATACGGCGATGGCTATCTTCAATCAGTTTTTAGGTGAGGGTCAAAAAAATCAATTGCATATCACTCGAGATGTCGATGGACCAATCCGTGCACAGGAGTTATTGATAACGGGTTTAATACTAACTGCCTAATACATTATTTTTGATTTGCTGCTTTGCAGCCGTTGTCCCCGTACGGTATTCCTACGTGCTGTATGGGTTTTTCCTTCCGCATTGTGCCTGTTTGCCCTTATGGCTAATTTAGAGGCATAAAGTCAGTTTTTATTGTTTGCTTAAGCATTGCTACGACAATGTTTGCTTGTGTTTGCGGCTCAATTGAGCCGCATTTTTTTTATCTGATATATAGCAAACCTATTCACCTTTCTCGTAAATATGGTATTACCATTCCATTTATTCTACATTGGGTGTACAAAAAACAGACGTAATGGCAAGTAAATCAAACTGTTTCAGCATTTTATTTTAGATAAGCTATGTTTATTGATATTATTTGTATTAACTATGTTATAAATTTTTTGAGCCTATACTTTAGAAGTAAGCGAAAGTTTATCGCAATCAATTATAAGCATGCATAAGAAGAGAATAATTTGAATCCCCAATCTCAGAGTCAATCTCAGGCTAAATCGAAGGGAGTCGATTACTGGACTAAACGCATCAGCGATCAAGAGATGCCAGCATTATGCTCTACCGTTAAAACGTTGGAGAAGTTGGCTAAAGACGATGTTTCTTCCTTAGGTTTGTTGGGAAAAAGCGTGATGCATGACAATGCACTGACCTCTCGAATATTGAGAGTGGCCAATAGTGCAACCTATAGTAAAGGTCATAGCCAAGTCACTACGGTCAGCCGAGCAACTGTAGTGTTAGGTTTTGATACCATTCGCAATATTTGTATTACCGCAAAGTTACTCAGTAGCTTACTTGAGTCTGAAGGCTTGTCTGAATCCGTCTATCAAAGGTTGATTAAATTGATGGCCAGAGCTTTTCAGGCTGCCATGTTGGCTAAAATGATGCTCAGAGATCACGATGAAGAGTTGCAGGAAGAGGTATTTATTGCTTCATTACTTTATCATCTGGGTGAGAGTGCCTTTTGGAGTACTGGTTGTGATGAAGCTGTGGCGCTGGACGATTCAATGGCTCAATGTGGCGACAGTAAAGAGGAGAAAGCAATTATACGTGAGATGCTAGGCACCTCATTTAATAAGCTTTCTTTAGGTATAGCAAGAAGCTGGGGCTTAGGTGATGTATTACTCAAATCGCTCAGTAATCCTAACGAACGCACGCCTGAAATCCGCAGTATCTACTTAGCCAATGAGATCAGTGAAATTTTGGCAAGGAAAAATCCTGCGCCAGATGAATTACAGCATAGGCTAAAGCAAGCGGCAGACATGCTAGGTATCGAAGTTGATGAGCTTAAAGCTCGAATGGTGCGCTGTAGTAATGCCACTAAGAAACTTGCTGAAGCCTATGGTGCTAAAGTATTGGTTGACCATTTACCCGATCCTCAGCACTTAAAACGCGATCTCACAGCCGAAATAAATGTTCCGGTTGTAAGAATGCCAGATATGACCAAGCAACTTAAGAAATTGCGTGAACTGACTAATTGCGCCATAAGTAAAGCTGACTTCAATCAGGTGATCACCATTACGCTTGAGGGAATATTGGATGGGGTAGGCGTCGATCGTTGTGGCGTCTTGTTATTGTCCCCCAATCGCAAGCGCTTACAACCACGCATTGCATTAGGTGAAGGGGCTGAAAAGATGAAGAGCGAGTTCATCATTACTTTAGATCAGCCACAATGTCTTTTCTGTGACAGTATCGAATTGAAACAGTCCATGTTCGTCGATGATCCTGCTTCAGCTAAATGGCGACTTTATATGGATGTTGATTTAAAAAGTAAAACTTCTGCTACTGGTTTTATGATCGCACCTCTGATCATAGATACTAAGGTTATCGGTATGTTCTATGCGGATAGAGCCAGCTCTAAGCGTAAACTGTCCTTGAGTGAGTTTGATAACTTTACCCACTTCACCCAACTGGCTAATGTGTGTTTAGGCGCATCAATGGGACATTAAGCTTGAGCATCGAATACCGAGTTCCTAGGGGCTAGTTCCTAGGATCTCAGCCCTCGAACCTTCTTTTATCTACTTCTCTGATTTTATTTTTGCTGTGATCTCTTTGGCTATATGATTGGGAATGGGGAAACTGAGGTGATACTGAGCGATTTTCCAACCTTTATCTGTTTTTATTAAGGTGCCGGTGCCACGGCTTAGTCCGTATGACACACTGTCTAATATCTCGTCGAACATTAGTACTTGGTCATTGTGTTGGGTGTTAACTGACACAAACACACGAGTCTGGGGTGTATACTCCCAGCCATCAGTTGGACGGGCATAACCCTCAAACTCTGTCATGCCCCAATGCTCAGTTGCATCGGTGCCGATAAACACGGCTTCAGGTAAATATAAACTGAAATAGCGGTCCCAGTCGGCTTTTGTCGCACTGAGGTGGAGTTTGTCTAAAACCGCCGAAGCATCTGGATATTGATTAGCTGAGTCGTTAATACTCAGTATTGGTGTCGAGACTTCCTCAATGGTTTGAGTTGCATATACTTGTCCAGCCACAAGGAGAAAGCCTGAGATAATGGTCAGTGACCTAATGAATATGTTAACTAACATTGAACTCGTTGGCTTTAGCATTTATACCTCTTTGTTATTGATTTAGTTGTGGATTTAATCGTTTGATATTTATAGCATACTTACCACTTACCACTTACCACTTACCACTTACCACTTACCACTTACCACTTACCACTTACCACTTACCACTTAGCCTTTGGATCTAGTGCCAGTTTACAGGATCTAATTTAAAAAATAGGCTGAGCTCTTGGTAAAGCGCTCTATGGTATAAATAGAACTCTTGTGGGCGTTCGAAAAACACTTCTGTTGCTACAGCAAAAAACTCAGCAGGGTTGGTAGCACCGTAGTAGCTAAACAGAGATGGTTGATTGTGTTCGGCGTTTCGTTGCAAGGTTTCAAACTCTTCACTCAGCACTTTAGACCAAGTTGTGTAATCACTGAATCTATTAAGGATCGGAGCACCGTTTGCATGGCCATCCTCTTGATCCAGTTGATGTGCAAACTCATGGATAACCACGTTACTGCCGTCAATAGGGTTAGCTGCATCGGCTTGGGTTGTTTGCCAAGATAAGATCACTTTGCCATTTTGCCAAGACTCACCTGAGAGAATACGTTGACGCTCACTCACCACGCCACCGCTTCTTTGTTCTTGATTATTAACATAGAATACCGAAGGATAGACTAAGATCTGCTTCAGGTTTGGGTAAAAATCTGTCTGCCTGTTGAGTAGTAATAAGCAAGCTTGGGCCGCGATGGTCACTCGTATCTCATCATCTATAATTATTCCATCACAACCAACAAACTCCTTTTCAGATATAAATACCTGAATGAGCTTTTTCAGTTGTAGCTGTAAATCTGCCGGTAGTGAGCGAAAGTAGGGCATATGCCTTTTGAGTATCTTTCTCCACTGCTTGGGAAAGGCTTGCTGGTTGATCTGTTGGCGACGGCGCTCGTTACGCCAGCTGCGCGATGTGATCCAACTTATAGCAGCTAATGCGATAATGCTTACCAGAAAGATAGCTAGCATGTATGTCCTATGATTAATGATCCCTAATGTATTAAGTAAGGGTGAGCAGTAGGTTTTTCAATCATAAGTTTAGAAGGATTTGCGTTTTAAAAAAAAGCTGACAGCCCGGAAAGAACTCTTTGGGAAAAGTAAGCTGTCAGCGAAGGTTGGGAAAAGCGGGTAAAATGTGTGGTTAATCCACTATGATGGAAGCTTCCTTTTGTTTGCGTTCACTCGGGCTGAGTGAATAGTGATGTTCAATCAGAAATCGGATCAGTTTTGATTTAGCTATATCACAGCCACTGGCTACTTCAGCAAGATGTGCAATGGCTGACTCACTTAAGGTAAATGTGGCCTTACGAAAAGGTTCATTACCTTTGGGTATTTTCAATATTGATTTCTGCTTTTGTCGATCAGTGGGTACTGGATCAGACCGCAATAATGACTGTAGCGAATCAGGTTTTAATCTCGACTTGGTTTGAACCGGACTAGAGTCAGGTACAGAGAATCGGGATGCTAAGGCAATCACATCAGCCATTGTTGGGTCTGATTGACTCTGACCCGCCGCATACACAGTAGCGTCATCGATAAAATCATCAATAAAGGCATCAAGGGAGATCTGCTGAGGCCTTACTTTGCCACCTCTAGACGGCGTAGAGCTTTTCTTGAGATCGGCCAGACTCATAATCCCCCCTCATTTTTTTCATTTGTGCCGTCGCAATGCGATTTCTAATCTCTGTTGCATTCTTTGCTTGCAACATTTCGCAGGCTATCCCACGCATCTCAGCTGCTGCTTTGCCTTTAGGTTCTAGCTCAATGACAGATAAGCCAGACTCTTCGCTGTCATCATAAATATTACGACTATAAGTAATGGCATCGAGTACATTGATGTCGTATGTACGACATACATCTTTGGCTTCGAAAATACGGTTTGATTGATTGGGTAGACTCGGGCACTGGGTGATCACGAACGAGGCGCGCATCTTTGGATTGATCATCATACAGGTTGCCACTATGTCATCCATATGGCTGACGGTTTTGAGATCGCGACGTTTAGGACGCAGAGGCATAAGAACATGAGATGCAACCGACATGGTGGCGCGTAGAGCTAAGTTATCTTGTCCACCACAGTCAACAATTACATAATCATAGTGTTGCTCTAAGCTGAGTAAGTCGTTGCGAATTTTGCCATAGAGTTGAACGCAGTTAATACTGGGTAGCTCTGGATTATTATTTCTTGCTTGGATCCAATCTGATGTGGTGCGTTGTGGATCGCAGTCAACCATGATGATAGACGCGCCACACTCGGCCGTTAAAAATACTGCGATATTTTGAGCCAGACAGCTTTTACCACTTCCGCCTTTCTCGCCCCCTACTAGTATGATCATGCTATTCCCCTTGCCCAAATCGCTTAAAATTACAGTTTGCTGTATACATCTGCTTGCCCTGACACTGGCTATTGTGTATTTAATTTTATATTTAAGTCTTACTTCATCATCTTGTCACAGCTAGCGATAGAGTAAATTTAGAGAGTTATTAAATCGGAGTCAACATCATGATTTTTTGACATTTTTTCTATGTGGAGTCGAAAGTGTAGTGGTGACGTAACCTTGACAGAATACTCTTTCCGCCTGATTTTTGACGCAAGGTTAACTGACTAGCTATGCACAAATTTAGACAAGTGTTATTAGTAAGTTACAGTTGGATTTGTTAACAGGCGGAAAGTATATTGTATTAATACCTGAGTTGAACGCATAAATATGCAGTCGATATCTAAGTTTCATATGACAAATATTTATATGATAGTCATCAGTTATTCTAATTTGTTATTGTTGTATTAGTACTTTTAGGGGGGCTAGGTGAGATTATTGGTTTCTGGCTCATTATCTTAACTGTTGAAGGCTTTCTGCTTGTGCTTTATCTATTCTCGGTTATCCTGCCAAAAAGTTTATTGAATAACCTGAGCTCAGATCATGAATGAACAGATGTTACTTGATGCAATTAATCAAAAAATGCCCTTCGGCAAATATGCTGGCAGAAAATTGCTGCAGTTGCCAGAGCCTTACTTGGTGTGGTTTCATTCGAAAGGTTTTCCTGAAGGAAAGCTCGGAGAGCAATTAGCCTTAATGTATGAGATTAAACTTAACGGTTTAGAAGGTATGCTAGAGCCGCTATTGGAAAAATCCAGTCATAGGTTCTAATGATATCTCGGATATTTCTGCTTGCTTGGTGTAGAGAGTTTGACCTATCAGACTCGCTTTATTGATCTCCTCAGGTTAAGAAATAAAGTTCCCAAATCTTTTGTAAAATAAGTGAGAGTGAGATCTTGCTCTAAAAGTTATCTATTGCTAGGCAGTTTGTGATTTTGATTAGAGATTTATTATTTTCAGCGTGCTTTAATAACCGCATTACATTGAAATTAAGGAACTAGCAATGATAGCTAAATTAATCAAACTGGCAGCGGTTGCCACTCTCGCATTAGGTATTTCAAGTGCATGGGCTGCTGGTGTTGTTCACGAAGGTGAAGTATTAGATACCATGAATGGCGGTGGTTACACCTATGTTCAAATTAAAGAGTCTGACAAGACATTCTGGGTTGCTGGTCCTCAAGTAGAGATCAAAAAAGGCGATAAAGTGGTTGTTCAAGAGCAGATGTGGATGAATGACTTTACCAGTAAAACACTCGATCGTACGTTCGATGAGTTGTTGTTTGTTGGTCGTATCGATAAAAAGTAAATTTGATCCCTATAATAAGTTGGCTTTAATTAGCCGCTATTACTAGCGACTTTTAATGGTGGTTTGATTGCTTTGGCGATCGCCACCATTTTTGTATTTATCTCATAGCGTTTCTCATGCAAACTAGCTCCACCCTCTCTTTTTTAGCCAGTATTAATGTATTCAGTTATCCCCTATCAAGCGGCTTATGCACCAAGTGTTAGTCAGCTTTTCCACGATGCCATTCATGCTATAGATGAGTCGCAATACAGTGCAGCAGATAAGTCTGCTTGGTCAGCTAAGCCCAGATCTGCTTACCACTGGCACAAACGCATGAGCCAGACAAAAGCCTGGCTCGTGGTTGATAGCAGTGTCATATCAGCAGGAAAGCATATCTGTTGTGGCTTTACCAACATTGAGACGGGCTATTATGGCCAAGGTTATATTGATAGCTTGTATGTACACCCCGCACATCAAGGAGAAGGTCTTGCTAAATCTTTATATGAGACCATGGAAGTATGGGCGAGGGCGCAGGGTTATACTGATCTAACAGTCGATGCATCTCGTTTGTCAAAGTCACTGTTTCTTTCCTATGGCTTTAAGGTTAATCATAAAAGCTATCAGGAAAAGTTAGGTCAGATCATTATGGGTTATTTGATGAGTAAGCCGTTAACGGATTTAAAGAGGCAACGGTGCCACACACAAGGGCTAACATAAATACCTTAGGTGTATTAAGTTACTCATTCGCTATGCTAAATCAAATAGCAAGCCAATAGCCTCTTTATCGCCTTGAGCCTGTAACTCTAGCTGACTCAAGTGTGTGATTGCTGCGCCATCACCCGCCGTAAGCTTGGCACCTCCAATCGTCAGTTGACCTTGAATAAGGTGAATATACACCTTACGCAGCGGTTTAATGTCGTAGCTGACTTGTTGCTGTGCTGCCAATGACAATCGATAGAGGTAGGCATCTTGCTTAACCTTTAAGGTGCCCGCTTCACCTGAAGGGGTGACTATCGCAGTTATTGGCCCTGTTTGGGTAAACGATTTCTGTTGATAGCTGGCCTCACCGCCTAATTCATTAGGCTCTATCCAGATCTGCAAAAATTGAAGTGGTGAGTCTTGTGACACATTAAATTCACTGTGATAAATGCCTCTTCCTGCAGACATCAACTGAAATTCTCCGGCAGGGAGTGCCTGGATGTTACCTTTGCTGTCTTTGTGGGCCATTTCACCCATGGTGACATAACTGATTATCTCCATATCTCTGTGACCATGAGTGTCGAACCCAGCAGCTGCAGCGACAGTGTCATCATTGATGACTCTCAGTGATGAAAAAACCATACGTTCAGTGTCATGGTAGTCAGCAAATGAAAAGCTGTGTTTACTGCTTAGCCAGCTAAACTGACCCCTGCCTCTTTGATTCGCGAGTCTGATATCAATCATATTAATCCCCTTCTTTACCGTGTGTTTATGACTTAATTGCGTTCGCTATATGCTCATCGACTGATGCCTTAGCTGTTGAATACAAGCTTACTCTTGACTTAAAGGCTAGAAAATCGGAACATTTTGAATAGTTAGTTCAAATTATTTGAAGTGGTGGGTTATGTCTTCTCCATTAAGCCTAGATGCATTAAGAGTCCTTGATGCGATTGATACAAAAGGTAGCTTCGCCTCAGCTGCCGAGTCTCTTTACAAGGTGCCATCGGCGTTAACTTATACAATGAGCCGCTTGGAAGACGAACTTGACGTCAAACTTTTTGATCGCGGTGGACAAAGAGCCGTGTTAACCCAAGCGGGTTTACTCGTTTTAGAGCAGGGTAGGGAGATCCTTAAAGCAACACTAAGGTTAGAGGAAGCGGTAAAACAGCTATCAACGGGCTGGGAGTCTAGCTTAGTGTTAGCCAAAGACACTGTGATTTCCGAAGATGTGTTGTTGAATATCATTGGTGAATTTACTGAGCTGGGTCAGCAAGTTTCTTTATCCATTCTAGATGAATCACTTGGTGGAGGCTGGGACGCTTTACATAGTGCGAGGGCGGATATTGCCCTTGGTGTGACCAAAGATCTGCCAAAAGGGGAGTATCATCTTAAGAGAATTGGTGAGATAGAGTTTGTTTTCGTTATCAGTTCAACTCATCCATTGGCTAACTCATCAACAGATAACACGATTATCAGCAGTGAAACCTTATTGAAATATCCGTCCATTGTTGTCGCTGATACCTCAGTAACACTGGCTCAACGCTCGTCTGGAATTTTTGATAGTCGACAAGTGATCCGAGTGCGCAGCATGCAGAGCAAAATTAAAGCGCAATCCTTGGGCCTAGGTGTTGGGTTCATTCCAAAACATCTTATTACTTCTGAGTTAGAGAGTGGCGCGTTATTGATCAGGCAAACACAAGTTGCCAGGCCCAATCAGACAATTTATATGGCTTGGAAAAAAGATGCTGAGGGTAATGCTTTAAACTGGTTTATCGATAGGTTGAGTCAAGCCGACTGGGGGCTTGACTCTAATTAATCTATTCTAGCGAGTTAGCTTGCTATCTGTGACTGGTATAGCTGAGCTGAGGAGAAAGCTTATTTTCCAGCGTCTGTGCCCGCTCCATGAAACGAATAAAGGCATTGGGTAAGGTCAATTCTGCAATAGGCCTTTGCCATTGGGCATTAAGCAGAGGCTGATAGCCCTCTTTACCTGAAGCCGTATATGCTGACGATACACCCACATATTTCTGCTGTTTATCGACTGCAATCCAGGTTTCCTCGAAGCTGGTAGAACAAAGTATCTCCAATGAGAGGATACGCCTGCCTAGTGGTTTTCTGCCGTCATAGCAATACTTAAGCCCATAGGTGTAAGGAAAGCTGCCAGCCCCTGTACCGGTCACGCTGTTATTGGTGGCTGAGTTAATCGCTGACTCGAGAGCATCAAATAGATACAGCCCCAGAATTTGATATTTTACTAAAGGTAAGTCAAATGGCAGTAGTCTACCGACAACATCCGCTAAGGTTAAATTGCCTTTACTGAGTGATTGGCGCACACCGCCGGCATTATGCAGCGCAAAATCAATATTATCATGGATACGTCTTGCTTCGTGGTAGATGCTTTTGCACACCCAAGGTGCAATTTCACTACCATGAGGTAAAGCCTTACTGGGTAAACGTGTGTGAATAAGATCTTTAGGAACAAATCCTAAAACTTGCTTATCTAATGCTTCAATCGATGGGCGGTATTGAGTGGCGATGATCTCAGTGATGCTGGGATCTTCTTGTTGCCAGAGGATCCCGGGATGTGTTTCTAATTGCAAGCGGACAGCGTCATAATCCTCGGGTGTGACCCCTTGTTCAGACTCAAGAATAAACTGCTGATCTAACATGAAATAGTTGTGACCATTGAGCTGGGTCACTACTCCATTGGCATCGAATCTGATGTCAGCCAAACCGAAAGTTTCGGCATGTTTACCTGCATGTAATATCGGTGTGCCATTGATTTGTTCACCATAAACCGTCGCGCTTAAGCCAAGAGGTTTAAAGTCTCCCTGTAGAGTATGGCTATGCCCGCCGACAATGAGGCTGATCCCATCGATAGCCTGTGCCAGTGCTCTATCTTGATCTAAACCTAGGTGACTCAGCAGTATAATGTGATCAATGCCCTGAGATTTTAGCTGCCTAACTGTTTTTCTTGTTGTGTCGACAGCGTTGACAAAAAGCGTATCTGGATCGGGTCTAGCGATATCAGTCATTTGATCTAACGTGATACCTATAATTGCTAAAGGCTTATCATGGATCTGCTTAAATAATACTTTGGCTAAGCCGGTTTCATTATCATAATCGAATAATCTTGGATGACCGCGCATTGGGCTGGTTTTATGAGGGTCTTCCTGACTGAGATCCATATTTCCTGCCAGTAAGGGAAATTCAATATTATTCAGGAAAGATAAAACGGGTGCATTACCCGCATCGATCTCATGGTTACCCAGAACCATGGCATCGGGTTGTAGCTGATTGAGCAAATGGGCATTAGCCACACCTTTGAATTGTCTGAAATATAAGGTGCCCTGAAAACTGTCCCCAGCATGTAGGAACAGAAAAGCTTGATTATCTTTGCTGGCCTGTTCTTTTGCCTGGCTGATCTGGTATTTGATCCGCGCATAACCGCCACTGTGACTATAGATATCGAACTGTTTAGCTTGAGCGTTTAAGCTGAGCTTTACGCGGCTAGCATCGAAGTGAGAGTGGGTGTCGTTGATGTGGGCAAGTTTTAAGGTATAAGGCATGACTTAATTTCTATCTTTTATGTGGCTGAGGATAATATCACCGATTGCTAAAGACAAAAAATATAAATCTAGATTTAGTCCGGCAAGCTTTGTCACTGAGGGTTATCAAGTCAGATTAAACTAGGTATACAACCGAGCGAATTAAAAATACAAAGGGGAGCATGTGCTCCCCCTTTATATCAAGGTCGCTAAATCTACCTTACTGTTTTCTTCTTTAAACCACTCTTTGGTGTTTCAAGGTAAGATTCAAATTCACCGTCATCAGATAAACGAATACCTTTATCTATCATGCGCTTCTCCCATTGCTTACGGGCAAGCTGCTGCATGTCTGTGACCGGGTCATTACTGTCGACAATTTCAAGTCCTAACAAAGACTCAATAATATCTTCTAAGGTCACTATACCTTCACCGGTGCCGTATTCGTTAACGACCATAGCGATCTTGGTATTGCGCTTAATTAATAATTTGAATAGAGGCAGAATTTTAGCCGTTTCAGGCACAATGACTAAGTTATGTTTCAGTTCACCTATTTGTGCTTGTGGGGTTTTACGCTCGGCCAATAAGATCTCATTGCGGTTGATAAAACCAATAATATCGTCGGGATCTTTGTCGTATATCGGGATACGGGTAAATGGCGAGCTTTTATGCCGCTGTGCAAACTCTTGTTGAGGCAGAGAAAATGGCAAACTAAACATTACAGTTCTGGGGGTCATTATGGCTCTGACGGGCACCTCTTTTACAGACAGCATTTGCGTCAAAATTTTCGACTCTTGTGCATCAAGTTCACCAGATTCTTGACCTATTTTAGCCATTGCACTCATTTCTTGACGAATATACTGACCTTTATCACCTTTGCCGAGCAATTGAGTCACCTGCATTGACATCCAAATGAGCGGTTTCATCAAGCGCTCCATCCATAAAAGCGCAATAGAAACCCCTGGTGCAAGTCTACGCCAATGGTTGGCGCCAAGAGTCTTAGGAATGATTTCTGAGAAAAATAAAATCAAAAAGGTCAGCACGGCTGAAAATACACCGAGCATATCACTACCAAATACTTTCGCGGCTTGAGCGCCAGCCACTGCTGCACCTACCGTATGTGCGATTGTATTGAGGGTTAGAATAGAAACCAGCGGTGATTCAACGTTTTCTTTTTGTAGTCCAAGACGTTTTGCAGCCTCAGGATTAGATTGCGTCAAATTTGCGATGTAGCTAGGTGTTACTGAAAGTAAGACAGCTTCGAAGACGCTACAAAGAAAAGAGACTCCAATAGCGACAGCTACAATTATAATGAGGGTGATCATTTATGGCGTTACAATGACGGACCGATATTAGCCCAAAGGAATTCTACCATAAGCCATAGGTACGTCAAAGGCGACTGTAAGTTCGACAAGATTAAGCCTAGTTTATGTTTATCGTATATGTTGCCGCTATTGATTACTCTGTGCTAGGTGTGAATATCGTATGGTGAGTTCATTTTTGCGAAATGAAACAAAGGCGTGTGTGCGGTAATGTCGCAAGACCATCTACAAATGTTTGCCCTTGATAGCACTGCAGCTTATGTCACTAGCTAATATAGTCACAAATCTGTATAATTCGCCGCCCTGTATCAGGTATTCGATCAGTTAAGTGTTGAGGTTAGTCAAAATGAGTGAAAAGAAGATCAATCTATTGGATCTTGATCGTAAAGGATTAAGAGCGTTATTCACCGATATGGGTGAAAAACCATTCCGTGCCGATCAGTTGATGAAATGGATTTATCATTTTGGCATGAGTGATTTTGAACAAATGACTAACATCAACAAAGTATTACGCGCCAAGCTTGCTGCTCGTTGTGAAATTATTGCGCCTGAGATATCAAGCTATCAAAAATCTGAAGATGGCACCATTAAATTTGCCATCAATGTCGGCGACGGCCAAGAAGTTGAAACGGTTTACATCCCTGAAGGTGATAGAGCAACACTTTGTGTGTCATCACAGGTGGGTTGTGCACTGGAATGTACATTCTGTTCGACGGCACAACAGGGCTTTAACCGTAATCTGACCGTTTCAGAAATCGTTGGCCAAATTTGGCGAGTTGCTGATTTTATTGGTTTTGTTAAAACAACGGGTGAACGTCCTATTACTAACGTCGTGATGATGGGGATGGGTGAGCCGTTGTTAAACCTTAAAAACGTGATCCCAGCGATGGATATCATGCTTGACGATTTTGGTTTCAGCCTCTCTAAACGCCGCGTAACCGTTTCAACCTCTGGGGTTGTTCCTGCGCTTGATATGCTTGGGGACGCACTGGATGTCGCCCTTGCTGTGAGCATTCATGCACCAAATGATGAATTGCGTGATGTGTTAGTGCCGGTGAACAAAAAATATCCATTAGAAGAGTTTTTAGCGAGTATTCGCCGCTATATTGCTAAGTCTAATGCTAACCGTGGCCGTGTTACCGTTGAATATGTCATGCTAGATCATATCAATGACAGTACCGATCAGGCTCACGAATTGGCTAAGTTAATGAAAGACACGCCATGTAAGGTTAATTTAATTCCATTTAACCCTTATCCTGGTTCACCTTATGGTCGCTCTTCTAATTCTCGCATCGATCGTTTCTCTAAAGTGCTTATGGAATACGGTCTCACAGTGATTGTAAGAAAGACTCGTGGAGATGATATTGATGCCGCTTGTGGCCAGCTTGCCGGCGATATTAGAGATAGAACCAAGCGTTTAGCGAAAAAACGCATGCAAGAAAGTCAAATTTCAGTCACAATAAACTAACTCCCTGAATTTTTGATAGATAGGCATGTGAATGATGCACGGATTGCTAAGAATTACCCCGCTAATCATCTTGTCTGCAAGTATGTTGACAGGGTGTGTTAGTCAGGAATTATATAGTGGTACGGATATACCCGTTGCAGAGCGTGCTTTTGATAATGTTGCAGCCGCGAAGCAAAGGGCGCAACTCGGACTGACATATTTGCAAAAAGGCAACAGTGAGCAGGCCAAGTTCAACCTGAATAAAGCGGTGGGTTTTGCCCCAGATATTGAAGCTGTGAATGTATCTATGGCTTATTATTATCAGACTGTCGGTGAGCTGGAGAGTGCTGAAAATTATTATCGCAAGGCGATTAATAGCAGTGATGCGACTGGCGATGGCATGAACAACTTTGGTGTGTTTCTTTGTAAACAGAAAAAATTTCCAGAGTCAGAAGCCGTTTTCCTCAGGGCAATCAAAATGCCTGCATATACTCGTGCAGCTGCCAGTTATGAAAACCTGGGGATCTGCAGCCGTAAGGCGGGTCAGTTAGAAAAAGCGCAGAAATACTTCGGTATGGCATTGCAATATGACCCAAGAAGGCAAGTGTCTTTAATAGAATTAACAGAGATCGACGTTGAAACTGGTGACTATCTTAAAGCACGTACTCAATTAGTTCGTTATCATCGAGTCGTCGTAGAGTCAGCCGAAAGTTTGACGTTGGGAATAACCATTGAGCAAGGCCTTAATGACCTTGATGCAGCAAGACGATTTGGTATTTTACTCTTAGCTAAGTTTCCTGCATCGGTTCAAGCCAAGCAATATCGAGCCAGTATGCACTGATGACAAAAAAACAAATCGATGTGCTCAAGGATGAAGCAGCTAATCAAATAGATTCAGACACACCCGATAAAGAGACGATTGGGTCACTGTTAAAACATTCCCGTGAAAAAATGGGAGTCAGCATTGCCGATATCGCAGGGCAACTGCACTTACGTCCCTGTATTGTACAGGACATAGAAGCCGATAAGTTTGAACAGATCGCTTCGCCCATCTATGTAAAAGGCTATGTTAAAAATTTCGCTCGTATTGTCCAAGCCGACTCTAAAGCCATTCAACGTTGTTTAGCTAAGCAAATCCCTAAAGCTAGTGCCCCAGAAATGCAAAGCTTTTCACGTAAAACGACCCGTCAGGCCCGTGATGGCAGACTCATGTTTGTCACCTATTTAATCGCTTTTATTTTATTAGGCTTATTAGTGCTTTGGTGGGTGCAAAAGTCAGATACGCTATCAGCGATAGACTTCTCAAAACCCACCGCTGAAGAGATCGCTGATTCATCAGTCGCCGATGCCAGAGAAGATATGTCAAACGCTCAACCTGTTGACCAGATGAGTGGAGATAACTCTACTCATCTGATTTCAGCTGAACCCCGCATGGCGAATATCAGTTCATCCAATGATTTTATCGACAACCGGCTCGATAGCTCAGATGCTATTGCTATCGATGAAGCCGCTGGTACTTTAGTCAGTGAAGTTGTTATTGATAAAGCAATGCTTGATGAAGCCGTAAATGTTAACCAAAACTCATCCAGTCACTCGACCCTGTTGTTAACCTTATCTGGCGATTGCTGGATTAATGTGACGGATGCGTCTGGAAAAGTTTTGATAAACGACCTTAAAAAAACTGGAAGTCGTTTAAATGTGTCGGGAGAAGCGCCATTTAAGCTGACCCTAGGCGCTCCGCAAGTGGTAAATATTGAATTAAATGGCCAAGCTGTGAGTCTTAGTGATTATTCCAGTGGCCGAGTAGCCCGTTTAACTTTACCTTCAGCCAGTTAACATATCTTGTTCGTTGCCGTTGTATTGAATCGATAATGCGGCAACAGACATGGACAGTATTTAGTTTGTCGCTATCAATAGCGGAATAGATAGAGTAAATAAGATGTACAACGAGAATCCGATTAAAAGACGTGCTTCGACCCGTATCTATGTTGGCGATGTCCCTATTGGTGATGGTGCCCCCATAGCGGTTCAGTCGATGACTAATACTCGTACAACAGATGTTGCTGCAACTGTTGCTCAGATCCGTGCGCTGGAAAATGTGGGTGCAGACATCGTTCGTGTCTCTGTCCCGACAATGGATGCCGCCGAAGCGTTCAAGCTGATTAAGCAACAAACCAATATTCCTTTGATTGCTGATATACATTTTGATTACCGTATCGCGCTTAAAGTGGCTGAATACGGTGTGGATTGTCTGCGTATCAATCCAGGTAACATAGGTAACGAAGAGCGGATAAGAAGTGTTGTTGAATGTGCTCGTGATCACAATATTCCAATTCGTATTGGCATCAATGGCGGCTCACTTGAAAAAGATTTAATGGATAAGTACAAGGAGCCTACTCCTGCTGCGCTACTTGAGTCTGCTATGCGTCATGTCGATATCTTGGACCGACTCAATTTCGATCAGTTTAAGGTCAGTGTGAAAGCCTCTGATGTTTTTCTTGCGGTAGAAGCTTATCGCCTATTGGCTAAACAGATTGTCCAGCCACTCCATCTCGGCATTACCGAGGCCGGCGGTGCAAGAGCGGGTTCGGTGAAATCTGCTGTTGGTCTGGGCATGCTATTGGCCGAAGGAATCGGCGACACACTGCGTATCTCTTTAGCGGCAGATCCCGTTGAAGAAATTAAAGTTGGATTCGATATCTTAAAGTCATTGCGCATTCGTTCTCGTGGCATCAACTTTATCGCGTGTCCATCATGCTCTCGACAAGAGTTTGATGTGATCTCCACCGTTAATGAGTTAGAGCAACGCTTAGAAGATATCGTCACGCCAATGGATGTGTCTATTATTGGCTGTGTGGTCAACGGACCGGGTGAAGCGCTAGTATCAGATATAGGCTTAACCGGAGGCAATCGTAAGAGCGGTTACTTCGATGGTGGCGTGAGGCAGAAGGAACGTTTCGACAATGATAATATTGTTGATTCACTGGAAGCTAAGATCAGAGCGAAAGCCTCTATGATTAACGACAGGATCCCGGCCAAAGATCTTAGCAAATAAGTACTTCTTTTAAGCAGATTGGGCATGGTTTACTGCTGAATCTGCTTTTTTGTTTCGCACTATTTGCAAATTAACAGTTTTGAGTTTGAGAGTACCAACTCTTTTAAATTAGTGACCATTCAGCGGGAATTAAAAGCGCTGTAGGCAAGCAAGGGGATTGAAGCTAATAGTTGTTCTATATCGAGAGCCTCTTGCGCAGCATGAAGTGTTTTTAAAGCCGCACTACGTGAGCTTCTCAGTGCTTCCACTTCTGCGTTGCACTGTCTCAAAAGGGAATAACCATTTCTTCAACAATGCGCCTTGAATTTAAAGCCCTGAGAAAGCTCTGAATAGGTCATAAATTTAATCGAGTTGGTATTATACTGCCCTGCAAGATATACTGCGGGGCGTTTTTAATTTTATAGCTAAATCGGACGAGTCTATATCGTGGCAAAACAGATCCAAGCGATTCGCGGAATGAACGACATTCTGCCAACCCAAAGCCCTCTATGGCAAAAACTAGAAACCGTACTTCGTCAAACCGTGAGTGCATATGGTTATAGTGAGATCCGTACTCCCATTGTTGAGAGTACCGACCTTTTCAAACGTTCGATTGGTGAAGTCACCGATATTGTCGAAAAAGAGATGTACACCTTCGACGACAGAAATGGTGACAGCCTGACTCTTCGCCCTGAAGGTACCGCATCAACGGTACGAGCAGGCAATGAGCATGGTTTGCTTTATAACCAAGAGCAGCGCCTCTGGTATATGGGGCCTATGTTTAGACATGAGCGCCCACAGAAGGGTCGCTATCGTCAGTTTAATCAATTCGGTGTTGAAGTTTATGGTATCGGCAGTGCCGATGTTGACGCTGAAGTCTTGATGCTGTCAGCCCGTCTATGGGAAAAGCTTGGCATCACTGAACATGTGACATTAGAGCTGAATACTCTAGGCGATCCAGCAGAGCGTGCCGCTTACCGTGAAGCCTTGATTGCCTATTTAGAGCAATTTAAAGAGCAGCTTGATGAAGAAAGTCAGCGTCGTATGTACAGCAACCCATTACGTGTATTAGACACTAAGAACCCAGACGTTCAGGCGCTTCTAGTCGATGCTCCAGAGTTAATGGACTATCTAGGCGAAGAGACTCGCGCACATTTTTCACATTTATGTGAACTCTTAGACGCTGTTGGTATCCAATACGTCATTAATCCACGTTTAGTTCGTGGGTTAGATTATTATAATCGTACTGTTTTTGAGTGGGTTACTACTAGTTTAGGTTCGCAAGGCACTGTGCTTGCAGGCGGTCGTTATGATGGTCTAGTTGAGCAGTTAGGTGGTAAAAATACACCAGCAGTTGGTTTTGCGATGGGTCTCGAGCGTATTGTGTTAATGCTTGAGACATTAGAGCTAACGAAAGACATTCCGGCTACTGTGGATGTATATGTCACCGCTATGGGTGATGCGAGTAAGCTTGAAGCCATTAAGATTGCTCAGTCGCTTCGTTCAGAGTTGCCTAACCTTCGCGTGATGAGTCACTGTGGTGGTGGAAACTTTAAGAAACAGATGAAACGTGCAGATAAGAGTGGTGCTCTGGTTGCTTTAGTCATCGGCGAAGATGAATTGGCTAATAACCAAGTAGCGATTAAATACCTGCGCGAAAAGAAAGAACAAGAATTAGTTGCCCGTGACGGATTGGCGACTTATATTGCAGAACTGATTTAAAGAGGAAGAATACGTGGAAATTTATAGCACAGAAGAACAACAAGTAGATGCTATCAAACAGTTCTGGAAAGATTATGGCACATCGATAGTTGTTGGTGCCGTGGTTGGTCTAGGTGGTTTATTTGGTTGGAACTATTATTCTGATTATAAGCTTGCTCAAGCAGAATCTGCATCTGAAGCTTTTCAAGCTGTCAGCGCCGGTAATATTAGCGATGCGAGCATGCTAACCGCAGCAGAAAATTTTGCTAAAGACCACAGCCAGAAAGGTTATCAGTCACTGCTTGAGCTTATTGTGGCTAAAGCTGCAGTTGAAGCGGGTGATTTAGAAAAAGCTGAAGTGACATTGAAAAGTGTTGTCGCTTCTGCACCAGATAAAGGTTTAGTGATGGTTGCGACAATGCGTTTAGCACGTGTCCAAGCTGAGCAAGGTCAAATTGCTACTGCTATTACCACATTAGAGCAAGTATCAGATCCAGCTTTTAGTGCTCAACGAGATGAGCTAAAAGGTGACTTCTTAGTGCGTAAAGGCGATGAAGAACAAGCTAAATCTGCTTATCAAGCTGCTATTGCTAATGGTGGCGTAACTGCAAGCCCTGCATTGCAGATGAAGCTAGATAATTTAAACAAGGCATAAGGAATCGCCCATGAAGTCTTGGTGTAAAACACTACTCGCGTGTGGCCTGAGTATCGGTCTGTTATCTGCCTGTTCATCGAGTGATGTTGAAGATGAGCCGGTTAGCCCGCTACCCGAATTAACGGCCAGTGTATTTCCTGAAGTGAGCTGGAGTACCAATGTTGGCCAGGGTGTAGGTGATTACTATTCACGTTTACGTCCGGCTGCGCGTTACGATAAATTATTTGTGGTTGATAGATATGGTGAAGTGGTTGCTTTTGATGAAGCGACTGGAGCCAAAGTTTGGAGCCGAGACTTCAGTTCAGCATTTAAAGACAATATCTTAGCTAAGAACAAAGGTGCTAAGCTAGCAGCCGGTGTGACCGCTGCCAGAGATATGTTGTTCATCGGTGGTGAAAGTGGCTTACTTGGCGCATTAGATGCGCAAACCGGTGACACCAAATGGTCGGTGATCGCCGGTGGTGAATTGCTTTCTGCACCCACTGTGGGTGAAGATATTGTCGTCGTCAGCACCAGTGCGGGGACATTAGAAGCGTTTAATGTTGACGATGGTGAAAAACAGTGGGTTTATGAGTCAAAGCTACCGACGTTAACACTTCGTGGAACGGGTGCGGCTAACTATGAAGCCGGTGGTTTCTTCGTCGGTACAGCCGATGGTAAGATCGCTGTCATTATCAAGAATAATGGTCAGGCTGCTTGGGAACAAGCTATCTATACGCCCAAAGGTGGTAATGAGTTTACCCGTATGGCTGATATTGATATGAAGCCACTGATTATCGGTGAAAACCTATATGCAGTTGGTTTCAACGGTAACTTAGTTTCCATGGAGTTAAGAACGGGTCGAGTTGTTTGGTCGCGTAAGTATTCAAGTTTTAATGAACTTGCCGACTCAGGTGTTAGCCTGTTCTTAGTTGATGATCATAGTCGTATCTACTCTATCGATAGACGTAATGGTCTTGAAAGCTGGAGTAATACTGAACTGACAAACCGTACATTAACATCGGCATCAGTATTCAATGAGTACATAGTTGTGGGTGACTTTGAAGGCTATCTACACTTCCTGGATAAAACCAGTGGTAAGCTTGTTGGCCGAGTTCAGGTTGATAGTTCAGGCTTGTACAGCCAACCTTTAGTGGTTAATGATAAGATTTATGTTCAGACTCGCAGTGGAAAAGTTGCTAGAATAACGCTTCCGTAAGCTTTATCTGAATTGATTAAAGGCCCTCGGAATTTGTTCTGGGGGCTTTTTGTGTTAAATGCCTTTGTTAAATCATGGGTATTTAGCACATAAAATATGTAGTACCGGCTTAGACTATTCTTAAATAGACTAAGATCCGAGTTATTGAATTTGTAGTTTAAAAAATAGTAAATTAGAGGCATAAAAATGATTCCAGTTGTGGCCCTTGTTGGGCGACCCAATGTAGGTAAGTCGACCCTGTTCAATCGCCTTACGCGCACCAGAGATGCTTTGGTGGCCGACTTTCCTGGGCTAACTCGGGATCGCAAATATGGCCGAGCACACCTTTCTGGCTACGAATTTATCGTAGTTGATACCGGTGGTATCGATGGTACCGAAGAAGGTATTGAGACCCATATGGCTGAGCAGTCACTGGCAGCGATTGAAGAAGCTGATGTTGTACTGTTTCTAACCGATGCTCGTGCAGGCTTAACTGCTGCCGATCACTCTATTGCTGAGCACCTACGTCGCCGTGATAAAACGACTTTCGTGGTTGCCAATAAAGTCGATGGTATCGATGCTGATTCTGCTTGTGCAGAGTTTTGGGCATTAGGCTTAGGTGAAGTCTATCAGATGGCTGCGTCTCAAGGTCGTGGTGTCACCAATATGATTGAATACGCATTGGCGCCATATGCTGAAGCACTTGGTCTGAACCGTGAGGGTGAAGGCGAAGAAGATGGCGAAGAGCGTGAATATACCGAAGAAGATGCTGAAGCCGAGCAGAAACGCTTACAAGATCTGCCTATCAAGTTGGCAATTATCGGCAAGCCTAATGTGGGTAAGTCAACGCTGACTAACCGTATTTTAGGTGAAGAACGTGTCGTTGTTTACGATGAGCCTGGTACCACGCGTGACAGTATCTACATCCCTATGGAGCGAGAAGGCCGTGAATACGTGCTTATCGATACAGCAGGTGTTCGTCGTCGTAGCAAGGTGCATGAAACGGTAGAGAAGTTTTCGGTCATTAAAACCCTGAAAGCAATCGAAGACAGTAACGTTGTCTTGTTGATTATCGATGCCCGTGAAGGTATTGCTGAGCAAGATCTTGGTCTACTAGGTTTTGCCCTTAACGCAGGGCGCGCTTTAGTTATCGCGGTTAACAAATGGGATGGTATTAATCAAGAAATTAAAGATCGCGTCAAGAGCGAACTTGATCGTCGTCTTGGTTTTATCGACTTTGCCCGAATTCATTTTATATCAGCGTTACACGGTACAGGTGTTGGACACTTGTATCAGTCAGTTGAAGAAGCTTATGACAGTGCCACGCGCCGTGTAAGTACGTCTATGCTGACCCGGATCATGCAAATGGCACAGGACGATCACCAGCCACCTTTGGTTAACGGTCGCCGAGTTAAGCTTAAGTATGCTCACGCAGGTGGTTATAACCCACCAATCGTGGTTATTCATGGTAACCAGGTTAAGCGCCTGCCTGATTCATACAAGCGCTTTATGATGAACTACTACCGTCGTTCATTGAAAGTCATGGGTACACCCATTCAGGTACGCTTCCAGGACGGTGGTAACCCGTTTGAAGGCATGAACACTAAGAAGCTGACTGTGAGCCAAGAGCGTCGTCGTAAGCGCATGATAAGCCACATAAGAGATAAAGATGAAAAGTAGAATTTAGGGACTAGATTATCGTTTCTAGGATCTTATTTTATTGAAGAGGCCAGTTAATTCATTTTAACTGGCCTTTTTTGCATATGGATATGCTTATCCGTGATCGCCATGGAAGGTGAAGGAGGGGATTTGTATAGGCACTAGATGCCTTCTAATGATGGCTGATCACATTTCCTGGTTTAACTCTGGCTGATTTTGTATAGGTTCGCTGTTTTATACCAATCGGTATAAAGATATGGTCATTCAGCGAGAGTTTAGCGCTTGTGAGGCAAGGCAACGAGTGAGAGACATAGTTATTCTACGTTTAAGCTCGTTAACGCCGTATCAGATGTGCTAAAACTCGCCTTCCAGGAGTGTTTTTGGCTGCCTACTTCTGTGTTGAATGAGTTCAAAAGTGATCACCATTTCCTAACTCATTCGCCTTGAATTATGCTGCCAAAAAATAACTCTGAATTGACCACTTACTTATACCTATTGGTATTATTTAATTTCGACAGAGAACTTGAGCCGGAATACAGTGACCTTTGGTAATGGGATAAGTAATTGAAGGTTACACTTATAATTTAATCAATCACCTGTCGGTGAGGCATGTGAACTTATGTTTTTACAAGGGTCAGTGGAACGCCGTAAGCAATTTTGACTTCCAAGGTCTTAAGCACGGTGTCTTTCAAGATAGTTGATACTCTTAAGACATTTTCCATATCCTTATGGAACAGTGGAGGAATGGCAAATTTTTATGGAACTTAACTTGTCCAGCGAGTACAGCTATTTCAAACAACTTTCATGTTTAGCAGCCAGCTCGACAATGTAAATCAATTTCAGAGCCAGTTCGCAATCCCTAGTTCTCGTTCATAAGTCTATTACTTTGCAATATTCACCCGATTCTCTCGTTGGAAGAGCACCACTGCGTGATACCTCACCTTGAAATCGAAGCTCGTAGCTGCATCAACACTAAAGTTTTCACCAGCAAGTTTTTTCACATCAATCCCTCTTTAACATAGCCACCCATTATTTCTGCCGCTTTCTCAAGCTGCAACTAAACTTAAATAGTCTCTCTTGCATTGAGGTTGCTATGGCTAGACCCAGAAGCACATTAGTCAGTATCGAAGACACTCCGTTTTACCACTGTATTTCGAAATGTGTGCGGCAATCCTGGCTCACTGGAGTCGATAAATTTACCGGAAAGTCATATGAACATCGTCGAGATTGGGTTGAGTCAAGAATTCTTGAGTTAGCCGAAGTGTTTGCGATAGATGTAGCGGCTTATGCAGTGATGTCTAACCATCTGCACTTGGTATTGAGAGTCGACATTTTCGAAGCCAATTCATGGACAGATAAAGAGGTGGTACAGCACTGGCATCAACTGTTTAAAGGCTCTGACATTACTCAGAGGTTTGCTCAAGGAGATGTCATTGAAAGCTTCGAGGTTTCTGGCCTGAAACATTCGATTGCTCAATATCGAAGTAGACTAAGTGATATTAGTTGGTTTATGCGCGCATTGAATGAACCTATTGCCAGGAGAGCGAATAAAGAGGATGGCTGTACAGGGCGATTTTGGGAGGGACGTTTCAAATCCCAAGCTTTATTGGATGAAGCAGCAGTTATAGCTTGTATGGCCTATGTTGACCTCAACCCAATTCGAGCTAAGGTGTCTGGGACCCCTGAAACTTCTGATTTCACCAGTATTAAAAAACGCATCAAAGCAGCAATAAAGGGAGAGCAACCCGCAGCACTTTTACCCTTTGTAGGCAATGAGCGAAAAGAGATGGTTAAAGGACTCATGTTTAGTGCTAAAGATTACCTACAACTGGTTGATGAAACAGGACGAATAATCAGAGCCGATAAGCGAGGCGCAATTAGCCCTGAATCACAGAAAATACTTAATAGACTCAATATTCCTCAAGAAAACTGGCTGAAACTCACCACTGAATTTAGTCGCTTATTTAAAGGCCCTGTTGGTACTCCCCAAGAGCTAGATGTCTACTGCGAGCACTTAGAGCGAAAACGCAGACAAGGGGCAGCTAATTGCCAGAGGTGGCTCTGCAGCAGCTGACAAGCTGTTAATTACTTAATAAACGGTACAACTTAAGATAAATATCAGACCGAATCGAAATTCGGTCTTTTGGCTGCTTTAATCTGGAAGAATTACCCTGTAGCTTAAATATTTTCATCCATTTAGCCTTTATCTAGGCAAATTCCCCTACAAACACCTCAATCTTAGCACTCCCCTCAACAAATTAGATGAAGGGGCAAACAAGAGATAGCTAAAATGGGTGGCTTCGTTTTCTTCTCAACAAATTAGATGAAGGGGCAAACAAGAGATAGCTAAAATGGGTGGCTTCGTTTTCTTTGATTCAACACCTATTTTAAAGCCCACCACTTTTGATTATTTTGTGTATAACAATTCGAGGATACAATAATCAAAAGTGAACGCGGCTGTGACCTTCGACATCAGGGCGAGGTATCACAGCGTGAAACAATCCGACAAGTATTATTTCGATTAGTGTTATACCACTTTAGATTGAATTTCGCCTTCTAACAGCTTAGTTGTCAGTACGTCGCCAATATTGATGTCCTCAGAACGAGTCAGCACTTTCCCCTTAGCATCTTGGGTAATGCTGTAGCCACGGCTTAAAGTGGCTAACGGGCTCACTGTCTGTAACTGATGGGCACTGACGCTGAGGCTCTTTTCGCTGCTGTTCAGTTTCTCTTTGATGGAGTCTTTCAGCCGTGAGGTTAAATAACTGAGTCTCTGCGCTTCCAAAGAGAGTTTATTTTTTGGTGATTGTTGGTTTAGACGATGACTCAGTTGTTGCTGCTTCAATGCCAAGTTTGCGAGTTTTTTGTCGATGGCAGCATCGAGTCTAAATTGCATCTCATCGAAGCTTTGCTCATATTGCTCGAGACGGCGTTTAGGATCTTGGCGCTGTAACCTGTGAGTCAGTGTGCTCATTCGGCTATTGGTTTTTAGCTGATAATGCTGCCAACTTTGTTTTAGCCTTGAAACAAATAGTTCGAGCTTTTCATGTTTGTTTTCAGCATCTTTTGATAGTAGCTCTGCGCCCGATGAGGGGGTTGGCGCGCGTACATCGGCGACATAATCACAGATGGTGGTATCGACTTCATGGCCAACAGCAGAAACGATAGGCAGGGCGCTGTTATAGATGCTATGAGCGAGATCTTCGCTGTTAAAACACCATAAGTCTTCCAGTGAGCCGCCGCCTCGAGTGAGCAGCAATACATCGACCTCTAATCTTGCATTGGCTATCTCTATCGCTTTACAGATGAGCTTATCGGCATCCTTACCTTGCACTTGAGTGGGATAAACCACCACTTCAATGGAAGGATCGCGTCTAGCGAGCACATGTAGTACATCTTTGAGCGCTGCGCCTGTTGCTGAGGTGATAACACCAATTTTTTGAATGTTGGACGGAATAGGGCGCTTAGTTTCGGCTGCAAACAAGCCTTCTGCAGCCAGTTTCATTTTTAGCGCTTCATATTGCTGGGCTAACAAACCATCACCGGCTGGCATCATTGACTCTAAGATCAGCTGATAGTCCCCTCGTGGCTCATAGACGCTGATAGAGCCCTTAACTAATACCTGCTGCCCATTAACGGGTTTAAAGGCGACACTGCGATTGCGACCTTTAAACATGGCTGAACGGATCTGGGCATTATTATCTTTAAGAGTGAGATACCAGTGGCCAGAAGCCGGAGCGGCAAAGTTCGATACTTCTGCATTAAGCCAGATCTTGCCTAGCTCACCTTCGAGTAATTGACGCACTTCACCGTTGAGACGAGAAACGGTGTAAACATTATTTTTTGGTGTTTTCATACGATTTTTACGACTAATGGCACTTTTTTACTATTTTCCATTTACCAAGTGAAATATGCAAGGTATAATCTCGCCGCAATATTTCACCTCCAAACCTACTCTATTTGGGATATGTTGCCATGCTACGTTTAAAGAAAGAAGCACTAACTTTTGATGATGTGTTACTTGTACCTGCACACTCGACCGTACTCCCTAATACCGCCGTTCTCAAGACTCGTCTAACAAACAAAATAGAACTCAACACTCCTATTGTGTCTGCAGCCATGGATACCGTGACTGAAGCTCGTTTGGCTATTGCCATTGCACAGGAAGGTGGTCTAGGTTTTATTCATAAAAATATGACGATCGAGCAGCAAGCAGAAGAAGTTCGTAAAGTTAAGATTTACGAAGCGGGTATCGTTCAACAACCTGTCACCGTCACGCCAACCACAACGCTTGCAGATCTTAAAGTTCTGACATTGAAGAATGGTTTCGCCGGTTACCCGGTTGTCAACGACGCCAACGAACTTGTCGGTATTATTACAGGCCGTGATGTTCGCTTTATCACTGACTGGAGCCGTACTGTCGATCAGGTGATGACACCTAAAGATCGTCTGGTAACTGTTGCCGAAGGCACTAAGCTGGATGAAGTTCAGACTCTCATGCATTCTCATCGCGTTGAGAAAGTGCTGGTTGTCGATGGTAATTTTAAGCTCAAGGGCCTTATCACAGTAAAAGATTTCCAAAAAGCCGAGCAAAAACCTAATGCCTGTAAAGATGAGCTAGGTCGCCTTCGCGTCGGCGCAGCCGTCGGTGCAGGCCCTGGTAACGAGCAGCGTGTCGATGCCTTGGTTATTGCCGGTGTTGACGTTCTGCTGATCGATTCATCACATGGTCATTCTGAAGGTGTTCTTCAGCGTATTCGTGATACTCGTGCCAAATATCCTGATTTACAGATTGTCGGTGGCAACGTGGCAACAGCCGAAGGTGCACTAGCATTGGTTGAAGCCGGTGTTAACGCTGTCAAGGTGGGTATCGGCCCTGGCTCAATCTGTACGACTCGTATCGTTACCGGTGTGGGCGTTCCTCAGATCACCGCAGTTTCCGATGCTGCCGAGGCCGTTAAACATTTAAATATTCCGATTATTGCCGATGGCGGTATCCGTTTTTCTGGTGATTTGGCTAAAGCCTTAGCCGCAGGAGCTTCATGTATCATGGCAGGTTCCATGTTTGCCGGTACTGATGAAGCGCCGGGCGAGACTGAACTACACAATGGCCGCGCTTATAAGTCATACCGAGGTATGGGTTCTTTGGGTGCCATGAACCAAACACAAGGTTCATCGGATCGTTACTTCCAGAGTGACAATGCTGCCGATAAGTTGGTACCGGAAGGTATCGAAGGCCGCGTTGCTTACAAAGGCAAGCTTAAAGAGATCATTCACCAGCATATGGGCGGCCTGCGTTCATGCATGGGCTTGACTGGCTGCGCGACCATCAAAGAGTTAAATGAGAAAGCCGAGTTTGTGAAAATCACTTCGGCTGGCATGGGTGAGTCTCATGTACACGATGTGACCATCAGTAAAGAAGCACCAAACTACAGTCGTGGTTCGTAATTTAAGCTTGCACCTTGGTTTAGAAAGGGGCGGCATGAGTCGCCCATTTATATAACCGTTTCTATACCCTTTTTATGCCAGTTTAGTGCTAGATACTAAAACTGATACCGAAAATTAGATTAATAAAATAAAGGTTCCCCATGAACAATATTCATGAGCATAAGATACTGATCTTAGATTTTGGATCTCAGTACACACAACTTATCGCCCGCCGTATTCGTGAAATAGGCGTTTACTGTGAGCTATGGGCTTGGGATGTGAGTGAAGAGCAGATTAAAGGTTTTGCTCCAAATGGAATAATTCTGGCCGGTGGCCCAGAGAGCGTGACTGCACAAGACTCACCTCGTGCACCTGAGTATGTTTTCAATGCGGGCGTGCCTGTACTTGGGATCTGCTACGGCATGCAGACCATGTCTGAGCAGCTTGGTGGCAAGGTTATTCAAGGCGTAGGTGAAGGTGAATTCGGTTATGCTCAGGTAGAAGTTCAAACTGAATCAGCACTATTTAAAAGCATAGAAGACGCTATCAGTGAGACTGGCAAGCCACTTCTTGATGTGTGGATGAGCCACGGTGATAAAGTCTCCGAGATCCCTGAAGGGTTCGTTGCCGTTGCCAACACTGAAACTTGTCCTTTTGCTGCCATGGTGAACGAAGAGAAAAAGTTCTATGGCGTGCAGTTTCACCCTGAAGTAACGCATACCCGTCAGGGCAAGCGCATGCTGGAACACTTCGCGTTAGAGATCTGTAACTGTGACGCAAACTGGAAGTCTGCTTCAATCATAGAAGATGCGGTCGCTAAGCTTAAGCAGCAGATCGGTGATGATGAAGTTATTTTAGGTCTGTCTGGTGGTGTCGACTCATCGGTTGTTGCCATGTTGCTACACCGTGCAATTGGTGACAAGCTCACCTGTGTATTCGTCGACAACGGCCTGCTTCGTCTCAATGAAGCCGAGCAAGTGATGGACATGTTTGGCGACCACTTCGGACTGAACATCGTCCATGTGAATGCTGAAAACCGTTTCCTCGATGCGATGAAAGATGAGGCCGAACCCGAAGCTAAGCGCAAGATTATTGGTCGTGTATTCGTCGAGATTTTCGATGAAGAGTCTAAGAAATGTGCTAACGCAAAATGGCTAGCGCAGGGAACAATCTACCCGGATGTTATCGAGTCTGCAGGTAGCGCCACAGGTAAAGCTCATGTGATTAAGTCACACCATAACGTCGGCGGATTGCCTGATGATATGGAGCTAGGATTGGTTGAGCCACTTCGTGAGCTGTTTAAAGATGAAGTGCGCAAAATTGGTTTAGAGCTCGGCCTGCCATACGACATGCTATACCGTCACCCATTCCCTGGACCGGGTCTTGGTGTACGTGTGCTAGGCGAAGTGAAGAAAGAGTACTGTGATCTGCTGCGTCTTGCCGATGCTATTTTCATCGAAGAGCTGCATAAAGCCGACCTTTACAACAAGGTCAGCCAGGCATTTACTGTGTTCCTCCCTGTACGCTCTGTTGGCGTGATGGGTGACGGTCGTAAATATGATTGGGTGGTTTCATTGCGCGCCGTTGAGACCATAGATTTCATGACGGCAAATTGGGCACATCTTCCTTATGATTTCCTAGGCCTTGTGTCTAATCGTATCATCAATGAAATTGATGGTATCTCACGGGTTGTTTACGATATATCAGGTAAGCCACCTGCGACTATCGAGTGGGAATAATTGACGCTTAACTAACACTTAGGTGTAAAATGAAAAGGGCGCTTCGGCGCCTTTTTTAACGTCTAATATTTATCCAACATTTACATTGGTGGTGGGATTAAGTTTGCCAGATCAGAGAATAAAAACACAGCAACCTGATGACAGTACTTCTCAGTTAGAGAAAGATCTATTTTTTATGTCACTGGCAATGAAACAAGCCCATGAGGCTGAAAGTCGTGGCGAGGTGCCAGTCGGCGCTGTCTTGGTCAAAGACGATGAAGTGATTGCCTTAGGATCTAATGATTGCATTGGACAGCACGATCCATCGGCCCATGCAGAAATGCAGTGTCTACGTCATGCAGGGAAAATCATTGAGAACTATCGACTGCTCAATACCACGCTATATGTCACCTTAGAACCTTGTGCCATGTGTGCGGGCGCTATGGTTCACTCTAGAGTCGAGCGTCTAGTGTTTGGTGCAAGAGATGAGAAAACAGGTGCTGCTGGTACAGTGCTTGATTTGGTCAGGCACAGTGCATTTAATCATCAGTTGCAAGTGACAGAGGGAGTGCTTGCAGATAAATGCAGTGAGCAGCTAAGCCAGTTCTTCAGGCGTCGACGTAAAGAGAAAAAGGAACTGAAGCAGCTGCAGAAAAGGCTAGAGGCTGAGAAAGAACAAAAATTGAAAGAGTAATATCTGTTTTTTGATTGAATCGATCACTGACCTGCAGGTTGAATAAAGCAAAAGAACATTTTTTGTCGGGCCAAGGTACGTAGATGACGGGCCTTTTGCTGGTTTCTGCGTCTTGAAGAGATCAATTTTAGTTTATTTTTTCTCACCACATTCTCCTATTTAAAATATTAATGGCTCACTGCTTAAAGTTTACAAAAATTACTGCGGTTGTGCACCTACTAACTCATTGCTCTCACCATTAGTCAGCTCCACCATTTGTGTCTCATCGGCTTGACGGTTTGCATCTTCTATCAGCCGATTCTGATTATCAACCCATACTAAGGTATCGTAGTAACGTCGAATGCTATCAACATAATGAACCGCTTCGTTGCCTCTGGCATAGCCATAGCGAGTTCGCTTATAGTATTTTCGTTTTTGCAGCAGCGGCAGTACCTCTTTTAGGTCGCGCCATGCACTGGGGTTAAGGCCCATAGATTGTGCCAGCTTACGCGCATCTTCTACATGACCATAGCCGATATTGTACGAGGCTAAAGCAAACCACATACGCTGATTTTCTGGTATAGAGTCAGGCAGGCGAACTAAAATATCATTCAGATATTTCGCACCACCTTTAATGCTTTGTTCCGGATCGAGTCTGTTGGCAATACCGACCTGTTTTGCGGTTGGTAATGTCAACATCATCAAGCCTCTTACACCTGTGGGCGAGCGGGCATTGGGATTCCAGTGAGATTCCTGGTAAGCCGTAGCTGCCAGTTTTCGCCAATCGATGTCTCCAGCGTAATATTGAAACTTATCTTTATATTTTGGCAACTTGTTATCGATAGCGCGGAGAAAGGCGCGAGTATCGACATAATCAAAACGTTTTACATGGGCAAAATATTTTTCATTGAGATGGGCTAAGGTGCCACTGCGCTTCTCATTGTGCCAAAATGTTAGCAAGTTACTCATTAAACGGTCACTATTATTCGGTGGCAGTAACCAGACGATCGCTTGTTTTTCTCTTAAGATGGGCCCGGCTCTTAGTTCAGGCATAAAGCGGCGATTGATGTCGAATGTCGTTGAGTCGGCGATAGTATAAGTAATCTCTCCTCTGGCGATCATTGCCATTAACTCTTCACTGTCTTTGTCTTTCTCCTGCGACCAGAGCAGTTCAGGGTACATCTTTTGCAATTGAGACAGTGTTTCAACGAACGATGAATCTGTTATGACTGTTATCTTATCTTCTAGCTGAGACACATCCTTTGGGATCGATGTTCCTTGTTTGTACACTAACACTTGATCCACTCGATAAAGCGGTGGCCCTAAGCGGAATTTCTCTCTGCGGCTTTGAGTATCGGCAAGCCCAGCGGCGATAAGATCGATATCGCCTTTATCCAGAGCCTGATAAAGCTCTCCGATATTCGGGTAGGGCTTCATCTCTAAATCGAGTTCGAGAAAATCGGCAAAACGTAATGCCATCTCATAATCAAAACCGGCTTCGCCTTGACCTGAAGTGATGAAAATTTGCGAGCCATAAAGGGTACCAACAGTTAAGGTGGTTTTGACTATAGGCGCTTTATTAACCTGAGTTTGTTCCACACTGACCTTCTGGCATGCGGCCAGTACAGTAATAGTGAGTAAGACAAACAAAAGTTTTTTCATATAGCGCTAATTTTCCCATCATTTGGTTCAAAACAGCAGGAGATTATATCACAGTGGAAGCAAAGCCTGGATAAAACGAATTTTCCCTTATTTATCTGAGTACTAGCTAAGTGCGCTGAGTATGTCTTATGCATAATTATGGTCGATCTTAAGCCATTTAACCTGTCTTAAACGTTAACTGAGCAATTTATTTTAACGAGGGGGATTTTCTTTAATAGGAAACACTGTTTTCGCGGTTAACTTCTGGTGATTTGTCAGTAGCATTTCCCTATAATGGCGCCAGATCTGACCCTGCAATTATAATATATAAGGTGAAATGACGTGATGGAGATCATCCGCGGAGCCCCAGCTTTATCAGCGTTTAAAGTTCAAAAATTAATGGAAGCCTGTAAAACTGCAGTACTTCCAGTTACTGGTATCTATGCTGAGTATATCCATTTAGCCGATTTAACTGAGCCACTTGAAGAAAGTGAAACTCAGCAACTTGCCAAACTCCTTACCTATGGTCCTGCCATTGAAGCGCACGCACCAGAGGGTACACTTCATTTTGTCACGCCACGTCCAGGCACTATCTCTCCTTGGTCTTCTAAGGCAACAGATATTGCCCACAATTGTGGTTTAGAAAAAGTTAAACGTTTAGAGCGCGGTATCGCCTACTATGTAGAGTCTGACGCGCTAACTACAGAGCAAGAGCAAGGCTTAATTGCGCTACTTCATGACCGCATGGTGGAAGTTATTCTTGCTGGCTTTGAGGCGGCAGAAGTGCTTTTTGCACGTACTGAGCCTGCCGTTGTAAAAAGTGTCGATATTTTAACTGAAGGTCGTAGTGCGTTAGAGCTTGCGAATGTACAGCTTGGTTTAGCGTTAGCTAGCGATGAAATCGATTACCTGGTTGAGAATTTTACTCAACTTGGCCGTAATCCAAATGATGTCGAGTTAATGATGTTTGCCCAAGCAAACTCAGAGCACTGTCGTCATAAGATTTTCAATGCAGATTGGACTATTGATGGTGAGGTTCAGCCAAAATCTTTGTTCAAGATGATTAAAAATACCTTCGCAGTGACGCCTGATGGTGTGTTATCGGCTTATAAAGATAATGCGGCTGTTATGGAAGGCTATACAGCAGGTCGTTTCTTCCCTGAAGATAATGGCGTGTACAGTTACCACACTGAGCCTATGCATATCCTGATGAAGGTTGAAACCCATAATCATCCTACAGCAATCAGCCCATACCCAGGTGCCGCTACAGGCTCCGGTGGAGAGATCCGCGATGAAGGTGCAACTGGACGAGGTTCAAAGCCAAAAGCTGGCTTAACTGGTTACAGTGTTTCAAATCTTAAGATCCCAGGTTTTGTTCAGCCATGGGAAGCTGACTACGGTAAGCCTGATCGTATCGTTACCGCGCTTGATATCATGACTGAAGGCCCACTCGGTGGCGCTGCGTTCAACAATGAGTTCGGTCGCCCTGCATTGTTGGGTTACTTCCGTACTTATGAGCAAGAAGTCAGCAGCCATAACGGTGTTGAAGTGCGTGGTTATCATAAACCAATTATGCTTGCCGGTGGCCTAGGTAACATACGTGAAGATCATGTCCAAAAAGGTGAAATTACCGTTGGTGCTAAGCTTATCGTCTTAGGCGGTCCGGCGATGAATATCGGCTTAGGTGGCGGTGCAGCCTCTTCAATGACCTCTGGTGAATCTAATGAAGATCTCGATTTTGCTTCTGTGCAGCGTGAAAACCCAGAGATGGAGCGTCGTTGTCAGGAAGTGATCGATCGTTGTTGGCAGATGGGTGATAACAACCCGATCCAATTTATTCATGATGTAGGCGCAGGCGGTCTATCCAATGCTTTCCCTGAACTTGTCAACGATGGCGAACGTGGTGGTAAGTTTGAACTCAGAGATGTGCCATCTGATGAGCCAGGAATGAGCCCGTTAGAGATCTGGTGTAACGAGTCACAAGAACGTTATGTGATGTCTGTAGCACCTGAAAATCTCGATACGTTTATCGCAATATGTGAGCGTGAACGCGCGCCTTTCTCTGTGGTGGGCGTAGCAACAGAAGAACGTCATTTAAGTTTAAGTGATGAGCATTTTGGTGATAAGCCGATTGATCTGCCGCTTGAAGTGCTGTTAGGTAAGGCACCCAAAATGAGCCGTGATGTTGTGAGCGCAAAGGCTGAGTCACCGGCCGTTGATCAAAGTAAGATTGAGATTAAAGAAGCGGTACGTCGCTTACTCAGACTTCCAACAGTGGCTGAAAAGACCTTCTTAATTACCATAGGCGATAGAAGTGTAACGGGTCTGGTTAATCGCGATCAGATGGTGGGTCCTTGGCAGGTTCCAGTTGCGGATTGTGCCGTGACTGCAGCAAGTTTTGATTCATACACAGGTGAAGCCATGTCTTTGGGTGAGCGTACGCCGCTTGCACTACTGGACTTTGGCGCTTCTGCACGCATGGCAGTTGCAGAATCGATCATGAACATTGCCGGCAGTGATATCGGGTCATTTAAGCGCATTAAGCTTTCAGCTAACTGGATGTCTGCAGCTGGCCACCCTGGAGAAGATGCTGGTCTCTATGAAGCGGTAAAAGCCATTGGTGAAGAGCTGTGTCCAGAGCTTGATTTGACTATTCCAGTCGGTAAAGACTCGATGTCGATGAAGACTGCATGGCAAGATCAGGGTGTCGATAAGGCGGTAACATCGCCTATGTCACTGGTCATCACAGCCTTTGGTGCAGTGCAGGATATCCGCAATACAGTCACTCCAGAGCTTCGCACCGATAAAGGTGAGACAGAGTTACTACTTATAGACTTAAGTGCAGGTAATAATCGCCTTGGTGGCTCATGTCTGGCTCAGGTGTACAGTGAGCTGGGTGATACAGCCCCAGATCTTAGTGATGCAAGCTTGCTACGTGGCTTCTTCGAGGTGATCCAGCCTCTAGTTGCCAGCCGTGACGTTATTGCCTATCACGATCGCAGCGATGGTGGTCTTCTTACTACACTTGTTGAGATGGCGTTTGCGGGTAACACGGGTCTGAATATCGATCTTGCAGATGTTGATGGCACCGATATTGAGCGACTCTTTAATGAGGAGCTTGGTGGTGTCATTCAGGTTAGCAGTGCACAAAGTGAAGCCATCATTGCCAAGTTCAATGCTGCGGGCGTCGCATGTCATGTCATTGGTGGTTTAACTGCTGATGATACCATTACGATAAATGACGGCGATCGTGAGATGTTAGTTGAGTCTCGCACAGAGCTGAGAACTATCTGGGCTGAAACGACCCATAAAATGCAGTCACTTAGAGATACTCCTGAGTGTGCAGATGAAGAGTTTGCGCTTAAGCATGACGCCAGCGAGCCGGGCTTAACTGTCGATCTAAAGTTCGACCCAAGTGAAGATGTTGCCGCGCCATTTATCTTAAAAGGTGCTGCACCTAAGATGGCTATTTTGCGTGAGCAAGGGGTTAACTCGCACCTGGAGATGGCGGCAGCCTTCGATAGAGCAGGCTTTGAGAGTCGTGATGTCCATATGAGTGATATTCTCAGTGGACGCATCAGCTTAGATGAGTTCCAAGGATTAGCAGCGTGTGGTGGTTTCTCATACGGTGATGTGCTGGGTGCTGGTGAAGGTTGGGCTAAGTCTATTCTGTTTAATGCCAGAGCCCGTGAGCAGTTTACTCAATTCTTCGAACGTGAAGACAGTTTCTCTCTAGGCGTATGTAATGGCTGTCAGATGTTATCCACATTGAAAGAGATCATCCCAGGCACTGAACATTGGCCGCGTTTTGTTCGAAATCGCTCTGAGCGTTTCGAAGCCCGTGTCAGCTTAGTTGAAGTACAAAAAACTCCCTCTATCTTCCTTGATGGCATGGAAGGTTCTCGTATGCCGATTGCCGTGTCACACGGTGAGGGACGTGCAGAGTTTGCCACGCCAGAGGCAATGGCTTTAGCTGAAGCGTCTGGAACAGTTGCTTTGCGATATGTAAATGGTAAGGGTGAGATAGCCACGCAATACCCGCAGAACCCTAATGGTTCCCCTAATGCGTTATCAGGGATCTGTAGCACTGATGGTCGTGTGACCATCATGATGCCACATCCTGAGCGTGTATTTAGAACCGTAGCGAACTCTTGGCATCCTGATAGCTGGGGTGAAGATAGCCCTTGGATGAGAATGTTCAGAAATGCACGAGTTAAGCTTGGTTAAATAAAGTGACTGACAAGTTATGGCTAATGTTTACATCATGTTCAGACTCGAGATTAATTAGCGAGTTCAAATGTAAAGTTCGCCTAATTTAACTGTCACTCATTAATACCAAGGTAAAAGGGCACCGAAAATATCGGTGCCCTTTTTTTTGTGCTCAAAGGTTGCAAGATTATTGAAGATAAATAGTGGCTTATATCAACTTTAGAAAAGCTTTATGTACTAAACCACCTAAAATATAGGGTTTGTAGTCTATTTGGATCTAAGGGGCTAATAGCTCTGCTAGCGGAGAGGTGAGGCCTAGGCTAGTATATAAGTGCTTACTTATGTTTGTGAGGGGAGATCGAAGCTTTTGAAGTGGTTATTATGAGCTAGATATGAAAAAGCCACCTAGCATCAATATGCTAGGTGGCCGTTTTGCGCTAACAAAACTTCAAGTAAATCTGTTTGCTGAGGTGCTGTTTATAGCTCTCTAGCAGTATAAAGTTCAACAAAAACACGCTTGTAGTTGTTTGCTAAACGATTTAGAAATTTTTTCATAATAATATCTCCACACAGTTAAAGGGTAATGTGAGCGGAGTTCGACTAGCCGGGCAAGGTCACCGGGTTATTTAGTCTGCTCCTTAGCACAGGAGCTATATTATGCTTCCTTATGAATATGATCAAACGAGAAAAATTGTTCTTTGTCATTAGTTAAATTAATGGGTTTAAGTTGAATTGCATCGATCGATATACAGGTGGTTATTGTAGGTAATTGTTTTATTTGTATTTTATGATTATAGGTAATTATTTAGCATGTAAATAAATTGATGCTTTTAACTTGTTGGCTGTAAAAGTATGGCTTTTGAGTTGATAATTACTGTAACCAATAAAAATATTTGTTTATCACCACCACCACAACGCCCCTAACATGGTATTTTAGATGGGTCAACCTAAGCGTGTGTTGAACTGTGTCCTTAACCACAAAACCCATTTTAAGCGGAGTGTTTGATTGATTTGAATCAATTTTGAATGGTATAAACTAACGGTGAGAAAGAGTCTGTGTTTTCGTTAAGTTTTTGATAATAAAGATTTAGCTTCAAATGTTTTATGAATGCTCTCAGTTTTAATCACAAATTAATGGTTTGTTGTGAACTTGGTCACGGAATTGATTGGAGTGGCACATTATTGTGCGACTCTTAGTCAATTTGTAAAAAATACGATATTTAGCCGCTTTACCACTGATAAGTGTGTAAATGCACTAAAAATAAAATTCCTCAATAGGCATCGGTAATGATTGATGGGGATCTAATCATAATCGATGGTTGCACCACCTAAGGAGTCACTAATGATTTTAGAAGAGGTTGTTGAGCTGTCGCGCTTTCAATTTGCGATGACAGCTATGTATCACTTCTTGTTTGTTCCCTTAACTTTAGGTTTAGCTTTTTTGCTGGCTATCATGGAATCACTTTATGTGATGACAGATAAACAGATCTATAAAGATATGACCAAGTTTTGGGGTAAGCTGTTTGGTATTAATTTTGCCTTAGGTGTTGCTACCGGGCTAGCTATGGAGTTCCAGTTTGGCACTAACTGGTCATATTTCTCACATTACGTGGGTGATATTTTTGGTGCTCCATTGGCGATTGAAGGTTTGATGGCCTTCTTCCTTGAGTCCACCTTAGTGGGTATGTTCTTCTTTGGTTGGGACAGGTTCACCAAACGTCAGCATTTAGCTGTCACTTGGTTAGTAGCGCTTGGTTCTAACATGTCTGCATTGTGGATCTTGGTTGCTAATGGTTGGATGCAGAACCCTGTCGGTTCAGTATTTAACTATGAAACGATGCGTATGGAGATGACTAATTGGGGCGAAGTGCTATTTAACCCTGTTGCTCAAGTTAAGTTTGTTCATACTGTCGCTTCTGGTTATGTTGCTGGAGCCATGTTCGTATTGTCGATCAGTGCTTACTACATCTTGAAGAAGCGCGACTTACCGTTTGCACGTCGTTCATTCGCCATTGCTGCAAGTTTTGGTATGGCATCTATCCTATCTGTTATCGTACTCGGTGATGAATCAGGCTATAAAGTCGGTGAAGTTCAGCGTGTTAAATTAGCTGCAATTGAAGCTGAGTGGCACACTGAGCCAGCTCCAGCTGCATTTACAGCGATTGGTTTCCCGAATCAAGAAACCATGGAAACAGACTTTGCTATAAAAATTCCTTATGCCATGGGTATTATTGCGACACGCTCACTGGATGAAGAAGTCACGGGGATTAAAGATTTAATTGCCGAACACGAAGTGCGTATCAGAAGCGGTATGATAGCCTATGGGATGCTGACGAGGCTTCGCTCTGGTGAAGAAACCCCTGAGCTAAGAGCGGCGTTCGAAGAGGCAAAAGTTGACTTAGGTTATGGTCTACTGTTGAAGCGTTATACTGATAAGGTTGTCGATGCCACTGAAGAACAGATCATTGCAGCGGCTAAGGATTCTATTCCAAACGTAGCGCCTATGTTCTGGTCTTTCCGTGCCATGGTGGGAGCTGGCATCATTATGTTGTTTGTGTTTGCCGCCGCTTTCTGGCAGAGCACACGTCATCAAATTGAAGAGAAACCTTGGGTTCTTAAAGCGGCGCTTTATAGCTTACCACTGCCATGGATTGCCATTGAGTGTGGTTGGTTCGTTGCAGAATATGGACGTCAGCCTTGGACTATTTCCGAAGTGCTGCCTACCTTTATGTCCGCATCGAGTCTTTCGGTTAGTGACTTGTGGTTCAGTATTATTTCTATTTCGGCGTTCTACACCGTGCTACTCGTCATTGAGCTTTACTTGATGATTAAGTTTGCTCGTCAAGGACCAAGTTGTATGAAGACTGGCCGTTACCACTTTGAAAACTTAGATGCCTAAGCAGGAGATCTGATCATGTTTGATTATGAATTATTAAGATTTATCTGGTGGGCACTCATAGGTGTGCTGTTCATTGGATTTGCAGTTACGGATGGTTTTGATATGGGGGTCGGCGCACTTTTACCTATTTTAGGCAAAGATGACACCGAGCGTCGTATTATGATTAACTCCATCGCCCCACATTGGGATGGTAACCAGGTATGGCTGATCACTGCCGGTGGCGCGCTCTTTGCCGCTTGGCCTATGGTATACGGTGTCTCATTCTCTGGCTTCTATGTCGCGATGATGTTGGTATTGTTCGCCTTGTTCCTACGTCCGGTAGGTTTCGATTACCGTTCGAAGATTGAAGATCCAAGATGGCGAGCTGCGTGGGATTGGGCACTGTTTGTTGGCGGTTTTGTTCCACCGCTAATTATCGGTGTTGCATTTGGTAACTTATTACAAGGTGTTCCATTTAACTTTGATGAGTATTTACGTGCAACTTATCACGGTGGCTTCTTCGGCCTGTTGAATCCATTTGGTCTGCTTGCTGGCCTTGTGTGTGTCAGCATGTTTATGATGCAAGGTGCTACTTGGTTACAGATGAAGACAGAAGGCGAGCTTAGAGTTCGTGCTGCTAAAGCCGGTCAGTTATTCGCGGCTCTGCTATTCGTTCTATTTGGTGCCGCTGGCGTTTGGTTAGTCAATGGTATTGATGGTTTTGTCATTACTTCGACTATCGACACTTATGGCATATCAGATCCAACCCTTAAAACGGTTGCAATAGAGTCTGGTGCTTGGTTGGCGAACTATGATAAGTATCCATTCACTATGATGTTCCCTATTATAGGGCTAGTGATGCCACTGCTTGTTTTACTGACGAGTCGCTTAAACCGCTCAGGCTTCGCCTTCTTGTTTAGCTCATTGGCGATTGCTGCCGTGATCTTAACTTGTGGCGCCGCTATGTTCCCATTCGTCATGCCGTCTTCTTTGGAGCCAAACGTGAGTTTGACCATGTGGGATGCCACTGCGAGTAAAATGTCTCTGACTGTAATGACATGGGCTGCGATTATCTTTGTTCCGATTGTTCTCTCATATACCATATATACCTATATGAAGATGTTCGGTCGTTTATCGCGCGAATTTATTGAAAATAATAAGACGTCACTTTACTAATAGGAGCCATAAGTATGTGGTATTTTGCTTGGATACTAGGTGTTTTGCTGGCGTGTTCGTTCGGTATTATCAACGCGTTATGGCTTGAAAATACAGAAAACATGGACAGAGATGCTGAAAAGAACGATTAATAATTTATCGCTCTAGTCGATACAAAAAGCCCCACCCTTGAGAAAGGAGTGGGGCTTTTTATTTATCGGGGCTAAGAAGGTTAGAGGTCAGGCTAAGAAGGTTAGAGGTCAGGCTAAGAAGGTTCGAGGTAAGGCTAAGAAGGTTTGAGATAAGGCTAAGAAGGTTCGAGGTCAGGCTAAGAAGGTTTGAGATAAGGCTAAGAAGGTTTGAGATAAGGCTAAGAAGGTTTGAGATAAGGCTAAGAAGGTTTGAGATAAGGCTAAGAAGGTTCGAGATAAGGCTAAGAAGGTTCTAGGTAGGGCTAAGAAGGCTCGAGTATAAAGCTGAGAAGGTTCGAGATAGGGCTGAGAAGGTTCAAGGTAGAGCTAAGAAGGTTCAAGGTAGAGCTAAGAAGGTTCGAGGTCAGGCTAAGAAGGTTCGAGATAGGACTGAGAAGGTTCAAGGTAGAGCTGAGAAGGCTCTAGGTGGAGCTAAGAAGGTTTGAGATAAGGCTAAGAAGGTTCGAGATAAGGCTAAGAAGGCTCTAGGTGGAGCTAAGAAGGTTAAGGTACATGTCATTCCGGCATGCTTGTGGCCGGAATCCAGTTTGAATGATTTAAGGTTTGTTCGCTTCAAGTAAGATCATCTTATCGGCTATTTGATTGATGATTACTATCGCTACGAGCTACGAGCTACGAGCTACGAGCTACGAGCTACGAGCTAGGAGCTACGAGCTAGGAGGTATGAGGTATGAGAAAGGCAAGGGAGAAAGTAAATCCTTTCTCCCTGCTAAGTGGTTTTCTAGAGACTTTTGCTTCGGGCCTAGAACCTTGTTTTCGAGCTTTACTTATTTACGCTTTAAATATGCTTATTTGTTGCTTAATTTCCGCTGCAATCGTAGATAACTCTTGGGCTGAATCGACAGTCTCGCCAGCTCTTTGCTCACCATCTCGCGCAAGCTCAGTGATTTGATGCAAGTTGCGGGTGATCTCTTCGGCGACGGCACTTTGCTGTTCAGTCGCACTCGCGATACTGCTAGAAGCAATGGCTAGCTCGCCGATGCTATTAGTGATCTGATTAAGTTGGCAACTGGCTTCTTTGCCCTGTGTGGCGGATGCAATGCCGAGTTGTTGACTTTGGCCCATCTGCTCTGCGGTAATTTTTACCTGTGACTGCAGTTGATTAATGGTAAGGCTTATCTCTGAGATTGATGTTTGAGTCCTCTGAGCCAGTGTGCGTACTTCATCGGCGACAACCGCAAAGCCTCTGCCTTGCTCTCCAGCTCTGGCAGCTTCAATTGCCGCGTTGAGCGCAAGCAAATTGGTCTGTTCGGCAATACCGTTTATCACCTCTGTAACCTGACTGATAGCTTCGCTTTCTTTAGTGACGCCTTCAACGCTTGCATGACTTTCGTTAAGCTGTTGACTCAGCTTTGCTAGCCCTTCAACGACTAAGTTAAGCTGCTCATGGCCTTCGCGAGATGCAGCATCGACTTGTTGACTCTTATCTGCCCCTTCACTGGCGTGACTGGCAACATCTCTTATTGATGTTGACATCTCTTCGATGGCGGTAGCTATTTGATCTGTTTGCGCCATCAATGATTGAGCTTCTTCACCGTTTAATCTAGCTATTTTTTGGGCGTTTTCTGCTTGTGATTCTAAGGTCTTTACCGAAGTCTGTAATGCTAATATGAGCTGTCTTAATCCATCGGCCATTCTTGAAGTACTAATAGTGATCTTATCGACTTCATTGTTACTATTAACGCTAGGCTTAGCGAACTCTTGTGATAATTCACCTTTGCCGAGCAGGTCGAGTTGCTGTTGTAAGGTGCGCAGTGGTTTTAATGTTTTGATCAACACCATAGAAAGTAAGAGAGTGATCAAGAATATACCGACTAAGGCTACCACGGCATTAATACTAAGCAGTTTTAAACTTTCTTCGTTAAGTTCACTGACTTTTGCTATCCCTATAAGCGCCCAATTCCATCCGGGAATATTGATACTGTAGGCATACATTTGTTGTTGATTTTCATTAAGGTAGTGCCATGAACCTTGGTCTGTTAATACTTGATCTGAAGTTAAACCATGTAACACCTCTGGGGTGATAATGGTTCCGCTGGGGTAATTGGGATGAGCGATGATACTCTGCTCTTTACTACGTATCAGCATGAAATGACCTGATTCTTCTATGCTTAGTTGCGTAATGGTTTGCTTTAGCTGAGTGAGAGAATCGGTGATATCGAAACCAATATATAAAATTCCAATGACCTTACCTTGAAGATCGGTAAAAGGGCGATATACCGTCATGTAATCTTTACCAAATAAGTTGGCATAACCTTCATAAACCTCACCCTTGATTAATGCATTATAGCCTGGATGGTTTTTTCCAAGGTAGGTAACAAGTGCACGTTTACCATCGGCTTTTTTAAGAGAGGTAGAGATCCGCAGAAAGTCATCACCGTCACGTACAAAAATGGTGGCATTACCACCCGTTAAGTTTGAGTAGCGATCGACTTTACTTTTAGTTGCATTGAGCTGTTCTTTTTCATGTACCAGTGCTGGGGTCGCTTTACCAAATATTTTGACTGTTTTATCTGGGGTATAAAATTGACCCGGATACATGACGCGCAATATGTCGGCATTGCGACGTGCTAAGGCTAATAAACTGGAATACTGTAGCTCGATCAGTTTGGCAGCACCTTCAGTTTGAGCTTGCATTGCGGTGATACCTTTATCTTTTAAGGTGTCGGCAGCACTAAGATAAGAGATGCTGCTTAACACTCCGAATATAATTACCGTTAATATAAAGGCTAATGTCCCTATCTGTTTAGCGATAGGCCAGTTTTTATAATTCATGTGAGGTCCATGTTTTTTTTAATGTGGTTAATGTAATTCACATTAACAATCAATGAATTGATATAGGTCTAAAAGCGACTTAAAAGAGTGTGACTTAAGTTGTTTTTTTGATGGCGGGGTGAGAATTGGCAAAGGTAGTGATGTAAAAGCGATGGTAACAAGGTGAGCTCTCTGAATGATAGGGCACATATTTTATGTAGCTAGCCAGAAGGAGTCAGCAATGACTCCTTCTGGCTTATCGCAATGGGTATGGTTTAATTAATGGCTTTCAATGGCTAACTCACTAGCGTCGTTATCAAGCTGAGTATTTTTTTTGGGCCTCATGATGAGTTTATACATAGTTGGCACCCATACCATAGACAGTAAAGTGGTCAGTAAAGTACCGCCAGCAATAGCAATGGCGAATGGAGGCCAGAAGCCGCCGCCAGCGATGATCAATGGTAAGAAACCACCGATTGTGGTGATGGTCGTGGATCCAATATGTCGTCCACAGCCTGATACGACTTTGACGATAGTGTTTATATTACCTGCTCGTGCATCGGTTTGCTCCTCAAGTTCAGCCAAGATAACAATCGCAGCATTAATGGCTAAGCCCATTAGGCCAAGTAAACCAATTATCACGGTAAATCCGAAGGGGTAACCGAATAGGTATACAGCCAGTAACCCCAGTCCAGCCGATTGTAGGGCGCTAAACAAAATAATCGCCGTGAGCCTGAACGAGTTAAAGGACAGCACCACAGTTGCTAATAGTAAGGTGACGACTAAAACTAAGTTAGACAGTAAGTTACCCACCGCCTCATTTCGTTTAGCACTCTCACCGCCTATTTCGATATGGTATCCAGCAGGAAGTGCTAACGCGTCTATATTCACTTTTGCGTCATCTAATACCTGCTGCGGTAACACACCACTGACTATGTATGCCTCGACCGTATTGACTCGTTGGCCATCACGGCGGGGAATAGCGCCGCGGCTGACTTGGATCTCGCTCTTAGATAGCGCCGACAAGGGAATGCCCGCACCCGATGATGAGACTAAATTTATCTCAGAGAGCTTCGATTGCTGTTCACGAGTACTGTCTTGTAACCTAACACGCACAGGCAATGATTCTGTTTGCTCTAAAATACTGCCGCCATTGATCCCCGTTGTGGCCATCTGGATCTGCTCGGCTATCTCGGTCAAGTTGAGTCCGCTCATCAGGCTGGCATCCTCATTAATTTGGAACCACACTTTTGGCGCGCCAGCACTTAAGGTTGCCCGGGTATGAATAACATCGGGTGTTTCACTTAAAATTCGTCTGATCTCATCACCAATCAATCTAAGCTGATCGAGATTTGGGCCAAAGACACGTAGTTCCACTGGGGCATTGAAAGGCGGGCCTTGTTCAAGCTTTCTCACTAGCACCTGGGCTTGTGGATTGGCTAAATCTAATGCTTGCTGAAGTTGGGGGAGCAAACGGTTGGCTGTTTCGAAGTCTTCGACTTTTACCATTGCCTGAGCATAGTTACTGGCCCCTTGCTGACGTTGCAGTAGGTTGTAATAAAACGAGGGAGTATTACCGCCTATAACCCAATCTACACGGGTTACTCCTGCTGTATCCCTAAGCTGCTGATCCATTTGTTCCACTAAGACTCGTGTACTCTCTACACTGGCATGCGGGGGCATATAGACCTCTATCTGGAACATATCGCGATCTGATGGCGGGAAGAATTGCTCTGTCATCTGGCCGGAAGCGATGAAACCGCTTATGGGGAGTATGCCTATTAATAAGGCTGACAATAGCGGACGTTTAAGGGCGTGCTCCAATGAGGCATTAAATAGTTTACTCACTTGAGGCAGATCTATCCCTCGCTGATACCACTTGTTACCTGTACCATCGGCGCCAAATCTGCCCGCTAAACCTGCGATTAACGTGTGGGAGATTAGGTACGAGCCTAGTAAGGCAAACATCACCGAAATAGCGATGCCACCAACAAACTCACCTGCAGCACCGGGCATCAGCACAATAGGTGCAAAGGCTAGCATGGTGGTAATGGTAGAGCCTGCTAGCGGCAGCCAGAGGTGCTTGAGTGTAGCTGTTACAGCAGCAACGCGTGACTGACCTTGTTGTCGTCGTTGGGCGATAGCATCGACGATAACAATGGCGTTATCGACCATGATCCCTAGCGCGACCACTAAACCAGTGACGGACATTTGGTGTATAGGCAAGCCGACATATTTCATACAAGCCAAGGTGAACAGGGCGGTAAGTGGTAAGGATAACGAAACGATAAGTGCGTTTCGAAGTCCCAATGTCAGCATTAACACCACAAGTATGATGATGAAACCTAACAGCAGACTACCGACTAAACCACCGAGACGATCACTGGTATATTTTTCTTGATCGAATAGCCATTGGATCTCGATATTCGCAGGAATACTTGCTTGTAGTGCTTCAACTTCGACTCTCACTTTAGCGAGCCACAGATCAACCCGGGTATTATTTAACATACGTGCTGCGACCATCACACCTTGCGATTGTTCAATCAGTGCAATGGAGTTCGCAGGGGTTTTAGGCTGTTTGCTGATGGTGGCGATATCGCCTAAGCGGATGATTTGGCCCTGATGATCCATTTTTAGAGGAACTTGACGGATCCTTGAAAGGGAGTCAAGTTCACCGGAAACTTCTATCAGCGCTCTAAAATTGCTGTTATTAATCTCACCAGCAGAGACTTTAGTATCTGCTTTATTGAGAATATCGGCAATGAGGGCAGGCGTCAGTTGCAGTTGGTTAACCTTGTTACCGTCCAGTTGGACTAACACCTCTTCGATTGGCGCACCGTAGAGCTTAACAAAATCGGTACCACTGAGAAGTCTGAGTCGGCTCTGAAGTTCTTTGGCGTAGCGGTTTAGCATGTCGGTGCGGATCTCACCTCCGCCAGTCCAAACCATGCCGAGAATTGCCGTATTGGCATAACCAATTTGGTCATCAAGTTTGGCATTACGTGCGGCTACGGGCAGCTGAGATTTTGCATCGGCGACAAGATCTCGGGCTCTTGACCATACTGGATCGGTATCCATCACATTGTCTTTTAGCTCGAGTTGGATCACCGAGATCCCTGGGCGGGAAGTCGATTGAACCAATTTTATCTCTTCAAGTCGGCGAAGTTCATTCTCTAAGACTTCAGTGACTAAGGCTTCGACTCGCTCGGCAGAGGCGCCGGGATAGGGAGTGATCACCGAGGCAAAACGGTTGGTAATATCTGGGTCCTCCATACGTGGCAAACTGGAGACCGCGCCCAAACCTGCAACAATGAGTAAGGCAATAAATAAGCTTGCTAGGCGTCCATTCTCAACAAAGGCTTTAATCATCGAGATCACCTCGCCGCAGTTGCAGCATTAGTTACAGGTTTAACACGTTGACCGACAACCAGCTTTTGCAAGCCTTGATCGATATAAGACTCATTAGCTTGAACGGCACCTTGAATAAATGCCATTTCGTTCTTGGTATAGAGGATCTCAATATCCCGGCGTTCAATATTAAATGTTTCATGATTATCTTGCGTCGCATCATTACTGAGTACATAGAGGTTCCACGGGCCTCGAATGCCATCGGTGAGGGCTGAAATCGGTACCCAATAACCAGGCTGTGATATCTGCTTTTCATAGGTGAGATAGGCCAGTTCACCATTGATCACCTTTGAATCTGCGGCGAGTGATAAGCGCACTGGTACTGTGCGGGTGATGGAGTTAACCTCTGCACCTATGCCTTCAATAAATGCAGCGTACTGTTTATTTGCGACACGAAGATAAATTTGTTGTTTAGTGGTAAATTGCTCTGCAATGTCAACGGGGACACCGACAATGGCTTGAGGTGCATTGTCTTGAATCAACGTGAACACAGGGCTACCGACATTAATGACTTCGCCTAAATTGCTACTTCTTTTACTAATCACACCATCGAAAGGCGCCACTAGGGATGATTTTTCTATTCTCAATGTGTTCGCTGACAGAGAAGCTTCGAGTCGTTTTTTCGCGGCAAGTAAGCTATTGAGTTGACCTTTTAGTTCATCTAATTGCTGCTCTGAAGTATATCCTTGCTTCTTGAGCTCAATACTTCGCTTTAAGGTGTTTCTCGCTAATTGTAAATCTGCACTGTTCTGTAATACGCTGGCATTTAACTCTGCGCGCTCGGCTTCTAGCAATGCAGTATCTAATTGGGCTAATAACTGTCCTGTTTTCACTGAGTTGCCACTGTCTACGGCAATTTGCTTTATTTTACCAGCGAGCTCAAACCCAACACCTGTCGTGTTGGTTGCTCTGATGATGCCGGTAAATTCCTGGCTATGCAGATAAGAGGGTGACAAATTGAGTGAAGATGTTGTCACTGTCTGTACGCTTGTCTGGGTCGCGTGGCTGGTGACTTCCCCCTGACAAGCGCTCAATAAACTAATAAGCAAGACACTCATTAAACCTTTAGATCTTGCTGCAACTGTTAAAATACCCATACCGATCCGCATCCTTGGTTAATCTAGAGTGATAAAACTGTTAAAACTAGACTGTCTAGTCTATTTTGAAAGAACTGGACTGTCTAGTCTACTTTGTGATTAAATGTGTCTAAATTATAAGAACCTTGTTAATAGAGGGTTGTATATGAACTTAGTGACACCAAGTGCTAATTTAAGTCGTAGCGAGCAAAAACGTTTACAAATCTTAGAAGCGGCTATCGAGCTGTTTTGCGGACAGGGCTTTCCCAACACCAGTATGGATGAAGTGGCAAAGCGTGCTTGCGTATCGAAACAGACTGTCTACTCACATTTCGGCAGTAAAGATGAATTATTTGTCGCTTCTATTGAATCTAAGTGTGTGGTCAATCGTTTAACCGATGATGTGTTTAGTGATCCAAGTGAGCCCGAAGCTGCACTTCACTGCTTTGCAGAATATTTTGGTGAGTTAATTGTCAGTCCAGAGGCGATCACCGTATTTACAACCTGTGTTGCACAGGCTGAAACGCATCCTGAAATATCGAAAATGTTTTTTAATGCGGGTCCACAACATCTTTTAGAACTACTGTCAGATTATTTAGAGAGAGTTGAAAAACTTGGGATTTATCGCTTTGACAGTGGTCGTAACAGTGCTGTTCGTCTCTGTTTAATGATGTTTGGTGAGATGCGACTCAAGCTTGAATTGGGCTTAGGTGTAGAAGATCTCGTTGCAGGCAGGCCTAGTTACCTTAAAGAAACAATTACTATGTTCTTAAAAGCTTACCGTGTAGCTAACCAATAGTAGTTAACATTCTCCGTTTGTCTTTATTCGCCTTAAACCTATAAATTCGACTTTAAACTAGTAAAGTTGGCATTCATTGCCGACTGCTAAAGGAATTAGCATGATTAAGTCTCCTCTTCTGTGTTCGGTGTGTTTCCTAGCATCTGTTTTATCGCCAATGTGTGCAGCTGCCGAACAAAGCCCCAAGCAATATTCTCCATTTAGTATCAGCGCTTCTAAAATTATGACTGGCGAAGCGAATGTCGGCTCAGGGGAACAGACGCTTCAACGTGATAGTTGGATACTCGATGCAAAAATCAAACAGCCGTTAAATAGACAGTGGTCGGTAGGATTAGATTTGAGTTATGCCGATCTCGATTATGATTGGCAAAACGTTAAGCAACCTATGTTTGATGGCTCCGTTAATACATGGAGTGCCTTAAAACGTTACAGTGCAGGCCTTTCTGTGATGTACAGACCCGATAAACATTGGATGTTTATGATGGCGCCAAAGCTGCAATATGCCTATGCAGATGTTGACGGCGTCTCAAGCAGTGATGCGATGAGTTATGGTGTGGTCGCGACGGGAATGTATCGCTTTGACGATGGCAATATGCTGGGGTTTGGCGTCGCTTATCTCAATGATATTTCAGATGTTCGTACCGTTCCTTATCTTGCCGTAAGGTGGCAGATTACCGATAAACTTCGTTTAGGTAACCCTTTTTCAGCAGGCTTTAGTGGTCCAGCTGGCTTAGAGTTGGCCTATAAGATCAGCCCTACTTTTGATATTGGTGTGGGGACATCTAAACGGACACAAAGATTTCTTATTCAAGATGAAGATACGACAGTGGAAGTCGACGAGTGGATCAGTTTTATCAGGACTGGCTGGGCTGTGACCCCTTCGATTAACCTGAATGCTTACGCCGGTTATTATTTCAATGGTGAGATGGAGCTCAGTGAGCCTGAATTAGTTGAAACAATCGATAATCAGGTAGCGTTCGCTTTAGCGGCTGAGTACAAGTTTTGATAGCAAATTAACAAAATGGGTTCTAATCGTTTAGAACCCATTTTTATTGGACAGTTTGAAACTTACCCTACTATAGTCATTCTAGCCAGCTAACATAGCTTTCTTAAGGCTATTTTGAGCCGGGCTATCGCCTAACCAAATCTTCAATAATGCTTCTCTAAAGGCTTCACTTGCGATGCTAGCCTGCTCAACCTCATTTTTAAATGCGATAACACCTTTGCTTTTACTGGTTACAAAAGTGAACTGATCGCCTTCTACGATTTCATTACTGAAGAGCGCCATAAAGGTATCTATCTGCACTTGAATCGCTTTTGTATCACCATCGGTTGCATCATCAAACCCATCGATAATCGCATCCCGCATCTTCTCTGAGGTGATCATACCTGAAGTGATATTGAGTCTAACGACTGCATATGGTGCGGTCAGTACGGTTTGAAGATCGCTAGCCTTGCTGGGAAGGTATAAACTTCCAACGTATAGGTCCATAAAAAACTTACTGCGAACGCCGGCACCGTTGAGCTGAAGCTGCGTATCGGCAAGTTTTATCTGTTCAGAGACGTCAACACCAGAGATCTCTTTCGCCGTTGCAGTGCATGATAGAAAAGCGGCACTAAATAGTGCGGCTTTAGAAAACGTACTAATGAGGGACATCAGATAACCTCTGTAATTGTCATTATTATGATAGGGTGAGTTAACTAGCCACGATGACCAATTTGGTATTGACCATTTTGAAGGATCAGCGCTGCTTGTTTCTGTTTAGGGGAGATAAGCAGTGGGCCATCATCAAAAAAGAAAAAACATTTCCAGTTACGCACGAACACATCCCAACGCGTTTCGATGACCTGATATTTTTCATAACAGAAATAGACAACCGCATCATCTGCCCAGTCAAAATGAGCGGCAAACATCTCAGGTAAAGCTGGGTCTTCACTGTCCCAAGCACTTTGCCAGTCATCGGTTTCAGTCCAGACATCCCCTTTAGCTGCCCAGTCTCCTTTAGAAAACTGCTCTGTACGGCTACTGCGGTTACTGATCCATTTGTTCCATACTTGCATCGAACCTTTCTGATCTAGTGGCTTAATAAACGCTTTATCTTCATCGGTTACTGGTAGATCTTTATGATTAAAAATCCATTTACGTGTGTATTGTTCTAGGGAGATGTAGGTATTGTTAGTGTTCAATGTGCACCGTCTTATATTACAGCTAAAATGAAAATCAGGGTAAATGTATCATTTTATCCACTAAGAGACATTAATTAGGCTGCTTATTTTTATCTTATGTCGGGGGTAACTATTTATGGCGTGACATTTGCAGTCTGTTATATTTAACGATAGTGTCAAAAAGTAGTTACTAGTTCACATTTTTAACCGATATATCAGGTGATTGGATATGGATAGCAGTTGGTTAAGGGCATTGATTAGTCCCTTTCAAACAATTTTAGAAGCAATTAAAATTCTGAATACTGAAGATTTTCGCTTGGTTCTCGTTGTTGACAAGCAAAGGCGCTTACTAGGCACTATTACTGATGGGGATATTCGTCGTGGAATTTTACGAAATATATCCTTAACTTCAAAAGTCGAAGACATAATGTTTCGTTCTCCGATTAAGGCGCCTAAAGGAGCTTCAAAAAGAGAGTTGGCAGCTTTGATGGAAGTTAACTCTATCTCTTCGATACCTTTGATTTATTCAGATAAGGTTGTTGGATTAACTACTCTCAAATCTGTTACTGCACAGAGAAAGCACAATAACCCGGTTTTTTTGATGGCTGGGGGGTTTGGGACTAGATTAAAACCATTAACAAATCACTCACCAAAGCCACTGTTGAACGTAGGTGGTAAGCCTATCTTAGAAACTATTCTATTAAGTTTTATTCGTGCAGGGTTTGAGAACTTTTATATCTCAGTTTTTTATATGCCCGAGATGATTAAAAATTACTTTGGCGACGGAAGTCGCTGGAATGTAAATATTGAGTATATTGAAGAAAAAGAACCATTAGGTACAGCAGGGGCACTTGGATTACTGCCCAATAATTTGTCTGAACTGCCATTGATTATGATGAACGGTGATATTTTAACGAATGTAGATTTTGAACGTTTACTGGATTTTCACAATGAAAATATGGTGGCGGCAACCATGTGTGTTAGAGAATATGAGTATCAAGTTCCCTACGGTGTGATCAAAGGAGAAGGTAACCGTATTCTTTCAATGGAAGAAAAACCTATACAGACCTTCTTTGTTAATGCAGGGATCTATGTATTGAGTCCCGATATGATTAAAAGCGTGCCAGTTAATACGCGTATAGATATGCCAGATCTTCTCGATGGAGCATTACAAAAAGACCAAGAAGTGCTTATGTTTCCAATCCATGAATATTGGTTAGATATTGGCAGAGTTGATGATTTTGATAGAGCACAGAATGATATCGCTCGCTTAGGGTTTTAATTAAAGCATGAATAGAAAAGTGTTAGCCTTGATACCAGCTAGAGCTGGAAGCCAAAGGCTCGTAGGTAAAAATATTAAACCGCTACATGGCAAACCATTAATTGCTTGGAGTATAACTGTTGCCTTGTCTACACCAGGTATTACAGATGTGGTTGTAACTACTGATTGCGATGATATTGCTGCTATCTCGAAAGTATTCGGAGCTGAGGTTCCTTTTCTGCGACCAGCTCACCTTGCAACACCTCATGCATCTTCGATCGATGTTGTTATACATGGCATAGAAAGCATGTCCAAACTAGGTAAAAACTATGACTATGTCCTTCTACTTCAACCTACATCTCCGTTGAGAGAGGCCCGAGATATTGAAGCTGCACTTTCTCTGATAGAGAATGGCAGGGTTAACGGGGTTGTATCAGTTTGTGAGTGTGAACATAGTCCTTTATGGTCCAATGTTCTACCGGACTCAAATTCCCTTGAGGATTTTATTCCCGAAGAACTCAACGATGTTAGAAGCCAAGATTTACCAAGGTATTATCGCTTTAATGGGGCTATTTACTTGTATAAAATCGAATCTTTGATGAAAAGTCGCAGCCTGTTTCTTGCTCCTGAAGTCGTCGCGCTTCCTATGGTTCAGGAGAATTCAATCGATATTGACAACGAACTCGACTTTAAACTTGCCCAGCTTATTCTAGAGCAGCGTATTAAACAAACTGATAAATCAAATGAGGGAGTATCATGTTAGGTCAAGAAACTATTCAAACTGAGTTTTCACTCAATCGTTATGGTGAAAAATACCTTTATGATATAAATAAAATCTCATTTGATCGCTATGATTCTATTTCGGTGTTTAATGCACATTTTAATAATGAGTTATGGGAAAATAACACATTTAACGTCATTATCGGCACAGACTCAGGGCTCTTAGTTGATTATGTCATTAAGAATAAACCCGATGATGATTCAGTATTTCTGTTTATTGAGTTGCCTGAGATTTTTCATAAAATACTCGAAAATGTCGACATCGATAACTGTAAAAATATAGTTGTTACAACACATGATAAACTGGAAAAACTGGTTCAGGAGTACCAAGCTCCACAGTTTATTTTTAAAGATAAATTACGATTTTATGAATCACTTGGGGCGAGAAGTGATATCTATCATTCACTAAAATTTAGTGTTCATCATGATTTAGAAACGATCTCCTTCGGCAATAGGGTCTCTTTAGGAAGTGAGAACTTTATCATAAAACAGTTAGAAAATTTATGTGAAAATATTGTTCCGGCTGGTGGATTAGAAGATAAGTTTTTTGATAAAACCTGCATTATTTTAGCTGGGGGGCCGTCCTTAGATCTTTGTTTAGATTGGGTGATAGCAAACAAAGATAAGTTTATTATTATTGCAGCCTCTCGAATATCCAGACGCTTACAACAAGTTAATTTGGTACCGGATATTGTTGTGTGCGTGGATCCGTTTGAAGAGAGTTTTGATGTCAGCAAGGAAATGCTGAACTTCCCGGAATCCGTAGTTTTTGCAAATTGTTACCACGTGGTTCCGAATTTATTATCTCAGTGGCATGGGCCTAAGATGTACTTGGGCGCTAAATATCCTTGGACGACTAAGAATAACAAAGACAATTTTGGTTCTTCTGGGCCGACTGTCACTAACTTTGCCTGTTTGTTGGCACTGAATATGGGCTTTTCAAGGGTCTTGTTAGCAGGAGTCGATCTTTGCTTCTCAAAAGAAGGGTACACGCATGCGAAAGGCAGCATTGAAAGTGGGCATGGCCCATTATTAACTGCCGAAGGTCTCTGGATTGAAACCAATACTGGAGAGATGGCTGAAACTCAGATCCAACTCGTGACGGCAAAAGAGACCATGGAAGAGCTTTTCGACAACAGAAGCCACAAAAATCATGAGATTATTAACCTTTCTTTATATGGTGCAAAAATCCAAGGCACGGACTATCGAGATTTTAATGATATTGATTTTGACGCCGATATTGATGAAGCTAAAAAGCAAATAAGACATTACGCAGCGAACTTGGAAAAGCAAGACCTCAAGGTATCTTATAATCAAGTGCTTTCTGAAGTTAATAAGGTAGAAAAAGATCTCTGTGAAGTCATGACCTTGGCTACTAAAGCGATAGAGGTCAATGAACTGCTATATGTTGATGAACAAAGTAGTACAGATGAAAAATATTTGCATAAAATTGGACGGATCCAATCGAAGTTAGATAAGAAATATAGCTATCTTTCAAAGCTACTCAAGGTATATGGTTTAGGCTACTTTGTCTCTTTTATGGATCCTGGAAGTGTCGATGAGTGGGAAAAAGATAAACTACGTGAGAGTGGTAAACTGTATTACCGTGCGTACTTCAACAGTGCTAAAGGGCTATTGTATTTAGTACGGAAAGCAAAAAATAGAACAGAATCGAGGTTGGAAGAACTAAAGAAAAATCCTGACTTTGATAGCATTTTTGCTCAATGGGAACAAGACTCTCAATTTGGAAGAGCTGTTATCTGGAAAGATAATCAAAGTTTGGATAATATTTCAGAACAAGTGAAGCATCAGTTTGAAAAGCACATCGAACAATTTTATCTCGAGCTAAATGAGCAAGATACTCTGCAGTCACAAATTGTATCTAAGTTGGCTAGTATTGATAATATTGATTCCAGAGTGATGCAATTGTTTGCAAAGAAAAATATAGAGGCATTAAAGAAAATCTCTTTGGGACTTTCGCTTCAGTCGAGCCAAGATGCAAACTGTCAGTCGATGACGAGTCTAGTTGACGGGTTAGTTTTGATGCTAGAAGGCGATAAAGTTAACGCACTGGCAATGTTGCAGAAAACAAGTTCAGAGAAGCATAGAGTTCATGCACTAAATCAAATAATTGCCTTAAGCCTATCATTAAATGAGTTAACTTCAGCCATGGACAGTCTGGCTGAGCTCAGTGAGTTTTCACCCAGATATTTACCTAAATTAGCCCACTTGCAGTTTCTTACACAAGATAATTTAGCCGCGGTCGATAGCTATAATACGTATCTGCAATTATTCCCTGAAGATGTTCATGCTTGGCTTGAACTGGCAAAAATATTTATCGCACTGGGTGTCTGTGATGCTGCTGAAGTGGCTTATACCGAGGTGTTGAGGTTAGACCCTGATAATGTGGTTGCTAGTCAGCAATTAGAATTAATATCACAATCAGTTTGAATATATGGATAAAATTAACAGCAGTAGTCAGTTAGGTATGATGGATTTATCAAGAGGCAAGACATGTTAAAACAAATAGGTAGGATGGAGCTGACGGCTGTGGTCAACGCCTATATTTCAATGAGTCCATTTTACCAAGATAAATATGGCTTAGTTGAAAATGATGATTTTGAGGCTTTACCTTTTCTATCGAAACATGAGCTGTTGGAAGACCAAAAAAAGTATCCGCCTTTCGGGACTAATTTGGCTTGTTCTCAAGAGGACATTATCAGAATTCACCGTACCTCAGGAACAACTAATAGCCCATTGCTTATAGCCATGACTGAGACAGATCTACAGCAAGTTACGAATATTGGCACGACGCTATTTAAGCTCGTAGGTATGTGCACACAAGATACAGTGTTTAATTGCCTCAATTACAATATGTGGATGGGAGGGTACACAGACCATCAGAGCATGGAGGGAACTGGGGCAGCCATCGTGCCATATGGTACTGGGTACACAGATAGTTTAATTGAACTTATTTGTAAGATGCCTGATAGTTCAATTCACTGTACCCCATCATATTTGAGTGTGATTAAAGATAAGCTGGTTAAACGAGGGCTTAAACCAAGAGATCTGAAGCTAAGAAATGGTTTTTTTGGCGCAGAGGCTGGATTAGGTAATCCTGAGTTTAGAAAAAAAATTGAGAACGAGTGGGGCATAGAAGCCTTCAATGCTAACTATGGTATCTCTGAAGTGATCAGCATACTTGGCGCTGAGTGCAGTGAAAAAGATGGGCTACATTTCGGCGCATCGGAGGCACTATATCTTGAGCTACTGAATAGTGATATGGAGCTTATTCCCATCACATCTGGCGCTAAGGGTGAACTCGTTGTCACGCATTTAAAAAAGCAGGCTCAGCCACTGATTCGTTATCGAACAGGTGATATTTTTGAGATAATTTCACTCGACAGTTGCGCATGTCAATTCAAAGGCTTTAAGTTCTCGATTAGTGGTCGTGTGGACCAAATGTTGAATATAAAGGGTGTGAACTTTTATCCTGAGTCACTACGAAGTATTGTTTCTTCTTATTCCGAGTTAACCGGCAACTATAAGGTGATAGTGTCTAAAGAAGAGCCCATAAATTCAATCTCCGCACTTATAGAAGTCAAACAAAAATCAAGCATTCATGAAGAGCTGCTTACTAGACTGATAAAAGAGATTAAAGTTAGTCACAACGTTTCCTTTGAGATCATACTCACAGAAAAAATTGACTTTGTAGGTAATAAAAGCAAATTACTGGAGAGAGTGTAAATGTATAAAATCAAGCAAAATGAAATAGGTGTCTGTGATGTTGCAACTTATTTAAATACAAAGATACATTTCTTTGAAGAATTTTATATCTCTCATCCATCTTCCCCTGATATGGCAAAGTCGAATAGTATTGTCTTTCTTGAACACTGTACTAGGGCATCACTGAACTCTCTGCCTAAGGACTGTTTATTACTGACTCAGGTGTTTGAAACTGAAGAATTTAAAGTAAATGAAGTTAATCCAGCGATCATATTCACTGACACGCCGGAGTTAGACTTCTATCGGGTTGTGAGTGAGTTTTTTGTTCAAGAAAGCATCTTTAGCATTCACCCTTCAGCAGTTCTTGATAATAGCGTCAAGCTTGGGGTTAATGTGAATGTGGGTCAAGGAAGCTATTTAGCTGCCGGTGTTTCAGTTGGTAGTAATACCTATATAGGTCGTAATGTCATTATTCATGAAGGAAACCATATTGGTACTAATTGCCATATAAAAGATGGCGCAATAATAGGCTCTGAGAGTTTCAAATTTGTCGAAGATGATCGACACCTTTCTATGACTCCATTTTTTGGACACATTGTGATTGAAGATAATGTTTGGATAGGTGCTAACGTAATATTGGAACGTCCTGCTTTTGATGCTCATACGATTGGAGAGAATGTTAAGATTGACGATCTAGTTCAAGTTGGTGCTGATGTGTCTATAGGTGCTAATGTGCAGATTGCTGCGGGCACGATTGTCGGTCGAAACGTTAGCATAGGTTGTCAGTGTAAGTTAGGTATTAATACCGTGATTAAGCCTAATGTTAAGATTGGACAGCAAGTGTCGACAGGTATTGGTAGCGTGGTTATTTCTGACTTGGGTTCATCAAGTGTGTATGTAGGCAACCCAGCAAAACTATTAAGAGCGGATTAAGGTAACATTATGGCCGGACTCGTAAATGGTGTATTTAGACCTAAAGTTTCTAAGTATCTTCGTCAGCTCATTAAGCATGTTCAAGAAACTGAGGGAGAAGACTCTGGAGCATATAAGGCATTAGTCAATCAATACGTTTACTCCGAAAAAGAGGAGGAAAAACATGAAGAGGTTAATCTGAAGCATTATGAGGCTATAGTTGAAGAAGACGATAGCAAAGGCTTGCCAAAAGGTATTGAGCGGCTATATAGAAGACAACTTGTTATCGATATCACTATGGTCTGTGCAGCCCATTGCCGATATTGTTTACGCGCTTATTATGATACTTCACAGCTCAAAAAATCAGATATCGATAGAATAGTTGAGTATTGCGCAAAAGATATTAATCTTAAAGAAGTGCTTGTGACTGGGGGAGACCCCTTTATGGTCCCCAACTTACTCAAGTACTTAATCACCACATTAGTCGAAAAAGCACCGAATATTAAGGTTGTTCGTATTGGTACAAGAGTACCAGTTCAAGAGCCTAAAATGCTAAACGATGAGATGTTTTCATTCCTCAAAAATTATTCTAAGTCTTTGATGATAGAGGTGGCCATTCAGATAAATCATCCTATCGAACTTCAACCGGTCACACTAGAAATACTGAGAAAGCTACAAGATTCTGGAGTACGTATTTATTCTCAAAATGTGCTGCTAAAAGACGTCAATGACGATATAGACACGTTAATCACCTTATACGACGAGCTCCGTTATCTAGGTATCGAAGCACATTACCTTTTTCATTCTATCCCGATGAAAGGAACTAATCATCTTAGAACCTCAGTTGCTAAAGGCCTTAAACTGATAAAGCAATTAACCTCGAGTGGCATGATTTCTGGCCGGGTAAAACCAACCTACGCTTTGATGACTTATATAGGTAAAGTGACGCTCTATGATGGCACCATCTTGAAGAAAGATGATTCAGGCTACCTGCATATCAAGACTAATTATAGAGTGAGTGATAGACAGATCTGGAATGAGACATATCAACTTCCTAAAGACCAAGCATATGAAGATGAAGATGGTTTTATTATTGCTAAGTATTTAGATGGTGATGATCACACTCATATTGCGGTGAACCTGATCGATGGAGACAAGTAAATCGTGGAAGATATTATTCTTTTTGGGTGTGGTGAGCATGCCAGAATGGTGATTGATAATATTGAGCAGCAAGGAAAGTTTCGTATTTTTGGTTTACTCAGCAATGATGAAGATGAAATAGGTATTAGAGTTGCTGGTTATGAAGTCATAGGTAAAGATGAAGACATAGAATCGATTCTAGTGAAGCATAAGCAAATTGTTGGCTACTTCTTAGGTATCGGTAATATGCAGGTAAGAGAGAAACTTGCAGTATGGCTAGCACAGAATATCGAACTCCCAGCGGTCAATATAATTCACCCTACTGCGATAGTGTCCAGAAGTGCCATGTTTGGTACTGGAAACTTATTTGAAGCTTACACTAAGTTAGCAAATGATACCCACATAGGTAATCACTGCATCATTAATAGTTTTACGGCGGTTAATCATGATCAAACCGTGGGGGATAATGTGCTTATTGCTGGTGGTGTCAGCCTTGCTGGGTGTTCAATTGGTAGCAACAGCATCATAGCCGATGGTGCAAGTGTTGGTTTTAAGGTGTCTATCGGCCGAGATTGTATTGTGGGCGATGGAGCGGTTGTAACCAAAGACATCCCTGACAATGTGATCGTATACGGTAATCCTGCAAAAGTGATTCGAAAAAATAGAACAGAATCAACTTCGGAGTTCATGTCATGAATTCGGATAAAGTGTTTATTATTGCCGAGGCTGGAGTCAACCATAACGGCAGCCTTCAGCTTGCTAAAGAGTTAGTGGATGCTGCTGTCGAATCTGGTGTCGATGCGGTTAAGTTTCAAACCTGGAAGACTGAGCTTGTGGTTACACAAGATGTCGGTAAAGCCGAATATCAAGTTAGAACAACGACAGGGAAAAATACTCAGTTTGATATGCTGTCGAAATTGGAGCTGCCTTTTAATGATTTTAGGGAGTTAAAATCCTACTGTGATAGTAAAAAAATTATGTTTCTTTCTACTGCCGATGAAGAGGTGAGTGCGACGTTCTTATTGGAGTTGCAAAACATCTTTAAAATTGGTTCAGGCGAGCTTACTAACCTTCCGTTTCTTCGCTTTATCGGCGCTTTAAAGAAAAAGGTTATTCTCTCGACTGGGATGGGCAATCTCGGTGAGGTGGAGTCAGCGCTTAAGGTTTTGATTGATGCAGGCACCACTAAAGAAGATATCACTGTACTGCATGTGACGACCCAGTACCCGACACCTATGAGCGAAGTAAACCTAAAGGCAATGAATACTATCCAAGGTGCATTCGATGTCCGTGTTGGTTACAGTGATCACACTATGGGTATAGAGGTCCCTATTGCTGCAGTCGCTTTAGGTGCCCGAATCATAGAGAAGCATTTTACCTTGTCTCGTAAGATGGAAGGCCCAGATCATCAAGCATCGCTTGAGCCAAGTGAGCTAGCACAGATGGTATGTGCCATACGCAATATTGAGCTTGCTCTCGGCAATGGAATTAAGCAGATACAAGATTGTGAGCAACAAAATAAAAAAGTTGTTCAAAAATTTATTGTCGCCATTAAACCGATTATGGCTGGGGAGGCATTTACAATTGATAATATTGCTGTAAAACGTGCCAGTAGTGGTTTAGAGGCTAAGTATTGGAACTTGGTTATCGGCCGTCAATCCGATCAAGTTTACAGTACTGATCAATCCATCGCTATTTGAGTACCCAGACTTATGACTAGAAGAAAAATTTGTGTTGTTACCGGAACGCGAGCAGATTTTGGTTTGCTCGTGCCACTTTTACAGATGATCCGTGATGACGAAGCATTAACACTTCAGTTAATTGTTACTGGGATGCACCTGTCTCATGAATTTGGTTTAACTTATAAAGAAGTTGAAGCCGAATTTTCGATAGATAAAAAGATAGAAATATTACTATCTTCAGATACGGGACTCGGCATTGCTAAATCTGTTGGTTTAGGACAAATCTCGTTTTCTGATACCTTTGCCGATCTTAACCCTGATCTACTCTTAGTACTAGGCGATAGGTTTGAGATCTTCTCAGCGGTCTCTGCCGCCATGTTCATGCGCCTGCCAGTGGTGCACCTCTATGGTGGTGAGCTGACTCAAGGTGTGATGGATGATGCGATCAGGCATAGTATTACTAAGATGAGTCATCTTCACTTTACCTCTACAGAAAAGTATCGTCAGAGAGTTATCCAACTAGGAGAGCTACCCGATAGGGTATTTAATGTCGGCGATACATCAATCGACCGTATTAAGCAGCTGAGGCTTTTATCAAGATCTGATTTTGAAAAGGCAATTGACTTTAAGCTAGCTAAACGAAATCTAATGGTGACATTTCATCCTGTTACGCTTGAACAAAACAGTGCTCAACGCCAGTTCTCTCAGCTTCTGGCTGCCATCGATGAGCTAGATGATACCCATATTATTTTTACAAAGGCTAATGCGGATGTTAACGGACGAGTGATCAATCAAATGTGTGATCACTATGTGAGTAATAACTTCCATAAGGCTAGGGTGTTTACCTCTTTAGGCCAGCTGAAATACTTATCAGGCTTACAATTTATGGATGCAGCAGTGGGAAATAGTTCTAGTGGTTTGGTTGAAGCGCCAAGTTTTAATATAGGTACTATTAATATTGGTGACAGGCAAAAGGGGCGACTTGTTGCTGATAGCGTCATTACTTGTAAGCCAGAGCATGTAGCCATCACTCAGGCTCTCGAGAAACTATACTCTGCAAACTTTCAGGCTTCATTGAAAAGCATCGACAACCTTTATGGTGATGGCAATGCCAGTCGTCAAATTTATCGTATCTTGAAAGCAGTAGATTTGGAAAATATTATCTGCAAACCTTTCTATGACCTGCCAAGTACCTAGTTTAGTCAGCTTTCAAAACCGGTGAGCTAGGCAGGTTTATTAATCTTTTGGCGAGCCAACTAGCGTTCCGCTGTTCATCACGCTCGGCATGTTGAAATAAAGGTAAAGAGTGCATTAACTGCCATACAGGCCTGGTCATCACATTAGCCTCATTGGTTTTAACTAGAAACTCCTCTCTAAGGGCCGGGTCTGGTAGTAAAATTGCGTTTAACCAATAATTTGAACGACAATTACTAGGCTCTGTGACGAAATCGAATCGACTCGACGCGAAGAAGCTTTGATATTGACTGGCAAGTCGTCGCTTAGCCTTGACGTAATTATCTAATTTCTCCATCTGGGCACAACCCAATGCGGCATTAAGGTTAGGTAGTCGATTGTTGAAGCCATAAGCATCATGATAAAACTCAAAGGGGTGAGCCACTTTTGCTGTGGTATTGATATGATGTGCATATGCAGCATCCGCCTGATCATGACAGATTAAGATGCCACCTCCACCTGTGGTGATAATTTTATTGCCGTTAAAACTAATGGCTGCAAAGCGTCCAAAGGTACCCGTATGTTTGCCCTCGTATGTAGAGCCTAAACTCTCAGCGGCATCTTCAATCAACGGAATATTCCATTGTTGACTAATCACTAACAATTTATCGAGTTCAGCGGGGTGGCCGAAGGTGTGCATAGGCACGAATGCCTTGATGGTTTGGCCACTGTTTTTATTCCGGCAAATACCGTCATCACAGAGTTCTGCGTGCTGATTGAGGTAGTTTTCTAGTGCCCTAGGGCAGAGACTTAGGTGCTCTTTAGAGACATCTATAAATATGGGAGTGGCACCAAGATGATGAATTGTATTACAAGTAGCCACAAAGGTTAGAGATTGAGTGATAACCAGATCGCCCACTCCAACACCGGCTAAGTATAGGGCACTCTGCAGTGCTGCCGTTCCATTGACCATGGCGACTGCGGAGTTGCTACTTAAGTAGCTTTGTATATCTTGCTCAAATTGAGTGACAAATTTGCCAATACTCGAGACAAAGCTACTGTTAATGGTTTCGTTAACTAGCTTAGACTCCCTGTCATCGAACTGAGGCGCATGTAGAGGAATAAACGCATTCGTTTTGTAGGTGTGACGAATAAATTCTATGGTCAATGAAATGTCAGTATTCATACTTAAAGATCTTGGCTTATTATTGGGTTAACGGTTGTAAATGTCAGTTTTGTAATGGGATAGATTATCTTTATTACAAAACCAATTGATTGTTTTTTCTAATCCTTTCTCGATTGAATACTCTGCTTTATGGCCGGTGAGCTTGAGAATTTTGCTGTTATCACCAAACAATCTGAACACCTCTGACTGAGCGGGTCTTATTCGAGTTTCATCGCTAATAAATTCGACGTTACTGGCCATGATTTTTTTGATTAGATCTAAAGTATCGGCGATAGAAATTTCACTATTAGAAGCTATGTTGATAGTTTCACCGATACAAGAATCATTTTGTGCCAGCGCTATAAAGCCACGGCAGGTGTCGGTGACATAGTTAAAGTCGCGAGTTGGACTGAGATCGCCGAGCTTTATTTCCTGTGCTCCAGCCGCTATTTGACTAATAATTGTAGGGATCACTGCGCGGGCAGACTGTCTAGGTCCGTATGTATTGAAAGGTCTAGCAATAGTCAAAGGCAGCTCAAAGCTATTATGAAAGCTCATTGCCATGCTATCGGCGGCAATTTTAGAGGCGCTATAGGGCGACTGAGGTTGCAAAGGGTGGTGCTCATCTATTGGCACGTATTTGGCCGTACCATAAACTTCACTAGTCGAGGTATGGACGATTCTTGTTACCTTGTTTTCCAGTGCCGCCTGGCAGATGTTGAGTGTTCCTTTAGCGTTGGTTTCAAGATAACTATCTGGGGCAGAATAAGAATAGGGTATGGCTATCAATGCTGCGAGGTGGAAAATGATGTCGATATCTTTGGTGATCAGCTTACAAAAATGGGGATCGCGTATATCGCCACAGATAACTTCTATCTGCTTGAGACATCGAGTATTTTCCAGCCAGCCCCAATGATTAAATGAATTGTATTGTGATAATGCTCTGACTTGGAAGCCATTATCTACAAGCAATTCAACTAAATGTGAACCGATAAAACCATCGGCGCCAGTGACTAAAACTCTGTTCATAACAATAACCTTACCTTGCTAATTCTATTTCTATTTTATCGACTAGCTCAATGAGTTCAAACTTCAAATAATCAGCGACTCCCAGCCAATCCTGTCGTGATTGAGTGGTAATCGTCGCCTCGATGATCTGATTGAGCTCAGTCTGTAATTCGGGTGAAAGGGTGTCAAAAACACTGATAAATTGTTCAGAAATTTCAGCCAACAGAGTCAATGCTTCGCTTTCTTCACCCAAAATAAAGTGATCTGCAGCTTTATGTAAGTCATTTTTTATTTTGTCAACCTTAGTCATTGGGGAGACTCCTTACGACTTTACAGCCTTTTATGGCCGCACCTTCAACATTGATATTGATGAACTCTCGGTCAGGCACTGAGGCAATATATTCTTCCATTGACTCCAGATAACTCAAGAAACTTAGACTCGTGATCACCTTTTTACCTCGATTGTCGTAAACCCACTGATGTGATGCTTGGCCACTAATATGCATATTCAATTCACCATCTGCCCAGCCCGTGTGGGTTTTACCATTTGGAAACGCGAGATCACATCCAAGTAAATAATTAGCCTTACCGCCCATCTTTACGGCGAGATCTAAGGCTGGATGTATTACACTGCCACCGGAAAATAGTGAACTATGGCGCTTAATTTTACGCAAACTGTCATAGAGAACACCCTCAGTATAAGCGATATAGCGAGGACCCTTCCAAGACTCTATGACATGTTTATTCAGTCGTGGAAAATATACTAAAGTAATATTTTCAGAACGACTGAAATTGAGATGCTTTTCATCAATTATCTCATCCATGGTGACCACTATATCAGGTGTTATTCCAGCATTTAGCAGTGGCCGCATAGCGGTGTCGACAGCTATAACTAAAGATTTTCTATCTCGTGACTGCAGTATTTTCAGCTGTTCGAGGTAGCCTGATAGGGAAGGACCAGTACCGACAATGAATACTGAGCTTCCAGAGTAAGAGTTGAAGAGTAGAGATACGTCTGGATCTGTTTCTATCAAATAGCGGTTATCGCTAAATCGTTGGTTTATTTCTGTATTATCAGCTTGGTGGGCTTTGGCTGAGTATAGGGTTTGAAAATGTACTAATATCTGGTTTCTCAGGCTTGCACCGTTATCAGCAGCTAGGACGACTTCACTAGGAATACTGACAAAGGGTTTTTTCAATTTCATGTTGGCAGAAGCATTAACTAGTTGACAGCGTTCATCAGACAACCAGTCTGTTTGATCAGTATAAGTTAACACAAGCTTAAAAACTGTTAGATTAAGAAGAACGATTTTTATTTGTTTCAAGTAGTCTAGCAGTATCAACTGTTTGGCAATATCCCCCATTCCAATACCATAGACGTTGACTGTATCTAGTCTCGGCTCAAGAGTTGAAATCAATAGGTCTATTTCTGCTTGTCGATCGTGACGGCTACTAAGCTGGATACCATTAATGCTGATCGTTTGATTGAGGCCTGAAATTATCGATGCATCTAGTGCTTCTATTGATGTTGCTATTAAGGTATCGGCCAGAGATGGCCATCTTCTATAAATGATATCTAGATTTTGCTGAAGTAGATCTGACAATGTGATTTCCTCAGAGAGTGTATCTCGATGGCTAGAGCACATATCACTAACTGGTCTCCCCACAGGGACTCGAACCCCGATCGATCGCTTAGGAGGCGACTGCTCTATCCTGTTGAGCTATAGGGAGACTTCAGTGATTATACTGTTTTTAGCCTCGATGAAAAGAGGCGATGAAAGCTATTTATTTAAGTGCTTAATTATCATCCGCTTTAGATGGTTTTAAGCCACTTTAAACTTTAATAGCCACTAAATTAAGCTACATTTTTATCGCTAGATCATTTATCTGTACATTGTATGAGGCATTTTTATCGACTAAAACAGCAGTGGCTGTCTTTTCGGTTACCTGATCTATGATGATTTTAGCTCTACTCTTACCGGCAACAGCACGCATTTTATCGAAGCGGTCTGGTATATTTTGTTGTAACACTAAATCGAAATTATCACCGACTTTTATGCCATGTCTACGGCCTAGATTTAGAATGACTCTATCATGTTGCTTAGCCACCACTTGTCCTAGTATTGGACGACAGCTCAATGCACTATCAATATCTTCGACGACGTTAGCCAGTATTTTATCGATGCTCTTGCCATAGGCCGAAAGCCAAAATCTTTGATGGTTTGACGGCACTGTTTCTTGTTTTTCAAACTCCCAAGGAGAGACGGTGGCGTATGATTCGCTCCATACTTGCTCACCACTGATCCCATGGTAGAGCGAGAGTCGTATTTGGAACTGTCGATTAGGATCACTGCTCCAGAGGCCTAGCATCTGGCTCTCGGCAGGATCGGTTGATATATCAATGATCTCTGGCAGTAGTACATATTGGCTATCGGTAATTTCACTGAGCCAACTCGGTAGACGATAGCCGCGGATATCAACTAGTGCTTGTTCTACATCTAGTCGCTCATTGGCATGTATATGGGCGAAACTTGCCATTGAATGATTATCTATGGCGTCTCCGAGACGCTGTGAGAGATTTTTTTCAAAGAAACCGATATTGCCATATCGAAGCTGAGCTCTATCTTTAATCAGGGATTGAGGAACCAGTATTGCGGCCTTTAGCTGTTGGCTATCGCATTGCATTTCATGGGATTGGATCACATCAACGCGAACCATGATGGTCAACTTATCAGCTTCGATGAGTTCGTTAATCAGCTCGACTTTACTGGCTTGTGATTGCTGATTGATCGTAAAGCTATCTTGCACTAGTTGACCATTGTTGATTGTTTGTGTGCTAGAAAACTTTGCTCCATTATTGAGTGAAGCATACGTTAGCGCTTGCTCCAATGCATCTTCTCTGGCTTTGCTAATATTTCCATCAACGATGTTTGCTTGCCCTTTGACAACAACCCATGCGGCAACTGTAATCTGAGAATACAGAGAGCATGTGATGACTAGGAGTAAAGTAATAAGTTTCATCAGTTATTCCACTTTTTTGTCGGAGATAGATATCGTTGCCGACATTAAAATGACAGGTTTGTCATTTACAGTTCACAATCTAATGATTACAAGCAAAAGTCACGCCAGTTACCAGTTACCAGTTACCAGTTAGATGTTGAAAGTGACGGTTCCAATAAAATGTTCTTGCGTGAATATATAAGATAATGTTCACATCTAAACCGTGGGTAATTAATTAAATTAGCGATGTATTACGATAGTCGAACGCTAGTTTACTGAGTCAGTTTGATTAGCTTTTCTGCTAGCCAAGTGTAATATCTACTATTTCCATGATACCAGTCAGAACGTCCATCTTCGTGTATGGTGTTAGATATATAGAGTTCTGGATCTTTTATCTCTTCATCAAATACTCTTGCGGCATTATAAAACGTCACTCCAAATTGATTCCAGATGTATTCCATTGCATCAAAGTATGAGTAAATCAGGTTTGTCATTGACTCTGACTCTTTGAAATACTTACAAAAAGGAGGATCCGATACGACAATGACCTTGTGTCCATTGTTGTGGAGTTGAAATAAAATAGAGAGCTGTTCAGATAGTTCATCATTGAAAAAGTCAACAAGTACATTCACTGTGATAACTGGCTTTTTTGCGGGATAAATTTTATTTAGCCAAGCGACGAACCGGGCGATATTTTGGTGAGTCTGCATCCCAACATTAGAAATTATTATTGATTTGTTAGAAGCTTGGTGCACTTCGTGTTTCTTTAAGTTATCAAGTATCACTGACCATAATTTTCTCGATGCAGCATTTTCCAGTGGTACAAAGTATTCGGTATCGCATAGTGCAAATTTGTTTTGAGTGAAAGCTGAACCATTCATGACCATGCCACCAGAGTGTGGAATATTGAGCTTGTTAAATGAGGTGGAGAGTTTACCCATATGGCTATCCCCAAAAAGAGTGAGCGCTAATAATGGGTGCTCTATTGGTTTATCTTGTAGCTTTCTTGTAGCTTCTAACATCTCTTCTTCGCAGACAACCTCATCATTATCCGATATGGGAACCTGAGAGTTTTCATCTTTTTGCTGGGTATCTTGGGTTATATTTGGCTCTTCTAGTACACTCAGAACTGACTCAAAATGACGCATCACATAGTTAACAGCTGAGGTTGTAACAGATCTTCGATTACTCTCAAACCGGAAATCTTCCGAGCAGGGGACAGTAATAATTTCGTAAGAGGGAAAATAATCGAAATCTGAGTCGTTGCTTGTTAAATAGCCAGCTACTGAGCGGAGAATCGATTTTGAATATTGGTTGGCTATCAAGACATGATTATCTGTCGCCGTTGCAGTTAATGGCACGGGAGAAACAGTCAAAATTATTTTTATATTGGGATTAATTGCCTTTAGACGAGTCGCTATATCTTTAAGGTTGGCACAGATCTCCTCATAACCGAAGTTATAGAAACTGTAGAGGGAGTTATCGAAAACACCTGATATAACCCCGGGGCAGCTTGGGTAAAATAGATTATTGCAATCCTTCCAAGCCTCAGTCAATCCTAGAGTGAAAATGAGTACATCGGTTACAGCGATAGTTTCTATCATCTCTGTAACGGCTTCTATTCTCGCGCCGATTAAAGACGCTTCTGACCCAAATCCTGCAGGTTTAAAATTGGGCCTTAATAAATCATAAAATCTGTTCCCGTCTGAATATATAGCGCTACTTTTATCAATACCTGATTCAGGTTCTGCAATATCAAACCATTGCAACAAACATTTAGGCGTATATAGGTTGCCAAAGGCAAAACTAGAAACCTGATTTGATTCAATTTTACTCTGATTAAATAAGTAGCCTCCAGCATTGAGCCAATTGCCAACGTGTTGTGCGAAACAAGAACCGATAGAAGATATTCTAGGATTTTGGGTCGCTAAATTAATTTGGTGTAGTCCGGAAAATACCTCCTTACCTAAGTGAACATCTACAACACCAGATTTCCAAAAAGCTTCTTTGCTTTTATCTCTGTAGGGGCTTGATGGTGTATTTTGCATCATTATGGATCTCCATAACTTTAGTACTGAATAGTTAATTAATACAAATACTGTGGTGCCCTTATGAAGAGCGTGACAGGTTTGTGACAGATTATATATTAGGCAATTATTGTGCCTTTAATTATGAGTATCGGCAGCGCAGCTAAAGTTATTAAGAAACATGCCGATGACTATGCTAATACTAGATTGCTGAAAATCCAGTTAGGGATTCGGCTGGAGAACACTTCATTTGTGGCGTGATATTTGCTCAAGTTTTGTGTGAGAGTATTTGTATCGAGCTCACAGGTTTTGCTATTTGTGATCTTATAGCGTTTTTTATCGTTAAGTTTAGGGTACTGCTATGCGTAATGTTCTGTTTCTATCATCTATTTTTTTGCTTAGCGCGTGTGCTCAGAGTGAAAATTCAGACATGGATCTGCTTGCCAACGGCAATCAGTTGCCGGCTTCATCGGCAATTAACCTTATATCTGAACAGATAGTGAGTGAGTTGGTTGAACAAAATGATGAGTTGGAGGCTACTCAGCCATTGTTAGTCGCTACGCCTGTGTTATTGGCCTCTTTCAATAAAACCAATGCTGTTGGTTTACAGCTGCAGCAAGGTTTAATCGCGGCTCTGCATGCCCGTCAGTTTAATCTTGTCGACATCAATGTTGGTGACAATATTCGGGTGACACCAGAAGGTGACTTTTTGCTTACCCGAGATTGGAAGCAGTTGCCATCAGGAATAGCTGTGGAGCATGTGGTCGTGTCAACAATGAGTATGAACAGTAAAGGAGTTGTGGTTAATTCAAGGATAGTTAACATCACTAATCATCGGGTAGTTTCAGCTTCGCAAGGAACATTTAGCGTGAATGATCTTCCTGGGTATTTAAAGCATTCTGAAAAAGTGGTGTCTCAAGATGGGCTGCTATATCGTGATACACAGAGGGGAATGAAGGAAGTACAAGTGATAGGGGGCATACAATGAAAAAGTGGATAACTCTTGGTTCAGTTCTGGCTGTATTGCTGCTATCTGGCTGCGCCTCTCAAGATCGATATATCGAATGGGAAACTCAGGCTCCTGAAAGTTTCCCTAAATTAACTGCCATTGGTTATGCGCCCTTAGATGCTCAACCAGGTGACACGCAATCTCAAAAAGTCTTAATGGCTATGCAGGCGTCAAAAATTGCCGCTTATAGAGAGTTAGCTGAACAAGTATATGGGCAACAGCTCTCAGCCAACAGTAGTGTGAATGATTGGGTGTTGTCTAGTGATAGTATTCAAACTTCGGTATCAGGTGTCATTCGAGGTGCGAAGGTGATTAAAACCTATCCGACAGGCGATTACTATGTTACTGAGTTGGAATTAGACTTCTCTCAGGTATGGGCATTGTATCAACAACAAAATCGCCCTCAGAAGATAAAAGAGATCACCTACTTTTAATCTTTCCTATTTATATAACTCCTCTTCGGCGGGAAGCGTTTTAGCTTTCTGCCTGTTTATCTTGTAAACCCGTCCAAATTAGTCTCAGTAATAAATGATTGGCTTTAGCACCAAAGCTAGTTTAGTTGTTCTGATGGGATAATGGAGGACGCGAGGTTAGCCGGTTAGGTGATATTCGAGATTTTCCAATGGGGCGATGAATGAGGAGGTCACTTATCTGTAAAAAGTGCTGCTAATAATGACAGTTGCTGCTAGTAATAAACCTAAACGAGCATGACTATTTTTTAGTTAGCATTAATATGAGAGTTAAGCTTTTATATCATTGCCTAAGGTCGAGATAGTCGAGGTTTTTCCTTTACCGTTATAGGTCATGCTTGAAGCATTTCGACTGGCTTGCAGTGCTTGTGATAAGCGGTTCATGCTAGCTATATTGAGCTCTATCAGGCTGGTGTTTTCACTATTAAGCTGCTGGCACTCTGCTAAAAGTGACTTAGCTTGTTGCACTTTTACGGATAGCTGTGCATCCATAGTAAGCAAAGATTTATCATTATGGTTCGATAACACTTCATCATTACGATTTAGACTATCAAGTAATTTCGCTTTGTTACCCGCAAGGGTGAGTAAAAGATCTGCGTTTTGATCACTCAATGCGCTTTTCTCTTCGGTGATAATTACTTTTAGTCTACTGAGTATGTCGAGCTGTTGCTCGATGATGTCGTTTATCTGACTCATAAATGTTTCTTAGAAATCCTTTAAATCATTTTCAAATTGGGCGATATTAGTGGCGAGTTTTTCAGGATCGATTTTATATCGACCTTCTGCAATAGCCAACTTTATCTCTTGAACCTTTTGCTCATTCACTTCTGGAATATCAGTCATTTTAGCTTGGATGTTTTGTAGTTGTTGTGCTTGAGACGTCAATGAAACTGAGTCACTCTTTGGGGGAGTGCTTAATGACGTCACTGCATTTTCACTCGGCTTTTCACTGCTTTTATTGGTTGTTGATTTACCAATTTGAGTGTTTGTAGCTGTGTTTACTTGCTTAATATCAATAGCCATATTTGGCTCCAACAATAATAAAATAGAAGAACATAACGCTATATCGGCAGGGATACCGTGAGCTTTAATAAAAATTAAGCAAAATTACATTCTAACTTCAACCTCTCCAACATCGATGACTCTAGCGTCAACACTCTTATTGGAGTGAGAGTTCTTAATACGAATTCTATCACCTAAATTACCATCATGCAGCGCTTCACCTATGGTTTTTATTTCAAAGTTTTGTGAGCGGGCAATAATCGAAACTGTATCACCTTTACAAACGAAGCAGAGGTTATTGCTGAAGATAGGTTGATCGGGTGCCATTCTTCTTTTAACTCTTGTGCCGACCACGTCATTTATATTGTCGAATTGTTGTCCTCTTAGCACTGCTTGTTCGACATATTTAATCACAACATCACCTCTAACAATGAGATCGCCTGGCCCCAATGTCTCTCTTGCGACGACAACTGGGTATAAAATATCAACCCTGACGGAAAGAAAAATTTGCCAGGGGTATTGAAGCTGAGGGCTATTACAGGTGACTTTTACCGTGTTGTTACGTTTAATCGCTCTGTTACTGGCTAGTATTGCTGTGACTGGAGGTAAACACAGTGGTGGTTTTAAGCGAGTGTCTAGGCTTTGTGGAATAATATTGACTCTAGCGTGTTCTGCTACATCAATTTTTTCTTCCACAGCCGCTATAGCTAGTTGGGAAATGGCCGATAAAGAGGGCACACTTGCAACTTGCTCGCTAAAAACGCTATTTGATATTAAAATCAATGAAAAGATGGCATATTTTACTTTCATAATGAATAGACTAGCTTGATGAGCTAGATTGCACCTATACTTTCTTAGTGACCGAAATTTTCGCCAAAACAAATATTTTGCTATGGCGTCATAATCTTGACGAACTAAGGTCAAGTTGTGAGATATTTACTACTTATCAAATAAGTAAGCAATTAGTATGCCTAGACCGAATAAATTAATGGGGCTAGGTAACATTTTTACAAGACGACAAGGCAAAGCGCATTATGTCAAGTATTCTCGATTCAGTGAATAAACGAACACAGTTAGTCGGGCAAAACCGTTTAGAGCTTTTGCTATTTAAACTAAATGGTCGTCAAAGGTTCGGTATCAATGTATTTAAAGTGAAAGAGGTGTTGCAATGCCCACCTCTTACTAGCTTGCCCAAGTTAAACCCCACTGTGAGAGGTGTCGCGCATATTCGCGGTAAAACTATTTCAGTGATCGATTTGAGTGCAGCAACAGGTGGCCGTCCTATCGAGAACACCGAAGGATGTTTTATCATTATCTCTGAATATAACCGCAGTGTGCAGGGGTTTTTAGTTAGATCAGTAGAACGCATTATCAATATGAATTGGGAAGCGATTCTGCCTCCACCTCAGGGAGCGGGCAGAAATTCATATTTAACGGCGGTAACTGAAATTGAGGGAGAGTTAGTCGAAATTCTTGATGTTGAAAAAATTCTCGATCAAATATCTCCAGTTAAAACTGAAATTAGTAAAGAACTTGATGAAATTCTGACGATCGATCGAGAAAAGCATTTCCACATCATGGTGATTGATGATTCGGCGGTGGCGCGTAAACAGATAATCAGAGCATTATCTTCTTTGGGTCTGCAGATTGATACGGCTATTGATGGTAGAGATGCACTCGATAAGCTGAATAAAATTGCTAAAGAGATGGATAATGTCGCCACTGAGATCCCTTTAATTATTTCAGATATTGAGATGCCTGAGATGGACGGCTACACTTTAACTGCAGAAATTAGAGATAATCCAAAGCTTAAGGATATTAAAGTCGTACTTCATACATCGTTAAGTGGCGTGTTTAATCAGGCAATGGTTGAAAAGGTGGGTGCAAATGATTTCATTGCTAAATTTAATCCAGATGAACTTGCAGCAGCAGTAAATAAGCATTTGAGTCTATAATGTTAATTAGTGAGAGTGCAGTGTATATATTAATTTGTTTCTTACACCTTACTCGTGTATAAGACTGCGCTCCAACTTGTTTTCGTTATGCTGAGTTTGGTTACATTGTCATAGCTATTTAATTGATATTAGGATATTTAGGTGCCAAATAAAACACTCGCTGAAACTGAGTACACGCAATTTAGATTATTTCTGGAGCAACACAGTGGTATCGTGTTGGGGGATAATAAGCAGTATCTTGTGCGCAGTCGATTGGCACCTCTGATGGGAAAATATAATCTCCCATCACTTTCTGAGGTTGTTAAGCATTCAATGAAGCCAACTGAGCGTAAACTTAGGGCTGAAGTCATAGATGCTATGACGACTAATGAGACCTTATGGTTCAGAGACCGTTACCCTTTTGAATTGCTATCCAGTGCCCTTTTACCTGAATATTCAAGATTAGGTCGGCCACTTAAAATTTGGTCTGCCGCTTGTTCATCAGGGCAGGAACCTTACTCATTGGGTATGACTATTTTGGAATACCAACAGAAGCGTCCCGGAACCTTACCTGGCAGCGCAACAATCCTAGCCACAGATTTGTCACCCTCTATGCTAGAGAAGTGTAAAAATGGCGAATATGACAATTTAGCCTTAGGTCGAGGGTTATCAGATCAGAGAAAGCGTCAGTTTTTTGATTCCACAGACTCTGGCACTATGGTTATTAAGGACAATGTCAAAAAATTTGTTAACTTTAGGGCACATAATCTGCTTGAAAGTTATACCTTGCTAGGTAAATTTGACATTATTTTTTGTCGGAATGTTCTGATCTATTTTGCCCCTGAGGCAAAGGCAAAAATTTTGCGGCAATTTGCTGCCGCTTTAAACCCAAAAGGGATACTTTTTCTTGGTGCTTCTGAGTCTATTGCAGGCTTAACTGAAGAGTTTGACATGATTCGATGTAACCCCGGCATCTACTATCAAAGAAAGACGTAAGGCTTTCGCTGGTGTTCTCAGTACCGTCTAGTCGCCAAGGCTAGCGGTTTTCAGCCCCTCATCTAGAACAGTATTGCTTGCTCAAATTAGTCATTTTGGCGCTTTACTCGTTTGCATGTAACCGAACTTGCTCACTTTTAATTAAAATCTTCTTCTTTGATCTTTGCCCCCTTTAGCCATACGTGCTTAATACTATTATTGCGTACTTCACGCAGCTAATTTGCTGCTGTTAGCGGATATCCCCTTTCTATATCGAGTCAGATTTCATTCTTGAACCCATACTTTTTGGCATAAGAATTGCTTTATTTATTGCATTGAGTTCAGGAGGCAATTTTATGGCGATTAATTTTGATAAAGCATTAGGAGTGCATCAATACACTCTTGGGATCCGTTCCCAACGTGCCGAAGTTATATCTTCCAATATTGCTAATGCCGATACTCCACATTATAAGGCTCGAGATATTGATTTCGATAAAGCATTTCAAGCTGCGACGAGTCGACAAGGCGGTTTATCTATGAGTCGTAGCGATAGTAAGCATTTTGATTTAAAAGCTTTATCGCAACAGAATATCGGTTATCGAGTGCCGGACCAACCAGATACTGGCGATGGCAACACTGTTGAGATGCAAAAAGAGCAAACAGAGTTTATGCAGAACGCACTTGAATATCAGATGTCGCTCGGTTTTCTTGACAGTAAGTTTTCAGGTTTGAAGAAGGCGTTAAGAGGTGATTAATCATGAGTTTATTTAATATTTTTAATGTTTCAGGCTCTGGTATGGCGGCTCAATCAGTAAGATTGAATACGACGGCGAGTAATATCGCTAATGCAGATTCGGTTTCAAGCAGTATTGATAAGACTTACCGTGCTCGTCATCCTATTTTTGAAGCTGAGATGGCGAAGGCAAATCAACAGCAGTCATCTCAGTCTGTAGTAGTCAAAGGCATTGTAGAAAGTGATGCACCGTTACAAAAAGAGTTTTCACCGAATCACCCAATGGCTGATACGGATGGCTTTATCTATAAACCTAATGTCAATGTGATGGAGGAGATGGCAAATATGATTTCAGCATCTCGCTCTTATCAAATGAATGTTCAGGTCGCTGAGGCAGCAAAATCAATGCTGCAGCAAACTCTAAGAATTGGCAAATAATAGGAGGTAACAAGTGAGCCTCATTAACCCACTTAATAATACTCAAGCCCTTGCAGGACAAACCTCTGTATCTTCGCAGAACACAGGTCCATCCCAGCAGGCAACATCTGCTGCAATACAGGCGGCAACGACTCAGTCTGCTGAGGAAACCTCGACAACGGGGAACCCATTTATTGATGGGATCCGCTTGCCTGATGAGTCATCAATACCTGAGGCAAATAATCAAGAACTGACTCAAGAGGATTTCTTTTCGCTATTGAGTCAGCAGTTATCAATGCAAGACCCATTTAAACCTGTCGATAACGATCAGATGATCGCACAGATGGCTTCATTTTCAACCGTAGATGGCATCAATAATCTCAATGATGAGATCAAAACCTTGAATTCAGTGATGACGTCGAGTCAGGCTCTACAGGCTTCAGGCTTAGTAGGGCAGAAAGTATTAATCCCATCGGATACCGGTCATATATCGGCAGAAGATCCTTCTTTAAAAGGGATTATCAGTACGCCTGAAACCATAGAAAGTATTGCAGTTCGAATTGAAGATGAGAAAGGCCAGTTAGTGAAGACCTTCACCATTGATGGCAGCGCGGGTGGCAATATCGATGTTTCCTGGGATGGTTTAGATAAGAATGGTGAACCTGTTGCCAGTGGCAACTACTCCATAAAAGCCACCGGGCGAGTCGATGGTACGAGTGAAGAGTTGCCTGTGTCGACCTATGCACATGTTACGAGTGTTTCTTTAGGTACTGCAAGCACTGGTGCGATTCTCAATTTGAGGGGCGTTGGCGGTATTAAGATTGGTGATGTATTAGCTGTATCGGAAACGTAAACAAAATTCAGGTGTTATGGAAAGATAAATACACCTTGTTCTGAAAATAGAGACAAGGTGATGTAAGGATAGCTAGAGGGGTTAATAGGATATTGACCTTTAACATGAATTGATATCGAGGTGAATTATGTCGTTTAATATTGCATTGAGTGGTATTTCTGCAGCGCAGAAAGACCTAAATACAACAGCAAACAATATTGCTAACGTGAATAGCATCGGCTTTAAGGAATCTCGTGCCGAATTTGCCGATGTGTATGCTAACTCTATCTTTGCTAACAGCAAAACTGCAGTTGGTGGTGGTGCTACAACGAGCCAGGTTGCTCAGCAATTCCATCAAGGTAGCTTACAGTTTACCAATAACGCATTAGATATGGCGATTAACGGTGGCGGCTTCTTCGTGACCTCCTCTGATCTAGAGGCCAAAGACCACTCTTTTACTCGAGCGGGTGCGTTTAAAGTCGATTCAGGAAATTACCTTGTCGATTCACAGGGGAACTATCTACAAACGTTTCCAGTGGATAAAGATGGTAACTCTACATCCGTGAGTTTGACGACGACTAAACCCGTTAGGATCCCTGATACCGCTGGTAGTCCGCAAAAAACTGAAAATATCAGTATTCAGATGAATCTCAATGCGGGGGATTCCACCTTAGATCCTGCGCTGTTTGATCCAGCCGATCGTGATACCTATAACAACTCTACAGCAGTCACCATGTATGACTCTTTAGGTGAACCACATATTATGACTACTTACTTTGTACGCCCGCCGGATGCAGCCTATACCGGTGAGAGTAACTGGGTCGCGTTTTATGCAGTCGATGGAAAACAAGTAGATTTAGCTGGCGCTGCGGGTGTTTACGATCAAGATACCACAGGTGATGGTGTGGCTGATGTTATCGGTACTTCTGCTGTAACCGCCGGTGGTTGGGAAGGCGCGGTGATTAAGTTTAATGATACTGGCGCTCATACCACAACAGATCCAGCAACCATCACGACAGTACAGCTCGGCGTCGCTGGTGCGGGAGTTCTTGGCCCAGGTACAGATGGGACCCAGACCTTAACGATTGATTTTAATAACCCAACACAATACGCATCCACTTTTGAAGTGACTGAGCTGAGTCAAGATGGTACTACGGTTGGTCGTTTGACCAATGTAGAAGTGGGTGCCGATGGCCTCGTCAATGCCAGCTACAGTAACGGCTCCACCGTTGCGCTTGCGCGAGTCGCATTGGCACGTTTTGCCAATGAACAGGGCTTAACTCAAGTGGGGAACACTTCTTGGAAGGCCAGTTTAGATTCAGGTCCTGCGCTTGCGGGTGAAGCCAACAGCGGCACCTTCGGCAGTATCCGCTCATCGGCGCTGGAGCAGTCGAACGTAGATTTGACGACTGAGCTGGTGGACCTTATCTCTGCTCAGCGTAATTTCCAAGCAAACTCAAGGACACTTGAGGTGAATAACACCTTGCAGCAGACCATACTGCAGATCAGATAGTGATGCTTATTTAAGCAGGTGTTGCCGCGTGGCAATACCTGCTTAAAACTTAAAACTTAAAACTTAAAACTTAAAACTTAAAACTTAAAACTTAAAACTTAAAACTTAAAACTTAAAACTTAAAACTTAAAACTTAAAACTTAAAACTTAAAACTTAAAACTTAAAACTTACATGTCGATGGAGATTCTCCATTGCCTGCTGTTATGAATTGAATTTGGTAGAAATTTCTGCCTGTCGTAATCGATTGAATATAGGTAAACCATGTCCTTTAACATTGCGTTGAGTGGAATTTCTTCTGCTCAGAAAGATCTCAATACCACTGCAAACAATATCGCTAACGTAAATAGCATCGGCTTTAAAGAGTCACGTGCCGAGTTTGCCGATGTGTATGCCAACTCTATTTTTTCTAACAGTAAAACCGCTGTCGGTGGCGGCGCAACAACAAGTCAGGTTGCCCAGCAATTTCATCAAGGCAGTTTACAGTTTACGAATAATGCGCTTGATATGGCGATTAATGGCGGCGGCTTCTTTGTGACCTCCTCAGACCTCAGTGGAAAGGATCAGTCCTTTACCAGAGCCGGGGCATTTAAAGTTGACTCGAGTAATTACCTTGTGGATTCTCAAGGTAATTTCCTGCAGACATTTCCGGTTGATAAAGATGGCAACTCGACCTCGGTCAGTTTAACGACGACTAAACCTGTGGCGATCCCAGATACTGCTGGTAGCCCTCAGATGACCGGAAATATCGATCTTCAGATGAACCTTAATGCAGGAGACTCGCCTTTAGATCCGGCTTTATTTGATCCAGCCGATCGCTCTACATACAATAACTCGACCGCAGTCACCATGTATGACTCGCTTGGTGAGCCACATATTATGACCACCTATTTTGTACGCCCCCCCAATGCTGCTTACACTGGTGAGAGTAACTGGGTGGCGTTTTATGCTGTAGACGGTAAGCAGGTTGATTTAGATGGGCCTGCAGGAGTTTATCAAACAGATACCAATGCCGATGGCACACCGGATACACCAGCCAATGCGGTAACTGCAGGTGGTTGGAAGGGGTCTGTTGTTAAGTTTAATGATACCGGCTCCTATATAGGAAGTGATCCTGCAGTGATAAAAACCGAGTCATTAGGTGTTGCTGGAGCAAACGTGTTGGGTCCTGGTACCGATGGTACCCAGACTTTGACCGTAGGGTTTAATAATCCCACGCAATATGCCTCCTCATTTGAAGTCACAGAATTGAGTCAAGATGGCACAACAGTGGGGCGTTTGACCAATGTGGAAGTTGGCGCTGATGGTTTAGTCAACGCCAGTTACAGCAATGGTTCAACTGTCGCTTTAGCGCGAGTGGCTTTAGCCCGCTTCCCAAATGAGCAAGGGTTGACTCAAGTGGGTAATACGTCCTGGAAGGCGAGTTTAGATTCAGGGACTCCACTTGCAGGCGAAGCTAACAGTGGCACCTTTGGTAGTATTCGCTCATCGGCGCTGGAGCAGTCGAACGTAGATTTGACCACTGAGCTGGTGGACCTTATCTCTGCTCAGCGTAACTTCCAAGCAAACTCAAGGACACTTGAGGTGAATAACACCTTGCAGCAAACCATACTGCAGATACGTTAATTTTGTCGATAGACTGATTAAAAGCATTGCCGCCCGGCAATGCTTTTCCGCTTTAAAAACTCCTACCGTGCAGAGTCACTGACAGACCGTCAAGAAACCACTTTATTTCTGGCACAATCTTTGCTTTGTTTATCTTATCAGACGTTTTAAGCAAAAGATTGACGGAGGAATCAGTGGATAAACTTCTCTATGTTGCAATGAGTGGTGCTAAGCAGAGTATGAATTCGCTGGCTGTTCGTGCAAATAATTTAGCCAATGCCAGCACAGATGGCTTTAAAGCCGATATTGAGCAAGCGCGCTCTATGCAAGCCTTTGGAGAAGGATTACCTACTCGGGTGTTTGCTATGACAGAAAATCCTTCAGCTGATTTTACCTCTGGTCCGATAAAAACGACGGGAAGAGACCTTGATATTGCCGTTAAAGGCGATGGATGGATTGCCGTTCAAGCAGCCGATGGTGGTGAAGCCTATACCCGCTCTGGCAGTTTAAGCTTTGATACCACAGGTGTGCTACGTAATGACCGTGGTAACCCCATTATGGGTGATGCTGGCCCGATTGTGTTGCCGCTACCGATAGAGAAAATCGAAATTGCGCAAGATGGAATTATTTCAGTCAGGCCGTTAGGTTCAACGGCTGAGGTAATAGAAGAGGTCGGCCGAATTAAACTCGTCAACCCAGGAAATCAGAATTTAATGCGTGGCTCAGATGGCCTATTTAGGTTGATGTCTGGTGAAAATGCTGCCGCAGATCCCTCGGTAGGCGTAGAAAGTGGCGCCGTTGAGGGAAGTAACGTCAATGCTGTCGATGAGATGGTGAACTTAATTGATATTCAACGTCAGTTTGAGATGCAAGTCAAAATGATGAAAACAGCAGAAGATATGGATAAAGCCTCATCTTCATTAATGCGCGTTAGCTAGGAGTTATATTATGCATCCCGCTTTATGGATTAGTAAGACTGGCCTCGATGCCCAGCAGACAGATATCGCTGTGATCTCTAACAATGTCGCAAACGCTAGTACGGTTGGATACAAGAAGAGTAGAGCGGTTTTTGAAGATCTGCTCTATCAAACCGTTAATCAGGCTGGTGGGATCAGTGCGTCAAATACTAAGTTGCCTAATGGTCTCAATATTGGGGCAGGTACTAAGGTCGTTGCGACACAAAAAGTATTTACCCAAGGTAATATGTTAACCACGGATAACTCCTTGGATCTGATGGTAGAGGGCCCTGGTTTTTTTGAAATTCAATTACCTGATGGTACAGCTGCTTATACACGAAATGGTCAGTTTACCTTGGACGATACAGGACAAATAGTGACTCCAGGTTCGGGTTATGTTGTGCAGCCATCGATCACCATTCCTGACAATGCGAGCAGTATTACTGTTTCGGCTGAAGGTGAGGTCTCAGTGAAGACCCCTGGAACCGCAGAAAACACCATTGTTGGTCAGTTAACCATGTCAGATTTTATCAATCCGAGCGGGTTAGATCCTATGGGGCAAAACATGTACTTAGAGACGGGTGCCAGTGGTACACCGATCCAAGGTACAGCCTCTCTCGATGGTATGGGGGCAATTCGTCAAGGTGCATTGGAGACTTCCAATGTTAATGTGACTGAAGAGCTGGTGAACTTGATCGAGAGTCAGCGGATCTATGAGATGAACTCTAAGGTGATTTCAGCAGTTGATCAGATGCTTTCTTACGTGAATCAAAATCTGTAGAGGGATGATCATGCGTAACAACTTAATCCTATTGTCTTTGATTGCTGCATTTGCCTTAACGGGATGTAGCTCGGCGAGTAACCAAAAGCCCATTCCTGACGACCCCTATTACGCGCCTGTATATCCAGAAGCGCCGCCAACTAAGATTGCCGCTACAGGATCTATGTATCAAGACAGCCAAGCATCTAGCCTTTATTCCGATATTAAGGCGCTTAAAGTTGGCGACATCATCACAGTTATCTTGATGGAACAGACTCAAGCGACAAAAAGTGCCAGCAATGAGATCAAGAAAGGGACTGATTTATCACTCGACCCCATTTATGCCGGTGGTGGCAATATCACCATAGGTGGACAACCTATCGACTTAAAATATAAAGATAGTATGAATACCAAGCGGGAATCTGATGCGGATCAGAGTAATAGCTTGAGCGGCAGTATTTCGGCCAATGTGATGCAGGTTCTCAATAATGGCAACTTAGTCATTCGCGGAGAGAAATGGATAAGTATCAACAATGGTGATGAGTTTGTTCGAATCACTGGGGTTGTACGTTCACAAGATATACGTCCAGACAACACGATCGACTCGCCAAGAGTCGCTAATGCACGTATTCAATACAGCGGCACAGGCACGTTTGCTGATGTACAGAAGGTTGGATGGCTCAGTTCATTCTTTATGGGGAGTTGGTGGCCTTTCTAAGGCAGCCATGGAACCTCGTCGTGATTAAGGAATTAACACTATGAAATATAAATTTATCTATCTTTTACTACTGTTTTTTGTCACCGGTCCAAGCCAGGCACAAAGGATAAAAGATATAGCAAATGTTCAAGGTGTGCGCTCGAATCAACTTATTGGCTATGGTTTAGTGGTTGGTTTACCTGGAACCGGGGAGAAAACCCGCTACACGGAGCAGACCTTTAAAACCATGTTGAAGAATTTTGGTATTAACCTACCTGATAACGTCAGACCTAAGGTTAAAAATATCGCAGTGGTTGCAGTTAATGCCAATATGCCTCCTTTTATCAAGCCAGGTCAAACACTCGATATTACTGTTTCAAGCCTAGGTGAAGCTAAAAGCCTACGTGGCGGAACGTTACTACAGACCTTTTTAAAGGGAGTCGATGGTAATGTTTATGCAATTGCACAGGGCAACATGGTGGTCAGTGGTTTTAGCGCCGAGGGTTTAGACGGTTCAAAAGTCATTCAAAATACGCCTACTGTAGGTCGAATTCCAAATGGCGCTATTGTTGAACGCACTGTGGCCACCCCATTTTCAACGGGGGATTATTTGACATTCAACTTACGTCGCGCTGACTTTTCAACGGCTAAACGTTTAGCCGATGCGATTAATGAGTTGCTGGGTCCTGGGATGGCGAGACCCTTAGATGCCGCTTCTGTTCAGGTCAGTGCACCAAGGGATGTGTCACAGCGAGTGTCATTTTTGGCAACTTTAGAGAATATTCAAGTAGAGCCAGCATCAGGTTCTGCCAAAGTCATTGTCAACTCACGCACTGGCACCATAGTTGTCGGCAAAGATGTGCGTTTACTGCCTGCGGCAGTAACACATGGTGGACTAACAGTGACTATTGCTGAAGCTACACAAGTTTCTCAGCCTAACCCATTAACCGGTGGTGAAACTGTGGTGACGACTGACAGCACTATCGATGTGTTAGAGGAAGATAGCCGCATGTTTATGTTTAACCCTGGAACGACGCTAGATGAGCTGGTTCGAGCGGTAAACCTAGTGGGGGCCGCACCGTCGGATGTACTTGCCATATTAGAAGCATTGAAAGTGGCTGGTGCACTTCATGGTGAATTGATCATTATTTAACACATATAGTTTAACGCTTAAAGGGAGCTTAGTATTTTACTAATGCTCCCTTTTTATTTGGTGTTAGCTGAAATTTCATACCATTTATACCGGTTGGTATTACTTCAAGCTTTTAACAACTTCTATTTTTTTTTAAACTTGGTGCGCAGTTTGCATTAATAAATAACATCGTCTGAATATTGTCGGAATTTCTGGAAACATTTATGGAAAAGCTATCAAACTCATCTCACTTTTTGGATATCGGAGGTCTCGATTCATTGAGGGCTAAGGCCCAAAAAGATGACAAGGGGGCTTTAAGAGAAGTTGCCCAGCAGTTTGAAGGCATTTTTGTGCAAATGTTGATGAAAAGTATGCGTGATGCCAATGCCGTCTTTGAATCAGATAGCCCGATGAACAGTGAATACACTAAGTTTTATGAACAGATGCATGACCAGCAGATGTCAGTCAACTTATCAGATAAGGGCATGCTAGGTCTCGCCGACTTGATGGTTCAACAACTTTCTCCAGGCACGAGTGATGTGACACCCGCATCAGTGCTGCGTGGGAACATGCAATCATCTCACTCTTTTGCCAAAGACCGAGTAATGCAAAGTGCTATCCAGCCAGTAAAGGAAGAGTCAATTACTGGCAGCCAAGACACTCACATCGCTTCTAAGATTGACAATATTTTGACTGGCAAGAGTTTGCCGTCTGAAGTGAGGCAATCGGAAGTGACGTTCACCGATAAAGATGACTTTATCAACAAGCTCTATCCCCACGCAGAAAAGGCAGCTCATGCTTTAGGCACACAGCCTGAAGTCTTGATAGCACAATCAGCCCTTGAAACAGGCTGGGGACAAAAAATGATTAAAGCTGCTGGTGGTCAATCTAGCAATAATCTTTTTAATATTAAGGCCGATCAACGTTGGCAGGGAGACAAGGCGCTGGTTAGCTCACTCGAGTTTGAGCAAGGTGTGGCCGTGCAGCAAAAAGCAGATTTCCGTGTTTATGAGGATATCAAACAGAGCTTTGATGATTTTGTCAGTTTTATCTCCGACGGGCCAAGGTATCAAGAGGCGATGAAGAAAGCGGCGAACCCTAATGAGTTTATCCAAGCGCTACAGGATGCTGGCTATGCAACTGATCCTAATTATGCCGATAAAGTGATCAAGGTGATGAAATCGATAAGTCCGGTGATAAGTGTGCCTTCTATGGGGTCCACACAATGATTTTTATCGATGCAAAAGTAACGTTATCAGCTGTGCTCATCGGTGCAACTGAAGTAGATAGAGGGTATTTGTAATGTCTATGGATCTTCTCAATATTGCACGAACTGGCGTGTTAGCCTCGCAATCGCAGTTAGCCGTTACCAGTAACAATATCGCTAATGCCAATACCCAAGGGTATCACAGGCAAGTTGCCGAGCAGTCCAGTGTAGAGTCACAGCGTATAGGGAGTGAGTTCTATGGCGCTGGTACCTATATATCAGATGTTAAGCGGATCTATAACGATTACGCCGCTCGTGAGCTGAGAATTGGACAAACTGCTGTTAGCGAAGCACAAACTACCCAAACCAAAATGAATGAAATGGATCAGCTATTTTCACAAATTGGTAAGTCTATCCCACAGGGACTTAACGACTTTTTTGCAGGATTAAATAACTTAGCCGATCTGCCTGATGATATGGGGATCCGCGGTTCACTCTTAGGGACAGCAGATCAGCTCGCTAAGAGTTTAAATCAGATGCAGTCTCATCTTGATGGACAGATGCAACAAACTAATGACCAGATAGGCGGGATCACCGACAGAATTAATGAGATAAGCAAAGAACTTGGCCATATCAACCAAGAACTGATGAAGTCTCAAGGGCAAGATGCCCAACTACTCGATCAGCAAGATGCGTTGATCCAAGAGCTGAGTCAATATGCCCAAGTTAATGTGATCCCTTTAGATACGGGGGCTAAGAGCATCATGCTCGGGGGCTCTGTGATGCTTGTCTCTGGCGAGATATCTATGTCAGTGGGGACAATGGCTGGTGATCCTTATCCTGAAGAGATTCAGCTCATTGCTATGGTCGGTAATCAAAGCCAGACCATTGATGCCACTAAATTAGGCGGACAGATAGGTGCTCTATTTGAATTTAGAGCAGATACTTTAGTGCCGGCAGAGCTTGAAGTCAGTCAACTAGCCTTAGGTGTGGCAGATGCATTTAATCAGGCGAACTCGGAAGGTTTCGATCTGAATGGTGAGATGGGACAAAACATCTTCAAAGATATCAACGATCCGACCATGTCTGTTGGTCGTGTAGGTGCTGATAGTGCTAACACAGGCACAGCAAATTTAAGGGTCAACATTGATGATGTCGGCCTTTTGTCGGGCAATAGTTTTGAGCTGAAATATACGGCGCCGGCTACTTATGAGTTAACAGACGGAGTCACAGGCGCTGTCACCCCGTTAACCTTAAATGGCACCCAGCTTGATGGGGCTAATGGTTTCTCTATACATATCGATTCGGGTCTGTTAGCCGATGGAGATAAGTTTGAAATAAGACCCTCTTCAGGTGCCGCGGCAAGTATCGCAGTCGCAATGACGGATGCAAAAGGTATTGCAGCTGCGGCGCCGAAGATCACAGCCGATGCCGCTAATTCAGGCAACACCAGTATTGAGATGGTGAGTATCGATGACCGCACAGATGCAAATTTCCCACTTACAGGCTCAGAACTCACGTTTGAGATCAATACCACCACAAGCATGTTTGAAGTGTTTGATGTTAATGGTGCATCGCTCGGTGCTCCAGCAGCATACGTCCCGCCTTCAATCAGCGCACATGGTTTTACCTTCGATGTTACTAGTACAGCAGGTGCAACCGACAGATTCACTTTTGATCTCTCATTTGCGCCAGGAGACAACACAAATGCAGTCGCCATGGCACAGCTCAATGAGTCCAAGCTGATGAACAGTGGTGGTTCAACCTTAACGGACGTCTATGAAGGTACAAAACTATCAATCGGTGGTAAGGCAAAAGCAGCTGCAATAGCCGTAGGCTCTGCAGATGCTGTTTATTCACAAGCCTATAGCCGAGTGCAGAGCGAGTCAGGGGTTAACCTCGATGAAGAAGCGGCAAATTTAATACGTTTTCAGCAAGCCTATCAAGCGTCGGCGCGGATAATGACCACAGCTAATGAAATCTTCGACACGTTATTTAACGCGGTTAGATAAAGGAGGTTGATATGAGAATTTCAACTGCTCAAATGTTCAATCAAAGCATCACAAGTGTTCTGGATAAACAATCTTCAACGAGCAAAATACTCGATCAGCTATCCAGTGGTAAGAAGGTTAATACAGCAGGTGATGATCCTGTTGCAGCTCTTGGTATAGATAACCTAAATCAAAAAAATGCCTTAGTTAATCAATTTTTAAAGAATATAGATTATGCGACAGGAAGATTAGCCAATTCTGAAAGCCATTTAGGTAATGCTGAAACTTTGGTGGGCTCAGTAAGAGAGCAAGTCATGCGTGCAGTAAATGGTAGCTTGACTGACAATGACCGGCAAATGGTTGCCGATGAGATGAAGGCTAGCTTAGAAGAGTTGCTGGCAATAGCTAACACTAAAGATGAGTCAGGTAATTATCTGTTCTCAGGATTTAGTACGGATACCATGCCGTTTGCTTTTGATGCTGCTGGGCAGATTGTGTATGGCGGAGACAATGGAAGTCGAGAGACGGTTGTAGCTTCTGGTGTCACCCTAGCCACCAATGTTCCAGGTGATACGGCATTTATGAATGCCGCTAATGGGATGGGAGATTATAGTGTCAATTATCTGCCATCTCAGGTCGGTGGCTTTAAAGTTGATAGTGCAAAAATTGTAAACCCTGCTCTCCATATACCTGATACATATAGTTTTACTATGGTAGGAGCTGATCTTGAAGTCAGGGATTCTAGTAATGTTCTTGTTACAACTGAAGTGGGCTTCGACCCTGTAAATCCAGTGAGTTTCAATGGGATTGAAGTCAAGCTAGATGGGCTTCCTGTAGCAGGTGACTCCTTCAGTATTACAGAGCAACCCACAGTCAGTATTTTTGACACTATTAGCAGTGCTATCAGTTTAATTGAGGACCCAAATAGAACGAATACTCCAGAGGGTATGGCTCAGTTGGCACAGATATTGAATAATGTTGATAGTGGTATAAAACAGATTAGTAGCGCCAGAGGAATGGCGGGTAACAATTTAAAAAGTGTAGAGAGTTATAGTTCGACTCATGATGATGAAAAGCTGATCAACAGCTCAGCATTGTCCATGTTAGAAGATCTGGATTATGCCTCTGCAATTACTGAATTTGAGAAACAGCAGTTGGCTTTAAATGCGGTATCGAGTGTATTTAGCAAGGTCGGCAGCACGTCACTATTTGATTATATATAAGGTAGTAACTCTATATATAACAACTTTAGTTAACTAATTATAGCCAGGCTTGATGCCTTGGCGGTACAACTGGAAAGAGGAAATCAAGATGGCTATTACCGTTAATACAAACGTTACTTCTATGAAGGCTCAGAAAAATCTGAACACTTCAGGCAATGCGCTTGCTACATCTATGGAGCGATTATCGAGTGGACTTCGCATTAACAGTGCTAAGGATGATGCTGCTGGACTTGCGATATCTAACCGTTTGAATTCACAAGTTCGAGGCTTGGAAGTGGGTATGCGAAACGCAAATGATGGCATCTCGGTTGCTCAAGTTGCTGAAGGAGCGATGCAAGAGCAGACCAACATGCTGCAACGTATGCGAGATTTATCAATTCAAGCGGTAAACGGTGCAAACTCAACTAGTGATAAAGCTGCGCTTCAGGCCGAAGTGGATCAATTAGTTTTAGAGCTAGGTGCAATTGCGAATTCAACTGCATTTGGTGATACTAAACTTTTAAGTGGCGGATTTTCAGCTAAAAATTTCCAAGTTGGTCATCAAGGTGGTGAGAATATTTCTATCACGATCACAGCTACAGACGAAACAACATTGGGTGTGAATGCATTAATTTTATCTTCTGATACAACTGCTTCATCAGCCATTCTTGCCATCGATGCGGCAATTACAACCATTGATGCTCAGCGATCTACGCTTGGTGCGGTGCAGAACCGTTTATCACATAACATCAGTAACAGTGCAAATACTCAAGCAAACGTTGCAGATGCAAAGAGTCGTATTGTTGATGTGGATTTTGCTAAAGAAACAGCGACAATGACCAAGAATCAGGTTCTTCAACAGACAGGTAGCTCTATGCTTGCCCAGGCAAACCAATTACCTCAAGTTGCTTTATCTTTACTAGGTTAAGAAGTTATTAGCAAGTTCCTCAGCCCATAGTAGCCTCTGCTACTATGGGGCTATATTGTTAAGTTTTACAACCTTCTATTTACACTTGTAACCCTTTTTAACCGATTGAATTTAAAATAATAATTTTTTAAAGTATTTTTGTTTTTGTCCTAAAGTAAATTCCTTCCTTGCCGTTAATAACTTTGAATAAACCAGTCCTACCTGAAAATAGTCAGGTAAGTTGTAGAGCCTGGAAACGAGGAATTAAACATGGCGATTACGGTAAATACAAACGTTACATCGATGAAAGCGCAGAAGAACCTTAATAGTTCAGGAAATGCTTTGGCAACTTCCATGGAACGTCTGTCTAGTGGTTTGCGTATTAACAGTGCAAAAGATGATGCGGCAGGTCTTGCTATTTCAAACAGACTAAACAGTCAGGTCAGAGGCTTGGAAGTCGGTATGAGAAACGCAAATGATGCTATCTCTGTAGCACAAATTTCCGAAGGCGCGATGCAAGAGCAGACAAACATGCTCCAGCGTATGCGTGATCTCTCTGTTCAATCTGTTAACGGTGCAAACTCTTCGAGTGATGTCGCAGCACTTCAAGCTGAATATGATGAGCTGGCTACCGAAATTACCGCAATTGCGGATACCACAGCATTTGGTGATACCAAGTTATTGGATGGATCATTTACCGCTAAAAATTTCCAGGTCGGTCACCAAGGTGGTGAAAACATCTCTATTAGTGTGACTGATACCGATGCTACAGCATTAGGTGTCGGTGGTTTAGCTGTTGGTGCGGCGACAACCGCATTAATCGATACCGCCATAAGTACTATTGATGATCAAAGATCAACACTGGGTGCAACTCAGAACCGTTTATCACATAACATCAGCAACAGCGCAAATACACAAGCCAACGTGGCCGATGCCAAGAGCCGTATTGTTGATGTGGATTTTGCCAAAGAAACCTCTGAAATGACTAAAAACCAAGTGCTGCAACAGACGGGTTCAGCGATGTTGGCACAAGCTAACCAACTTCCTCAAGTTGCGTTATCGCTATTATAGACCCAAGATTTAAGATTCAATTAAAAATAAATGCTATAAACCAGTTAACTTGCTTAACTGGTTTTTTATTATAGATTACTCAATAAGCCTGCCCCCCTCTGTGCATATGTGTTAACTAAGCACTCGCTTAAACCCTCGTTATCAGTCGCATAGAGACACCTATCGAAAGACTCCTAATTGTATCAACAGCAACTGAATATTTTACATTGGGCAGGTCACACCTGCGACCAGCATGTTAACCATGTAAAATAAAGATCAATAAAATGCTAAAGCAATTCTAATCTTGGCCGTTATATAGCCATAGAGAAAGTATGCAGTGTGCTTAAGCTTTTAGTTAGCGAGGAATATGCAATGGCAATTACGGTAAATACAAACGTGACATCAATGAAGGCGCAAAAGAACTTAAATAGCTCTGGGAATGCGCTCGCGACCTCAATGGAGCGCTTATCGAGTGGTTTGCGCATCAATAGTGCAAAAGATGATGCCGCAGGTCTCGCTATCTCCAATCGACTTAATAGCCAAGTGAGGGGGCTTGATGTTGGCATGAGAAATGCTAACGATGCAATTTCTGTTGCTCAAATAGCAGAAGGTGCAATGCAAGAGCAAACTAACATGTTGCAGCGTATGCGTGATTTATCTGTTCAGTCAGTCAACGGAGCAAACTCAGCTAGTGATATAGCTGCCCTACAGGCTGAGTACGATCAGTTAGCGACAGAGATCACAGCAATTGCAGATACCACTGCATTTGGTGACACTAATTTACTGGATGGTTCTTTTACGGCTAAGAACTTCCAAGTGGGTCATCAAGGTGGTGAAAATATTGCGGTAAGTGTAACTGATACTGATGCCACTGCATTAGGTGTTGCTGGTCTAGCTGTTAGCGCTGCAACTACGGCACTGATTGATACGGCAATTGGTCTCATTGACTCTCAAAGATCGACATTAGGTGCAATTCAAAACCGTTTGTCGCATAACATCAGTAACAGTGCAAATACACAAGCAAACGTTGCAGATGCGAAGAGTCGAATTGTCGATGTCGATTTTGCTAAAGAAACTTCAACTATGACTAAAAATCAAGTGTTACAACAGACCGGTTCAGCTATGTTGGCACAAGCTAATCAGTTACCTCAAGTGGCATTATCGCTTTTATAATTTGAGTTTATGATGAAAAAGGCACTGAGTTTTCAGTGCCTTTTTTTTGTTAAATACGTCCTCCCCTCAATCATTCATCTTGATTTCATAAAAAAGTCCAAAATTACTCTGAATGGATTCAGGAGGTAGATCAACGCAGGAGCTTGTGCCGAGAATAACGATTAGTTCAGTGCCCTTATAGCTACACGGATGTGGCGAATGGCTATATTGCAGGAATAAATATAGCCCTGCCTATAGAATTTCTAATTTCCGCTGAATGCTCACTTACTCAATTAAACTGGCGCAACTCACTGAATTTACATGGCGTTAACAATAAAGGCTAATAAATGATCAGAAAATGCTAAAGCTATATCATCTGATGCCGTTAGATACTCTAGAGGATATAGACATTGCCTAGCGATTTTGGCACTGGCAGGATAAAGAGGAAACGATAATGGCAATTACAGTTAATACAAATGTCACTTCGATGAAGGCCCAAAAAAACTTAAATAGTTCTGGTAATGCTTTAGCAACTTCCATGGAGCGATTATCGAGTGGCCTTAGAATCAACAGTGCAAAGGATGATGCTGCAGGTCTGGCAATATCAAATCGTTTAAATAGTCAGGTTCGTGGCCTCGATGTCGGTATGCGTAACGGCAATGATGCGATATCAGTCGCACAAGTTGCCGAAGGTGCGATGCAAGAGCAGACTAATATGTTGCAACGTATGCGTGACTTAGCTGTGCAAGCTGTGAACGGTGCAAACTCTACCAGTGACCGTACAGCGTTACAGTCAGAAGTCGATCAACTTGTGCTAGAGATAACAGCTATTGCAAACTCAACAGCATTTGGTGATACGAAGCTGCTTAGCGGTGGTTTTACCGCAAAGAACTTTCAGGTAGGTCATCAAGGTGGCGAGAATATCGCTATTTCGATTTTAGCAACTGATGCAGCTACCTTAGTGGTTAACGCCATAGCGCTGTCAACAGATGGTACAGCATCTAGTGGTATTATTGCTATTGATGCGGCTATTTCAACGATTGATAGTCAGCGTTCGACCTTAGGTGCTGTTCAAAATCGCCTTGCTCACAACATTAGTAACAGCGCAAATACTCAGGCGAATGTTGCAGATGCAAAAAGTCGAATTGTAGATGTGGATTTTGCTAAAGAGACATCTACTATGACCAAAAATCAGGTACTACAGCAGACGGGTTCTGCGATGTTGGCTCAAGCCAACCAGCTTCCTCAAGTCGCTCTATCACTTCTGTAAAAACCTAAGCCAGTGCAATTATTTATGTGCTGGCTTGTTTTTTATTCATTCGGATTCTTAAAATCATTATTTTACATTGAACTAACTGGCTTGTGAGGGTTTCCTTGCAACTAAGGGCCTATAAGCGGCTGATCTGTAGGCTTAAGCTGTGGCGTGTTGTTTTTATTTTGTTAATGCAAACATTTTACTAAAGTTATCCGCAACCAAGCCGTTACATATATATGAGAAATGTATCAAAGCCTGAATTGCTATGGGCATTGGACTGGCATTGAAAGGAAAAAAATTATGGCGATTACAGTAAATACCAATGTGACTTCAATGAAGGCGCAGAAAAATTTAAATAGCTCAGGTAATGCATTAGCAACATCGATGGAGCGTTTATCAAGTGGTCTTCGTATTAACAGTGCAAAAGATGATGCTGCTGGACTGGCTATTTCGAACCGACTTAATAGCCAGGTAAGAGGGCTTGATGTTGGTATGAGAAATGCCAATGATGCTATATCCGTAGCTCAGATTGCTGAAGGTGCGATGCAAGAGCAAACCAACATGCTGCAGCGGATGCGTGATTTGTCTGTGCAAGCAGTTAACGGTGCTAACTCGACAAGCGATATAGCAGCACTTCAAGCTGAGTATGATCAACTATCAACAGAGATCACAGCAATTGCAGATACCACAGCTTTTGGTGATACCAAGTTATTAGATGGTACTTTCACTGCAAAAAGCTTCCAGGTAGGGCACCAGGGCGGCGAAAACATCTCTATTAGTGTTACCGATACCGATGCCGCCACTCTTCTGGTGAGTGGTCTAGTTGTTGGGTCTGCAGCTACTGCAGCAATTGATACCGCTATTGGCACCATTGATACACAACGTTCATCGCTTGGTGCGGCACAAAATAGGTTATCGCACAACATAAGTAACAGTGCTAATACTCAAGCCAATGTCGCCGATGCTAAGAGTCGAATTGTAGATGTCGATTTTGCTAAAGAAACGTCGACTATGACTAAGAACCAAGTTTTACAACAAACAGGTTCTGCGATGTTAGCACAAGCAAACCAGTTACCTCAGGTTGCATTGTCATTATTGTAAAATTTCATGGCTAAATTGGAATTAAATTAATTTGTTCGAAAATAATACAAATTTAATTAAAGATTTCTAATTATTAGCCGCTAAATGTTTAAGAGGATAATTGTTATGGCTATTACAGTAAACACCAATGTTACTTCGATGAAAGCACAGAAAAACCTGAATCAGTCAGGTAATGCTTTAGCTACGTCGATGGAGCGTTTATCGAGTGGTCTGCGTATTAATAGTGCAAAAGATGATGCAGCAGGACTTGCGATCTCTAATCGCTTGAACAGTCAGATCCGAGGTTTAGATGTCGGCATGAGAAATGCCAATGATGCGATTTCAGTTGCACAAATTGCTGAAGGTGCAATGCAAGAACAAACCAATATGTTACAGCGGATGCGTGATTTATCTGTACAGGCTGTTAACGGTGCAAACTCAACAAGTGATAGAGCAGCACTGCAATCAGAGATTGATCAACTAGCACTTGAGATCACGGCAATATCTGATACTACAGCATTTGGTGATACTAAATTATTAACGAGTACTTTCCTTGCTAAAAACTTTCAGGTTGGTCACCAAGGTGGAGAGAATATTTCAATCTCTATCTCTGGAACTGATGCTACTGACTTAGGTGTTAATGCTTTAATTGTCTCAACTGATACGCTTGCATCATCTGCAGTTGGTACAATTGATGCGGCAATTAAGTCTATTGACACTCAAAGAGCAAAGCTAGGTGCAATCCAAAACCGTCTGTCTCATAACGTCAGTAACAGCGCTAACACACAGGCTAACGTTGCGGATGCTAAGAGTCGTATTGTTGATGTCGATTTTGCAAAAGAGACATCAACCATGACTAAAAACCAAGTACTACAACAGACCGGCTCGGCAATGTTAGCTCAGGCAAATCAACTTCCTCAGGTAGCACTCTCACTTCTATAGGGATAATATAGTAAGTATTGAGAGATGAAAGGGAGGTTCGGAGACGAGTCTCCCTTTGTTGACTGTAAATAGGTAATAATCTATTTCGGTATAATATCGAGATATAGAAGCTAGTTTTATATAGAGGAGATGTATGACAATGGATATCAATGTCACAGGCTCACCGAATGGGGTACCTGCTAAAATTAATATAGATACAGCTCAGCTGGGCGAGAGTCGTGCTTCTTCAGAAGCTGAACTTGATCGGCGATCAATCATTCAAGCGGTGGAAGATGTAAAGTCGTCAACTGCTGAACCTGAGGCGCAAAGCCCAGAAGAACTAGAGAAGTTAGCTATTGATTTATCTGATATGATGTCAGTAATGAAAAAAGGGTTAGCTTTTAGAATTGATGAAAGCTCTGGTCAATCAGTTGTCAGTGTTTTAGATATTGATTCAGGTGATATTATTAGGCAGATTCCAAATGAAGAAGCACTGGAACTGGCTCAAAAATTGTCCGAAGTGGCAGGGCTTTTGATGAAAACTGAAGCCTGATTTTTTGTTTTAAGTTGAATAGTTAGAGGTTCTTATGGCATTAACAGCTACAGGTATCGGCTCAGGCCTAGATATTAGTAATATCGTAAGCGTTTTAGTTGATGCGGAAAAAGTGCCTAAAGAGGCTATTTTTAATAAAACAGAAAAGAGCATAGATGCAAAGGTATCGGCTTTTGGTAGTCTAAAAAGTGAACTTGCAACATTTCAAGATGCACTTGAGAAAATTAAGAGCGGAACTGAATTAAACCAACGTAAAGTTTCTACAGGTGAGAGTACATTTTTAACTGCAGAGGCAGATAAATTTGCTCAAACAGGTAGTTATAATATCCAGGTCGAGCAGTTAGCTGCTGCACATAAACTTGGTGGGATAAATGTTGGTGACCCAGCACTGGCTGTGGGAGAGGGGAGTTTAGATTTAACGGTAAACGGTGATAGTTTTTCAATAACAGTAGGGGCTACTGATTCATTGCAAACTATCGCTAATAGCATTAATGAAGCTAATGATAACGTCGGTGTGACGGCAACGATTGTGACAAGCGATGCAGGAAGCCGTTTGGTATTAAGTTCAGATAATGAAGGAACTGATAATCAAATCGCCATCGTGGCAAATGACACTGTTGGGACTGGATTAGACGATATGTTTGGCGCAGGAAACACCACTGAACTTCAAACCGCTCAAAACTCAATTGTTCACATTGATGGCCAGAAAGTCACTTCCCAAAGTAATAACGTTACTACAGCAATTACTGGTGTCACACTTAATCTAACAGATGCCGATTTAGCTGAAACTACAGTGTTTAAAATAGAGTTAGACACAGAAACAGTAAAAGAAAATGTCAAAGGCTTTGTTGACGCCTATAACAGTTTAATCAGTGCTATAGATGGTCTTTCTTCTTATGATGTAGATAAAGATGAGGCGGCTGCTTTACAAGGTGATTCAGTTATCCGGTCTCTGGAATCTCAATTGCGAAATATGATCAGTGAGCGTGTCACAGTAGGAAGTGAAACGATTGCTCTTTATGATATTGGCATTGAAACTGACAGATATGGAAAGCTATCAATTGATGATACAAAGCTAGATCAAATTATTGCAGAGGATATGTCAAGCTTAGAGGGACTTTTTGCGACCACAGATACTGGTGTTGCCAATAGGTTAGATTCACTCGTCGATGGCTACGTGAAGTCTGGTGGAGTCATTGATAACCGCAATAATGCGTATACCAAAGATAAGTCTCGATTAGATGATCAAAGAGCGGCTTTTACCATAAAGATGGAAGCTCTGCAGGCAAGGTTACTTAAACAATTCAATGCGATGGATCTTATTGTAGCTCAGTTAAACCAGCAGAGTTCGGGCTTGTCAGATAGGCTTAATTCGCTGCCTGGTGTAGTTAAGCAGTAATCCACCGGAGTTTTATTAATGCCAACCTTGGAAGATGTAAACAATCAAATTGAGTTAACTTTAAAAAAGTTGGATGAACAGCCTGCAGAAGAGGAAGGGTCTGATAAGTTGGTATCAAGTTTGCATGAGCTTATTGGGGAGCGTCAATCTTTACTCGATAGCTTTTTAGCTATTTCTAGTGAACGTGATAGAGCAGAACTTGAGATTCAGCTAGTTTATACGCTTGACTTTGAAGTTAAAGCTAAAAAGATTCTTGAACATCGAAAAGCTTTATTGCATCTAGGCAGTAAAAGTAAAAGACAGCTCAATGTTTATAAAGCAATTGATGCTAATAGGTAGGTATTTATGAGAAAGTCACTGCAATCATATCGAAAAGTTTCTTTAGAGAACGAAATATCTGTTGCTTCGCCTCATAGGGTTATTCAGATGATGTTCGAAGGAGCGCTACAGCGAATAGCTCAAAGCCGCTATGCCATAGAAAATGGCGACATAGGAAATAAAGGTATTTTTATCGGTAAGGCTATTGGCTTGATTACTGGCTTAAACAGTAGTCTTAATATGGATGCTGGGGGGGAGATTGCTGGTAATCTCTCAAACTTGTATGACTTTATGCTCCGACGTATATCCGAAGCAAATATCAATAACGATATCCAAGCGCTAGATGATGTCAGTGATATCCTTAAAATAATTAAGGAGGGCTGGGATGCGATCCCTGAAGAAGACCATCATACAGTATCGCACACCGAAGCTGTTTAGTTTTTATTGCTTAAGGGCGTTAGTATTGATTTAGGGGCCACGGCCCCAAATAAATGGCTAGAGTCAATTATTTGACAATTTGTTATGGTTTCGTCGAGTTTTTCAGCTAAAATCAAATAAGTTTAAAGAATATCAATCTAGTTAAGCATAAAAGGCATCAGAGACTTGCTAATAGCTTGCTGATAATACACTATTCCTCATGGTAGTGATTTTGTTCAAATTTGTAATGGAAACACTACATTGATTTTAAGCAACAAACACTAATAATTAATGCGAATAATAACGAGCGCTTTACGGCTTTTTGAATGATGCAAACAGATCAACGAATTCTACTTGTCGGTAACCAGTCTGAGCGAATTAATCGCTTATCATGTGTATTTGAGTTTTTAGGTGAGCAAGTTGAGTTAGTCGCAATCGATAAACTTGAACTTCGACTCCAAAACACACGATTTAGAGCCTTGGTTATCACTGCTGACTCGCAGTCAAAAGAGTTATTTCAATCCTTAGCTAGGAAACTTCCTTGGCAGCCTATTTTGTTGTTAGGAGAGCTTGAAGGCGGCAGCGCCTCAAATATCCTTGGTTGCATTGAAGAACCCCTTAATTACCCTCAGCTGACAGAGTTACTGCATTTTTGTCAGGTGTTTGGGCAAGCTAAACGTCCTGATGTACCAACAAGTGTTAACCAAACAAAATTGTTTCGTAGCATGGTTGGGCGCAGTGAAGGGATCGCTCAGGTTCGTCATTTGATTAGCCAAGTCGCTGGTTCTGACGCTACTGTGATTGTGCTGGGTCAGTCAGGTACGGGCAAAGAGGTTGTTGCTCGTAATATTCATTATATTTCTGAACGACGTGATGGACCCTTTATACCTGTCAACTGTGGCGCGATTCCGGCTGAGTTATTGGAAAGTGAACTGTTTGGTCACGAGAAAGGCTCATTTACAGGGGCTATTAGCGCTCGAAAAGGTCGCTTCGAACTGGCTGAAAAGGGAACGCTTTTCTTAGATGAAATCGGCGACATGCCGCTGCAAATGCAAGTTAAGTTACTGCGTGTACTGCAGGAGCGAGTATTTGAGCGAGTGGGAGGCAGTAAGTCTATAGCGGCCGATGTTCGTGTGGTGGCTGCGACTCACAGAGACATAGAAACCATGATCACCACGGGTGAGTTTAGAGAGGATCTTTATTATCGTCTCAATGTATTCCCTATCGAAATGCCAGCTCTATGTGAAAGAAAAGATGATATTCCTTTGCTTTTACAAGAACTAGTAAGCCGAGTCTACAACGAAGGACGAGGTAAAGTTAGATTCACTCAACGTGCTATTGAGTCTTTGAAAGAGCATATTTGGTCTGGAAATGTCAGAGAACTTTCAAACCTCGTTGAGCGATTAACTATTCTGTATCCTGGTGGCTTGGTTGATGTGAATGATCTTCCTGTTAAGTATCGCCATATCGATGTACCAGAGTATTGCGTTGAGATCAGCGAGGAAGAGTTAGAGCGCGATGCCTTAGCATCAATTTTCAGTGACGAAGAGTCTATCGAGATCCCGGAAACGCGCTTCCCAAGCGAACTTCCACCAGAAGGTGTTAACCTAAAGGATCTCTTAGCCGAACTTGAAATTGATATGATCAGGCAGGCCTTAGAGCAGCAGGATAATGTTGTTGCGAGAGCCGCTGAAATGCTGGGTATAAGGCGTACTACTCTCGTCGAGAAGATGCGTAAATATGGCATGGGTAAAGATTAACTCAGTCTACACAGTTCCTAGGCACTAGTCCCTAGGAACTAGAACTTCCTTTAAAATATTCATATTTCTCCTCAAGTTAGCCTGCAAACATCCTTGCACCGAGATCCTTCTTTGTTTTTTGGCACAAATCGTGCAATTACTCCGTTAGCAGCAATTTTTTGACGGAGTAGATATGTCCGTAAGTCCTCAAATACAATTAGATAGCCTAAATAAACTGTCCCCTAAATGGTTGGATGCAGCGCCCGCTGCCAACATGTCTAATCGCATGGAACACATTTTACAGGCTATGCCGTCAGGGATTATTATTCTCAATGGAGACGGACTGGTTACCGATGCTAATCCGGTTGCTGTTGAGCTGCTAGGTTTGCCACTGGAAGGGCTAAAATGGCTACAAATAATCAATCGGGCTTTCTCGCCACAAAAGGATGACGGCCATGAAGTTTCATTGAGAAATGGCCGACGAGTTAAAATGGCTATCACGCCTTTAACGCCAGAACCAGGTCAGCTCATTGTACTCACAGATCTTACTGAGACACGTTTGCTGCAGAAAAATTTATCTCACCTTCAGCGGTTATCTGCTTTGGGAAAGATGGTAGCCACATTGGCCCATCAAGTAAGGACGCCACTCACTGCAGCCTTGCTTTATGCCTCTAATTTAGCCAGCCCTAAGATTTCTGAACAATCCCGTAGTCGATTTCAGACTAAACTCGTCGATCGACTCAATGAATTAGAGCATCAAGTCAATGATATGTTGCTAATGGCCAAAGGTCGAGGGCAGGAGCAAGGAGAGGCTCATTCTACCGCCGACATACTCGACAGTGTGATGGCTAATTGTGAGCCAATTGCAGCACAACATCTAAGTCAATTACGACTCGTTGATCTTTCGGTAAATGAATTTTTAGCAAACAGTACTGCGCTCAGCTCTGCTATTAATAATTTAGTTATAAATAGTATTGAAGCCGGTGCCACTTTAGTTGAAATAAGAACGGCAGACATAGAAAATCAAATTCAAATAGAAGTCACTGATAATGGCAAAGGCTTAGACAGTGAGATGCAGCAGAAGGTGCTTGAGCCCTTTTTTACCACTAAAAGCCAAGGCACCGGGTTAGGTCTGGCGGTGGTTCAGTCTGTTGTCGCTAATCATGGTGGTAAAATGCAATTACGCTGTCAAAAAAATAAAGGCTGTAAGGCTATTCTAATATTTCCAAAACTAAATCAAGGTATTAACGATAGCTTTAATCACGCCATTGCTGATGAAGTACAGGTTGTTAAGGGGGCCGATCATGTCTGAAGGTAAAATATTACTAGTAGAAGATGACCATTCACTCAGAGAGGCGTTATTTGATACCTTGCTGCTCGCACATTATGAATGTGTCGATGTCAGCTGTGCTGAAGATGCCATTCTCAAGCTTAAGAATGAATCGTTCGATTTAGTCATTAGTGACATTCAGATGGAGGGTATTGGGGGCATAGGCTTGCTCAATTACCTTCAACAGCAGCAAGCTAATCTCCCCATATTATTAATGACTGCATATGCAACCATAGATAATGCGGTTAATGCTATTAAGTTAGGGGCGGTGGATTATTTGGCAAAGCCCTTCGCACCACAAGTATTACTCAATCAAGTCTCGCGGTATTTGAAACCGAGGAATGTAGATAATAAGCCTATTGTAGCGGATGAAAAAAGCTTAGCTTTGCTCGCCTTAGCTGAGAAAGTGGCTTGCTCCGATGCATCTGTGATGATTTTAGGTCCTAGCGGCTCAGGTAAAGAGGTGTTGGCGCGGTTTATTCACCAACATAGTTCAAGAAATGAAGGGCCATTTATAGCGATAAACTGTGCAGCAATACCAGAAAATATGCTCGAGGCAACATTATTTGGTTACGAAAAAGGCGCTTTCACCGGCGCATATCAAGCATGTCCAGGAAAATTTGAGCAGGCTCAAGGTGGCACTTTACTCTTAGATGAAATTTCAGAAATGGATTTAGGTTTACAAGCCAAATTGCTCAGAGTACTGCAAGAACGAGAAGTTGAACGTCTCGGCGGTCGTAAAAATATTAAACTGGATATTCGCGTACTGGCAACGTCAAATCGAGATCTAAAAGCAACTGTAGCCGACGGCACATTTCGTGAGGATTTGTTTTATAGAATTAATGTATTTCCTCTTACTTGGCCTGCTTTAAACCAAAGACCTGCAGATATATTGCCTTTAGCGAGACACCTAATCGCTAAGCACGCTGCGCATTCTGGCCTTGCACCATGTCCTGTGCTCGATGAAAGTGCTTGTCGTAGGCTATTAACACACAGATGGCCAGGGAATGTGCGTGAACTGGATAATGTTATTCAACGTGCTCTAATCCTAAATAGTGGTGAGCATATCAGTGTGAACGACATTATCATCGATAGTCAAGACGTTAAGTTAACCATAGAACCTGTGGTTCAGCCATTGAGTGATCAAGCTAAGCCAGCAGAGTTAGATGCTTTAGGAGATGAGTTAAAAGCCCAAGAGCACGTGATAATTTTAGAGACCCTGAATATGTGTAAGGGGAGTCGAAAATTGGTCGCTGAAAAATTGGGTATTAGTGCAAGAACGCTAAGATATAAAATGGCTAAAATGCGAGATATGGGGATAGAGATCCCAGCCTAAAATAAGGTTTCGAGGTTCGAGGTTTGAGTTCCTAGGATCGAGTTCCTAGGATCGAGGTTCGAGGTCCGAGGTTCGAGGTCCGAGGTCCGAGGTCCGAGTTTCAAGTTTCGAGTTTCGAGTTTCAAGTTTCGAGTTTCGAGTTTCGAGTTTCGAGTTTCGAGTTTCAAGTTTCGAGTTTCAAGTTTCGAGTTTCAAGTTTCAAGTTTCAAGTTTCAAGTTTCGAGTTTCAAGTTTCAAGTTTCAAGTTTCGAGTTTCAAGTTTCGAGTTTCAAGTTTCAAGTTTCGAATTTCAAGTTTCGAGTTTCGAGGTCCGAGGTCCGAGTTTCAAGTTCCGAGGTTCGAGGTTCGAGTTCCTAGCTCCTAGCTCCTAGGAACTATCCTTACCTCCTCCCTTCTTTATTTAACTTGGCAGTATTCTTGCATGTTCTTATCTATCAGTTAAGTAAGTCAACAATTCGACACTGACCCAGTACATTAGGGTGATAGGGAGTAACATATGCAAATTGGAGCCAATTCATTATTACAAGAGATGCAGTCTCTTAGCAGTGAAATTCCAACCTCTGGGCTGAATTCAGGTTTCAGCTCTCCTATCACTCAGCAAGTTAATAGCGTTGCTGGTAGTGACTTCGGTGCCTTATTATCTCAAGCTATCGGAACGGTAGGTGAGTTACAATCAAACTCAGCATCTCTTGCGACTCGTTTAGAGATGGGCGACACCAGTGTGACACTTTCTGACACTGTTATAGCGAGAGAAAAGGCTAGTGTTGCTTTTGAAGCCACAGTGCAAGTGAGAAATAAGTTTGTAGAAGCATATAAATCGATTATGAGCATGCCAGTTTAATGACGGCTCAAGCATAAATAAAACAGTAATTAATAGAATAATTAATAGAATAAGCAGGTATCTATTTTGAGTACAGACATGGTGGTTGGTTCTGAATCTAGCTTGGCAAGTGATCAACTTGCTGGTGGGGTGCAAGAAGAGAATAAATCAGGCGGCAGTGGCATGTTTGGTGGTGTAGATATGCTCCGTCAGATAACCATGATCCTCGCTCTTGCTATCTGTTTAGCATTGGCTGTATTTATCATGTTATGGGCGCAGGAACCTGAATATCGACCATTGGGGAAAATGGATACCCAAGAGATGGTAAAGGTACTCGATGCTTTAGATAAGAATAAGATTAACTATAAAATAGACGTTGATGTCATAAAAGTACCTGAAGACCAATACCAAGCAGTAAAGTTGATTTTAAGTCGTGAAGGGATAGATGGCGCGACAGCAAAAAATGACTTCTTAACCCAAGACAGCGGTTTTGGTGTGAGCCAACGCATGGAGCAAGCTAGGCTGAAACATAGTCAAGAGTTAAACCTTGCCAGAGCAATTGAAGAGCTAAGAAGCGTTAGTCGAGCCAAAGTGATTTTGGCAATCCCTAAAGAAAATGTCTTTGCCAGAAATCGTGCTAAGCCAAGTGCTACTGTCGTGATTAGTGCCCGCAGGGGTGGGTTGGGACAAGAAGAAGTGGATGCTATTGTAGATATTGTCGCTTCAGCGGTTCAAGACTTAGTGCCTACAAAAGTCACAGTGACTGATTCCAATGGTCGTTTGTTAAATTCAGGCAGTCAAGATGCAAGCTCTGCGCGTGCCAGAAGAGAGCTTGAGTTGGTACAACAAAAAGAATCGGAATACAGAACCAAAGTTGAATCTATTCTCATGCCGATCCTTGGTCCTGAGAATTTTACCTCTCAAGTCGATGTCACCATGGATTTTACTGCTGTAGAACAAACTGCAAAACGTTTTAACCCAGATCTTCCCGCCCTAAGAAGTGAGATGACCGTTGAGAATGACAGCAATGGCGGCAGTGCATCAGGGATCCCTGGCGCATTGTCTAACCAACCGCCTATGGAAAGTAATATTCCTGAAAATGCATTAAATACCGCTGAAAATGGGTCTGCAGCTAATGGCTCTTCTCATCGGGAAGCGACAAGAAACTTTGAACTAGACACCACGATTAGCCACACTAGACAACAGGTCGGCACCGTTAGAAGAGTGAGTGTCTCAGTTGCCATTGACTTTAAATCTGGACCCGTCGGTGAAGATGGTCAAATAAATCGTGTACCAAGAACCGAGCAAGAGCTGGCCAATATTCGTCGATTGTTAGAAGGTGCTGTCGGATTCACTACTCAACGAGGTGATGTTCTTGAAGTTGTTACTGTACCTTTTATGGATCAATTGTTTGAAGAAGTACCGGCTCCAGAAATTTGGGAGCAACCTTGGTTCTGGCGCGCATTAAAATTAGGTATGGGTGGGTTAATTATTCTTTCACTGATCCTATTTATTGTCAGGCCTATGCTGAAACGCCTTATTTATCCTGATAGTGTCAATGTGCCTGACGAGCCTAAGTTTGGTGATGAGCTTGCCGAGATAGAAGATCAATTTGCCTCAGATACTTTAGGAATGCTCAATCGCCCAGAAGCCGAATACAGTTACGCAGATGATGGTTCAATATTGATACCTGATCTACACAAAGATGATGATATGATAAAGGCAATTAGAGCCCTGGTTGCCAATGAACCTGAGCTATCTACACAAGTTGTCAAAGGTTGGTTACAAAACGATGAGCAATAATTCAGATAAGGCCAAAGCAGGTGGTGTTGATGAGCTGTCAGGTACTGAAAAAACGGCAATATTACTCTTAAGTCTAAGTGAAGCCGATGCAGCATCAATATTGAAACACCTAGAACCTAAACAGGTTCAAAAAGTGGGTATGGCCATGGCTGCGATGCGGGACTTTGGTCAAGAGAAAGTTATCGGTGTTCATCAATTATTTTTAGATGAAGTGCAAAAGTATTCATCGATAGGTTTTAACAGTGAAGAGTTCGTTAGAAAAGCACTCACAGCTGCACTCGGTGAAGATAAAGCGGGTAATCTGATTGAACAGATTATTATGGGCGGCGGTGCTAAGGGTCTTGAATCACTCAAGTGGATGGATCCCCGTCAAGTCTCGACCATCATTCAAAATGAACACCCTCAGATTCAAACAATTGTCTTATCCTATTTAGAGCCAGATCAAGCTGCTGAAATCTTTGCCCAATCTCCGGAAAATACTCGTCTCGATCTTATGATGCGAATTGCCAATTTAGAAGAAGTTCAACCGGCAGCATTGCAAGAGTTGAACGACATCATGGAGAAACAGTTTGCTGGCCAAGGTGGTGCTCAAGCGGCGAAGATGGGCGGTTTGAAGGCTGCTGCCAATATCATGAACTACTTGGATACGGGTGTTGAGAGTCAGTTGATGGAGACCATGAGAGAGTCAGATGAAGAGATGGCTCAGCAGATCCAAGATCTTATGTTTGTATTTGAAAACCTGAGTGATGTGGATGATATTGGTATTCAAGTGCTGCTGCGTGAGATACAACAAGATGTCTTGATGAAGGCGCTTAAAGGCGCTGATGATGGGCTTAAAGATAAAATTTTGGGGAACATGTCTAAACGTGCAGCTGAGCTGCTACGTGACGATCTCGAAGCCATGGGTCCGATTAGGATCAGCGAAGTCGAAGTTGCGCAAAAAGAGATCTTATCCATTGCTAGGCGATTGAGTGACAGCGGTGAGATTATGTTAGGCGGTGGTGGTGGTGAAGAGTTCTTATAATGAAACCAGATAGCCAAGATAAAGATAAAATTGACCCAGGTATTGAGCCAGAGTTTACCAGTTGGCAGATCCCAGATATTACTCAGGCTGACCCCGAGCAGGTATCAAACCTGTTTGGGCGAAGAAGCATTGCCAAGCTCAATGTCGAAGAAACACAATCTTATTTGCCACCAACGCTAGCGGAAATCGAAGCTATTCGGGAGCAGGCTGAGCAAGAAGGGCTTGAGCAAGGTAAAGATCAAGGTTATAAGTCCGGGCTTGAGAGTGGTCGGCTTGAAGGATTAAAACAAGGCCATGAAGAGGGGACTAAGCAAGGGTTAGAGCAAGGTTACGTCGAAGGTTTAGAGCAAGCTAAAAATCTACTAGAGAAGTTTGAGTCAATATTGACTCAATTTGAAAAACCACTCGAGTTACTCGATACAGAAATAGAGCAAGAGTTGGTTGCTTTAACCATTAAGCTGACCCGAGCCGTCGTTGGACATGAGATTAAAACACACCCTGAGCATATTCTAGCAGCCTTAAGGCAAGGTGTTGATTCGCTTCCGATAAAAGAACAAGGGGTGTCGATTCGATTGCACCCAGATGATTTTCTATTAGTGCAGGAATTATATTCTGTGAATCAATTAGAAAAGAATCAATGGCAATTAGAATCCGACCCTAGTTTATCGGCTGGTGATTGCATTATTAATAGTCAACGAAGCAGCGTGGATATGCGCCTTGAGCAAAGGTTAACTTCCGTGCTCGAAACGATGAGTCATCATTTAAGCCATCTTAATCAGACCCATGAACAACAAGCCCAAGCTTTGCCTTCCTATAATCGTTCAGAAATATCTACTAAGCCTATTGAAGATGTTGATGAGCCTTCCAGCTCTGAACCTGAAAAGCCATTGCCATCAGAGGCTGATAACGCTAATTCTGAGACTGGTCACTCCTATGATGTGCAGCCAAGTGGGCAAGTAGATGAACAAGGTACAGAAGATGAGCAATCGCCATAGCCAGCTGCTGAATAAAATCAGAGCACAACAAGATAAAGTGTTTCCGTTTGTCGCAGAGGCTAGTGGACAGTTAGTGCGTGTCGTAGGCTTGACGCTAGAAGCCACAGGATGCCGTGCATCTATTGGCAGCCTTTGTAGTATCGAAACAATGGCGGGTGAATTAACCGCCGAAGTGGTTGGTTTTGATGATGGACTTCTTTATCTTATGCCGATTGAGGAGCTTCGAGGGGTGTTGCCAGGTGCTAGGGTGACGCCACTTGGAGAGCAAACAGGATTAAATGTAGGCCTTCAGCTACTAGGACGGGTTGTTGATGGCAACGGTCAACCTCTCGATGGCCTTGGCCGTTTACAAACAGACCAAAAAGCGCCGAGACATGCTCCAACGATTAACCCATTAGCTAGGCGAGCGATAACTGAGCCTTTAGATGTCGGTGTTAGAGCGATTAACGCTATGCTTACCGTCGGTAAGGGTCAACGAATGGGACTGTTTGCCGGTTCTGGTGTGGGCAAGAGTGTACTACTTGGCATGATGACCCGAGGAACTACCGCCGATATTATCGTGGTCGGTTTGGTAGGAGAACGTGGTCGAGAAGTTAAAGAGTTTATTGAAGAAATTTTAGGTGAAGACGGACGCGCTCGCTCTGTCGTTGTTGCAGCTCCCGCAGATACTTCCCCGCTTATGCGTCTTAGAGCTTGTGAGACTTCAACAAGAATCGCCGAATATTTCAGAGATCTTGGCTATAACGTACTCTTATTGATGGATAGCCTGACACGTTACGCGCAAGCACAACGTGAAATCGCCCTCGCTGTCGGAGAGCCGCCAGCGACGAAAGGGTATCCACCATCAGTGTTTGCTAAGCTACCTAAGTTAGTTGAGCGTGCGGGTAATGGAGGACCAGGACAAGGCTCTATTACTGCTTTTTATACAGTATTAACCGAAGGTGACGATCTACAAGATCCCATTGCCGATGCAGCCAGAGCTATTTTGGATGGTCATATAGTACTTTCAAGAACGCTCGCTGATTCAGGTCATTATCCTGCAATCGACGTCGAAGGTTCAATTAGTCGTGTGGCACCCATGGTGATAAGTAGCGAACATTTGGAGTCGATGCGACGAGTAAAGCAAGTGTATTCGTTATTTCAGCAAAATAAGGATCTTATTTCTATTGGGGCATATACCCAAGGAAGCGATCCCAGAATTGATAATGCGATTCGTCTTCAACCAGCCATGAATGCATTTTTGAGACAGACGATGAAGGAAACACTCAGCTTCGATAGCAGTCATTTGATGCTTTCACAGTTAAGTGCACAGTGCCAAGTTTAGTCACCTTTAGAAAGCTAAACGTATCCATATGCACGGGAGGAAAGCGTGGCTAAATCAGATCCACTTTTAACAGTACTAAAACTTGCGAACGAAGCGGAAGAACAAGCCTCGTTGCAGTTAAAGTCTGCACAATTACATTTTCAAAAATGCCAAAGTCAGCTAGATGCACTCCGTAATTATCGCTTAGATTATATGAAGCAGATGGAAAGCCACCATGGCAAAACTATCAGCGCCAGTTACTATCACCAGTTTCACCAATTCGTTCGTCAAGTTGATGATGCGATCACAAAGCAGATCCTGACTGTAACCGAAGCGGATAATCAAAGAAAACATCGGCAACTATTTTGGCAAGAAAAGCAGCAAAAACGAAAAGCGGTAGAACTATTGTTGGAACATAAAGCTAAAAAGGCCGAAAAAGTTGCCTTAAGACTTGAGCAAAAGATGATCGATGAATTCGCTTCTCAACAGTTTTATAGAAAGAGAACGCGTTAAATTTGCTAATTTTTATTTTGTAATTGTTTTTGGCGTGATTTTTGCTTTAATATTTTATTGGTAGCGTTCATTTGTTTTCTGTTCACTAATTTGACGCTATATCTTTCTTTTTATAAAAGAGTTTTTCTTTATTGAATACCAGCCTTGTTGGAGGCTTTATGCAGAAAATGTCAAACATATTATTGGCGAATACAGATACTTCATCAGATAAGATGTCAATTGGTGAAATTAAACAGGCTGACAAGACTCAATCATCTGAATCTGGAGATTTTTCTGCGGCATTAGAACAAGCGAGTATTAGTGCTAAAGAGGCAAATCAAGCAAAAAAGGGGGCTCAAGGTGAGTCAACTTCAGTTGAGCATAATCAAACTCAAAGTAAAGACTCACAAGATCTTAGTGTGTCAGATAATGCGGCGGATGACGTTAACCATGTTCTCGCGCAAATAAACCTAGCAATGGAACTTGAATCCACTCAAGCATTAAATCAAAGCGGCGAAGATTTGCCGCTTGATGCAGGAACACAGAGCGAGGTCTTGTCCGACGAGAGCATCAATATTGCTAATCCTCTCCTCATTAATAGCGAAGCGGTTAGTCCTGAGCATATCCTTAATGAGGAGTTAGTTGCTGCAGGTGAAAGTGAAATAACTAAGCTCAACCTTACAGATACAAAGACATTTGATAAATATCCGCTGATAGATCCAGAAACTCAAATTCCACTCGATAAAGATACTGTTCAACAGTTAGTAAAAGAAACGGGATTATCTGAAGCTGAATTGAAAATGTTATCTCCTCAAGATCTAGCTAAATTAACTTCCCAGTTTAGTCATATTTACGCCAAAACTGACCATGAAGCGAATCTCGCTAGCACGGGAACCAATACTGGGACTAATACAGAAGTCAGTACTGGGATCAATACCGGAACGAATGCAGCAATCAGTAGTGGAACAAGTGGTGATAAATTAGCCGGCGAGAATAAGCAGTCGAGTGAGCTGCCAAGTGGCCAATCTCACTTGTCTACGGGGTTGGCACCAGAAAAAAATCTTGAAGCTAAAGGAGTAACGGCTCAACAAACTAATGAAGGTGTTAGCCGAACTAGCGGTTCGTTAGAGCAAGGGAAGGACGGCAAGTTTGTCAATATTTTAGGTGAGAAAACTCAGGCGGAAATGACAAGTTTGTCGAGTGCTGACAGCTCAAACAAGGCCTCAAATAAGCTCTCAAATGAAGCCAGTGGCAATTCTGAAGCGCAATTGAAAAGTGCCGAGCTTACTGTAAAGTATGTCGGTTCAAATGCCAGTCTCGACCCAGGCTCGAGTCAAACAGAAGCGTTATCGAGTGATATTAAATCAACGCAAGTCGTACAAGCTGCTCACACTAGTTCAGTGGCTTCATCGAGAGTTGAAGCCCCTCAATTTCAATTGTCCTTAAGACAAAATAATGAGCAGGCTAACTCAATGCAGGAGATGATCCAACGTTTCTCACCTGTAATGAAACAGCAGCTGGTGATGATGGTCAGTCAAGGGATCCAACATGCTGAAATTCGACTCGACCCCCCTGAGCTCGGACAGCTAATGGTGAGAATTCAGGTTCAAGGTGATCAGACTCAAGTTCAATTCCAAGTCGCTCAGCATCAAACCAGAGATATTGTTGAGCAAGCTTTACCTAGGCTCAAGGAGTTGTTAGCAGAGCAGGGCATGCAGCTTACTGACAGCCATGTTTCACAGCAAGATTCAGGTGGAGAGCAAGGAGAGGGGGCTGGCTCAGAGAACGCCCAAGAGGGATATGAACCAGAACTGGATGATTTTTCTGCAGACGAATCATTATTAAGCTCAAATCAGGCAACTAGTTACCGCTCAGCTATAGATTATTACGCGTAAGCAGGTAATCTATGGCAAAATTAGATCCTTGATTTACATAAAGTCATTCACCATTGGTCTAATATAGTAAAATTTGCAGTGTAATTAGATTGTCGTGTTGAAGGGAAACAAAATGGCCGAAGAAGAATCCTTAGAGCTCGAGGAAAGTGAAGAGCCTAAAAGCAAAAAAAAATTAGTGATTTTTGGTGCAATAGGACTCGTCTTAGTCTTAGCCATTGCGGGTGGTTTATGGTTTTTCTTAGGCTCAAGTGATAGTGCCGATGTGGCGGATGTTGGCGAGGGAGCGGTTGAAACAGAGGCTGTTAATCTTGGTGAAGCATTTTATGTTGGCATGCCCAGACCATTTCTGTTTAACCTACCAGGTGCTAATCGTTCAAGACTTGTAGAAATTAAAGTGCAACTAATGGTCAGGGGATCCGATGATGGTGTGCTGATAAAGAAGCATATCCCTCTTATTGAAGATGCTTTGCTGACAACGTTTAGTACTGCAGATGTACAGAAGTTAAGTTCACTTGCAGGCAAAGATGAAATGCGTCAATTGGCATTATTAAATGTACAAAATACATTGCAGCCAGTAACCGGGCGTAAAGTGGTTGAAAAAGTGCTCTTTACTGGTTTCGTGATGCAGTAGTGCTATGGCTAAAAACAGTAACAGCTGAAGCCAAACTAATTTTATGGCACATAAAAGAATAAAACTGAGTTTATTGAAACTTAGGTAATCCCCCCTATATATTGTTTGATAAGGCATTATTGTGAGTGATTTATTAAGCCAAGACGAAATTGACGCGTTACTACATGGTGTAGATGACGTTGATGAGGATGAAGTTGAGGAGGATGGGTTTGATGCCCGCTCATACGACTTTTCTTCACAGGATCGTATTGTTCGAGGGCGAATGCCGACCCTTGAAATCGTCAATGAACGTTTTGCGAGGCATTTGCGTATCAGCATGTTCAACATGATGCGCCGCGCAGCTGAAGTGTCTATCAATGGCGTTCAGATGTTGAAGTTTGGTGAATATGTTCACACCTTGTTTGTGCCTACCAGTTTAAACATGGTGAGATTTAGTCCTTTGAAAGGCACAGCATTAATCACCATGGAGGCAAGGTTAGTCTTCATTTTAGTGGATAACTTTTTTGGTGGTGATGGCCGGTTTCATGCAAAAATCGAAGGCCGAGAATTTACGCCAACCGAGAGGCGTATTGTTCAGCTGCTGTTGAAAATAATCTTCGAAGATTATAAAGATGCTTGGGCACCAGTAATGGATGTCGAATTTGAGTACCTTGATTCTGAGGTTAACCCTGCGATGGCAAACATCGTTAGCCCAACCGAAGTCGTGGTCGTTAGCTCTTTTCATATTGAGGTCGATGGTGGAGGAGGGGATTTCCATATTACTATGCCCTACTCGATGATTGAGCCCATTCGAGAGCTGCTTGACGCGGGTGTGCAAAGTGATACTCAAGATACCGATATGCGTTGGTCTAAGGCATTGAAAGATGAGATTATGGATATTGATGTAGGAATCGATGCCACGATTGTAGAGCAAGAGATAAAACTTAAAGATGTTATGGAGTTCAAAGTGGGAGATATTATTCCTGTCGAATTACCTGAACACATCGTTTTGAGGGTGGAAGACTTACCAACGTTTAGGTGTAAATTAGGCAAAGCCAGAGATAACTTAGCATTGAGTATATCGGCAAAAATCCCTCGACCAGAGACAGTAAAATCTGAATTGCAATTAGTGACGCGTAAAGGTAAGAGTAGAGAGGTTTCTGAAATATAGCTCAGTGCATAAAGACAAGAGACCCCACTAAGATATTAATTTGATGTAAGTCGTTAAGGTAAAAGCAAATGAGTACAGAAGATACAGGTGACGATTGGGCTGATGCAATGGCCGAGCAAGCAATAGAGGAAGCTCAAGCGGTAGAGCTCGATGAGCTTACTGATGTTACGTCTTCGATGTCTGATGAAGATGCGGCAAAACTTGATACTATCATGGATATTCCGGTCACTATTTCAATGGAAGTAGGCCGCAGTTTTATCAGTATTCGTAACTTGCTTCAGCTTAACCAAGGTTCAGTTGTTGAGCTTGACCGGGTTGCTGGAGAGCCTCTCGATGTTATGGTTAACGGTACCTTAATTGCCCATGGCGAGGTGGTTGTAGTCAATGATAAATTTGGTATTCGTCTTACTGATGTTATAAGTCAGACCGAGCGAATTAAGAAGTTAAAATAAGGTTAATATGATTAACGCATTGTTTGTAAGTGGGCTTGCAGCTTCTCCGACTGTCGTCGCTACAGCTGAGAAAGGTTCGGCAATATCGACCATGACCAATATGTTAGGTGGGTTAGTCATTGTTCTCGCTATCATTTTTGTACTGGCATATATCGTAAAACGCTTGAACCTAGCCCCATCAAGCCACAGTGTTCTTAAGACATTAGCTGTTATGCCACTGGGGCAGAGAGAGAAAATTGTTTTACTCGAAGTGGACGGGCAACAATACCTGCTCGGCGTCACTGCTCAGCAGGTCAGCGTTATCGATAAACTTCAAAGTCCAGTCAGTGTTGAGACTGAATCATTCGCTGAACGTCTGCGCCAGGCTAAGACCAAATAATTATGAAACGGATACTGCCTTCACTCCTTTTTAGTCTACTATTTATTTCGCCAGCAGCCTTTGCTATTGATGGCATTCTCCCAGCCGTTACTGTAACGACAACCCCAGATGGCGCGACGCAATATTCTGTGACTATGCAGATATTGTTGTTGATGACAGCAATGAGCTTCTTGCCTGCCATGGTGATAATGTTGACATCTTTTACTCGTATTGTCGTGGTGCTGTCAATTTTAAGACAAGCAATTGGCCTGCAACAAACGCCTTCCAATCAAGTTATCATTGGAATGAGTATGTTCTTAACATTTTTTATTATGGCACCGGTATTCGATAAAATTTACGAGGAGGCTGTAAAACCCTATATGGCAGGTAGCGCCAATATTGAGCAGGCTTATAATATTGGTAAAGAGCCTATTAAAGAGTTCATGTTGGCACAAACACGTGTCACAGATTTAGATACCTTTATAGAAATTTCAGGTTATCAAAACATTAATTCTGATGAAGATGTGCCAATGAGTGTGCTAATTCCTTCATTTATTACCAGTGAATTGAAAACCGCATTCCAAATCGGCTTTATGCTCTTTGTCCCATTTCTGGTATTAGATTTGGTTGTTGCAAGTATTCTGATGGCCATGGGGATGATGATGCTATCGCCAATGATTGTGTCACTGCCCTTTAAGATCATGTTATTTGTGCTTGTTGATGGTTGGAGCCTAGTGATGGGCACGCTGGCCAACAGTTTTGGTATTTAGGTGTTTATATGAATCCTGAATCGCTGGTCGATATATTTAGAGAGGCGTTAACGGTTATTGTGACGATTGTGTCATTAATCATTGTTCCAGGATTGATTATTGGCTTGGTTGTTGCTGTTTTTCAAGCGGCTACATCAATTAACGAGCAGACATTAAGTTTCCTTCCTCGTCTATTAACTACCTTGTTTGCACTGATGTTTTTAGGCCATACCCTGATCCAGACTATGATGGAGTTCTTTGTACGAATGGTTCATATGATCCCACAAGTTGTTGGATAGTGAGATGATAATGAAGCGTATAACCCCATTTAACCTGACATTCGCTTAGCCATTATGGATATTTTAATGACTACCATAATGGATACAATAGCATCATATATGTGGCCGCTATTTAGAATATCCAGCATGTTTATGGTCATGGCTGTATTTGGTGCAAATACGACCCCAACCAGAGTGAGATTGTTGCTTTCTGTGGCCATCACATTCGCGATTGCTCCTGTGTTACCGCCTGTGAATAATGTCGAGTTGTTTGCTGTCTCAGCGGTATTTGTTACGGTTCAGCAAATTTTAATCGGTGTGGCAATGGGCTTTGTTTCCTTGCTGGTGATGCAAACTTTTGTACTTACGGGACAAATAATAGGCATGCAAACCAGCCTGGGCTTTGCCTCTATGGTCGATCCTTCATCCGGTCAGCAAACGCCAGTGATCGGTAACTTCTTTCTTTTACTGACCACAATGATCTTTTTGGCAGTCGATGGACATTTAGTGATGATTCGGATGCTGGTGATGAGCTTTGAAACCATTCCAATCTCAGATCAAGGCTTGAGCATTAGCAGTTATCGGATGTTGGCTGAGTGGGGCAGTTATATGTTTGGTGCGGCCCTGACCATGTCAATGACTGCTATTGTGGCTTTATTGTTGATTAACCTCTCGTTTGGGGTCATGACTCGAGCATCACCACAATTAAATATTTTTTCCATCGGTTTTCCTGTGACCATGGTCAGTGGTTTGATCATACTCTGGCTGACTTTGACGCCAATCATGGAGCATTTTGGTGGAGTATGGACTGCAGCCCAGTTATTGCTCTGTGATATCGTCGAATTAAAATGTAATACAGATGGAAGATTTTGATGCCATTTAGCTATTCATGGAGGCGTTAACCCATGGCTGAAAATGATAGCAGTCAAGAGAAAACAGAAGAGCCTACCGCCAGGAAAATTCAACAGGCTCGTGATAAAGGTCAGGTAGCCCGTTCGAAAGAACTGGGCACTTCGGCAGTATTAATGTCTGCTGCTGTTGGCTTTGCTATGGTGGGTCCGAGTTTGGCAGAGAGCCTGATCACGATAATGGCGACTCTTTTTACCTTGGAAAGAGATCAAATATTCGATACTAACCAAATGAATTTAGTATGGGGAATGATAGGCAGGGAGCTGGCATTGCCTATGGCAAGTTTAATGTTAGTGATCGCCTTTGTTGCTTTTATTGGCAATATCGTTCTTGGGGGGATCACATTTTCGACTAAAGCGTTTATGCCAAAGACAGATAAAATGAACCCAAAGAATGGCTTTAAGCGAATGTTTGGTGTTCAAGCGCTTGTTGAGTTGACTAAAGGTATTGCCAAGTTTTCTGTGGTGGCGTTTTCAGCCTACTTTCTACTGAGTTTCTATTTCAATGATATTTTAGCCCTTTCTAGAGAAAACTTACCGGGTAATGTGCATCATGCATTGGATCTATTGGTGTGGATGTTTATTTTATTGTGCTCATCAACAATCATTATTGTCGTGATAGATGTTCCATTTCAAATCTGGAACCATAACAAACAACTGAAGATGACTAAGCAAGAAGTGAAAGATGAATATAAAGACACTGAAGGTAAACCTGAAGTTAAGGGGCGCATAAGGCAGGTACAGAGGGAATTAGCGCAAAGACGTATGATGACAGAGGTGCCTAATGCTGATGTGATTGTTGTCAACCCTGAGCATTATGCCGTCGCAGTAAAATATGATGCGATGAAATCAACGGCACCTTATGTGCTGGCTAAAGGGGTCGATGAGGTGGCATTTAAAATTCGTGAGATAGCACGTGAACACGAGATAGCGATAGTTTCAGCTCCTCCCTTAGCGAGAGCGATTTACCATACCACTAAAATAGAGCAGGAAATTCCCGAAGGATTATTTACCGCCGTTGCCCAAGTGCTGGCTTATGTTTTCCAATTGCGTCAATTTCAAGATCAGGGGGGTAGAAGACCCACTCCAATTCCGAGAAAACAGCCTATTCCAGATGACTTTAAGTATTAAACTTACTTTTGACTTGTAGGATTTTTGCTCACTTCTGACGTGCGATTAGGCGACATCAGTTAATATTTGCGTGCTTGACTCCATTTTGTTGTAAATTCCATCAGTTAAATATTAAGTAATTCATTTAACGAGACATTAACGGTATAGTTCGCTGAATAATGTCGACACTAGAAATCTAGGGTTAATTACCGTTTTATCGAGCCGTTACCTCTTATTGGCTCAAATTTTGCTTAATAGGTAAAGATGTCAAAGTTTGGACTTTTTTAATGGATGTTAAGGCAAGACTCAGTCAAATTAAGCAAATAAAGCCCGCTATCTTTAAAGGGATTGGTACACCTTTGCTTGTCTTGGCGGCGTTAGGCATGATTATTTTGCCCATGCCTACATTTCTTCTCGATACCCTATTTTCATTCAATATTGCATTAGCGTTAGTCGTGCTGCTCGTGGCTATCTATAGTAATAGGCCGTTAGATTTTGCCGCTTTCCCTAGTGTGTTATTGGTCGCAACGTTATTGAGACTCGCCCTTAATGTTGCCTCGACGCGTGTGGTATTACTAGAAGGCCACAACGGAGGAGATGCCGCGGGTAAAGTGATTGAATCTTTCGGTTCTGTGGTGATTGGCGGTAACTATGCGGTCGGTCTCGTGGTGTTTTTAATTCTAATCATTATTAACTTTGCGGTTGTCACCAAAGGTGCGGGTCGAATATCAGAAGTGAGTGCCCGCTTTACCTTGGACGCTATGCCAGGTAAACAAATGGCTATCGATGCAGATTTGAATGCGGGTGTATTAAATCAAGAACAAGCACGAGACAGACGTGCAGAAGTGACGAAAGAAGCTGATTTTTATGGTGCGATGGATGGTGCGTCAAAGTTCGTCAAGGGCGATGCAATAGCCGGCATCATGATCATGGTGATCAATATACTCGGTGGTTTTGTTATTGGCATGGTTCAGCACGATTTAGACTTCTCCACTGCTGTTGAAATTTATACTTTATTGACGATTGGTGATGGTTTAGTCGCACAGATCCCCGGCTTATTACTCTCTATTGCTGCTGCATTAATGGTGACTCGTGAAAATGAAGCTGGTGATATGGGCCAGATGATGATGAGTCAAATGCTGGGCAATCCTAAATCAATTGCCATTGCAGCGGGTGTGTTGTTTGTCATGGGGATAGTCCCTGGCATGCCACACTTTGCCTTTTTATCTTTAGCGATAGTGATTGGTGCTGTGGCCTACTACTTGTATCACAAACAGCAGAAAGCGCGTCAGGAGTCACTTGAGCTTGCCAAGAAACCTGCGACCAATACTGCAGCTTCTAAACCCAAAGAACTGAGCTGGGATGATGTTCAACACGTTGATACTATTGGGCTTGAAGTCGGTTATCGCTTGATACCTCTGGTGGATAAAGGCCAAGGTGGTGAGTTACTTGGTCGTATAAAAGGGGTGAGGAAAAAATTATCACAAGAATTAGGCTTCTTAGTTCCGGCTGTACATATTCGCGATAATTTAGATTTGTCTCCCAATACCTACCGTATATCCTTAATGGGCGTAGCGTCTGGTGAGGCAGAAATTAGGCATGACTGCGAACTGGCAATTAATCCAGGGCAAGTGTACGGAAAACTAGATGGTGTAGAAACCAAAGATCCAGCTTTTGGGCTCGATGCTGTCTGGATAGCCCCTGAAATGAGAGAACATGCACAGACTTTAGGGTACACAGTTGTCGACTCGGCAACCGTAGTTGCGACTCATTTGAGTCAGTTGTTAACCAATAACGCCGCCAAGCTGCTAGGTTATGAAGAAGTACAGCAGTTGATGGATATGCTAGCAAAGAATTCACCTAAGCTAGTGGATGGTTTTATTCCCGATGTCATGCCATTAGGTACCGTCGTCAAAGTGATGCAAAACTTGCTTAACGAAGGCGTGTCAATTCGTGATCTCAAGACCATCGTTCAGACGCTACTAGAATATGGCTCTAAGAGTGCGGATACCGAAGTATTGACAGCGGCTGTACGTATTTCACTCAAACGCATGATCATTCAAGAGATAAGTGGCCCAGAAACAGAAATCCCCGTCATTACTTTGGCGCCAGAACTGGAACAGATGTTGCATCAGTCAATGCAAGCGACGGGTGGAGAGGGGCCGAACATTGAGCCTAGCCTAGCGGAAAGAATGCAGAAGTCTTTAGAAGATGCTTCACAAAGGCAAGAACTGGTAGGGCAACCGGCCATTTTGTTGACATCAGGCATGCTTCGCTCGACACTCTCTAGATTTGTAAAGCACACTATTCCGAACCTTAGGGTGATCTCCTATCAGGAAGTTCCCGACGAGAAGCAGATAAGAATTGTTTCTGCGGTAGGTCAGTAGAGGGCATATTAAGTGAAGATTAAACGATTTTTAGCAAAAGATATGCGTACGGCATTGGCACAGGTTAAAGAAACCTTAGGTTCTGATGCCGTGATTATGTCAAATAAAAAAGTGACAGGTGGAATAGAGATAGTTGCGGCCATTGACTATGATGAGCCCAAGCTTAGAGTTGACGTCCCTGAGAAGATAAATCCTTCGCCTACTTTTATGGACTTGGCTGAAGAAAAAATCTCCTTGGGCTTGAAGCGACCTGTTAGGTCTGAAACCAAAGTCAAACCCGCTCCGGCCGCTGATTCATTGCAAGCGTTATTAGAGAGGCAACAAAGCCGTGTTGAGCAGCATACACATGCGTCTTCTCATGGTGTTGATGAACTCGATATGCCCCAATGGGCTAAAGGCCTACAAGCACCAGAGAAAAAGAACAGTTCAATCGCACCGGAAGCACAACATTATGCCCATAAACCCGCTAAGGACACTAAGAGTAAGCAAAGTCCTGAGTTAGAGATTATGCGTGAAGAGCTGACGTCGTTGCGAAACTTACTCACTCATCAGGTCAATACCTTGATGGCTGAGAAAAAAAGTCGAACAAATCCCGTGGGGGCTATGCTAGAGAGAAAATTACTCGATGCCGAGTTTTCACCTGAAGTCGCGATCAAGCTCTCTGAGTTGAGTGAACATTATACGCCAGCAGACTTAGTTAAAGTGCTGCCTCGAAGTTTAGCTAATATGCTCGACAATCAAGGTGATGATATAGTACGCCAAGGTGGGGTTGTTGCATTTGTTGGCCCTACTGGAGTGGGAAAAACGACCACAGTGGCAAAATTAGCGGCTAGATTTGCAGCACATCATGGCGCAGATCAAGTTGCATTGATCACAACCGACCATTATCGCATTGGGGCCTTTGAGCAATTGGCAACTTATGGCAAAATAATGGGCTGCCCGGTTAAACAAGCTCATGATTTAAATGAGTTGGAACAAATCCTATATCAGTTCCGCAATCGCAAGCTAGTATTGATAGATACCGCAGGTATGGGACAGAGAGATTTACGACTTTTCCAGCAACTTGATAATTTAGCTGCAAATAGCAGATTACCTATACGCAGTTATCTGGTACTGTCTGCTACAGGTCAAAGAAGAGTTTTAGAAGAAGCTGTCGAGCAATTTAAACGCATTCCATTATCGGGTGCGGTATTAACTAAACTTGATGAGTCAGTTTCTTTAGCACCCGCTTTGAGTGTTTTGATTCAAAGTGGTTTACCATTAAGTTACGTTACTGATGGTCAACGAGTTCCAGAAGATATTCAAGTAGCCGATACGTTTGCATTAGCAAATAAAGCGCTGTCTGCATTAGACAGCAAACCTAAAGTAACAAACAGTGTACGGTCAGATGAAAGGGCCTATGCATTTGAGTAAAGCAATGAGTCGGGATCAAGCAAGTGGTTTACGTATGATTAATCAACCATATAACGAAAAAGTAAAAGTAATAGCTGTGTCAGGCGGTAAAGGTGGCGTTGGTAAAACCAGTGTTGCCATCAACACCGCAGTGGCACTCGCAGAGAAAGGCAAGCGCGTGCTTGTCCTCGATGCTGATTTAGGATTAGCCAATGTGGACGTTATGCTTGGCCTGCGCGCCGAACGTAATTTGTCACATGTCTTATCCGGTGACACAGATCTAGACGATATCATAGTGCGTGGACCGAAGGGGATTGGGATTATTCCTGCGACTTCGGGGACACAAGCTATGGTTGAACTGTCTACGGCACAACATGCCGGATTAATTCGGGCATTCAGTGAGATGAAAACGCAGTTCGACATACTCATTGTTGATACCGCTGCTGGTATCTCCGATATGGTGCTGAGTTTCTCTCGTGCGTCTCAAGATGTGCTCGTTGTGGTATGCGATGAACCCACCTCGATCACTGATGCGTACGCACTCATTAAAATTTTGAGTAGAGAGCATGGTGTCTTCCGTTTTAAAATAGTTGCCAATATGGTGCGAAGTTTACGGGAAGGGATGGAACTCTTTGCTAAGCTTAGTAAAGTTACCGATAGATTTTTAGATGTTGCCCTTGAATTAGTGGCTACAATTCCCTTTGATGAGAATTTACGAAAGTCGGTGAGAAAGCAAAAGTTAATTGTTGAAGCGTATCCTAAATCGCCAGCGTCGATTGCCTATCACGGTTTAGCAAATAAAGTGATCAGTTGGCCTATACCGCAGCAACCAGGTGGTCATTTAGAATTCTTTGTTGAGCGTTTAGTACAGCGCCCTGAGTACCAAGAGGATAGAACGAGTGAGTAAAGCCTCTGCGTATACTTGTTTAGATAATAAAGCCTTAATCGTTGAACAGTACGCACCGCTTGTAAAGAAAATTGCTCACCATTTGCTCGCTCGTTTACCTGCATCAGTGCAGCTCGACGATTTATTGCAAGCAGGTATGATGGGGCTTTTAGAAGCTTCATCGAAATTTGATGGCAGTAAAGGGGCTAAGTTTGAGACCTTTGCAGGTATTCGGATCCGTGGCTCTATGCTCGATGAAATACGCCGAGGAGATTGGGTTCCTAGGTCTGTGCATCGAAACCAAAGACGCGTGGCTCAAGTGATTGGTGAGCTTGAGCAAGAACTCGGCAGAGATGCTCAAGATGGTGAAATAGCGCTAAGGTTAGAAATGACTTTAGATGAGTATCATCATATTTTAAACGATGTTTCAGTGGGTAAAGTCATTGGGATTGAAGATTTAGGCGTATCGGTCGATGTTATCAGTCATGGTAACGAGAGTAATGACGATACCTTTGAATCGATAGCAGAAGATGAGTTTCATTCTGCACTTGTAGCAGCAATTAAGTTATTGCCAGAAAGAGATGGATTAGTTTTGTCGCTTTACTATGATGAAGCATTAAACTTGAAAGAGATTGGGGCCATTCTTGAGGTTAGTGAGTCACGAGTTAGTCAGATATTAAGTCAGGCAATGCTCAGACTAAAAGCTAAACTTAAGCACTGGACAACAAAATAACGATTAAATGAGCAATAATTAAGAGTTCCGCGGAGGAAACCTTGGACAAGAATATGAAGATTCTCGTTGTTGATGACTTCTCAACAATGAGACGTATCATCAAGAACTTGTTAAGAGACTTGGGCTTTAACAACACCCAAGAAGCAGATGACGGTTCGACAGCACTACCTATGTTACAAAAAGGTGATTTTGACTTTGTTGTAACTGACTGGAATATGCCCGGTATGCAAGGAATCGATCTATTAAAAGCGATCCGTGCAGACGATGAACTGAAGAATATCCCTGTGTTGATGGTGACTGCAGAGGCGAAGAGGGAGCAGATCATAGCGGCAGCACAAGCCGGCGTTAATGGTTATGTTGTTAAGCCCTTTACGGCAGCAACACTAAAAGAGAAGTTAGACAAAATCTTTGAACGACTCGGTTAATCCAAGGTTGTGATATGCAGGCGAACACTTCAGGGCTCGTTACGTTAGAGCAGGCCAATAAACTTGTAGAGCTGCTTACACAGGGCGAACAACACCTCGCTGATGAACTAATCAGAGAGATTGCTACGCCAATTCAAAAGGAGCTTTTCGATGAGGTCGGCAGACTGACTCGTCAGCTTCACAGCGCGATAGTTGATTTTCAAGTCGATGATCGCTTAGTCGAACTTGCCAGTACTGAGATCCCTGATGCCAAAGAGCGGCTCAATTATGTCATCGACATGACTGAACAAGCTGCAAACAAGACCATGGATGCTGTTGAGGAGTGTTTACCGTTAGCGTCAGCACTCACGACGAATATTCAGTCTGTTAAGCCGACCTGGAATCGATTGATGAAGCGCGATATTGAGCTGAGTGAGTTTAAAGGCTTATGTCACGACGTACAGCAATTTGTAGAACGAAGTGAACTCGATTCTATTCGTTTGAAAGAATTACTCAATCAAATTCTTCTCGCCCAAGATTTCCAAGATTTGACTGGGCAGATGATAAGAAGAGTCATTGAGTTAGTCCGGGAAGTAGAAAATAATTTAGTCTCAATGCTGACAGTATTCGGTGAACAGCCTGTCAGTGAAAATCCAATAAGCATAGATGACAGCGTTAAGGCCGAAGGCCCGATCATGAATGCTGAACAACGTGACGATGTCGTCACTGGACAAGATGAAGTCGATGATCTGTTATCGAGCTTGGGTTTTTAATTAGGAGTCATATTAATGTCATTTGATGTTGATGAAGAGATACTGCAAGACTTTTTGATCGAAGCTGGTGAGATTTTAGAGCTTTTATCTGAACAGTTAGTCACCTTAGAAAACAACCCTGAAGATTCGGAATTGCTTAATGCCATATTTCGAGGTTTTCACACTGTAAAAGGTGGTGCAGGGTTTCTTAGTTTGACTCCTATGGTCGATGTCTGCCATGAAGCTGAAAATACGTTTGATCTGCTTCGTACTGGTAAGCGGGATGTTTCAGCAGAATTGATGGACATCATTCTGCAAGCTGTCGACGCAATAAATGCCATGTTTGCTCAAACGCAAGCTGGCGAACAACAGCAGCCAGCTGAAGCATTACTTTTAGCTAATTTAAAGCTATTGAGTTCAGGATCCCCCTTACCTGGTGTGCCAAACGCCGAAGCGAGCAGTGATGCATCAATAGAACTTTTTGATGAAGCGCCTGTTGCAGGGGCTGGTTCAGGACAAGATGACTCAGGTATTGAGTTGTTTGATACGGCGCCAGTTGCTGTATCCAGCATTGCTGGTGAAGGCGGAATTGATGAAATCAATGAAGATGAATTCGAAGCGCTTTTAGATGCATTACACGGTGGCGGAAATAGCCCATCAGAAATCAAGAAGACCCCAGCTGCTCCAATAGTCTCTGCATCCGATGATATTACCGATGATGAATTCGAGTCATTACTCGACGAATTACACGGTTCAGGAGGTTTTAAAGCCAGCGATGCCGCGCCTGCCACAACAGTCGCAGCTGCCGCACCAGCAGTCGATTCAGATGATATTTCAGATGATGAATTTGAAAAACTGCTTGATGAGCTTCATGGATCAGGTACAGGTCCTGGCATCACAGCTAAAGTTACGTCGGTATCTGCCAAGCCATCAACACCGAAAGCAGCCACGCCTGTAGTGCCAGCAAAAGCTGCGCCGAAGCCTGTGGTTAAAGAGAAAAAAGCGGTGAATAAGCCTCAGGCTAATATGCCTCAGGCTGAAACCACAGTGCGAGTTGATACTGCACGCCTTGATCAGATTATGAACATGGTTGGCGAGCTGGTACTTGTACGAAACCGTTTATTAAGCCTAGGGATCTCTCGAGATGACGAAGAGATGTCGAAGGCCTTAGCCAATTTAGACCTAGTCACGGCAGATCTACAAGGTGCGGTGATGAAGACTAGAATGCAGCCGATCAAGAAAGTTTTTGGTCGCTTTCCTCGAGTCGTTAGAGATTTGGCAAGAACGTTAAAGAAAGATATTAATCTCACCATGATTGGTGAGGAAACTGACTTAGATAAGAATTTGGTAGAAGCACTCGCCGATCCATTAGTTCACTTAGTCAGAAACTCCGTCGATCACGGTATTGAAATGCCAGCAGATCGTGAAGCAAGTGGTAAGTCTCGCACTGGTACCATTACACTTTCAGCAAGCCAGGAAGGCGACCACATCTTATTAAAAATTGAAGATGATGGTGCAGGAATGGATCCCGGTAAGCTAAAAGAGATCGCCATCAGCCGTGGTGTACTCGATGAAGATGCCGCAGCGCGTATGTCTGATTCAGAAGCGTATAATCTTATCTTCGCGCCTGGATTTTCGACCAAGGTCGAGATCTCAGATATCTCGGGCCGCGGAGTGGGTATGGACGTGGTTAAAACCCGAATTGCGCAGTTGAACGGGACCATCCATATCGATTCATTGAAAGGTAAAGGCACAGTATTAGAGATCAAAGTTCCATTGACTCTCGCGATTATGCCTACCTTAATGGTTGAAGTTGCTACTCAAGTATTTGCACTTCCTTTGTCTAGCGTTAGCGAGATATTCCATCTCGATTTGACCAAAACGAATATTGTAGATGGTCAGCTAACTGTGATTGTTAGACAAAAAGCCGTACCTCTGTTCTATCTTGAGCATTGGCTGAGTCGTGTACCGTCTAATTTAAAACATGGTGATAAAGCCCATGGTCATGTCGTCATTGTGCAACTTGGCACAATGCAGATAGGTTTTGTTGTTGATTCTTTGATTGGTCAAGAAGAAGTGGTCATTAAGCCATTGGGCACCTTATTACATGGTACTCCTGGTATGGCTGGTGCGACGATTACTTCAGATGGTGGCATTGCATTGATCTTAGATGTACCTGGTCTACTTAAGCATTACGCGAAGAATAAATAAAATAAGCGCTATAGGAATTTGAATGGGCATTAAAGTTCTCGTTGTCGACGATTCTAGTTTTTTCCGTCGAAGAGTCAGTGAAATCGTCGCCAGAGATCCAGATCTTGAGGTCATTGGGACGGCTGTAAATGGTGCTGAAGCTGTAAAGTTGGTCGCTGAACTTAAACCACAAGTTATTACCATGGACATAGAGATGCCAGTTATGGATGGCATTACTGCTGTTCGAGAAATAATGGCAAAAAATCCGACCCCGATTTTAATGTTTTCCTCTTTGACGCACGATGGTGCAAAAGCCACATTAGATGCGTTAGAAGCTGGCGCGTTAGACTTCTTGCCTAAGCGGTTTGAAGATATTGCCACTAATAAAGATGATGCCATTTTATTATTGCAGCAGCGAATTAAAGCCTTGGGTCGCAGACGTCTTTACAAGCCTATCTCGCGGCCAGTACCTGCGAGTTCAAGTACAATGGCTCGCTCGAGCAGCAGTGTTCAGCAACCGTTGCGAGCAACCAAACCAGCGACTCCGGCATCGAGAGCCTCGTCTGTTGTTAGAGCTTCTGGTAAGAAGTATAAGCTGCTGTTAATTGGTACATCTACCGGCGGCCCAGTGGCCTTACAAAAGATATTGACTAAGCTACCGGCAAATTATCCTCATCCCATTTTATTGATCCAGCATATGCCAGCTGCCTTTACACCTGCGTTTGCTGGCCGTTTAAATGGTTTATGTAAGATTGAAGTAAAAGAAGCTCAGTCTGGTGATCAGTTAAAACCTGGTACCGCATATCTAGCACCAGGTGGAATGCAAATGATGTTGGAAAGGGGCGGTGCTCACGGCAGGCTCAAAGTGCTTAGCGGCAGTGCCGATATGAATTACAAGCCCAGTGTGGATATCACCTTTGCTTCAGCTTCAAAACTATCAGGTCGTGACACGTTAGCTGTGGTGTTAACGGGTATGGGGGCCGATGGTAGAGAGGGGGCTCGAATGTTAAAAAGTGCTGGCGCGACTATTTGGGCACAAGATGAAGCCAGCTGTGTTGTGTATGGCATGCCACAAGCAGTTTCAGCGGCAGGAATTTCCAGCCAGTCAATAGCACTTGAGGATATGGCTGAGTCAATTCTACGAGAATCTGGTAATGGCTAAGCCTAGAGGGAAAGCTGGGACTTTCCCTATTTTGCTCATTTTTTTGCTGACACTTGGAGTGCTCGTTTTAAGCTCTTTATATTTTGAGCTTCACCAAAAAAACGCGCTTCTACTCCTCGAAGTTGACAGGTTAAAACAATCTCAGGTGTTACTCATGGTGCCTGATGATCAAGCACAAGCTGTTGCTAATTGGATGGCACAACATCCAGAAGCAACTCAGACACTGTTATCAAAAGCAAAACCCGGTGAGCAAGTGACTCTCGAAGTCGGGCCCGGTGTGAATTCTGAATTAGAAGCGGCAATAGACATTAGCCCTCTAATGCCGCAAGCGGAAACATTAGCGGGTGATCTGATTACAGAAAGACAAATACCTGATAAGAACATTGCTTCACATCAAATAACTCAACAAGAGCAAAATGGAAAGACTATTAGTTCAACGGTGAATGAATTAAGCTTACTCGAAGACAATGAGGCTAGCTTAAAAGTTAACGCAGTTTTACCTAAAGAGGCGACCTTGTCTGAGAACGAGGATGGGGTAAAGGTCATCAGCTTGCCTCATGGCGGGATTAGAGTAACGACACGAGAGAATAATCAATAAAAATATGTCGATAATCGTTTTTTTGAGGGTGAATTTTTGAAGGTCTGGACAATCGCAAACCAAAAAGGTGGCGTTGGGAAGACGACTACTGTAGCAAGTTTAGCTGGAGCGATGGCTAAGCGTGGCATGCGTGTATTAATGGTGGACACAGATCCACATGCATCTCTAGGTTACTATCTTGGTATTGACTCTGAAGAGGTAGTGGGATCGCTCTATAATGTATTCCTTGCACATAAAGAGCTCAGTGCCGATGCCGTCAAACAGCATATTGTTACCACTGCTGTCGAGGGCATAGATCTCCTGCCTTCAACGATGGCACTAGCGACATTAGACCGTTCATTAGGACATCAAGGTGGCATGGGGCTTATCCTGAAAAAAGCGTTAGCCCTTGTCGCCGATGATTATGATATTACCTTGATAGATTGTCCGCCTGTTCTAGGTGTACTTATGGTTAATGCCCTGGCTGCGAGTGAGCATATTATTGTGCCAGTTCAGACAGAGTTTTTGGCCATAAAGGGCTTAGACCGTATGATCAAGACCATGGTGTTGATGGGACGGTCCAACAATATCAATTACAGTTACACAGTCGTACCTACCATGTATGACAGGCGTACTAAGGCTTCTGCATCAGCCTTACTGCATCTTGGTGAAGATTATGGCGCTCAGCTTTGGCCCGATGTTATACCCATTGATACTAAATTCAGAGATGCGAGCTTGGCGCACTTACCTGCTTCACATTATGCGAGTCATAGCCGTGGTGTTAAAGCCTATGAAAGACTGTTAGATCACTTGCTTGGGGAGGCGCAATCTCATGTCAAGCTTAGTTGATGAAGCTGTTTTTGATTATTTTTCGGTATTGCTGACAGATGTTGATGAGCTCGAAGAGATTAAACCTGTACAAGTGACCAATGAACGCAATCTACTTTTAAGTAAAGAATCAAAAGTACAAAAGTCAGTAACTGATCGCTTCAGTGCTGATACCGTTCAAAGTCTTAAGCAGACAAGGCCTGCTCCGAGCAAGCCAACTCTCACGACTGAGGCAAGGTTAAAAAATACAGAGCCACAATTAGATAAGCAGTCATTAGAGCAGTTATTAGCGCCTGTTTTTAAGCCGCAAGTCAGTGCTGTAAAGCCTGAAGAAAAAATTAAGGTTAAGGTTAATACTGAGGTTAACGCTCAGATTAGAGAAAAAGCAAAATTAGCGTTAAATAAACGGGTTAAGCCGAAACCTGCTGTTGAAGCTGAAGTTAAGCCGTTAGTCAATATTGTTGATGAAACAGAAATACAAATAGAAACTTTACAGCAAGTTGACGTAACACCGCCTAAAGTAACAAAAGATTTGCTCGAAACGCTCGATGATGAGTTTCAGGTACTATTCTTTAAGGTAGCAGGGTTAACACTTGCTGTACCTTTAGTGAGTCTTGGTGGAATTGTTAAACTTGAGCGGGTTAATCATATTATGGGAAGGCCATCTTGGTACAAAGGTGTGCAGACCTATAGGGATTCACAGTTAAATATTGTCGATACTTGTGCTTGGGTAATGCCCGAAAAGTATGATGAAGCGTTAGCTGAAACCGTAAACTATCAATATGTTGTATTATTAGAAGATAGTAATTGGGGATTGACCTGTGAATCATTGGTCAATTCGGTAAAAATTAACAAATCAGCTGTCAATTGGCGTAGCAATGCGGGTAAACGCCCTTGGTTAGCTGGAGTAGTTAGAGAGCAGATGTGCGGCATATTACATGTGCAAGCACTGATAGAGTTATTAAATTCAGGTTTAGGTAGTCAGGATCCTGTTGGTTGAGGTAGATATGTCAGACGCAAATAAAGTAGCTGTAGCAGTAAATAAAGACGATGAAGTGTTGCAATGGGTAACCTTTAGACTCGACAACGAGACCTACGGTATCAACGTTATGCAGGTTCAAGAAGTACTAAGATATACTGAGATTGCACCTGTTCCAGGCGCGCCTCATTATGTTCTAGGTATTATTAATCTACGTGGCAATGTTGTTACTGTTATCGATACACGCTCTCGTTTCGGATTAGCTTCAGCAGATGTAGATGATTCAACTCGAATCGTCATCATAGAAGCTGAAAAACAAGTCATAGGTATTTTGGTCGATAGTGTCGCGGAAGTGGTATACCTACGTGGCTCTGAAATCGATAATGCACCTAATGTCGGTACCGAAGAGAGTGCTAAGTTCATTCAGGGTGTCAGTAATCGTGATAATGAATTACTTATCTTAGTCGATCTCGATAAGCTGTTATCCGACGAAGAATGGATGGAGTTGTCTCAAGTATAATTTTATTATAAAGTTTCTAGGAACTAGACCTTTGGGCCTAGTTCCTAGGATCTCCTTCCTTTTTAAGAGTCTTATTCATTCATGATCTATGATGGCATTTTAATTGCGGCTTTAGTTTTTGTCATTGCCTGCTTTGGGTTTGTATTATACCAATACAAACAAACCAATAAATTACGTACAAAAGTTGAAGCCTTATCGCTACTGGTCAAAGAAAGTGATCGCCAACGCGAAACGGTTAAGCGAGAACTGCAAGAGCTGAGAAGTGGCACCATAGGTGTCGGTAAGCGTATGCTTGAGTTAGAAAAGCGAACCGAAAAGCAGGACGCCAGACTGGATGAAACCAGTCAGCAAGATCCACAAGCCAGGTTGTACTCCAGAGCCTTGAAGATGGTTGATTTAGGGGCCGGGATTGATGAATTAATTGCTGAATGCGAACTACCAAAAGCAGAAGCAGAATTAATTTTACGTTTACATGGGAAGGGATAATAAGTTCCTAGTACCTAGGTTTTAGTACCTAGGTTTTAGTACCTAGAACTAAGAACCTTTAAACTTCTTCTACTATCTTCTGATGCATATTATTCCATTGATCGGGAAACTTCCCTTCGAGCATATAGGTGAAGGCGATTAGCTCGGCGATCAACAGGTAAAGCTCTTTAGGGATCTCTTCACCTAACTCTAATCGTTGTAAAAAAACACTTAGATGAGGGTCTTGATGAATATGAATACCCGCCTGTTCTGCTAAATTTATTATTTCATCCGCCACAGTTCCTTTACCTGTCGCAGTAACCGTAGGGGCATGTTGACCACCAAAACGCAATGCAACGGCTTCACGCTGTTTCTTTTTGTCGTTGGTATCATTTGAACCATTGTCTTGTGGTTTATTAGCATATTCTGTCATCTGATTTCCATTATTTTGATGATTTATCCCGGTTGTCTAGCATATTTCGCGGCTAAAGCCGCTCCTACAGTAAGACCGGCTTTAGCCGGGAATATAATCTGTGCTAAAACCTAAAACCTAAAACCTAAAACCTAAAACCTAAAACCTAAAACCTAAAACCTAAAACCTAAAACCTAAAACCTAAAACCTAAAACCTAAAACCTACGACTTAAAACTTACAACTTTTTTTCATGCCTTAATCTTAACCAGAAAATGTTCACCCGGGAGCAAGGTGGCAGGCACGTTGGTGAGTTTAGTTTCTACCTTGTCTGGCTGAAATCCGATATCTGTTAGCTTGTTTAATAACGGTGGTAGTAAGCTATCGATTTTTTTTAATAGTGTTTCATCGGTGCCATTAAATATTAGGTCTATTCGCTCACCTTTAATCGCTGCTTGAATGAGTAACGGGCCTTTACCTAAGTTAAACTTTAGCTGTAATCGCCAATGCTTTGACTCATTATCTTCATCTGAATTACTGTCTTGCTTAAAATGCCCCTCGAGTTGCTCTTGGTGCTCATTGAGGGAATAAGGAAGGGTAAAGAACCAATTGACTTGATTGTTGCTGTCACTACTTGCTTGAGAGTAAAGTTGTAGATTGCTAAAGACTTTACCGAGTGACTCTGTCGTGCCGATTTTTTCTAACAAGTTGAGCAGGGATGCACTGCCGCCCATTTGGGTTTGCAGTCTTTGTAAATAGTTCTGAGCCTGTTGCGAAATCTTACTTGCCCCAGAAGCGGAGTGACTTTTTACGCCCAATAGCAGCTGAAACAGCATTGAGATTGAATGCATATGAGATTGTGGACTCAATGTACCTGCTAGGCTACTTTGACTGCCTATGTGCTGCTGAAGGCTCATTAGCCCGGCAAGTTCACCTTTTATAGTGCTGGGTAGTGCAAGTGTATTAAGCGCTCTGGGTCTGAGAAGCGGAAGCAATTTTAAAACGGCGCTGGCAAGACTAGTATCAGGCTTGGCTATTGGATCATTGGCTGTCTCGGTTATTTTTGGCAAACTGCCCGCCTTGCCTAACGCTTTGTTTAAATATTCCTTCATCAAGTGCTGCATCAAATGTTGCTTTGAGTTGTCACTCTGTATCTGGGTACTGGAGGGCGTTTGTTGCTTGCTGTTATGTTCAGTTTTTAATGCTTGATGGGGACTCGTTACTGCAGGACTTAACACTTCACCCTTTGCATTGCTCTTTTTAATGGAATCTTGGTTAATGGCAACTTGGTTAACGGCAACCTTGTCGCTAACCGAGTCGCCGTTTTGAGCATGTTGTGGAGTTTGGTTTAATCGCTCAAACAACTGAGTGTAGATGCGACTCAGCTCAGGCTTGGCTTTTACCAGCGTTGCATCTTGTTGGGTCATTGTCTGGGATGCAACAGAGCTCGATACTAACTTAACTGACATCTCGCCGAGTATGGGCTTAAGTGTAAGTAACCACTGCTTATTTTGATATTGAATACTTGGCTGCAGATAGACGCGGCTCATTGCTGCAGAATCTAGCTCAGACTTGCTTGCAATATTGTTCAGCGTCAGCGTCGACAATGGCACTAGGGTGCCATTTGAAAACTGAAGTTTGCCATCATTTATCTGTGTGATGGGCAATGGATAGCCCTGTGCCCTAGCACTAATTTGTTGCAGTTGCTGGCTATCTACATTCTGTTGACTGATGAGCTTATGTAGCTGCTGGGGCAATGGGATGGTGACTGCTGAGCCCAAGGCTAGCAATACTCTTTGGCCTTGATGTGCTTGCTTATTCTCTGTGACAGGCTGTGAGTGAGCACTGGGCATGCTAGCGCCGAGATGAGAACTCGAAAACTGCTGGTTGATAGTACTTGACGTATTAGAAGATGAAGTGCGAGATTTTGATGGGTTCGAAATTACACTATTTGACTCTAAATTTTTCAAAGCTAAATCATTTAAAGCTGAATTATTCAAGACTAGAACATTTGCTGCTTTTATGGCGATCTGTCTTTGTGAAGCGGTTAAAAATGTGAGCAGGTATCGAGTACTGTCTATAGAGATATAGTCTGCCTTAGCAGAAAAATGAATCGCGGCCAGTTTGGCCTCAGTCGTAACCGTGGTGGCATTAGTACTGGGATTAGCACTTGCACTAGCAGTGCCATTAGTCGCTGCGCTTTGTGGGTTTCTTGCAGGTTCAGGTGCAAGATAGGTATTGAGCAAACCTGAGCTAGCTTGTTGAGCCGCCCTGGTTTGCAGGCGAGTTGAAGCCTGCTCCGGTTTATTGGTACTCGTCACGGGCTCAGGTTGGCTCGCTATGTTTGTCCTAGATGGGTTTAATGGATCTGGCATCTACTAAAGGTCCCACAACTTTTAATTTTAACTTACACTTTTTTTGATTATATGTTTGATCTATTTTTATTGCTAAGTATCCTTAGCGCTCTTGTAAACAAAATCACACTGATTAGTCTAGTTTACAACAGTTGGAAATTTATACCTGCCATACTTGCCTATCGACAAAAAGTCGACTGGGCTTTAATTAAAGTCACATATCGGGTCGTAAGTAACGAGCTGTAAGTATAAAGCTGCATTATTTTGCTAAGCTCAATCGTGTGTCTTAAGTATTACCTATGTTTAGGCTTCTCATTCATTAGTGAGCCTAAGTTGTAGCATTAGTTGTAGTAGCTGAAAAGGATTCGGCTGCATTATTGAAGAGATATATATGACGTTAAAATGGATAGCATCAGTTATCGTTGCACTCAGTTTTTATCCAAACATAGTGCTTGCTTCCGAATCGAGTACTGAATCGAGTACCAGTGTAATAGGTGTTGAGTCTCCAGTTCAACAGAGTGTTTTACCTGCTAAAACAACAATCAATAAGCAAGAACTGCAACAAACAGAAGCCAAGGTTATTATCAGCTATAACGACGATAGAGATCCTATAGAAGGTTTTAACCGAGCGATGTGGGATTTTAACTATCTTTTTATGGATAGATATTTCTATCGTCCAGTCGCTCATGGTTATAATGATTATATCCCTAGACCAGTTAAGACTGGGGTTAATAACTTTATATTGAACCTTGAAGAACCGAGTGCACTTGTGAACAATACCCTGCAGGGAAAGTGGCTGTGGGCTGTGAATGCAGGTGGACGCTTCACCATTAACACCACAATGGGCTTGTTGGGTATCATAGATGTAGCCGATATGATGGGCTTGCCGCGTAAACAAGATGACTTTAATGAAGTCTTAGGTTATTACGGTGTGCCGAACGGCCCGTATTTTATGGCACCCTTCTTCGGTCCTTATGTTACTCGTGAACTCGCATCTGATTGGGTTGATGATCTATACTTTCCATTATCAGAGTTAGCATTGTGGCAATCGCTGGCTAAGTGGGGCTTGAAAAACCTGCATAATAGAGCCTCCGCGATTGATCAAGAACGTTTAGTCGATAACGCATTGGATCCATATACTTTTGTCAAAGAAGCTTATTTTCAACATATGGATTATAAAGTGTATGATGGAGATGTTCCGGTCGATCAAGATGAAGATGATCTACTCGATGAATATATGCAGGAGCTAGATTAAGAAGACTCTAGATTTAAAGTTACTCACTAGAGTCTTTTATAAAAGGACCATAGATGGCGCTAGAAGAGTTAGTCATATTACTTGTTGAAGACGATCCGGTTTTTAGGCGGCTCGTTGCGAGCTTCCTCGAAAGTCGGGGAGCGAGTGTTATTGAAGCAAACGATGGTGAGCAAGGGCTAGAGAAGTTTCAGCAATTTGCCTTCGACATCGTACTTGCGGATTTAAGCATGCCTATCATGGGCGGATTAGACATGCTCAAAAAGATGTCAGAGCTCAATCCTGATATTCCATCCATTGTTATTTCTGGTAATCAAGTCATGGCCGATGTGGTGGAAGCGCTGCGTATTGGCGCAAGTGATTATTTAGTTAAGCCTGTCGCCGATCTATTTCTCATCGAAAATGCCATCAAACAATGTTTAGAGTCTCGCGTTTCAAAAGAAGTGCGCTTTGAAGATTTAGAAGAGCTTTCCTATCAAGAGCTACAAGATAACTTAGCCTTGCTAGAACAAAATGAGCAAGCGGCAAAAAGTGTTCAGCAACAGCTTTTCCCCCCATCACAGATCAACTACTTAACCGCCAAAGTTGACTACAGCCTGTATAAAGCCGATGAAGTCAGTGCTTACTTTATCGATACGGTTAATGTAGGTGAAAAGCATCTGGTGATGTATATGGCCCACTTCCACCCTCAGGATAACCGTGCAGCGTTTGCCAGTGTGTTACTGAAAAGCTTCGTTAATCAAAAGTTGAAGCTCTTTAGAAACGGTACGACTCAGGCCATCATCGAGCCCTATAGTATGTTGAGTTACCTCAACGAGAGAATGACAAAGTCTGGACTAGATATCTGTATCGATATTGTCTATGCCGTCGTCGAACTCACTCAGTATAGAGCCTCCATTGCTCAGGCTGGTAACGGCTTGCGCTGTTATATTCGTAACCAGCAAGGATTAACCCCGCTAGCAATGCCTAACTCTCTACAGCTGGGTATATTAGATTGGGGGCATCCAAGTGCACAATTTCGGACCTTAATGCCTGGCGAGCAGCTATGTATCGCCTCAAGTAAACCTGAGCACAAACAGATGCTACTCGATAATCAATTCCATGGCCTCGCCTACGACACAACAATCCCAACCGGCGGATATGTGCAACTGTCTTTTTGAGAAGGTTCTAGGCAAGTGGAGGTTTCTAGGTACTAGTAACTAGGCATTACTGTCGTCTTTGCCTTCAATTTTACTTTCAATACCATGGATGGTGTGATGAGAAAATATGCTTTTGAACATCTTGAAGTCTGGCGACGTTCTTCGCGTTTGGTTTGTGATATTTACCGTTTATTCAATAATTGCAGAGATTATGGTTTTAAAGATCAAGTCACTCGATCTTCCCTTTCCATTCCTTCCAACATCGCAGAAGGAGAAGAGAGAGCTTCCGCTAAAGAATCTGCTCGCTTCCTTTACTATTCAAAAGGCTCTGCAGGAGAGCTTGCCACCCAACTATACATAGCTATCGAAATCGAACTAGTAGATAAAGACAGGGGACTGACTCTTATAGATGAAACTAAACAGATATCCGCCATGCTGGCTGCACTGATAAAAATTAGAAAAGGAGAAGTGAAAGAGTCCTCAGTGGAATACAAGATTAAGGGTAACTGAGATTATTTGGCTTTAGGGATAATCTGGAGTAGTCAGACTTGGAACTTATTATCATTGTAAGCCATCGTACCTAGGAACTAATACCTAGATACTTCATAACAAAAACGCCTCACTATCACTAGCGAGGCGTTTATAATATCAGTACCTAGTACCTAGTACCTAGTACCTAGTACCTAGTACCTAGTACCTAGTATCTAGAACCTTTTATTAATGCTTTATCCCTTCATGATCTGCTGTCACTGCCATCTCTTCTTCGAGCGCTTGCTCTTCAGTATGAACGGTGCCACCTTCAGCGCCGTGCATCCAACTTACTAGCTTGTCAGCCATAAAGTACAGCACGATACCTGAAAGAGCAGATGTGATAGCGATACCAGCGAAGATGGCCATTGCATTTGCAAGTTGCTCTTCTTTTGGTCCGCCATGTCCGATAAATGAACCCACGAAGCCACCAATCTTGTTTGCAGCAGCAACGAATAGGAACCATGCACCCATCATAAGAGATGCGATACGCAGCGGAGCAAGCTTGGTCACCATAGATAGACCGATAGGAGATAGACAAAGCTCACCCATGGTATGGAAGAAGTATGCACCGACTAACCACCACATGCTCGACTTACCGTCAGGATTTCCGCCCATCTCAAGTACAGCACCGATCATGAATAGGAAACCGATACCCAGTAGTACGAGACCTAATGCAAACTTAACTGGAGAGTTTGGCTCATTCTTACCTAAGCGGATCCAGATAGATGCGATGACAGGTGCGAAGATAACGATAAACATAGCGTTAAGAGACTGGAACCAAGTTGTTGGTACTTCCCAGCCACCGATCATACGATCAGTAAAGTCGTTGGTGAACAAGTTCATCAAACCACCGGCTTGCTCGAAACCAGCCCAGAAGATGATAGTAAACAGACCCATAACCATGATGACCTTGATACGGTCACGTTCAACACTGGTTAAAGGCACTTTCGCTACGTCAGTGTTTCCTGCTGCTTTAGCTTTATCTCTTTCAAGTTTTGCAGCTGGGTATTTACCAATATCACCAAGTAGACGCTGTGCGAAGAAGAATTGAATGATCAAAGAGAACACCATACCAATACCAGCACAAAGGAAGCCCATCTGGAAGTTGCCATCATAAGCGCTGACAACAGAACCTACGATAATACCAGAAAGGAAAGCACCTACGTTGATACCCATATAGAAGATAGTAAACGCGCCATCACGACGATGATCACCTTCTTCGTACAAGTCACCTACCATGGTAGAGATGTTTGGCTTAAATAGACCGTTACCTAGAATCAGTACACCAAGACCAAGATAGAAGGCTTCGATTTCCATTCCCGGCACCCAAGCGTGTGGCGTACCCAGAATGAATTGACCAGCAGCCATTAACGCGCCACCAATCATGATTGAACGACGTTGACCAAGGTAGTTATCGGCTAACCAGCCACCAATGAGGGGAGTTAAATAAACTAAACCGGTGAAAGTACCGTAAAGAGAGATGGCATCTGCACTCGTCCATCCTAAACCATGACCACCTTGCGATTGTACGCTATCTACCAAATACAGTACCAAAATGGCACGCATTGCGTAATAACTGAATCGTTCCCATAACTCTGTTGTAAACAACAGGAACAATCCCTTCGGATGCCCGAGCATCGTCCCTTGGGGTTTTGTTACGCTCATTAAGTCTTCCACCTTCGCTTGTGATGCCTGTAGGACAATTGTGCTACAGAAAAATTATTATTACTTTATTTTACAGTCTTGCAACTTAGCATGGCTTAATGAAGTTAAGCTCATGATTAATTGTACTTTAGCTGTGAAAGCCGACTACAATTTTGCTACAGACTATTGTTATATTTTAATATTTGGAGCTATAAATTCTACGAAACCCACCTTATATACCTTTTTATGATTGCAAATGTCAATTTTACAGGCGTGAATGCTGAGTATTTAAACAAGAAGAAGTGTAAAGCTGTGAACATGTACAAACTTTGACGTTGTAGGAGGGGCTTTAGCCCCGAAGCATTCTCTATACACCAAATAATATAGAACCAACCGTAGTTGTAGGAGGGCGCTTCAGCCCCGAAGCTTTTTATCCATACATCAATTAATACCAAATCATTCGCGGCTAAAGCCGCTCCTACATGGCACAACATCATCTAACCGAAAGGGGTCTTACATTTCTGTAGGAGGGCGCTTCAGCCCCGAAGCTTTTTATCCATACATCAATTAACACCAAATCATTCACGGTTGTAGGAGCTGGCTTCAGCCACGAAGCTTATCTATATACATCAAATAATATCTAACCCATTCGCGGCTAAAGCCGCTCCTACAAGGCAACGCCGTCGTCTTAGCCTCAACAGCGCCGCATCATCTTAGCTCATCTACATTCCGTAGGAGGGCGCTTCAGCCCCGAAGCTATTTATCCATAAATCAATTAATACCATTCGCGGTTGAAGCCGCTCCTACAAGGCTACGCCGTCATCTCAGCCCTCCTATCTCTATCTCCGCCTCCGGCAATAACTCCCTATATTTATTGGCTAACGCTTCTTTAGCCTCAGGATCCCCATGAACGATGCGAATGTGCTTGGGCCTATGCTGCATTCGTTTAACAAAGTTGATCAGGTTGTTTTGATCTGCGTGAGCCGAGTAGCCCGATATGGTATGTATGCCAGCTTTGATATCTATCCTGCTGCCATTGATATCAACATATCCCCCCGCAGGGCCATATTGTTGAATGTCTCGGCCTGGTGTGCCTTTAGCCTGGTAACCGACAAAAATTACATCAGCAGTAGGCTCAGCTAAAAACCTCTCTAGATAGTTCATTATCCTTCCACCACTACACATACCGCTAGCGGCAATGATTATTGCAGGTTTATTACGCTTGGCTAAATAGTCGATAGTGGCCAGATGTTCTTTGTGATCGTTCACCGTATACAGCTGCTCAAAATCCAGAGGGTGCCTATGTTGCTTAAGGGCTTTTCTGGCCTCACTGTCCCAAAGCTGTTTGAAAGACTGATACTGTTCGGTAAATGTTGCCGCAAGGGGGGAGTCTACAATGATCTCAATGTTCTGCCATAGAGGACTACTAGATTGCCGATGGATGATCTGTTCTAGCTCATACAGCAGTTCTTGTGTTCGCCCAATACTAAATGCTGGGATTAATACTACGCCATTATCAGACACGGATTTTTCAATCACTTTACGTAAGCTTTGACTGCGCTGTTTACGTGCTTGATGGTTTGTATCGCCATAAGTTGATTCAATGATTAAGGTATCTGCTCGATATGGGCTCTTAGGACTGGGCAGCAAAGGAGTATAAGGCGCACCAAGATCGCCAGAAAATACGACTCTATGCGTGTTAATAAGTTTAGATTGAGGTTTGGGATTTGATGTACTGGCGTTCTCGGGTTGGTTTATCAGTCCTTTTAATTCAATTTCAATATAGGCAGAGCCTAAAATATGCCCCGCGGGTCTGAATTTTGCCCTAGCATGCTTAAACTGTGATGAATTGAACTGTGATTGAGAGCCATGTGAGTGGCTACTGACTAACTCTAATTTTGACACGGACTCAGAATCTGAATCAGCTAGTGAATGACAAGCAGTCACTTGCAGAGGAAACCAGACGTTATAGTCAATTGGAATGATAAGCTGCTGTAACTTTTTGAGGTACAGATTGATAAGCCGTTTATTCTTCGTTACCCCCACCTTTAAGGCATCGGCGATGACGATAGGGAGTAGGGCCGCAGTCGCCGTTGTGGCATATATAGGTTTATCAAAGCCCGCAGCGAGTAGATAAGGAATACGCCCAACATGATCGATGTGACAGTGAGTCACTAACAGTGCTGTTATATGGGCAAGTTCAAACTCAACCTCTAACCGTTGTGCATTTGTCCTCCCGGCGGTTTCGGCGCCTTGAAAAAGCCCACAATCAATTAAAACAGAAGACTTTGCATTGATATCCAATTGATGACATGAGCCAGTTACACCGTTAACTGCCCCGTGATGGATGATTTGAACCTTAGATCTGCGTGCCATAATACGTTCCTTGTATTACATTCAATTTATGTGTTGTGTTTATGCTATTTACATTAATAACTAAACCAAGGTATAGCTAAGCCAATGTATCCCTTTTAGTCAGAGAAGACGATGATTTTCGATCCCATGTAGGAGGGCACTTTAGCCCCGAAGCTTATCTCTATACATCAAATAATATCTAACTCATTCGCGGCTAAAGCCGCTCCTACAAAAATGTTCAGATATATTTATCACATTTATCTACTGTCTGTGTCTCATCAGCACGGCGTCGTCTTCGCTTTTACAGGTTTCACCGCCGTCTTTGTTTTTTGCGGAACACTTCTTAGCTTTATTAGCGCAGTATCGTCTTTGAGCATTTGTATTCCGTAGGAGGGGGCTTCAGCCCCGAAGCTTATAGCGATATACGAAATAATACCAAACCATTCGCGGCTAAAGCCGCTCCTACTAGGCGAAGCCGTCATCTTTGCTCGAACAACAGCGCAGCGTCATCTCGCTGTTCAGGAAAAACCGTCGTCTCAGCTCTACTAGGCGAAGCCATCATCTCTGTTTTCATAGACAACGCCATTGTTCCTGCTTTATATAAGTAGAAAAATTAAGCATTATTAGCTTTTTTAGGTTAACAGTTTGTTTCATCCTCAACGACTATCGATCTTATGCTGTACGGGGCTTTTTAATTGCGTATAATTGTTCGGGATTTTTGAAGGGAAGTTGATCAAATCAACATTGGAAGGATCCATACCAGTTGGGCTGTATTCTATCGTGCTTCAACAGCTGACTATTTCTTTCTTTAGTCTTTCATTTTTAAAACTAGGTATGTCAGTCGACACTAGTGCTTTTGCTTGAATCTTGGAGATTTGCAGGTGTTATTGAAATTTAAAAAATTCATGATTGCGGGTTTGGGTGCAATTTGCTTATTAAGTGTGACAGCACAAGCTGCTGTCACTCCATCACCACAAATGATAGAGCAGTTTAAAAAACTGCCCAAGGCTGAACAAGAAAGAGTCGCAAAGCAGTATGGTCTCGATCCCTCAATGTTGGACTCAACAATGGGAGCTCAAAACCCTCAGCAAGATTTTAGTGATTTTCAGTTTATCAATGCGAGAGAAGTTGAAGATGAGAAAGCTAAGGAGATGCGAGAGCAGCAGATCTTAGTTGAAGAGGTGGCACAATTCCTCAAAGACCAAAAAGATAAAGATACTAAAAAGTTGCAACCCTATGGTTACGATCTTTTTGCCGGAGAACCAACAACGTTTGCGCCAGTGTCAGATATTCCTATTCCAGGTGAATACCTTGTCGGCCCTGGTGACAACATAAAAGTTCAACTCTACGGCAAAGAAAATAGAGAATATGACTTAGTCATTAGCCGAGATGGCACTATTCAGTTTCCTGAGTTAGGCCCAATTTCAGTATTAGGCTTGAAATTCGATGACTTACGCAAAACAATCTCTGCCCGTATTAAGCAGCAGATGATAGGCGTACAGTCTAATATCACCATGGGCGAGCTTCGCTCTATGCGCATATTTGTTGCAGGTGATGCATACAAACCTGGTTCATATACTGTTTCAAGCCTTTCCACTATCACTCAAGCACTGTTTGTTGCTGGTGGTATTGCTGAAATAGGTTCTCTTAGAAATATTCAACTTAAGCGTAATGGCAAGCTAATAGCCACATTAGACCTTTACGATCTACTGATGCGTGGTGACGCCTCAAAAGATATGCGTTTACGCTCCGGTGATGTGGTGTTTATACCATCGGTTGGTGGCTTAGTTTCTGTCGACGGTGAAGTTCGACGTCCAGCTATCTATGAATTAGTAGGCAAAGAGTCCATGGGTGAGGTTATTGCCATGGCAGGTGGCTTAACTGGCGGGGCTTATCCTAAAAGTAGCAGTATTGAAAGATATAATGCTCAAGGGCTTAAATCGATAAAGAATGTTGACTTAACCACAGAGCAAGGGCGCGCAGCCAAAGCAAAATCTGGTGATATCGTTAAAGTGAAAACGGCATCGATGCAATTTGAAGATGCAATCACAGTCATAGGCGCCGTTGTTCGACCTGGTAAATATCAATGGTATCAAGGGCAAAAAATTAGTGATCTGCTTCCTTCAGTCTGGGGCGATTTAACGCCGTCAGTCGACCTTGATTATGCGATTATCGTACGAGAAATTAATAAACAGGGTGATATTGAAGTTCATCAGTTCTCACCATCCAAGTCGATAATCAATAAAGAGTTAAAAAGTGATCTTGAGTTAAGTCCTCGTGACATAGTGATGTTTTTTAACTTCAGTGATGACTCACAGAATCGTTTCGATCTCAATGCACTGGTTAGAGAGCGCGTTGAGAAAGTGGTACAACTTGTTGGAGATAACTCATTATCTAAAGATCTGTTTAAAGCAGGTTTCTCGCAACTAGAAAATCAAAAGCTAAGAGACCGTAGCCAACTCGGCGGGGTTGTTGTTGCAAAAGAGCAGGCCGAAGATGATGAAGCCTTAGCCATCAAAGGCGAAGTTAATCGTATGATGGCCAATCTTTTTGAGGACTCAGAGCTCATTCAACTCAGTGGACTGATGAATCGAAGCGAATTGCTTTACCCGATCATCATGAAACTTAACCATCAGAGCCGCTCGGGTACTAGCGTTCAGGTTGTCGCGATTAAAGGGCAGGTTTATCATGAAGGCATGTATCCACTCGCTGTCAATGCGCGTATCTCGGAAGTCGTCACCGCTGCAGGTGGCTTAAAAGAGGGGGCGTATACCTCAAGGGCTGAACTGACTCGTACTAACACGCTTGCAGATGGTTCAAGTATTACCCATAAGAACATCGAGTTACTACCGGCTCTTAATGGCGAACTGAATGCAAACCTGGTACTACAAGGCCGAGATATTCTCACCGTTATGACGACGCCTGAATGGCAGGAAAACAAATCGGTGGAGATCCGCGGCGAAGTTCGTTTTCCTGGTGTTTACAACATTCGACGTGGTGAAAGCCTGAAAGATGTCGTCGAGCGTGCGGGTGGCTTTACTGATTATGCGTATTTACCTTCATCAGTATTCGTACGTGAGTCTGTACGACTGCAAGAACAATTAGAGATAAAAAAATTAGCCGACCAGCTTCGTCGTGATATCGCCACTCGTGGTGTATCAAAAGATGGCGATGTGGTTAATTATGCCGACGTTCAGATGATGCTGTCAGATCTAGAAAACATTGAAGCCGTCGGTCGCTTAGTGGTAGATTTATCGGCGATTTCAATCGGTATAGAGCAGGCTGACTTACAGCTTGAAGATTCAGATGTGCTTTATGTACCATCGACTAAGCAGACAATTGCAGTGATGGGCGAGGTACAATACGCTGCTACTCATAGATTTAAAGAAGGCTTAACCTTAGACCAATACCTAAATATGTCTGGTGGGGTTAGAGAACGAGCCGATGATGGCAGGACTTATGTCATTAAAGCCAACGGCTCTGTGATGCTACCTAGTCATTCTATGTGGTTTAGCAGTGAAGACAAATTACAACCTGGTGATACGATCATTGTACCGCTTGACACTGAGTACAAAGATAACTTAACCCTTTGGACCCAAGTGACTAGCATCATCTATAATACAGCCGTCGCATTCGCTTCTATTTCTGGTATCTAATAGAAGCACTAGCTGTAAAAATAGGGATAAATAATAGCAAACCAATTTAGGTTTGCTAGTCCACAAACATGTTGTGCAGAAGTTCGCACTGTTTAAATCATTAAGCAGTGCGAACTTTGTACGTTTTTCAAGTTTGATCATTTATAAGTAAATAGGAAAGCAATCATGGATTTTATAATCCCCTTGAGTTGCGCATTTATCGTTTCATTCATGGCTATACGTTGGGTGATCCCCATTGCTGAAAGAGTTGGCCTAGTCGATATTCCTGCAGGAAGAAAGCAACACTCGGGTAGAGTCCCCTTAATCGGTGGTTTTGCTATCTACCTCAGTGTACTCACCACGAGTATGGTATTTATTCCGAATAGTCAGGCATTGAATATTTACTTAGTGTCTGCATCGTTAATGCTGTTTATCGGGGTATTAGACGATAAATATGATATTCCAGTAAGGTATCGACTCGTAGCACAGGTTATCGTTGCCTCCATGATGATATTTGGTGCAGGGTTTTACCTTAAAGACTTAGGCAATCTGTTTGGCTTTGGCTTAATTAGCCTTGGTGTTGTGGGTGTATTCTTTACAGTTATTGCCGTTATTGGTGCAATTAATGCCTTTAACATGGTTGATGGTATTGACGGGCTCGCCGGTATGCTCAGCCTTATCTCTTTCGCTGGACTCGCGTTTCTTCTTAGCGGTGTTGGTAGTGAATGGTATCTATTGCCGTTACTCTTTATCGCAGCTTTAGTCGCCTATTTAATGTTTAATTTAGGTTGGCCAACTAAGATACTCAGAAAGGTCTTTATGGGCGATGCGGGTAGCATGTTGATTGGTTTAACCGTTGTTTGGTTGCTTGTTATTGGTGTAAGTGAGGGTGTCGAAGCATTCAGACCTGTTACTGCACTGTACTTGATTGCTATTCCATTAATGGATATGGCGGCCATTATGTTTAGGCGGATAAATAAGGGAGACTCTCCTTTTAAGCCCGATCGTGATCATCTTCATCATATTTTCATGCGAGCAGGCTTTACCCCAGGACAGTCTTTAGTCATTATCAGTCTTTGTGCCTGCTTTATGACATTTATTGGTGTCATTTCAGAACTTTATCAAGTTCCTGAAGTCATTATGTTCATCAGTTTTGTTATTATTTTTGCCCTGTACAGTTATGCCATTCAGCACGCATGGCAAATTATTTCACGATTCAGAAGTCGATTTCTTAATTAGTTTTTCTACAAACTATCATGAGTCAATATAGGCAATACCTAAGTGATAGTTTATCGTGTCAAGATTGTATTTAGTTGATTCGCAGCTTTAAGTTGACCAGTGTAACTAGGTTAAAATAAACCATCTGGTTCACTTTTAAATTGGCGGAGTATTTTCCGATAGGTCGACTAAATGATATGTGGTTTTAGTTTACATTTTAGTGAAGTTTAATTGAGAACAGATGAATTCAAACAATGTTAATCCAATGTCAAATACTCATTCATATCAAGTTCCGCAAACTCCAGTTGTCGATGAAGTCGATTTGAAGGAAGTTTTTACAGCATTATGGAAAGGTAAATGGCTCATCATAGTGATGACAGCTTTGTTTGCTGTTTCTGGCGTGTTCTATGCCCTTTCTCAGCCTAATACCTATAAGGCTGAAGTTGTCATGGCTTCTGCTAATAAGGATGGTCAATCAGGTTTGGCAGGTATGGCAGCCCAATTTGGAGGGATCGCTTCCCTTGCAGGGATAAATATAGGTGGTGGGGCGGGTGCTGATGAGACCGTTTTAGTATTGGCTACCTTAAAATCTCGTCAGTTTATCAATCATTTTATCACCAAACATGATCTTTTAGTGCCACTTATGGCAAGTGACCATTGGGATATGGATAGTGGAAAATTATTTCTAGATGGATCTTTATATGATGAGCAAGATCAGAAATGGATACGCGACGTTCCTGAAGGCTTTTCGATAGTTCCTACAGCCTGGGAAGCCTATAAAGTATTTACTGAGATCATGACTGTCAATAAAGAGAAAGAAACAGGGCTCGTCACTTTATCCATTATTCATCATTCGCCAATAGTCGCTCAACAATGGGCACAATTATTAGTCGCAGATCTAAATTTGTGGATGAAAAATAAATCTATCAATGAGTCTAGCCATAATATTGAATACTTAAATAAACAACTGGATAAGACTTCGGTTGCAGAGATGAAAACTGTTTTTTATCAACTGATTGAAGAACAAACCAAAAATTTAATGCTTGCTGAGGTTGAAGATGAATTTTCATTTAAGACAATCGATCCGGCCGTCATTCCAGAAGAAAAAGTAGGACCTAAGCGTGCATTGATCTGTATACTCGCAGTCTTTCTTGGTGGTTTATTCAGTATTATTTTGATTTTAGGTAATTATATGGTTAGAAAGCTAATCAACCATTAGAGTGATGTAATTGTAATATGGTGAGTTAACTTGATTCATCCAGATAATAGAAGGTAGTTAGATGAAAGTGAGTAAGTTGAAAAAAACGTTAGGTTTTACCTTAATCGAACTGTTAATTGTTATTGTTATTATGGGCTTGCTTATGTCGCTTGTGGCGCCTGCAATGTTTTCCAAAGTTGGCTCATCTAAACAAAAAACGGCTGCGGCCCAAATGCAGATGCTTTCGACTGCATTAGATACACACTTACTTGATACTGGTAACTATCCTTCAGCTCTCGAGGAGCTACGTAAATCTACAGCTTCAGGCTGGGATGGCCCTTATTTGCCGCGTGATATCCCAATGGATCCTTGGGGCAATAGCTATGAATATAGTACGCCTGGGACCGAGGGCAATCCATATGCGTTGAAAACACTCGGTAGAGATGGTAAGCCAGGTGGCGAAGGCGAAGACGAAGATATTATTTACCAATGATGAATCAGCACCTTAATTTAGATGATGCCCTATCTCAAATGGGCATAGCTACTCCAGATCTTGAAAAAGCTAAGTCTTATCAACGAAAATTTGGCGGAAGAATAGAACAGGTACTCATTCACTTGGGTAGCCTTGCAGAGGAAGCCTTGCCAGAGATATATAGGCTGACTTTAGGCTATGCTGCTTTTGAAGATGCGATGTGTCAGCAAGAGAATGTGATCAGTAATCATGACACTATGAATGTTCAACGCTTACTCAATCTGCGTTGGTTCCCATTACATATTGACGCTGCGTTAGTCTTTGTTACGGACAACCCACTCTGTATCGATGCATTACAACATGTAAGCCAGTTAAAGCTTGCACATAATATTGTTGTAGCAAACAACGCACAAATTGAAATCCTGTCAAAACTTTATGAGATGACTGATTCGGATGATAGCCATCTACTTCAATTTGATGACATCGAAGAAACTAAACTGCGAGAGATGGCCAGTGAAGCCCCAACCGTCAATCTGTTTAATTCAATTCTAGCTAAAGCATTAAAGTTAGGTGCATCAGATATTCATTTCGAACCATTAAATGATATTTACCGTATTAGATTACGCGTTGATGGCGTTCTGATTGAGCTAGAACGTGTCCCAAAACGATTAAAGCTGCCACTCGTTTCCAGAGTTAAAATTTTATCTGGGATGGATATTGCTGAAAAAAGACGTCCACAGGATGGCAAGATAGAGGCAAGAATTTCAGGAATAGATCTTGATATCCGAGTATCGGCATTACCATTGAATGATGGCGAAAGCATGGTACTTCGTTTACTAAAAAAAGACGCCATAAAATATGATATTGATGTTTTAGGTGTATCAGAAGATGTTTTAAAAGCTATTCAGCGGGATATTAAGCGTACGGCAGGTGTAGTCTTGATAACAGGTCCCACGGGATCGGGTAAAACGACGACCCTTTACACATTACTGAATGAACTAAATAATGATGACGTAAAAATCATATCACTGGAAGATCCTGTTGAATATCAGTTGGATGGTGTCAATCAAGTTCAAGTTAACCCTGAGATAGATTTTGATTTTGCTGCGGGATTACGCAGTATTGTCAGACAAGATCCCGACGTTATTATGTTAGGTGAAATTCGTGATAAAGAGACGGCAACGATTGCCCTGCAATCTGCACTAACGGGTCACCTGGTATTCAGTACAGTGCATACCAATGATGCCCCAAGTGCGTTTACCCGATTGATGGATCTCGGTGTCGAAGAGTTTCTGCTAAATGCGGCTGTTGTGTCTATCGTGGCACAGCGTCTGGTCAGAAAACTGTGCAGCTGTAGTCAGAAGATTTCTGAGTCCCATGCTAATGCTGTGATTGAAAAATATAACCTTAGTAGCATGATTAATCAGCTTGGGATCAGTCCAGAACTTAGAACGGCTGTTGGCTGTGAGGCTTGTGGCGGCTCAGGTTACAAAGGGCGTATGGCTATCATCGAATATCTAGAATGCGATGAGCATATAGCCATGCTTGATAAAGATGATACTTTCTTATCTTCTGCCAGAAAATATAATGCAAAAAAGGGTTTTAGAACCTTATTTGAAGATGGAACCTATAAAGCATTACTAGGCCAAACAACCATCGAAGAAGTCATAAGGGTTGCAGGTTAGTGGCTGATTTTAAATATCAAGCGTATGATAGTGAAGGCAACAGTCGTAAAGGCCATATCGAAGCAATCGATAAGCTAACGGCAACTAAACGCCTTAACGAACAGGGCCTTAAACCGGCCAAGTTGGAACCCGTTTCGACTCAGATTGGCGGCTTGTTCGGTGAGAAAAGACTCACTCTCGATGATATAGAGTTTTTAACTGCTGAACTGTCACTGTTATTACGCAGCGGAGTAAAGATCGATCGTGGCTTAGAGATTGTCAAAAGGAGCAAGAGCAATCTGGCTTTGAAAGCATTACTGGATGATGTTTGTCAAAAAGTAAAGCAGGGCACCATGCTGTCAACCAGTCTTGCGGCTTACCCTGAATATTTTGATCCCCTATACATTAACTTAGTTAAAATGGGCGAAGAGACCGGAACACTGCCAGATATCTTTGCCAGTTTGGCCGAGGATCTTAAGTTTAAAAAAGATCTGAAGCGTAAAGCACTACAAGCACTCGTTTACCCTATGGTCATTTTGTCTGTGTGTGTCGTGTGTATTGTGTTTGTTTTCAACTTTATTGTGCCTCAGCTGTCCAGTTTATTCGATAATGTTAAAGACTTGCCTTCCTATACTCGGATCTTGCTTGGTACCAGTGATTTTTTCATCAATTACCAATTTTTTCTGCTTGCGTTGATCATTGCTTCAGCTTTTGCAATTCGAACGTTTTTGAATAAAAGTGAAGGTAAACAGAAGTTCGATCGCTTCTTTCTACATACACCAGTCATATCTACTTTCGTTGTCGTCATGGAGAGAATTAGATTTAATTCGTCGATGGCTATGATGTTAAACGCTGGATTATCGCTAGATAAAGCCATTTTACTCGCGCTTGATAGTGTAAAAAATAGTGTCGTAAAACTTGAGTTACTGACAGTGCAAAAACAGATCAGAGAGGGGGGAAGGTTAACTGAGAAGCTCTCTCAATCCGTCATATATCCTGATTTTTATGTATCTTTGCTTGAGGTCGCTGAAGAGAGTGGTGATATGTCAATTGCCTTTGATGAGGTCGCTTCACGCTCTAAGGTTGAGTTTGAAAGCTGGACAACTAAGATCACTAATCTTTTAGAGCCTATCTTGATTCTATTTATGGGTGGCATCGTTGGCTCTGTTGTTGTGGTCATGTTGCTCAGTATTGTGTCGATCAATGATTTTGGATAAAAAGTTAACATCCGGTGACGGTTTTACACTGATAGAGCTTTTAGTCGTACTCACCATAGGTATGCTACTCATCTCCCTTGTTGGTGGTGTCGGCATGAACATGGTGGATAAGACCCAAACTCAAAGAGAAGTATTGAAGTTTCAGTCTCTGGTTAAAGAAAGTAGTTACAAGGCCTATTTATGCAAGTGCACACAAACGATGCGCCTTGGCAAAACAGACGTCACTATCGGCGAACATAGTGATCGTAGCAGCGTGTTTTATTTCGAAAAAATTACGTTCAGTGAGCAACTTATCTCTTTTCATCGTACTGGGCTACCGAGTACGACGAGGGTGCGCTATTATCGAAATGAAAAATGGCAAACATTGGATTTAATTGAACTACTCAATTCAAAATTTTGACTAGCATGAACAAATATACGCAGATGAATCAATACCCTTGCAAATCACAACAGCATGGCTTCACACTTATTGAGACCTTAGTTGCCGGATTTATCATGTTTATGGTGCTTGCAGCTGCCGTATCCGTATACGGTGGCGCAGTTATCTCAACCAGTAAAGCCACATCGACACTCAAAGGCATCAGTGTCGTGAGTGAGATCACCCCATTGATCAAAGTTCAGATCCTTGCACACCAAAATCAATCCAGCTTAGAGGGCGCTTCTGTGTCGGGCGGCGTTGAATACTTTTGGCAAGCAGAAGTGGTAAAACAAAGTGCAGCTCCACAAAAGTTTGATCCCGAGTTAGGCCAATTTGTGACCCCAACTAAAATATACAAATTATGGTTGGTATCATTAACAGTGGCAGTGGGTGGTAACAGTCGGACATTCACCTATAACGAGTTATCATGGCCTTAAAGAGATCTCACGGTTTTACATTGATAGAGATGCTGATCTCCATGGTGTTATTGATGGGGATCATTGCTGTCTCCTCTTTTGCCTATAGCCAATTTAGTCGCTTTTGGGATGGCCGAGTAGGTCACTTCTACAAAACCTTCTACGACATACGACACCACGATATAATCAAAACTGCCATCAGTGGCATAACCCCCTATGTCGCCTTTAACACCAAGGGCCACCCTAGATACTATTTTGAAGGTAAAACCACCGGCTTTGTTGCTGTCAGTGGTGACTCCATAAGCCAGCCAGGAAAAGCGGCGGTAATTAGGATATTCGTAGAGCAAAACAATGATTTTAGTTACAAGCTTGTTTATCAAGAATCTCCCATGGATAAGCAGTTGTTAACCAGAACCGATCAAGCCATCGAATATACCTATACTGTCGTCGTCGATAAGCAAATTTCAGATGTTGAATTTAATTACTATGGCGAGGAGAAGAGTGACAGTTCACAAGAAGCATACCAGCGTAAGGTTTATCGCTGGTTCAGTGAGTTTAATAGCTTAGCCACAATGATCCCACCAGAAAAAATACAGCTAAAATGGAGTGCCAACGATCGGGAGTACCACTGGCTGATCGAACTCACCTCACCTATTTTTCCTCTAAGCCGTTACTCAACCACAGATGAATAGGGGCCGTATCGTAATGAGAGCACGTAAGCAAGATGGGGTAGCCCTGATCCAAGTACTGTTAATCAGTTCGCTGATTATGTTACTTGCTTTGCAGATCGGCTTTAACGTTAAAACCCAAGTAAGGCTGGCTTCAGGTTTCGTCGATAAACTTAACGCAGAGATGCAGATCTATTCAGCTCAATCGCAGGTGACTTACGAACTACTGACTCGCTCGCATGGTCAACCTGCTGAGAATAATGATGCTGAAGCCTTAGATTGGAACTTTCATGGTGAGCCCTTTCGTGTAGGCAATGTTCGCGTGAGTCTTCAAGATGCCAATGGGCTAATTTCTATGATATCGACCTCTAGATCGATTCAGAGCCATTACTTACAACATTATGGATTACCTGAAGAAAAAGCTGGTATCCTAGAGACGAGTATTAAAAATTGGCAAAATGATCAAGCAAAATGGCAATTTGGTGGTGTTCCAATACAGAACTTTACTGATTATGGTGTCACACCTAGGTTTGCACCCATACAGTTTAAGTCAGAATACAGTGATATCTTGAAGGTATTAATGCAAGATGAGCCGTCATTGCTCACAACAATTGACCAGGCTGTCGATTGTTGTATGACTTTATATGCAAGTTCCTATATAAACATACTCAATTCCCCCCCACAAATTTGGGCGGCGTTAATTGACTCTAGCTATTTACAGGATCTAGAGTCAGCGCGTCAAAGTGGAACATTAAATAAACATAACTTTAAAGCCATTACAGGCACACAAACTAGTGATGATTATGGTTTTTTAAATAGCAACGATATGCTAATGACATTCGAAGTACAGCAAGGCGAAATTCGGATGCGCGCGCTACTGGATATAACATTACAGCCTAATAATGATATCGCCCCATATTTAATTAAAGCAAAAAGCTAACACTTTAAGATTAATGGAATGAAAAACAGATTAAAAAGCATACTTAAAAATAGAATTAGCTTGTATTCTAATCAATGGCATCAACTGTCTATTGAAGTAGAGCAAGGGCTGGTCAGCTGGTGTGCTGTCACCGAGCCGGCTAAAGGAACATTGATATCTGTCATCGCAAGAGGTCACTACACAGAGACGAGTCGTGAATATAAAGCGCCTTCGCTGCGTGAACTAAAAGCGATCTTAAAAATTGAACATCAAAGTCAGCCAACCAAATTGGTACAACACCTGATTAAACATGTGTCCGATAATCGCTACAGTGTGACTTATTGGGAGTTCGACGCCCCCGTTCTAGCAAGCCTCCCTAAGTCGGTAAAATGGTTGATCCCAGAGTCGCTGTTATTCGCGCAAAAGGACACAGTGACTAGGGTTACCACACATAAGGGAGATCTCTTTAGCTGCCTAACAGAGAGTGGCATTCATTCTGCGACCAGTGAACTTGGCTGTCAAAGCATTGAGCATTTTATGTGGATGTCATCGGTTAGCGCCAGTTCATCACAAGTAAACATAGATGCTGAAGCATATGCTCAAACATTACTAACGCAATTAATAACATCCTATTCTAGCTGGCTACCCACCTGTTTCATAAAGCGGCCAGTCGATGGAGCACTCACCAAGCGTCAGCTAAAACAGGGGGTATTGGCCTCTGGTATTCTCTGTTGCGGTTATTTAGCACTCTCCAGTGCCTATTTATCAGTTAAACATCATCTGTTGAGTGCAGAGTACCAACAGCAATCATCGGAGATCGCCAACTTCTTAAATGAAAATCGGCAACTGCAGCATCAGTTAAAGCAATATCGCAATGGTGAGCAGTTATTGAATCAACTTGAGATATCAACGCCAATATGGTCAATACTCTTGCCCCTCATTGAACAAGGGGTTAAATTTACCCAAGTTGAATATAAAAGCGAATTGATCACAGTGAGAGGCTTGGCGCCCAGCGCAACCCAAACACTTGCTGATATATCATCACAAACGCGAGTCGATGATGCTAAATTTATCAATGCAGTCAGCCGTAATCGCGGCCTAGAGCGGTTTGCTATCTCATTTATATTAAAGGAGGTAACAGATGGAACTGCTGAGTAATCGTAAAAACCTACTCTTGATCATGGCGGCGCTGGCCTCAATTCGGTTTATTATCGTGCCCTTGTTCGATTGGCAAGGTCAACAGGTCGACGAGATGCGCAGCTTGCAATCTAGATTAGATAAAGGACAATATCTGGTATCTCAATCAGGTTATTTAGCCGAGGTAAAGCAAAAACTTGAGCTTGCTGTGTCAAAGCAGCAAGCGATATTTTTTGATGCGAGCAATAAAAATAACACTCAGCTAAAACAGCTACAAAAAATCGAAAAATTGATTGCAGATAATAACCTTAAAGTGCGCAACTCTCGTTGGTTAGGTCAACAAGATCATGACGCTTACGTTGAATATCGTCTTGAGATCGGTATCACAGGCGATTTAGCTGATTTTATTCAATTTACGGCCGCAGTAGAACTGCTACCTAATCCAAGACGTTTCGCCCAGTGGCAAGTCAATATCTCCGGTATGTCTAAGACAAGTATCGGTCGTTTGACCAATGCTAAAGCAGTCATACAATTTTTGGTGGCCAAAGATGAACAACAGGGAGCAGAGTAATGAAAGTAATAAAATTCTGGAACCTTGTTTGGCTAAAAGAGCGTCCGCTAGCACTGTTACTGGTAGCGTTTGTCGTGATGGGCTTACTGTTCGATGCGCTCACTCGGCTAGGTGTAGATAGTGATGGCAATCAGTCTTTTCAACAAGTTATCGCACCACAAATGCCAAAAGTGTTGGTTTTGTCCCTAGCGCAGCAAAAGCGCTTACAGGATAAACTCGATGCATTTAATCATAGCAATGAAGCAGCTACCGATAATAATCAGCTTGTCGCCACTGAAACTAAGGTAAAAGCATTATCGTTAGCAGAGCAAGATGAGCAGCAGGGTGAATTAGCCAGCTTATTTATCGGTGATCGCTATTACGAGCTTGCCGGAGTTTTTCATCAAGAACAAACTTTCGCAGTATTTGTGCAAACAGATACGAACAGTAATGAGTCAGAGCTAATGACGCTGCCTTTGCTGGGTAATATAGAAAAATATACACTCTCACAGGTCAACGCAAGCCATGTGGTATTCCAAAATGAAGACCGCCAGATCATATTAAGGTTATTTAAATTATCATGAACAATAAATGTAACCGGCACCAATTCTACACGCCAAAGCTCATCCTGTTATTTGTCAGTGTGATGCTGTTGGCTGGCTGTGCCAGTGAGCCGACAAAGAATGATACTAAACAGGAAAAGTTTAAGATCAACGACTCCTACCTTGCGAGTACAAATGGTGATACTTCAAGTAGTGACAGTGTTCAGCAAAAACCGGCGAGTCAGGCAAGTCAGGTTTATGACAGTTTAGCGTCGCTACCGACGAGTGAGCGGGTCCCCCCACAGCAGACCAATCTAGCCAGTCAATTCAGTACCGAGCGTATGGTATCGGCTGCAGCGAAGAAAATTCCTTTAGAAGACTTTATTCATTACAGTTTCGGTGAGGTGCTTGGGGTTAACTACCTGATTGATAAAGATCTGGTTAGCAGTGAACAAACCGTGACGCTCAATGTCGCTGAATCAATCTCTGAACGTAACTTTTTCGAAGTGATCGCGCGTCTGCTCGACAGCAATAAAGTCGATATCTTGTTTGAAAACGATGTGTATTTTTTGCATGAAAAGTCGACCGAAAATAACAAGTCTATGGTGTTTGGCATAGGTGCCAGTACCAGTAGTGTACCTATGACGAATGATGAGATCATTCAGGTGGTACCACTTAAGTACGGCATCAAAATCAGTGTTGAGCGTACCCTGAACCAGCTTGTGGATGCCAAGATTACCGCAGATTTTGAGCAAAGTGCGCTATTTATCCGTGGTAAACGTGAGAATATTTTAAGGGCGCTGGATATCGTTCGCCTGCTTGACGCCCCCGCCAACCGAGGTAAATATGTCGGTTTGCTGCATCTTACCTTTATTGGCATCGATGATTTTTCAGAGCAGGTGAGTCAACTGCTCGAAAATGAAGGTGTCCCTATCTCAATAGGTAAGCATAACAATAAAAATGTGGTGATTGTTCCCTTGCCACAAATTGATTCGCTGGTTATTTTTTCATCTCATCAACAAGGCTTAAACCGGGTACGTTACTGGGCCAAGCTACTCGACAAGCCTTCCTTGAGTGAAACCAAACAATACTTTATCTACCATCCTCGCTATGCCAGAGCCTCAGACATAGGTGAAAGTTTAGCGCCTTTGGTCGCGGCTCGTAGCGGTGGTACCAGCAGTGGTACTAGCAGTAGAAGTGCTAATAGCAATAGCAATAGTAATAGTAATAACAGTGAAACCACAGGCCAGGTGCCTTCAACAACATCTAAAGTTGGCGCACAGACAGACATATTGACCTTTGTGGTCGATGAGCGCTCTAACGCCATCGTGTTTTATACCACAGGCAAAGAGTATCAAACGCTGATCCCCTTAATAGGCAGGCTCGATGTGCTGCCTAAGCAAGTATTACTCGACATCATCATCGCCGAGGTGACCTTAACCGATGAGTTCAGTCTTGGGGTCGAATTCGCCATTAAAAATGGTAATGTCGGTTTGCCTGAAGGGATCCCAACCTCAGGGGCATTGTTTGGCAGCTCTAAAACCGGTGGCACTTTGGCCATCGGCGGTGCCGACGGTGGCATAGTCGCCACAGCGCTGCAGACCAATCAATATGTTAATGTGCTATCTAACCCCTCACTATTAGTCAGAGACGGCGTGACGGCAACCATGTCAGTGGGAACCGAAATCTCAGTCGTCGGTTCAACGGTCAGTGATGATACCGGCTCAGGTGATAAATCTAAAACTAACGTCGAGTACCGTAAAACCGGGGTCGAGATCAGCGTGACGCCTACAGTCAATGCTCAAGGGATAGTGATCATGGAGATCGATGAGAAGATCTCTAACCAAGTGAAGGGCAGCAGTGGCGCCGGTGATAACCCGAGTATCTTTGAGCGTGCGATTAAAACTGAGGTCGTTGCCGAAAGCGGCCAGACCATTATTTTAGCCGGTCTAGTGTCATCGGATGTATCGACCAATGATGACGGCGTGCCATTCCTTAAAGATATCCCTTGGTTGGGTAGCCTATTTAAGACAGAGAGTAGGTCTAACACTAAGACCGAGCTAGTGATGTTAGTCACGCCCAAGGTGATCCATCGTACCGATCAGTGGCAGCAGATCAGCCAAAGCTTCGAGCGAGGCTTAAGTAACATCAGTCTGCCAAAGACTAAGTAGCGGGTTTTCACCCTACCAATTCAATCAGGCTGGCAATATTCAAATTAGCTGCTAGCCTTATTTAACTCAATAAAGCCTTATCTAACGAGATAGGGCTTTTTTTGTGCTCTTTTTAAGCTTTAAGTTTTAAGTTTTAGCTCAGTAAAGTGGATGCGGGGTTTAAGTTAGCTTGGTCAGTTGTGTAACGAGTCTGATACACTTGTGTGCTTCTGGCTCTTGAATCCTATTGCTATCCGATATTGTTAACGTAAGCGTTTGACTTGCAGGAGGGCGTCGTGAGCTTTTTGTGTGTAATATGTTGCAAAGCGATTATTACTCACTATGATAAACAGGGCCAACAACATCTCTAAATGACTGATTTTCGTTCGAGTATGTGAAATCGGTAGCAGTTTTCACCTCTAATCAAACTTTTTGTGCTTTGTTTGTACATTTATTGATTTATTTGATGATTTAGAGGTTGAGAAAAGCGTGAAGGTAATTTAATATCCTTGTTGGAAGTCAAACGAGAGTAATACTTTTGTATTTCGTTCGGTTCAATGGAACACGGATGGGACGATACATGATGGTTACTCTTTGGCTTACTTAAGTAATGCTAGAGCATGGATGTGGTCTTGTTATCAAACGTTACGCATTTGCTATGTTCGTATATTAATATATTGGAGAAATCTTAGATGAATCTTTTTAAAAAAACCTTGCTAGCATCTGTTGTAGCAGCTGTTTCTACTGGCGCTATGGCAATTGATGTTTCGAGCTCAGTAGCTCAAACATATGGTGCTGAAGCTCTTGCACAAGGTGTTGTAGCTAACGATGGCGATACACTTTTTCTTGGTTCAGCTACAAGCTCTGCAGTTCTAACTGCCGGCGCTGAATATTCAGTTGGTGATATCATCACTATCACTTTAACTGGTGGTGAGTTTGCATCTGATGCTGCTTACACCCTGACTGATACTCCTTTAACGTCTGCTGGTCCTTTGGTAAACGATACTGTTACTTTTGGTCTATTGAATACCTCAAAGACTGAATTAGTTTTCCGTGTTACTGCACTGACTCCTGATGGAACAACTCCAAAAAACAGTACTATTGGTAACACGTTTACGTTGCATTCAGCAGGTACTCTTGCAAACGCAACAATTCTATCTTCAACTACTGCCGGAGCTAAAGTAACTGTATCTGCAAAAGCTGAAACAGGTACTGGTATTGCAATTGATTCTGCTGGCACAAATGATAGCAAAGTAATTGGTACGGTTGTTAACGAGTATGGTTTCAGTGTTACTACTGAAATGGACGCTGTTATCGATGTTGCAGAAGAACGTAAAGTTTTTGCAACACCTGGAGATGCTAAGTTTATTTTCACTCCGACTTTCTCAGCTGCTCAACAAGCTAAATTTGTCGCTGCTACATATAAAGCAACAGTATCTGGTGACATGTCAGGTTTCATTGGAACTGGTGATCTTGGTACTCTTAAGGATGGAACTAGCACATATGTAGTTGCAGCTGATAAGCTAACCGCTGCTCACACTTATACTGGTGCAACTCTTGCTGCTCAAACTTTAACATTTGCTGTAGCTGTAGCTGCTGAGGATAAAGTTGTACTTAATCCTGGTGCTTACTCAGTTGCTATTGAAGTAGCAAATGTTGGTGGTGATAAGTTCTCTTTCAGTGATGCTGCTGGTACTTTCAAGCTTAACGGCTCTTCAACTGATATCTCTTATGTGCCTTACGGTGACAACCTAGAGCAGTTCCTTTGGGTGACTAACAAAGGTTCTCTTGCTGGTGATATTACAGTAACTGCATTCGACGAAGCTGGTGTTGCATATGGTCCATATGCACTCGGTGAGGCTGGTGGAAACACAATTACTCGTATCTCTGGTGATGTATCTGACATGCTAGCTGCCGATGGTTTCACTGATGGTCGCCTATCACTAAACGTAACTGTGAACGCGCCAAGCGACAACGTTACTGTTTATGCTGCATACAAAGTGACTTCAGACGCTGATCGTCTAACTCTTCCTACTCAAGTTCTAGGTCAGTAATAATGACTTAGCTCTTAATTGAGTTTATAAAAAGCGAGCTTCGGCTCGCTTTTTTAATTATTAATTAACAGTGCTGCCTGAATTACAGTAATAATTAACAGAATTAATTAACAGTGCCATCCATCTTAATTTGCTTTCCCAGTATTAAGGAAATTAACAGAAAATTAACAGTGCCATCCATCTTAATTTGCTTTCCACATATCACTAAAACAGCTAGAACCTAGAAGCATCTAGTAACCCATCCCTGAACCCTATGAGCCGCTATATTAGTTTCTGTGGTGTCCGTTATCTATAAAGCGATCATAATAGCGGTTATTAGTTGTGGTAATGTATCTTCTGAACTTCCGAATTCAAGTGCTAACGGTGCAAGTGCTAACGGTGCCATCCATCATTTTTGTTGTATGAAGTGCTAACGGTGCCATCCATCATTTTTGTTGTATTGGGTTTATAGAGCTAAGCTAACTATATGGTTAGTTTTAGTCATGAGGCTTGTTATGCCACGCCCAAGAAGAACTCAAGTTAGTATCGAAGACACCCCCGTATATCATTGTTGCTCTAGAGTGTCTAGACGTGCCTTCCTCTTTGGAGATGATAAATTCACGGGGAAAAACTATGACCATAGACGTGGATGGGTCGAAGCTCAGTTACTCAAATTGGGAGAGCTCTTTGCTATAGACATTCTAGCCTATGCTGTTATGTCTAATCATCTGCATGTTGTACTACAAGTGGACATATACCAAGTTAATAGTTGGACTGATATCGAAGTGGTAAAACGCTGGCATAGACTATTTAAAGGTAATGACATTACGCAAAAGTTTGTTAATCATGAGCTAATTGAAAGCCATGAAATTATCCGATTAAAAAATTCTGTTGCTCAGTATCGTAGTCGATTCTGTGATATTAGTTGGTTTATGAGAGCGCTGAACGAACCCATTGCGCGCATGGCGAATAAAGAGGATAAGTGTACAGGCCGTTTCTGGGAGGGGAGGTTTAAGAGCCAGGCTTTACTGGATGAAGCGGCTATTTTGGCTTGTATGGCCTATGTGGATCTTAATCCCATTCGTGCAAAAATGGCGAAAACACCGGAGCTGTCTGACTTCACCAGTATTCAAAAAAGAATTAAGGCTGCAATGCAGGGAGAGCAGCCAAAAGCATTAGCCCCCTTTGTTGGCAATGAGCGGCAGAATATGCCTCAAGGTTTGATGTTTAGTGTAAAAAGCTATCTTCAGCTTGTGGACGAAACTGGCCGAGTTATTAGGGGCGACAAACGTGGTGCTATTAGTCAAGAAAGCCAAGATATTCTAGGTCGGTTAAATATCTCAATTAAAAACTGGTGTAAAATTACGAGTGAGTTTGGCAAAGTCTTCAAAGGGCCTGTAGGTACTCTACAGGAGGTTACCTCTTACTGTTATCACTTAGAAAAACGAAGGCGGCATTACAGTCAATCTTGCCAGTATTTATTGGCTGACTAGCAGTCACTATAGAATAGTCATTTGTCGGTTTTTTTGACCTATTTATCTCAATAACTTAGCCGTTAAAATTTTGACTTTACCTGAGCTAACATTCCGGTAGAATCAGGCTTTTAAAATTGGCTAGGTGTATGTGATGCGAATAATACGTTGGGGGCTTGCGCTGTTTAGTTGCTTGTTACTATTAGCATGTAGCGATGAAAGCGCTTCGGCTGTTCAGGAAGCACGGTTAGTGCTGACTTTTGATGATGCATTTGTATCTAACTGGCATTCAGTGGCTGATGAGATATCAACAAGAGGGGCGACAGCCACCTTTTTTGTTTCTTACTACGGAAATCTAGATAAGTACGGGAACCCAAGAACCCCAGAAAGACAAGCTAAATTACATGAACTGAGTGCGAAAGGGTTCGAAATTGCTCAGCACAGTTTTAGCCATGCCAAAGCCAATGAATATATTGCAGAACACGGCTCACAGCAGTGGTTGACTGAAGAGGTTATACGTCCCAGTTGCTATATGCTTGAAGATGGCTTTACTGTCGCCTCATTTGCTTACCCTCACTCTAATTCGAATAGTGCTGAATCAGATCTAGCTCTACTCAATGTTTTTGATAGTGTTCGTTTATATGCACCCGCTGAAACCAGTATGCAAGATGGGATACATGAGGAGATAGTGCCTGTTTTGATGAGTGCACATCTCGATGATCAACGTTCATCTTTGCAAGAGATTAAGTCGGCAATTGACATCATTGTACGTGATAAATCCACGCTTATTCTAGCGGGTCATGATATAGCCAATAGCAGTGAAAGTAATTTTTATACAACACCAGAGCGTCTATTTGAAGTGATAGATTATGCGATTAGTCAAGGTGTTAACTTTGTTCACTTTAAGGACTTAATGAATAATCGTCCTGTTGACTATGACTCACTTTATTGTGGCGAACTTCTTGAAAACGAATAGGGACATTGTAGTGGCAAGAATTAATTTTATAGACTCGTTAAGAGGTATCGCAATTTTAGGTGTCATAGCGACACATGCGGCCTCTTTTTCAAGTTATGATGGCTTATTTAGCTCAGTCATTTTGCAAGCTGGTTATGGAGTTCAACTTTTCTTTATTATTAGTGCCTTCACCATTTTCTTTACCTTAGATCGTGCAAGCCAAAATGATCCCCGTTTCATCAAAAACTTTTATATTAAGCGCCTTTTAAGGATCGCCCCTGTTTATTGGTTAGGGATATTAATATACACCATGGTGTTTGGTTTGGAGTCTCGAGGTTGGCTACCTGGCCCTGAACTGTGGCATTTCCCTTTGCATTTCTTTTTTATCAATCTGCTGCATCCGGAAACCACTAGTTCAGTTGTCCCTGGAGGCTGGTCTATTAGTTGTGAGGTACTCTTTTACTTGATCTGCCCATGGCTTTTTTACCGAGTTAATTCTCTTAAAAAAGCGGCACTATTTTTTATTATCGCGATGGGGATTGGTATTGGATTTATCTTGCTCGCTAACGCTTTAATCAAGCCAGCTCTCATTGAGCTATATGGCTTTAAACTTGCTGGGCAGTTTATCCATCGTAATATATTTTCTCAACTGGGGATTTTCGCCGCGGGCATTTTATTGTTCTTTTTATATAAAGACGCAAGAGTACAGCGGGTATTAAGCGCTAAGAAGACTTGTTTCGCGCTACTTTTCGTTTCATTGATTATTGCCGTTATCGCATTATCAGGTCAGGCGAGAGGCGCATCTCATTATGTTATGGGGCTATCATTTATGTTGCTGGCATTGGTCCTTAGCCAGCAAAAAATATCTCTATTTGATAATCGCTTGCTAGCATTTGTCGGGCGAATTAGTTTCTCGGGTTACATTGTCCATTTCGGCGCAATCCATATTGCGAATAATTTACTTGGCGGCGTCAGTCATTTTGTTCCTTTGTTTGTGCTAACGCTCATTATTACCATACCATTTTCGTATATAGGCTTCGTCCTTGTAGAACGCAATGCCATTAAGCTTGCAAAAATGATAATCAACAGGCAGAAAAGTACCAGTATAGTGGCATCGTGAGTTCGCTCTATCGTGTCGAACAGAACAAGTTTTAAGAGGTGGAAACGTTAAGCAGTTGCTTAGAAGCAACTGTTTTTCTTAGCGAGAAACCTAAAGCTGCTAAATAACACTATTTTGGCTATTTCCTTTGTGTAATGGTTATCAGGTTAAATAAGCATTAATGTGGAAGGGTTACATTTGTGACGTAAGCGCTGTTAATTTGTATGCAAACTGTAACTTAGTTACTCTTTTATACGCTTTTAGTGAGTGTTATCGTTTGTTTCTATCAAATTTTAGCGTAAAATCATCGCAAATATTTTGAGCCTTACGCTATTGTGGTGACATGTCAGCTTCTTTTCATTCTTCGGCTTCTTCAAAAGCCATATGACGCTTCCAAGTTCTGAATCATCTTCGAGCTCCAGTTCTTTAACTTCCCAAGCTCCATCGGCCATTGGCAGTACTATCTGGCTTGTAGGTGAGAAGCTGGTGAGTTTAGTGCTTACTTTGGCGGTCACTCTGGTTTTGGCGCGTCACCTTTCACCGCATCAGTTCGGTGAACTTAATTTTTTGATCTCGATTGTTGCCTTATTGGGCCCCTTTGCCGCAATGGGGTTAAACGCCATTGTTACACGCGAATTAGTTAACCGCCCTGAGGATAGTGCCCAGATTATCGGTAGCTCTTTGACCATGCGTTTCACTGGCGCTTTAGTCTGTGGCCTTGTGGTGCTAAGTTTTTCAGATCTGTTTTTACCCGCCGAGTTAAACGGCCTGTTTTTGATCTTATTACTGGGCAATGTATTCAATGCTTTGCTTGTGTTCGATTACTGGATCCAGGCCCACGTTGCTAATCGTTATGCCGCCAAGATGCGTTTGCTAGTGCTACTGATCATGTCTACAGTGCGCCTGCTGGCGGTCTATTTTGATGCATCGTTGTCACTGTTTGTCTATTTAGCTGCCGCCGAAATGGCATTGATTGGACTTGGTTTTATTGTTTTATATCGCGTTCGCGGCGAGTCTCTGCTCAAATTAAGATTTAACCTTATTGAGGCCAAAGGGTTACTGTCTCAGTCTTGGTTATTGATGCTGTCGGGGATGGCCGCAATTGTTTATCTGAAGATGGATCAGGTCATGCTCGGGACCTTAAGCACCCAAGAGGAAGTAGGGATCTATGCGGTCGCCGCAAAGCTGTCTGAAGTGTGGTATTTTTTCCCTGCGGCTATCGTGACCTCCTTTTTCCCACAACTGCTTGCGGCTCGAAAGCATGACCCTAAGCAATATGGTATTAAACTACAGCAGCTTAACGATATTCTGTTTGCTAGTGCCTTCATTATTGCTCTCTTGGTGCAATGGCTTGCCCCATGGGGTGTTGTACTCTTATTCGGCAGTGACTATGCGGCTTCTGCAGCTGTATTAGTGATCCATATCTGGGCAGGGGTGTTTATCTTTATGCGGGCTTTATTGAGTAAGTGGTTACTGGCCGAAGGCTTACTCAGGTTCTCATTAGTAACTCAGTTAATCGGTGCACTGTTTAATGTGCTGTTTAATCTCTGGCTGATCCCGATTTATGGGGCGATGGGGGCTGCTATTGCAACGGTTATCAGCTATACTGCCGCGTCTTATTTGGCACTGTTTTGTCATAAAACAACCTGGCCAATGGCAGCAATAATGACTCGTTCTATGTTGTTACCCATTCGTTGTATCTATTTACGTTCTAATTTATATAAATAACGGAGTTGTTATGCGTTCATTATTGAAACGGATACTGTCGCCTGATTTGATCGCGTCTGTAAAAGCCAAATTTGAATCCTTCGATAAATTATGTGTCAACATTTGTGCCGAGAGCCGTTTTTTATCCTCTGTATATTACTGTTTTTTCAGCCGTAAATTCGACAGAGAGCATGTTGCTGTATTGCAGGGGCGTAAACGTTATTGGAAGCAGTTATCCGATCCTGCGGCTTCGAGCGTTATGCTAAGACGTAATATTCACAGAGTTGAGAAGGGCCTGATCATGCAACCTCGTCGGGATCTTTTCGGTTTAGCGTTCATTGAAGAAACTGTACAGCGATATATTGATAGTCACAGTGCTAATACGCTTGCCGACGCCGAAGGCAAATGGGCCAAGGATGTACTTAATCAGTATTTTGAAGCGGTAAAACCTGGGCAATCAAGAGTCGTTGACGATGCAAGGGAGCAGTTTATAGGCTTGCATAGTGATGTTAATGCCAATGAGCAACATGCGCCTTACTCTCGCGATTCAATTATCAAGACAGATGTTAGTTTTGAGCAGTTCAAACATCTGTGTGTACAGCGACGCTCAGTGCGCTGGTTTGAAGATAAACCTGTACCCCGCGCTGAGATAGATAAAGCGATTTCTGCTGCGACTCTGGCGCCTAGTGCCTGTAACCGTCAGCCTTTCGAGTTCTTTTTGTTTGATAATCCTGATGAGGCTAAAGAGATAGGGGCTATGCCTATGGGCACTGCTGGTTTTTCTCATAATTTTCAATGCGTGATCGTGGTTGTTGGTGATCTTGCTGCTTATCCCTATGAGCGCGATCGTCATGTGATCTATATCGATGGTTCACTGGCCTCTATGCAGTTGATGCTGGCCTTAGAGACCTTAGGCTTAAGCTCTTGTGTGATTAACTGGCCGGATATTGAGCAGTATGAAGCCAAGATGGCTGATAAGTTAAAATTGACTGAGAATAAGCGTCCATTAATGATGATCTCCATCGGATATGCTGAGCAGACAGGTATGATCCCTTTTTCTCAGAAAAAAAGTGTGAATGAATTAATCAAGGAAGTACAGTTGTGATTATTGAGTTGAAAGGTGTTGAGTTCGAGAATAAAGGCGCTGAGCTGATGTTATGTGCCGTACTGGATCGTATCGAGGCCTATTGGCCTGATGCTGAGATAGCGTTAACCCCAAGTGTTAAAGCTAGCTTTTTGCAGAGGACAAGTGTTTCTGCTTGGCAAAAACTCTCGCTACGAAAATTGTACTTAGACCTCAATTCGTTTTCTTATCATCTTCCTAGTGCCGTGCGTCGCTATCTACGTAAATGGGGAGTCGTGACTGAAGCGGATATTGATGTAGTCATTGATGCTTCGGGGTTTTCATATTCGGATCAGTGGAGCCCGAAAATGAGTATTCGTCATTTAAGTGGTGAACTCATACGAAACCACAAACACAACAAACCTTATATTTTTATGCCACAGGCGATGGGACCTTTTTCTGACCCACAGGTTCGGGCCCAAATTGCCAATAGTTTCCCTAAGGCGGCACTTGTTTGTGCGCGTGAAGCGGATACCTTTAACTATATTCATCAGATCACGGGTGACTTTTCCACTTTTAGGCAATTTGGTGATTTTACTAATGCAGTAAAAGGGCTTTTACCTGATGGTTTCGATCTTAGTCAGCCCTTGGCGTGTATTGTGCCAAATAAGAATATGGTTAACCCTCGAAATAAGAATAAGCAGTGGCTAGCGTGTTATGAGTCTACTGTGTTAACCGCGGTTAAACTGTATCGCAGCAAGGGACTGACGCCCTTCTTTTTAAATCATGAAGGCCATGAGGATGGTGAGCTAATAGCTCGGTTGAATCAGCAATTAGATCAGCCGTTAATGGTTATTGAGGAGCTGGATCCTAGAAAGGTTAAGGGGATAATCGCTGCCTCAACTGCTGTTTTCTGCTCTCGCTTTCACGGTTGCATCAGTGCGCTTTCTAATGGTATTGCTTGTATATCTACCAGTTGGAGCCATAAATATGAGCGCCTCCATGAGAACTATACAGCCACAGAGTTATTGCTTGCTCCTGAAGCTACTGAAGCTCAGTTAGATGCACTTATTGATACGAGTTTAGATAAAAACAATGAGCTGCATAAGCAGATCAATATTAAAGCAGCAGAGTTCAAACTTGAAACTGAAAAATTGTGGCAGGAAGTTAAGGCTATTATTGATGCGGTAGCTAAATGAAGTCAGTGTTGATCACTAGTAATGCATACTTTCCCAATATAGGTGGTATTGAGAACTCTTTACGTTACTTGGCGTTAAGTTACGTTTCTCAGGGTTATCATGTGGATGTTGTTGTTAGTGATGTAAACAGTGTTACAGCTTGCTCTTTAGCTAAATATGAGAGCCTGGACGGTGTACATATACACCGTTATTCAAGTTTTTCTCATCTTCCGCTTTATCTCAGGCCTGTGAGAGGACTACTGTCTTTCTTTGCTATGTGGCAAGCATATCGTAAGATAAAGCATAGCTCATCACCTGTGATCACAATTAGTCGTTTTCACTCTACTACTGTGATGGCAAAAATTGCTGGATTAAAGTCTGTCACGTATCTGTTGCCTGGTGTTGTTAAGTTTCAAAATACGGCCAAAAACCTCTCTAAACAAAGTGGTTTTCTGGGTAGGGTCAAGCAAAAAATACAGTGGTATCTACATACTTGGATACAACAAAGGGCATTTAATCAAGCTGACAAATTAGCCGTATTTAGTCACAACATGCAGCAACAGGTCAATGCTTGTTTGACTCATGAGAAACCCTTGGCACTGTTAAAGCCTGGCGTCGATACTTCTAGGTTTTGCCCCCTCGATGGGCCAGCGAAAAGCGCACTTAAAGCAGAGCTTGGCTTACCTCTGGATAAGCACGTGTTGCTTATAGTTGGACGTTTTGTCAGTGCGAAAGGGATAGTGTTTGCTTTAGAAGCGATGCGTAGCCTACCAGGTTTTCACTTAGTGCTCGTTGGCGGTGGAGAGGAGGAGGGGCTATACCAGCTGAAAGTCTCAGAGTATTCACTCGAGAGTAGCGTGACGTTTGCTGGTGTACAACAAAACCCTTTAGCTTATTACCAGAGTGCCGATGCTTTTTTAATGACCTCAGTGTATGAACCGTTAGGCCAGACTATTCTTGAAGCTTTAGCGTGTGCTTTACCTGTTGTCGCTTTTCAAAAAAGCCCAGATGTGATCACTGCGACTAATGAGCTGTTATCTGCCGATGAAGCTGTTTTTGTACATAAATTATGTGCAACTGAACTCGCTGAACAACTAAAAGGGTTATTTGCATCACCACAGAGAATGAATGAATTACAGTTATCTAGCCGTCAACTGGCGATTAAAAACTTTTCCTGGGATGTGCTAGCTAAGCACTTACTCGATGACTAGTATCGCCCTAGCCACAACAAGGTTCAAGTACAGTTATCTCCAGCTTTTTCTGGCGTTGAATGTTATTTTATTGCCTTTTTTCGATAATATATCGGGGGCTTTATTCAAACTTGGCATTATGGGGGATGGCAGTTTAGGCTCGCCCTCTCAGTTAGGGCGTTTGATAGCGACTATTTTTGTTGTTTTTTTGATACTTAAATACTGTTCTCATTATGCCAAATTACTTGCTATCACTATTCTTTGCTATTTTCTTTTTATTGAAAGCGTCTCTGCGCTGTTCCATCGAGAGTTAATACCATTTCTCTTTGGCATTGTGATGTCTACAAAAGTCATATTTTGCTCTTTTTGTATTATATTCTTTGTCGATATCTGCAGGAAAGGGTTACTGACTAAAAATCAAATTGAGTATTGGGTTATCTTGTATGGCACTATCATCAGTATTCTAGTGCTAACCGCCTACTTATCTGGTTTCCATATCAGTAATTATTCTAAGGGTATTGCGACAAGAGGCTTATTTGTTTCTGGTAACGGTTTAGGTGTCGTTATGGGGAGCTGTGCGTTAATTTTAGTTCACCGTTTACAGACGTTAAAACTGTTTAAACTTGTCCATATTCTTTTGTTGCTGGTTACCACCGCACTGATAGGAACTAAAGGGGGGCTCATCTTTTTTGCTATAGGAATGATCTACCTGTTGTTAAAGATAGGCCGTTCTTTTCCGATTGTGTCGATTATCTTAGCCTTGGTCACCTCCTATTATCTGCTTTTTCCCCTATTAGAATTACTCGGTTCAGTGTTCGAAAATATCATCTATAAGTTTAATCATATCGACAATAAATGGACTCTGCTTGCAAGTTCGAGAGATAAGTTCATCATTAATGCCTTTAATATTGTTGACTGGGAGGGGCTACATGCGATCAGGTTCTTGTTCGGCGCAGGCGCATATTATGCGTATCTTGACCCTTCTAGTGCCATTTTAACCACAAGAAAATTGTTAGAAAATGATCTATTTGAACTTTTTTTTTCTTATGGCGTTATGATACCCCTGCTATATATTGCTACCTACTTTGTCGGTGTCTTCAAGGCATTCAAAACTCGTAATTATTTTTATGTCTTATTGTTGTCATTGATATTTTTTCATTCCATTACCGCAGGACATGTTATTTTTAATGGCACTTCATCTATTATGCTTGCATTTACTTTAGCATTAATTTTTTCACATAAAGTGACGGATAGGACTTAGCTGTGTACTCTATCTCTGTAGTGATACCACTGTATAATAAGGCGCAATACATTGAACGGGCGATAGACTCTATCGCGAAGCAAACCATAGCCGTTGATGAGATCATTATTGTTGATGATGGTTCAACGGATGGTAGTGCCGAAATTGTTGCGTCACGGTTTCCAAAAGTCACATTGATTAGGCAGGTTAACCAAGGGGTTTCTGTAGCAAGAAATACTGGAATCGAGCATGCCAACACTGAATTTATCGCATTCCTTGATGCAGATGATTATTGGGATGCTAGCTTTATTGCCAATATTTTTGAGTTAATGAACATAGATAAAACTGCCGGTTTATATTGTACCCATTACTCTTTTGTAGAAAACAAAAGAGTAATCGCCGCAAAACTGAAAGGTATGCCGGGTAAACCTGGTTATATCACTGATTATTTTTCATCATGCTTTAATGCTGACCTCCCTATTACTGCTTCATCGGTGTGTATTCGTCGTGCTATTTTACTCGACATTGCTGGTTTTCCTGTAGGTATGAAAATGGGAGAGGATCAAGTTGTCTGGAGTAAAGTTGCCTGTCGCTCACGGATTATGTTTCATCCCCAAAGCTGTGTGTTTTACGATCTAACAGTGTCGGGCAGTGCATGTGATTTGAATCAAGTCATCGTCCCGGCCCCTCAGTTAGCGATATTTGACACTATGCTTGCCGACGGCGAGGTTCCAATCGAACTGCAGAAAGGTTTAAAAGATTTAATGCATCTCACAGTTATGAGTTGCGTGAAGAACAATCTGGTTTTAGGTGATAAAAAAGCAGCAATGAGGCTTTTACTGTCCTCCTCCTTTCTAAAGGTCGATTTTTATCGCTTTGTGGGCATGTTAGCTCTGTTAGTGCCAAAATCCATATTCTATAAGCTATATACTTTTGCGAAAAATCGAAGGTAGTTTTACATTCTCACAGGTTTAATGATGCACCCAATTATCAATAAAGTTATTCAAGCTCCAGAGATCAATGAAAGTTTTACTCGCTCAATGGATTGCTCTTTAGAGAATATGAGCCAGCCAAAGCTAATTAGCTTCGTTAATCCATACTCTTATATGATTTTGAAGGATAACTTTGCTTGTTATGAACAGGTTGATGTTTTTTATAGTGATGCCATTGTCTCCAGCCTAACGTTCTCCTTGATTGCAAATAAACGTGTCCCAAGAGTCAGCTTTGATTATGGATCTTTTGGAAAAACCTTCTTGGAGACATTAAATCAATCCAGAGCAGCTGTTTACTTTATTGGTGCTAAACCCAATGAAATTGCTAAAACGATGGCACTGTTTCAGCAAGAGTACCCCAATCTTAACGTTGTAGGTTACCGGGATGGGTATTTTTCTGATGATGCTGAGACACTTAATGCCATTAAAACGATCATAGAGACAGGGGCTGAGTACGTAGTGTGTGGTATGGGTACGCCATATCAGGAGCACTTTGGTGCACAACTAAAGGCGCACTCTTTCGGAGGGATTAAAGAGATCTATACCTGTGGTGGTTTTTTGCATCAAAGCTCCGAAGGGGTTCAGTATTACCCTGATTTAATTAATCAGCTTCACCTGCGTTGGTTATATAGAATATTTAATGATAAATATGTGATTAAACGTCTTTTAAATCAATACCCTAGGTTTTTGTTTTCTCTGGCGTATGATTCTATCGTTTCAGTTTTTAAAAGGAAGTAAAAGTGAGCTTTAGGCATGATATAAATTTTTTACGGTGCTTTGCGGTATTAAGCGTTTTGTTGTTTCATTTTGAAGTGACAGCTATTTCCGGTGGTTTTGCCGGTGTAGATATCTTTTTTGTCATTTCAGGCTTCTTAATGACAAAAATTATCTTTCAAGGGATTGATCACGGTAGCTTTAGCCTCATTAAATTTTATATCTCAAGAGCAAAGCGGATCATTCCTGCGCTGGCTTTTCTGTGTCTTTGTTTAGTGATTATAGGTTGGTTTATCCTTCTGCCAACCGAGTATCGGCAGTTAGGCAAGCATGCTACGAGTAGTTTGGTATTTCTATCTAACATTATTTTTTCAGCTGAAGCTGGGTATTTTGATACAGCTTCACATGAAAAATTACTTCTGCATACTTGGTCATTATCTATTGAGTGGCAGTTTTATATTTTATACCCTCTATTGATTCTACTGTTTAAAAAGCTCGTAGGTGCTCCCCAACTGAGAGTGACCTTGCTCTTGCTCACATTAGCTTTGTTTCTTTATAATTTATTTGTCAATTATGTCGGAGACGGCTCTCAATATTTTAGCCTGCTTTGCCGATCTTGGGAGATGCTGCTTGGGGGAGTCGCCTATCTATATCCTTTAAAAGCATCAAAATCTACACGAGCAATGCTGGCATATATTGGTATTACTGGGCTGATCACATCTATTTTCCTCGTAGATTCAAGCTATCAATGGCCCGGTACAATGACCTTGTTGCCTGTTCTAGCGACTTTTTTAGTTATTTTTGCAGATCATAAAGATGGACGTATTTTCTCACTTAAGCCATTTAATTTACTCGGTAATATTTCATATTCTGTTTATCTTTGGCATTGGCCTATAGCTGTTCTATGTGTAAGAGCTTTTGGGGAAATATCAGCTATTCATGCAATTTTCGGTATTGTGATCTCACTACTGCTTGGGTATCTATCTTTTATATTTATTGAGCAGTCTTTTAAAAACTTCAACAATAGTCTTAAATTAGCCTCCTACTCCTTAGTTTCTTTGGTGACAGTGCTAGTTGTTACTGTCTCTATCTACCTAGTGAATGGTGCGCCTTATGAGTCAAGGTTTGCTAAAAACATTATTGTTGCAGACCAAGAGTTTCTTAATCGTGAACCTAGAAAAGGCCGCTGTTTAAGTGAGAAGGCGACATCATCTCCTCGTTGTACTTATGGTCCTGAAAAGTCCTTACCTGATCTTATTTTAATCGGAGATAGTCATGCGAGTACTATGGTTAATGCTGTTGTAAAATCTTTGCCTAGTGATTCGTCAGTTTTATTTATTGCTCAAGCTGGGTGCCCGACAATTAAAGGTGTGACGCTAAATAATAGTAATGCTGAGAGTTGTCGTTCATTCATCGATAATGAACTGGCTAATATTCAACAGAACTACCCTCATATCCCTATTCTGGTTGTTAATCGTTGGTCTTACTACATATCCGGTAAGTTAGGAGAGGAAGCTGGCGCCCGAATAACGCTAGATGATCCTAACATTGGTTTTCAGAAAGGTTTTAATCAAGCTCTAGAACAGACTTGGTGCTCAATTGCCGATAATAGTCGGGTTATATTTATGACTCCTACTCCTGAATTTCCGATGAGTATGCCTAAGAATGTCGCTCGGATGCTTTTAGATGGAGACTTCGAAGCTCCTTTCGTCAGTATGGCTTCATATTCACAACGTAATCATGTTTTTATAGAGGCTTTGGAGCAACTGTCAACGAGTTGTAACATTGAAACTGTTAATGTAACTCAATCCCTTTGTAAGAATGATAGGTGCTTCGGTACGACCGGAGAAAGGCCTAACTATTACGATGATAATCATTTAAGTGAATGGGGGGCCCGTTTATTAGTTCCCCAGTTGACTAAGCTGCTAAATTAACTTTATTGAGTAATAATTATGAAAATTGCCATTGCTGGAACAGGCTATGTAGGACTGTCAAACGCGGTGCTTCTTGCACAGCATAATGAAGTTGTTGCTGTTGATATTATCGATGAAAAAGTTAACCTCATTAATCAACAGGTTTCACCTATCTCAGATAATGAGATAGAGGATTTTTTAGTCAATAAGTCACTTGATTTAGTTGCTACGGTTGATAAAGTACATGCTTATCAAGGTGCAGACTATGTGGTGATAGCGACGCCTACAGATTATGATCCTGTCACTAACTTTTTTAATACTTCCTCTGTTGAAGCTGTTATTCAAGATGTACTAGAGATAAATCCTGCTGCGGTGATCATAATCAAGTCGACAGTGCCGGTTGGATATACCGAATCAGTTCGCCAAAAATTTGAGTGTGATAACATTATCTTCTCGCCGGAGTTTTTACGTGAAGGTAAGGCGTTATATGACAACTTACACCCATCTCGGATTATCATAGGTGAGCGTTCTGAGCGAGCAAGAGTTTTTGCTAGCTTGTTAGGGGATGCTGCAATTAAGTCTGATATTGACATTCTGTTCACTGACTCTACTGAAGCCGAAGCGGTTAAGCTGTTTTCTAATACCTTTTTAGCCATGCGTGTTGCTTACTTTAATGAATTAGATACCTATGCGGAAACCCATGGCCTAGACACCAAACAGATCATCGAAGGTGTCGGCTTAGACCCTCGTATTGGTAATCATTATAACAATCCCTCTTTTGGTTATGGTGGTTACTGTTTACCTAAAGATACTAAACAGCTTCGTGCAAACTATGCTGATGTACCGAACTCGTTGATCAGTGCCATTGTTGAAGCCAATTCCACTCGTAAAGACTTTATTGCCGATTCAATAATTAAGAAAAACCCTACTACCGTCGGTATCTATCGACTGATCATGAAAAGCGGTTCTGATAATTTCAGAGCGTCGTCTATTCAAGGGATCATGAAACGAATTAAGGCGAAAGGTATTGAGGTTGTTGTTTATGAGCCTGTACTCGACGAAGCTGAATTCTATCACTCTCGTGTAGTAAAAGACCTTGCTGAGTTTAAGCAGATGTCAGATGTTATTGTTTCCAACCGTATGGTTGAAGAACTCAGCGATGTTGTTGATAAAATTTACACTAGGGATCTTTTTGGCAGTGATTAATTCACTACAATAGTCATTACAGTGACCTCTTATTGAGCTTAACAGAGTTATGAATTTAATTTAGTTAAGCTCTTTTCGTTTAAGGATTAAAATGAAAGTAGTTATTCCGGTTGCAGGTCTTGGTACCCGTATGTTGCCTGCCACTAAAGCGATACCTAAAGAGATGTTGCCCTTGGTCGACAAACCGCTCATTCAGTATATCGTTAATGAATGTGTTAGTGCGGGTATCAAAGAAATTGTGCTTGTAACTCACGCCAGTAAAAATGCTATCGAGAACCACTTCGATACCTCTTATGAACTCGAGTCTACTCTGGAGAAACGGGTTAAGCGTCAGTTGTTAGATGAAGTTCAGGCTATCTGTCCCAAGGATGTGACTATTATGCATGTGCGGCAGGGGGAAGCTAAGGGTCTTGGACATGCAGTCTTATGTGCAAAACCATGCATAGGCAATAATCCTTTTGCTGTGGTTTTACCCGATGTTATTTTAGATGAATACACAGCCAACCAAAGCAGTGATAACTTAGCGGCCATGATTGGCCGCTACAAGTCTACTTTGGCTAGTCAGATCATGGTTTCACCAGTGTCTGATGAAGACGTCAGTAAGTATGGTATTGCCGATTGTGATGGTGTTGCTCTGTGTGCTGGTGAGTCGACGGCTATCACTAAGATGGTTGAGAAACCTGCTCTTGATGAGGCGCCATCTAATCTTGCTGTTGTTGGCCGTTATGTCTTATCTGAAAAGATCTGGGATCTTCTGGCAAGAACGCCAGCAGGTGCAGGGGATGAGATTCAACTTACAGATGCCATCGATATGTTGATCGAATCCGATACCGTTGAGGCCTTCCATATGACAGGAAAGGCACATGATTGCGGTGACAAACTTGGTTATATGACCGCCTTTGTTGAGTATGGTCTGAGAAATGAAAAACTGGGTGTTGAGTTTAGAGAACAGTTAGAATTAATGTTAGCTAATAGTTGAACAGAGCCTTAGTGATATGACCCCGATGAAGTGGACTCGGGGTTTAAAGAAATGGCAATCCAAGTTTTAGTGAGTTAATTTAGCGGATATTGCCATTTGCTATATCTGTTAAGTATTTTCCATATCCCGTTTTAGCAAGAGGTCTTGCAAGTTCAAGCAGATCTTCTTTTTGCAACCATCCGTTACGATATGCGATCTCTTCGAGACAGGCGATTTTCATTCCCTGTCTGTGTTCGATAGTTTGAACAAACTGCCCAGCTTCAATGAGACTGTCATGGGTACCTGTATCTAGCCATGCAAAGCCTCTGCCCAGAAGTTCTACTGATAATTGGTCTCGGTCAAAATAAGCCTGGTTAATACAGGTTATCTCTAATTCTCCCCTTGCTGAAGGCTTTACTTTTTTGGCTATGTCGACCACTTGGTTATCATAAAAGTAAAGCCCAGTTACTGCCCATTTCGATTTTGGCTGCTTAGGTTTTTCTTCTAGGCTTAACACGTTGAAAGCTTCATCAAATTCAACAATACCAAAACGGCAGGGGTCTTTGACTTGATAGGCAAATACAGTGGCGCCTTTTTTATTGCTCTTAGCTCGGGTGATTTTCTCTGTAAAACCTTGTCCGTAAAAAATATTATCGCCAAGAATCAAGCAGACATCATCTTGTCCGATGAACTCTTCCCCTATGATGAATGCCTGTGCCAAGCCTTCTGGTTTAGGCTGAACAGCATAAGAAAGGGAAATGCCGAAATGACTACCGTCTCCAAGTAATTTCTTAAAATTTATCTGATCTTCCGGTGTGGTAATGAGTAATATCTCATCTATTTTAGCTAACATTAATACAGACAAAATATAATAAATCATAGGTTTGTCATAAATGGGTAACAGCTGTTTAGAGACTCCTTTTGTTATTGGATATAAACGTGTGCCTGAGCCTCCGGCTAATATAATACCTTTCATTTTTTGCCTTTAATCAGACCTAAGCGATCCATTGCATATGTGTTGTCCATAATAGCTTGCCACCATTCTTGGTGATCAAGATACCATTGAACGGTTTTTTCTAGCCCCGTTTCGAACGTCTCTGTTGGTAGCCAGTTTAGGTCTGCTGCGATTTTAGACGCATCGATGGCGTAACGTAAGTCATGCCCTGGTCGGTCATCAACAAAAGTGATCAGTTCTCGATAGTGAGCGTGTTCTTTGGGTTTACCGACTAAGGATTGTAATACATCACAAATAGTTTCAACGACTTCCAGGTTCGTTTTCTCGTTATGGCCACCTATGTTGTACGTTTGTCCTACCGCTCCTGTAGTAAGCACGCTATAGAGCGCTCTGGCATGGTCTTCAACATAGAGCCAATCACGTACCTGATCACCCTTACCATAGATAGGAAGCGGCTTATTGTGCAGGGCATTGATAATAACTAAGGGAATGAGTTTTTCAGGGAAATGAAAAGGTCCATAGTTGTTTGAGCAGTTTGTCATGATAATCGGTAAGCCATATGTTCGGTGCCAGGCTTGAACTAAATGATCGGATGAGGCTTTCGACGCCGAATAAGGGCTACTTGGTGCATAGGGGGTCTCTTCTGTGAAAAGCGCACCCGTATCGCCTAAGTCACCAAATACTTCATCTGTAGAAATATGGTGAAATCTAAATGCTGCTTTTTTATCACTTTCTAACTGCTGCCAGTAGTGACGGGCGACCTCAAGCAAATTATAGGTACCAACAATATTTGTCTGGATAAATTCAGCGGGTCCATCTATGGAGCGATCCACATGACTCTCTGCGGCTAAATGCATAATACAATCTGGTTGAAAGTCACTAAATATTTTTTGGACAGTTTGGTAGTCACAGATATCGGCTTGAACAAATTGGTATCGTGGTGATGAACTAACACTAGCAACAGATGTTAGGTTTCCGGCGTAAGTCAGCTTGTCTAAATTCAACACCCTGTCTTGAGTGTTGTTGATAATATGCCTAATGACTGCAGAGCCGATAAATCCGGCTCCGCCAGTTACTATGATGTTCATTTTTTATAGCCTTTTTATAGCTTTTTTTGTAGCCTTCTTAGAATCAAGAATAAGCTTAGATTGAACTTCTCAATCACCCAGAAAGATTCACGTTATTGGCCCATGAACAGTGAGGTTCAACTGTGATCTAGCTATTAACTATCAATGACTATCTCGTTTGAGAAAGTGATGCGGACATTTCTTTAAGGTTTTCCGGTTCACTTATTTATTGCAGCTGTTCTTAGATTAGAGATGAAGTCGAGTGCTTTGTTTGGCAACATTGTAATATCTAGATCACCTTCTGGATGCTGTTCTCCGCCCGCATATGAACCAAACATATAGATTAGCTTTAGATTGGGAAGTTGGGTTCTAATTGCGTTAATTTGTACCCTTGTGAGTATACCATAAGCAAAAAACATGATGAATTGTTCGATTGTGATGGTGTTGCTCTGTGTGCTGGGGAGTCGACGGCTATCTCTAAGATGGTTGAGAAACCTGCTCTTGATGAGGCTCCATCTAATCTTGCTGTTGTTGGCCGTTATGTCTTATCTGAAAAAATCTGGGATCTTCTGGCAAGAACACCCGCTGGTGCCGGGGATGAAATTCAACTTACAGATGCCATCGAGATGTTGATCGAATCCGATACCGTAGAAGCATTTCATATGACAGGTAAGTCCCATGATTGTGGTGATAAGCTAGGCTACATGATGGCGTTTGTTGAGTATGGTCTGCGTAATGAAAAATTGGGTGAAGATTTTAAGAGGCAACTCACAACATTGCTAGAGAGATAGCTGTTAGATAGACAATTGCTAGAAAAATAACAGCATAGCAGATAACTTAAAATCATCGTATATGTTTGGTCAACATGATTTTTATCATGTTTGAGGTAGATAGAGTGAGATAGACTCGCTTAATACTAATGACCAAATAGTGGTTAAATTAAGGATGATTTATATATGAATGTCATAAAATGTTTATTGGGTACCGTATTAATTTTAGCTCTGTCTGGCTGTGATAACTCTTCAGGTGATAGCAAGGAAGCACCTGTCACTCCTGAAGTGACACCTACATATGAGACAACTAAGGTTAAGTTTCGATTTAACCTTCCGTCATCTTCACCTGTTATGGATACAAGCGAATTTAGTTATGATGACCGGGGGAGTTATGGGGGGTCTGTGACGGCTTTGATTTGTGACCCTATGGGAGAGCAAATTTACTTAACAACCTATTTTATTAAAGTTGATGAAAATAGGTGGGACTTATACTTTAAATTGAAAAATAACGGTTTAAATATTGTTGATGGTGAGGTTGGCGGACTTGGGCAATACAAGGCGTCTCTGGAGTTTGATAATGAGGGCAACTTTATTCGGCAATACCCTTATCTTATTAGCTCATTCGATATTGAGTATGAAGATTTAGTTCAGACGGTAGAGTTTGATTTTTACTCCACCCCTTCGACAAGCCTGGATTTTCCATTAAATGTTTCACTATTAGATGTTAATGGGTGCAAGTAATAGAGCGGTAGCTGTCGCGATAGTTAGGTATAAGTAAGGTATTAGATTGTGTGGGGGGTCTTCAGGCCCGAGGCTTTGGTTGTTTCAGTCAATCGCGGCTAAAGCGGCTCCTACAATAAATGATGGTGAGTGGTTCGATTGTGTAATAGGCCCTAGGCTTTGGTTGTTTCAATCAATCGCGGCTAAAGCACGCTCCTACAATGAATGATGGCGAATTGTTCGATTGTGTAGGAGGGTATTCAGATGTAAGAGGGTCTTCAGGCCCGAGGCTTTGGTTGTTTCAATCAATCGCGGCTAAAGCCGCTCCTACAATGAATGATGGCGAATTGTTTGATTGTGTAGGAGGGCGCTTCAGGCCCGAACCTTTGGTTGTTTAATCAATCGCGGCTAAAGCCGCTCCTACAATAAATGATGGTGTATTGTTTGCTTGTGTAGGAGGGTCTTTAGGCCCGAATTAGGTTTTTGTTGTTAAGCCATCTCAGCCTCTACAGCGCAGCGTCATATTTTATACTGGCTGGATTGCGTCTATAAAATCTTCAAAGTCCTTTAAATTATGTTTGATGACATGGATAACAATGTCGAGATTTAACTCTTGATAGTCATGGACGGCAATATTGCGTAAACCCACCATTTTTTTTAGTTTATCTGCGAGCGCTACTGGTATGACATCGTTTTGTGCTAACAAGGTAAAGCTGTCACGGCTGCTTTGTGGTACTCCAAACTTATGTTGACGACTTATGTGGTTGGCTATATCTATGCTCGCCTCGCAGGCTCTTTGCAAGTTGAGCAATACACTATCTTGTAAGGTGTAATCATGTGGAAAGGAGCTACCATCTCCATAAACATCTTTAATACGTGTTAAACAGCGTCTGATAGTGGTTAATTTATTGATTGTTATATCGTTCATCGATATGCCTCTTAGTTCTCGCTGAGTGACCACATCTTTATACCGATTGGTATAAGCCATACATACTTACTGGTTGTGATTTATCGATTTGAAGTCGCTTAATATTTCGGCTCTTTCGGCCTGTAGATGTTGATACATCGACATGGTTTTTGTCGTAAAAATATCATCATCGTGAGTATTTCCCCAAAGGCATATCCCTTGAGTAATGACTTGCTGACACAATACCGTTGAAGCGCAATTGAGATCAATCAGATCGACATCGACATCAAATTCAGAGGCTAACTCTTGGGCTATGTCCCAACGTGTAATATTATCGAGTGCTTTGTTTGGCAGTATGGCAATATCCAGATCACTTTCGGGATGCTGTTCTCCACTCGCATATGAACCAAACAAGTAGATTAGCTTGAGATTGGGAAGTTTGCTTCTAACTGCGTTAATGAGTACGGCTTTATCTAATTGGAACATGCGAGCGTTACTTGTTAATTCTAGTACTGTTGTGAGTATACCATAAGCAAAAAACATGATGAATTGTTCGATTGTGTAGGAGGGTATTCAGATGTAAGAGGGTCTTCAGGCCGAGGCTTTGGTTGTTTTAACCAATCGCGGCTAAAGCGCCTCCAGCAATGAATGATGGTGAGTTATTCGATTGTGTAAGAGGGTCTTTAGGCCCTAGGCTTTGGTTGTTTTAATCAATCGCGACTAAAGCCGCTCCTACAATAAATGATGGCGAATTGTTTGATTGTGTAGGAGGGTCTTTAGGCCCGAGACTTTGGTTGTTTTAATCAATCGCGGCTAAAGCCGCTCCTACAATGAATGATGGCGAATTGTTTGCTTGTGTAGGAGGGTCTTTAGGCCCGAGGCTTTGGTTGTTTCACCCAATCGCGGCTAAAGCACGCTCCTACAATAAATGATGGTGTATTGTTTGCTTGTGTAGGAGGGTCTTCAGGCCCGAGGCTTTGGTTGTTTTAACCAATCGCGGCTAAGCCGCTCTTACAAATTAAGCCGTCTCAGCCTCTACAGCGCAGCGTCATCTTAGATTTTCCAGGTTAGCCGCCGTCTTGGCTTTTGACACCTTCTTAGCCCTAACAGCGCCGCATCATCTTAGCCTCCCTTTTCTATGAAAATCGTTTCTGCACTTTATATTCCATTTCGTTATAGATAAAACGTTTTTATAACTTCTAATCCTTTTCTGTGCTGTTATTATCTTCTTAAGCTAAATTTCGTTAGTTACCGACAACTATACTTAAAAATAATGATAGTTGTCGTTAACTGGATTTGATCACGTTTTATGCGGAAATCAATATGTCTACACATCTAACTCACCTTAAGCAGCTTGAAGCTGAATCCATTCAAATTATGCGTGAAGTGGCCGCAGAATTTGATAACCCTGTGATGCTTTACTCTGTTGGTAAGGATTCATCTGTCTTACTGCACTTGGCTCGTAAAGCATTCTATCCGGGAAAGATTCCTTTTCCTTTATTGCATGTCGATACCAACTGGAAGTTCAAGGAGATGATTGCCTTTCGTGATCAGATGGCTGAAAAGCATGGCTTAGACTTGATTGTTCATAAGAACCCGCGTGGGTTAGAGATGAACATAAGTCCTTTTACTCATGGCAGTGCAAAGCATACAGATATCATGAAAACTGAAGGGCTTAAACAAGCTTTAGATATGCATGGTTTCGATGCCGCTTTCGGTGGTGCCCGCCGCGATGAAGAGAAGTCTCGGGCTAAAGAACGTGTCTACTCCTTCCGTGACAATAAGCACAGATGGGATCCTAAGAACCAACGCCCTGAACTTTGGAATATCTATAACGGCAAAGTCGATAAAGGCGAAAGTATTCGAGTTTTCCCGCTTTCAAACTGGACTGAACTTGATATTTGGCAGTATATCTACCTTGAAGGTATTGAAATTCCTTCGCTTTATCTTGCAAAGCCTCGCCCAGTCGTTAAGCGCGATGGCACCTTGATCATGGTCGATGATGAACGTATGCCAATCGAAGAAGGTGAGGTTGTCGAACAAAAAATGGTCCGCTTTAGAACTCTGGGCTGTTATCCATTGACCGGCGCTGTTGAGTCTGAGGCCACTACATTGCCTGAGATCATTCAAGAGATGTTGCTTTGTACGACTTCAGAACGCCAAGGTCGAGTGATAGATAATGACTCTTCGGGCTCGATGGAAAAGAAGAAGATGGAAGGGTACTTCTAGGCGGAGCCTAGACAGCTACGAGTTAAAGCAACTGCAAAGAAAGTATCGAGTTTCGATAAAACGGCTCCGAGCTAAAGACAGAGCTAAGAAAGTCTCGAGTAAAAGATTAAAGAAAACTAGAAACCATTGTTGTGATTTAATTTTTTGGTTTTTTATCATTCGTAGCTCGACAGGCAAGGAGGCCTATATGAAATATGAACAACTTGAAGTCTGGCAGCGAAGTTTTTCCCTGAGCGTTCAGATATATAGATTGTTTTCTGAATCTCGTGACTTTGGTTTTAAAGATCAAATATGTCGTTCAGGTTTATCGGTACCAAGCAATATTGCAGAGGGCATGGAACGGGAGTCTGACAGAGAAAAAGCCAGGTTCTTAAGTATTGCTAAAGGTTCTATTGGTGAGCTAAAGACTCAAATAATGATTGGTGAAGAGATCCAATATATTTCCAGTGATGAATCTTCAATATTAGCCAGTGAATGTGAACAAATTAGTAAAATGCTTGGGAGTTTCATTAAAACTCTCAGAAAAAATATTGAAAATTGATTCAACAGTGAGCAAGCTTTTCGAAGCTCGAAGCTCGAAGCTCGAAGCTCGAAGCTCGAAGCTCATAGATAAGGAACAGAGATGACCACAAGTTCGAATTTGATTGCTTCTGACATCGAAGCGTATCTGAAAGTCCACGAAAACAAAGATATGTTGCGAGTGTTAACTTGTGGCAGTGTCGATGATGGCAAGTCTACTTTAATTGGTCGTTTGTTGTTTGATAGCAAAATGATTTTTGAAGATCAGATGGCAGCCATTGAGAAAGATTCTAAGCGCTTTAATACTACCGATGAGTCATTCGATTTAGCATTACTCGTTGATGGTCTGCAGTCTGAGCGAGAGCAGGGTATTACTATTGATGTTGCTTATCGTTATTTTGCCACAGAGCAGCGCAAATTTATTATGGCCGATACGCCGGGCCATGAGCAGTATACCCGCAACATGGCCACAGGTGCTTCAACCTGTGATTTAGCGATTATCCTGATTGATGCTCGTCACGGTGTGCAAGTTCAGACGCGTCGTCATAGCTTTATCTGTTCTCAGTTAGGTATTAAGCATGTCATCGTCGCGATCAATAAGATGGATGCGGTGGATTATGATCAAGCTACCTATCAAAGCATTAAGAAAGAGTACCGTGAGTTTGCCAAAAACCTCGCGTTCTCAGATATTCGCTTTGTGCCTATCTCGGCATTAAAAGGCGATAATGTTGTCAACGAAAGTGAGCATATGACCTGGTATCCAGGTTCTACGCTATTGAAATTACTTAACACAGTTTCTGTTGAACAAGATAAGAGCGAATCGCTTCGTTTTCAGGTTCAATACGTTAATCGTCCGAATCTGGATTTCCGTGGTTTTTGTGGCACTGTTGGTTCGGGAGAGGTGCGCGTTGGTGATACTGTTGTCGCGCTGCCCTCTAATAAAGAAACCCGTGTGAAATCAATCGTGACTTTTGATGGTGAACTAGAAAAAGCTTCAGCAGGTCAAGCTGTTACTCTGACGCTTGAAGACGAAATAGATGTCAGTCGTGGTGACATGTTAGTACGTCCCCATGATAAGCCGCATTCAACCCGTAACTTCGAAGCTGACGTGGTTTGGATGACTGAAGAGCCTCTTTGTGTTGATAGAGAATATGCTATCAAGGTCGGCAGTAAATCTGTTTACGGTTATGCCAATGCAATCAATCATAAGATAGATGTGAATACCCTCGAGAAACAAGACGCTCAACAGCTTGAACTCAATGAAATTGGTAACTGCCACTTTGCTGTCACCGAGCCGATTCAGTTTGATGCCTATAATGCTAATCGTGCAACAGGTGCATTTATCATCATAGATCGCCTGACCAATGTGACAGTCGGTGCCGGTATGATCCGCAATTCTATCGAAGGCAAGTCTGTTAAACAGCACAGCTACTCTGAGTTTGAGTTAGAGATGAACGCCTTGGTACGTAAGCATTTCCCACATTGGGGAACGAAGGATATCTCTTTGTAGGAGGGGCTTTATTGTAGGAGGGGCTTTAGCCCCGAAATCACGGCAAATAAAACCATCGCGGCTAAAGCACGCTCCTACTGTGTACGGGCTTTATCCGGCCTGTTTGGATTTATTCGATTGTGTAGGTTTTATTCTTATGTAGGACTGGCTTTAGCCGGGAGTTTTTGCTTTTATCAATCGCGGCTGAAGCCGCTCCTACAATGAAAAGATAGGATTTTATGTCTTTAGATGCATACTTCACCATAGGACTTTTTTTCGCGACTATTGCGGGACTGGTCCGCTTTCAGAGCCGCCCAGCTGTCGTGTTCGGTGTGGTTCTGTTGATTATGGTTGCTTTTAATCTAGTCTCAAGAGAGCAGCTACTCTCTAGTATGTCTAATCCTGGTCTAGTCACACTGGTTTTATTAATCCTGTGCTCGTTTGCGCTTGAAAAAACGCGTTTACTGAGGGTGATAGCGTCTAAAGTGATAGTGAGCAGCTACAACTCTACCTGGATGAGGCTGTTTGGGATCACCGCGCTGAGCTCTGCCATGCTAAATAACACGGCTGTGGTTGCCACCTTACTATCACCCATTCGCAATAATCCACATCATTTTGCCAGTAAGTTATTGTTGCCATTGTCTTATGCCGCTATTTTGGGCGGAACCCTAACCTTAATTGGTACATCGACGAACCTGATAGTTAATAGTTTATATATCGATGCAGTGGGTCACTCGCTAAACTTCTTTTCATTTACTGCCGTCGGTGCATTATTGGTCTTAGGTTGTGGATTAGTCTTGCGATTTGTTTCTCGTTGGTTACCCGAAATTGAACCCAAAGACACCTGTTCAAAAGGGTATTTTATTGATGCTAAAGTCATTGCAGGTTCTGAGTTAATTGGGCGTTCAGTTGAAGGCAATGGTCTTAGGCACCTTGAGTCACTATTTTTAGTTGAGGTGGTGCGTGATGGCCGCTTGATAAGTCCTGTGACCCCCACCGAAGTGCTTCAAGTGAATGATAGACTGATCTTTAGCGGTGATATTACTAAGGTGATGCAGTTAAGTCAGTTTTCAGGCTTAGAGATGTTTGCTGAAAAGAATGGTCTGCTGGATTCAAATTTGACCGAAGTTGTTGTTAAACAAGAGAGTATATTAATCAATAAAACCTTAAAAGCAGCAGGTTTTAGAGCTTTATTTGATGCGGCAGCGGTCGCGATACGGCGTGATGGGGAGCAGATATCAGGGAAACTCGGTGAGGTTGTTATTAAGGCTGGAGACTTCTTAGTCTTAGCGGTCGGTGAAGATTTTAAGAGTCGTCGCAACATCAGTAAAAACTTCATTGTGATCAGTGGTGTAGAGCCTGAAGTTCGCATCAATGGGATTAAAGCTTGGGTATCTGTTGGCGGCTTTGCCTTGACTATCATGTTAGCTGCCACTGGTGTGATAGAGATGCTGCAAGGAATGCTGCTGTTTCTTGGCGTGCTGATTTTTAGCAAGTGTCTTAACGTTAACGAGGTGGTAAGGCGCTTTCCTGTCGATATTTGGTTAATCGTGTCTTCGGCTATCTTACTTTCACAAGCTTTGGTTAATACAGGCGTTGTCGATGTCATCGCAAACTTAGTACAACAAGGGACCAATAACAACCATCTGTATTTTGCTCTGGTGATTATTTATGTTGCTACTTGGTTGATGACTGAGCTTATTACCAATAACGCCGCTGCGGCATTAATGTTCCCTATTGCTTACAGTATTGCATTAGGCTTTGGCGTCGATATCTTACCGTTTGTGATGACGGTGGCCTTCGCGGCCAGTGGCAGTTTTATTAGCCCGTACGGTTACCAAACTAACTTAATGGTGTACAACGCAGGACAATATCGCATCAGTGATTTTGTTAAAGTCGGTCTACCTGTGAGTTTAGTGTACGCAATGATCGTATTGACCGCCGTACCGGTATTTTTTCCGTTTTAGGGAAAGCAGTGAAGAGCAGCTTTAAGTGGTAAGTTTTAAGTAAAAAACCTTACACGGTATTTCATTGATTGCTTTTATCTTCTTACAACTTACAACTTACAACTTACAACTAGATTTTTAGAGTATTTCAAGGATTGTTAATGTCACCGTATAAGGCTGTAGAAACTGAAGATAAATCCTCCGATGTCGTTTGGCATCTGGCGAGTGTGTCTCATGAAGAGCGAGTTAAGAGTCATGGGCACCGCCCTGCTGTGCTGTGGTTTACTGGGCTTAGTGGTTCAGGCAAGTCCACCGTCGCTAATGCGGTCGATAAAATGTTGCACGACCTTGGTTGTAAAACCTATCTTCTCGATGGTGATAATGTTCGCCATGGTTTGAATGGCGATCTAGGCTTTTCAGATCAAGATCGAGTTGAGAATATTCGTCGTATCGGTGAAGTTTCCAAACTGTTTGCTGATGCTGGTTTACTGGTTTCGACGGCGTTTATCTCGCCATTTACGGTCGATAGAGAGCTCGTTAGAGGTCAGCTACAAGCAGGTCAATTCATTGAAGTGTTCATTGATACGCCAGTAGAAATCTGTGAGCAAAGAGACCCTAAAGGCTTATACAAGAAAGCTCGCGCCGGTGAGATTAAAAATTTCACCGGAATAGACTCAGCCTATGAATTGCCGTTGCAGCCAGAAGTGCATGTGAAAACCGCAGAGCACTCTATCGAAGCCTGTGCGAAACAGGTTGTCGATTATCTTAAAAGTCATGGTTATTTAAAAGCAGTTTCGAGCTAAAGATAGAGCTAAGAAAGTCTCGAGTTGCGAGTAAAAGATTAAAGAAAAACTAAGAATTCATTGTTAGTTTTAATGTTTTGGTTTTTATCGAGCGTAACTTAAAACTTAAAACTTAAAACTTAAAACTTAAAACTTAGGCATTCATGAATTACGATATTTTTAATGGTGATGCCGACGGTATCATCGCCTTGCTGCAACTTAGATTAGCTAACCCAATTAATGGTGAGTTGGTGACCGGCGTTAAGCGTGATATCCAGCTGCTGGAGCAAGTGCAGGTGAGGCCTGAAGATCGCCTTACGGTACTCGATATCTCAATGGAGAAGAATAGTGCTGCCTTGATCAATGCGCTCGATGTAGGTGCAGATGTCTTTTATGCCGATCATCATAGATGTGGTGATATTACTCAGCATCAGAATTTGCAGGCCCACATAGATTTAGATGCCAATACTTGTACTGCGCTGATTATCGATCAGCTGCTAGAGGGGCAATTCCACCTTTGGGCGATCACCGCAGCTTATGGCGATAACCTTATTGCTAAAGCCGATGAGCTAGCGACAAAGGTTAATTTGACTAAAGTTCAAGCCGAGCAACTTAAAGAATTAGGTACCCTGATCAATTACAATGGATATGGCAGTAACATTTCAGATCTTCATTTTCATCCCGCAGATCTTTATCGAGCCTTGCTTAACTACCCAAATCCTTTCGATGTCATTATAGATACAAACTCACCTTTTAATCTGCTTCAAACAGCCTATCAACAAGATATGGACAATGCCTTGGCCATAGAGACTAAGCATACTAGCGCTTGTTTATCTGTGTTCGAATTGCCCAATACGGCATGGGCAAGACGGATCAGTGGGGTTTATGGCAATTTTCTCGCGAATCAGCAAACAGACTCAGCTCATGCTGTACTCACCGATAATAATGACGGCACTTATACCGTTTCGTTACGGGCACCGCTTGATAATAAACAGGGAGCGGGTGATGTGTGCAGCCAGTTTGAAACCGGTGGTGGTCGCGCCGCCGCAGCGGGAATTAATGCCCTAGCAAAGTCTGATCTGCCTAATTTCATTAAATCTGTAGAAAGCCATTATCTTGTGTAGGAGGGTCTTCAGCCCCGAATCTTTTATTTACATCAATCAATCGCGGCTAAAGCACGCTCCTACGGTGAATGATGTTTCATAGTTTGATTATGTAGGAGGTTCTTCAGCCCCGAGGTGTAAATTACCAATAAAGGCCATCGTGACTAAAGCTCGCTCCTACGGTGAATGATGGTGCATTGTTTGATTATGTAGGAGGGTCTTTAGGCCCGAATCTTTTATTCACATCAATCAATCGCGGCTAAATCCGCTCCTACGGGGAGATATATGCAATCCCAATGTGAGTAATTGCCAATATTGTCTACTAAATTTGCTCTCAATGGGTTAGCAACTATGTACCTCATCACTTCTTTTATCTCTTCATCTTGCCTCAAGCAATGATCGTAAAAACCTGGTTGCCACACTTTAATATTTCGTTTCAAATGAGTATTAATCTGTTTGGCACTTCGACCTTTAGTCGAGCCTACTGCGTAGCTTAAATCGGCGGTTTCATTTAACTGAAACAGCCAATGAAGATGGTCGGGCATCAAAACAAAACCTATAGTGTTAGTGATATTTAATTTGTCAGTGTGTTTTAGGTTATTTATGACAATACGAGCACAATCAAAGTCGAGAAAAAGTGCTTCTCTGTTATGTGTATTCGTCGTCACAAAATAGTAATTGTTACCTTCGCTATATCTTCCTGTCCTTAAGTCCTTTCCATGTTTCATCACTAGTTCCTTCTAGATTCTTATTTACGACGGTACGACGAGCTTACTAAATATAGCCAAAATTTCGCGGCTAAAGCGCGCTCCTACGGTGTGTGGGATTTAATCTACCGATGTTGGTGCATGGGGTATTGGTCTTATCTTGTGTAGGAGGGGTTTCATTGTAGGAGGGGCTTCAGCCCCGAGGTGTAAATTACAAATAAAGGCCATCGCGGCTAAAGCGCTCCTACGGTGGATGATGGTGCATTGTTTGATTATGTAGGAGGGTCTTTAGGCCCGAGGTGAAAATTACCAATAAAGGCCATCGCGGCTAAAGCACGCTCCTACGGTGAAGCTGTGCATCGACAAAAGATATGGGGGCTTAAGATTTCATATAGCTTTCTATGGTGTCGAAGGTGTCTTGGGTTTGTTGGTTCCAAAAAATATTTTTAAGTTGCCTGTAATGTAGGGATTTTGTGGGGGATTGTTCAAAACAGCTGCCCGTTTTTATTGATTGCAGTAACTCCTGAAAGCTATTGATATCATTTTGCTTAAAGGCTTTGCCTACAAGTGGTAAGTGCTGAGTATAGTCATAGTTTTCACGTAGTGAAGTTTGTGTCTGTGATGACGCTTGTTGAGTTTTCTGATGATAAAATAGCGTGGGTATATTATGTAAAAGCAGATCGATAAACAGAGAGGATTGGTCGGTTATTAGCAGGTCAATATCATGCAAGATATTATAAACATCCTGCCAATGAGAAATATCTATGATGTTATCCAGTGTGCCTATCCGTTTGCCTAAATGTGCTTCATTGGGGTGAAAGCGTACCAAAAATAATTGATTACTCTGTTGCAGCTGCTTTGAAAGTGCTTGCCAGTTAAACTCCTGCTGATCTTGGTTCTGCTGAGATTTATTATGTGTCACTGCCGTTTGATCATTCCAGGTCGGTGCGTACAAGATCACTTGAGCGTATTTGTGTTTGAACATCTCGGTTAGCGAACACTTTTTTTCTGGATAACGGCGATAATAATCGGTTCGCGGATTGCCACAGCGGTGGATTTTACTGTTTGAGAGTCTAAATGCCGACGAATAGAGGCTATCGACTATGGGGCTTGGGCTTAGCATTAAGTCAGGTCTGACATGCTGCTGGTGGAATTTTAGCGAATTACTGATGCGCTTAAAAGCACTGGTGCTGTGGTAGGTATTTGCTAGTGGACCTGAGGTGATATCGAATTCAATCTTTTTTAATGGCGAGCCATGCCACAGGTTAACTTTAATCGCCCCTTTAGCTAGGTACTGGTTAATGTCTCCAATATAGCTATTGTAAAAATAATATTTCGCCGTGAGACAATGAAAGAGTCCCTTATAGCTCCAACGGTGGTAAGCCTCATAACCTTCATTGTTTAACTGTTTGACTATGTTAATGTCGCCGCTTATCCATATGGTCTTAATGAATTGATTACGTTGCCAGTGTAGATAGAGATATTTAGCATTGTCGCAGAACTGATCTTTATAGCTGCCCATGACGGCTTTATTCACTCTTGGAAAAAAACCTGAAGTGAAGTAGATGATTTTTCTCAACAATAATAGGTATGTGCTCATAATCATCTCGCTTTATTACTGAGAGTTTGCTGGTGACGGTAGCTCAAGGGATAAACTGTTTTTTATCTCTGTGGTTGAGATATGTCCGGTTCGGTCTAAATATATCACTTCACAGAGGTTGGCTAATGAATCAAATTTCCCTTGCCAGTCGTTGCCCATGCCAAAAATATCGACATTGAGTCGTTGAATGTCCTGGGGCTTTTGTTGCCAATGTGTCTCTGGTACGACTAAGTCTACATGCCTACATGCTGCAACAATTTCGGCTCGTTGCTGATAATTGAAAAAAGCGGCTTTGCCTTTCAGTGCATTAAACTCATCGGTAGAGACACCAACGATAAGCCTATCTCCGAGCATTTTTAGTCTGTGCAGTAAGCGCACATGGCCATAATGAAACAGATCAAAGGTGCCATAGGTGATTATAGTCTTCATCATGTTGCTCCTCGGTATGGTGGGCTTCGAGTTATGAGTTACGAGCTACGAGCTATGAGCTTCGAGCTATGGGCATAGAGTTATAAGCTACTCGCTATGACTTGAGCGTTGCTCTTGCACGCTCTACAAACCAGGTGTAAATACTTTATGGCTCTTTCATCTGCATCAAACTCAAGTTCTAACATGTGACGCTCTTCTTCAGGTGCGCTGGGCTCTAATAGCAGCTGCACAGGGCCAAAAATACCTAACCGGCGATCTTCTTTACCTGTTGAATATCTGGCTTCAGGCGCATCACCGAATAGATCCAATTTGCCGGTTAATACATAAAATATTTGCGGTGATCTGGAGAGCAGTTTACTGGGAATGTTCCATCGCCAGGCTTGAAAATTTCGCCCTGAGTTATCGATGAAGATATCTGATATCGTGGACTTCTCAGCGTTAGAGTCAGAGTGAGGTTTAAAGGTATTTCGTAATGATGAATAGATTGATAGCAGTGGCCACAGCGGCAAGCTAAGCAGGAGTATTATTGACAACATAAAGCGGGTCATTATTCCTGTTTTATTGGTCGAGGATTTAGCCTGAACTTCGTTTGATCCAATTAACGCTTGATCGTTAATTTGTATTACCCCAGAGGTTTCTACGTTGATCAGTAAGTTTTTACAGAGGATACTGTTACTCACTTCTAAGTTCCCCCCCACGTAGGTATTAGCCAAAATCATACTGTTATCGATGATAGAGGTTTTATCAATTAAACAATTTTGGCCTATCACCACACAGCCTTTAAGTTGCACATCCTCTTCAATTTGGCAGTTTTCACCTATGATCCCCCATCCGCTCTGTTTATGCAGCTCATCGGTATTAGTTTTGGGGCCCACATAAAAATCCTGCTCGGGACTTGCGGAGAGGTAACTGCGCTCATTGGGCGTTAATGACGGCAGTTCGTTGGTCGCTAAGGCCTTATTGGCGTTCATGTAGCAAAGAAAGCTATCTAACATGAAGCAACGTCCGTGTAAGACGAGTGTGACGACGCTTTTGTTATCGCAATGAGGCAAGAATGGCCAGTTAATATCAGCAATATAGGGAAGGGCCGCAGGAAGCAACATCATGCCGGCATTTTGGTTTTCCATTTTGGCTTGGACGAAGTCATTAGAGAACTCCTTTGAAAAATCAATGAAATGAGCTATGCAGGGGGAGCGGAATATATCGCCTCTAACGAGTAACAGGCTTTCATATGGAGCTAGAGCGAGTCGTTTTAATATCTCGCCTGTATCTTCTTCTGGTTTACTTAAAAAGTACTCAATATCTAATCCCCATTTTTCGCCATGTCCTAAGTGATTCTCAATCTCTTTGGCTTGAAATGAGATCACTAATTTTATCTGGGTAATACCCGATTTGACGATATCCTCTAAGGTGTATTCGATCACGGCTTTATTCCCAACGGGAAGTAAAGCTGGACAGTAATGGCTATTCAAAGGGGCTAATTCATCACCGGTTCTGTTAGCAAAAATGATGGCTTGCATGCGCATTACTCCATAGTGAAAGTGTTTGAATAATTTGTTTATTGATTGTCTTTTTTAAAATGTGCTAATAAGCGCCACGGGCTAATATCACAGCTGGTATGGTTTTAATGAGCAGCCAGATATCAGTTAAAAATGATTGTTGGTAGATGTAATCGACATCGAGTTCCACTTGCTTATCAAATGGAATGTTTGAGCGGCCACTGACTTGCCAAATACAGGTGATCCCAGGTTTAACGGCGAGCCTTCTCCTGTCTTGCACGCTATATAGCTTCACTTCAGTAAGCAGGGCGGGCCTAGGACCTACGAGTGACATATCACCACTGATGACGTTCCACAGTTGCGGCAGTTCGTCGATTGACAGTTTTCTTATTATTTTACCCACTAGGGTGATCCTTGGATCTTGCTTCATTTTAAATAAAACGCCGCCTTGCATCTCATTGGCCGATTGCAGCTTGCTAAGACGCTGTTCGGCATTTTGGTACATAGAACGAAATTTCCACATGGTAAAAGGAATATTGTCCTTACCCGCTCTTTGCTGGTTGAAAAGTACTGGCCCTTTAGATTCCAGGCGGATTAACAAGGCTACGGCGATCAGCAGTGGCAATAGGATGAATAGCAATATGCTGGCGCAAGTCAGATCGAGTCCACGCTTTAAGGATAGGTTTAATCTGGCAGCGGCTCTGCGACGCTTGCAACGTTGTGTAGCTTGGCTATTCTGTGTTGCGTTGTTACCGAAATGAGCAAGGCTGTTATCCATTGATGGTGTATTGTCTGCTTGCTTCAGCGCTGTCGCCGCATTAGCTTGTGTGTTGCTTTGCTGCTTCTCTTTGGCTATTTCACGCCACACTCGATAGAGAAAAAGCGGATTACCTAAAATGTAGCGTTTCCACATGCGCTTAGGCTCTTCAGCCAGGCGGCAGACCCACTCCATGCCAATTTGTCTTACCCATAGCGGTGCTCGAATGATTTTTTCAGAGTAAAAATCAAATAAGCCACCGACGCCTATACCGACTGCAACATTGAGAACAGGCTGATGTTTTTCAAGCCAGACTTCCTGTTTTGGCGCGCCCATGGCGACCAGTAAAATGCTGGCACCAGAAGCGTTGATTTGAGCAATAACCGCTTGTTCGTTTTCTACTGAATCAAAATAACCGTGGTGGGTACCTGCGATAGTTAAGTTTGGGTATTTATGCTGCATATTTTCAGCGGTTTTGGCTGCAATGCCTGCTGCGCCACCGAGGAGAAAGATAGATAAGTTATGTTCTGCGACTTGCTCGCACAGGCGGGGAAACATGTCGGTGCCGTTTAGGTTGTCTTTGGGTGAAAATCCCTTCCACAGGCTCGCGATACGGATCCCCGAGCCATCGGCAAACACCTTGTGACAGCTATGCTGTAAGCAGCGACGGTAGAAGGGGTCGTTAACACTCATATTCAAACAATCCGCATTAACAAAGGCATATTGGACCATACCTACTGAGTGTTGGCTTGTTGCTCTTGGGTCTATTTTTGTTTGACATGCCTTGTACATAACTGATTGCTGCATGAAGTTTGATAGCATGTCATCCATGCTGATATTGCTGAGCTTTAGTTCAAATAGTGGGATCTCTGGGGATGAGGTATCAGCTTTAGGGCTGGAAAATATCGATGCGATAACAATCCTAATCGCTGCCATTAAATATGAAGCTATGCTGTTTTGTGAGCCTTGTAGTAGACCCTGTTGGCTCTCAAAATTGATGCCCATTGTTTGATGCATCTGTTCAAAGGAGAGTAAGCCTGGTTTTCTCTGTGTCGTATGCTTGTTGCATTGGCTTTGAACTTGTTCTTTAGTTTGCGCTTCTAAATAGTACTGTTTTTCGCTGCCAACTAATGAAAGCTCTCCACGCAGCAAATTGAGCAAGTAGGGCCATCGACAACAGATCCCTTCTCCGCTGAACTGGTAAAGAGCGATTTTTCCTCCGCTGGTGTCATGTATATAGACTTTCTCAATGGCTGTGGCATAGCGACATTTTCGATAGAGGTACTTAGAGACTAAGACGGGGGCCGCGCCCATAATAAGTAAAACGGCAATCGAGATGTCGGTTGCTCTAACTAGCTGGCCCTTCATATTGGCGCTTTGTGTTTGAGTATCTGAGATCATAATTTATGCCCTATACCTTGAGACTATATTTCATTGCTATCTTTTGTAATGCATAGCTTAGGCCAGTTTTTAAACTTGTTATTTATTAGGTGCTTAGATTGGATTTAATGATTTTACACATCAAATGTAAGCTCGACGTTGCAGTTTGCATATTGAAAATGCATTGCGCAACGCGGTATGGGGAATAGTTTTAAGTGGTAAGTGGTTCAATGAACTTCAAAAATTAAGCCCATAAAAATGGGCTTAACGGTATTGCTATAAAATGTGATTAATCCTTGCTATGAGATTAATGATGATTTGACACCGTCTTTGCTTATGCGCATTTTTTGAATGTGACCCATAAAGTATTGGCCGACATTCTCAAAGACTTTATAAACTGACGGCGGTAATATCCAAAGTAAATATGCGGCCGTTAAGGTGATGCAGGTTCTCCCTGTCTCGACCATCATGATGTTCGGTGACACCTTCAGTGCTTTGTTGATGAGCTTAATAGCACTTTTACCTTGACCATTTCTGATGGCTTGCCTAGCTAAGTACCTTAATTGATAAGCTCTGGCATCTTGCTCATGTTTTTTTAATAACTTAGGCGCAAACAGTTTTGCTTTATCTATCATCATCTCCCATGAGGCGAGCTGCTTCATGGTATTGGATGATAAACCTTCTTGATTGAGTCGATAGAAGGTGAGGGGAGCGGGGATCCCTTCCATTTGCCAATCTGTCGTCGCCACTATTCTAAGCCAGCATTCGATATCTTCGGATTGACGAAAACGTTCATCGAAGTAGCAGCTGTAATCTTCGTTATGGTTCAGTGCTTGAAAGCGAATGTCATTGAGCGTTTCACGGCGGATCACCGGCGCTGAGCCATTTCCTACTGGGTTTCTGCATAAAAGATGAGCGGCCGTTATCCCTTTAAGCTGCGGCATCTGGTAAAAGTGAATCAGTTTACCTTTATGATCCATAAAACTTGAGCGTGAAAAACTGATCCCCACTTTTGGCGATTGTGCTAAATGCGCCACATGTAAGCGTAATTTGTCTGGATGCCACATATCATCTGAGTCGATAAAGGCAATGAACTTGCCAATCGCGTGTCTTATTCCGGTATTACGTGCGGCAGCTAGGCCCTTATTTTGCTGATGATTGACGATGCGAATTCGGTGATCTAGCACTGAGTGGCAAACTTCCAGGCTTTTATCTGTCGCACAATCATTAACGATAATCAGCTCGAAATCAGTAAATGTTTGCATCAACACTGAGTGAATGGCGCTTTTGACAAAATGCTGCACATTATAGACTGGCATAATTACAGAGACTTTAGGCGTCATGGGAAACCTCCTGATTAAAAGCTTTAGTTGTTGTACCAGCAGAGCGCTGGGCTATGGCGTTAGTCCTAGGTTGAATATTATTTATTGTGCTAGCCGTGGACTGAGGCTGACTTGCTGTGGGCTTGATGTTATTCAGTGTAAAAAAGTACACATAGAAGCTGATTGCAGGCATAGCAATAAGATGAATAAGCAAGATCCCTAAGGCAATACCCGTTAACCCCCATTGGCTACAGAGACAAATTGTTAACACTAGAAGTAGGGTAAAGCCGATATTCAGTGTTAAATTTTGCTGCTGTAAATTAATACTGATCAATAGCTGGCTGGCAGCTTCGCCTAAGGGTCTCACCAGTCCACTGATACACAGTAAGATGAATACGGGGAGCGCGCCGGCATCAATCCAATGTGCGCCGTAAACAAAAGGCAGATAGAGGGGGGAGAGTACTGCCTGTAAAACCACAATGGGCACGGTTATCTTGAAGATGACAGATAATGAATGCAGGTAACGGCTTTTAATTTCAGTTGAGTTCGATGCTGGTGTTGTTGGCATCTTGGCATTTTTAGGCTTGTCTTTATCTGCATCATTGCAAGAGCACAGGTGAGAATAGAGGGCGGTTCCATAACCTTGAACAATGGCCGAGCTGATCCCTAGGCTGGCATTGAAGGCAAAAAAGTATACCCCTAATGCTTCAATACCGAGAAAGTAGCCGACTAATAGATAATCTATGTTCTGTCTTAAGGCGATACTTAAATCACTTAAGCCGACATGCCCACCAAAATGCAGTAACTCTTTTATCGAAACGTGATGTTCAGACTGGTTATTGATAGTGCTATTTGGCATCTTAATTTGGCCAACATCGAGGTGATTTGACTCGCTCTCCTCCCTTAGCGGGTTGTGATATCGGTGGATCCCAATCCATATCAAGATCACTAAGACTTTAGGGATAATAATCGCCCAGATCCCTAGGCCTAATAAAGCGAGGGCCCCGGTCAGGACACCATCTCCGACGGTCTGCCAGAGTATGGCGCGGCCAACGATACGCATTTTATTGGCTCGTAAATTTGCGGCGGCGTGCAGCATGCCAAAAGGAAGTAACAGATAGCTTGTTGCCATGAGTATCATAGGCGGGATTAACGTTGAATCCTGATGATAATAAGAAAGAGGCCAGCTGAGTAAGCTCATGGCAACAAATGCGAGTATTGAAGCGTACCAGTTAATTTTGTGAGCAGGTTTAAGGGCTGCTTGAAAGTGCTGCTTATCCATCTTAATCAAAGATGCTGAGGTGATCCGTCTTGTTGGCGTACAGATAAGCTCAAAACAGGTCAGTATGATGGCCACTTCACCAAATACCTCTGGCGTCAGTAAACGCGCCAAGATAATGCTTGATGCTAATCTGACGACTCTTCCAAGCACCTGCGCCGAACCAAGCCAGAACAGGCTTTTAGTAAAAGAGCGTTTCATTGCACTTGAATGAGGATCCGTTGAAGGCATCTTGTTTCCTTTAGTCAGTATTGAATAATCCACTGAACGTTTTATTAACTGCTCTATGCCTTATAGCAATACACTATCTATGCCAGTTATGTATTTTGTTATAAGATTATGATTTATAGGTTGTTTATGTGTATTTTGTGTTTTTTTAGAAGGGAGGGCGATTCAGGTTTTGCAAATTGTTATGTATTTATGAGCAGAACTAACAGTGATTTGCAAAATGCAAATGAGCCTAACAGCAGAGTATGAGCTTGGATGTGTTCACTGCGGGGGCTGGTGGTTCTGCTTCTTTATGAGTATGAGTATGAGTATGAGTATGAGGCTTTGGCGGCCGTGATTGAGCCATTTTCCTTGTGCGCTATGCCCAAAATAATTAACCCAGGCCAAAAGAGGTAAGCAAGGATTTCCAAGTTTTCCCCGAAGGTATATAAAAACAGTTGCAGTAAGATTGCCAGGGCTGATGCTGAGGTAGCTGATTTAAATACTGAGCCAAGTAGAGTGATAAAACTCACGATAAAAGGGACGGCGAGCACGATAGCGCCCACAAGACCTTTGACAAATAACAAGCCATACCAAGTGTGATGCGAGCCTATTGGCATATATTCAACAAGGTGGGGGCCTCGCTCAACAATGCCATGCCCCCATACTAGGGCTTCATTGGCCCAGCGTTCAATGGCAATATTGCCCAAATGCTCTCTGACTCTTGTAGAGCCTGCTCTCGCTGACTTGAATGCTGCAATGCTTAACTCTATTTTTTCTAATACTTGGGTGCCTAATAAGCCGACCAGTAGGGTGAGAGGCGAAGCTATCAAATATAGCCAAGGCGACTTATGCCAGCGAATAAACGCAAAATAAAGCAGTAATATCATGTAGCAGACCAGCGCTAAGCGTGATTGTGAGATCAGTACCATGGTGAGGCTACCGAGCAGGCCATAGACTTTATATCGCATGGATGTTTCCTGAATCGCGAAGTTCAAGAATAAGTTGCCCATCATGCCCAGTGCCGGTGCCCAAGGAGTAAAGAGTCGCCACCTTGGCATACCACTGCCTGGGTCTATTTCATATAAGCTGACACTGAAAAACTCAGGTCCAGGTCCACCGATTATGCTCAGAGGAGATACATATAAGGTGCTCGGTAGTTTAACTAGCCAGGCAAAGATACACACAGGAATGATCAATAAGGTGTATTTACAAATAATGCATGAGGCTCTATAGATGATTTCAGGTCTGATGTTTAATGAGCCTATTAAGGGAAATACAGCTAACAGCGCCCAACCCTTTGCCCAACCAATGCTGGACTTAATTAACTTTGGTATGCCTAACTCATAATCAAAATGGGCGATAACTAATGAAATGAGCATAATAGACATGCCAAATATCCAGCTCATTTGAGCTGGGCTCACCACAAAATCTTGTCTATCAAACACAAATCGCTTTGCCATTCTTAGCAGAAGCACCCAACCTATTACTGGCGCGACGATATACATAGCGCCTAAGATCCAGAATAAATAGGTACAAGTCATGCTATACCACACCAACTTCTCATCGCTATTCATTAAGTGAGGGTCGGCCTTGAATTGCTTTTTAGCCATTTTTCAGTCTCTTTGTTATGGTTAAGTCATTAATATTTTTTGTAAAATAGGCTTTCTAATCCATAAGATACTTAGGCCAGCCAAACTGAAAATGGAGGCGATAATACCGCCGAGTAACGCAAGAATTGTGGCGAGTTTTTTTGGCGTTTGTGGCAGCGAAGGTGGCGCAAGTAACTGGATAAGTGGATACGCTGAATAGATGTCAGCTTTACCTACATCCATCTTTGCCAATGCCGAAGTAAATACGGCGGTTGCAAGTTGATGCTCCCGATGGAGATCTTCAAGTTTTGCCGCATCATCGTTGCTGCTTTCGAGTCGGATATCCCAAGCATCTATTTGGACTGTTAAGGCATTAATTTCATGACTTAGCCCTTCGGCTTCGGTAGTGACTGAGAGGAGTTGCTTCATTAATTGTGCTCGACCATCAATATCATCGGCCGACAGTTTTAGCATGAGATCATCATTCTGATAGCCTAAAAGGATTTTACAGCGCTTTCTTAATGCTTGATAAAGCGCACTCTGTTGGTGTCTTTGGGTCATGACTTGAGGATGCTTTCGACCGTAACGGCCTGAGTACTCCGCTAAGGTGGTGGTCGCTTCGGTATAGATGATGAGTAATTGTTGGTAAAGCTGATCATTTTTAAGTTTGAGCAAGTCGGCAGCTTGTCTGGGATTAAGCGATAAATGCAGCTCTAACATTTTTTGGCTGGCTATTAGCCCTTGAAGCTTTGATACCATAATGACTTTACTGTGTCTAAGCCTTTCAATGGTCAAGGCGAGTTCTTTAAATTGATCGAGTGAGACCAAGCCTATTTTAGATTGAAAATTGAGAATTTTTTGCTGAGATAAACTCACTTTTTTAGCAAAACTGTCTAAACCTTCTTTGACGCCATTCTCCCTTTGTTGAGTCTCATCCTCTCTTAATCGAGATAAAAGCGCTTGTAGACTGTAATAATGAGCCCATGCTTTATCTTGTGCTTCTTGAGCCGTGCTACTGCTGATCGTAAACTGCATAAGCCCGGTTTGATTTGGGAGCTTTAATTTGGGTTTGCCCATGGCCTGGCTAGATATGTTGACGGTCTTAGCAGCGGCGTTCATTAACACACTGCTGATCGAGAGTGCTTTATAATTTTCTCTGGGATCGATGGCCGAGCTGGCATAGGGAGAGGTGTTACTGCTAGAGGCTTGACCAATACTGTCTAAGTTAACCATTGCGCCAGCACCCGCGCCAGGGAGAATAAGCGTCCATTTGCTTTCATAGCGAGTCGTCGAAAATACTAAGGTCAAGCTGACTAAGGTCCAGATAAGAGCCAGTGCAGCGAATGCTGTCTTAACATAAACCCAGCGGCGGGCATTGATTGGCAGACTGCTACCTTTCACTGCCGCGCGTTTTAGCCATAGAAGCTGACTTGGATGATGCTTTTTCATGGCCATTCCTTGTGCTAGTTACAGCACGCCGAGTAATGTAGCTGGGACGATGATCTCAGTGATCGTGCGGGCAATTTCACGAAGGTTGGTCACCCCAGAGTCATAGCAGGCGATACCATCACCGGGAAGTAAGATTGGATTCATCTGTGGTTGCCATGATTGTGCTATCAGGCTATCAATCGAGCGCTCTATCACATCGACTTGTTTTGTCATCGGGTTTTTTGTAATGAGTAGGATATATCGGCTAGCATTGGTACTTTGTGCTCCGCCGACACAGTTACCGCCTATTGCGCCGGTTAATAAGCGTGTGCCATAGGGGAATCGGGTCGCATCAGTGTCGACAGCTGATTGTGAGTTGCTACTCGCAGGCTGAGTTAAGTTGGAAATGAATACCCTTATCCCTGGGGCTGTGATCTGTGAGGGGCGGGCAAGCTCGTCATTAAAAATATCTTTCTGAGGTACATGTATATGGTCGTTAGCCATTAAGGTTAACTGAGGCACTGGATTGCCGTTTATCACCCCAGATAAATCTAAACTCATCTTATTAGTACCACGAGTGACGATGATATTTTCTAAATCAGCATCTGGGCTTATGCCACCTGAAGCGCGTAGAGCCGCAGGGATTGAGCGTTCAGATGCTTGATCGCCAGTATGACTATTAGCATCATCTTTAAGCTCGGTGTCAGACTTATGGTTGATCAGGTGCAGTCCAGGCTCAAACACTGCGCCAGATACCGTGATTTCAATTGGGGCCCATCTTAGCGGCAGCACACTTATTCTGATGGTGCCTGAAAGCATGAGTTGTTCATGAATAAGCTGCTTTTCAATATTGAGTTTTAATTGACTAAAGCTGAGCCCCTGGGCTTTAATTGCCGCTAAGTAGGGAAGGTAGATATAGCCGTCGGCATTCACTTCAACGTCACTGCTGAACTCTTCACCATTTAAAATGCCTATGTTTAGCTTGTCGCCCTTAGAGAGCTTGAGATTACCGAATGCCTGTTTTTCTAATGTGGCATCGATGAGTGCTGTTGATGCCGTTAACGGGCTGGTATTGATAGAGACACTCGATGAGGCATATTGCTTTGAGACCCGCTTTCTTTGGTAGGGAGTGTGGCGACCAAAGTAGTGACAAGTTTGGGCTTTGATTGAATCTGTTTGCTCACTGCTGTTACATATATTCCACTTGTCACTTTTTATCAGCGCGGGAGTGACACAAGCTGCAAGGTTTAGCGCAAGAAATATTGTCAATCCTTTAATCGTACTGCTATCTAACTTATCCATGTTGCGCTCCTTGTCATTGTTCATTTAGCACTTATTGCCATTGGTATGACTCAGTCTCAATGCTACTGGGCACATATGTGCTCAATAGCGGCATCCTTGTCTTCGAAGATGGTGAAGATATGATGCAGGCGAGTCAGTTCGATAAGGGCACGTACGCCGGCAGAAGGAGAGAGTAAAATGACTTCTCCACTGCGTTGCTGAGTTAATTTATGGGCGGAGACAAGAATCGATAATCCACTCGAGTCTATGTATTCAACCTGATGAAGATCCATCACCAGTTTATTACTACCCGTTTCGATTTGGCGAGCAATGGCCGCTCTCATCGTTGGGGTTTGAGCCATGATCATTTCTTTAGGCAAGGTAATTAAGCATGCGTTATCGAGAGAGAGTGGATGGAATTTCATATGTAGCTCCTTAGCTATCTTGATCATTTTTACGATTGATAGTTAGGATTTTGCACAAGTCGTGCCAAGTGGTAAGATATTGATATTTAACGTTTTTAATTTATTCTGGAGCTAGGTGTGTGACATTCGAACATCTTTTCAAAGGTGTGCGATGCAAATTGCAAAAATGACATGACGATGAGATGAGTGCATTTGGAGCGCTGCCGATAGCTAATTCTTGCCGTGGTAGAGAAGCACTTGGTTGGGCGAGTTGATTTAAGGGCTAATAAATACCAATCAGTATAAAGATGTGATCGCTCAGCGAGAGTTTAGCGCTTCAGAGGCAAGAAAGAGCATAGTTAAACTAGGCTCTAGCTCGTTAACGCTGTATCAGATGCACTAAAACTCGCCTTTCAGGAGTGTTTTAACTTCTTAACAAGCTTAATCTTAGATGGGTACCAGCCACAGATGCTTGAAATCTCATTTGGTCCATCCAATTTTGAATGATCCATAAGCCCCTGCCTGAGAGTGAGAGAGGAGATGGACAGCTGACTTGATCGTCAATGTCCGTGTAGGGAGAGTTATCGAGTAGGTCGATCGTGATGATATCTTGATTGCAATGAATGATCACCACAACCTCTTCTAACTGGCTGTCAGTATGTTCGAGCACATTCGATAGTGCCTCCAGAATACAGGTGATGACTTTAAACCTTTGTTGTGTCCGTACTCTATTATGCTGGAGAAAATTCTCAAGTTCTGCGCAGAGCATTTTACTGGTCCAAATTTTTTCTGATAGATTCAATTGAATGCTATTCATAACTCCTCCAATTAGCTGTGGCTAAGTGTTATTTATGTCCGATATCGATGTAATGTGCTTTATTTGCCCCTTAGCGCTATCTGTTTGATGGTATTTATCCGTTCGGCAGTATTATGCATGTGCGGCCGACTTCTGGCTCATGGTCACAGGAAATTCAGCGCGATAATTGACAAAATCACTGCTCGAACCTTGCAACTTTGAGGTGGAGATTATCATCATAGAGATATCGTCCTGAGGGGATTTTTGCTGCCATAGCTCAAGGGAATGGCTTAAGTGGTGTAAAAGTGATTCTGGGGATAATTGACGTGCATCCGAACAGGCTTTGAGCAGCCTCTCTTGGCCGAACTCTCCGAAGGTTGGATGCTGGCACTCATAGACACCATCTGAATACAAGATTAAGTGCTGGTCATTATCCAGAAAGAAGGAGCTGTACTCATATTGAAATGTGTCGTCGATACCCAGTGGCAAGCCGGCGTCTATATTCATCATCGACGCTCTGTCTTTATCTAATAGTATTGGCTGTGGATGTCCGGCAATGGTGAGTCTCACCTGGCCGCTATTGGTATTGGCAATACCTAATATTAATGTTGCGAATCGGCCTGCATTTTCAGGATCCTCAAAATCAGCATTGAGCTCAGTGACAATGAGTGCAGGGTCTAAACTGTCCCAGTTGCAGGTTTTACTGCTTAGCCTTTGCGCCAGTGTAAAACTTTGCATTGAGGCTGCTATCCCATGACCTGTGACATCAAGCAGGTAAAAGCCCAGATGAGAGTCGTCGATGTGAAAGCACTGAAAAATATCGCCAGCTAACTCCTGTGCTGGTTGGAACCGGGTGGCTAGGTTCCATTGGTTAATTAAGCTACTCGATGTTGGCAGTAAAGAGCCCTGTAACCTTGCTGCACTGTCTAAATCTTGCTGAATTTGCGATAAGTATGCCTGCTCTTTTATCAATGCATCATTTAACTCAATATTTTTATCGGTTAAATGTTGCTGCATCTTTACGATACGAGCTGCAGCTAAGAGTCTTACTTTTAAGATACTGGGATTGAATGGTTTAGTGAGGAAGTCATCGGCACCAGACTCAATGCCTTCAATCATATGCTTAGCCAGATTGTTGGCTGTCAACAGTATGATGTAAGGGGGGTTAGTAAGCTGTTTAAGTTTTTGGCAAAGCTGTGGTCCCGTGATCCCAGGCATACGCCAATCACTGATAACGATATTTGGTCGCAGCTCTTGGTACATAGCTATCGCTTCTTCACCATTGGCGCAGCTAAAAACTTTGACGCCTATGCTTTGTAATAGGTTAACAATAAAGAGGCGTTCACTTTGAGTATCTTCAACGAGTAATACTGATAGTGTTTTTAATTGACGCTTAAATGAATCGGAAGCGATTGTTGCTGAAGTATCTGCAGTCATAGGTAAACTCATGATCGTTCATCGTTGTGATAGCAAATAAAAAGCAAACTTTGTGCCATAGATGGAATGAGGACTGTATGCAGTTGTTAACATTGAAGAACAGTTTGACTCGATTGAGAATTTTTTGGATATTCTCAAAGAGGTTGGGTTTTAATTGCAAAATGCAAATGCGTCATCCATATTGAAGTAAGAGGGTGTTTTCTTGTGTAAAGCGGATCTGGAGACGCTTTGTTTTATCTCTGTATTTTGTATTAGAAATCGACTCGCTCGTATTTGGCATAAGCTTTGCTCCAGTACCTATATTCATTCCAGGTAAGGATGTGCAAAATGAAAATTTCACCATGGTTACTTTTTTCTCTATGGCTTGTTTTAATTTCGTTTAGTCAGGGTGTTTCTTCCAATCAAACCACTGAAATTAAAGAGGGTATGATTGAACCTGTTGTACTTTCTTTTGGTGTCGTACCGCAACAAGCTGCGAGCACGCTTGCAAGAAAATGGTCACCACTGCTTGCCGCATTGTCGCAAAATGCAAATTTTCAATTGCGTTTTGCGACTGCTCCCGATATTCCCACTTTTGAAAAACGACTCACAAATGGCGAATATGATATTGCTTATATGAACCCCTATCATTTCACCGTGTTTAATGAAACACCTGGCTACCAGGCGCTTGTGAGAGAGAAAAACAAAAAATTACAGGGGATCATCGTTGTTAGAAAAGATTCTCATATCGATTCTCTTGAACAGTTACAGGGGGCGACGATGGCATTTCCTGCTCCTGCCGCATTTGCGGCGAGCGTACTGCCTAGGGCTAATTTGCGAATAAAGGGGTTAACGAATCAAATCAAGTATGTGGGTTCTCACGACTCTGTGTATCTGGCAGTAGTGCAAGGGTTAGTCACAGCTGGTGGTGGAGTGAAACGCACCTTTAAAACCATGGATAGCAAGGTGACGAGTCAATTAAAAGTGCTCTGGGAAACGCCGGGTTATACGCCTCATGCTATAGCCACTAACCCAAGAGTCGAAGCCAGTATCATTAGTGAGCTGGTCGATAAATTTTCCCACCTATCCTCAACAGAAGATGGGTTAGCTTTACTCGATAGCCTTGGGTTTAAGCCTTTTGAAGTGGCAGAAAATAGTGACTGGGATGATGTGAGGGCGCTTGGGTTAGGGAATTTTGCTAAACCTCTTGAGACGATAAATGAATAGGCATTTGGGAGTTTTCTGATGACGTTTAGATTAAAAACGGTATTGGGCATCGCTTTAATCGAAGGGGTGCTGTTAATGCTATTGGTGTATACCAGTGTTGACTACCTGAAAAGCTCTAATCAGGCCGAGATAGAGAAACGTGCGCGTTCTGTGGTCACGCTTTTTGCCGCTGCCGCGAAAGATGCGGTAATAAGTACAGATGTATCCACTCTACAAGAGTTGTCGAGTGAATTGCTCGACAACACTCAGGTGTTGTATGTGGAGATTTATGATAGGAGCGATCTGTTAGTTAGAGCGGGAGAGCCTGGGCTTAAAAATGCCCAAGACCCAAGGAACCTTAATGAAAATACTGATCAGTTTGTTTTGCAAGGAAGCGGGGCGTCTGCTGTCTCTAGTTTCGTTGGCGTAGAAGATGGCGTGCTAGATGTGACGGCTAACATCGTCGAGTCTGGCTACACCTTTGGCCGAGTTGAACTTGGCATAAGTGTGAGTGAATTTGATCAATTCCTTGCTAGCGCCACAAAACGGTTTACATCAATTGCCGGACTCGAGATGGTTTTGGTTGCCCTGTTTTCATGGTTATTAGGCAGCTATCTAACCAAAAATTTAAGCCAGTTAAAGCGAGCGTCGAAACGAATTCTTAACGGTGAGACTGGCATTCAGATCCCTGTTAACAGTAATGATGAAATTGGCCAGACGACCCGGGCTTTTAATCAAATGATTGAAAAAATAGAAATGAATACCAATGAGCTAGAGAGTGCCAATACTCGACTGAGTACCATTTTAGAAGCGGCAGTGGATGGTTTTATTATCATTAATACCAAGGGGATCATTGTTCAAGTCAACCCTGCGGTTGGCCAGCTGTTCGGTTATGACAACGATGAGTTAATTGGGAAAAATGTGGCTATTTTTATGCCTAGTCATGAGCGTCATATGCAGAGTGACTTTCTGCTGGGATTTGTTAACTCAAAGAAAGATGTGGCTCAAGGGCGAGGTAAAGAGTTAGTGGCCCAACATAAGAGCGGTAAGCTATTTCCAATAGAGTTATCAGTTTCTAAGATGTCGATAGAAGGTCAAATAATGCTACTTGGCTTAGTGAAAGACTTAAGTGATGTCAAACGTAAAGAGGCTGATGCTAAACGCACCGAGTCAATTTTGTTGGCTACTCTGGAAGCGAGTCAAGACGCATTAATAACCATAGATATAACCGGTAGAATTCAAGAGTTTAACGACGCTGCCAGTTTGTTGTTTGGCCATTCAAGGGAAGCGGCATTGGGTGAAATCTTAGAGGATCTCATATTTGTCGATATCGAAAGAAAGGCTTTCAAGGAAGGGTTAGAAACGTTCAGACAAACTGGTAGTGGCCCGGCTATCAGGAAGAGTATTGAACTGATGTCTATGAGAGCAGATGGTTCAAACTTCCCTGTAGAGATGAAGTTGATCCCAGTGCAGCTCGGAGACGAGATCTTGTTGACCGCCTTTATACACGATGTATCCGAGCGGCTACAGTATGAAACGCAATTAAAACAAGCAAAAGAGCAAGCTGAATTGGGCAGTAAAGCCAAATCAAGATTTCTTGCAACCATGAGTCATGAAATTCGTTCTCCACTAAATGCTGTGCTTGGGGGAGTGGAATTGATGCTAGATTCAAAATTGAATAAAGATCAGCGGATATACGCGCACACCGCCAAGGAAGCTGGCACAGCTCTGTTAAGTACCATTAATGATATTTTGGATTTCTCTAAAATTGAAGCGGGTCAAATGGTACTTGAAAACATGAGTTTCTCTCCTGCCAAAATGGTGGCTCAGGTCATGCAAATCTTAGCGCCAAAAGCCCATGAAAAGGGAGTTAATCTGGCGACGTTTATTAATCGAAATGTACCCGACTTAGTTAAAGGTGATGCTCAAAGATTACGTCAGGTGATACATAACTTAGTCGATAATGCGATTAAGTTTTCAAGTGGTGGCTGTGTGTCTGTAGAGATGTGGATCCCAGATAGTCATCATCAGGAGGTGCAACTATTTTGTGCTGTCACCGATGAAGGGATTGGGATTAGCCTACCGGCTCAAAAGAAGCTGTTTAAGGAGTTCAGTCAAGTTCATGATGAACACAATACTATCTATAAAGGCACTGGACTCGGTTTAGCCATCAGTTCTGAGTTGATCACTATGATGGGAGGAAAGATAGAGCTCAGTAGTCGCCTCGGCCATGGGAGTTGCTTTAGGTTTGATGTGCGTTTGCAGTTAGTAGAACAAACGGCTAACCATCTTAATCATATTCCCGCCCATGCTAGAGTGCTACTGGTTCATCCGGATAAGACATTTTCACACTTAGTGAGAAAGCAATATAGCCAGTATGGTGTCAATACAATCAATGTGGGCAAAGTATCGGACATCTTAAAGCTAGAAGAGGTAAGAGGTCGCTTTAATCTGATCCTGTTTGATGATAGCTGCATGTCAGATTTGAACGTAAAGTTAGTCAACCAGTTAAAACGGGATTTTATTTTTGATGAGGGCATGGTCGCTGCACTGATGTCAGGATTGAATCCTGACATGCCAGGTGTGCTCGCCGATATTGGTCTGGAGCAAGTGATCAATAAACCTTTGAGCCGGGAGATGATGTTAGGCCTGCTCAGTGGCGAGAGCCCTTGTGAATATGAAATTGGAGACGTTGAGACTGTATTACCGGAATTAACGGCAAGAAATAAACGCTTATTACTCGCTGAAGATAGCCCATCTAATCGGGTGATTGCTGGAGCCATGCTCGCAAAATCAGGTTTTGAAGTTGAATATGCGCATAATGGCAGGGAAGCTGTGATCATGTCAGCCGAAAACAGTTATGGTTTGATATTGATGGATATGCGTATGCCAGAGATGGATGGTGTCGAAGCAACCAAAGAAATTTTATTAAGCCGGCCCGACACTATCATTCTTGCCATGACGGCCAATGTACAAAAAGAAGACGTAGAGTCGTGCCTTAACGCTGGGATGAAAGACTTTGTGGCTAAACCCGTTAATCAAGTTGAACTTGTTAAGGCCATTAATAAGTGGCTTCCTGAGATGAAGGTAATAGAAGAACCCAATATTTATCGACTTCATAGTGGAAAAAATGTGGAGAAAAGTTGTGAAGAAAGTTGTGAAGAAAGTGCTCAGGAATTAAGCTTGAATCAACAGCCTACAATAGATGATGTTATGAATGCTAAAATAGAAGATTCGAAAGTTGTCGAAATAAAAGTCATATCTATCGAAAAAATATTTGATGAATTAGTGCTTTCAGAACTCTATGAAGCACTTGGACAGGAATCTTTGGAGGGGATGTTTAAGGTCTATCTTCAAGAGACTCGTGAGCGATTAGCCACACTTGAGTCATTAACTTTGTCTATGAATTTTGATGAAATCGATGATCAAGCTCATACGTTAAAAAGCAGTTCGGGGAGTTTTGGTGCTCAAGCCCTTTATGAAGTGGCCAAGTGTCTTGAAAATAGCGCACGTGAAAAAGATTTGAAAGAAGTTGAATCATATTTAGCTGAAGTCAAAGAGGTTGGAGAGCAAACAATCAAAGCGTTTAGCAAACGGTTCGCGGCTTGATATTGTCGGTCAGGTTAACGCTGTTCATCTATGATTAGCCTCTAGACTGCTGACATTGCACTTATCATGTTGAAAATAGTGCCATTCAACTAGTGTCATGCAACTAAGGTAAAAGAATATTAAGGTAAAGGAATATATGGAAATTAGTCACTCATTTACCGTTTTACTTGTCGAAGATAGCATGTCTTTAGGGGCATTATACACAGAGTACTTGCGCACAGAAGGTGGTAAGGTCACCCATGTTAATCATGGAGTGGATGCACTCAGCGAGCTTGCACAGTGGCAACCGGATCTTCTGGTCTTGGATATTAAACTCCCAGACATGTCAGGCATGGATATTTTACAAAAAGCCCAGTCTCAATATCCTGATACGACAGTGATCATGATCACCGCCCATGGCACAATCGATCTTGCCGTTGAATCGATGAAGTCTGGTGCTTTCGACTTCATTATCAAACCTTTCGATGCAAAGCGCCTCTCTATAACAGTACGAAATGCGCTGAAGCAACGCCAACTTGTCAATCTCGTGTCCAACTATGAGAAAAGTCTACCTAAAGAAAACTACATGGGATTCATTGGTGAGTCTCTCGCGATGCAAACGGTCTACAAGACCATTGACTGTGTTGCTAGCAGTAAAGCATCAGCATTCATCGTAGGAGAGAGCGGTACAGGGAAAGAGGTCTGTGCTCATGCAATCCATCATGCAGGTCAGCGCCGTGACAAACCCTTTATTGCACTTAATTGTGCATCCATTCCAAAAGATCTTATAGAAAGTGAGATTTTTGGTCACACCAAAGGGGCGTTTACTGGCGCGATAGCCAATAGAGACGGTGCTGCGACAAGAGCCAATGGTGGAACCTTGTTTCTTGATGAAGTTTGCGAAATGGATCTCGAGCTGCAAAGTAAATTTTTACGCTTTATACAGACGGGAATTTTTCAGAGAGTGGGCGGCACAAAAGAAGAGAAAGTGGATGTGCGTTTTATCAGTGCGACTAATCGACTCCCATGGGAAGAGGTTAAAGCTGGCAGATTTAGAGAGGATCTTTTTTATCGTTTACATGTGATCCCCATTGAGTTACCGGCTTTAAGAGTGCGAGGGAAAGATGTGCTGTTACTCGCCCAAAAATTCTTAAAAGAATATAACGCCGAGGAAGGTAAGCAGTTTAAAAGTTTCAGTAGTGATGTTAAAAAGGTTTTTCAGGATTATCATTGGCCGGGAAATGTACGTCAACTACAAAATGTTATCAGACAAATAGTGGTGCTCAATGCAGCGACTGTCGTTGAGATGAGTATGTTGCCGTCTCAGCTACAAGGGGAAAAAGGCCCAAGCGCTAAGCTTGTCAGTCCAATTAACCGTGTACCAGATAGCAATATAGCAGCACAAGCTAATCGATATCAGTCACCAGAGCATACTAGCAATGTGAACGTTGGAAATTATGATGGATTTGCTTCGTTGGTCGAAGGAAGCCAGATATCAAATCAATCACATAAAGCATTAGCAGGTCAAAGTGGTGAGGACATTATTCCGTTATGGTTATCCGAGAAGCATACGATCGAGGCTGCCATTGAGCATTGTAATGGTAATGTGCCGAAAGCGGCCACCATGCTAGATATCAGCGCTTCAACGATTTACCGAAAGCGTCAGGGATGGGATGATTTGCAAGACGCAGCTTCTGAAAATTAGGCTAAGTGCTTATACCTGTTCCATTAAATAAGTGATTTTAAATTTAACGGAATTGGTCTTATACCAATCGGTATTGTAAAGGCGTAGTATCTTGGACACTGATATTTTCAATGTAAAGTACAAGAAGAGCCATTATGAAATACCTTGTAGACACTCATGCCCACACCATCGCCTCTACTCATGCTTATAGTACGGTTCATGATTACATTGCAGTGGCGAAAGAGAAAGGCTTGCGGTTATTTGCGATAACCGATCATGGCCCAGATATGGCCGATGCCCCTCATTTCTGGCATTTTGTCAATTTGAGAGTGCTGCCTAGAATTATAGATGGCGTTGGTATTTTAAGAGGCATCGAGGCGAATATTAAAAATACTGCGGGAGAAATTGACTACTTTGGCGATTACCTGCAAGAGTTAGACATAGTGTTGGCCGGTTTTCACGAACCCGTTTTCCCCCCTTCAGATAAACAGACCCACACTCAGGCACTGATCAACACCATAGAGAGTGGTAATGTGGATATCATTACTCACCCGGGAAATCCTGCTTACCCTATCGATATCAAGGCTGTGGCAGTCGCTGCCGCCAGTGCTCATGTGGCACTCGAAATCAATAACTCCTCGTTTAAGATGTCCCGCAAAGGCAGTGAGGCTAACTGTGTCGCAATCGCAAAAGCCGTTCGAGATGCAGGGGGCTTGTTAGTGATGGGCTCAGATTCTCATGTCGCCTTCAGTTTAGGCGAGTTCTCACAAGCGCTGGAGATCATAGAAGAAGCGGAATTTCCCGCTGATAGACTATTAAATCGAAGCCCAGAGGCTTTGCTCTCATTTCTGACGAAGAGAGGGCATAAGACCCTGGAAGATTTTTCTGAGTTAATTTAATAAGAAGGTACTAGATTAATTAAGAACCTAGGAACTAGGTCCTAGGCTCTTCTACAGATTAAAAGCTTCTTTCCCAGGCAGCATAAACACTCGTATCCCAGTCATCACCGCCACTGGTCATATATTCGCTATAACCTAAGGTGCCACCGACTTTTAGCGTGCCTTGATAAAACGGTCTGTGATAGCTGGTATCGAGCTGAACCACACGTTCATATTCACCCGGTGATACCGGATTGCCACCTTCGGGGTTAGATGTATCAGTGCCATCGATATTGAGTTTTAACAACCTCAGTTTGTTGGTGATGTTTTGACCGCCACCAAGCTGGGTGATCCCACCAACCACCAAGGTTCGCGAGTCATTATCATAGGTGCTGCCTAAACTCTTACCATAGTAGCGATAGCCATCTTTATAAAAACCGTGTTCATACATGCAGTTGTAGACTTTGGAATCAATACCACAAGAAGCTGCAGTGTCGGCATATTCGATGAAGATGCGAGTATTGATATTGCTTAATACAAAATCGACTCCGCCCATGTTCGATGCGTTGATCAGCTTGTTCTTACCGTTATGGTAATCTTCATGGGTGCGTTCGTAATAGATGCCGTAGGGGATACCAAACGCAGTGTCTGACCAGCGAAAATCATAGCCTGCCAGCATATTTTCTTGACCATTTTCGAGTTCACCTTCGACTCCACCACCATTAAACAGTCCATCCCACCAGTCGCCTAAGCTGTTGCCATAACCTTCTCCGCCCCATTGCATGGTCCAAGAGAAGCCGACCTCTAACTTTGAGATGGGTCTTAATGTGCCACGAGCGCCCCAATGCTTGGTCTCTGGTACATAACGGTCACTTTCCATCTGGCTAAAGCTGGTGGTGAAGGTCCAAGGACCGGCCCAGCTTAACCAAGGGGTTTCGAATGCTTGGCTATTATTACGACTAAGGGTTATCCCAGGCATAGGCCTAGCGTTTGTGGTCTGAATTAAGCCTGTGTCCCAGCCTGGTCCCCAATATTTTTGTTGGGCGCCAGCACTCACAATCCAGTTGCCTAACATGACCGCTGCAAAACTATTATCTAAGCGTGCGCTGTTGCCATCAATAGGATCATAATGATAACTGGCAGCAAGTCGGCCACTGAACCATTCTTTGGTCACTTCAGCATTGACTGTGGTTTCGGCTTTGTCACGGTAATCATGACCAAATCCTAGAAAACGAGCACTATCTGTTGCTGCTGCCAGTTTAACTTCAGCATTAAAGCTTTGATGATCTTTGTTGTAGGCAGACATGACTCTATCGAACGCACTCGCTTGCATTGACGATAGCTGCTCAACTTCAGCTTTATCCATATCTTGCTTCAACCCAGCCCACATCAAGGGATAGGTGGTGACGGGCTGGAGAATAATACCCGTGTCTGCGAGCAGTTGAATGTCGGCTCTGAGTGATAGGTCGTTAGGCTCTACCCACCAAGCGGCTTGTGCTGATGCACATGAAAGAAGTAATAATCCTGATAATATTTTGAGTTTCATGGTGATCCCTTATGTCATTGGCTGAGATTCTAAGGTATTTCAGTCAGGTGTGACAGTATTGGGATAATAAATAGAGGTAAATTCGATTTTTGTATCGTCATTTTTGCACTTTTGCTGAGTGAATGTTGCTTGTGTACCTCAGCCGTTACCACCACTTTAAAGCGAGGTGAAACTATGTCCTGAGTGACATAGTTTCCCTGCGGGTATGATGAGCTTACTCCGTTGAGTTTCTATCGATTTAGCATGGGGCTAATTTATGCCTATCAAGAGATGGGCATAGATTTACAGTATTGATCGATAAATTGTTGGTGAGTGGGGAATTGGGCCACTTTTTTATCCACCATCTGCTTGAGGCCTGTTAGGAATCGTTTGAGTTCATCATCACTCATGTTATCAACAATTTGATGATAGCCCTTTGGCATAATACCTTGCCCTAACATGACTTGAGTCCAGGAGTCGATTCTAAACAGCTCTGTCTCTGTGATACAGACACATGCAGTGTCTTCAAATAATGCAATGCGATGGGCTAACGTTTCTGGTATTTCCATATTGTGGCAGTAACGCCAAAATGGGGTATCGTCTCTGTTAGTGGCCTTGTAGTGAAGAATGATGAAGTCTCGAATGCGCTCCATCTCCTCTTTTGTCTGCTTATTATATTCGTTGATATTGGCTTGGCTTATCTCGCCTTGGGGAAACAGTTTCATCAGACGAAGTATTGATGACATGATCAGGTGCAGAGCCGTCGACTCAACAGGTTCGACAAAACCGCTAGAGAGCCCAATCGCGACGCAGTTTTTGCTCCAGCCTTTTAAACGCCGGCCGGTATTATATTTGAATACTCTGGGTTCAGTGATGGCGGGAGACTCTAGATTATCCATCAGACTGGCGATGGCATCTTCATCGGATGTGAATCGGCTGCAGTAGACCAAGCCATTCCCGACCCTATGTTGCAGTGGAATACGCCATTGCCAACCAAAGTCTCTGGCCATTGATTGAGTATAGGGCCTGGGCTCGCCTGATTTTTCAGTTTGCACTGCCACGGCTGCATCACAAGGGAGTAAATGGCTGTAACTTTCAAAACCAGTATTGAGTGCGCCTTCAATCAGTCTGGCTTTAAAGCCGGTGCAGTCGATAAACAGATCACCCTCGATGATCTGGCCATTTTCAAGCCTTACCGCTTCAATAAAACCATTTGTTGGGTTGATGATCACATCATCTATAATGCCCTCAATATGGGTGACTCCCTGTTTAGCTGAAAAGTCAGACAGGTATTTTGCATACAGGCCTGCATCCATATGGTAAGCGTAATTGAGTGATGAGTCTTTAGAACCCAAGAACTTGCCCTGCTTGGCGGCTTGCAGCTCAGTGCAATAGTCACCAAACTCGGCAGCAATGCCCTTTTGCTTACCTGCAATCCAGAAGTGTTGAAATTCGCCAGCCCAGCATTCCTTGCCCGTGGTACCAAAAGAGTGGATGTAGTTATCGTCCAGTGCTCCCCAGTTGGTGAACTCGATACCCAGTTTGAATGTGCCCTGGACTGCGCGCATAAACACTTGCTCATCGATGCCAAGCAACTGATTAAATACTCGTATTGGAGGAATGGTTGCTTCACCAACCCCTATACGCCCAATCTCTTCAGACTCAATCAGGCAGATATCGAGATTTTTACCTAGAAGCTTTGACAGGGCGGCAGCTGTCATCCAACCTGCTGAGCCCCCTCCTGCAATGACAACTTTCTGCTTTTTTTTATTTTTGTTGGCGTCCATCATCTTTCCTTATTGTTGCAAAGTGGAGATTGATATTTGGATTTAACATTACTGGGTGAGGAGCTTGAGTAACTCGCGGTTGGTCGGAAGTCCTGTGATATATTTGCGTTTATTTTGCTGTATATCATCGAAACTTGTCTTGGCTACATTGAGGTTGTCTGATTGCTTGGCTATTTTAGGTAGCAGAGTCTGGAAGCCCATGCCGTACAGCACATATTGGTAGCTTGCAGAGGGAAATACCTCTTCATTCTGCATCAGATCATGCCTATTCGGCACTTTATATTTCCACAGTTCTAGCTGCTCCTGAAGACTATCAGGTAGGGTATTGTTATGTCGATTATCTAACCAGTAATCAGAATCTTGACGTTCGCTAAGCACATAGTGCAATTTGAGAAAATCGATGACCCGTGACCAGCGATACGTGAATCGTTGATTATATCGCTTAGCAGTGATATCCATTTGGGCTCTATGTACGGGGAGCTCTTCACTGATCATGCTCGCTGATAGCTCGATGAGCGCCAGAGCCGAGGCTTCTAATGGCTCGATAAAACCCGATGCCATACCGACAGCCACACAGTTTTTGTGCCAAAACTTGTCTCTATGGCCTGGAGTAAAGCTGATTTTTCTCGGGCTTAGCTGCTCAGCGCGTACTTGTCCTATGGATTTGGCGACATAAGTGATTAAATCATCCTGGATCTGCTGGTCACTTGTGTGGCTACTCGAGTAGGTATAGCCAACGCCTTGTCGCGAGGGCAGGCCAATATCCCAAATCCAGCCATTGCTTTGGGCTGTGGACTTAGTCGTCGAGGCAATTTGAGTATCGTCTTCATAATAGGGCACTTGCAGTGCCATGGCGCTGTCATTAAACAGAATATGACGTTTCTCGATAAAGGGAATATTGAAATGCTTGCCTAATAACAGGGATGACATACCTGTGCAGTCGATAAATAGATCGCCGCTGATATTTCCTGATCGCTTGGTACAGATCTCTGCGATGTCACCGTTACCGTCTGAAATGATATCAATCATATGATCCAACACATGTTTGACGCCTAACTTTGTGGTGCAATGTTGCATCAATAGCTTTGCAAATTTTGTTGCATCCAGATGATAACCATAGTTCGTGACGGCTGCATAATCGGGAGTACCCGCTTGCTTCGGGGCTCGTCCTGCATCGCACACAGCAGCTTGGATACTGGTGGTTTCGGCGAAACTTTGTTCGGGTGAAAACTCCTGCCAGGCTCGGTACAGGTTAGCTTGAGCATAGCCTTGAGGCGTCATAAAAGGATGATAATAACGATCATCTTGTTGACCGTTTTTCCAGCCGATAAATTGTGATCCTTGCTTGAAAGAGGCATCACAGCAAGTGATAAACTCAACTTCACTGATCCCTATTTTCTCTAAGGTAGAGCGCATCGAAGGCCAGGTACCCTCACCAACACCGATTGAGCTCACTTCTGGCGATTCAATGAGGGTCACATTGATGGTATCGGCAAGGTGAGAGTGGTGCTCTGCAGCAATCACAGCTGCGGTTAACCACCCCGCGGTTCCACCACCAACAATAGTCACTTCTTTTATGGCATCTATCATCATTCTTGCTTGCCTATTTTGAGTGTTTATAGAAACATTTTAATCATCAAAACGTTTTTACAAATATTCATTTAACGCTGTAGAAGTTAGATGATATGCCGCTGAGTCAGATAACCCAGCGGCATAGATATTTTTACTACTTGTCTAGATTTTTACTTTAGATTAAAAGGTGTAACGAGCGCCTAAGCTGTAGCGTGCACCGCCTTGTTCAAGATTCCAAAGCTGAGCATCAGTGCGTGCATGAGTACGGTAGCCTTCACCTGTAATATTGATGCCATCGAATGAGACTGAGAAATTCTCAAATACTTGATAGGATATAGTCAAATCAACTTGCTGATGCGCTTCAGTAAATACAGGGTCTTGACCCTTGGTTCCCGATAGGAACTCATCACGCCAGTTATAGGCGATACGTGTCTGAAAACCGAAGTTTTCATACATCAAGACTAAGTTAGCCGTATCACTTAAGCCAAACAGCGCAAACTGAGACTCACTTGGGTCGGCTGTGATGTCATATCCCACATCACCACTGACAGTGGTGTAGTTAGCTTGGGCACCGAAACCAGTATCACCGAAGAAGTGCTGTATCGCTAGCTCAAAGCCGTTGATCTTGGCGTCTTGGTTGTTAACTGGAGCACTGGTCTCAAAGTCCATCAGTGGATCGTCACTGTTGGCGATACCCGTGTAGTTATTCTCAAACCAAGTCGCATCTTGAGAGTAATAATCAATCCCTAAGTCATTGGCTGCAACCATAGAGAAGAGTGAGGTATCGGTCACCGACTCACCTAAGGCTTCTAAGTCTGCAATGGCTTGAGCCGCACGAGGGCCGTTACTCGGATCTCTTAAGCCATATTGATTCATGACTTCAGGCTCACTACCGATGAAGTTACTGACACGCTTCTCGTAGTAACCGATAGAGGCATAGCTAGCGTCATCGAAATACCATTCTGCAGAAATATCAAAATTGTCAGACTCGAAAGGGACAAGGCCTGGGTTACCACTCGACGCACCACCTGGCAGGGAGCCAGCTAAAATGGTTGGCGCTGTTGGGCCACCAAGGCCGATAACCGCCGCACTCATGTCATTATATGATGGACGAGAAATGGTCTTGCTATATGAGAAGCGTGCAATGACGTCCTCTACAACTTCGATATCCAAATCTAAGTTAGGCAGAAGGTGGCTATAGCTAGAATCGATAGAGACTGAGTTACTGTCTGCAATAGAGCCTTGCTGAACAGAGAAGTCATTGTTACTGTCCCAATGAACCGCTGTTGGAACGGCAGTATTAGATGTTGAAGTAATATCGGTTTTTTCATAACGAAGACCAACAACAACATTGTATGGCATCTCACCGAGCTCACCGGATAACTCAAATTGCACGTAAGCTGCGTTAATATCTTCTTCAATCAGGCTATCGGTAGAAACAGCATCGATACCACCGAAACCAAAGCCATACTTGTTTGCAGCCCAAGCACCCACTTCAGATGCACTACCAGTAAAGCCCTGAGTCCAGCCGCCAGCTGTGCTGTAGTCATCAAATTCGTCGGCATAATCGACAGGGGATAGGTAACCATCAGGAAGCTCACCTGGATTTGCTATACCCCAGCCGCCCATCTCGTTCATCAGATCTCTTTGAACTGTGTGGCTAGACATAGAGCGGTGCTCGATACCAAAGTCGATGCCGCCATTATCAAATTCGTATGAACCGTCTAAACGTATCTGGGTGATATCGGTTTCATGAGAGTACTCGTCTCTATCTAACATCGCTGTACCCACATCACCGGCATCAAGAACACCGTTAGGGTTTAAGCCTGGGTTAGTCGAGTCATCGAAATCGATCTGCATGAGTGGCAGGCCACCATTGTAAATACCCGTTTGACCGGCTGAAACATTGGCACCGAGACCGACATTGATCCAGCTACCATAAGCTGCATTCGGGCTACGCTCAGCCTTGGAGTCATGGGCATCTAACGTCAGGCTAAAATCATCGTTGACATCATAACTGAGGTTCAAGCCGATAGAGTTATTTTCGTTAAGTAGGTTACCTTCTTGCAATGCTAAGCCAAGGTCTCGTGGGTTCTGCCAGCGTCTGTCTTCGCTATGAATGATAGGTGTTTTTATTAACTCATCATCGAAGGTAAAATCGGTTTTAAACGAGTCCATCCAAATTGACTGCTCGGCTCTCTTCTCCAGCGTTTCCTGCCTTGAGTAGGTGTAATCTAAGGTCGCTGTGAACGCATCGACAGGGCGAAACTGTAGGGTTAGCTGAGCATTATCACGGATACGCTCTCTATCGGCGACTGAATAGCGAATATCAGAGGGAAGCGCATGAAGCTGGCCCATGGCGGGTGGATTGTTGAGTACAATCTTATCGCCATCTTGATCTGTGGTGGGGGTATTTGGCACAGTGCCATCCCAAGCCGAAGTGCGCCAGTCAGTGACAAAGGCGCCGACTGCAGCGCTGTGACGTACTTGATGACTCGCGGTTAGTGAGGCACCAAACATCTCATTATCATCGGTCCAGCTGATAAGGCCTGAAAGCTCAGGTGTCACATCATCACCGACACGGTTAGTTGTATCATGCAGTGCCTTGGCACCAATGCTTACTTTTAACCCTGGATTATTGAGAGGCTTATTTGTGACAATATTGATAGTACCGCCTATACCGCCAGATGCGATATTGGCTTTGCCTGTCTTATAGACTTCGACAGCACTTACACTCTCTGAAGCCAGGTTAGCGAAATCAAATGCACGGCTACTGCCATCACCCGCTGCAGGCATAGCACGACCATTTAATGTGACCATGTTGTATTGAGGACCAAAACCACGAATAGTAACTTGGCTACCTTCACCGTTACTGCGGTCGATGGCGACACCAGTAATACGTTGAAGAGACTCTGCTAAGTTAGAATCTGGAAACTTACCGATATCTTCTGCAGTGATAGCATCAACAACACCGCTAGCGCTTCTTTTTAGGTCGGTAGATTTAATCAAGCTGCCGCGGATGCCTTTTACGGCAATCACTTCGATATCTTGATCTTCTTCAGCTGCATACACTGGCGCAAAGGCTGTAGCACTTAGTGCTAGTGAAAGGCTTGTCGCTAATGCTGTTCTCTTAAATTTTTGTTGTTGCATTTCCATCTCCCCCCGGAAACATTCAATCATAATTTTATTTATCAATTCTAATATGCCGAACCAAAATGTAAGCGCTTTCAAAACAGCTTAAAAAAATAAAGGAGACTCTAGATGTTCAAATTTGTAAGCGCTTACACAAAACTAGGTTAAATAATAATCGCAGTCAACATAAAAGTTACTTTATTTTAACAAATCTTATTTTTCAATGAAAGTGGTCATTTGTATCGCGTTGATTTTATGTGGATTTGACTTGGTTTTAATTTTCGTCACATTAGTCGTTAAATCTATTTTTAGGCTGGTTTGTAGCGTTTTTGTTGATAGTTATTGACTGGGTATCGAGTGAATATGGAGTTGGTATTGGTTGGTTAGTTTAATTGACTGATTTAGTCATACCAGTCGATAAGTCTGTTTATCAATTAAGAGAATGAGAATAAATCTGTTGAAGCTTGTCTTGTTGAGGGGGATCTGAAATTTAGGTTGGGAATTTATCTAGCAAAGTCGGTGAGATAATGCACCGACAAAGCAGAGTGGGGCTGGCAGAAGACCGATTTTATGATCTTCGTTCATATTGTTGTCTAGATTATACGTTCTTAATGGAATTTCGAAGAATCAAAGCGGGATCAAACATGTTTTTGATATCAAGAGACCTATCTTTATAGGTGTTTTTTAAGATCCAACGTGCGGCCATATGACCCATTTCACCTATCGGGTAATCGATAGTCGATAACTTTGGGTGGATGTAGTTGGCTAGAATGATATTATCAAAACCTATTATGGAAATATCGGCCGGTATATTCAATTGCATCTGCCTTGCTGCATCCATGGCACCTGCAGCCGTTTCATCATTAGCACATACCAGGGCGGTAAATTCAACGTTTCCGGCTTTGAGAGTCCTAAAACCTTGGCTCCCTCCCTTTTCCAGGTAATCCCCTTCAAACATCAGTAATGGATTAAACTCAATTCCAGATTCAGCCAGCGCTTGCTTGTGACCCTTTAAGCGAGCCTGAGTATCTACTTTCCACATAGGCCCGGAAATATAGGCTAAAGACTTATGCCCCGAGTTGATAATGGCTTTTGTCGCTAAATATCCCCCTAATTGGTTATCTAGAAATATGCAGTTATCTTTGAGCGCTGGAATATATCGATTGATAAGCACGATAGGGGTTGAGCCTTTACTTAACTCGATCAGATACTCATCAGAAACCGCCTCAACATGAAGAATAAGCGCATCACAGCGGCGGTCGATCAGAAATTCGATACCTTCTTTTTCGCTTTGTTCGTCGCTATGACCAGCGGCAATGATGACATGTTTTTTCGCTGTTCTCAGCTCAGCTTCAATGCCACTCATCATAGCGCCATAGAAGGGGCCGTGGAGCTCAGAAACTAATATACCTACACTGTTTGAGCGACTCGAAGCCAGTGATTGTGCAATTGAGTTAGGCCGATAACCAAGTTGCTTCATGGCATCGAGCACTTTTTTCTCGGTTTTCTCACTGACCTTAGTATTTTTATTCATCACTCTGGATACTGTCGCTAACGACACTCCAGCTAGCACTGAGACATCATAAATGGTTGCCATATTCTTCCTTATTGTGCTTAAATCGATTGGTGTTACGAAAATAAAACGATGACGCTATCTTATTCTTTACGCTACAAATTTACCAAAGCTTTTAGCTATTATTGTTTGTGTTTAACGTTTTATTGTGAACACTCGCGGTCATGGGAAGATGACTCATGTTGCTGAACATTCAGTTGCCTACGTATTTTTTCTACTGTCCGGTCATCAAGTTGATACCAGTGCATTATCGCTGCAACAATCAGTGAACCTATTGCTGGATACAGTGTGAAGGAGAGTAAGATACCATATTGAGTCATTATCCTTGCTGATTTAGGACTAAGCTGGCGCCAACGTATTTCTACGTTTAGCCAGCTCTTCGCCAATCTCTTGGTTCTGTCTGCAGCCTAGTGGATAAAACAGCATCAAGATGACACCCGCAAAAGCAAAGCCTGCTGGGATCCAGCTCAGGAGTAGTTTCATGCCTGGCAATGAAGCTGCAATGGTTGAACTGTCCATGCCATCGTAGCCATAGCCAGCGAGTACCACGAGTACGAGGGCACCAGCAAATCCTCCACCTGTTTTTTGCACAAAGGTGCCGGCCGAATAGATAAGCCCGGTTGCACGGCGGCCGTTTTTCCATTCAGAGTAATCAGCCGAGTCACCCAGCATCGAAAAAAATAGCGTTGGCATCATGGCGGCAAAAAATTCAGCTGCGCAGCCTAGTGAGAAAATGGCGACAATATTGCCATCAGGCACCCAGTAGAAGCCGGCGGTTAGTAGGCCACTAAGCAGGAGTGATATGATAAATAAGTTACGTTTCCCCCATATTTTGGACAGATAGCTGGTAGACAGTGCCCCAAGAATTGATACTAAAAGCAGTGCAACGAAATATTGACCCGCCATCAGTTCATCACCGACTTGATATTTAAAGTAGTAGGCGATGACCCCATACTTGATGCCATTAAACATCATAGTGAGGAACCCCATTCCAAGTAGTATCAGCCAAGGTTTGTTGGTGAGCAGGTCAACCATATCCCTTTGGGTTCTGGATATGCTTGTTGTGTCTTGGTTGATAAGTCTCTTAATCACAAACCACATCAGTGCCATGACTAGAAAGAAGAACGCTGCGCTATATAAGTTGCGATAGTAGAAAAACAGTGTTGTTGCTAGCAGTGGCAAAATAATGAAGGGTAAGTTTTTAAATAGATCCTTAAGTTCAGTGGATAGCTTGCTGGATTGATCGATTGTGGGAGTGACACGTTCTTTGGTTGTAACGAAGGTGATGACCATTAATGCCATCAATATAGCTGCGAACAGGTACATGGAGTATTGATAACCTTTTGAGTCATCACCGGCACCGAAATAGGCGACTAAATCGGGTAAAAATCCCATGACTAACAGACCGCCGCCGAAGGCACCTGCAAACCTGAACCCTGAAAGGCTGGTGCGCTCGGTGTCACTCGCTGTCATAACGCCCATTAACGCGGAGTAGGGGACATTATTTAAGGTATAAGCCAGCGTTAAGCCTATGTAAGTGACGTAAGCATATATCAGTTTATTTTGATCGCTGAGATCTGGCGTTGTGAAGCATAAGACCATAAATAGGGCTAGAAAGGGGGTCGATATTAAAATCCAGGGGCGAAATTTACCCCAGCGAGTCGATGTTCGGTCAGCTATCATCCCCATGATGATGTCGGTAACGCCATCGGATAAACGAACGACTAAAAAGAGCATAGCCGCTGCGGCAGCAGTTAAACCAAAGGTATCAGTATAGAACACAGCCAGATAAGCTAATGCGCCTCGCCAAACTAAGTTGGCGGCAGCATCTCCCATGGCATAACCTACTTTCTCATATGTGGGTAAAGTACTCATTAGTCTTCCAAGTTATTGAATTAACGTTAGTTACAGCTTTGTTATTATAGTTTTATCTGTTACTTATTAGTTCTTTGTAGGCTAAACCACTGGACTTTATTGTTCTCTCTTGGGTTTCATAATCAACATAGACGATACCGAAACGTTTCAGATAACCTTCTGCCCATTCAAAATTATCCATCAAACTCCAGGCAAAATATCCACGTATATCGACACCTTGTTCGATGGCAACATTAACGGCTCTGAGATGATCTTGGTAGTAGTTAACTCTATCAAGATCTTTGACTTCTCCGTCTTTGAGTTTATCAGCAATGGCTGCTCCATTCTCTGTGATATAAACAGGTGGTAATTTATACAGAGTGTTGAGAGATATCAGCAGTTCGGTTAGTCCTTTGGGATAGACTTCCCAGCCCATATCTGTGTGAGTAGCGTCGTCGTTAGGCACTTCTTCAAAGATGTTCTGCTCATTAGCCTTATAGATAAGACGGGTGTAATAGTTCACACCAAGGAAATCTAACGGATGAGAGATGATGTCAAGATCGCCATCGTGAATATCCGGCCTAACATCTGTGGGTAGCGCTTCAAGTAAGTCCGGGTAAGCGCCATCCATAATAGGTTTGATATACCATTGATTCATATAATCATCTGCATACTTGGTAGCAGCAATGTCGGCCGCATCCTCAGAGCTTGAATAACAAGGGGTAAAATTGAGTACAATTCCATTTTGAGCATCGGGGCAATTTTTTTGTAATACTCGCATCGCCAGACCATGAGCCAAGAGTAAATGATGAGCAGCAGCTCTGCCTGCTTTAGCCTTGGCAATACCTGGGGCATGAACCCCCACTTCGTAACCTAGGTAGGCGCTGCAGAATGGCTCATTTAGGGTCGCGTAGGAAGCGACCCTATTGCCAAAAGCGCTAGAGATTTTATCGGCATAGTCACTAAACAGGTAAGCCGTTTCACGATTTAACCAGCCGCCATTATCTTCAATATGTTGGGGTAGATCCCAGTGATATAGTGTCACAAAGGCTTTGATATTGAACAGTTTTAGTCTGTCGAGCAGTTTAATGTAAAAGTCGACCCCCTCGTTATTTAGGCTGCCATCTTGGTTTATGACTCGTCCCCAGGAGATAGACAAGCGATAGGCGTCAACATTGAGACTGGAGATCAGTTGTAAATCTTTTTCCCAAAGATTGACATGGTCACAAGCGGTTAACCCATCAGATTGATCGACGATGGCACCCGGCTTTTGGCAAAAGGTATCCCATATATTTGGAAGGCGATTAGTCGCACTTCCTTCAATCTGGAAGGACGCCGTCGCCACCCCATAAGTAAACTTGGGCGATAACATCTGAGAGTCTTTTGGTAATTGTATTTTCATTGCAGTCATCAACATTGGTTAAATTTATCAGTAATGCAGTTGTTAATCACTGCGGCGTGTAATGCAAAGCTGCATACTCAGCATTGGAAGCGCTTACATATAGCTTGAAAGAAATTGCTATTCGTTACGAGTGTGTTATAAATGAAAGCGCTTACATTAAAGATAGAGCTTTGAATGTTAAAAATCAACAGATTTGTTTAACAGGTTTATCAGTTGTAACAAAGTTTACTGATGAGATGTGAGTGAAGCTAAGCTGAGGAGAACACTCAGCGACTCATAAATACTAATAAATATACCTAGCTAAATAGGGGAGAATTATGGCTGCGATACCTACTACACCAGATCAAGAACACCATCTTGCCAGTCAAGGCCATTACGGCAAGGCGCAAAATTATCGATTTCCACTGACTTGTTTAACTTCGCTATTCTTTATCTGGGGCTTGTTGACCAGTCTTAATGACATTCTTATTCCTTATCTTAAGGGGATGTTCGACCTTAGTTATACCCAAGCTATGCTGATCCAGTTTTGCTTTTTCGGGGCTTACTTTATTGTCTCTATACCTGCGGGGGCACTCGTCAGCAAGATAGGCTATCAAAAAGGGATTGTTGTCGGATTATTGATTGCAGGGGTGGGTGCCTTGTCTTTTTACCCTGTGGCGACAACGGGATCGTATTTCGCCTTCTTAGGGGCATTGTTTGTATTGGCCGCCGGGATCACCTTACTACAAGTTTCAGCTAATCCTTTTGTCAGTGTGCTTGGAGAGGCAAAAACAGCATCATCCAGGCTGACAATGACACAAGCATTCAACTCATTAGGTGCGACGTTGGCACCCATATTCGGTGGCTGGCTCATATTATCATCTGTTACTGACGCTGTTGATACTAATACTCAAAATCAGGCAACGGCGGTGCAAACGCCTTATCTTATATTGGCATCAGCGTTATTTATCATGGCACTTGTTTTTGCTTTTCTTAAGTTACCTAAAGTAGAAATCAAAGCAGAGGAGAGTAGTGGTGATAGTGCATCGCAGGCTTCTTCTCAAGAAGTGAAGTGTCGTCAAGAAGGCAGTGCCTGGCAGTATCGACACTTGGTATTAGGTGCGCTGGCAATTTTCGTTTATGTGGGCGCCGAGGTTGGCATTGGTAGTTTACTGATTAACTTTGCTGCTATGGATAGCATAGCCGGTTTAGAGGAGATGAAAGCCGCTAAATATGTGACCTATTATTGGGGCGGCGCCATGATAGGCCGTTTTGTCGGCGCGGTTGTGATGCAGAAAGTATCGGCAGGTAAGGTGTTAGGGGTTAATAGTCTCTTAGCTGTTATTTTGGTGCTGATCGCCACATTCTCTTCGGGTATGTTGGCGCTCTGGGCAATCATTCTTGTTGGTCTGTGTAATTCCATCATGTTTCCCACCATATTTACGCTTGCTTTAAGAGGGTTAAAGCAGCATACCAGTCAGGGTTCTGGGATCTTATGTTTAGCTATTGTTGGTGGTGCTTTACTTCCCGTAGCTCAAGGCGTTATTGCCGATATAGCAGGGATCCAATTGTCATTCTTACTGCCTATGCTCTGCTTTGTTTATATCGCATTTTATGGCTTGGTAGGCAGTCAAGCACGTAGTCGAATATCATCGGGTGCGACGCAGGGAACACTAAAATGATTCGATTTAGTAAAGCTATTATCCCATTAAGTTTACTTGGTTCTGCGCTGCTTACCTTGAATAGTTGTAGTCACAGAACTGAGGAGGACATAGATGGAAAACTGGCGACTCAAGCAACTTCTGTGGCACTGCTTGGGCAAGATACAGGTGATCAAAATATTGAGATTTGGCCTGAGCTATCAATGGGTTTGGCACCTGATATTGCTGATGAGCAACGAATAACTCAGCTCCTTAAGACTATGACATTAGAGCAGAAAGTGGCGCAGATGATCCAACCTGAGATCCGTGATATCAGTGTCGAAGAAATGCGTCAATATGGCTTTGGCTCCTATCTTAATGGTGGCGGCGCTTTTCCTGATAATAATAAACATGCGACGCCCGAAGATTGGATAAGGCTCGCCGAGGCTATGTATCAAGCCTCTGTCGATGATTCCCTTGATGGCTCTAATATTCCTACCATGTGGGGTACCGATGCAGTTCATGGTCATAATAATGTTATTGGAGCGACCCTGTTTCCTCACAATATAGGCCTTGGCGCAGCGCATAATCCTGCGCTTATCGAGCAAGTTGCGGCTATTACGGCTACTGAAGTGATGGTTACAGGTATCGACTGGGTGTTTGCACCAACCGTCGCAGTGGTCAGAGACGATAGGTGGGGCAGAACCTATGAAGGTTATTCTGAAGATCCCGAGATCGTAAAATCCTATGCAGGGGCAATCGTTCAAGGGCTTCAGGGAGCGGTAGGGAGAGATTTTCTCGGTGATAACCGCGTTATCGCCACGGTGAAACACTTCCTTGGAGATGGCGGAACCCAAGGTGGCGTCGATCAGGGGAATACTATTTCATCCGAGCAAGAGTTATTCGATATTCATGCTCAAGGCTATGTGAGTGGTTTAAGTGTCGGCGCACAAACGGTGATGGCGTCATTCAATAGCTGGAATGGAGACAAAAACCATGGCAATCACTATCTGTTAACCCAAGTGTTAAAAGAGCGCATGGGGTTCGATGGCCTAGTGGTTGGAGACTGGAATGGACATGGGCAGATACCAGGTTGCAGCAATGAAAGCTGTGCTCAGGCAGCCAATGCCGGGCTCGATATCTTTATGGTGCCAACAGCTGCCTGGAAACCTCTGTATGAAAATACATTAGCTCAAGTTCGAAGTGGTGAGATACCTACTTCACGCATCGATGATGCAGTGAGTCGCATTCTACGGGTTAAATTAAGAGCTGGCTTGTTTGAAAAACCCAGTCCTGCTAACCGAGTACTATCGGGTAAAACCGAGCTAATTGGCGCAGCAGCGCACAGGGATATTGCTAGGCAAGCTGTACGTGAGTCTCTGGTTATGCTGAAAAATCACAAGAATATATTACCTCTTTCCCCTAAGCTGCGGGTGCTCGTTGCCGGTGATGGCGCGGATAATATAGGTAAACAATCTGGAGGCTGGAGCATTACCTGGCAGGGGACGAATAACAGTAATGCTGACTTCCCTGGAGGTTCCTCCATCTATGATGGCATTGAGCAAACCGTTGTTGCCGCTGGTGGTCATGTTGAGCTGAGTGTGAATGGCGAGTATAGCGAGAAACCCGATGTTGCAGTTGTGGTGTTTGGTGAAGAACCTTACGCCGAGGGCGTGGGTGATGTTGAGCATCTCGAATTTCAAGCCAATACCAAGCATGACTTGGCTCTGTTACAGAAACTAAAGGCGCAAGGCATTCCCGTTGTTTCAATCTTTTTAACCGGTAGACCACTCTGGGTTAATGCAGAGCTAAATGCCTCTGATGCATTTGTGGTTGCCTGGTTGCCTGGCAGTGAGGGGGACGGTGTTGCAGAAGTCATTTTCTCCAAAGCTGATGGTAACGTTAACTATGCCATGTCAGGAAAATTATCATATTCATGGCCTGCTAACGCGCTAGACACTGAGGTTAATCGCTTTGATCGTGAGTATGCCCCCCTGTTTGCCTATGGTTATGGGCTCAGTTATGGAGAGGTAGACATATTAAGAGCTGACTTATCGGAAAAGGTCGATAGGCAAGAAGCTCAACTGACAGCCATGTCCATTTTCGATGGTTCAGTTAAGGCGCCATGGCAGTTAATGATCGACAGCAAGGGAGTAAGAGAGCCTATCTTGAGCAGTTTGCAAACCAATGAATTTGTCGAATTTCAAACCCGTGACAGAGAGGTGCAGGAGGATGCTTGGCAGGTAACCTTTAATGGCAAAGGGAAGGGTGCTGTTAGCTTTGTCAGTCAGTCTGTTGTTGATATGAAAAGGTTTCAAGGTGTTAACGCTGTCTTATCTATCCAGCTTAAACTCAATTATCCTGTGAACACTCAGGTTCAATTAGCCATGGAGTGCGGGAAGCATTGCGCCGGTAGCGTGCAGCTAGAGCCCCTGCTTAAGAACATGGAGATTGAACAGTGGCAAACATTAACAGTCGATCTTGCTTGCTTTGATAAGGCCGGTGCGAAATTGGATAAGATCAGTTCCCCGTTTACTTTATCGAGTATTGGACAGCTTAGTGTCACCTTCTCAAGTATTTCTATCGAGCTGTTAGATGAAGAGGAAGCCGATATTTCTTGTCATTAAACTAAGTTAACTCTGGTTTCTCTGAGTTGCTTGTGTGCTGAAAAAAAGGACTTTTTTTTAACAGCTTTTGAGGTTGGAGCTAAAGCACAAGGAATTACCTTTTGGTAATAAGTGCTAATTTTTATTTTATGGGAGTGGCTGTATTACTGTCACACTCATGTGCAAGATTGACCTGTATCGTTCGGGCCAAAATGAATTTGATTGCTGAGGTGTTTAGCGCGCTATCTTTAAACATAGGCATAATTTAATCTGATTCGTATAGGCAAAATTGAAATTAATAAGAGTCGATAGTGGAGTAAGACAGATGTTGCGAATGGGCGTTGATCTTGGTGGAACTAAAATAGAGCTGGTAGCCTTGAATGCTGAGGGGAAAGAGCTGTTTAGGAAACGTTTACCTACACCTAGAGAGTATGAGGCTACACTCGATATTATAGTGAGTCTAGTTGATGAAGCTGAGACTACATTGGGTATGGTGGGAAGTGTCGGTGTTGGTATTCCTGGTGTTATCTCGCCTTTTTCAGGCTTAGTTAAGAACGCAAATTCGACCTGGATCAATGGCAAACCTCTGGATATCGATTTAGGCCAACGCTTGAGTCGTGAAGTGAGGGTAGCTAATGATGCTAACTGTTTCGCCGTATCAGAAGCTGTCGACGGTGCAGGTGCTGGAAAGGGGGTTGTGTTTGGAGTCATCATAGGTACAGGTTGTGGCGGAGGGATCGCTATCAATGGTCGGGTACACAGTGGTGGCAATGGTATATGTGGTGAATGGGGTCATAACCCGTTGCCATGGATGTCAAAAGAGGAATTTAATAGCACCTCATGTTTTTGCGGTAATCATGATTGTATTGAGACCTTTATTTCAGGCACAGGTTTTGTGCGTGATTATAACCAAGATGGCGGCGATGCGGCTAAAGGATCAGAGATAATGGCAATGGTAGATGTTGACGATCCCCGTGCGGTTGCAGCTTTTGAACGTTATCTTGATAGGCTTGCAAGAGCACTTGCCCATGTGATTAACACATTAGACCCAGATGTGGTGGTTCTTGGAGGCGGCATGTCGAATATCGATGCCATTTATCCTCGATTACCCGAACTATTATCTCAATATGTATTAGGTGGTGAATGCCGCACACCGATAGTTCAAAACCTGTATGGTTGCTCGTCAGGCGTTCGTGGAGCCGCTTGGCTGTGGTAAGCCAGCTCCGTTAAAACTACAGAGTGAAAACTTATGTTAGACTAGCCCGAATTTAGTTTACTCGGGCTGTCGATTTAATGTTTTGGCTTAAAAAATTCATTTCCCAACTCTTTATGCCAATCCCCTTAGTGGTGCTACTGCTGCTATTTTGCATTGTGATGCTGAGAAATCGCAAACTGGTTCGCAGTATTTTATCCGTTGCTGTAGTCATACTTATTTTTTGCAGTAGCTCAGTGGGTAGCAACCTCCTCACCGCCCAGCTTGAAAATCAATATCAGGTCAATAACAAGTCTATTGCTCCGGGGTGCTTAATCATGGTGCTCGGCAGCGATCATGACGATGCTGTACAGGGAATGGCCACTCAAAAGTTATCGGCCACGGCTTTAGCTAGGTTAAGTGAAGGTGTCCGCCAGTATCATCGGGGAGAAGATTGTATTTTGGTTGTGAGTGGATGGGGAGGTAGTGATTCAAAAGTATCTCATGCCCAACTGTTGTCAGCGGCTGCCATGGAGCTAGGGATCCCTAAGGATCGTATTATCACTTTTCCATTAGCCAAAGATACCATTGAGGAAGCTCAGTACCTGAAATGGGAAGTGGGAGATGTGCCTTTTAGGTTAGTGACCTCATCGACTCATATGCCACGAGCGATGGCTATTTTTCAAAGTCAGGGCCTTAGCCCTGAAGCGGCGCCAACTGACTTTATCAGCAGGAAAGGTCATTGGTGGCGACTCGATGCGAATAATTTACTTTCATCCCAGCGTGCGATGCATGAATATGTCGGCAGGCTCTGGTTTACACTTAAATATGAAAGTGATTAGGCCAGTGTTAAATATTGCAACCAAACAGCAGTAAATAGGTCTTTTGGGATAATTCTTGGATATAGTAGCAGTACAGATTAACTCGAAATTGAAATCCCAATAGCAGTAATAGATCTTTTAGGGTAATTCTTGGATATTAAAACAATACAGATCAACTCGAAATTGAAACCCAATAACAGTAATAGATCTTTTAGGGTAATTCTTAGATATTAAAACAATACAGAGCAACTCGAAATTGAAATCCCAATAGCAGTAATAGATCTTTTAGGATAACTCTTGGACATTGAAGCAATACAGATAAACTCGAAATTTAAACGCAACAGCAGAACCTTGACCTTAGTCGGCGCGATAGCACTGACAATCGGTATCAGTTTATTTTTATCCTCTAGCGCCTTGTTTGCCCCTGGTATGCTCTGCTTTTCATTAGGTGTGATATCTCTGGTACTCGGGGTCTCCAAAATTCTCGAGCCTGAAGTTAGTTTGGAACTCGACGAGCATGGGCTTAAATATCACCATAGACGCGGCAGTATTGTTGTCCAATGGGATAATGTACAGAGGATAGACATTCCTCGAGGACTGGATGGTTTTGAGTCTATCCAATTGCCTTATGTCGGCATCAAGCTTAAGCGAATTAACCCTATTCTAGATATGATCCCTGGTCGGCTCGCCACTGGTCTGTTAACCGAGCAGCGACCACTGTTGATGTCTGCGGTCACCTTGGATGAAGACTTAATCGAATTGGAAGCTTATATGAACTCTGAATTTACCCCCTTAGTGGTTAACGAGGAGCGCTACAAAGGGGTATTGGCCATGTTTGGTCACCGCTGTGAAATGTTGAGTAAAAACTTAGGTTTTCACCTCTATATTCCAGCTGATTGCCTGGACAGATCTGCAGATGATTTTGTTAAATTGCTCAGAGAATATCGATTAAAAAATATCGATTAACGATAAGAGAGAGTCAAGAGTGAGCTTGTGATTTGAGGAGGCGCCAAAGGAAGGCGCCAGAAACTAGGTTTCCCGCTAGTTAATTTAATTTGCTTGAAGTTCACCTTGAATATCTGGCTTTGGCTCAACGTGACAGTCTTTGTTGAGTGAGACTGTTTTTAATAAGGCGATATCTTCTCGTACACGCATACCGATAAACTGACCGCCTTCAAAAATCTCCATCGATTCACAGGCTATTTCACCTTCAACGGTACCTGTACTGGTGATATTGAGCTTGTTACACTTAAGCTTACCCTTGAAGTTTCCTGACACTTTCAACTCTTCGCAGTTCAGTTCACCATCCACATAGCCGTCAACTTCAATGGTGATTTTTCCTGCTGAACTTATTTTTCCGTAGAGCTCTCCGCCGATGAGCGCTTCCCCAGAAAAATGGCTTTCACCTGAGAGCTTAGTGCCTTGAGCAACGAAGGTGAGTCCTGAGTTGTTTTTCTTATTTCCAAACATAATGGCTCTACAAGTCGGTTATGATTGAATTGATACTAACCTTAATTTAACAGTAAAAAAACAATTAAAATTTGACGCAAAAAAGTCAGATTATTGGCTCTGATACGTATTGAGAACGAGAGTGTATTAGCTAGACGTCACTAGATTAATGGCATTGGTGGGACATGGGGCTACACAGGCTCCACATCCAGTACAGATATCTGTATCTATCAGAGGTTTAGGGGCTTGCCCTATGGCGAGCTTGAATGTGATAGCTCGTTCATCACAGGCATCTTTACAGCTTTGACACCAAATGCCGTTGTTAGCCAAACAAGACTCCTGAACGACGGCATGGAGCTGCCAAGGAGACTCTTCGGTGTCAATGAACAGTGGCTCAGGACAAGTGTCAGCACATTTCTTACAGAAGGTGCATTCATCATCTTTAAAGTTAATTTCTGGAAATCCACCGTCTCCACGAAATAAAATATGAGTTTCACAGACGTTGATACATTTATCACAGCGGGTACAGACATCGGTAAAATCGACATCTGTTCTGCTCCAAGGTGGCCTGATGGCATTGGATTTTTTGCGATTGAAAAGGCGGCGTCGACTCTGATTTATATTACTCATTTAATACTGCTTTATAGAGTGAAAAACACGTTGCTAGAACCTAGAACCTAGAACCTAGAACCTAGAACCTAGAACCAGCTAAAACTTAGTACCTAGAACCAGCTAAAACTCATTATTGCCCGTAACCGTTCGGATTACTTGATTGCCAAAGCCAGCTGCTATTTGCCATATCTTCTAAGGAGTGAGTGGCACGCCAGTTAAGCTCATTTTGGGCTTTCTCAGGGTTAGCATAACATGAAGCAATGTCTCCTGGGCGACGGTCAACAATTTGATAGTTAATTGACTTACCACAAGCCTGCTCAAACGCTTTCACCATATCGATTACACTGTAACCTTGACCTGTACCTAAGTTGTAGGTCACCAGTCCAGGTTGGGTATTGAGTTTATCTAATGCGCGTAAATGGCCAATGGCCAAATCAACGACATGTATGTAGTCACGCACGCCGGTACCATCGTGAGTATCATAATCGTCACCAAACACACTGAGAGTTTCACGCTTACCAACGGCCACTTGAGCAATAAAAGGCATCAGATTATTGGGTATATCGTTAGGGTCTTCACCGATACGGCCACTTTCATGGGCACCGACAGGATTAAAGTAGCGTAATCTGGCGATATTCCAACTCGGATCGGCTTGATGCAGATCCTTAAGTATATGTTCAACCATGAGTTTAGATTGACCATATGGATTTGTTGCACCGGTAGGGAAATCTTCAGTGATAGGCAAACTGGCTGGATCGCCATATACAGTAGCAGAAGAGCTAAAAACTAAGTTTTTGACATTATTTTCAGCCATGACTTCACACAAAACCAAAGTGCCGCTGACATTATTCTCATAATACCTAAGCGGCTGTGCGACCGATTCTCCAACAGCCTTAAGGCCGGCGAAATGGATCACTGATTGAATATCATGATCGTTAAATATTTTCTGTAGGAAGGCTTTATTGAGCACATTTCCTTGGTAAAACGTGACTGTTTTAGCTGTGATACTTTCGACTCTATGCAGGGCTTCAATACTCGAATTGACAAGGTTATCGACGATGACAACCTCTTGGCCTGCATTCAACAGTTCAACCACTGTATGGCTACCGATATAACCTGCGCCACCTGTGACTAATATGGTCATTACTCTTGTTCCTTATTTAAATCATGAACTAGCTTATTTAGATATGCCTTGAAATCTTGGCCTATCTCTTTATGGCGCAGTGCATGTTCGATATTGGCTTGCATATAGCCTAGTTTATTACCACAGTCATGACTCTTACCTTTCATGTAATAAGCATTAACCGTCTGCTTTTCCATCATCATGGCTATGGCGTCAGTGAGTTGTATCTCATCCCCTGCACCTGCTGGCGTTTTGGCAAGCAATGGCCAAATATCGGCGGGTAAGATATAACGTCCGACAACGGCTAGATTCGAGGGTGCCTCATCGATGCTAGGTTTTTCGACCAACTGGACTAAGGCTTCAGATTCACCTGGCTTCAACTCTTTGCCATTAACATCTGCGATGCCATATTGATTGACTTGATCTTCTGGGACGCCCTCAACCATGATTTGGCCAATATTGGTTTGGTTAAACAGTGCAACCATTTCGGCTAAATTGTCTTTTTTTAGATCGCAACTAGCCTCATCAACGATGACATCTGGCAGTAATACGGCAAAAGGGGCATCACCAACAACAGGTTTTGCACATAAAATGGCATGCCCTAAGCCCTTTGCTTGCGCTTGTCTAACGCTGATCACTGTAACACCTGGAGGGCAGATAGATTGAACTTCGGTTAACAACTGTCTTTTTACCCTGCGCTCTAACTGAGCCTCGAGTTCAAAACTGGTATCGAAATGGTTTTCGATAGGATTTTTACTGGCGTGGGTGACAAGCACTATTTCGCTGATACCGGCGGCGATGGCTTCATTGACAACATATTGAATGAGTGGCTTATCGACCACTGGGAGCATCTCTTTGGGAATAGCCTTAGTCGCTGGAAGCATCCTTGTTCCTAAGCCTGCAACAGGGATCACGGCTTTACGAATTTTAACTTGTTTCATTGTTATCCTTTGCAATCTTGTCGGTGAATCCTAGTTTAACGTGTTGAGTTTAGTCGTTTATCATGAGTTTAGTTAGTGATATTTGCCGTCTAATGTCGCTATTTTAATCAATTGGCAAGGAAAACCTATGTTAATAGCGGACTTAGATAATTTTGTCTAGCAGTCATGTCTTTCGTAAAGTTTAAGGTACGTTAAAAATGGTTTAGATTTAGTTTGTTAGTGTGATTGCTTCTTTGGCTGTAACAAAATAGTTACAAATTGACTGTGTGTTTAGTCAATAAATAAACTGTGAGGGAGTTAACAAAAAAGCTCGATTGGTCGAGTATGAAGATAGGATTCATCGACAAGTAAAATATAACAACATGAGTAAAGAAACACAGTATGTGGCTCGATTGCCTGATGAAAATGGTCACATTGCATACCCCACAGAAGAACATGAAACATGGCAGGCTTTATATTCACGGCAGCTTGGAAATCTTGCTAAGTATGCCTGTGCTGAATACCAGCAAGGCTTAATAGATTTAGGTTTATCGCCTAACCGTATTCCTCAGCTTTCAGATATTGATAACGTATTACTAGAGATGACGGGGTGGAAAACCGCTGCTGTACCTGCATTAATTTCATTTGAACGTTTTTTTCAACTCTTGGCGCATAAAGAATTTCCGGTGGCAACATTTATACGCAGTAAGGATGAGTTCGATTATTTAAGAGAGCCAGATATTTTCCATGAAGTTTTTGGTCATTGTCCATTACTGACGAATCGTTCTTTTTCCAAGTTCTCTCATGCCTATGGGAAGCTGGGTTTAGCCGCAAGTAAAGAAGACAGGGTATTACTGGCTCGTCTCTATTGGTTTACCGTGGAATTTGGACTCATTCAAAAAAGTGACATGTCATTACAAATTTATGGCGGTGGGATCCTGAGTTCTCCGGGGGAAACACTCTATGCGATGGGCAAAGAGCCGGAAATAAGGCCTTTCAATTTGGTTGATGTATTGCGAACCCCTTATCGCATAGACATTATGCAGCCAGTTTATTACGCTATTAATAGCCTTGATTATCTCGATGAAATTGTTGAGATGGATATTATGAGTGCAGTTAATCAAGCCAAAAAGCTGGGGCTATTCGCGCCATTGTATGAACCAAAATCTAAAGTGAGTTAATGGTATTTGTCAGCAGGTTAATTCTGCTTACTTCACATGCACATTGAGTATCGCTGCTGTGTCAGTTGATTTATTTAGCTGAAATAAAATAATAATTATGTTCAACACTCGAGGAAGAAAGATGTCCAATTTATCCGAAATGAAATGTGAGGCCTGTCAGGCTGATGCACCTAAAGTCTCTGATGCTGAACTTGCAGATTTAATACGAATGATCCCTGGTTGGGGCGTTGAAGTTCGTGATGGTGTGATGCAGCTAGAACGTGTGTATAAATTTAAAAACTTCAAACTTGCCATGGCCTTCACCAATGAACTCGCAGAGCTTGCCGAAGCAGAATTCCATCATCCAGGTATATTGACCGAATGGGGAAAGGTAACAGTGACCTGGTGGTCACATTCTGTTAAGGGACTGCATAAGAATGATTTCATAATGGCTGCCAAAACAGACCAGTTGCAAAGCTAAAACCTAATCAATAAAAATCAGCAGGTTACCAACCACTGGCCTGCTTTTGATGTCCTAAACCTCCATCATGCTGTAAACAAGACTTGCCACGATTATCATAACCTTCTAACGTATATAGCCAAACGAGCACTTTGAAATAGCTTGGGTATAAGCTTTGATGAGCAGCCAATTTTGAATATAAAGATATCCCAATAACGATACTATTAATAAAGGGAAAGTTGACAGTATGCGCCTTGAAGTATGTTGTTTGGACCGCGTTGGTCTAGCTAAAGACATTTTAATGGTCATGGAAGGTTACGGTATTAATCTGATCGCAATAGATGCCAGTAATCAAGGTTTCCTCTACCTGCAATTTGCAGAAGTAAATTTCGATGTACTCAGTGAGTTATTACCACTGATCAGAAAGGTAGAAGGTGTACATGATGTACGTACCGTCTCCTTTATGCCCTCAGAACAAGAACACTACGCCTTAAAAACATTACTTAAGACTTTGCCTGATTCCGTATTTTCTCTTGATGTGAAGGGACGAATACGCATTGTAAATGAATCCGCCTTGATGACGGTTGATATGAATGAGCATGAAGTCATCGATGAGCCGCTTAATCATTGGGTTCAGGGCTTTAACTTTAGTCGTTGGTTAAGTGAAACCTTGGTGTTAGCTCAGGCTACACGCGTTAATATTGGTCAGAATGAGTATTTGGCTGAGATGTTACCTATCTACCTTCCCGATGAGAGTGACAAAAATATACTTGCTGGCGCAGTGGTATCACTTAAGTCCCCAGCTCGAGTGGGCAAACAATTTAACGCACTACAGAGCCAAACAGTGGGCTTTGAAAATGTGTTAGTGACCAGTGATAAGATGAAAGAAGTCTTAGTTCAAGCGAGGCGTATGGCGCAACTTGATGCGCCTTTACTCATCACTGGAGAAACGGGTACGGGTAAAGAGTTAATGGCACGGGCGTGTCACGATGCTAGTATGCGTAGAGATCACCCTTTCGTTGCGATTAACTGCGCTGCCCTGCCTGATAGCGCAGCCGAAGAAGAACTTTTTGGCTTCGTGAGTAATGGTACTATTGTCAAGCGAGGGTTCTTTGAAGAGGGCAAGGGCGGTACTGTCTTTCTCGACGAAATCGCTGAAATGTCAAAATCAGCACAAGTCAAATTACTTCGTTTATTGCAAGATGGGACATTTAGACGCCTAGGGGAGGACAAAGAGGTCCGATCCGATGTCAGAATTATCTGCTCAACCCAGAAGAATCTGGCCGAACTGTGTCAAACGGGGGAGTTTCGGGAGGATCTTTACTACCGAATCCATGTACTGAGTTTTCACATGCCCTCACTGAGGGAACGAAAAATCGATGTCATTCCCTTAACTGAGATGTTTCTTGAGCATTACAGCCAGCAACTGTCCATTCCTATCAGACGGATCTCAGCTCAATGTCGTGAGCATCTGCTCAACTATGCGTGGCCAGGCAATGTTCGTCAGCTAAAAAATGCCATTTTCCGCGCAGTATCTATGTGGGATGGTTCGGCAGAGTTAAACGTTGATCAATTGAAGTTACCTTCCTATGCAGAAGGTTTTGGTTATTTCGATCATCAATTCGAGGGTAGTTTAGATCAAGCTATGAAACAGTTTGAATCCAGTCTGCTCAGACGCTTGTATCCTGCCTATCCAAGTACACGCCAGTTGGCGAAAAAGCTCGGTGTATCTCATACCGCAATCGCCAACAAACTACGTGAGTATAAGATCAGTAAAAAAAAGTAGATTAATTACCACGATTAGAATGGGCTTTCATCACTTTTTAGGTGAGAAGCCCATGTTTGAGCGTGATCCCAAGCCTGTATAAATATCTTTACAAAATAGAGGGTACGTCAGTATTACGTGATTTCTATCACGCTATTCCTATCTGTCTATGCTTAAGGTATTTATATAGCCATTATTACAAGAGATTTGATATTCGAGTGAGATTTTTTCTCATTTGAGATTTATTTAGATAGGAGCAGGTATGAAGTTAGCCAGTTATAACAATGGTCGCCGTGACGGCCAGTTGATGTTAGTGAGTAAAGATCTTTCCAAAGCCGTGGCTGTGCCTGCAATTGCCCATACGATGCAACAATTGATGGATACATGGGTACTGCTTCAACCACAGTTACAAGAGTTGTATGAAGCATTGAATGACGGTTTGATTGACAATGCGATAGATTTTGATGAAGAAAAGTGTCTATCACCACTTCCTCGTGCATATCAATGGGCAGATGGTAGTGCCTATGTGAACCACGTGGAACTTGTTCGTAAGGCCCGTGGTGCTGAAATGCCAGAAACATTTTGGACCGATCCACTGGTTTATCAAGGTGGTTCAGATTGTTTTATTGCGCCTAAAGCTGATATCCCACTTGCAAGTGAGGAGTGGGGGATTGATTTTGAGTCTGAGATTGCTGTGATCACTGATGATGTGCCAATGGGTGTGAGCATTGATGCTGCACAAAAGCACATTAGGCTACTTATGCTAGTGAATGATGTGTCTTTGCGTAATCTGATCCCTGGGGAGCTGGCTAAAGGGTTTGGTTTTTATCAAGCTAAACCATCAAGCAGTTTTTCTCCTGTTGCCGTGACGCCAGATGAGTTAGGCGCGCGTTGGGAGGATTCGAAAGTCCATTTGCCTTTGATCACTCATTTGAACACTGAGTTATTTGGCCGCCCTAATGCGGGCGTAGACATGACCTTTAACTTTAGTCAGTTAGTCTCTCATGTTGCAAAAACTCGTCCCCTTGGAGCGGGTGCAATTATCGGGTCGGGTACAATCTCAAACTATGATCGCAGTGCCGGCTCGAGCTGTCTAGCTGAGATTCGCATGCTTGAGACTATTGCCGATGGAAAACCCTCTACGTCATTTATGAAGTTTGGTGATCGCGTTCGTATCGAGATGCTTGATGATAATGAGCAAACGATTTTTGGTTCGATTGATCAACAAGTAGTCGAGTACAAAGGGTAATTAATATCTATACCAAAACGACCTCGAAATGTAGGATTCAGCATGTCGAGAAGTGGCTTGGGTATATACTTTAAAAAAAGGCCGATTCTTTGAATTGGCCTTTTTTATACACATTGATAAGGAATAACTATGTTGAAGCTCTATGGATATTGGCGTTCGAGTGCTGCCTATCGCGTTAGAATCGCGTTAAATTTAAAAGAGCTTGATGCCGAGCAGATCTCGGTACATTTAGTCAAAAATGGTGGAGAGCAGCATCAGTCTGACTATGCATTGATGAATCCGCAGGAACTGGTTCCCACTCTTATCGATACCGATGACCAGGGCAAAGAATTTGTTTTATCTCAATCTATGGCCATTTTAGAGTATTTAGATGAGCGCTACCCTGAAAGCAAACTCATCCCGAGTGATGTACAGTCAAAAGCGTTAATGCGCTCTCTTGCTTTTGCTATCGCTTGTGAAGTTCACCCGTTAAATAATTTGAAGGTATTACAGTATTTAGCGAGTGAGTTAGCCATTACAGATGAGGCTAAGACAGCATGGTACCACCATTGGATCCATGAAGGTTTTAGCGCATTTGAGAAGCAATTGGAGAAACATGCTGGTCGTTTCTGTTTTGGTGATAGCATTACTGTGGTGGATCTTTGCTTAATCCCTCAGGTGTATAACGCACATCGCTTCAAGGTGGATTTGAGTGCTTATCCTAACATTTTGCGGATCACAGAAAATTGTAATCAATTGGATGCATTTATTCAGGCGATGCCAGAGAATCAATTTGATGCCGTCTAATTATGTAGAGATGTAGAGATTTGTCTGTTTGTAACTTATAAATCTCTGTTACCTATTTTTCATCAAAAACTCGACAAATGCCCTATCAGCCTGGCTGATTGGGCGCTGCTTTTTCCAGGCGATATGAAGGTCTAGATAGACGGCTGGCTCGAATGGCTTGGCTAATATTTCATCTTTATCACTGATGGCCATCTCTAACACACTGGTGATGGCATAGCCTTGTGACACGACTTGTTTTATTAAATTGATTAGATTGGTTTCAAAGGCAATATTTGCAGTGAGCGATAGGGCTTTAGCTTGTGAAAGCATCCATTCTCGGTGAAAATAACCTGGTTTAAACATCACTAACTCGTGTTCAAAAAACTGTTCGAGCCGTATGCTGACGTTATCAGCTAATGGGTGTTCATAGGCCATGGCTACGACCATTTGCTCACTGAGTAATAGATGACTGTCAAATTCTGGACTCAAATCGTTTGCGGTTATTATGGCGATATCAACTTCTTCTCGGGCTAGCATTTTCAGCGAGTCACGGGTGCCGCCTTCAAACAATGAAAGCTTGAGATCCGGGTATTGATGCCGAAAAGCCATTAGTCTTGATGGAAGATAGAAAGATCCCAGCATGCCTGGAACCCCTATTCTGACTTCGCCTTTTGTGAGGTTTGCCATAGACTTAATATGTGCTTCGGCTTGTTTTAGCTGCTTGATGATCAATATCGCATGCTGGTGAAGGGCTTTACCTTCAGCTGTGAGGCTTATTTGCTTTCCACGTTGACTCGATGAGCTTGTACGGTTAACTAAGGTTACCCCCAAGGAAATTTCAAGCCGTTTAATACTTTGGCTCAAAGCGGGCTGGGCCATATTGAGTCGTTGTGCAGCCTTGGTAAAATTAGCCTCTTTTGCCAAAGCATCTAAGTGTTTTAGTTGACGTATATCCATAACAAAAAACAATAGTTTCCATTGCTTTAATCTATTATTGTTATATTAACTCCGGTGCTAACCTATGTCTATCGCGTTTATAACTGAGATGTATGGGCCTGTGATGTTAGCGAGTAAGCTTAAGAAAAATGAGATAAGACTTATCTGGGGCTTGTCTATAGCTTCAGTCATTATTTATATCAATCTTTATTTGGTTCAAGGGATCTTGCCTTTAATTGCCGAGACATTCGATGTAGATATCAGTCACTCGACGTTACTGCTTTCTGTCACTAGTTTTTCTATGGCATTTTCCCTGTTGATATATGCGGTACTGTCGGACAGATTTGGCCGCAAAACCCCCTTAATGATAAGCCTATATCTTTTACTCTTAACTGATTTGTTGATGATGTTCGTGGCCGATTTCTCATATTTAGTTGCTCTCAGGGTGATGCAGGGGGCATTACTTGCTGCAGTACCAGCTATTGCTATGGCATATTTTAAAGATGAATTAAGTCAGCATGCCATGTTAAAGGCTGGCGCTATTTACATTGCAGCAAATAGCTTGGGAGGGATTGCTGGCAGGATAATCGGTGGTGGGCTGTCACTGTATTTTCAATGGCAACAAGTGATTGGCTTTATTTTATTGATTTCCGTGTTCGGCGTGGTTCTGGTACATGTTTTATTACCGAAGCAATCAAAACGGACACTCGCAGCCCCGAGATTGAATTATCGGGATCTGTCTGGCGAAATGAAAGCTGATATAGGTGGCTTTGTTGAACATCTAAAGGATAAAAGACTTAGACAAATCTATCTTGTTGGTGGCCTGGCATTTTTAGTGATGGTGAATCAGTTTAGCTATATTCAGTTGCATTTGATGAGTGAGCCATTCAATTGGGGCCGGTTTGAGGTCACCTTGATTTTTCTCTGTTACCTCAGCGGTACACTTGCTTCTTATTACTCCAGCCATTGGATAAAAAGGTTTGGTCGCACCAGCATATTTAGACTTTCATTGCTGATGATGTTCGCTGGAAGCTTAGTGACGCTAATCGATACCAGTGCATTTATATGTATAGGTTTTTTGATGACGGCCTGTGGCTTTTTCTTTATTCATAGTGGCTGTAATGCTTGGGTTGCTCGCAGAGCTAAATCACACCGAGCTAAAGCCACTGCATTATACCTGTGTAGTTATTATCTTGGTGCGGCATTAGGTGGACCTTTATTATTGCCTTTTTGGCATCAATGGGGATGGCCTGGCGTGGTTCTTGGCTCTGTCATCGTTTTAGTTGGGCTTAGCTTAGTAATGTTAAAGCTTATGAGCCCACAGAGTACCAGAACACGCTCAGTACTGGTTACCGAGCATTAGGTTAGCTATCTTGCTTTCATCCTGTGTCAGGAGCATCTTAAAGCTCTAATTATGTGAGTCGCTCACTTGTTTATGCTTATGGGTACAAAGGGCCAAATTTGGGCTCTAAAATGCCCATGATAGAAAATAAATCCTGCTACAAAGGTGATAGATGAGCCTACCAGCAGTGCCCATTTGACATCAAACATAGATAATACCCCGCCTATTATAGCAGCCAGTAAGTTACCTAAACAGAAGATGGTCACTAGCATGCCCATTAACTTCCCTTGCGCTCTATTTTCATAGGAGTGCGAAAGATACGAGGGAAGAAAGCCATTATAAATGGCAATGCCAGCCCCCATAAGTGCAAAGCTTACAAGGTACATTTGATCAATAAAAAGAGGCAAACTCGCAAGTGCTGATCCAAACATCAAGATGCCGAGTAAGCCTGCCTGCGGGTGATCCAGTTTCTTTTGAATGATTGGATTGATAAAAATACTGGTTAAAATCATACATGTGGTCAAAAATACGGTTGCCCAACTGATATCCATGGATAGATAACCAAATTCGCGGACAAGATGAAGCGGGTAATATTCATAATAGAGATTTACTCCGATAGTGAGCAATAGGTAGAGAAAAAAGAAGCGCCTTAAGTCTGGTTGAGACAATAATGATAGGCTAGACCCTATCTCTGCATTCCTATCAGGCATATCTAAGCTATTGGGTAGTAGAAAGTGGCTCATTAGCGCACAAATAATACAAGCAAGTGCAGCTATCCAAAATACAACATCGATTCCAGCCACAATAAGGTATCCACCTGCGAGAGGACCGAGTAAATAGCCGCCATACCCCATTGAGCTTATAAGTGAGAAGCTCCTTGTTTTGTCGATTACCGGATGTAGATCCGCAGCAATAGCTCGGGCGATTGAGATGTTTCCTTCACATAAGCCAGTTAATAGCCTAGATAGACAAAACAACAAAAAGTTTTCAGAAACAGCTGCTACAGCAGTCAGACTGTATCCGACTGCACTGCCTAGTAAGGTCAAACTTAAGAGTTTTTTACGTCCATAGTTATCAGATATAGCACCAATGATGCTGCTACCAATGATAATACCCAGTGGATAAATACCTAACACTATGCCTAATAAAAGTTCCGAAGGGAGGTTGAGAAATTGAGTTAAAGGGGAGGTACCTTCAGCAAAAAGTGGGGCTAATATAGGATAGGGAAGGGCAATTCCGGCCACACTTATTAAGGTTACCAGCAAGGTTATCGACAAGATTTTCTTTGCTTCCTGCTTCTGGTTACTTAAATTCGAATGTATATCCTGAGAGCTGGACCGATTTTGCTGAAAATGACTCATAAAGGTAGCTTCTTTGCTGATAGTTATTTTACTATTGCATCAAAGCTTAATTAAGTAAAGCGCTTGCTTTACTTAATCAGGTGGGGTGAAAAAAGTGATTTATTTCTGTGGATTAATACGTTGAGATAATGAATCACTGGGAAGTAACTCCAGATGGCCATGTTCATCGAAATACCATCCAGTAATAAAGCCTTTTTGTCTCATGCTGACTAGATTTTGCATGACTTCTTTAGCTTCAACCAAAGCGGTTGCTTCGTCACAATTATGAGTTAACTTGAGGTAAGCAGCTATGCTGCTTAGGGAGGCAGATTGACTGACATCAGCCATAATTTACATCTCGAATTACGATTATATTTGAAGAATAGACGATTTAAATGAAACTGAGACTTTTTAGCTTGAGTTATTGATAAATGTTATAGCCAATAGATCTTTTAGACGATAAATATTCTAATTAGGGAAATAAATTATTGTGTGATTTCGGATAAGTGAGATGAGTAGATTTACGTAGATAGGGTATGGAAATAATGGTGGTCGATACTGGGCTCGAACCAGTGACCCCCTCCTTGTAAGGGAGGTGCTCTCCCAGCTGAGCTAATCGACCTGGGACTTTCTATTGAACTGTGTATTTTCTTAGTATGAACTAAGAAAATGGTGGTCGATACTGGGCTCGAACCAGTGACCCCCTCCTTGTAAGGGAGGTGCTCTCCCAGCTGAGCTAATCGACCTGGGACTTTCTAGTGTACTGTGTATTTTCTTAGAGCGAACTAAGAAAATGGTGGTCGATACTGGGCTCGAACCAGTGACCCCCTCCTTGTAAGGGAGGTGCTCTCCCAGCTGAGCTAATCGACCTGGGACTTTCTATTGTACTGTGTATTTTCTTAGCGTGAACTAAGAAAATGGTGGTCGATACTGGGCTCGAACCAGTGACCCCCTCCTTGTAAGGGAGGTGCTCTCCCAGCTGAGCTAATCGACCTGGGACTTTCTATTGTACTGTGTATTTTCTTAGTGTGAACTAAGAAAATGGTGGTCGATACTGGGCTCGAACCAGTGACCCCCTCCTTGTAAGGGAGGTGCTCTCCCAGCTGAGCTAATCGACCTGGGACTTACAACACAGAAATCATTAAAACAAACCATCTAACAACAATGGTGGTCGATACTGGGCTCGAACCAGTGACCCCCTCCTTGTAAGGGAGGTGCTCTCCCAGCTGAGCTAATCGACCTCGCTGTGTGGGGCCGTATTATAGGGATGAAGGATTTAGTGTCAACGGTTTTTTAGATAAAAACAATTGTCTGGTGTTATTTTGCACGGGCTGATGCATTGTTATTCAAGACTGGCCTATTGTGAACATAAATCACTCAAATTGCAGCAATTGACTTTAATCTTTACCTAGAATGGAATATTGAGACAAGGTGTACTGCTTATTTCACTCCTATACAAGTTGTAACTGACGTGCTGCAGTAGGAAGTTACTTAGTTAAATTAATGAACTTAATAGTATGTAAGTAGATATAGAAGGCATTTTATGCAAACAGAGTTAACTTCTTAGGTCATGCTAATTTCCCTAAAGCTATTTGGCTGTTAGAATATGCGCCACATTCTTTGTTACAGTCTAAAACTTAGACTTTATATAAATAGGTTAGTGTCCAATATGACGACTAAGACGCGTTTTGCTCCAAGTCCTACAGGTTTTCTTCACGTAGGTGGTGCTCGTACAGCACTTTATTCATGGCTATATGCCCGTGCTAATAATGGTGAGTTTGTGCTTCGCATTGAAGATACAGACATTGAACGCTCAACACCTGAAGCCTGTCAGGCAATTCTTGACGGGATGGAATGGTTAGGACTGAATTGGGAGCAGGGACCTTTTTACCAGACAAAACGTTTTGACAGATACAATGAGATCATTGCGCAGATGTTAGAACAGGGCAGTGCATACAAATGTTATTGTTCACGTGAACGTATAGAGAAGATGCGTGAAGCACAAGCCGAAAAAGGCGAGAGTCAAAAGTACGATGGTTGTTGTCGTGATCTTGCTCCTCGTGATACTGATGAGCCATTTGTGATCCGTTTTAAAAATCCAACCGAAGGCAGTGTAGTTTTTGATGATCATGTTCGTGGCCGCATTGAAATTTCGAATTCAGAACTAGATGACCTTATTATTGCCCGTACAGAAGGGACTCCGACTTATAACTTCTGTGTAGTTGTAGATGATTGGGATATGGGGATCACCTGTGTTGTGCGTGGTGAAGACCATATTAATAACACTCCTCGTCAAATCAATATTCTTAAAGCATTAGGTGCACCGATCCCGGACTATGCCCATGTTGCGATGATTTTAGGTGATGACGGCGCTAAATTGTCTAAACGTCATGGTGCTGTTGGCGTTATGCAATATCGTGACGATGGTTATCTACCTGAAGCACTGTTGAACTACCTTGTTCGTTTAGGTTGGTCACATGGCGATCAAGAAATTTTCTCTATTGATGAAATGAAGCAGTTATTTAAGCTTGATGATATCAATAAAGCGGCTTCAGCTTTTAATACTGATAAGTTAAATTGGTTGAATCAGCATTATATAAAGGAGCTGGCTCCTGAATATGTAGCAGAGCAACTGAAATGGCATATGGATGATCAAAAGATTGATACCAGTAATGGTCCTGCTTTATCTGTCGTCGTTACTGCTTTATCTGAGCGTGCTAAAACCTTAAAAGAGTTAGCAGCCTCCAGTCGCTACTTTTATGAAGATTTTGCCGAGTTTGATGCTACAGCAGCCAAAAAGCACCTGAGAGGTGTTGCTATGGAACCACTTCAGTTAGTTCAGAAGAAACTAGCTGAACTTAATGAGTGGACTTTAGAAGGGATTCATCAAGCTATTGAAGATACTGCAGCTGAATTAGAAGTGGGAATGGGCAAAGTGGGTATGCCTTTACGTGTGGCTGTTACTGGTGCTGGTATGTCACCTGCGGTAGATTTAACCTTATTCTTAGTTGGAAAGACTCGCTGTGAGCAAAGAATCTCCAAAGCGATTGAATTTGTAGCAAATAGAATAAATTCCTAAAAAACGAGTTGACACTTTTGGGTGTGCTGCATAGAATGCGCCACGCACTTGAGACACAACGAAGCAAAAGCTTAGTAGCGTATCCAAAAGTGCAAAGCTAGATAGTTAGTGAGGGGCCTTAGCTCAGCTGGGAGAGCGCAACACTGGCAGTGTTGAGGTCAGCGGTTCGATCCCGCTAGGCTCCACCATCTAACGACTCTTTATTTATAGAGTCTAAATAATAAATGTCCAAGGTCCCCATCGTCTAGTGGGAAGAAGACTAGGACACCGCGCTCTTGTTTGTAAGGAGTACGGCAGCTCTCTTAAATGAGAGTGAGGTTCGAATCCATAGCCTTCGGGTTTGAACTTATAGACAACTCTTTATTTGTAGAGTTTAAAGAATAAATGTCCGGGTCCCCATCGTCTAGAGGGAGCAAGACTAGGACACCGCGCAGTGTTTTCTTATAGAGAGTACGGCGGTAACAGAGGTTCGAATCCATAGCCTTCGGGTTTGAACTTATAGACGACTCTTTATTTGTAGAGTTTAAAGAATAAATGTCCGGGTCCCCATCGTCTAGAGGCCTAGGACACCGCCCTTTCACGGCGGTAACAGGGGTTCGAATCCCCTTGGGGATACCACTATTTATAATAATTAGACTTTGGTCTGGTTATTTAAGCGTTAAGTACTAGCCTACAGAACTTAATGAGTATTCACTCTTTGCAGAGTCTAATGCAGTCCGGGTCCCCATCGTCTAGAGGCCTAGGACACCGCCCTTTCACGGCGGTAACAGGGGTTCGAATCCCCTTGGGGATACCACTATTTAAAATAATTAGATTTCGGTCTGGTTATTCAAGCGTTAAGTACTAGCCTACAGAACTTAATGAGTATTCACTCTTTGCAGAGTCTAATGCAGTCCGGGTCCCCATCGTCTAGAGGGAACAAGACTAGGACACCGCACAGTGTTTTCTAATAGAGAGTACGGCGGTAACAGGGGTTCGAATCCATAGCCTTCGGATTTGAACTTATAGACAACTCTTTATTTGTAGAGTTTAAAGAATGAATGTCCGGGTCCCCATCGTCTAGAGGCCTAGGACACCGCCCTTTCACGGCGGTAACAGGGGTTCGAATCCCCTTGGGGATACCAAAATTCTTTTTTAACTGATGTTTATTCGGTTGAATGCGAAAGACTCACTTTTTGAAAGGAAAGGAGTCGCAATGTAACGTTAATGCTCACGCCTTTGAACATTAACCTATAAGCTCTTTCGTTTACTAGAGTCTAAACAAGTACGTCCGGGTCCCCATCGTCTAGAGGCCTAGGACACCGCCCTTTCACGGCGGTAACAGGGGTTCGAATCCCCTTGGGGATACCAAATTTATTTTTAACTGATGTTTATTCGGTTAAATGTGAAAGATTCACTCTTTATTAGAAGAATGAATCGCAATGTAAAGCTTAACTCTCACGCCTTTGAGACTAAGCCTATAAGCTCTTTATTTTTATAGAGTCTAAAAAATAAATGTCCGGGTCCCCATCGTCTAGAGGCCTAGGACACCGCCCTTTCACGGCGGTAACAGGGGTTCGAATCCCCTTGGGGATACCACTATTTAAAATAATTAGATTTCGGTCTGGTTATTCAAGCGTTAAGTACTAGCCTACAGAACTTAATGAGTATTCACTCTTTGCAGAGTCTAATGCAGTCCGGGTCCCCATCGTCTAGAGGGAACAAGACTAGGACACCGCACAGTGTTTTCTAATAGAGAGTACGGCGGTAACAGGGGTTCGAATCCATAGCCTTCGGATTTGAACTTATAGACAACTCTTTATTTGTAGAGTTTAAAGAATGAATGTCCGGGTCCCCATCGTCTAGAGGCCTAGGACACCGCCCTTTCACGGCGGTAACAGGGGTTCGAATCCCCTTGGGGATACCAAAATTCTTTTTTAACTGATGTTTATTCGGTTGAATGCGAAAGACTCACTTTTTGAAAGGAAAGGAGTCGCAATGTAACGTTAATGCTCACGCCTTTGAACATTAACCTATAAGCTCTTTCGTTTACTAGAGTCTAAACAAGTACGTCCGGGTCCCCATCGTCTAGAGGCCTAGGACACCGCCCTTTCACGGCGGTAACAGGGGTTCGAATCCCCTTGGGGATACCAAAATTCTTTTTTAACTGATGTTTATTCGGTTGAATGCGAAAGACTCACTTTTTGAAAGGAAAGGAGTCGCAATGTAACGTTAATGCTCACGCCTTTGAACATTAACCTATAAGCTCTTTCGTTTACTAGAGTCTAAACAAGTACGTCCGGGTCCCCATCGTCTAGAGGCCTAGGACACCGCCCTTTCACGGCGGTAACAGGGGTTCGAATCCCCTTGGGGATACCAAATTTATTTTTAACTGATGTTTATTCGGTTAAATGTGAAAGATTCATTCTTTATTAGAAGAATGAATCGCAATGTAAAGCTTAACTCTCACGCCTTTGAGACTAAGCCTATAAGCTCTTTATTTTTATAGAGTCTAAAAAATAAATGTCCGGGTCCCCATCGTCTAGAGGCCTAGGACACCGCCCTTTCACGGCGGTAACAGGGGTTCGAATCCCCTTGGGGATACCACTATTTAAAATAATTAGATTTCGGTCTGGTTATTCAAGCGTTAAGTACTAGCCTACAGAACTTAATGAGTATTCACTCTTTGCAGAGTCTAATGCAGTCCGGGTCCCCATCGTCTAGAGGCCTAGGACACCGCCCTTTCACGGCGGTAACAGGGGTTCGAATCCCCTTGGGGATACCACTATTTCAAATTTCATGCTTATTTCCAGTGCATGAAATGGGGCCTTAGCTCAGCTGGGAGAGCGCAACACTGGCAGTGTTGAGGTCAGCGGTTCGATCCCGCTAGGCTCCACCATCTTTATCGTTCTTGTTATTCAAAAGAACAAACATCTAAACCACCTAATAGGTGGTTTTTTTGTGTCTGTTTTAAATGACTTGTTACTTCAGCTGTTAGTTGGAGATAACTTTATTCATTGCTGTATCTAGCTCATGTTGTGTGTTGATTCCTATGGGTATTACCTGCAAGTTTTTACCTACCAGTTTATTGCTTTTTCTGAGTAATAATACCAATTCCATTAAATGTATGACCTATTCAGAGCTTTCTCATGGCTTTAAATTCAAGACGCATTGTTGAAGAAATGGCTATTCCCTTTTGAGACAATGCAACGAAGAAGTGGAAGTCATGAGAAGCTCACGTAGTGCGGGTTTAAAAACACTTTTTGCTGCGTAAGTGGCTCTCGGTATAGAATAACTATTAGCTTCAATCCCCTTACTTGCCTACAGCGTTTTTAATTCCCGCTGAATGATCACTTATTTAATGGAACTGGTATAATCCTAGTTTTTGAATTGTCCTTATTTCCTTTAGACATAAAAAAGCCATCTCAATGATGGCTTTCATTAGCGTGACAATTACGATTAATCTATTCCGAGGAAGCCGCCGGTTTGATGTGCCCAAAGTTGCGCATATATGCCTCCACTGTTTATTAACTCCTGATGAGTGCCTTGTTCGACAACGTTACCTTCATCTAAAACGATTAATCTATCCATCGCTGCGATGGTTGAGAGTCTGTGTGCGATAGCGATAACAGTTTTACCTTGCATGAGATGATACAAGCTCTCTTGAATAGCAGCTTCAACTTCAGAGTCGAGCGCCGATGTTGCTTCATCGAGTAGTAAAATTGGCGCATTCTTAAGCAGAACCCTAGCTATTGCAATGCGCTGCCTTTGTCCGCCAGAGAGTTTTACTCCACGTTCACCCACTTGGGCATCAAGTCCCATATTGCCATTTGAGTCTGATAAGGTCTGAATAAAGTCATAGGCCTGCGCACTCTTAATCGCCTTTATTAGTTCATCTTCGGTGGCATTAGGATGGCCATAAAGAATATTTTCTCGGATAGAGCGGTGTAACAAAGAAGTATCTTGAGTCACCATGCCGATATTGGCCCGCAATGAGTCTTGTTGAACCTGGCTAATGTTTTGTTTATCTATCTCAATAGCACCCTGTTCTACGTCATAAAAGCGTATGAGCAAGTTCACTAATGTTGATTTACCTGCACCAGAGCGTCCTACAAGTCCTACTTTTTCACCAGGCTTAATATTTAGGTTGAGTTTATCTATTACGCCCTTTTTTTCGCCGTAATGGAAACTGACATTATTAAAGTCAATAGCACCATAGGGAACTTCAATGGGTTTTGCATCTTGAATGTCTTGGATCTCAGTAGGCTTAGCTAACGTATTCATGCCATCTGTAACAGTGCCTATATTTTCAAACAGAGAGCTTATCTCCCACATAATCCACTGAGACATACCGTTTAGCCTTAGCGCTAGGCTAATGGCAATAGCAATGGCGCCAACAGTAATTGCACTATTGGTCCAAAGCCAGATAGATACTGCTGCAATAGTGAATGCAAGCAAGTAGTTGATGATTTGGACACTCACATTGATGCTTGTTACGAGTCGCATCTGTTTATACACAGTATGCAGGAAGGTTTTCATACTACCTTGCGCATAATCTGCTTCTTGCTGAGTATGAGAAAACAGCTTTACTGTGGTGATATTCGTGTAACTATCAACAATTCTCCCTGTCATATTAGAGCGAGCATCAGCCTGCTCTGTCGATATTTTCTTTAGTTTTGGTAGAAACTTTAGTTGCAGAGCAGTATATAGTCCAAGCCAGATCAACATAGGTAGCATTAAGCGAAGATCAGCATTAGCAATCATGATTATCATCGAAGTGAAATAAACCAATATATAGACTAAGACATCTAACAGTTTTGTGACGGTTTCACGTACTGCAAGTGAGGTTTGCATCACTTTCGTAGCAATGCGGCCCGCGAAGTCATTCTGGTAAAAGGAGACACTCTGTTTAAGCAAATATCGATGAGCTAACCACCTTATCGACATGGGGTAATTACCCAGTAGGCCTTGATAAACAATGAGCGCATGCAATAAGACCAAGGATGGGATCACTATTAATACCAGAACTGTCATCCCAATGAGTTTTTTACCTTCTTTTTCGAATAAGGTGTCGGGGTCATGGGCCACCAACAAGTCCACAAGTTGCCCCATAAACCCGAATAAGGACACTTCCAACACAGCTAAAATTGCGGTGATAATAGACATGATAATCAACGGGCGTTCAAAGCCTTTGGTGTAATGGCGGCAAAACGCATAGATACCCGTTGGCGGTTGTTCGGGATCTGCTGAGGGGAGGGGATCAACCCAGTTCTCGAATCGTTTAAACATCGGTTACTCAATTATGGTGGTTGGATTATATCTCCAACTAGCATATCTCAATTTGTTAACCTTGAGTTAACTTTACCTATTTACATTGAGTTCCGTTTTCCGCTAGTTCACTTGAGCATAATTCAGTAGAGTAGTGATATTAAATCTGATTATTTGACTGCGAAATATGCCAAATCTTATGCCTAAGTTATCTTCTGAATCTTGTAGAAAGGCGAGACTTTCTCGAGATCCTCGCTTTGACGGAAAATTTTTTATCGGAGTATTAACAACGGGTATTTTTTGTCGACCAATTTGTCCAGCAGTTGCACCTAAAGAGAAAAATGTCCGTTATTTCGACTCTGCGGTGAGTGCTTCTATTGCAGGGTTAAGGCCTTGTCTACGGTGTCGGCCTGATAGTGCACCGCAATCGAGTGCCTGGAAAGGGACGCAAACAACCATAGAGCGAGCACTGTCTTTGATTGAGTCCGGCATATTGTCCGGTAGTGATGCTATCGGTATCGAGGCTCTTGTAGATAAATTAGGGATCACCAGCCGTTACTTAAGAAAACTGTTTACTGACAACTTTGGTACCTCTCCTAAAAAATATGCGCAGTTTCGCGACTTGATGTTTGCTAAACAGTTACTGCACCAAACACACTTAAGTATCACCCAAGTAGCCTTTGCATCAGGGTTTAACAGTGTTCGAAGGTTTAACGAATCCTTTAAAGAAACACTGAAACTAACGCCATCAGATTTACGTAAACAGTCTAAGTCCTCAGTAAGTCAATGTGGGGCACCGGCCCTGGAGGGCATCGCTTTATCTCTATTTCTTGCCTATAGACCCCCTTTCAACTGGGCCAAGCAGATGGCATTTTATAAAGTGCGTATGGTTGAAAGTATGGAGTGGAGTAAGGGTGAAGAAACCTATAGCAGGAGCTTTCAAATTTACCAGTCTAAGGGGTATTTTGAAGCCACTCATCATAAGGATAGAAATGGCTTTAAGGTAAATATTCACTTATCGTCTAGTGATGATCTAGCCTCACTTAAAGATATCATTAATCAGATCCGTAGCGTGTTAGATCTTGATGCTGATATGGTTCAAATCGAAGCTGTGGTTTCATCGGTTTCATCGGTTTCATTTGTAAAAGATAGCATTATCACAGGTCTTAGGTTACCGGGAACATGGTCAGTATTTGAAGCCGGTTGCCGAGCCGTACTCGGGCAACAAGTCAGTATTATTCAAGCGACTCAATTATTAAATAAACTTGTGAATGCTTATGGCGAAACAATTAATGTCTCTGGCAAGTGCATCACCTTGTTCCCTACGCCCCAAGTGATAGCCAACGCGTCACTTGATGAGCTTAAAATGCCTGGTGCTAGAAAAGCGGCATTAACGGCGTTAGGGCAGTATGTTAGCGAAAACCCAGATGGAAACACAGAGGATTGGTTATCTATTAAAGGGATCGGACCTTGGACTGTGGCTTATGCCAAGATGAGAGGCTTAAGTGATCCCAATATCTTGTTATGCTCTGATCTTGTAGTGAAAAAGCGTGTGCTTAAACTTTATGAAAACCAAACACTGGAAGTGGAGCCTAAGATCAATAGAGAAAATACACAAGTTGCTTTGCTCGATGTCGATTACCAAGTATTGACACAGCAATTGGCCAAACAGGTTTCCCCATGGGGAAGCTATCTCACATTTCAATTATGGAATTTAGAATGAGTTTATTATCGAATGGATCTGTTTTCGTCGAAGTGAGCGATGACTCACTGATCACAGCTAAGACTATGGCCTCTAAAACCTTCGCCACGTCGGTGGGAGAGATATTTATACAAGCTAATCAATTCGGTTTATCGCACCTGACCTTATCAGACTCTCGACAGGCTGTGAGTGAGAATACTGAGTTTAATAGACAAGCACATGATCATCTAGTCGCTGCTGAGCTGCAACTAGAGGAATACTTTTGTGGCCAAAGGCAATATTTTTCTTTGGTGCTTGCGCCTAAAGGCACACAGTTTCAAAAAGACGTTTGGCAGGCGCTCTTGGCTTTAGATTATGGCTGTACATGCAGTTATGCCGATCTTGCTAATACGATTAACAGACCAAAGGCGGTGAGAGCTGTGGGTGCTGCAAATGGTGCAAACTCTATCGCGATTATCATTCCATGCCACCGAGTGATAGGAAAAAATGGTAGCTTAACGGGCTACGCCTACGGACTAGAAATGAAAAAGTCTTTACTCTCTTTAGAGGGGGTTAATGGTTTTTCCTTATCATAAGCGCCTCGACTTAGACTATGGGTGTTGCCGGTTAGCGCCTGCTCACAGGCTGACACCGTAAAGGTTAAATTAAACAGCTTTAATTGATGATCTAGCGTAGAATATGAACCATATTTAATACTAGACTCTTTTCTAACGGATCTTTTCAATTTTATGACCCAAGTAGACTCCTCACAAACTAAGCCTGACACGACATTCGAACAACTTGGGTTAATCCCTGAACTGCTAAAACGTTTAACCTTACTCGAGTATCTCAACCCAACCTTAGTCCAAGGCAAGGCTATTCCGGCGGTCTTAACGGGTAGAGATCTATTGGCTGGAGCGATCACAGGCTCAGGTAAGACGGCGGCTTTTGCCTTACCTATGCTGCAAAAACTGGCGAAGAGCAGTGCTAAAGTTTCTAAAGGAAACCAGGTTAACGCGCTTGTTTTAGTACCAACCCGAGAACTTGCTCAGCAGGTTGCAGAGAGCTTTAAGAGCTACGGACAATTACTTAGACCTAGATTAAAAATAGAGGCGGTATTTGGCGGAGTGTCTGCGAACACTCAAATGTTAGCTATGAGAGGCGGCGCGGATGTTCTGGTTGCGACTCCAGGTCGATTGCTAGACCTTATATCGAGTAATGCCATTAAGCTCGATGATGTGAAAACATTAGTGCTTGATGAAGCGGATCGTATGTTAAGCCTAGGGTTCACTGAAGAATTGAATCAAGTACTTGCTTTACTACCTAAACATAAACAAACCTTGTTGTTTTCGGCGACATTTCCAGAAGAAGTCAAAACCCTAACCGACAGTTTATTATCTACACCTGTTGAGGTTCAGATCCAGACTGAGGAAACATCGACCATTAAACAGCAGGTCTATACGGTTAATCGAACTCGAAAGACTGCGCTACTAGCACATCTCATTAAAGAAAATGACTGGCGACAAGTCTTAGTGTTTGCCAGCGCTAAAAATACCTGTAACCGACTCGAGCAGAAGTTGGCAAAGGCAGGGGTTGTTGCACAAATATTTCACAGTGATAAGTCACAAGGTGCGAGAACGAAAGTGCTGGAAGCGTTTAAAAATGGTGAGACCCATGTACTCATCGCTACCGATATCGCTGCTCGTGGTATTGACATAGAAAAGCTCCCCGTGGTGATTAACTATGAGCTTCCTCGAAGTCCAACAGACTATATGCATCGTATTGGACGCAGTGGTCGTGCTGGTGAGGCTGGATTGGCATTGTCATTGATTTCTCATCATGAATACCAGCATTTCAATCTCATCGAGAAGAAGAATAAATTAAGGCTTGAGCGAGAACAAGTGACTGGATTCGAGGCTGATGCCGAAGCGCCATTAGATTGCCCATCAAGAGAAATTAAGCCGATGGCTGCACCAGAGGGGATGGGAAAGAAAAAGCGTAAGAAAGTGCCTAAAGCCAATACTGAGTTGTGGGCGAAAAAATAGCTAGTTTGCGGCTATTGAGTAATATGTTTGACGGTACAGCTGACCGTGTTGAGTTAACACAGTTAGCGAGCCGATATATTCCAATATTAATGAAGTAGGTAAAGGTTATGCAGCATCTGTTTTGGTTAGTTGAAGACAAAATTGCTGGACGCAGTGGGCCTAACAAGGAAGCTTGGGATCTTAAAGAGATAAAAAGTGCGGGGATCGGCGCAGTACTTTCTGTTAATGGCGGGGAAGAGTGTGATCCTCAAGCGTTCATCGATGCAGGCCTAAGTTATGCCTGTATACCATTTTCAAATAATATCCCACCAAAGGAAGACGATTTAGCACTGTGTGTAGAGCAGTTGCCTAAAGCATTAGCTTTTATCAGAGAGTGTGAAGATAAAAATATTCCAGTGATGATCCATTGTCGCTCAGGCAAAGACAGAACTGGGTTGATTATGGCCTACTATTTGATGGAAAATGGTGCAGCACCACTTCACGCGGTCAGTCAAGTTAGAGCTGTCAGAGACATTGCTTTTAGTGCCGAAGGCTGGGATCAGTTTGCATTTGATGTGCTTTATGCATTACAAGATTAACCTATAATACCATTCCGAGTAAGTATCTGATCATTCAGCGGGAGTTCAAAGCACTGTAGGCAAGGCGAATGTTTGAAGCTAATAGTTATTCTATATCGAGAACATTCAACGTAGCATAAAGGGCTTTGAAACCCGCACTGCGTGAGGCTCTCAGTGTTTCCACTTCTGTGTTACATTGACTTAAAAGGGAATAACCATTTCCTCATCAATGTGTCTTGAATTGAAAAAACTGAGAGTCTCTGAACTGACCAGATACTTATATGGAATGGTATAAGTAGGCGAGTAAAGCAACAGGAGCTAGGATGGCGAAAGATACACTGTATGCGAGACTGATTTCAGTTCTATTTTTGTTCTTGTCTGCGTGTAGCAACATTCCAGATCAAGCCGATAAACAAACAAGTTATCGGCTTACTCCGAAAGCCGACTCTCCTCTGGCCAATCATGTCGCCCCATTAATTAGTGAGCACCCTGAACAAACGGGAGTTATTCCACTGATTAATGGTTTGGATGCCTTCATTGCCAGACTGGCGCTAATCAAATCTGCTAATACGAGTATCGATCTCCAATATTATATTTATCGCAATGATGATGCGGGTAAGTTGCTTATTTGGCATGTGTTGGATGCGGCGGAGCGGGGAGTTAGGGTCCGAGTCTTACTCGACGACCTCACCAGTAAAAACTTAGATCAGGGCTTGCTAAACCTAGCAAGTCATCCGAACATTGAAGTTCGCTTATTTAATCCATCTTATTCCCGAAGTTATAGAGGATTAGAGTTCATTACTGGTTTTTCCAGAATGAACCGTCGCATGCACAATAAATCGCTTACTATTGATAATTCAGCGACCATTGTTGGCGGAAGAAATATTGGTAATGAATACTTTTCAAATAATGAAGAGGTTGATTTTGGCGATTTTGACTTAATGGCTATTGGTGATGCGGTGGATAAGGTCTCCACGCAATTCGATCGATATTGGAATGCTTTTGTTAGCTACCCAATAGAATCCTTAGCATCTGGGATCAGTGTTGAAGCAGATCTTGAAAATCTAGGTTCCTTATTAGAACTTGAACGTGAAGCCTTTGAGTCAAATCAATATGTGGGTCGTTTAAAATTAAGTCAGCTGTTACAAAAAATTAAGGATGATTCCCTCGTCTGGCATTGGGGGAAGAGTGAGGTTGTCTACGATCCTCCTGAGAAGGCTCAGAATCAGTTAGCGCAAAAATGGTTATTGTCAGATCTGTCCAGATTCCTGTCTAGCGCTCAAAAAGAGGTGCTAATCATTTCCCCCTATTTTGTGCCAACGAGTGAGGGAACAAAGAGTTTAGTTCGCTCAGCGAAAGCTGGTTTGGATATTACTATCATCACCAATAGCTTAGCAGCTACTGATGTGCTTGCTGTTCATGCTGGCTATCAGGGATATCGGCAGCCTTTATTAGAGGCTGGTATCAAGATATATGAAGTAAAAGCCGATCCCCTTCATAAGCCTTCCTCTTGGTCAGGGAGCTCTCGCTCCAGTTTACATGCGAAAACGTTTGTTTTAGATAGAAAGTCAATTTTTGTCGGTTCATTTAACTTCGATCCAAGATCTGCCCATATCAATACCGAAATGGGGATCATGTTTCATAACGCAAACTTCGCTAATGCAGTTGTTGATGGTGTAGAAAGTGGACTCGCTGATTCGACCTATAAGTTAGCCATTGAAGAGGGTGAGCTCATTTGGTTAGATGAAGAGAACAATGTGGTCATCTATGCTGAACCCGGTGCAGGGTTTTGGCGAAAATTCATGGCCGACTTTATTGCATTATTTCCTTTTGAATCTCAGTTATAGCAACTATCTCTTACAGATTTAATTAGTGCGACTTTGATTGATGTCATCTCATTTGCACTGTGATAGATTAAACTTAATCAATCATTTTTATCTCAATTCGGTACGCTAATGAAGAGTAAGGCTAGCCAATCACAAGGCTTATTGCTTTTTCGTATATCTCAAACGCAACTGTTTGCATTGGGTACACTTAAAATCCGTGAGTTAGTGCCATTTTCGCCTTTAAGCGCGATCCCTCACTCTCACCCGACAATAATGGGGACAGCAACAATTAGAGGCAACACGATCCCCATTATCGATATGGCTGCTGCTGTTGGCTATACCCCCATAGCGCAAGAAGAGCTTTCTAAGAGTTATATTATCATTACTGATTGCCAGCGAATGGTTATTGGTTTTTTGGTACGTGCTATCGATAAAATTATAGAGTGCAACTGGCGCGATATTGAATCTCCACCTAATAACTTAGGCCGAAATGCCTATTTAACAGGTGTGACCTATTTTGATGATAAACTTGTGCAATTACTCGATGTTGAGTTACTGCTCTCTAAAGTATTTCCACCCAGCCCAGAAACCACACGGGCAATTTTGACAGATGTTCAGCGTGAGAAATTAAAACCACTCAATATTTTGTTAGTCGATGATTCGAAAGTAGCACGTAAACAGCTATCAGATGCGCTAGATAGTATCAACATACCTTATCAGGTGACCTCAGATGGCCGTGATGCGCTTTCTATTATGGAGCAGGCAGCAAATGATGGAATGGCAATTGATCTGCTTGTGAGTGATATTGAGATGCCTGGCCTTGATGGATATGAATTAGCTTTTGAGGTGAAAAATACACCGATATTAGCTCAAGCCTATATTATTTTGCATACCTCTCTATCCAGTGAGATTAGTGTTAGTCAAGCTCATCAAGTGGGTGCCGATGAAGCGCTCACAAAGTTCGATGCCCATGAGTTAATTAGTGCAATGCTACGAGGAGCAGAACAACACAATGCTAATGTTTAGCATTCTGTTACCATAATGCTGCTACAGGGTAATATAATCAGCTGTTTAGTCTGTATTACTAGACATGTGAAGGCGGTTTAGATACAACTTCCTGTGAAGGAAGTGTGATCGGATGAACTTAAGATTAACGAAAGTGATTTAGATACAGTCTGATTGGAACTAATCAATAAAATATAATAATGACAGGCCAAACAATGAACGAAAACCGATCTCTGTTAGCGCGAATTGCTAACGGCAGCCTAGTGCTGCAAATTTTATTTGGAATTATTGCGGGTATCTTACTGGCAACCTTTTCGGAAAGTGCTGCACAAAGCGTCTCCTTCTTAGGTGGGCTCTTTGTTGGTGCTTTAAAAGCTATAGCACCCATTTTAGTGTTTATCTTAGTGGCGGCTTCGATTGCTAATCAAAAGAAAAATGCTAAAACAAATATGAAACCGATTGTGATTTTATATTTATTCGGTACATTTGCAGCCGCACTGACTGCAGTACTAATGAGTTTCGCATTCCCAACGACGCTAGTGCTAGCGACTGGTGCTGAAGGGGCTACTCCACCAGAAGGGATTGGCGAGGTGATTCATACCTTGCTGTTTAAGTTAGTCGATAATCCAGTTAATGCACTCATGACCGGAAACTATATTAGTATTCTTGCATGGGGTGTGGGCTTAGGCTTAGCACTTCATCATGCCAGTGATACTACCAAACAAGTATTTTCTGATGTGAGCCACGGTATCTCCCAGATGGTACGCTTTATCATTCGTTTAGCGCCTATCGGTATTTTCGGCCTTGTTGCGGCAACATTTGCAGAGACTGGTTTTTCAGCAATTGCAGGTTATGCTCAGCTTTTGGCTGTTTTATTAGGTGCGATGGCGATTATTGCCTTAGTGGTCAATCCTCTTATTGTATTTATCAAGATCAGACGTAATCCATACCCGCTAGTGTTGACCTGTTTACGTGAAAGTGGTGTGACGGCTTTCTTTACTCGATCGAGTGCAGCGAACATTCCAGTAAACATGGCTTTGTGTGAGAAGCTTAAGCTTCATGAAGATACTTATTCTGTGTCTATTCCGTTAGGTGCCACCATTAATATGGGCGGCGCGGCTATCACTATTACAGTCTTAACACTTGCTGCGGTTCATACCATGGGCATTCAAGTTGATATGTTGACTGCTATTTTGCTCAGCGTTGTCGCTGCAGTCTCTGCCTGTGGTGCTTCAGGTGTGGCTGGCGGTTCACTACTGCTTATCCCATTGGCTTGTAGTTTATTTGGGATCTCAAATGACGTGGCTATGCAGGTTGTTGCGGTAGGCTTTATCATAGGTGTTATCCAAGACTCGGCAGAGACTGGCTTGAACAGTTCAACGGATGTTATTTTTACCGCCGCAGCGTGTGAAGCGGCTGAAAATAAGGCGTCTATAAATAGCTAACATTTAAGTACAAGTCTAATTGAATGCGCCTAGACCATAAATCTAGGCGCTTTTTTATGCATGTAAAGTGACTTATGTCGCATTTTTATTGTACATATGCGATACACTTTTATACAGTTACTAAGCTACACTGAATTTAAGCAGGTTAAGGTATTAAGAATCTCGACTTAGCTTTAAATCGATACAAATCGTTAACATAACAAGTTTCAATGGAGTTAATTGAAATGAATTCAATGGTTGAAGCCATAAAGTACCCAGATCGCCCAGAAGAAAGCAGAGAATTACTCAAGGTGATTAAAATGTCAGTAGTAGATAAGCGCAAACGCTTAGGTTGGCAAGATAAAGAACTCGATATCCGGGAAGTCATAGGTCGATGGATTGATGATCGTGATGGTACGTCAAATAAGCTCACTTTGTTTAGACAGGAAGATCAAATATACTTGGAGATCTGGTCGAATGATGGCTGCCATAGCTTAGATAGGATGATGAGTACTGAAACCAATGAAGGATTAAAGCTCGAAGATAAAGGCGGAAATATCTTCGGTGAGTACTTCCTATTATCTGATGAGCATACGCTGCAAATTTGTAACTCAAGCGAGTGCTTCTATACCGTCAAAGCTGCTTAGTTGGCTATAGCCACCTAGATAGAAAGAGCATCAGCGTGACTGACCATGCTGATGCGAGACCTCTATAAACCGTTATGAAAAGGGTGAAAACTCTTGAAGGTCATCTCTTTATTTGAAAACGGATGGCTGATTGTTAGTGACATTGCATGTAACCTCAGTCTGTTTGATGCCGCTATGATCTCTTTATCGCCATAAAAATCATCTCCCAAGATGGTATGACCTAACGCTAACATATGCAGTCTGAGTTGGTGTGTCCTACCTGTAACGGGCTTTAGCTCTACCAAAGTACTGGCTTTCCTTCGCTCTATTACCTTGAAATACGTTTTCGATGGTTTGCCGTCAGTGGCTATCTCTTGTAACGGCGGTCGAGCCTTATCTGCTTTCATAGCGAGCTCTATCAAGCCTTCATCTTGCTCCATAAGCCCCTGAACTTCAGCGATATAGACCTTTTTACTCATTCTATTCTGGAATTGGGTTTTGATATTCGATTCAGCTTTTTTATTGAGAGCAAATACCATTATCCCCGATGTTGCACAATCGAGGCGGTGTACAAGTATGGCTTCCGGGTAGCTTTGAAGTAATCGATTGAGGGCGCAATCATAAGTGTTTGCCGCACGTCCAGGGTTAGATAGCAGGCCAGAAGGCTTATTGATAACTATGATATCTCTGTCTTGATAACGGATATCTAGCCAAGGAATTGAGGGGGGCGTATATGTAAAAATTTGCATGCATTCTCCTATTGCGGCGAATTCTAGCAAAAACAGTAGAGGTTGAAAATTATTAAACGATTACTTTTGTATACATTTACTCGAAGACATCAATTATAAATACTCAGCGGGTGTTTGTCGGCTCCAGATCCGGCTATAAGCCATCAGTTGAGGATAATAGGTTCTAAACGCAATCTCTATTTCAATGTCTAGTTTTTCAACTGCTTGCATAGCGCCATTAAATATCTCTGGTTTAGAAATACGTTGAGCAACTGAATTAATGGTTTTCTTTAGGTTTTTTTGGTTTTTATAAGCGACAAGCCAGTTTTCTTTGCGAATGATAGGGGCCAGTTGCTGAAGTTTTTCTGGTAATTGTTCGCAAGTATCTATGGCATCGTAAGCCTTGACGGCAAACTCTTGCAGGCTGAGATTGTGGTATTCATCCCAGTATTTGGCCAACATATGGTCGAACGCCAAATCGATAATGATAGGGGCTGCTCTCGTTAACGCTTTGGGAAACTTTTCAACGAGCTCTTTAGTGAGTTCATGGCTGTCTGTGAGCTGGTCAATCTGTCTGTGTAACCAGATCCCTTGCTGTAGGTGTTTAGGAAAGTTACTAATATTTCCTTTGGCGAAATCACCAGCAATATTTGCAGCAAGACTTGTTTTACTATTATCAGCTAGATGTAGGTGAGCAAGAAAGTTCATTAGGTAATTGTTAATTTTCATGGTGAAAACTCTAGTTTCACGGTATCATGGCCTTCGATGCTAAGAAAGTCTTTCATTCACTTTAATCTTGATTTGACTGATTTCTTAAGGATGTGCATCATTTTATAATCTCATCAATTATCGGTTTAAGGGTCAAGGATGATGTGGAACTGGTTTTCAAAAGTGTTTACTAAAAAAGAACAAACTCAGCGAAAGCGTGTGCAAATCGATATCCCCTACGAGCAACATAGTTATCGAAAGGAAGATTTTGACGTCACTGAAGAGTCAAGAGTCCAAGAAGATGGTAAAATCGGTAACTGATTGTTGATCTTATTTCTCTGTGCCAATAGACTAGCGCCGGATTTATGCTAAGCAGAGACTAACCATGCGTGTCACCGATTTTTCTTTTGAACTTCCAAATGAGCTTATCGCTCGTTATCCTACCGCCGATCGTACATCATCAAGGCTACTTGCATTAGATGGTAATAGTGGTGCGATCACAGACAAGCAGTTCACAGATATCCTAGATATGGTCAATCCTGGTGATCTTATGGTGTTTAATAACACCCGAGTGATCCCTGCGCGCTTGTTTGGTAAAAAGCAAACAGGCGGTAAGCTTGAACTACTTGTTGAGCGTATGCTCGATGATAAGAGTATTTTAGCCCATGTAAGGTGCTCTAAATCTCCAAAAGTCGATACGATTATCTGTTTAGATGGTGGCTATCAGATGATCATGGTTCAGCGTCATGATGCACTGTTTGAGTTGAAACTTCTGTCAGAGAAAACAATTCTTGAAGTGTTAGAAGAAGTGGGGCATATGCCATTGCCACCCTATATAGACCGTCCCGACGAAGATGCGGATAAAGAGCGTTATCAAACGGTTTATAATCAAACACCAGGCGCAGTTGCGGCGCCTACTGCGGGTCTGCATTTCGACGATGACATTCTCCAAGCGCTTGTCGCCAAAGGTGTCGATACTGCCTTTGTGACACTTCATGTTGGTGCTGGGACCTTTCAGCCGGTAAAAGTCGACAACATCCTCGAGCATAAAATGCACTCTGAGTGGGCAGAGGTCTCTCAAGAAGTCGTCGATAAGGTGGTCCAGACTAAAGCAAAAGGCAACCGTGTTATTGCCGTAGGTACTACATCAGTACGTTCACTTGAGAGCGCTGCCAAAGCAAGTATTGATCAACTTGTCCCTTTTTGTAGTGATACCGATATCTTTATTTATCCTGGCTATGAATTTAAAATAGTCGATGCGATGGTGACTAATTTCCATCTTCCAGAGTCGACGCTGATCATGTTGCTAAGTGCATTCGCTGGCTTCGATGAGGTAAAAAACGCCTATCAGCACGCGATCGCTCAAAAATACCGCTTCTTTAGCTATGGTGATGCCATGTTTGTGACTAAAAAAGCGAACTAATAACTAAAATTGTTTTAAAATACCCACCCACACGTTGAGGTGGGTATTTTTTTAGCTTTATATTTTGATCTTATTTTTAAGGTTAGGGTTGATACTAAACAGTTTGCCCTTATCTCTAATATTAATATTTGCTTTGCGCTTCTAACGATAACGTTGTGAAAGAGCAAGGCTTGATAAAATGATTAAGTCAGACTGTTTATCTGGCGAGGTGAAACATGAAATTTGAATTAGATACAACTGATGGTCGTGCACGTCGTGGACGTTTAGTTTTTGAGCGTGGCACGGTTGAGACACCAGCATTCATGCCAGTCGGTACCTATGGCACTGTAAAAGGTATGACCCCTGAAGAGGTGCGCGAAACAGGCGCTGAGATTCTTCTGGGCAACACCTTTCATTTATGGCTGCGTCCTGGTGAAGCGATCATGCGTAAGCATGGCGATCTTCACGACTTCATGAACTGGCACGGTCCTATCTTAACCGACTCAGGCGGGTTCCAAGTGTTTAGTCTAGGTGATATCCGTAAGATCACTGAAGAGGGTGTACATTTTCGTTCACCTATCAATGGTGAGAAAATCTTCCTAGACCCTGAGAAATCAATGCAGATCCAGAACTCTCTGGGCAGTGATGTTGTCATGATTTTCGATGAATGCACACCCTATCCGGCGACTGAAGATGAAGCGCGTAAGTCGATGCAGATGTCTCTGCGTTGGGCGCAGCGTTCACGTGATGAGTTTGACAAATTAGAAAATCCTAACTCCCTGTTTGGCATCATCCAAGGCGGCGTCTATGAAGACCTGCGTGATGAAAGCGTAAAGGGGTTAGTTAATATTGGTTTTGACGGCTATGCCGTTGGTGGGTTAGCTGTAGGTGAGCCGAAAGAGGATATGCACCGTATTTTGGAGCATGTATGCCCTCAAATCCCTACAGATAAGCCTAGATACTTGATGGGGGTCGGTAAGCCAGAAGATCTTGTAGAAGGTGTACGTCGCGGTGTTGATATGTTTGATTGTGTCATGCCAACACGTAATGCTCGAAACGGTCATCTGTTTACCAGTGAAGGTGTTATCAAGATACGCAATGCGCGCCATCGTGATGACACGGCAACACTCGATACTAAATGTGATTGTTATACCTGTAAGAACTACTCACGGGCATATCTTTACCATCTAGATCGTTGCAACGAAATTTTAGGTGCTCGTTTAAACACCATTCACAACCTGAGATATTACCAAAAGTTGATGGAAGGTTTGCGCGGTGCAATCGAGACAGGTACATTAGACGCCTTCGTTGAGGAGTTCTATACCAGTCAAGGTCGTGAAGTTCCTAAATTGTCCGATTAATTTTTAACTACTGCTAATAAGAAGAGATAACTATGTTCATTTCAAATGCGTACGCTGCAGATGCCCCAGCCACTGGTGGCACCATGGAGTTAATTTTCATGCTGGTTATATTCGGCCTGATCTTCTACTTTATGATTTTCCGCCCGCAGTCAAAGCGTGTCAAAGAGCACAAAAACTTAATGGGTTCATTGAGTAAAGGTGATGAAGTACTCACCAGCGGTGGTATTTTAGGTAAGATTGCTAAGATCAGCGAAGAGAATGATTATGTGTTGCTGACTATCAATGAAACATCTGAAATTACGATTAAAAAGGACTACATTGCGGCTGTATTGCCAAAAGGCTCTATTAAGTCACTTTAAAGCCAAGAGGGCGATGGTGTGTTAAATAAATACCCAATGTGGAAGAACTTCATGGTGGCTATAGTCATTATGGTCGGTTCTTTCTATGCAATTCCGAATCTCTTCGGTGAAGATTACGCGGTCCAAGTCGTTGCTACTCGTGGAGTAGAAGTGACGGTGGCAACTCAGTCAATGGTCAATGATGCGCTTGCTAGTAAGAATATTACTGTCAAACGTTCTGAACTTGAGAATGGTCAGCTTTTAGTCCGTGTAAATGATGGTGATCAGCAACTCGTTGCTAAAGATATCATCGCCGAAGTTTTAGGGGACAAATACACCGTCGCCTTAAATTTAGCTGCGGCGACACCTGAGTGGCTAGAATCCATGGGCGGCAGTCCGATGAAACTCGGTCTCGATCTACGTGGTGGTGTGCATTTCTTAATGGAAGTTAAGATGGGCGAAGCTGTTCGTAAGATGACAGAGTCTAAAATGGCCGACTTTAGAACTGACCTTCGTGGTGAGCGGATCCGTTATGCGGGCATTCGTGACAGTGCTAAAGGCATCGAGATAAAATTTCGTGATGCTGAAAACTTAGCGAAAGCCGAACGTTTTCTTAAGAGTCGTGGTAATGACATGATCTTCTCTGATGTTTCATCGGGTGAAAATTATTTCTTAATCGCTAATTTAAGCGAAAACTACCTTAAGCAGGTAAAAGAGGAAGCACTTCAGCAAAACATCACCACGATTCGTAATCGAGTGAATGAGCTGGGTGTTGCCGAGCCTGTCGTACAACGTCAAGGTGCTGAGCGAATTATCGTTCAATTGCCTGGTGTTCAAGATACAGCTCGCGCTAAGAAGATTCTAGGTGCGACGGCTTCTATTGAATTTCGTATGGTTGATGAGAAAGCCGACGCTGCTGCTATTGCTAGTGGCCGTATTTCTGCTAACTCTCAGATTTACGATCGTCGTCAAGGCGGAAAGGTTGCTCTTTATAAAGAAGTCATGCTGTCAGGTACCCATATTCAAGGTGCACAGCCTAGCTTTGATGAGTATAGCCGACCGCAAGTGAGCATCAACCTGGATTCTAAAGGTGGTTCAATCTTCTCAAATGTGACAAAGGACAACATTGGTAATCCAATGGCGACCTTGTTTATTGAGTACAAAGATAACGGTGAAAAGAACCCTGATGGCAGCGTTAAGCTTGAAAAGATAGAAGAAGTTATTTCAGTCGCAACCATCCAGGCGCGCCTTGGACGTAACTTTGTTATCACAGGGCTTGATCATGCAGAAGCACAAAACCTGGCGCTATTATTACGTGCTGGTGCTTTGATTGCTCCGGTAGTTATCGTTGAAGAACGTACTATTGGTCCAAGCTTAGGCGCAGAGAACATCCAAAATGGTGTGCAAGCCATGATCTGGGGTATGGCTGTTGTCCTTATGTTCATGTTGGTTTACTACCGTGGATTTGGCTTGATTGCTAACCTAGCATTAACTGCAAACCTTGTTATGGTCGTTGGTGTCATGTCTATGATCCCTGGCGCAGTACTTACGCTACCTGGTATTGCAGGTATGGTACTGACTGTTGGTATGGCTGTTGATGGAAACGTATTGATTTATGAGCGTATCCGTGAAGAGTTAAGAAATGGTCGAAGTGTTCAGCAGGCGATCCATGAAGGCTATGGAAATGCGTTTTCTACCATTGCTGATGCAAACATCACCACCTTTATGACAGCACTTATCTTGTTCGCCGTAGGTACTGGTGCAGTGAAAGGTTTCGCTGTTACCTTGATGATAGGTATTGCGACCTCTATGTTCACCTCTATCGTGGGAACCCGCTCAATAGTTAACGCTGTTTGGGGTGGTAAGCGCGTTAAGAAACTGTCTATTTAAGGAAAGTTGATTATGTTTCAGATTTTATCGATAAAGGGCACGATCAACTTTCTGCGTCATGCAGTACCAGTCAGTATCCTGTCTTTGGTCTTAGTGATAGCCTCTTTGACGTCGCTTGCGACTAAAGGCATAAACTGGGGACTCGATTTTACTGGTGGTACCGTTGTTGAACTTGAATTTTCATCTCGAGCTGATTTGGAGGCGCTTCGCGCCGAGCTAACCAGTGAAGAGACTCAAGGTGTCGTGATACAGAACTTTGGTTCGAGTCGCGATGTGATCACCCGTCTTCCTGTTAAGGAAGGCGTGAAGAGCGACACTCAAGTCGAACATGTGATGGAAGCGGCGATTAAACTTGATCCGCAAGTTATCCAAAAGCGTGTTGAGATGGTTGGACCTCAGATAGGTAAAGAATTAGCAGAGCAGGGTGGCCTGGCAGTATTGGTTGCACTTATTTGTATTCTTATTTATGTGTCGTTCCGCTTCGAGTGGCGATTAGCAGTCGGTTCTGTTGCTGCATTGGCGCACGATGTGATTATTACCTTAGGTGTCTTCTCATTGTTCCAGTTAGATTTCGATCTGACGGTACTTGCGGGCGTATTGACCGTTGTCGGTTACTCACTTAACGATACCATCGTAGTGTTTGATCGGATTCGTGAAAACTTCCTTAAGATCCGTAAAGGTGAGCCTGAAGAGATTGTTAACAAGTCTATCACTCAGACAATGAGCCGAACTGTTATTACAACGGGCACAACGTTAGTGGTGGTTATTGCCTTGTTCCTTAAGGGTGGAACCATGATCCATGGATTTGCTACGGCACTTCTAATGGGCATCTTCGTTGGTACTTTCTCTTCTATCTATGTTGCAAGCTTCTTAGCGATTAAGCTTGGGATCAATCGCGAGCACATGATGCCCGTCGAGATAGAAAAAGAAGGCGCAGACCAAGACGCACTGTCGCACTAAGTTTCTAAACGCTATTAAATGGCCAAGCATCAAGTTTATGATGGTTGGCTATTTGAGATAGAAAAAGAAGGCGCAGACCAAGACGCACTGTCGCATTAAGATTTTTTAAAATCTCAGTATGTTTAAAAAAACCACCTTCGGGTGGTTTTTTATTGTCATTAAAAAATAGAAAAGCAACATGTGTGCGCTCGATATACCAATTCCATTAAACATATGATCAATTCAGAGCTTTCTCAGGGCTTTAAATTCAAGGCGCATTGTTGACGAAATGGTTATTCCCTTTCGAGGCAATGCAACGCAGAAGTAGAAGCCCTGAGAAGCTCACGAAGTGCGGCTGTTTTTAAAGCATGGGAAAAACACTTTAAGCTGCGAAAGTGGCTTTCGATATACGACTGCATGGATGCAGAAGGTAGGGCGAAGCAGGATGCCAGAGCCGAGAATAACTATTAGCTTCAATCCCCTTATCTTGCCTACAGCGTTTTTAACTCCCGCTGAATGGTCACTTATTTAATGGAAATGGTATTAAATTAATACATCTCCAAGCTGTAACAACTGAATTATCTAGCTTGGCCATATTTACCCTCGACAGGCTTGCTCATTTAGCAGTAGGATGTTGGCACTCATATACTTGTTAACGAAATATGAGATGAGTATTAACCTTAAAATTTGCCAGAAGAGCAATAGATGTAGGGAATAACATGGAAGATCGTAGCCGTATCGTTGCAGGTGGTAATTTACTTCAGGCTCATACTTGGAAAGGCCTGTTAGAAACCAGTGGTATCGAAGTTGAGTTAAGAGGCGAAGCCTTATTAGGTGGGATTGGTGAGCTGCCAGTCGACCTTCAAAATGTTGAATTGTGGGTTTGTGAGTCAAAATATGAACAGGCTAAACAGATGCTTGAATCATTGAATGTAGAGAGTCCACAATGGCAGTGTGTTAAGTGTCATGAAATGAATGAATCCAGTTTTGAGCTATGCTGGCAATGCAGTGCAGAACGGTGTGATCATTATAACTAAAGCACTGTAGTGGATTAGCACCTTCACACTTGAACTGGAAACAATAGAGTATACTCAGAGAGGTTTAATCGCCGCTGGCTATGCGTCTAAAATGATCATCATTTTCTATTAATTCAAGATTAGGAATATATCCTTAATGCAGTACTTTCCCCTATTCGTTGATACATCAAAGCTAACAGTCTTACTCGTGGGAGCGGGTGATGTCGCCTCCAGAAAACTTGAATTACTCGCTAGAACAGAAGCTGTTATCACTGTTATAGCGGTAGATATTTCTGATGAAGTGTATAAAAGTGCTAGCCAAGATCGTATCACGATTATTAATCGTGAAGTGAAGTCTGAGGATATCACTGATTTTGATCTTGTTTATCTCGCAACAGCAGATGATGTGCTCAATACTAAGTTGGCTGCTATTGCTCGAGAACGTGGGATCTGGGTTAATGTTGTCGATAACCCGAAGCAATGCAGCTTCATTACACCATCAATTGTAGACCGAGGTCGCCTCCAGATAGCAATAAGTACAGCTGGAGCCGCGCCTATTTTTGCTCGAGAGCTCAGAGCGAGGTTAGAATCTTGGTTGCCTCAATCGCTAGCCCCCTTGTTTGATTTCGTTGCATCTAGGCGTAATGAGGTGCAACAGAGGTTGCCGCAATTCAAACAACGTAAACTATTTTGGGAACATTTCTTCAGAGCAAATGGAGATAAGTTTGATGATGATACAGCGGTTCATTACGACAATGGATTTCAAAACCTGTCATTAGGTGGAGAATTATTACTTATCGATGATGAAACTCCTGCATCCTTGTTACCCATTGCTGCGATGCCGCTGATGCAGAAACTGGATCAAATTTTTAGTACCGTCGAGCTACCATTTGCGCTGAATGAATTTGTTCGTCGTGATGCTAATCGAGGTGAAATACCAATATTGAGTGAACTCAGTGAGCTATACGAGAGTGGTCAGCGTTGTCTTGTTTATGCGGATAAGGACAAGGTTGCTCAACTTAAAGCTCACTTTCCTATGGCAAAGCATTTAACTGCAGGCACTATTTAGCTTATAGCTTGATGGTCGTAGTATTTTATCTGTTTGATATGGTCATGAGTCAAGACAAGTCTATTTTGAGATCGGAATTGAGTTACACTATTGCCAATTAATTGAGAGATAGATAACTTATGGCACCGAAAGCAACCGTTTATAAAGTCAATATACAAATAGCCGATATGGATCGTGGATATTATCAGGACCATCAACTGACATTAGCGCAGCATCCTTCTGAAACAGACTCCCGTATGATGGTTCGATTATTGGCATTTGCACTTAATGCCTCTGAATTTCTAGAATTCAGTAAAGGGCTCTGTGTTGAAGATGAACCTGAGCTTTGGCAAAAGTCACTTTCTGGTGAAATTGAACTTTGGATAGAGTTCGGTCAGAGTGATGAGAAATGGCTAAGAAAAGCCAGTGGTCGATCGAAACAGGTGCAGCTGTTTACCTATGGTGGACGAAGCGTGCCAATTTGGTGGCAACAAAATGAAAAAGCGCTAGAGCGCTATAAGAATCTAAAAGTGTGGAATATCCCTGAAGAGGCTGTGAAACAAATGGGAGAGCTGGTCGCCCGTAATATGGCGCTACAGTATAATATTAGTGATGGGGAAGTTTGGTTATCTAGTGATGACGGCAGTGTTCAAATTATACCAGAAATACTTAAACAATAACCTCCCTTTGGTTAATAGAAAACAGCCAGTCAATGACTGGCTGTTTAGGTTTAAACGCTTGGCTGCATAGAATATTTAGCTAGCTGATTTCTCTTCAACTAAATCATCTTCACTTTCACCTTCACCTTTTCCTTTGGTTTTAATCATTACCAATCCAGTGACCACTGCAGTCGTCACTATGCCAGTAATGGTTGATAGAGTCATGGGTAAACCTGCACCTAATGTCTGCGAGCTGAGCAGGAAGCTAACGACGACAGTCGTCATAAACATCGCAGGTATAGTACAGATCCAATGGAACTTATTGTGACGTAGAAGGTAAGCTGAGGCAGTCCACAACATCATCACCGCAGTTGTCTGATTTGCAACGCCGAAGTAACGCCATATCACCCCAAAATCAACTTGAGTCAGTATCGCACCCATGATGAAAAGCGGTATGGCCAATAATAACCGTTTTGGGAGCTCTGTTTGAGGCATCTTGAAGAACTCAGACAGAATTAAACGCGCAGAACGAAAGGCTGTGTCACCAGAGGTGATAGGCAAAATAATAACACCTAAGATTGCCAGGAATCCACCCACTGCACCAAGAAGGCCTGTAGAAGCTTCATAAACGACATTCGCAGGGTTACCACCCATTCCTTCGTTAAGGCCTGCAACACCGCCGAAGAAAGATAGGGCAATCGCACACCAGATAATGGCAATAACACCTTCACCAATCATAGCGCCATAGAAGACGAATCGGCCGTTTGTTTCATTCTCAACACATCGTGCCATCAATGGAGACTGAGTCGCATGGAAACCAGATACGGCGCCGCAAGCAATGGTAATAAACAGTGCTGGCCATAAAGGCATATCATTAGGATTCAAATTACTTAAGAAATCACCTGCTTCGAAGCCTGGGAGCATTGTATGTTCACTGGAAACGACGAGTGCGATTGTTAATCCAAAAGACATAAATAGCAGCAGTGCACCGAAGAATGGGTACAGACGACCAATAATCTTATCGACAGGAACAATAGTCGCGATCAGGTAGTAAGCGAAAATACAACCAAGGAAGATTGATACATCCCAACCAGTAAGCTTGCCTAGTAAGCCTGCTGGGGCCGAGATAAAGACCACGCCGACGAGCAACAGCAGAATGATGGCAAATACGTTCATAAAGTGCTTCGCACCTTTACCTAAGTATTTACCGGCTAGATTAGGGACAGATTGTCCGTGATTTCTAATTGACAGCATACCTGAGAAGTAGTCGTGGACTGCACCAGCGAATATACAACCGAATACTATCCAAAGCATTGCTGCAGGGCCATAAAGCGCCCCTAAAATTGGGCCGAAAATTGGGCCAACACCTGCAATATTTAACAGTTGGATTAAGTAAACTTTTCCCTTAGACATAGGCACAAAGTCCACGCCATCTGTTTGAGCAAAGGCTGGGGTTTGGCGTTTTTCATTAATACCGAACACTTTTTCAACGAAAACACCATAAACAAAATATCCGCCAATAAGTAGGCCAATACACATCAAAAACCACATCATAATCATCATCTCCCATTTTGAGTGGTTTTATTGTAAAGATGTTAAAGAGGAGGTGCGTTAAGATTTAGCTGAGAGGTTGTTTCTTGCAGGTAAGCGGTTTTATGTCTACTTAAGCGGTTAAAGCCCTTAGCCAGAGGTAACCAAAATAGACAGATATTGGCTCATTGAAAACCAAAAAGTTGTTTCAACGGCTTTAAATAGCGCCGAGAGACGGGGACTTTCTCTGCCGATAGTGTGGTGACTTCAGCACCAGTATCTCGTAATTCTATTTCCGATATCGCTTCAGGGTTAATAAGATATTGTCTGTGACATCGAATAAGCGGTGTCTTGAGCTCCAATACTTTGAGAGTCAATTGGGTGTGCACCAATTCTTTGCTGGTTGCCACATGAACACCACTAAGGTCGCTGAAAATATAATCAACATCTTTTATGGCAATCACCTTAAGCTTGCTACCACAATAGCAAGGTAGATGGCTGAATTGCTCGGGGGCAAGAATTTCTACATTTTTAGGCGTCACGTCTTTTTTCACTCGTTGGATCGTTTGCGCAAGTCTATGCTCATCTATGGGTTTTAATAGATAGTCGAAGGCATTATTATCAAATGCCTTTACTGCATACTCATCGAAAGCTGTAACAAATACGACCCTCGGCATTGTCTCTGGATCTAACATGCCTATTAGCTCAAGGCCTGTGATCCTCGGCATCTGTATATCGAGAAAAATGAGATCCGGTTTGAGAGTGTTGATTTTCTGTAGCGCCTCAATGGCATTAGAGCACTGATCTATTACTTGAATACCTTCATACGAACTCAATAGGTCTGCTAGTTCTGCTCTGGCGAAATGTTCATCATCGATGATGAGCGCTTTGATCACAATATTGATTCCATATAGGGTAGCCGAATGGTTACTTTTGTTAATTCATCTTTTTGACATTGCACATCAATGCCAAATTGAGAGCCAAACTGGTTTTGGATACGCTTGTGAACTAGATTCATTCCCAGTCCTTCTGAATTCTCTTTAACTAGGTAAAGGCCTGCATTGTCGGTGACTTCTAATAGTAATAAATCATCTTTTATCTTGCTAGTGACAGTGATCATTCCGTGTTCAAGCATATGAAATGTTCCATGTTTCACCGCATTCTCTATGATAGGTTGTAATGTAAATGCTGGAACTCGATAGCTGAGAAGTTCATGGGGGATTTGAATATCCACCGTTAGCTTATCTATGAATCGCGTTTTTTCAATGGTTAAATAAGAATCTATATGTTCCAGTTCATCGGCTAGTGTCACAAGGCCCGTTGTGCGCTTGAGATTAATGCGTAGAAATAGAGAAAGCTGTTGGATTAACTGTCTTGCCTTAAGGGGATCTCGCTTAATAATCGCTGCTATAGTATTGAGTGCATTGAATAAAAAGTGTGGATTCACTTGTGCCTGTAACAGCTTTAGCTCCGCTTGAGTCAGTAAGCTTTGTTGTCGTTCGAATCGACCGAATAAAATCTGATTCGATAACAATCGCGCAATGCCTTCGCCAAGTGTACGGTTGATATTGAGAAATAATTTATTTTTAGGCTCGTACAATTTAATGGTACCAATGACTTCATTTTCACACCTCAGTGGAATAACCAAGCTAGAGCCAAGACGACATTGAGATGAGATAGAGCAGGAATATCCAACTTCGACACCATCAGCGAACATAACACAGTTGTTTTCAATCGCCTCTTGAGTGATTTTTGAGGATATGGGCGTTCCAGGGATGTGGTGGTCCGCCCCCGTGCCTATGAAGGCAAGGAGTTTCTCTCTATCGGTAATGGCTACTGCGCCGACATGGGTTTCCTCTATGATAATTTGAGCCACTTGCGTGCTGCTCTTTTGATCGAAGCTTTTAGATAACACTCCCACACTTCGCTCAGCAATTTTCAAAGCCTTGGTTGAAAATGCAGAAGAGAGTTTATCAAACATGGTTTTTTGGTCGCGAACCATACTCATAAACAGCGCAGCTCCAATAGAGTTGACTAATAACATCGGCAGAGCGATTTGTTTGACTAAGCCAAGTGCATCGCCGAAAGGTTGAGCCACTATTAATATGATACTCATTTGCATCATTTCGGCTGAAAATGTGACTAAACAGACCAGAAGCGGGCTATAAATAAGTTCACTTTTCCCCAGTTTCCTCAGATATAAGCTAATGATACCTGCCGAAAGTCCTTCTAAAGTTGTTGAGATGGCGCAGGCCAGATCGGTAAATCCCCCTAAACTGTATCTATGAAGTCCACCAGTGAGCCCGACAAAAAAACCAGTAACCGGGCCGCCGAGTAGCCCTCCTAGCACAGCACCCATAGCTCGGGTGTTAGCGATAGCATCATTGGTTTGCTCACCAAAGTAGGTAGCCATGATGCAGAATCCTGAAAAAATGAAATAGATAAAAACCTTGTGCGGTAGCCTAGTGGCGGCTTCTGAAAAAAACTTAAACAGTGGCGTTTTACTGACGAGGTACACGATAACCAGGTAGAGGCACATTTGCTGTGTGAGCAATAAGATTAGGGGCATATCTTTCTACCTGTATGGGAATATTAGATTATTTTGCCAGAGCTGCAGTGAAAAACCAAAATTTTGCTGTCTATTAAGCTGCTATTTTTTTAGCTTGGGTTGTAGATCAAAGTTTGAAGTTCAAATATTGATTATAAAGGGTTATATTTTATATGTCTTATAGGTTAAATAATATGTCCGAATCTATTCATGGCCATCAAGTGATGGAGTTGATGCTTACATTAGGTAAAGCAGTAACGAGAGAAGAGCTAAAAATATTGATGCATGAGCATTTTGGTGAGTCAGCACATTATCATACATGCTCTGCGAGTGAGATGAATGCCAGTACCTTAATTGAATTGTTAGAGAAGAAGGGCAAGTTTATCGAATCTGCAGAGGGTATCGAGACCGCCGCTAATCGAATTTGCTCACACTAAGGCATAAAAGTCTAAATCATACAGCAAGCTGTTATGTTGAACATAATAAGCGCTAACTATCTGATACTGAAGATGGAGTCATAAGCTTTAGTTATAAGACTTAATCATTACTCAAGTCGATAATAGCGCTTTGTTCGTTTTTTCTTTTTGCTGCAAAATCATAGATCAGGATCCGAATAAGCCGAGATTTTGCTATTTTCGCCTCAGTTGAAATCTGGTCTAGTATAGCAATGGCATCTTCTGTCAGCGAGAAGGTGGCGTGTTTATAAATTTTTGTCGAATGTTTATCTAATCCCCTTTGTTTTCCTTTGCTTAATTTCTTTCGACTTTGACTCACCACACTAGGCTGACCAAAAGCATAATTATTTGCATCTTCGATAAAATCCTCGATGGAAACCTGAGTCTGAGGACTTTTCTTTTTCCTACGTTTGAGATCAGTTAAGCTCATAGCAATTTTCTGGCTCTATAGCAAAAAGTTCATCAGCGATAGCGTGGATCTCTAATGCGGCTTTACCTCCTGGCTCGATTTCGATAACTGACGAGCCTTGCTCTTCACTGTCGTCATAAATATTCCTGCTAAAGGTAACGGCATTCAGCACGCGTAAACCGAAGGATTCAACCACCTCCTTCGCCTCTAAGATGCGTTTATATTGGCTAGGAAGGGATGGGCATTGGGTCATCACAATCGTTGCGACCATTTTGGGGTTGACCATCTTACAGGTGCTGAGCATATCTTCCATATGGGGTAAGGTTTTAAGATCGCGACGTTTGGGCCGCAATGGAAGAACAACATAGGTGGCAACAGACATAGCGGCTCGCATTGCTAAGTTATCTTGACCACCACAATCTACTATCACGTAGTCGAAATGCTTATCTTGGCTTAATAAATCGTTGCGGATTTTGCCGTACAGTTGAATACAATTAATGGTTGGCAGTTCAGGATCTTCATTTCGTGCTTGGATCCAGTCTGATGTGGTTCGCTGAGGATCACAGTCAACCATTAAGACATTGGCTTGATATTTTTGTGTGATATGAACCGCCAGATTTTGGGCCATACAGCTTTTCCCTGCTCCACCTTTTTCTCCGCCCACAAGCAAGATCATAAAAGTATCTCCATGTGTTATCGCACCAATTACCTTTGAATATTAAGTGCGTTAAGTATAGAACAGACTCTAGAATACTGCTGAAAACCTCCTTTAAAAATCCATTAAGTTGCTAGAGAAGTTGGATTGCAATATGGAAACCCTGTGGACTACAGCTAATGGTTCGACAAACCTGACCTTTGACAGTGTGCTTTTTATCATTATCAGGGTTAAAAGTGACTTCGAGGAGTTCTCCCACTTTAAATCCGGATTTATATTCAATTAATACTCCACGTCTGGAGAGGTCGATACAGATCCCATCGGCTAATTGCTGTTGACCATTTACATCATGCCACGCCAGACCGATACGTTCAGCTTCCATGTCAACCCGAAGGGAAGTACGTCGGTCATCTAAATCTTCGGTTATATCTGCCATCAAAAGTCCCTTACTCAATGAATAAAAAATAAGTCTTTTAAAACTAGCATAATTTTCGTACTAAAAACAAAGTTAGCGTAAAGAGGCAAGGTCGAAGGTTGTGAGATGCTCACCTAAGGGTAGGTGAGCATAAGCAATAGTGCTGAATTCACTAATCTTTAATGCGAGGGTAAGGAAGCTTTAGCTGTCCCCAACGGATAATGATCACGGTTACAGCAAGAAAAAGCATCGATACTGCGATGGTGATAATTCGCCAGTCATCCATGGCTTTCATATCTAGAATTAAGTAACGGGCTAAGGCTACTATTGCAATATAGATGGGCATCCGAACGGGCAATTTCCCCGATTCAGCATAGTTGGCCACCATGGCTAGCACTTCTAAATAAATAAACAGTAATAATAGATCGGCTAAATCAACCCGAGCATTGGTGATGATATGCACAATTTCTTGGCCAATGGCGATGATTGTGGCGATAGCGATGATGATTAGGACGAAGTGTTCAACGGCTTTAAGGCTTTTTGAACCATATTGACTGTATAGCTTTCCCATATAGGCCTCTGGATATGTTTTTTCTAATGGTAACAACAATACAGAACTATGCTGATTTATCTATGTGACACTATTCACATTATAGAAATCCAGTCTATTTGGTAGGAGAAAAACAGCTTCAATTTTGATAGGGAACAAGATGTTGGCGCTTAAAAGCAAAAAAGCCATCATATGATGGCTTTTTTAATCTGTTCTTTTGAAACAAACGCGTTAGCGTTTTAGCGCTTCGCTCAATAACGGACGAGCAACTTTAACGATTGCAGAGGTCGTTTTTGGCGCACCTGCAATAATATTTCCAGAAGACATATAACCGTGGTTACCAGTGAAATCAGTTACTGTACCACCGGCTTCGCGAACGATAAGCTCACCCGCTGCAATATCCCATGGTTTAAGACCAATTTCGAAGAAACCATCTAATCGACCAGCACCGACATAGGCAAGATCTAACGCTGCAGAACCTGCACGGCGTAAATCGGCACACTGTGTGAATAAAGAGCCGAAGATCTTCATGTAGGTTTCAGTGTGCTGTTTTGCTTTGAATGGGAAACCTGTTCCTAGGATTGTACCGTTAAGATCATTATGCTTAGAAACTCGCATACGGAAATCATTAAACTTGGCGCCTTTACCACGAACGGCTGAGAATAGTTCATCTCGGATTGGATCGTAGACTACAGCAACTTCAGTCTTGCCTTTGTACTGTACGGCAATTGAAACTGCAAAGTGAGGAATGCCTCTAACAAAGTTGTTAGTGCCATCCAGAGGGTCGATGATCCAAATGTAATCTTTATTTTCGCCTTTATTCTCACCATTTTCTTCACCAATAATAGTGTGATCAGGATAAGATTTACGGATCTGATAAGTAATTGCAGCTTCTGCTTCTTGGTCTACGTTAGTCACGTAGTCATTTATTCCTTTCGCTGTCACTTCGACTTTATCGAGTTCAGCAAAAGCACGTATAATCGTTTGGCCTGCGGCGCGAGCGGCGCGCACGGCAATAGTCTGCATCGGATGCATTACAATCCCCTGGATGTTAAAGAACAGATATAATAATCGGGGCGTATTATACGCCAATAACTGAATATATCAAATACCGGTTTTTGTATTAAAAAAACAAATCCGAATGTGATAACATCTTTACCCAATTCTAATCATCAAAATATAAGTGATTTCATGCTCAGCAACATTCGTGTAGTACTCGTTGGTACATCTCATCCTGGTAATATTGGCTCTACCGCCCGAGCAATGAAAACCATGGGCCTTTCCACTTTATATCTTGCTGAGCCTCGCGTAGAGCCTGATGGACATTCAGTTGCATTAGCCGCTGGCGCATCTGATATTTTGAAACACGCGGTGACAGTCAATAGTGTGGCAGAAGCAATTGCCGATTGCAGTTTAGTTATCGCAACAAGTGCCCGTAGTCGTACATTAGATTGGCCCATGTTAGAGCCAAGAGAAGCGGGAGAGAAGCTTGTTGCCTCTGCACTCGATGGTCCTGTCGCTATCGTATTTGGACGTGAAAACAATGGCTTGAGCAATGAAGAGCTGCAAAAGTGTAACTACCATGTCTCGATTCCTGCAAATCCTGAATATACCTCGCTCAATTTAGCTCAAGCTGTGCAGATTATCTGTTATGAATCTCGTGTAGCCCATCTGGCACATGAGAAGAGTGAATTTGAAAAAGGCCGCTCAGCTGATTACGTTGAACCTAAAGTGGAATACCCTTTTGCCAAAGAGCGTGAAAACTTTTTTGAACATTTAGAGAATACTTTATTAGATACTGGCTTTATTGTTAAGCAACATCCTGGCCAAGTTATGACCAAATTACGTCGTCTGTTTAGTCGTGCACGTCTTGAGAGACAAGAGATGAATATCTTACGTGGCATGTTGACCTCGATTGATAAGAAGATGACTTCAAAAGACGATTCAGGTAACTAAGGAAGTAGAACAGCATGGGAGTCATTGCTCGGTTAAAAGATGATATAAAGTCGATTTATCATCGAGATCCTGCAGCGCACGGAACACTTGAAATTTTATTGAATTACCCAGGTATGCATGCAATTTGGATACATAGGGTAAGTCATAAGTTCTGGAAACGAAAATGGCGTCTGTTCCCACGTTGTTTATCCACATTTTCTCGCTGGTTGACTGGGATTGAGATACATCCAGGTGCAACTATCGGTGACCGTTTTTTCATCGACCATGGCATGGGTGTTGTTATTGGTGAAACGGCTGAAATTGGTGATGATTGCACTCTATATCATGGTGTTACTTTAGGTGGGACGACTTGGCAAACTGGTAAACGTCATCCAACGCTTGGGAATAACGTGGTGATTGGTGCCGGGGCACAAGTTTTAGGACCGATAACGATGCATGATGGTGCCAGAGTCGGTTCCAATTCGGTGGTAGTAAAGGATGTGCCTAAAGATACTACCGTGGTGGGCATACCTGGACGTATTGTTTCAACGCCTAACAAGACGAATAAAGAACAAAGTCAACGACGCAGTGAAATGGCCAAAAAATATGGTTTTGATGCTTATGCTGTTTCTCCTGACAATCCAGATCCAGTCGCCAATGCCATAGGCCAGATGCTAGACCATATGCATCTAATGGACTCGAAGGTACAGGAAGTTTGCCAAGCGGTTCAAACACTGGGTGGAAGCGTGTGTACAGATAAGCTCCCCGAGTTGGAAGTCGATGAGTTTAGCGATGCTGAATTAGCCGCTGCAGAGCAGCGCAAGAAGGCAATAGATGAGTTTGATCCCATAATCTGATTTTTAGTGAACTAAATGGCAATCATTTATTGAAAATTTATTAATAAACGGGTTAAATACCCCAGCCAAATGGCAGGGTATTACCTGTTAAATAATTGCCGAGAATACCTGAGTGAATTACTAGGTTAAATACTTGACTAAAACACTCAGGTATGTTTGAATTCCCCTATGCATTATTGGGAGGCATGGTCGCTATGAAACTTACATCGAAAGGTCGGTACGCTGTAACAGCAATGTTAGATGTTGCTATGCATTCGACTTCTGGGCCAGTGCCGCTGGCTGATATTTCTGAGCGTCAAGGGATATCTCTATCATACCTCGAACAACTATTCGCCAAACTTAGAAAACAAGGACTTGTTTCAAGCGTCAGAGGGCCAGGTGGTGGCTATCGCTTAGGCGCTGATGCGGGCGAAATATCAGTAGGTATGGTTGTTCGTGCTGTCGATGAATCAGTCGATGCAACACGCTGCCAAGGCCAGGGCAATTGCCAAAATGGTACTCGTTGTCTTACTCACTCATTGTGGGGAGATCTGAGTAAACAAATTTCCGATTTCTTAAATGGGATCAGTCTTGCGGGTTTAATGAATAAACGCGATGTTCAATTCATTTCAGTTAAGCAAGACGCTATGCAACAGGAACAAAGAGTAACGGTATAAGTTAACTTTGTTATTTTATAATTTTTTTGTACTTCGTTTTGCCTTAAATCAAGGCTGCGCAGTACGGAGTGTGTGATGAAGCTTCCTATCTATTTAGATTACGCTGCGACAACGCCGGTTGATCCTCGTGTTGCAGAGAAAATGATGCAGTGCATGACGATGGACGGTAATTTTGGTAACCCTGCGTCTCGATCTCATCGTTATGGTTGGCAGGCTGAAGAAGCAGTAGATATTGCTCGAAACCAAGTTGCTGATCTTATCAATGCTGATCCTCGAGAAATTGTCTTCACATCGGGTGCGACTGAGTCTGATAACCTGGCTATTAAGGGTGTTGCCCATTTCTATCATAAGAAAGGCAAGCACATCATCACCAGTAAGACTGAACATAAAGCGGTACTTGATACATGTCGTCAGCTAGAGCGTGAAGGCTATGAAGTGACATACTTAGCACCAGAAGCTAACGGTCTCATTTCTCTCGCGACTATTGAAGCTGCCATGCGTGAAGACACTATTCTTCTTAGCATCATGCAGGTAAACAATGAGATCGGTGTTATCCATGATATCGATGCTATCGGCGAACTTTGTCGCAGTAAGAAAATTGTTTTCCACGTCGATGCAGCGCAAAGTGCGGGTAAATTGCCAATTGATGTACAGAAGACTAAGGTCGACCTACTTTCAATTTCAGCACATAAAATGTATGGCCCTAAGGGAATTGGTGCGCTTTATGTGAGTCGTAAACCACGTATTCGCCTTGAAGCGACGATGCATGGTGGTGGACATGAGCGTGGGATGCGCAGTGGTACACTAGCTACACATCAGATTGTGGGTATGGGTGAAGCTGCTGCAATTGCTAAAGCCGATATGGGATCTGATAATGCACGTATCCGAAAGTTACGTGACAGATTATGGGATGGTGTGAAAGGCATCGAAGAAACATATATCAATGGTGATGCTGAGCAACGTTATTGTGGCAGTTTAAATGTCAGCTTTAACTTTGTTGAAGGTGAATCTTTGATGATGGCACTGAAAGATCTTGCGGTTTCTTCAGGTTCGGCATGTACTTCAGCCAGCTTAGAGCCGAGCTATGTGCTCCGTGCTCTTGGTTTAAATGATGAGATGGCTCATAGTTCAATTCGTTTCTCAATCGGTCGTTTTACGACTGAAGAGGAGATTGATCATGCTATTGAAACGATAAATAAGTCGATTGATGACTTACGGGAAATGTCTCCGTTATGGGAGATGTTCAAAGATGGTGTTGACCTAGACTCTGTAGAGTGGGCACATCACTAATCCGTTAAACCTTTTAGATTATGATTTTGGAGCAGTATCATGGCTTACAGTGAAAAAGTAATTGATCATTATGAGAACCCAAGAAACGTGGGTTCTTTCGATAAAAATGACCCATCAGTTGTGACTGGTATGGTCGGTGCACCCGCTTGTGGTGACGTGATGAAGTTGCAACTTAAAATTGACGCTAATGGTCTAATTGAAGATGCAAAATTCAAAACCTATGGTTGTGGGAGTGCGATTGCTTCTAGCTCATTAGTCACTGAGTGGGTTAAAGGCAAGAGTATTGAAGAAGCTGCCGCGATTAAAAACACCGATATTGCTGAAGAACTGGCACTTCCTCCGGTTAAAATTCATTGCTCAATTTTGGCTGAAGATGCCATAAAAGCTGCAATTGATGATTATAAATCTAAGCAAAATAAGTAGTTTTCGGAGTAAAGATGGCTATAACAATGACTCCCGCCGCAGCAGATCGCGTTAAAAGCTTTCTAGATAATCGCGGCAAGGGGATCGGTTTACGTCTAGGCCTGAGAACTTCAGGATGTTCTGGGATGGCATATGTCATTGAGTTTGTTGATGAACTCAATGATGATGATGAAGTTTACGAAATAAAAGACGTAAAGATCATCATCGATGCTAAAAGCTTCATCTACCTTCAAGGTATTGAGTTAGATTTTGTCAAAGAAGGTCTCAATGAAGGTTTTCAGTTCAATAATCCAAATGCTAAAGGGGAGTGTGGCTGTGGTGAAAGTTTCACAGTCTAACTAAGATAAGAATTAAACCATGAACTATTTTGAGTTGTTTAGTTTTACACCTTCCTTTGATATTGATACCGCCATACTTGCAGATCGTTACCACGACCTGCAACGGGCGGTTCATCCCGATAAGTTTGCCAACGCCAGTGAACAAGATAAACGTCTAGCCGTTCAACGAACTGCGCAGGTAAATGACGGTTTTTCCACATTAAAAAATCCAATTTCTAGAGCCGAACATATTCTATCAATCCGTGGTATCGAGCTCCGTCATGAGTCTACTACGATAAAAGACACCCAGTTTTTGATGCAGCAGATGGAGTGGCGAGAGTCTCTTGAAGACATTGCTCATAGCAAAGATCCTGATGAACTGATTAGTGAACTTAGTCGTTCATTTTCTGGCTATGAAAAGCAACAAGAGCAAAGCCTTAAACTTTTTCTACAAAGTGCAACTGAAGCAGATCTTGCTTCCGCCGCTGACCTTATTCGTAAGTTGAAATTTATGGCTAAACTGCAGCTAGAACTTGAGCGTGCTGAAGATGCTTTGTTTGATTGATAAGATATAATATGTTTTTGTTCGCTGTCTTTTATGAGATGAACTTGAGCCTCACTGGTAAATAACTAGGTTGAAAAATTATGGCGCTATTGCAAATTGCAGAGCCTGGACTGAGTGCAGCACCGCACCAACACAGATTGGCTGTTGGTATTGATTTAGGCACCACAAATTCTTTAGTCGCTGCGGTACGAAGTGGTGATGCTAATACACTTGCCGACAAAGATGGAAATCATTCTCTTCCTTCTGTTGTCCGTTATACCGAAGAGACTGTTGAAGTTGGCTTTGAGGCTGAGAAGAGCTCTGTAAAAGATCCTCAAAACACCATCATCTCAGTTAAACGTTTTATGGGGCGTAGCCTTGAAGATATACAAGCTAGTAATCAGCATTTTCCCTATGAATTTAATGCCAGTGAAAATGGTTTACCTTTATTTGTCACTAAACAGGGGCAAGTGAACCCTATACAAGTCTCTGCTGAAATTTTAAAGCCTTTAGTGGCTCGTGCCGAAAAGACTTTAGGCGGCGAGCTTGAAGGGGTGGTGATCACCGTACCTGCTTATTTTGATGATGCACAGCGTCAAGGGACGAAAGATGCAGCCGGTTTACTTGGGGTAAAAGTACTGCGCCTCTTAAATGAGCCTACAGCGGCTTCAATAGCCTACGGTCTAGATTCTGGCCAAGAAGGTGTTATCGCTATCTATGACCTAGGTGGCGGTACATTTGATATTTCTATTCTGAGATTGAAACAAGGCTTGTTTGAAGTACTCGCTACTGGTGGTGATTCGGCTTTAGGTGGGGATGATTTCGATCATTTACTGCATCACTATTTACTTCAGCAATGGAGTTTAGCCGTCCCGTCAGCAAGTGTCAGCAGACAATTACTCATTGAATCAAGAAGAGTAAAAGAGTTACTGACTTCTGAGAACGAAGTCATGGCGAAACTTGTTTTAGAAGATGGTACTGAATTGAGTCATCAAATCAGCAAAGATGAGTTTGACACGCTGATCAGCCACTTAGTGAAGAAGACCGTTAGCAGTTGTCGCCGTGCGTTGAGAGATGCTGGTGTATCAACCGACGAAGTCTTAGAAACGGTGATGGTGGGTGGATCAACTCGAGTGCCACTTGTTAGACAACAAGTAGAGAAATTCTTTGGTCAAGCCCCTTTGACCTCAATCGATCCAGATCGTGTGGTCGCCATTGGCGCATCAATTCAAGCGGATATACTCGTCGGTAATAAGCCTGATTCTGACCTACTGCTTCTCGATGTTCTTCCTCTCTCTCTTGGAATCGAGACCATGGGGGGCTTAGTTGAAAAGGTGGTTTCGCGAAATACCACTATCCCCGTTGCTAAAGCGCAAGAATTTACCACGTTTAAAGATGGTCAAACTGCAATGGCATTCCATGTTGTTCAGGGAGAGCGTGAACTGGTCGCTGATTGTCGCTCCTTAGCGAGATTTACGCTTAAAGGCATACCGCCACTGGCCGCTGGTGCCGCTCATATTCGAGTGACATTCCAGGTTGATGCAGATGGCTTGCTTAACGTTACTGCAATGGAGAAATCCACAGGGGTACAGACTAGCATTCAAGTTAAGCCCTCTTTTGGCTTGAGTGATACCGAAATCGGTACAATGCTTAAAGACTCTATGGCTCATGCGAAAGAAGATATTACCCGCCGAATGTTAGCCGAGCAACAAGTTGAAGCCGCTCGAGTGTTAGAAACACTTAGTGCTGCATTGAGAAAAGATGCTGACATTTTGACTTCGTCTGAACGTAACGATATAGAAGCTAATATGGCGAGTCTTGCGCAAGTTGCGAGTCAAGATGATGCAGATGTGATTGAAAAAGCGATTAAAACATTAGATGCTTGTACGCAAGATTTTGCGGCCAAGCGTATGGATAACTCTATTCGATTGGCATTCAAAGGCCAGTCGGTTGATAGTATTTAGATAAATATAGGTAATATAGATGCCGCAAATAGTATTTTTACCCCATGCAGAGTTATGCCCGGACGGAGCCGTTGTTGAAGCTAATGAAGGCGAGTCAGTGCTTAATGTCGCCCTTAAGAACGGTATTAATATCGAGCATGCTTGTGAAAAAGTGTGTGCCTGTACTACGTGCCACGTCGTGATCCGTGAAGGGTTTGATGAACTTGAAGAAAGCGACGAGCTTGAAGACGACATGTTAGATAAAGCATGGGGACTAGAGCCTGAGAGCCGTCTGTCGTGCCAAACTAAGGTGCCAAGCTGTGATCTCGTTGTTGATATTCCTAAGTACACTGTGAATATGGTCAGCGAAGGAAATTAACGCTTCGATATCAGAGTAAAGCTGTACCGTTAAAGCCAGTCAATCATGACTGGCTTTTTTGTTACTTCCGAAACGTATGAAACCGCTATACTCAAGTCATCACTCTTAACCAAGAGCTAGATATGTCGCTTAAATGGATCGATTCTCAAGATATTGCGTTAGAATTATTAGAAAAATTTCCTGATGTTGAGCCTCAGACTATAAGGTTTACAGATCTGCGAGAGTGGATTTTATTGCTTGATGCATTTGCAGATGATCCTGAGCATTGTAATGAACGGGTACTTGAAGCGGTACAAGCTTGTTGGATTGATGAAAGATAATACCAATTTTATCAATTGATTATGAAGGCTTATTTCTTTTGATAGTAGACAAAAGCGGCTTAGATCTCTTTTAAAGTAAACAAAGTGTGCCAGATCTCTCATTCATCGCGCTATAAGGGTAGGATTATTGTCTGAAATTTCGTATAATCCGCGCGAAAATTAAAACCTGTTTATTATGAAGGAAGCTTCTCATGGCTATCGAACGTACTTTTTCTATCATTAAGCCTGATGCTGTTGCAAAGAACAACATCGGTGCAATCTACAACCGTTTTGAAACTGCTGGCCTGAAAATCATCGCTTCTAAAATGGTTCACCTAAGCCAAGAGCAAGCTGAAGGCTTCTACGCTGAACACAGCGAGCGTCCTTTCTTTGGTGCTCTAGTGGCATTCATGACTTCTGGTCCTATCATGGTTCAGACGCTTGAAGGCGAGAACGCAGTTCTTGCTCATCGTGAAATCTTAGGTGCTACTAACCCAGCTGATGCTGCTCCTGGTACTATCCGTGCTGATTTCGCTGAAAGCATTGATGAGAACGCTGCTCACGGTTCTGATTCTGTTGCTTCTGCTGAGCGTGAAGTTGCTTACTTCTTCAGCGCTGAAGAGCTTTGCCCACGCACTCGTTAATTCGACGCTAAGCAAAGTGAAAAAGGAGCCTCATGGCTCCTTTTTTGTTGCCCACTCATTATGTTCATAACTAGAGTCGTATTTATCGGTATACACGGGCTGCTAGCCGCGAGCTAAGATTGGCAGCTTTAACAATAGTTGTAACAATCGTTTTAAGATAAGGACCAATTTTAGACATTTCCCTTAGACCCTCCTTCTTTGCCGTTTAGCCAGCATTCACATAGTGAACTATGTGTTAACAAGTCATCGGTAAAATAATTCAAATTGTTTTTTGTATGATTTACAACCAGATAATAAGTCAGGTCACCAACTAGATGTTTGCCTTATGTGTTGTTTATGTTAAATAGTTATTTGGTTTATTTTTCTTGAGTTAATTAGAGGCTAATTCTAATTATGTTAAGTAATCACAATATATCATCTGAACATTCCTTTTTATTTGGTTTCATATTAATCATCATAAGTGATCTCCGAATATTTTTATTGGTTTAGCAATCACAATAGTTAACTAAATAAACGATTAATTAATAAAGGTATCAAGATGTAATAACTAACTGTTGTTATTGTTAACATATATAAATCAGTTTTACTTCAAACTCAGCATTGCTTTAAGTGCTTGTTTTTAATTGGTCAATCTGCATTCTCTTGGCTTTACTTGTTCTTCGTTAATTCTCGATATGTATCAATTGTTATCATTTAAGTTGTTTAATTGTAATCACGGTTGACTTAAGCGCTCTGTTTTAACAATATTATATCGAAGTCATTAACTGTTTGATTACAGTTTATAAGAACGATAAACAATAAAATAATAATTATTATCATTATGGCGTTATTAATAGTCCTGGCTAATAAATAATGTGTAAATGATGAGGGAAAACATATGAACTCTTTGACCTTAACAGCAAAAGCAGTACGAGTAGGCTTATTAGCCGCGGCAACATCTACGGTTGCATTTTCTGGTGTAGTATTTGCTGAAGAACAAGACGAGAAAGTTGAACGTATTCAAGTAACAGGTTCACGTATTCAAAGAACGGATATGGAAACAGCAAGTCCTGTTACAGTTATTGATGCAAGCGCAATTAAAGCTGCTGGTGCAACCTCTATCGATGAGGTGCTCCAAAAAATGACTGCTACAGGCGGAGCAATGACTAACCCTGGAATAAATAACGGCTCACAGGGTAATGCTTCAATTAATTTAAGGGGTTTGGGTTCTCAACGTACTTTAGTATTGGTTAACAACCGTCGAATGGTCAATTCTGGAACTGGTGCAGCCTCTACAGTCGATTTAAACACCATTCCAGTGTCCATGATTAAACGAATCGAAGTTCTAAAAGATGGTGCTTCATCTGTATATGGTTCAGATGCTATAGCAGGCGTTGTTAACATTATCCTGAAAGATGATTTCGAAGGTTTTGAAGCCAACGTGCAAACAGGTGTCTCTGGAGAAGGTGATGCCACCGAAACAAGTTTTGATTTAACTATGGGTGGCAGTTTCGACCGAGGTAACGTCGTTATGGGACTGCAGTACATGGACCGTGGTGAAGCGAGTATGGCTGATCGTGACTCCACTCAATGTGATTATGCAGAACGTAAGAATGCAAATGGCGATATCGAGCTTTATTGTGGTGGTAGCTCATATACTCCTGGTGGACATATTTGGGGACCAGAGGGAAGAGATTCTCTACAAGGTAGCTTAGACGGTAGTTGGCATGAATTTACAGATGACGATAAGTATAACTACAACGCTTCAAGTTACCTATATACTCCAATGCAGCGTATGAATTTTACTGCACTGGGCAATTATGAACTTACTGACTCTATCACTTTGTTTAGTGAGGCCATGTATTCCAAAAGGTGGTCAGAACAGCAAATGGCTCCACAGCCAATATGGACAGACACTTTTACTTATACAGAAGCAATGGGTGATAGCCTGATTGAGCATGGATATGAATACGGTGATGAGCTTGACTATGGCCGTCGAATGGCCGATGTTGGCAATCGCGAGTTTTCTCAAGTTGTTGATACTGTTCGTGTTGTTGTTGGTTTGGATGGGATGTTGGACAATGGCTGGGTATGGGATACTTCAATCAACTATGGTCGAAATGACTCTGTTGATCGTCTAGCTAACTTGATTAACATGGGCTCTGTTAATACCGGTATTGAAGAAGGGACCTTCAACCCTTTAGATCAAGCTTCTTGGTCGCAAGAAAACATGAATGAGTATCTCTATACTGAACTTAATTCTGGTGGTAGTGAAATGTTCATCATTTCGGCTAACTTGTCAGGGGAAATTACTGAGTTACCTGCTGGTTATTTAGGTTTTGCTACAGGTCTTGAGCACCGTACTGAAAAAGCATGGTTTATTCCTGACTCATTAACTTCTCAAGGTATGGCAAATGACCCAAAGGTTGAGCCAACAGGTGGCGATTATGATGTAAGTGAAGCATATATTGAATTAGCAATTCCTTTACTCTCAGGTCTTCCTTTTGCAGAACAAGTCGATCTGAGTGCAGCCATGAGATATTTTGACTACAGCACTTTCGGTAATGATAGTACTTGGAAACTTGGTCTAACATGGCGTGTAACTGATGACCTAATGCTTAGAAGTGTTGCATCAACAGCATTCAGAGCACCGTCAGTAGATGAGCTATATTCGGGTAAATCACCATCTTTTGACCAAGTTGAACATCCTGTTGGCCAAGACCAAGCGGAAGTAACACGTGGTGGTAACCCTAACTTGACTCCTGAGGAAGCTGAAACATTTACTGCAGGTTTTGTTTACTCACCTTCATGGTTTGATGGCTTTTCACTCACTGCCGATTACTATGATATTTCAATTACTAACTCTATAGCTCTTGTTGATTCTCAATATATTGTAGATCAGTGTATGGATGCTCAGGGTAATCCTATTAATACAGACACGAGCTTATGTCAATCTGCTGATATTCAGATGGGTGGTGGTAATCGTATTATCTTTAATAATCAGCTGCAAAATATCGGAGCTGAAAACACCTCAGGTATTGATATTAATCTAGCTTATGGTTTCGATGCACTTGGTTTGGCTTGGAAAGCAGGTCTAGATACTACAATTTTACTTGAAAATGAATCAATAATTCTTGGTGAGTCAATTGACTATGCAGGCTTAATCACCTCAGGTAGTGGTGGTTTTGCTGAGTATAAATCAAACTTTGATTTAGGTGTAGAAGGTGATATCTGGGGGGCAAACTATCAAGCACGCTACATTTCAGGAATGGACAGCTATGCTTGCCAAAGTGAGCCATCTAAATGTTATGCTCCATCAACAGATAGCATTATTTACCATGATGTTTCAGCTTCTTATTTCATATCAAATGCTTGGACTATTTCTGCTGGTGTAAACAACTTATTGGATGAGGAAGCACCTTATTACACTGGTAATAACGATGCGAATACAGATCCATATACCTATGATACTTTGGGCCGTTACTTCTATCTACAAGCGAGTGTAAAGCTATAATCTAAACAGTTTAAAATTCCTAAGCCGACATCGTATGTCGGCTTTTTTTTATGTGTTTTCATGTTGCCTGAAAACATAATTATTAATATTTTCCTGCTACTTTATTAAGAAATCTGTAAAAAACCTTTCCAAAACTCATTAATTCTTATACAAAATAACTCAATATAATAAAAAGTAGCAGGTTCTTGATGAAGCAGGCTCAGAGCTATAAACCAAATATGATGGTGGGGGATCAATCTTACCCGGCCTATCAACTACGAAATGTACTGAATTATCTGCGCCAGCATTATGGTCAAGAGGTGGTTGAGCTCTTATGTTCTCAAATTGGTGTCGGTGTTAAAGAGATTGAACATCAACAAGTTATTTATGTATGGCAAGCTGATTTTGCCATGGAATTTTTACAAACCTATACCCAAGATGCTGAAATCGGGGCTAAAGTTGGTCACCAGTATAGTGTGACAGATTTAGATTTCTTGCTGAGTTTCTTTAGTCGCTGTGAAACGATTGGTGACTGTTTGCAGTTTGTCTTGTCTCATCCTGAGCTCGTGGGTAGCTTTACCGATACCTTGGTCAGTAATGAAGCCGGCAAACTTCATGTTCGCTGGCTTAATACGGGGAGAATTAATGCTAAGCGTTACTCCTGTCAATTTCAGCACAGTGTGTGCGGTTTACTGACAATCGGTAAAGAGTTGGCGGGTTTGCCTATTTTAGCGGATCAAATATTCTTGTCTGATGCTGAAAGAAATACAGACTTTTTAGCTTCTATCACTGGGGCTGAAGTGCATTTTGGTGCGGAATTTAATGAGTGGACTATTAATCACAAATTTCTGTCTCTCCCGGTCACTTATGCTTTTGAAACGAAGACAACACGCACTCATGCTAATCAACAGACATCCTATATTCAGACATTACTCGAAGCGTTACGACACTCTTTCCCTGAATGCCCTAATATGGATGAGATGGCGATAAAGCACAATATCAGTGCCAGAACACTAAGACGTAAAATATCTCAAGCGGGTACCAGCTATCAAAAGCTAGTCGATCAGGTACGTTGCCAAGCTGCCATTGGTTTAATCTTATCGGGTGAGAAGAGTATTGATGAAATAGCAGAAGTCATGGGCTATGGAGAGGTGAGCCATTTCAGACAAAGCTTTAAACATTGGCTAGGTCATCCGCCCGGGCATTTCTTACGTTTAAATGAGAAGCTTGCTTAATTTCACCACGGACGATGAAAATCCTAGGTCCTAGTACCTAGGATCCAGCCTCTAGCCTATCATTGGCAGTCACCTAAGGATGGCGGCAGAGTATCTATCCACTGTTTTATGATCTCTACTGCTTCTGTATGAGTTAGGCTGCGGCCTAAGGGGGGCATCCTGTCTTTGGGCCCACTGAGTTCTTGCCTGTATGCCAATATTGAATGCTCTCCATCTCCCGGTACAATATCGTAAGATAGCCCTTTAGCGCCGCCGTCCCAGCCAGGTGGTTGTTTACAGACACCGTATTGATAACTGGTATGATCAATATTAAACCCCAGTCTTAAACCGGAAATACTGGCAAACCCCTCGGCTCGATGACAATGGGCACAATTAATATCCAGGTAACCTTTTACTCTTTGTGTTAAATCAGCACTGTTATCAAACAGGTAGGGGGCATGAGTGATCTCATTAACAGCCGGTAAACCAGATAAAAGAGACAGAGACTTCCAAAGCATGAGTTGATTAGTCATGGTGCCGTTATAGTCGATATCATGATTAAGCAGATGGGCTTTGAGGCCAATAGGGCTGATAGTGCTTTGACCATCACGGTTTAATTGATGACATAACTTACATTCGACGCGGCTGGGCACATGATAATCAAAGGTTTCAACTTGACCTTGGTTATTGAGGGTATGGGGAATATCACTGCCAGTTAAGTTTAATCGCGCTACGCCATCTCGCCATAAATAGACTAGGGTTGTCCAGCCTGTCTCTCTTTTTATTAATAATCGGGTCTCGATAAGGGTTTCATTTTCGGCAGTATTAACTTGTGTATCATAGGGCATTGAAAATGTTTTGGTTAACACGGTTCCTACAGGAAATTCAAAGGCTTCACTGGCATGAAATTGTGCTTGTTCACCTTCAGGAATGAACAGGAATCTATGTTTGTTGGCGTAATTAGTAAATAGTTGAGTTGATAACGTATATTCGATGCCTGGGTTGACTGGACCTGAGGTCGGTGTCGCTGGATCGATAAATAAACCGTAACTGGATAGCGTTTCACATTCCTCGGTCATTAATGCTTCCCAGTTAACACGGCTTGTTGTTAGGTCGCAACTGGAAGTGGGACTTGTGCTTGGTGGCGTAGTCGCCGGAATGTCAGTGACAGGTTGCTCGGGAGTACTTGATGTTTCATCTGATCCGCCACAGGCTGATATCAAACACAGAGAACATAAAAAAAGAGTTAGGTTACGCATACTTCACCTATGACTTTTAAGTTATATCGATTGGTATTATACCGTTCGGTAATCGTCAAAAAATAAAGGCCGGATAATTCCTAAAAGAAACCGCCGGCCTTATTTGTGGTTAGAACTGAATGTTTACTGTGAACAAGTTGCTACTGGTAGCCTCTTAATCCATTCATAAACGAGCTCAACACCTTCGTCGTGAGATAAGCTACGACCAATCTCAGGCATACGGTCACCTGGCTGGTTCGTCTCCATTCTGAAGTGAAGAATTGAGCGATCAGGTGCTGTTGGCACCACATCATAGCTCAGTTCGCCACCGCCATATGCGACGGGTGACTTACAGGTACCGTGAGCGAAACCATCTGCGTACGGTCTCCAATATTCAAGGGTCAGGCCGGTATTTGAAGCATTACCTTCGGGACGATGACAATGGGCGCAGTTGACGTCTAAATAGCCTTTAGCTGTTTTCATTAGTGCATCATCACTAAGTGCTGTTAGGTCTATCTCGTCACCATCTGAATATGCAGGTATGGTGTCGATAGTCGTCACATCCGGCACTCCCTTCAGTATTCCAGCCTCTTGCCACTTCATTAGCTGATTCATTGTTCCATCGGCATACTCGTAATCTTTATTCAGATGACGTGCTTTAGGACCAATAGGCACAAATACCGCAGGGCTACTTGGGTCGGCTTTAAACTGATGACATTGCTTACAGTTATTCATGCTAGGAACAACATAATCAAAATCGAGCTCAACACCGTTATGAGTGACCTTCTTGCCTTGAATTGCGCCGGCTTTTGCCAATACAGCATCTGACTTATCAGAGTTGTAGACATAAGGCAGTGCAGTCCAGCCAGTAGCGCGCCTAATGAGCAGACGGGTTTCAATAATATCTTCGTTTTCTATGCCCCGCTGAGCGGTATCGTTTGGTAGGGCAAAGGTTTTGCTGATCACAGTGCCGACCGGAAAATCCATGCTCTCTTGTGCTGAATAGTCAGCTACTTTTCCTTCCGGAACAAATACGAAGCGATACTTACTGGCGTAATCAGTAAATAACTGAGTATTCATGTCGTAAGGTAGGCCACCTGAGTTAGCCCCTGTCGATGGGTCTTTAGCATCGGCATAGAGATTGTAGTCTGAGAGGTTAGGGCAGTTAGCGCCAAGGAGTGCATCCCAATTTACCTGTGAGCCTGTAGTTTCACATAAGCTAAGGTCTCCATCACCGACTAGGCCACCTTCGCCTTCGCCTATGCTTCCGCCGCCACCGATCAGGTTTCCACCATCACAGCCTTCGACATCATCATCGACGCCACAACCGAATATCTCATCACCGAACGTGACGGTATGAACGGGAAGACTAACCTGAGCACATTTCAGTAGATCGGTTTGTTGCTCTTCATAGAGCACGTCGGCAATGTTCATATCGGTGTTATCGTTGGCGTAGAGTCGACCAAAAGAGACATCGCCATTATCGCTGGCACAGATATTGTCACTGCCATTCTCGGCAAAAGGTATCTCCTGCAGTCCTAAGTAGGCTGCGGTGCCGTTATTTGATAGCATTTCACCTAAGCCATCATAAAGCACGCCAGGGAACTTACCGTGGGTAAATAGATACGCCTTAATAATATCGTCGATAAGGTAGCCGTTAGGCTTTTCCCCATAACCGGTAATGACGTTATCGTGCAGGTAGATATTACGGGGAGTGGGTCTCCAGCCATCTTCAATAGGCTGGTTTTCCTGACCATAGTTGGCAACAAATGCACTCATGTCAGGCTCTGCAATAAAGAAGCTGGAGATGGTGACGGCCATGGTGTCGTGGTTAGTGATTTCGTTATTGAAAATCTCGACATCATCGGTTGAAAGAATGATCATCCCAGTTCCTGGTGGAACAATGTGCACACCAGCAGGGTTGGCTGAGGCATTGGCAAAGTTTTGGGTATTATTGTCGTAAATTTTATTGTTGAAAATACGTACGCTAGAACCGTACCTATGGTTATTGATAGGCAGATCGAAGACTAAAATACCGCCGGTATTTCCCATCGCTTCGTTGCCGTAAACATCAGCATATTTTGAGTTTTCTATTTCAATACCGGCGACATTTTCTTTAGCGATGTTATTTCTAACAACAATATATTGAGATTGGCCGACATAGATACCCGCATCGGCGCTGCCTCGAACATAGGTGTCTTCAATTAGGATATTTTCACATTCAACTGGGTAAAGACCGTAAGCACCATTATCTTCATCGAGCTCGCCTTCCCACACTGTGGCTAATCTGCGTAGAATAATGCCATTGGTATTTTTTAGTTTTATGCCATTATTTTTAGCTTCATTGACCGAGAGATCTTGGATGATCACGTTAACGGCATTCTGTACAAAAATACCATCGCCTGAAACAGACTCAGAGAAATCCAGTACGGTTTCATCCATACCGTATCCCATGATAGTGATATTTTTGGCATACATTCCGTCGCCATCGACATCACCATCGAATAAAAGGGTTGAAGCAATTTTGAAGTTACCTTTAGGTAAAACGATCACATCATTAGTCTGGGCGTTGATTAATGCTTCCTGAATGCGGATGGTAAGGTTTTCTCCATCCTCAATCATGATGGCACCTTCAGGAAAGCTTGGTGCTGGATCTGGGGTGGGTACTACAGTGCCGGTATCATCTTCGACCACGGGATCGTCATCATCAGATGAACAAGCCGTCATGCTTAGGGCAACGGCACTGGCCACTAATGTAGGGATTAACCAACTTGGTTTCTTGTTGAACATAGCGTCTCCTGCTTATTTTTATTATTCCTCCCCTAGATTGCACTGACGTACCATATATGCAATGTGAAATCCGGCCACATTGTCGCAACATCTTGTTATCAAAAGTGTGGTTGCTGGTTTTAAAACGCTTGTATTACAATTTTTCTTTATAAAACAGACTTAAAGAGTACAAAACTAAACATTAGAATAATAATTAGCATTTTTTATTTTTTTGAGAAACCTGTATAGGTTTGTATCACGTGGAAAATACTAGGCCATGTGTACTGGACAAAGTAGAGGCGGGAGTGTGAAACTTGAGTAGCGAAGTGCGTCTTAGCTTGTGATATTAGGCTAAACTCTCTTTGATAAATTCTCTTTGATAAAATGTCTGTTAACAAGCATGCCGATTAGATGAAGTGTTAATATTTCGAACATCACATTTGGTTAGCTTTGCGGCAAAATCTAGAATGTCTAATGGCTTGTCGAAATAGTATCCTTGGATTTGGTCACAGTTCAATGCCCTTAGATATTGGTATTGAGCTTCTGTTTCGACGCCTTCGGCAACAACATCTTTACCTAATTTATGGGCCAGCATAATAATAGCTTCAACTATCTGGCAGTTTTCTTTGCTGTGGGGCAGCATGTCTATAAAACACTTGTCAATTTTTAGTACATCACACGGAAACTGCACAAGATAACTTAAGGATGAATAACCCGTACCAAAGTCATCTACAGAGATATGAATATCGAGATCTTTCAGTCGGTTTAATATCTTGATATTTTCTTCGCAGTGATCCATCAACAATCGCTCTGTTATCTCTATTTCAAGTTGACTGCCAATCACCTGATAATGATGTAGCGTATGCTGAACACAAGAGACGATATCACCTCTTTGAAATTCGCGGCTGGGAATATTGACAGAGATCACTGGAACATTGAGTGATTGTTTTTGCCAGTGACTGATCTGAGAAATGACCTTGTCCAAAATATATTTGTCCAATTTCAAAATCAGATCACTCTCTTCTGCCACGGGGATAAAATCATTTGGTGAGATAAAACCATCTATTGGGTGATGCCAGCGAATTAAGGCTTCAGCACCAGTTACTTGAGACGTCTTAACATCAATTTTTGGCTGATACACCATGTAGAAATCGTCATTATCTAAAGCATGTCTTATCTCTTGTTCAAGGTATAAACGTTTCTTAGCTTTGGCTGTCATCTCATCTGAATAGTAGGTATAACTATTTTTACCTTGTTGCTTCACCATTAACATGGCTGTCTGCGCATTGCCTATCAAGACCTCGCTACCACCGCTAAAACTATCATGATGACTGATGCCTATACTGCAGCTAATGTGCAGGTTGTACTGGTTAACTTCAATCGGTATTGTCGTGGTCCTGATAATCTTTTCAGCAACGATAGCCGCATCACAATCGTTTTGGGTGAAATCTAAATAAATTGCAAATTCATCCTCCCCAATTCGGCATAAAGTATCATTGGTTCTGATAATCGATTGTAACCTGCGGCTAAATGATTTGAGGATGTTGTCACCGACATCATGACCTAAGGTATCGTTGATGCGCTTAAAGTCATCGAGATCAATATAGAGTAGGCACACTTTTAGCTGGTGTCGGGCTGCTCTGGCTAAACCTTTAGTCACATAGCATTTGAATAGTTCGCGATTGGGTAGCTGAGTCAAGGGGTCATAATTGAGTAAGAAATCCGTTTCAGCAGTCGCCGAATTCAGTTGCTTACTCATCACCGCTTTTTCATCATCAGCCTGTAATTGCCTGAACTTATTGCGAGAAATAGCATAGGTTATGGCTCTATTTAACCTTTCTGGTGAGCACTCTGATTTTGTGATGAAGTCTATCGCACCCAATGCTAATACGGTAGAGGCTAATTTTTCTTGGCTATGACCCGTGAGAATAATGATAGGCACTGTAAGTTGCTGCTGAGCATTAAGCTTTTGCAATATCTCATTAGCGTTGTAGTCAGGGAGTTCATAGTCAAGCAGTACACAGTCGAATGCCTTAGTACTCAACAATTGGAGTGCACCTTGTCCTGTATCTGTGCAGGTAATAGCTAATGTGAGCTGAGTATGTGAGAGGAGCTCTTGGATAACAGCGCTCATAGCGCGATTGTCTTCAACAAGGAGAATTTGCAATGTATCTGTTGAGTCATCCATCAAAAATTCCTTTTTTTGACTCATTGAAGTAATTGAGTAATTGAGTAAGTGGGTAGTAGGGTCGTAAAGTTAAGATAGTTAATAGCGTTAATTTTAGCTATTTTTGCGATGTTAATTGCGGCTTTGTTGGACAAAGGTTCTAAGAGGGGGATTTTTGATAGCCAATATGCATAATGAAGGCCGCATAGCGGTCTTCATTATTTTGATTGCTTAAAGTATACCAATCAGTATAAAGATGTGATCGCTCAGCGAGAGTTTAGCGCTTCAGAGGCAAGGTCATTAATTGCTCCTGCATTAATGACATTCAGAACATCCATGTTCTTTGCAACGGGTGAAGATCATAGTTAAACTAGGTTCTAGCTCGTTAACACAGCATCAGATGCGCTAAAACTCGCCTTTCAGGAGTGTTTTTGGCTGCCTACTTCTTCGTTGAATAGATTCACAAGGGAGTACCATTCCATCACCTATTCACCTTGAATTAGTTTGCCAAAAATAACTCTGAGTAGATCACTTTCTTATATTGATTGGTATTATATATCGATGCCAAATCCTATGATAAATTGATAGTCATTTTGTTTTGGAAAGCTCATATCCGCACTTTGCTGCGGCTTATTAATATGATCCCAAACCAGTGAAAGATCTAAATCAAACATATCTGTTAGCTCAATAGAAAAACCTGCTAATGCATGATGGGTATATCCACCTGCCGCATCGCTACCATAGTTCACCCGGTAGAGTGTATTGAAATCTATATCGTCGGTGATCTCGGTATCAAATACCGTTTCAACCACTAATGCTGCACTGGTTTCACTTTCATCTTGATCTGCGAATACATTATCAAATTTGGTATACGTGTATGCAGGACCGCCACTGACACTCCAGTTGGTCTTTGATGAATCAATAATGTCATAACCGATACCGAAACCCAGAGTTGTTTTGTATTCATAGTTCAAGAAAGGATCGATATAAATTTCAGCGAAGATAGGACGTAAATAAAACTGTTTAGATAAGTACCAATCAAAGTTGGTGTTAATACGGTGATTGTTAATCGTATTATCACCGTCTGTTTTTGAGTAGTTGCCGATATAATCTAGGTTGTATCTGGATTCTGTGGTTCGGCGGAGTGCATTGGCTATCGCACTATAATCAACTTGGTCGGTATTACCTGAGCGTAAGTTTGCCCCAAGTGAGATCTTACTCGACCAATAGTTAGCCTCTGTTTGCTGGCCTGCGATAATGGTCATGATCTGACTGCGATCAAACTCCTCACCATCTATCATGGTCTTGCCATCTTTTACGATCAGTTTTCCTGTTTTAGTCGTCAGATCGATAAAACCCACACTAACCAGAGCATGGCTTTGCAGCTCCTTAATATCTTCCCAGTCGATATATAAGGTATCGAGCTCATCACTTTCAAATTCCAATTTATCATCATAGAGGTTTTTAATCTCACCCTTTAATAACTCGTGAGAAGTGAGTTGTACCCAGTCGAAGTGCTCATCTATCGGCAAGCTTAACTGGTTTGGATTGAGTTTTAGAGCTTGTGGCTTTTGTGGGCTGGTGGCATAAACACTCGTACTAAATAGTAAAGGTAAACACAGTCCGGCGGCACTGATACATATAGCGATCTTATTGATTTGGCTTTTCATAAGCCTGCTCCCTGAATAAACTAATTCTACACATCTGATTGGAAAATATTTTATAGATAGTGAATGTCCCCCGCAAACATATCCCACATATTTAGTCAGTTTTGCAGACTAGAACACATTTCTACACTGAAAAGCTTAATAGTGTCCATCATCCTTGATGGGGTTTGACTATTCATACGCTTAAACTTTCGGTATTACTCCCTATCTGTATTGATAGCTTTAGTCAGCCAGGGGAGGATAAATTGAGTGATTTGAGGTTGAGCATCAGTGTTGGGGTGGATACCATCTCTTTGCATTAACTCTGGATGAGTGGCAATCTCTTTCATGAAGAATGGCATTAAAATGAGATCATGCTCATTAGCGAGCTCTTTATAGACATTTTCAAACAATGTGGCATATCGAGCACCATAATTAGGTGGCACCATGACCTCGCTTAAAAGCACTTGGGTGTTATTTTGCTTGGATAGGGTGATTATTTTTGTAAGATTTTCTTTCAGTTGTACGGGTGAAAAACCGCGTAAACCATCGTTACCTCCAAGTTCAACGATTATGACCGAAGGGCTCGAAGACTCAAGCAGGGCGGGGAGTCTACGTAATCCGCCAGCGGTTGTTTCTCCACTGACTGAGCCATTTATTATCTCGTGTTGAGGTAATTTTTCACGTAATAAGTTTACCCAACCTTTCTCTTCATCGACGCCATAGCTTGCACTTAAGCTATCACCTAGGATTAATATAGGGGCAGCGTATACTTGGGTGCTAATCAACAGGCATACCAGAGTGAAGAGTTTCAGTGAACCTTTCAATAAGAATAAGATGAAGGATTTTATGTCAGATATCAGTGCTATCACAGTAAATAATCTCGTTAAGTCAGTGGCTACCCAAGAGGGAGAACTTACTATCCTCAACGGCATCAATATGGATGTCAAGCAGGGAGAAAGCGTGGCTATCTTAGGCCCTTCAGGTTCGGGTAAGTCAACATTGCTAGGTTTACTCGCCGCTCTGGACTCGCCGACCTCAGGTACTATCATGCTTGATGGCACTGCCATTGAATCCTTGGATGAAGAGAGAAAAGCCGCGCTTAGAAAGAAAAAAGTCAGTTTTATTTTTCAGTCTTTTATGTTGGTGGATACGCTAAATGCACTGGAAAATGTGATGTTACCCGCAGAGCTTGCTGGTATCCCTCAAGCGAAAGAAAAGGCTGAGGCTATGCTGGAAAGGGTAGGATTAACTCACAGACTCACTCACTTTCCTAATCAATTGTCAGGAGGTGAGCAGCAGAGGGTTGCTATTGCGAGGGCATTTATCTGTGAGCCAAAAGTATTGTTTGCCGATGAGCCTACTGGAAATTTAGATGCAAAGAACAGTGATAAAGTGGCTGATATGTTATTTGAGCTTAACCGTGAGAGCGCCACGACGTTAGTGTTAGTGACCCATGATCTTGTTCTGGCTAGTCGTTGTGAGCGACAGCTACTCATGGATAGTGGTGTTTTAACTGAGTCTGGCAGTAAACATGAGCAGGTTGAAATGCCCTCATCAATAGCCCAATGCCTTCCAGTTAAAGCGGAGGCGAGTTAATGGAGTTACATTTAGCTTGGCGGTTTTTTAAACGGGAATTGATGCAGGGACAGCTATTACTGATTGTATTGGCTATTACGTTAGCCGTGCTGTCGGTGACGGGGCTCGCAAGGGTCAGTGAGCGTTTACAGATCGCAATTAATGGTCAAGCCTCTAAGTTTATTGCCGCTGATAGGATCATTAATTCCCCGGTTAAGATTGATGAAAATCTGTTACAAAAAGCCGATGAGCTGGGATTATCACGTGTATCGAGTCTGCAGTTTAATTCGATGGTTTTTTCACAAGACAAGTTCCAGTTGGTTACAGTCAGAGCCGTTGGCGATGCCTATCCCTTAAAAGGAGTCATCGAGCTCAAATCATCGGGGAGTGGTTTGCCTCAACCTGGTGAGCTTTGGTATGAGACGCGGTTAGGAGGATTATTAGGATACCCAAGTGAGCTTGAGTTGGGTGATCAGCAATTTTCATTGAGTGAAGAGATTTTACGTTTACCCGATGCAGGTTTTAACCCTTTTGCCTCCTCACCTGTGGTATTGATGCGCTTAGATGATGTAGCCAGCACAGGGGTTATTCAGCCTGGTAGCCGAGTTACCTATCTGGCACAGTTTACTGGAGAAGAGTCACAGCTTAAGGCATTTGAGGATTTTGCTAAGCCTCTACTGAACAACAGTCAACGTTGGGTGGACGTTCAGTCTGGTGACTCACCCATAGCCGATGCAGTAAAGCGTGCTGAACGCTTTTTATTATTGGCGAGCCTATTGGGTATCGCTCTGGCCTGTGCGGCGATAGGGATTGCCGCACAGCGTTATTGTCAGCGTCATTATGATGTCGTGGCCATGCTTAAAACATTTGGGGCATCGGCAAAGCAGATCCGTACATTATTTGGTTTCCACTTAATGTTAGTCACCTTGTTTGGTGTGATTTTAGGTTTGCTGGGTGGCTTCGCGTTAGATGCCGGTATTACCGCTTTCTTGCCCGATGAAATAGCCGCTTATTCACCGCCTTTTACTCGCCCCATCTTGCTTGGGTTAGCGACAGGGTTTATCAGTGCATTTATGTTTTCTGCCTATCCGTTAATGCGTTTGTTATCCATTCCACCTTTGAGGGTGTTACAACGTCAACTGGAGGGATTACAGCTTGGAATGTGGTTACACTTAATTTTGAGTCTGATGGCTATGGGGATTTTGGGTTACCTCTATTCAGGAAGTTTGCCGCTGACGTTAACGGTCGTCGCTGGTGTTCTTTTGCTCGGATTATTACTGAGTATCTTAGGTTTTTTCATGATCCGACTCGGTCACAGCGTGGGGATGAAAACCACCAACCCATTGCAGCTAGCACTCGCTGGATTACGTAGGCGAGCGAAACAAAATGCGGTACAACTGGTTGGTTTTAGTAGTGCATTAGTCTTGTTGTTGACGATATTTGCTCTAAGGCAAGACTTGCTCAACGAATGGCAAAAGCAACTGCCAGAAAATGCACCTAACTATTTCCTTGTCAATATTGCACCAGATGAAGCAGTGCCTTTAGAAGCTTACCTTAAGTCAAATACCGTTAAGACAACCGATATCTATCCCGTGATCCGAGGCCGTCTGACAGAGGTTAACGGTGAGAAGCTACTTTCCGGTGATGAGGCTGAAGCGGGTGTTGAAGGCAGGAGGGGGATCTCTCGTGAGCTTAATTTAACTTGGCGTGACAGCATGCCGCCTAATAATGAGATATTAGAAGGTGAGTTTAACGTTAATTCTGATGACGTTTCTGTTGAGTCAGGTGTCGCCGAGCGCTTAAACCTGAAAATTGGCGATAGCCTGACCTATGTTATCGACAACCAGAGGCTAGTGGTGAACGTGGCGAGTATACGTGCGGTGCACTGGGAGACATTACAACCCAATTTCTTTATGATTTTTACAAAGGAAGCCCTGTCTCCGTTTGCTTATACATCGATGGCTAGCTTTTATCTTGATGAGGGTAAATCGTCCATTATTCTGGATATTATCAAGCAACACCCAACGGTCTCTATTATAGATGTCGGCAATATGATCAAGCAGTTAAGGCAGATTGTTGATCAAGTGTCTCTATCGCTAACACTGGTGTTAGTGCTGGTATTATTGGCGAGTAGCTTGGTGATGGTAGCGCAAACCGAAGCAGGAATGGCGACAAGACAAAGGGAGTTAGCTGTGTTGAGAACGTTTGGCGCATCGGGCTGGTTACTGCGAATGGCGACTGGACTCGAGTTTGCTTTGTTAGGTGCAATTTCTGGCTTACTGGCGGTGATAGTCGCTGAATTTATTCTTTATCTACTCAAAACTCAGGTCTTTGAATTGAATGTGTATATGCATTGGCCTTGGTGGGGAATTGCCCCTGTTTGTGGTGCAATGACTGTGGCGCTATTAGGAGTGTGGCGTTGTCGTCAACTTCTGAACAAATCTTGTGGTGATTTACTGAAAGCGGGCTAATCAACGGACTTTAATAAGTCTTCTAAAGCTTTATGTAATTCAGTGTATTTAAATTGATAGCCAGCCTTTAAGGCACGTGTTGGTATAATAAATTGACCTTGTGTAAGCAGCTCAGACATTTCACCTAGTACTAACTTTAGTATCGCGGCCGGCATAGGTATCAATGCTGGTCGTGAGAGTGCTTGCCCTAGTTGTTTAGAAAACTTGTAATTACTGACTGGAGTTGGTGCAGTGGCATTGTAAATGCCATTACATTTTTCGTTGTTCAGTAGAAATTGCATTAAGCCTATCTGATCATCTTGATGGATCCAGCTCATTCCTTGTTGACCTGTGCCTATAGGGCCGCCGAGTCCAAATTTAAATGGCAGTAGCATTTTGGCCAGTGCGCCACCAGATAAGCCTAATACTAATCCAGTTCTAACGATGCAGACTCTGGTTTTGTCTGACTGAGCATCTAGAGCAAGACTCTCCCAGCGGGAACATACTCTTAAAGGAAAACTATTGGTGGCCATTTCATCAAGTAAAGTTAATTCATAAGATTCATCGATTAATTGAGTGCCTAGACTTCCATATATCCCTATCGCAGATGAGCTGATAAAGATCTTAGGTGGGTGTTCACTGGCTTTGATTAATTCGGCTATTCGAGAGGTCAGTTGCCAACGACTTTCACAAATCAATTGCTTTTGTTTTTCTGACCAACGTTTGTTGACGATAGGTTCCCCAGCAAGATTGATAACAGCATCAAACTCATTTAATTCTGATAGTGAAGTTAAATTTCCTAGGTATTGGTGCTCAGCCCCTAATTGCTTGTGGGCGTTAGCGGGGGATCGAGTTAAGATTGTTAACTTGTTTTCATGGCTTAAAACTCTAACAAGCTGGTGGCCAATGAAGCCAGTAGCACCCGAGATTAATATTTTCATAGGTTAGCGTATCTTAGGATAAATTAAGCCATAAACTCAATTGTAGCAGAGCAGGGTGGAAAATTGATGTTATCAAAAATATAATGATTTCAATAAGCAACTGTAAAGCTTGAAAGCCTGAAAACCAGGCTTTCCTAGTTTGCAGCTAAGAATTTGCAGTTAAGAAACGGCTATTAGGGTTATCACATATCATTAGGTTTGCGATAGCATAGAAACATCGATACGGAATCAGCGAAACGAAGTGCATGGGGTTTGTCTACTTCTACACTCGCAAACTCAACCCAGGCATGTTCACTAGTGATATCTAGCACCTGGCCTGTTAGGTTTTCTAATAAAGAAAATCGATTATGTTCAACTAACTCAATAATTTTTTTGGTAATTGTGCGATAGTTTAGCGCATCATCCATATTATCGCTGTTACGGGCCTTTTCTGCGCAGTAGTGAATTTCAGCATTAATGAGAACATCTTGTTTGTTTTGAATTTCATCGTCTTTGATGCCGATAAATGTCCTAAGACGTAGATTTTTGATGCGAATGATCGCGATTTCTGGTCTCATACTGTTATTGCTCCATGCTGAAGTTATTTTTATTACGAGCGATTTGCTATTAAGCCTATCAATCTATTTGTTATTCATGAAGGATTTTATTCATATGCCAAGAATTGATACTCAATCTGTTGCGTATAAAGGATTTGCGATCATGGCATTTATTGTCGTGATCTTGGCTGGTATTAAAACTGCCAGCCCGATTGTCGTGCCCTTTGTTTTGTCTGCTTTTATTGCGGTGATCTGTAATCCGGTGATCACCTGGATGACCCGTTTTAAAGTGCCAAGAGCCTTAGCTGTTCTACTCTTGATGGTATTTATTGTCATGATGGGGCTTTGGTTAGCACAAATTGTCGGGAGCTCTATCAATGAGTTTTCTAATCAACTGCCTCAATACCGTGATCAGCTTGTGGAACAATTTGGCTGGATTGTTCAGAAGTTACAGACATTCAATATAATCATCACTAAAGAGCAAATATTGGCCTACTTCGATCCCGGTATCGCACTCTCGATGACAACCAACATGCTGACAGGCGTGGGTGGTGTGATGGCTAATCTATTTTTGATCATTCTTACTGTCGTGTTTATGTTGTTTGAATCACAGACTTTACCAAAGAAATTACATTGTGCATTGGATGATCCAGATATGAGAATGCAGCAAATTGATAAATTTTTGCATTCAGTCAATCAATATATGGTCATTAAGACATTAGTGAGTTTAGCTACGGGTGTGATCGTCGGCTTTGGACTTGCCTTTATTGGTGTGGATTACGCACTTTTGTGGGGTGTGATAGCCTTCTTGTTTAACTACATACCGAATATTGGGTCTATCATTGCCGCGATCCCTTCTGTGCTATTAGCATTTATTCAATTAGGCCCTGCAGCTGCAGGTGGTACAGCATTACTCTATTTTGGGACGAATATGATAATGGGCAATGTGGTTGAACCAAGATATATGGGCAAAGGCTTAGGCCTCTCGACATTGGTGGTGTTTTTGTCATTAATCTTTTGGGGCTGGCTATTAGGCTCGGTTGGCATGTTATTATCCGTCCCTCTGACCATGATTGTTAAAATTGCTCTCGAGTCGAGTAAAGGCGGGAGCTGGTTGGCAATCCTGTTAGCTGACGATGTTGAAATTAAGGATAATGACCGCGATAAAGAGGACACCTCTGAGGCCGCTTAGTGAGGTCAACACCATCAGGGGATGAGCAAAGCCACAATTTATGTGGCTTTTTTGTTTTACAAAGTGAAAGCGAGTTTGCGACAAGTGAATGAAATACAATTATTTTTCGATGAAATAGCTAAGATGACACTGGGTGAGGAAGTTAACCGTCTTTTCCATGGTCGAGGCGGTATGTATCCTGGGGCTGAACATATATGCCTGGACTGGTTTCCGCCAGTGCTTCTTTTAACCAGTTTTAAACCTTTAGACACTCAAAGCTTAGATTTATCTGTCAACTTGATTAAGCAGAGGTGGCAACAGCTTCAAGGAGAGCAAGAGCTGAACCTAGTTTACCAGTATCGGAGTGGTGGAAGTACGCAAACTGAGTTAATAGCTGGAAGCGTTCCTGAGAAGCATACTGTGATGGAAAATGGAGCGAGCTACCATGTACATTTGCTAAAAGGGCAAAATCACGGCTTATTTCTGGATATGAAAAATGGTCGTCAATGGGTGAGGGAGAATGCAACAGAGAAAAAGGTCTTAAACTTGTTTTCGTATACTTGCGCGTTTTCAGTTGCGGCTCTGCAAGGAGGGTGCGACAGCGTAGTGAATATTGATATGAGTAAAGGAGCCCTGTCCATTGGTAAGCAAAATCACCTGTTAAATGGCTTCTCATCAGGGGCTAGATTTTTTGGGCATGATATTTTTAAGTCTTGGGGTAAGCTAACGAAGCTTGGGCCCTATGAGATGATCATTGCCGACCCACCGAGTAATCAAAAAGGCAGTTTCGTAGCAACGAAAGATTATTCTAGGTTGCTTAAACGTTTACCTGAGCTCTTAGCGGCTGATGGTGAGGTTTTATTGTGTCTTAATGCACCTGAACTCAGCATCGAGTTTTTGATGGACCAGGTTGCAGAATACAGCCCGACACTGGAATTTGTTGAACAGTTATCAAATCCAAGTTCATTTATTGATGTTAGCTCGGATAAAGCATTAAAAGTGCTGAAATACATTCGTAAAGATAATTAATTTTGTCAGTAGCCAAAACCAAATACCTTTATACCGATTGGTATGAGTCAGTGTATTTGGTTTTGTACACAAATAACCTGTGATATTTGGTTCTTTTATCAGTTTTAGTCGCTTCAGTAACTGAGTCGTTCGTGGATTGTCGATTGACCATGCGACTCTATGATGTGCTCCACTTTCGTTTTATCTATATATTTTAAGGCTGAGATCTCAGAAAAGAGTCTGTCCTGAACATCAATTGGCATGTTCATTTTGTCCATAAACATAAAGATGTGTAGTGTATCCCCTTGATCAAAGAGGTCAACAAGTCTTCCTGCTTCAAATTCAACCAGCGCATTCATTTTCCGTCCTCCATAAAACTCAACGACGTTCCCATAAATATTTATAGGTATCCTTAATTGATAGCAGTTAGGGGGATAAAACCTAGATTTTTTTATCTGTTAAAATCAAAAAATAAGGCCTGTAAGGTATAATGGCTTGTAAGTCTTTCATCGAAACATTCAGAAATGGGTCGTTATTAGGCTGTATGAGGCGTGTTCTTAGTTTTGATTGAAACCAAACTGAAAGTTTTGTGTAACTCCTGGGTGATTGCTGATATAATTAGTTCAAGAAGTAAGTAGAACATCTGCCACTTCCTATCTTGGCCAAATATCATCAAAGTAATGATATGCCTCAGACCTTACAAACAAGTAATTCGGAGTTGTTATGGAAGTTCAAGAATACGAAAGCGCATATTATCAAATACAAGATGAAGTGATTGAGTCTTTACCTATAGAAAAGGATGAAGAAGCGTTTTTGGATTAAGGAATAATCCTCAATTCATGAGTTGTACTGGTTTCGGCCAGAAAAAAAAGAGCAGCCTTAGGTTGCTCTTTTTTGTGGGTGAAATATATCAAGTGATCTATTGACCATGACTTAGTTTAAGTTACCTTTCTCTGGTAACACTTCAACGATAACCCAGCTAGAACCGTCTTTATGTAGGCGTATGGTCCTATCATCTATCCAAGGTTGACCAGCTTTGAGCCCTTTCATCTTAACTATCACAGTAACATCGTCGGTAAATTTTCTGAAAAAGTCGATATCTATCTCTTCAATTTCCATCTGGACTTGAGTCATTGATAAGTTAAGGACGTGTCGTTGTACTGCTGAGGCAATATAGTAATGTGTGAGTACTTCTTGCATGGGCTCACTGACAAATTGTTTGGCTTTTTCCACATCACGATCAACATATATCGCATTGAAAAAGCCGAGGGAAACCTGTTCAGGTGTTCGGTTTGCTTCAGCACTTGAATTGTCCGGGCTGCAGCCGAACAGAAAAACTAAACTGATAAAAGCCAATATTCTCATATAATATAATTGTTAAGAGTAAAGTGAGTGGCTGCCAGTATCTCTATTCTACTAAACGTTGGCAAGTCAGCTAATTTGTTTATTTTTATGAAAGTTCTTGACCTTTGGTGATATATCAGGCATATCTGAATGAGTGACTTTAACTTGTTATCCACAGAATCTGTGGACAAGTATGTTGAAGACTAGATGCATAACTTTTAACTTACTGTTTACTAAGTTAAAAAAGCACTGGTTAAAAAGTGACACCTCTTGGTTTGTGGTGGCTTTTTTCTGCTACTTCATCAGTTACCCACAGTTGCGAATCTATTCTATTTTTCGGAACCATGGCAAATATTCAACTATTCTGATTATCAGATCCTCTTGTAAGCCATACTTCATCGCTAATTAGACAAAACAAACAGACATAAAAAAACCTCCCACCCGTAGGATGAGAGGTTTTTGAATACGCTAGATAGAGTTTTTTCTAGGAAGCTTGGATAGCTGTTAGGGCAATCGTGTAAACGATATCATCGACTAACGCACCACGGGATAGGTCATTAACCGGTTTACGCATCCCCTGCAGCATTGGACCAATACTGATAAGGTCTGCACTTCGTTGTACCGCTTTGTAAGTGGTATTACCGGTATTTAAATCCGGGAATACAAATACGGTAGCTTGACCGGCTACAGGGCTATTTGGTGCTTTAGATTGCGCCACATTTGGCATCACGGCTGCATCATACTGAAGCGGACCATCTATGATGAGATCTGGACGCTTCTCTTTGGCTATACGCGTCGCTTCTCGCACTTTATCAACATCTGATCCAGTACCTGAGCTACCAGTAGAGTAACTGATCATAGCGACTCTTGGCTCAATACCAAAGGCTGCTGCAGATTCTGCTGATTGAATAGCAATGTCAGCTAATTGTTCAGCACTTGGATCTGGGTTAATGGCACAATCACCATAAACCAGTACTTGATCTGGCATCAACATAAAGAAGATTGATGATACTAAACTCGAGCCAGGCGCTGTTTTAATGAGCTGTAAAGGTGGACGTATGGTATGAGCTGTGGTGTTTACCGCACCAGAGACGATTCCATCGACTTCGCCTTGAGCGACCATCATGGTACCTAATACCATATTATCTTCTAGTTGCTCACGAGCAACAACTTCAGTGAGTCCTTTATGACGACGAAGTTCAAGCATAGGCTCGACATAGCGTTCGCGTACACTTTCTGGCTCAATGATCTCAATCCCTTCGCCTAAGACAACACCTTGCTGTTGAGCGATACGTTCAATTTCTTCCCTGTTACCAAGCAAGACACACTTAGCAATACCACGTTCTGCACAGATGCTAGCGGCTTCAATCGTTCTTGGTTCGTTACCTTCAGGCAGTACCACGGTTTTATGGGCTGCGCGCGCAAGCTCAGTCAGTTTGTATCTGAATGCTGGTGGTGACAGGCGGTGTTCACGTGGTGAGTCTTTCGTGACACTATCAATCCAGTTCTGATCAATATGGCTAGCAACAAACTCCTGAACTTCCTCGATTCTGACGGCATCATCAACGGGAACTTCATGATCGAAGCGTTGGATATTTAGCGAAGTTTGCCATGTATTGGTATCAATCAAAAATACTGGGAGTCCGGTTTCAAAAGCTTGCTCGCATAACGCCATAATTTCTGGCTCAGGCTCGTAGCTACCAGTAAGTAGTAGGGCTCCGATTTTTACACCGTTCATCGCCGCAAGACAGGCAGAAACAATCACATCGGAGCGATCACCAGAAGTCACGAGTAGTGAATCTGTTTTAATATGATTGACCATATTAGGCAGGCTGCGAGCACAGAAGGTGACTTTACGAAGGCGACGCTGGTTCATTTCGCCAGCATTGATGATTTTTGCGCTTAGGTGTTTCGCAAGATCCGATGCTCGTGGGGCAACGAGGTCTAAACTATATGGCACACTACCAAGAATACGCAGTGAACTCTTACCAGGAAGCTGGAACATACCTGCTGCATCTGGACGCTGAATATCCTGATGATCAAATACTTCTGAAAGATCAGGGCGAGTACGGCCTTCATCATCTACTGGTGCACCAATCTTATTGATTATTGCACCGATAATGCGTTTGTTCTTACTACCACCCCAAGTTTTATGAGCAATCTCTAATCTGTTCATTAAGGCGGTGGCACTTTCATTGCCTGGTGTCGCCACGAAAATAATATCCGCATCGAGTGATTTAGCTATCGCATAGTTAATATCACTAGAGAAAGGGTGATTACGCGTTTGCACTAGCCCTTCAACAACTAAGGTCTCTGTATCATCGGTTTGTTCAGTAACGCGAGCAATGATTTGCTCCATCAATACATCTTTTTTCTCAGCGCGAATTAAGCTCTCTGCATGAGCCATATCGAAAGGATCAAGTGGATTAACCGTTGGCGATTTACTTAAAATAGTGGTTGAACGCTCAGGACCGGTATCATGGGGGCGCTGCTGAGCAATGGGTTTAAAGAAGCGGACTTTAACACCGTGATGTTCAAATGCACGAACTAAACCTAAACTGATAGAGGTTAGACCAACACCTGTACCTATGGGAACTAACATAATATTGCGAGACATAAAAACCTCTAAGTGACGCTTAAATAGGCATTGTCTGTTATCTGACAATGCCGACAAATTTCCGCCAACATAACTTAAGTGTGACTAGTTTGGGCGTTAATTCGCCCAAACTGATAATGAGTTTTGTTACTTTAGTAAAGCGATTGCATCTTCTGCAATAACCCATTCTTCATTGGTTGGGATAACAAGTGCAACAGGACCATTATCAGTCGTGATCTGACCTTGTTGTCCAAAACGTGCGGCAGCATTGCGCTCGCTATCAACTTCAAAGTTGAAAATCTCTAGCATGTTCAGTACATTTGCTCGGATTAGATCTGAGTTTTCGCCAATGCCTCCGGTGAAGATTAACGCGTCTAAGCGGCCTAATGGCACAGTGTAAGAAGCGATGTATTTAGCTAGACGGTAGCAGAAGATATCTAAGGCTAATGTGGCGCCTTTATGACCTTGCTCATAACCTTCTTCGATGCCGCGACAATCACTGGTGAGTTCAGAAATTCCCAATAAGCCACTTTGTTTATTCATTAGGTTGTTTACTTCATCTAATGTATAGCCTAAACGGCTAACTAAGTGATGAATAATTGAAGGGTCTAAATCACCGCAACGTGTTCCCATCACTAAGCCTTCAAGTGGAGTCAGTCCCATAGAGGTATCGACACTCTTCCCGCCCTTGATCGCGGTTACAGAAGCACCATTACCTAAGTGAGCACAGATAACATTGGTATCTTCAATCTTTTTACCTAGCACTTTAGCTGCTTCGCGGCTCACAAATAAGTGACTGGTACCGTGCATGCCATAGCGGCGAATGCTGTTCTCACGATAAAGCTTATAAGGAAGGGCGTAGATGAAAGCTTTCTCAGGCATAGTCTGGTGAAAAGCAGTATCAAAAACGGCGACCTGTGGAAGCGCAGGAAATGCAGCTTGAGATGCACGAATTCCAATTAAGTGTGCAGGATTATGCAGTGGTGCTAATGCGGCACAGTCTTCAATTCCCTTAACGACTGTTTCGTCGATGATCATTGAACGAGTAAATTTTTCACCGCCATGTACGACACGATGACCAATGGCTTGGATTTGCTCAGCAATTTGCGGATGTTCACCTAGAATATTCTTAACGATATATTCAACGGCTTCGCGGTGAGCGGTATATGCACCTAAGTTGGCTTCTTGCTTTTTGCCGTTAACCTTCCACTTGATGCGCGCATCTTCTAGTCCAAAACATTCAGCAAGACCTGAGATCTGGTCATCGCCAGTTAAGGCGTCGATAATTGCAAACTTAAGTGATGAACTACCACAGTTAAGTACCAATACCAGTTTATTTGACATGTTTAAACCTTATTAAATGTAGTGACCAAATATCACTGAACAATTATGACTTGGTGAGCAGTCTCTACCGAAGTCGTTAGACGTGCTCTGTTATCAGAGCATGGAACTGCAATTTAAGCATCAGCTAGACCTTGGGCCTCTATTGCTGCATGTGCTATTGTAAATGCAGTATCCGTAAAAATAGGTGTTGTAGTTGAGTATTCAAGTTCTCAAAACGTTAGGCGATGGTCGTCGGTATATGAAGACGTGGCCTATGGTCAGACAACTTAGTCTCTTTTTTCCCGAGTATCGCGTTATTCGTGCTACACAAATCGCGCTGCCTGTTATGCCATTATTGGCACTGTTAGCTGGAGCTAGCCAAATCCAAATACATGGTTGGACCTTCTTACCTCAAGCGCTAACAATTGCATTGTTCTTTATCAGCTTGCCTATACAGGGCTTGCTTTGGTTAGGTTGGCGTGCCCACCATCCTTTACCTTTATCTCTGTTTGAGTGGTGTGACCAACTCACTCAGAAGTTGAGCAGTGCGGGCATATCTTGTCGCCCACTGGGTCCTAAAGCTTGCTATCTCGATATGGCCATTATTTTAAAAGTGGCCTTTGAACAGTTAGATGCTTCTTACTGGAAAGAGCTTTAAGGCTTTATTCTGGAAGCTAATTTATTCTGTCTTAGTAAATAGCATTCAATCCAGCGTCCTTAAATACCTGCAAAATTTGTTCCATCGTTTCACTTGATGGTGGCGAGATATTGTCGAGCTGATACTCTTGTCCCATCGCTTCCCATTTATGCTTGCCCAATTCGTGATAGGGCAGTAGTTCAATTTTTTCAACATTGTTCATAGGTTTAATAAATTCAGCCAAGCGACGGGCTGAATCAATATCATCGGTAAACCCACCGACAACCACATAACGTATCCAAGTCTTTTGTTGTTTTTTATGTAGGTACTTAGCGAAGTCTAGTGTGCGGTGATTGCTGACCTGAGTCAGGTCGATATGTTTTTGATCATCGATGTGCTTGATATCGAGTAATACCAAATCGGTATTATCTAAAAGCTCATCTATGATCGGGGTGTATTTTCGTACAAAACCATTGGTATCCAAGCAGGTATGTATACCTTCTTTTTTACAAGCGGCAAACAGTTCTGAAACGAACGGAGCTTGTAATATAGCTTCTCCACCACTCGCTGTGACGCCGCCACCACTGGCTTCTAGAAATGGACGGTAGCTGATGATCTGTTCCATCAGTTCGTCAACTTCGACTTCACGACCAGCGTGTAGATCCCACGTATCGCGGTTATGACAGTATTGGCAACGCATTAAACAACCTTGCATAAAAGCGATAAATCTTATGCCTGGTCCATCTACGGTACCAAAGGATTCCAATGAGTGGATCCGACCTTTTACTGTCATTATTTCTCCAAATTAATTTAAGTTAGGCTGAGTATTATCTACAGCCTAACTTATCTACTTTGATGCACTCGAATTTATCTTAGTTTATAAAGATAAATAGCGTTACATGCCTTGAGTAAAGGTACGTGTGATCACATCTTGCTGCTGCTCAGGTGTTAATGCGTTGAAGCGAACTGCATAGCCAGAAACTCGAATAGTAAGTTGTGGATATTTGTCCGGATTAACAATCGCATCTTCGAGCATTTCTCGATTCATTACGTTAACGTTTAAGTGTTGACCACCTTCACGACTATCATTATGAGAGAAGTAACCATCCATCAGAGCGGCTAAATTAGCACGGCGACCCTCTTCATCTTTACCGAGTGCGTTTGGCACGATAGAGAAAGTATAAGAGATGCCATCTTGAGCGTGTGCAAAGGGAAGTTTAGCAACGGATGTAAGAGATGCAACTGCACCTTTCTCATCACGACCATGCATTGGGTTTGCACCTGGAGCAAATGGGGCACCCGCTGGGCGGCCATCAGGAGTGGTCCCCGTCTTCTTGCCATACACTACGTTTGAAGTGATCGTTAAGATTGACTGAGTAGGGATCGCGTTACGGTACATCTTCATGTTACGGATTTTAGCCATAAAGCGCTCTACAAGCTCAGTGGCTAAATCATCTACCCGTGCATCATTGTTACCGAATTTAGGGTAGTCACCTTCAATGTCGAAATCGATAGCGATACCATTCTCATCACGGATTGGCTTAACTTTAGCAAACTTGATGGCTGAAAGTGAATCTGCAGCGATAGAAAGACCGGCGATACCACATGCCATAGTACGACGAACGTCACGGTCATGAAGTGCCATTAACGCAGCTTCATAAGAGTACTTATCATGCATGAAGTGGATAGCGTTGAGCGCGGTCACATATTGTGTCGCTAACCAATCCATCATGTTGTCAAAACGACCCATAACGTCATCAAAGTCTAAATACTCAGAAGTGATTGCGTCAAACTTAGGCCCAATTTGAGTCTTAAGTTTTTCATCTACACCGCCATTGATAGCGTAAAGCATTGTTTTGGCTAAGTTAGCACGCGCGCCGAAGAACTGCATGTGCTTACCGACAACCATAGGGCTAACACAACAGGCAATAGCATAGTCATCAGATTCGAAATCTGGGCGCATTAAGTCGTCGTTTTCGTACTGAATTGAGCTGGTATCAATTGATACTTTTGCACAGTACTTTTTGAAATCTAAAGGTAGCTTTTCAGACCATAGCACTGTGATGTTCGGCTCTGGGCTCGGACCCATGTTGTATAGGGTGTGTAAGAAACGGAAGCTAGACTTTGTCACCAAAGTACGGCCATCAACACCCATACCAGCAATAGACTCAGTAGCCCAGATAGGGTCACCTGAGAATAACTCATCGTATTCTGGAGTACGTAGGAAACGAACCATACGTAGCTTCATAACGAAATGGTCTACCATCTCCTGAGCTTGCTCTTCGGTGATCAGGCCACTGTTGATATCACGCTCGATGAAGATATCAATGAAGCTTGAAGTACGTCCAAGAGACATAGCCGCGCCGTTTTGGCTCTTAACTGCAGCAAGATAGCCGAAGTAAGTCCACTGAATCGCTTCTTGTGCGTTAGTTGCAGGTAGAGAAATATCGAAGCCATAGCTGGCAGCCATTTTCTTCATCTGACCGAGTGCACGGTGCTGCTCTGCAATCTCTTCACGAAGCTGCATAGTGTAAGACAAGTCTTCACCTGCTTCGAAACCAGCTTGCAGTGAACCAAACTGAGTAAATTTATCCGCCATTAGATAATCGATACCGTAAAGTGCGATACGACGGTAATCGCCAATGATACGACCACGGCCGTATGCATCCGGTAAACCGGTTAAGACACCAGATTTACGGCAACCCATGATTTCAGGTGTGTAGATATCGAAAACACCTTGGTTATGCGTCTTACGTAGCTCAGAGTATACATATTTAACATCAGCGTTTAGCTCTCGGTCGTAGGCCTTACAAGAGCCTTCAACCATACGAATGCCGCCATTGGGTAGCATTGCGCGTTTAAGTGGTGCTTCAGTCTGAAGGCCAACAATAGTTTCAAGCTCTTGCTCGATATAACCCGCTTCGTGTGAAGTGATGGTTGATACCTTTTCGGTATCGAAATCAACAGGTGCGTGAGTCGCGTTTTCCTGTTTGATGCCTACCATGACCTTATCCCAAAGCTTAGTCGTTGCAGGCGTTGCTTCGGCTAGGAAGGATTCATTACCTTCATAAGGGGTGTAGTTAGCTTGGATAAAGTCACGAACATTGACTTCAGATTTCCAATCGCCAGAAGTAAAACCTTCCCATGCATTGGCAAACTGTTCAGTTTTTTCGGTCATAGCACAAATACCTTAAGTTAAAAATTGGGTTGTCGGTTATCGGTTATCGTTATTGGCTTTATCTAGCTCAGGCCTACGATAAACAAACCAATAAGTGAGTCCTACGAAAATAGCCCCGCCCACAATATTACCTAATGTGACTGGAACCAGATTGTGGAGTAGAAATTGACTCCAAGTTAGATCGGCAAACAGGCTAGGGTCGACCCCAGCATTTGCCCAAAATTCGGGGGTAGCAACGAGCTTAGTGATGATAGCCATAGGAATTAAAAACATATTAGCAATGCAATGCTCAAACCCTGCCGCAACAAACATGGCTACGGGTAATACGACAGCGAGTAATTTGTCAGTGACAGTGCGGCCTGCGTAGGCCATCCATACGGCGAGACAAACCATGACATTACACATTATGCCTAAGGTAAAAGCCTGTCCAAATGTATACTGTAGCTTAGCTTGAGCTGACTGGAGATAGCCTAGACCAATTAAACCGTGTCCGGCTTCATAATGTTTAGCACTGATCATTAAGCCAACGAGCAGCATCGCACCGATGAAATTGCCGAGATAAACTAAGGTCCAGTTACGTAATACGGCCAGAGTGGACACGCGATTACTTGCTTTAGCTATGATGGTCAAAACTGTTGAGGTGAATAACTCACCACCTAATATAACCACAAGCATTAGGCCTAAGCTAAAACATAAACCGCCAATGAGTTTATTCAGTCCGTATGGAAGCGCACTCCCACCGGCAGTCACTGCGATATAAAACACAAATGCCAAACCAATAAAAACACCAGCGGTTATGGCAAGCAGTAATGTAGATATCGTGTCGCGATTGACCTTTACAACTGCAGCATCTTCAACTTTTTTAGCCGTTACTGCAGGTGTGCTAGCATCAAATGGACTTGGATTATTATTCATTCTTGCCTTTACCTATGCCTATATCGTGAAACTATTTTAGATAATAAATCTAATATAAATTTGATTTCTGGTTTAAGGAACCTAATTTTTTGCAAATGGGTTCCTTATCTCGCTAGTATAAAAAAGCTGTAATTTTATTTCGTGACCTTGGTCAACTTATACGGTTAAAGCGGCTTAAACTGTAACTTATTTACAACTAGTTGGTCGCGCATGGGACTAGTTAAGTGTTTAGCTTCCCAAGTCTCTTAAAAAGCGATAAGGCTGCACCATTATGGTAACTCGTCATGCACTGCAGCTTTATCGCGATAACTGAGCCTATAATACCGCTCTTTTCAAATTGGTAAGACCAATTTACCATAGAGATTTTAACACAGACTGAAAGTAACAGCACTCCTTGTTATTAATCGTTGGCTTGGATTATCTAAATTTGAGATCAAGGTAACAATTGTATAGCTAAGCCTAATAAAGGGATACTTTAGGCACGTAAATTGCCTTATATTTTATTTCTATTAATTAGTTATCATGAAAGTGAATGTGATTGTAGAGGAGGTTTGGTTTAATCCTTTTTTAAATTCAATGGTTAACAATTTGTTTTTTCGTTGGCTTAGTTTATTGGAAGAGATCAAATGTACTGATAAACTTCCTTGTTTTGCTGGTTATTTGAACTGTAAAGTACAAGTGGTAATGCTTACACCTCAATAATGAGTGTTAACTTTTTATGGTTTTCATCGTTTCTTGGTGTTATCGCTTTGAGGCTAGTGTTAATTTAGTTTATATTTGCGGCCATATTATAAGAATAAATGGCTGTAAATATGGAACAAGCAAGCTCAATGGGTAAACAACAAGCGGCAAAATACACCACTACCTGGCAGATGCCAGATACTTTAGTCATTATTTTCTTCGTTGCCTTAGCTGCAGCAATACTCACTTACTTTGTCCCAATCGGTTCATTCGATACTCAAGAGGTTAATTATCTGGTCGATGGAGCGGAGAAGTCGCGGCTTGTTGTCGATCCTAGTTCATTTCAATATAGCTTAGATGAGGAAGGCGCTCCTAAGCTACAACCTGTCGCGTTATTTGAAGGAAACGGTGGCGCAGGCTTTTTTAACTTTGCTTTCGAAGGATTAGTGTCAGGGTCAAAGTGGGGCAGTGCGATAGGCGTCATCATGTTTATGTTAGTCATTGGTGGCTCATTCGGGGTCGTAATGGCAACTGGTACCATAGATAACGGCATCCTAAAGCTTATTGATAAGACTCGTGGCAATGAGATGCTATTTATTCCAGTGATTTTCAGCTTGTTCTCCCTAGGGGGAGCCGTATTTGGTATGGGTGAGGAAGCGATTGCTTTTGCTATTATCATCTGCCCCTTGATGATTAGGCTGGGATATGACGGTATTACCACTGTGATGGTTACCTATGTTGCGACTCAAATAGGCTTTGCCAGCTCCTGGATGAATCCATTTAGCGTGGCAATAGCGCAAGGGATCGCTGGCATTCCAGTACTGTCTGGTTCAGGTATGAGGGTTATCATGTGGGCAGGTTTTACCTTGATGGGCTTAGCATTTACCATGCGATACGCCAAGAAAGTTAAACACACCCCATCACTGTCTTATAGCTATCATTCAGATAGCTATTTTAGAGAGAACCAGAGTAAGGCCAGTCTAGATAGCCGTTTCAATTTGGGCGATGTGTTAGTCCTAATGGCAATCATAGCTACGATTGCTTGGGTGATCTGGGGCGTGGTAACACAAGCTTGGTTTATTCCTGAGATAGCCAGTCAGTTTTTCACCATGGGGATCGTTATTGGTACCATTGGTGTGTTGTTTAAACTTAATGGTATGACTGTCAATAAAATCGCCACAAGCTTTAAACAAGGCGCCGCCACTATGCTAGAACCTGCTGTGTTGGTGGGTTGTGCCTCGGGTATTCTTATCTTACTTGGCGGCGGTGGCCCAACTGAACCTAGCGTACTTAATTCTATTTTAAACAGTGCTGGAAACGTCATCGGCCAGTTGCCTAATGCGCTATCGGCCTGGTTTATGTTGCTGTTCCAATCTGTGTTTAATTTCTTTGTCACTTCAGGCTCAGGTCAAGCAGCGTTAACTATGCCTTTAATGGCGCCTTTAGCAGATATTGTGGGTGTGACCAGGCAGGTGGCCGTCCTTGCCTTTCAACTGGGTGATGGTTTTACAAATGTCTTGGTACCAACATCAGCATCCTTGATGGCAACCTTAGGCGTGTGCCGTGTCGATTGGGGAGATTGGCTGAAGTTTATCTGGCGATTTATGTTGGCGCTATTCGTCGTCTCTAGCTTGATTGTTGTCGGTGCGCATTATTTAGGATTTAGTTAACGATTTAGATCGGTAAATAGATAGGAAAGTCGAACAGAAGTATAGTGGATAGAGTAAAAAGCCTAGGAAAGCCCTAGGCTTTTATTAGTATTTCTTTTTAGAATCTTTGTGTATAAGACGCTGTGTACGTACGTCCATATAGATTATATAAAGACGAATCATATTCTAGATCTGAATCGAGTACAGGATCTTCATTGGTGATGTTACGAACACCAATGCTAAACTTACCGTCCCAAGAAGCCATGTAGTTATAGCTTGCATCAAATGTAGTTTGTGATGAAAGGTTGCCTATTTGCTCATAGGTATTTGGATCTGTTTTTTCAGATTGTCCATCAATATATTGAGTCAATAGTGACGCTGAGTGATCACCGTGTGACCAATCAACAACCCAAGTGAAACGATATTCAGGCATACCATTTCGGCCAATTTGGTTGTTTACAGGTCCATTGAAGTATTCCTCATCATCGTAAGATATGATGTAAGTCAGATCAAATGTTGAGCCAAATTCACCTGCAGCGGTTTCAAAACCAGAGTAAGTCAGATTGAAATCGATACCAGAAGTATCGAAACCGTTACCATTGACCTGTGGAGTTGTCGCAGACAAGATTTTTCCATCTGCTTTATTACCCACTCGCTCGATACTACCTAAAGCTAAATTACCATAGCCGACTTTCTTCTCTTCTTTAAGTAAAGAATCTAAAGAAACAAATGTAATAACATCATCGATGCTTAAGTTGTAGTATTCAACTTTTGAGCTGAAATTGTCAGTGATGTTCCAGATTGCACCTACATTATAAAAGTCAGATGTCTCTGGCTGTAGTTCTGAATTTGCTGTACGAGTTACATCGTATTGCTTAGCTTTACAATCAGCTGTAGCAGTTCCCTGTTGTTCACAGTAGTAATAGTCAGTCGCTGTATCGGCGCTGAAAGAATCTGCAGCATAAAGATCTGATAGCGCTGGAGCTCGGAATCCCTGACCCCAAGATGCACGTAGTACGACATCTTCTAGAACTTGGTATCTTAGCGCTACTTTAGGCGTAGTTGCTGTACCAAAATCTGAATAATTATCATAACGGAAGGCTAAGTTTAGTTCGAGATCTTCAGTAAGCGGAATAATGCTTTCAGCGAATATTGCAAACACATCACGATCACCGCCAGACCCATTACCTGATGATCCGATAACTTCACCCGCTGCAGTTTCGGCATCTACGTTAGCTTCATATTTGTACTGCATAAATTCAGTACCCACATACCAGCCAATAACACCAGCAGGAAGTTCGAAAGCTTCAAAGTTAATACCAGCATTAACACTTTGGAATTCCATGATATCTTGCTTAAGTGTATCGTGACTTATAGCTGCAACAACATCATCACTGTTACCTTCTGGACCGAAGTTGAATTCACCACTCTTAACCATAGCTTCAACAGTAGGGCGATGTACATAGCCTTTACCATAGTTGCTATTTTCAGCTAGATTATAGTGATAAGTGAAATCCCAGCCAAAATCATCATGTTCGCCGACTAAGCCGAGTTGTAGGTCTGTACTGTAATCAATTGTAGATGAATCACGGGTTCCCACATCGGTGAAACGATAGTAAACACGACCATCATTAGCATTCTTGCTAGTACCAGTATTGTTGCCATTGGTATCATAGTTTTGGATATCAACCTGACCAGCATCAACATTAAACCAGCCCGCTGCAGGAGCGTAACGACCAAAAGTCTCGTTACGAGAGAAAAGACCTTGAGCTTCAAACATGATCTCATCAGATAGCTCGTAATCAGCGGCTACATAACCTGCAGTATACTTACGTGCCGCGTGATCTGCAGCTTCTGAAGTGTAGTCATAACCACAGATGTAGTCGCCATCACCATAGTCGTAGACATGACCTCCACCAACCATTTTTTCGTTATCACAAGCAGCCATTGGGCTAAATTGGCCTGATGTCATGTCTAGAAAGTTACGAGCGTATGCAGATACACCCGTAGTATCGGCATATTCTTCTGCCAATACGTTAGTTGAGCTTGTGAACCAGCGATCACGTTGATAGATGATTTCACGGCTTTGGTGTTCGAATGAGAACGTCAAGCTGCCTTTATCACTGCTTGTTCCGCCGATAACGTGAGTTTTCCACTCTTCGCCACCAGCTTGCTGAGGATTTGTTCCTGTCGCCGATACTTCTAATCCTTCAAAGTCCTTTTTAAGGATAATGTTAACCACACCTGCAACGGCATCTGAGCCATAAACAGCTGATGCACCATCAGAAAGGACTTCGATTCGCTCGATAGCGGCAGTTGGAATCGTGTTTAAGTTTACTGCAGTTCCACCCATAGTCGGTGAACCAGGCATGCGTTTGCCGTTGAGTAAAACCAGAGTGCGGTCTGCGCCTGCGCCACGAAGAGAGATGTTTGCCTGGCTCTGCCAAGAACTACCTGATGATTCTGAATTTGAACCAAAGGTGTTCAAGTTACTGCGGCGTAAAACATCGGCGACTGACATTGCACCTGTTTTTTCCATATCAGCAGCAGTAATCGTCGTTACCGGTGAAGAGCCTTCTAAATCGGTACGCTTAATACGTGAACCGGTAACTTGAATTCTTTCTACTGATTCATCTTCACTTGCAGCGAATACAGCTGGTGCAGTTAATGCGGCAGTAGCAGCACCACTGATTAATGCAAAACGCACAGCTTTAGCCATTTTTGAGTTTGGCAGCATTTTGTTTCTCCCTGACACTTATTATGTTTTTAATAATTAATTTTTTATTTTCTTAGCGACTTATTGAAACATCAATACAGTTGTTAACAACTGCTGGTGCTTATTAAGTAATATCGCCATGGTGTGGATATAAGCACGTAGTTATAACATCTGCAATAGTTTGTAATGATGGTGGCAAATAATGGAGGTTAACCTTCTGGTAACCTAAGTGGCTATTGTTTGTAACTATTGGTGGGCTGTGACAATGTTAATCAATGGTTTGCGATTGTTGTGGAGATGTTTATTAGGCTTTGCTTTTTTTGGTTGGATACTTATTGTTCGTAACTAGATGGCTGTCTAGTTAATTTTATTAACAATGGCAACAATAATGTAATAATAATAATTGTAATAATATCTAAGTTTGAAACAAAGTTAATAAAACCGTGACTAAAATCATCCCTTTCAATAACAGTAATATATTTATAATGCTTAATTATTATTCAGTTTTTTACAACTGAGACTTGTTTGTAAATATCAATTGTGGGGTGTTGATTAAAATGTGGGTGCAATGATAGGGGTGTTATCGAGATAGATATACCCAATAGGGATAAGAGGGCCACTGAATGCCAGTGGCCAAGTCACTTATTATTGAGGTTTAGGGGGGCACATCAGGTTTCAGGTTTATGCAATTAGCTGTGAGCCTTGCACTTTATGCTGTTTGGGTGCTGAGCGTGTAGTGCGTTACGTATCGGTAAGTGACAAAAAGTACGACTAATGTTGCGATGAACAGTTCACCAGCCGCTGCTTGCTCTATCAATCTTGTAAAATCACTTGCCCCGTACACCTCTGTAAGCCAGTAGTAAGTCTTGGTGAGCGCAGTCGCTCCTATTACCATTGGGAAAGTAAATGCAGCATAGCCTGGTGAGAAGGGAAGTCTCAATAAGTGAAAGAAGGCTAGGTAGATGACACTGGTCATCAGGATTGCAATACTGAGTAATAGCGCCACGATAACGACCGAAGGATGACTGTTTATGGTTAGGTAGCCAGCTAAAGATAAACTTGCAGGCGCAGCCATAATCGCAATTGTTGGTTTTGCAGCATCGGGTATCGGTGCACAAAAAATCAAGCGATAGAGCATGATGGGTAACATCACGAGATAGCACACCATACCGAAATTAAGTGTTGCGTCGGCAATCCATTGTAATCCTATTTGATCCGTTGGAAAGCTAACCGCTGCGACGATGATGCCGATGGGTGGAACGAACCAGCTCGGTACCATATGTTCGAGCTTAAAATCTATTGCTCTGAAATAGACGAACATACCTAGAAAAACCAAATGGATCACAATAGCAATTAGCCATAAAGTTTGCCCTATGAGTGCAAATTTGATCCCAATCGCATTAGACACAACCATGAGCGCCATCGCAAACGTAGGAATAACACTGCCTACGACAGGATGAGTTAATTCATCTTTGAGTATATTAGGATGTAGCACAAACTTGATAACAAGTGTGCCGAGCATGATTGCTGCAATGCCAGCTGTGAGCATTTGTCCGAGACCGTTCATACTCGGTAACATACTTTCCCAAGCCCAGCCTAAGCTGGCAATGGCCAATGCTAATCCCGCCATTGGGCTGGGTAAGCGTGATGCACGGTGTGAAAGGTGCTGTAAGGTAGATTTCATCTCTATTCCCTCGTTCATAAGTGATGTCACTATGTTAAGGGAATAGGGCGCTTAAAAATATTTGATTCTATTTACTGATAGATTAAATTGTTTTTAACCTTTGGTGTTGCAGCTCTTTAAACGGGTTTGAGTTTACAGCGTAATAATGTATGTCCGAGCCCAATTTCATCGATATCTTCATCGACATAGAGACCAGCTTGCGAGATAAGCTTTAGCATATCTTTGGAGTGATACATCCTACTGTCACCATTGGCCATAGCGGTAAAATAGATAGAGGTCGCGTTAACACAATAGGCTCCGGCTTCAAATGGTTGCCTATCCCAGTAGGTCTCTAGAATACACAGTTCACTATGTTTATTCATACTCTGTGCCGTTCGTTTTAGAATGCTTAATATTTGTGCTTTTGAGAAGCAATCCAAAAACTGACTCATCCAATAAAGATCGCCTTCAGGGCAGAATACCTGAGATTCTTCTAGAAGGTTACACTCAAACCCGTTGACACGATCGCCAACGCCTTTATTAGCAGCATTCTTTAAGGCGACTTTTAGTTGGCCCGGTAGGTCCATGATGGTGACATTCACGTCACTATTATAGCCAGTGCAAGCTAATGCCCATTTACCCGTATTTCCGCCAACATCGACAATATGTTTAGGATTGTTTTTGAACATGAGTGGCAGCAATTGGCCAAATGCATGATCTGAGTAGTAGTGGTCGAACTCGAACCAGCTTTGTTTTACCTGTTCGGGCAATTCACTCAGGGTCGGATAGATAGTTTCCCAATCACCGAATACTTTAAGCCCATTGGGTTTGCCATCACGTAGGGAGGACTCTAATTCGAATAACCCTTGATAGCAGACATCATGGACAAAGTTTAGGTTCACTTTCGCCATATCATCATTGAGTAAGAAGTTACCTATTTTATCTAAATGAAACCGTTCATCGCTGTGCCAAACCAGCCTCATGCTAAGGCCCATATCTAGCAGAACACTGACAGCATATTCAGACAATTGAGTACTTTGTTGTAACTCCTCTAATGAGCAGCCTGTATCTCCAGCGGCATCTATCTGTTCCAGTATTCCAAATTTGAGTAAACAGCGAGCGACTTGAAAGCTGATGGGAGCGAAAGCAATTTTCTGTGCTTCAAACTTAGCATCGAAAGCACTGATATCCTGTGGGGATTGATAAAAAGGCATAATAAAGTTGGGCTCTGTTATATAAGTAAAACGCAAATCACTTTATCACGCTATGAGAAAAAAACGCTAGAAATCAACTTTGATTTGCATTGATTTATACGAACTTGTGATGAAGTATAAACTTGCTGTTTAATTTGAAATCATATCTAAGCTGAATATTCACCACATTCAGTGGGTAACCAGCTTAACGATATCTGTGATAAGAGTTGGAAAAACACCCAAGCCGATAATGACTGAAATAATGGTCCATGAAGTCAGTTTGTCCTTCAAAGGCAATGGCTTTGATCCAGACGGTTCAGCTTGTTTAGATAGCATGCTCATGATTATTCTCAGGTAAAAAAACAGGCCAATGACGCTTGCTATCACAAGAAAGCCTAAAGGCCACCAAAGTTGCCCCGAAATGGCTGCAGTGATGAGGTAAAACTTCCCCATAAAACCAATCGTGAGTGGGATCCCTGCTAATGAAAGCATCAATATACTTAAACAAATAGCTTGAAGAGGCTGTTGCCAAAAAAGGCCGTTTAGCTGGTCAATTGTTTTCTTATTACCCAGTTGCATCAATATTGAGAAGGTACCTGTCAGCGTCAATAAGTAAGCAATTAAGTAAAACAACATAGCCTCAATATTAAAGCTTATGTCTTGGAGTAAGCTGATCTTGCTCTCGATAAGGAGCAAGACAATGAGTAGGTAGCCGAAGTGAGAAATTGAAGAGAAAGCTAAGATCCTCAATAATCTCGTCTGTTGCAGTGCCAATAAGTTCCCCATCAACATCGAGGCCACAGAGATGAAGGCTATAATCTCCATAAGGATACTATCTGCTTGCCAGTCTCCGAAAGTGAATATTCTCCAGAGAACAACAAAAGCGGCTAGCTTCGACATTATTGCCAATAGTGCTGTTGTGGGAAGTGGTGCCCCTTCAAATATATCTGCTACCCACAAGTGGCAAGGGATTAACGATAATTTGAAACACAGCCCTGCTAATATCATTAGCATGCCAACGGTGGATAACTTCACCGATAGCCTTGAAGGTATATCTTGCTGCACAGCATCAGGTGTCGCTATGCTATTGATGGTTTGAAGCTCGGTATTGGCGATTGCATCGAATGATAAACTCCCCGTTTGTAAGTAGAATAAGGCAATTCCCATCAAGATAAATGCAGAGGCGCCTGCCGACAAGACCAGATACTTCACGCCAGCTTCTTGACTATTAGGGTCTGAATTTGAGTAAGCGATGAGACCGACGAAAGATAAGCCCATTAACTCCAAACCAAGGAAGAAGCTTGCAAAGTGTTGGCTGGATATCATAGTTAACGCCCCAAGACTCGCCGTTAACAGTAATAGATAATACTCTTCATTCGCGTGTTTACTGTTGGAAAACCAGTGGTATAGCTGTGACCATAAAAAAACTAATATTCCTAACAAGAGTGCCGAAATAAGTGCATTCACTTGGGTAAAAATAAACAGTGGTTCTGAAAGGACGGGTAACTTAATGGCGTTGATCTGAGTTAAGCATGCAGCGATGAGGCCGATGCCTGATATGAGAAATGCGCCTCCATGAGAGCGCTTCAGTGCGATGAAAGCGAGTAAGATTAAGATAGTACACAGCAATATACCCGCAGGAAGATAATGAAGGCTCATAAAGTACCTCCGCCTAATGAAATGTGTGTCAATATCTGTGTTAATGGCTGTTCTAGCATATTAAAGATGGGTTGGGGATGTATGCCCAGTAAAATCAAACCTATGGCGAGGCAGACTAGAGTGAACGCTTCTCTATAATTTAAATCTTTAGAAGCATGATAATGTGGTTGGTCTGGCTTTATATTAATGTCAGCAGGTGTTTGTATTGTGTGACTATTAGACGATTGTTCCATAAAGCTTGTTGTCGTATCAGGGTCTTTGAATCGGTAGGGGCCGAAAAAGGTTTTCCTGATCATACGTAATGAGTAGATGGCGCCAAAGATGAGTCCCAAAGAAGCCGCTACTGCAAAGCTAGTATGCTGATTAAATGTGCCAAATAGGATTAAAAACTCACCGACAAAATTGCCTAATCCAGGCATCCCTAGTGAAGCAATAACAAAAAATAGTCCCATGGCGCAAAGCTTAGGGAGGTGATGCCATAAGCCGGAAAAGTCATTAAGATCCCGGCTGTGTAGCCTAGCCTGTATCTGGCCAACTAGCATAAACAGGGCAGCGCTACTTAATCCGTGGGCTAACATCTGTATAACGGCTCCCTGCAGGGCAAAATAATTTAGGCTAAAGCAACCAATAAGTACAAACCCCATATGACTGACACTTGAGTAAGCCACTATTCGTTTCAGATCATGCTGTGAAAAGGCTAGAAACGCACCATAAATGATGCTTATAACTCCAAGTATTAACATGAAAGGTGCCCAAGTCTGTACCGCATCAGGAAACAGAGGTAATACAAAACGAATGATCCCATATCCACCAGTCTTTAGCAGTATCGCTGCCAGTATGATACTTGCTGGAGTGGGAGCCTGAGTATGGGCATCGGGAAGCCAAGGGTGGAAAGGGAAGGCTGGCAGTTTAACCAAAAATGCCACAATGAAACCTAAACACAGCCAGACAGCGATAGGGGATGAGATAGGATGTTGAACCAGTAGATGATAATTGAAGCTGAGTATGCCTGTTTGCTGATAGTGGAATATTGCCAGCGCTATGATGCTAAGCAGCATCAGCAACCCGCCTGCCTGTGTGAAAAGAAAGAACTTTAAAGCGGCGTAGTGTCGTTTTTCATGGCCCCAGATAACGATAAGGAAATACATGGGGACTAACATTACCTCCCAAAATACAAAGAAGAGTAATAGATCCATGGCAAGGAATACCCCCACAATGCCCGCAAGGGTCCAGAGAAAATTGAAATAGAAGAATCCTTGATGTTGTGTGATTTCTCGCCAAGCTGACGAAAGTGCTGCCAAACCCATAAGAAAAGTCAGTAGGATAAGCACTAGGCTTAGGCCATCCATTGAAAAGTGGGCGGTAATATTCAACCTTGAGATCCACTCATGGCTTTCATCGAACAGCCATAGACCTGATTGTGAGGACGTCAGACAGAGTAAAATTAAATATGCTAGGCTGATGATTAAGGTTATCAAGGCTATTCTTTGAGGCCAATGTGAATCAAATCTCTGACTGTACCAGGCAATGATCCCTCCAATTAATGGCACTAAGCATAGGGTCGATAAAATCATCTTATGGCTCCCCATGCAACTGCGAAGGCAAAGAATAAAATTAAACTCGCACTATAGCTTCTCAAGTGTCCTGTTTGCATACGATTAAACATGAGGTGCAAGTAACTGCTGATCTTTTCTATAGAGATAAAACCCCGATTAATTAGATCATGCCGATTAATATAGGTTAAGCGGTAAAAGGGCTTTATTAATATCTTCTGATACAGGACGTCAAAGCCCCAGCCATCGCGCAATGTATCTATAAGATTTGAGCTACTGTATTGATTGATCTTAACTGAGACATCTTTATCTTGTTGGTGATAAATTGAAAAACGGAAGATATCTGTTTTTATACACAAATATCCCGTCAGGGCTATTGCACCAATAGGCAGTAAAATAGGTAACCAGTGTTGTAAGCTGCTGAGGGATGAATTGCCGCTTTCGGTGGTTGCTGTGAACATAAGTTCAATACCTTGAGGCTGTAACCCCCCCATCAGGGCTAGACACGTTAAGACGATAAGTACCGCAGCCATTGTTTTCGGTGTTTGTGCCGTAGGCGCGCACTGTAACTTGCCAAAAAAGATCACAAAAAATAGCTTTCCACTGTACATCGCGGTTAATAATGCACCTATGACGGCTCCCCACCATAGCCAAGGTTCGTCGGCAAGGGCCACCTTCTCTAAGATTAACTCCTTACTAAAGAAGCCTGAAGTCAAAGGCAGTGACGCGAGCGCCGCACATCCAACGGCAAAGCTAACAGTCAGTAGTGGTAGCTTCTTGTATAGGCCTCCCATCTTCATGATGTTTTGCTCGTGATGCATACAATAGATTAATGCCCCAGCACTTAGAAATAGCAGCGCTTTAAAAAAGGCGTGAGTCATCAAGTGAAAAACTGCACTCGAAGCTGCACCGACTCCTAAGGCTAAAAACATATACCCAAGCTGGCTGATGGTCGAGTAGGCCAATATCCGTTTAAGGTCGGTTTGAAACAGCGCCGACGTTGCACCTAATAGCAGGGTTAGCACCCCGGTAATCGCAATAAACTGCAAGACATGGGGGGAAAGCTGGAAAAGCGCATCATTTCTGGCTACCAGATAAACACCGGCTGTCACCATAGTTGCAGCATGAATGAGTGCACTGACTGGGGTTGGACCGGCCATGGCATCTGGGAGCCAAGAGTGCAGAGGCATTTGTGCCGATTTACCCGCAGCACCCGCAAATAGCAATAGACAAGATATGGCGATCATGGGGTCGAGTAAACGCGTATCGCCAAGTCCAAGTTGCTGGGCTTGGTATTGGATCTGCTGAATATTAAGGCTATCAAATTGATAAAACAGCATGATAATACCGATTAACATGCCAGTATCGCCAATTCTGGTGATGATAAAGGCCTTATTCGCCGCGTGATTATTAGCCGTTTTTTGATACCAAAAACCTATCAACAGGTAACTGCAGAGGCCGACGCCCTCCCAACCTAAATAAAGTAATAGCAGATTATCAGCAAGCACTAATATCAGCATGGCCGACACAAATAGATTTAGGTAAGCAAAAAAACGACATTGGTGGGGATCATTTACCATGTAACTGGCTGAATAAATATGGATCAAGCTGCCTATGCAACAAATGATGGTGATCATCACCAGTGAAAGTGGGTCTAGGTAAAGTCCGAATTGAACACTCAATGAGTTGGCGTTGGGTTGGCTCAGGTTTAACCAATGGCCAAAAGAGGCTTTGATGATAAATAGCTCTTGATGCCAGAGTTGAATGTTGAGTGTGATAACTAACAGCGCGGCTAGACTCACTGAGCCGACACCTAATACTCTCACCCAGAATGCTTTGGGTTTTAATAGCAATAATATGCCTGCGCTACACAGAGGGATTAATGGGATTAACATTAATAAACTATTCATCTTACCCCCTGAGCTTATTGAGCTTATCGACATCGAGATCTTTCTGCTGTCGATAAACATGGATAACCAGCGCTAATCCTACAGCGACTTCTGAGGCGGCCAAGGTCAGAATAAACAGGTACATCAGTTGGCCGTCTATATTGCCGTGTAGGCTAGATGCAGCCACAAATATCAATGCAACACCATTGAGCATTATCTCCAGTGATATCAGCATAAAGAGTAGATTTCTCCGGCTAAGTAAACCAAATAAACCTATGCAGAAAAGGCTGATACTTAGGGCCAGTACCCAGCTAATCTCTATCATTCCAGCCCCCTTTCTATACTTGGTTTATCTAGGCGTGAAGCCAATTGAGATATGGGTGCCTGTTTGTCTGCATTATCTTGCACAATCGGATCTGAGTTAGGGCGTTCTGTTGTCGAGTGATGAGGTTTTATGGCGGCGGAAGTGACCTGTTTGGTGATATGTATGGCGCTAATCAATGCCGCAAGTAGTAAGATAGCCGCAAGAATGACGAGTAGTTGATAAGTGCTAAAAAGCTCAATAGCGAGTAACTTAACGGATAACGTATTCACTGTGCTTGCTTGAAAGACGCTGTGGGTATCAAATGAAAATAGCATCAGCTCGGCAATGAGTATTGCTGATAAAATCAATGGTCCCTTGGCCACATGTCGATTAAAAATTTGGCGTTCATTTTTAAGGCTTTTAGATCCCTGGTGCAACATCATAGTCACGAAAATGAACAGCACCATGACGGCGCCTGCGTAGACTATGACCTGTAGTGCTGCAGCAAAAGGAGAGCCGAGTAAGAAAAATATCAGTGCAATGGCTAACATCATGGTGACCAGATAGAGGAGGGCATGTACCGCATTATGTGAACTTACGGTCAGTATGGCAGCGATAATGGCTACAATAGATGTCACTGCAAAGATAATTTCAATCATGGCAATAAGCTCCTTACATCTATAGGCGGGAGTTCATTAGCCGCTTCTCCTTTAGCCTTGCCTTCGATGGATTTACCGCTAATTTTGTAAAAATTATAATCGTGATATTTGCCTGGGCCAGCGATCAACAAGTGCTCTTTTTCATAGACTAAGTTTTGTCTGTCATATTCAGCCATCTCAAAATCAGGGGTGAGCTGTATAGCGTGGGTGGGGCAAGCTTCTTCACAAAAGCCACACATAATGCAGCGTGAGAAGTTGATGGTGAAGGTCTTGGCCTCCCAACGCCCATCAGGTTTTTCTGTTTTTTCAACAGAAATACAATCGACCGGACAGGCAATTGAGCAGAGGTTACATGCCACACAGCGTTCCTCTCCATCGGGATCGCGAGTAAGTACTATTCGGCCACGATATCTAGGAGACAAGTAAGGCTTTTGTTCCGGGTACTGCACGGTATCGGCACGAGTGAACGTGTGTTTCAAGATGGTGATTAGGGTTTTTATCTGGCTCAGCATAGCGTCAGCTCCAATCATGAACTGAATGTTAATTGCCATAGGGCAGTTAACATCAAGTTAAGTAACGACAGCGGTAACAACACGACCCAGCCCATGCGCATCAACTGATCGTATCTCGGCCTTGGAATTGCGGCCCTGAGTAGAATAAAGAACACAACAAAACATCCAGTTTTAAGTAAGAACCAGACTATGGGCGGCAGTAGAGGACCTTGCCAACCGCCAAAATAGAGTGTGGTAATTAAAGAAGAGACAAAGATGACGCCCAAATATTCGCCGATAAAAAACATGCCAAATTTCATGCTTGAATACTCGGTATGAAAGCCAGCGACAATTTCGGTTTCTGCTTCAGGGAGATCGAATGGGGCACGGTGACTCTCGGCGACGCCAGCGATTAAGAAGAGTACAAATCCAAGTGGTTGACTAAGAATAAACCAATACTCTGCCTGAGCCGCGACAATATCATTGAGGCTAAAGCTGCCTGTGATGATGACCACACCCATTAAAGCCAGTCCCATAAAGACTTCATAAGAAAGCATTTGAGCTGCTGTTCGCATGGCACCAAGGAGGGCGTACTTACTGTTAGAGGAGAAGCCTGCAAGCATGATGCTATAAACCGACAGTGAACTTAGTGCCAAGATAAAGAGCAAGGCATTATCAAACTGCACGATCTGTATATCGGGTGAAAAAGGAATGATCGCAAAACCCAGTAAGGTCATGATCATTAAGATCATCGGGGCGATAACAAATAAGGCTTTGTCAGCAAAAGGGGGCACCCAATCTTCTTTTGTGAAGATTTTTATCATGTCGGCAATGACTTGAAAAAGTCCCATGGGACCGACGCGATTAGGGCCCAACCTATCTTGCCAGATCCCCAGCAAGCGTCTTTCAAGCCAGGTGGACCATGCAGCAGCGAGTAACAGCAGCAGTAAGACACAGCTAGGTACTAAAATGATGTCAGAGATGCTCATGATGTGCCTCCGATGTCATCATCTGGCGTTATGTGGGCTTGGTTGCCGACTAAGGCAAATATTGGGCTAGGCACAAGTGCAATATGAGGTGACTGAGAATCGTTGAATCGACAAGGTAGCGAGAACGTTTGCTTACTTCCTTGGAGGCACACCACCTGCCCGTTATGTAAGTGTAATGATGCTGCGAGGGAAGGGTGGATCTGCAAGCATGCGTTTGGAGCCATAGATTGAATTGATTGTGAGAAGCTGGCTAGTTCAAAATCTGTATACAGGTTGGCCAATGGAAAGAGTGGCAATCTTGGTGGGGAAAACACCTCGTCAGAAAGCGTATCTCTAGTGAGTTCTTTTGACGTTGGAACTGCTTTTGGGCTAAGACTCGCTGCCGGATCATAGGTAAACCTTGCAGTGCTTGTTGGCTTTACTTCAGTGTTATTTGTGTCGAAAATAGTTATCCCCATTGTCCATGGGGAGTTTGCTTGTGTATTACGGCGGTTGGCACCTTGATCTGAATTCCACTTGGGTGACCATGCATTAGCGGGTAATACTGAGATGAGTTGCACCTGGCTCTGCCGAAAACCTGCGACACCTTCCATAGAGTGATTAAATGGCGAGTGTAAATCTTCCTCTGGTGGATATTCTTTTACCTCTCTGGCTGCATTAATTGCTGTTCTTGCACTTGAGCGTGTTGGTTGCCTTGCGATACTGAATGCGGAATTTTTATTGATTTGAGATAAATTTGAAAATTCCTTTATTTTAGCTAATTGAGTGACTTGCTTTGCTAACCAATCATGGATTTGTGTATCGCCGCTAAGCCCTGTGAGTGTTGCTAACCATCTCCAGGCCAAACGCCGTTGATTGAACCCCGATGTGACTGCAAAAGCATATTGTAGTCTGCCCTCTGAGCTGAGATAGCTGCCTTGGGATTCTGCAAACGAGGTGGAGGGGATAACCAGGTCGGCCATCTTAGCTGTTGGCGTAAACACTTGGTCAATAACGATGATATTTTTGACTTGGTCAAAAGCTTCGCTGAGTTTATCGACACTGATATACCTGTGAAGGTCTGTCTCCAGGATGATTATTGTTTCAGGCGTTTCAGGCGTTTCAGGCGTTTCAGAGTTTGAGGCTATTAATCGATTGACGAAAGCATCTATTCCCTGGGCCACATTCGATTTGACCTGCTCTTTTGGGTGTAGCATAGCCAAATGTAGATCGTTGGCCTGTTTGGTGACGCCATAAAAGCGAGCATCTGTATTTAACTGCTTCAGAACCTCGGCGAGTTGTAGACTGAGTGCTAATGTGTCGGGAGACAGACCTTGCATCCCTGATATTACTAAAGGTTTTTTAGCTTGAATAAGCACAATGGCTATCGATTTCGCTTGATTTGAGCACTCGATGTGAGCGGTGATAATTGAGGAGGGGAGCCCAGCTTTAATATTACTTACTTGTTCTTGTAAGAGGGTGATAATGTCATTAAGCAAAACATGTTGCTCACTGGGGGATGCGATGAGCTCATGACTTGCCAGCTCAGAGAGGTCGGTTGAATAACAGCCAGTGATAATCAAAGGTGAGAGGCTAGCTTGGGCTATGTTTCTCACCGCATCATCCTGCCAGTATTGAACACCGAGTTGCTGAGCTTGCTCTATCCCCACATTACGCGTCATTTGCCTGATCCCCAGTGCCAGTCTTGGGGCTGTATTGCTGATGTCTTCATTGATGATAAAAGCGGCATCGCAAGTTTGAGCTTCTCTTATTGATACCGGATTGACGCTATGGTGCAGATAAGCATGACATAGCATCTGTAGCATCTGCAGCTCTTTGTCGGAAACGCCGCAATAAAAATTATCTTGGCCGACTAACTTGAGTAATGCGGCATTGTTTTCAATACACGTCCTTGCTGAGCCTAAAGCAATACATGATCCTGCCTTATTGGTATTTATCATGTTTTGTAATTGAGTCATTGCCTCCTCATGCTCGAGGGTATCGGTCGTGAGGGTCTGAATATTACGTTTCAGTGGCTTATCTAAGCGGTCATAGTGATTGGCATGCTCATAGCCAAATAAGCCTAAGTTACATAAGAAATGACCATTGACCTCATCATGTTTACGGTTGGTTATTCTGCGAATTATTTTATCTCGCTCACTGATGGTAACGTTGCAGCCTAAACTGCAATGGGGACAGATAGACGGTGCGCTCTGCAGATCCCATTTACGTGTATAGTGCTCTGAGAAAGGTTTATCGGTAAACACCCCCGTTGGACACACTTCTGCTAAATTTCCAGCAAAGTTATTTTCGAGTACACCGGCATTAGCACGGCCAAAATAGAGATGGTTTTTTGAGCCAAATACGTTAAGGTCCTTGCCGCCGCAATAATCACGATAAAAGCGGATACAACGATAGCACCCGATACAGCGATTCATATCGTGGTTAAGCATCGGGCCTAGATATTGATTAAGATGAGTACGTTTCTTACCGGTATAACGCCTATTAATATGGCCACTTATGACCGTCATATCCTGCAAGTGGCAGTTTCCTCCCTCTTCACAGACGGGGCAGTCGTGAGGATGTTGGGTCATAATAGCTTCGATATTAGTTTGTCGAAATTGCGCCGACTTTGTGTCTTGCATCGAGATCTGCATGCCATCAGATACTTGGGTCATACAGGCCATAATTAATCGACCAACTTTGTCTTCATTGTTTTGATATTGTGTCACCGCACATTGCCTACACGCGCCAACGGAACCAAGCTCAGAGTGCCAACAAAAATAGGGTAAATCTAACCCTAAAGTTAAGCAGGTTTGCAGCAAGTTTTCCCCAGCTAACACCTGATATTTTTTGCTGTCTATGCTGATAGTGATATGTTTAGCTTCATCGTCATGATGGCTCATCGCTTCACCTCTGCGAGGGATTGGGCTATTGAGCCGCCTTTATGACTTACCTCTGTTAAATGATATGGGCAGCATTGCTGATGTATATGGGACTCGAAGTCTTTTCTGAAGTATTTGAGTGCGCTTTGCAGCGGTTCTACCGCGCCGGGGGCTAAGGCGCAGAAGGTATTACCGGGTCCGGCGAATTGACACAGGGCTTCAAGCTGGTCTAAATCTGCTAATTCACCTGAACCTGTTTCTATTTTCTCAAGCAAGGCCACAGCCCATGGAAGACCATCACGACAAGGTGTGCACCAACCACAGGATTCTTGAGCGAAAAATCGAACCAGATTTAGCACCATAGAGACAGGGCAATAGCGATCATCTAGAATAATGAGCGTGCCTGTTCCCATACGGCTGCCGAGCTTTCCAATTTCGTCATAGTCCATTTTGGCATCTAGATGCTCTTCAAGTAGAAAGTCTGTTGAGCCGCCCCCGGGAAGTAGCCCCTTAAGCCGATAGCCTTCGCACATTCCGCCAGCGTGTTGTTCGATGATCTCTCTGATGCTGGTGCCCATGGGGAGTTCCCACAAACCCGGTTTATTCACTCTGCCACTCACGCCAAAAATCTTAGTGCCTGCATCTTGGCCTTTTCCCAGTGATTTAAACCAATCACAGCCAAAGTGGATTATATGGGGTAAATTGCAAAAGGTTTCGACGTTATTCACTACGGTGGGTTTGCCCCAAAGGCCGGCAACCTGAGGAAAAGGGGGCTTGCTTCTTGGGTTTGCTCGCTTGCCCTCCATCGCGTTGATGAGGGCCGTTTCTTCACCACAGATGTAACGACCGGCACTCGAGTGTATATGGATATCGAACTGGAAATTCTTGCCAAGAATGCCTTTGCCTAACAGATGATGTTCACGGCACTCATCCAAGGCTGATTTCAGTCTCTGTTCTGCCAGATAATAATCGCCTCTAAGGAAAATATAGCCCTGTGTTGCACCTAATGTTAACCCGCCAATGAGCAGTCCTTCAATAATTTGATGAGGTGTTTGCTCCAGTAACCATCTATCTTTAAACGCGCCGGGCTCCATTTCGTCAGCATTGACGATTAAATACTTCTCTGCTGGTGCTCCCTCGCCGCGGGGAACAAAACTCCACTTTAATCCGGTTGGAAAACCTGCTCCACCTCGACCACGCAGATTTGATTTTTTTAACATATCTAACAGCTCATCTGAGCTCATATCTATGGCTTTTTTAAAGCCAGCGTAGCCGCCATGGGCTGTATATTGCTCTAGCTGCCAACTGTGTTCATTGTCTGTGATAAATCGGGTTAATGGGCTTTGAGGAAAGTTCATTTATTCCCCTTAATGAGCGCGTCAATCAAGCCCAGAGTCTGAGTAGAATCGAGATTTTCATATAGCCGCTTAGAGGCTATCATCACAGGTGCTTTATCACAGGCACCTAAACAGGGAAGAGGAATGAGGGTGAATTGATTGTCTGCGGTTGTCTCACCTGGCTTAATATTTAGCTGCTGGCTAATAGTATTGCGGATCTCGGCGCCACCCATCAAGTCGCAGCTGATCCCATTGCAGGGGTGCAAGACAATATCTCCCACAGGGCGCCTGAAGATCAGGTTGTAGAAGGTCGCCACAGAGTCGAGATCGCTAATAGAGACATTTAGATAGCTTGATAATAAAGATAGGCTGGTATCACTTACCCAGCCACGCGCTTCCTGTATCACTTTTAGTGCATCGATTGAGACGCCTGCCGGGCAGGGCGCTAACTTAAGCAATTTATCGAGTTGAGCTTTCTCACACTGGCTTAATTGATCAGCATCTAATCTATCTTGATCATTTTCAGATCTTACGAGATTGCTTGTATGCGTATTTTCATCTCTTGTTGCTGTTTGGACCGTATCTGTTCGTTCCTGCGTCGAGTCTAATTTAGGTGTGGTTACATTAACGGGTGTTGATGATGTACCACTATTGCCCGGATACTTACTACATCGGGTGGTGTCAGCCGATATCAGCTCTTGAATAGGGATCCTTAGTTGCTGTTCGTAGCCTCGGGTCATAAAGGTCTCCTACCTGTCTACATCGGCCATAACAAAATCGATACTCGCAAGAATAACGATTAAGTCAGCCACCATGAGCCCTTTAGCCATCAAGGGGATCATCTGTAAATGAGCAAAAGACGGTGTGCGGATCCGAGTGCGATAACTCGAGCTACTACCATCACTGATCAAGGAGTAAGCGTTGATACCTTTAGTCGCCTCAACGGCGAAACAAGATTCGCCTTTTGGCATAACCGCTCCCCAACTGACATTCAAAAAGTGTTGGATCAGGGTTTCGATGTCTTGTTTGCTTCGCTCGGTTTTCGGCGGAGTGGTTAATGGGTGATCGGCTTTGTAGTCTCCCGCAGGCATATGGTCGATACATTGTTGAATGATTTTTAGACTTTGTCTCATCTCATCGACTCTGAGCTGGCACCTGTCATAGGCATCACCATTACTGGCCGTTGGAATGTCGAATTGGTAATTTTCATAGCCAGAATAAGGACGCTGTTTGCGTAGATCCCAGTCAGCACCTGTAGCTCGAAGTCCTACACCTGAAACATTCCACTCAAGGGCCTGCTGTGTATTGTACTTTCCTATTCCTATGGCTCTGTGTTTAAGTATGCTGTTTTGCATCACCATAACTTCATATTCATCGAGTTTTGACGGAAAGTAATCGACAAATTCTTGCATCATGATATGCCAGCCCTGGGGCAAATCTTGCGCGACACCGCCAATACGAAACCAGCTTGGGTGCATACGAGCACCTGTGATGGCTTCAATAATGCTGAACAGTTTCTCTCTATCAATAAACAGATAGAAGATAGGAGAGAGCTGGCCGACGTCTTGAGCAAATGTACCGAAAAAAAGCATATGGCTTAGAATACGAAAGCATTCAGCCAACATGACACGAATACATTTGACTCTCTCAGAGACCTGAATATTGGCTAGCTGTTCGATGGCTAAAATATAGGGGAAGTTATTCATGACTCCCCCTAAGTAATCAATTCTATCCGTATAGGGAATAAATCCGTGCCAGGTCTGACGTTCAGCAATTTTTTCTGCCCCTCTATGGTGGTAGCCGATATCGGGCACGGCATTTTTTATCTGTTCACCATGCAGTTGCAGCGCTATCCTAAATACACCATGTACACTCGGATGATTAGGCCCAAGATTTAGAAATAGGTAATCATTATCTTCACTAGATTCTTCCATTCCCCATGCTTTAGGATCGAACCTGAGCGCTTCTTGCTCTTTGGCCAACTTTTCATCATCTAAACTAAAGGGCTCCATTTCTGTGGCGCGACAGGGAAACTCTTTTCTCAGTGGATGCCCCAGATAAGTGGGGGGAAGTAAGATACGGTAGAGGTTAGGATGTTCGTTAAACACGATACCAAATAGATCCCAGATCTCACGTTCATACCAGTTTGCTGATGGCCAGAATGAGGTGATGCTGCTCTGCTCTTCATTATCTTCAAGCGCAACTTTTAAGCGAATATCTTGATTTCGCTCTATCGACATCAATTGGTACACCAAGGTAAACGCTTTAGCAGGGAGCTGTGCTTTATCTAATCGAAGACGTTCATCGATGGCATAGAGGTCAAAAAGAAAGTTGAATGGCTCAGGAATAGATTTCAATAGCTTAAGTACAGGGAACAGCAGCTTTTTATCTATCCAAAGCGTGAGTATATTATCTGCTGTCTGTTGTTCAAAAATGTTATTGGGTATCACGTCACCAAGCTCTGGTAGCATGGCCAAAGTCAGCTTTGTATGTGGATTTACCGGTTTAATTGACAACTCCTTCGTCACAGTATCCATTGTTACACCCTATCTGGCGGCGTGAGTTTATCGCTGATGACTCGAGATGCATGTTTCTCATCACGTAAATTACGGCAGGCAAAGGATTCTATCTCTTGTGGGGTAATGACACGATTCAGCGGTCTTCTTTGCTTAGCCTCGCCATCTTTTATTGCTTGCTGTAGTAGTGTTAGTCCATACATGAGTGCTTCAGGCCTTGGAGGGCAGCCAGGGACATAAACATCTATGGGCAAGAACCGATCGGCGCCTTGGACAACGCTATAGACGTCATACATACCGCCTGAATTGGCACAAGATCCCATGCTGATCACCCATTTGGGTTCTAACATTTGATCGTATAGGTGCTTAATAACCGGTGCCATCTTAAGAAAAACAGTGCCAGATATGACTATTAAATCGGCTTCTCTTGGTGTCGCTCGTATCACTTCAGAGCCAAATCTGGCGATGTCATGACGACTGGTGAAAGAGGTGGCCATCTCGACATAGCAGCAAGACAGGCCAAAATTGAACGGCCAAAGGGAGTTACTTCGGCCCCAGGCGACAAGATCTTCTAAGCGAGTGACCAAGATGTTTTTCTCTACCACCTCCTGCATGCTCATGGAGGCAGTTGGAATTTCTTGGGGATCAGCAAGCTGAGGTTTGGTTAGTTGCCAACGCATTAAGGGGCTCCCTCTTTTTGTATTCCCCAGTCGAAGGCGCCTTGTTTAACTTCATAAATTAGCGCAATGAACAGGGCTAAGGTAAATAGACTTGCAGTGAGTAGGCCAGGCCAACTGGTTTCCAGAACAACAAGCGACCAGAGGTAGAGAAATACCGCTTCAATGTCGAAAATAACGAATGAGATGGCGATTAAGAAATAATTTACATTCCAACGAATATCGGTATCGCCAGTTGGGACTATGCCTGACTCATAGGGATAGGCATTGGTCCTCTTCTTGCCTCTGGGATTTAAGGCATGAGATACAATAATCATCGTCATAGTGACGATGATTATCGCGAAAACATAGAAAACAAAACTCGCAGATACCATAGCTCAGCGCCTTATTTTTTTGTTTTTATCCCCAAAAAAATATTTTCGAGGTAATGCCATGATTGTGATAATAAAGTTGGACGACAATGATGAGTTAAAGCGGATAAGCTAGCCACCTCGGTTAGCTTATCTAGGCTTTCCATTTTAAAAACTAAACTAAATTCAATTAAACTAAACGGGTATGACCGCGCTCATACATAGCTTTCAAATGATCGTCTATGGCCTTCAGTACCGCGGAGCGATTAATCACACCAATCAATCTTTCTTCATCATCGACAATAGGATAAATTTTAGGTTTGTGATGGGTCATCTGTTGGGCTAGATCCAGCACAGATGATTCCTTCTTCACTGTCAGCGGATCTGCATGCATCACATCGCCGACGTCATAGTGATTTTCGTTTAAATAGGTTGCTTCAAGCATTTTAATCAAGCAGTCCTGCTCAGATAAAAAACCAATCACCTTTCTGTCATCATTAATAACCGGCCCACCAATTTGCTTATTCTGCAAAAATAGCTCTACGGCTTCTGCGATTGGCATATTTGCTGTAAATGTAACTGGACGTCTATTCATGTAGTCAGCAATCTTTATCGACTCCATAGCTCGCTCCTTTATTGCAACTGAGTAGTCCTGTCTGTCATATTGAGTTAACTTGTTGTTAAATTGTTATGACGGATAACTGCTGGCGATTATGCTCTATTGCTTTAAGGTTAGACGGAATTCCTTGTTTTGTTAGATAAAGAAACAAAAAGAATTAAAAACATAACGATAAGCATATTTTGCAGAGCTTTAAATTACTGTGTCTGCAGCGGTTAAACTTAGTGACTGATTTTTCGTGTGTTACTCGGTGTTTTTCGCTGACGAAGAACGAAGGAAACAATGATGACTTATCCATTAACTTATGTGGGACGCCAGACAAGCCGCAGTGATGGAGAAGCGAGGCGGTTGGTGATTTTAGAGGCCACACTTAGGCTTATTGTAAAAGAGGGTATCCGGGGTGTTAGGCATAGAGCGGTGGCAAAAGAGGCTGGAGTGCCTTTAGCTTCAACGACCTATTACTTTAAAGATATTAAAGACCTTATCAGTGATTCTTTGACCTACTTTGCCGAAAAAACGCTGTGGATGAATAAAGAGTTAGAGACTCGTAGTTTTGATTTACTCAAGCAATTGTCGGCAGCGGAGGAGGTGAGTGATGCAGGTGCATTTAACTGTAATGGAGCGAGTGAACACTTAGTGAGCAAGCTGTCACAATTTATTTGCGCTCATATTGCTGAACAAGTGTCGAACCGAGACGATCGAATTTTGGAAGTGGCGTTCCATGAAGAAGCGTTAAGAAATAGTCAATTGGCAAATGCCATTAAGCTATTAGATGAGTCCTTGCTGGCCAGTATTCAGGCATTTTTTACGCAACTGGGCTCAATCAGCTCACAGCCTGATGCCTATCAGATATTGGGTTTGATTAAATTGCTGGAATATCAGTCTGTTGTTCAGAGTCTGCATAGCAAATTAGTGCAAGACTTTGAACCGATTATTAGTTCAACGGTAAGGAATATTATCAGGGGCATTCAATCATAGTTTATCGATATAAAAAAACCGGATTTAAATCCGGTTTTTTTATATCATTCTAAATGCTTACTGAACGTTTTCAGCGTCGCTGAACTCGCCTTGAAATAATACCGAAGATAAATAACGTTCGGCAGCTGAAGGCAAGATAACGACAATCTTTTTGCCTGCAAACTCTGGCAGTTCGGCAATACGATTTGCTGCCACAACGGCTGCACCAGAAGAGATCCCAACTAGGATTCCTTCCTCTTTCATTAAACGTTGTGCCATCTCAATTGACTCTTCATTTGTCACAGCTTCAACACGGTCAATCATCTCAAGATCTAAGTTACCAGGGATGAAACCCGCGCCGATACCTTGGATTTTATGTGGTCCAGGTTGAATAGCCTGACCAGCTAAAGTCTGCGCGATAACAGGAGAGTCTGCAGGTTCAACTGCCACAGAAGTGATAGCCTTACCTTTGGCGTTTTTAATGTAACGACTGACACCTGTGATCGTACCGCCTGTGCCGACACCAGCGACGACAACATCGACTTCACCGTCAGTGTCATTCCAGATTTCAGGCCCTGTGGTTTTTTCATGGATCTCAGGGTTAGCTGGGTTATCAAATTGCTGCAGTAAAACGAATTTTTCAGGAGCTGACTGGCGGATCTCTTCAGCCTTATCAATCGCCCCTTTCATGCCTTTAGCGCCTTCAGTTAGCACTAATGTAGCGCCTAATGCCTTTAGCAACTTGCGGCGTTCTAGACTCATGGTATTTGGCATGGTCAACGTCAACTTATAACCACGTGCTGCAGCAACATACGCTAATGCAATACCCGTATTTCCAGACGTTGGCTCAATCAATTCTTTATCTTGAGTTAGCAAACCTTTTTTCTCAGCATCCCAAATCATATTGGCACCGATGCGGCACTTAACGCTAAAGCTTGGGTTTCTAGCTTCTACTTTGGCAAGAACATTACCATTGCTCACGCGGTTAAGGCGAACAAGTGGGGTGTTACCTATGGTATGCGAATTATCTTCGAAAATTTTGCTCATGGATTGCTTGCTCCTTTGAATATACAGGTAAATCATAATCGCCTTTAGCGGCAATAGAAGTGATTGTTTGTTCTTCTTTATTCCATTTAGTTATGAAAGATCTTTAAATTAGCATTAAACCTTGAGTTGATACTGAGTTAAAAGTGTTAACCTCTTGTATGAAAACTGGATTCTAGCGCTTATACAGCCTCATCGGTATGATGCTTGAATATAGAGCATTTTGCTTAACTTCGACATAAAACACTTACTCACATAGACAGAAGTTTTTAGTGAAGAAACGAAAAATAATTAATTGGATCACTATGATGAGTGTTTCTCAAAAGCAAAAACAGCATGTTGACCCTATGCTAGGCACAAATTGTCCTCAGGCAGAAGGTGTCGTTGACCCTAAAACCTTAGTGACTCCGTTCGCTTTTGAAATTGCGCCTAAGGTACTCTATACCCCATTAGCCAGTCCATTAAAACGCGGCTTAGCCATGTTGGTCGATGGCTTGCTTATTACAGTATTGGCTGAACAAGCTGGATGGGTATTTATATTACTGGTTGGGTTAACACTGTTGATCCAGAGGAAGAGTAGACAATTGGGTCAGATATTTAAATGGGGGCTGTATTTATCCATGTTTGTCATGATGCTATGGGTCACAGTTGGCAACCTCTTACCTTTTACAGAACAAGAACAAGAAAACAGTCGCGAAGAATCAGGTTTTACAGACAATCAGATTGGAATCGATGCGATTGGTCAATTCATTAGCTATATGCCTAATATTATCAGGTTTAGTCGTTGTGAAAACGTTAACTGCGCCGAAACGGAATTAGACGGACTTCTAGTAGCATTAAGCGCATCAAAACTCCCCGTTTCTGAGCAACAGAGCATACTCAATGATGCGGTTGATGACATTTCCCTTACTGAAGAAGATAAAAGTACGTTAAAACAGCTTATTGCGCGAAATCTGAATGTATTAAATAACCCGGCAATTGAGCTTGAGGATAGTAACGCTGACAGCCCAGTAAATATTGATGCCAGCATAGCAGTAGATAATGAAGAGTTAGGCCTATCAGCAGTGCCAGATTTGCCTGATAAAGAGCAGATAAAGCGAGATGGTAAGTCAGCTAACAATTTGCTCTATCAGGAGGAGCTAGATGAACGAGATGCAGAAGATGATAGTTATAGCTTAGTCGCCTGGGCTAAGGGCATTTTAAATGATCTTGGATTAGGATTTGGTTGGGCAGCGTTTTACTTCACTGTATTTACTGCTTGGTTTGACGGTCAGACATTGGGTAAAAAACTATTTGGTATCAGAGTGATTCAGCTCGACGGTACTAAGTTGTCGTTATGGGATGCTTTTGGCCGATACGGTGGTTATGGAGCGGGTTTTGCGACCGGTTTATTAGGTTTTTTACAGATTTATTGGGATGCGAATAGGCAGGCTATTCAAGACAAAATTTCAGCTACTGTCGTCATTGATACCAAGAAAGAAAGAGTAATGCCGGTAAAGGTGACTGACGAACCTGTAGAGTTTGCGATTTAACAGCTAGACTCAAATCACCATCAAATTTTGTGTTATCTAGCCGATATGAAAGCAAGGAGTGATTCAATATGCTGGAGGGTTCCCTTTACTGTCAGTTGAGTTATGAAAGTACCTTTTAGTGTATATAGCAGAATTAATAAACGATGTAAAAATGAACCTGATTGTTCAAGTTACAAGTCATACGATAAAAATCAGATAAATATCAAGGGCTAGGAGAACAGATTGCGTATTTTAGTGGTTGAAGACAGTAAAGTAGTGTCTCGAATTTTACAGCATCTTATTGCGCAGGAATTAGACTGTGAAGTTGATTTCGCAGTAGATCTTGCTTCGGCAAAAATATTTTTAGAGCAAAAACAATATTTTGTGGCTATTACTGATTTAAATTTACCCGATGCTCAGGAAGGTGAGATTGTTAAGTTGGTACTGTCGAAGAAAACGCCATGCATAGTTTTGACTGGGAGCTTAGATTCAGAGCAACGTAAACGATTACTCCAGTTAGGCATTGTCGATTATATTTTAAAAGAAAACCGATTCAGTTATGAATACGTTGTCCGATTAGTTCGCAGTCTTCAGCGTAATAAAGACGTTAAAGTTTTAGTCGCTGATGATTCAGTTGTCAGTCGCAAGTTTGTCAGAAGCTTACTCGAACAGCACTTATATCAAGTTATCGAAGCCGATGACGGTAACTCTGCCTGGGAGGTATTACAGCAACAACCTGATATTCAACTACTTATTACAGATTATAATATGCCTGGGCTAGATGGCTTTGGGCTTATCTTAAAAGTGAGAGAAAAGTTTAGTCGCGAAGAGCTCGCCATTATTGGCCTTTCCAGTGATGGTGACGAAAGCTTGTCAGCGCGTTTTATTAAAAATGGTGCTAATGATTTTTTACAGAAACCATTCGTTCATGAAGAGTTTCACTGCCGGGTGCTCAATACGCTAGATTCCTTAGATATGATCCGTAAACTTTGGGAACAAGCCAATTTAGATTATTTGACCTGTGTTTATAACCGCCGATATTTTTTTGGTTTATTTGAAGATCAGCTTGAACAAATAAAGCAAAAGCAAGGAACGTTATCAGTGGCTTTGCTCGACATTGATTTTTTTAAGAAAGTAAACGATACCTATGGCCATGATGTGGGCGATGAAGTTTTAGTTGAATTTGCCTCAAGATTACAGCATTTCTTTGGCCAACACTTTACCGTGTCTCGATTCGGTGGTGAAGAGTTTACCGTTGCGTTTAAAAGTCTTAAACAAGAGAAAGCGTTTGCCTTGATGGATAAGTTTCGATCTCAACTCGAGATACAACCCATCGCGACGTCAAAAGGCGACATTTTTATTACAGTGAGCACAGGCATTGCTGAGTTATCTGATGATAGTCTCGATGCGGTTATGCAACGTGCAGATAAAGCACTTTATGATGCCAAAGAGTCTGGTCGTAATTTGGTTTGTATCGACTAATACCATTTCCATTAAATAAGTGACCATTCAGCGGGAGTTAAAAACGCTGTAGGCAAGATAAGGGGATTGAAGCTAATAGTTATTCTATATCGAAAGCCACTTTCGCAGCTTAAAGTGTTTTTAAACCCGCACTTCGTGAGCTTCTCAGGGCTTCTACTTCTGCGTTGCATTGCCTCGAAAGGGAATAACCATTTCGTCAACAATGCGCCTTGAATTTAAAGCCCTGAGAAAGCTCTGAATTGATCATATGTTTAATGGAATTGGTATACTATCGATCGCTATCCCATCATAGCTTGATCACAGCAATTAGAATGACATAAGGCCAACAGCGTTAAACCTGTTGGCCTTATGTATTTTATGAGGCTTGATAAATGTTTTTAGACCTAGCGCTTAGGCCCTAGGCGTTATAAAAGCCAAGCATAACTGAGTTTCATAAAATAGGTCTGTTCATCTTTGGTCAAAGAATCGATATTGTCGTTTGATTGCATGCCGTCTGAGTAACCCAGATAGAACACACTCTGTGGGTTGAGTTTATAACCGTATAGGATCTCGTTGCCCAGGCTTTGCTCACTCTCTTTTGGTGAGCTGTAGAGGTATAAACTGGGATCGCGCTGGATATCGGTATAGATACTCGAGATGCGAATAAAGTTGTTGATATTGAAATACCAGCTGAGGCGTACGTCCGTTAAGTTGGCAGTGAATAGCTCGCCATCATCCACATCTAAGCTGCGGTACATATGAGAGAGATCCAGTGACACGCTATCTGTGATATTCCACTCGATGCCAGGGTTAATAAACAGCTGAGTGCCCAGTCTGTCGTTACTATAGTCTATGCTGTCGCCGTAATCGGCATCCAGTTCGACGCTTATCTGCCTGAAGGGAGTAAACTCGAAATAAAGCCAGCCGACATTTTCGGTAAACATCTGGGTATTACCGTCGATGGCCAGACTCGAAGCATCGTGGCGTCTGCCGACACGATCGCGATTGACAAAGCCTAAGGCGGTGAAACTTTGCATCGAACCTTCAAACTCTAACCTAGCCTCTGCTTCCTGCTCGATTAACTCTCCTGATTGATTATGGCTAATATCCCAGTCGCCACTAAGCTCGATACGGTTAAAGCTTGAATCTTGCGGGTACCAGATATAGCCGCCACCAGCGACCAGCTTAGTGACATCGACACGGCTAATGAAGCCTAAATCGGCTCTGAAATCATCGCCTGCAGATTCATATTGAGTGAAGGCAAACCAGTTACGACGTTTATGGACGTATTTTAATCGATAGAAATCATCACTGATTGCATCGTCTAATTTGGTTCGTAGGACGCGCTCATTGATGCCACAATCACCAAGCTCACATGAGCTATCGGGAATACAGGTATCTTCCGAGCAAAATTCCTTATACAGGTCATCGGGATATTCTGTGGTTGAGAATACATATTGAGCGGTAATGGTATCTTGTTGTGTGGGCTGGTATTTTACATCACCACTGGCCACATAATTATGGTATTGCTCGCTCTGTTTGGCTGTGACGAGTGCACCGATAGAAAGTTCACTGCCAAAGTCTGCTCGGTACCGCCCCGCAAGGTTATAACTTTCCTCGTCGATACTGGCGATATCTGAACTTAAGTTACCCGGCACCAGAAAGTTGGTCTTAGTATCGTTGGTGGCCATCACCGCAAAAGTATGATTATCAATCTTACTGGTGAGCTTGACTCCATAGTCCGGTGAGACGATATTTCGGGTATGAAGCAGCTGCAGTTGAGTGTCGAAGTAGTCTTTATTATCGAGGAAGAAGGCACGCTTCTCCGGGTAGAAGAGGGCGAAAGTGCTGTTAATATCCAGCTGACCCGCATCGGCTTCGACCTGAGAAAAGTCAGGGTTGATGGTGGCACTCAGTAAGGTATTTGGGGTGATACCCCAGCGAATATCCAGCCCCGGCTCTATGTTATTATCGCTGCGCCAATCATCTAATGGGTCTAAATCCCGCTGACTATTTCTGTTCATGACCAATGACGGTGTGAGCTGCAGATCTTGACCCGGCTCTATACCTTTAAGCCCTGTTGCCGTACCTAATTGGCATAGCTGACAGTTGTTATTTCTGTCTATGGAGTGGGTCGAGAGTCTATGGGTCTTATCCCTTGGATAAAAACGAATAAACTCAATGCCCCAAGTCTGAATGTCTAGCTTGCTATCGAAATTAAATAATCTTAGTGGTAATTCGAGTTCGACAAGATAACCTTCGTCAGTTTTTCGGGCACTGCTGTGCCAGATCCCATCCCAGGCGTTGCTCTCTTCACCGGTAAGTTCATTCTCTATAGAGTCCATCTGCACGCCATAGGGGTTAACGAAGAACTGATAAGCGAGGCGCTCATCATTGAAGGTGTCTAACTTGATCCCAACTAAGTCGTCGCCCCAAAGAGCGTCTCTGTCGGTAATATTTGCGCGGATAAGGTTATTACTGGCACTAGAGTCAGGGTCTTTTGCAATAAATGAGACAAATAAGCTCTTATCAGTGGCGAATATTTTGACTTGAGTCGCCACTGGCGCTGCAATGTTTTCTCCCGGGCTGGTTTCATATTCAAGCTCTGCAATTGCCGCATTCTGCCATTGAGGTTCATCAAGCTGACCGTTAATACTGGCCCCTCGCTCAAGCGTCGGAATATTTATGTGAAATTGCTGATTTGTTCCTGCTGAAACACAAAACGTCCAGCTAGAGGAAACTAAGATAGAAGAGCAAAGAAGGAGATGTGATAAAGATTTAGTTGTCGCTGTAAATGTCATTATGTTGCTACTAGTGCTTTTATGTTGTTGTTATGTTGTTGTTATGTGGTGGATTGTGACAGAGGGTGAGGCTTGTGCGAAGCGTTAGCTTGTTAGAATTTGTTACAAACATTGTCTCTGATGAGTAAAGCGCTTAGTGACGACTGGTATAAAACAATGATGATAAATTGAGTAAACCTACCTGCTTTAGATACAATATTTATGTTTTACCTTATTGCTAGCTGTATTTCTTTACTCATTTGCCCGTTAATTTATCGCTACTGCTCTTTTGAAAATGGACTTCGAAAAGGGCTTGATGGTTTTGTTTTTGTCTCCTTATCAGGTTTAGTCATGTTTCATATTTTGCCTGATATTGTGCGTGTGGGGGGAATCGCAGCCATTGGATTGGCGCTGACGGCACTCATCGTGCCCATTTGTGTCGAGAAGTGTAGTCAAAATCGCTCGAAAACCACCCATGACATGATGATACTGCTCAGTATTGTAGGGCTGCTTCTTCATAACATCACTGATGGATGTTCAATCATGCTAGCACAGCAAGCTGATGCTTCAATCATGCTTGCTTTTGGCGTTATGCTGCATCGATTACCTGAAGGATTAGCCATTTGGTGGCTAGTACAACCTAAACTGGGCACTGCTCGTGCATTGGCAGTATTGGGGCTTATGATGCTGATGACCTGTATCGGGTACTTTGCTGGTGGGGAGTTGCTTAACTATCTAAATCTTAACAGTACAGTGTATTTACAGGCGTTCGTGATGGGGTCAATCATGCATGTGTTGTTGCATCAACATCATGAGGGGGATTGTAAAAATAAAGAACTTCCTATGCGCCTTGGAGGCTTACTCGGCTTTGTTGTTCTCGCGATGTTGATATCTGAAACGGGACATGGACATGTCCATTAGGTGTTCTATGTCCTAAAGCAAAGACAAAGACATACCTTCGAATGCCTTTAACATTGCTGCCTTTAACATTGCCACCCATAATCTTTGCCGCTTTATTGAGCTGTGACTAAACTTAAATAGTCTCTCTTGAGCTGAGGTTGTTATGGCTAGACCCAGAAGTACATTAGTTAGTATCGAAGACACACCGTTTTACCACTGTATTTCGAAATGTGTGCGGCAATCCTGGCTTACGGGAGTCGATAAATACACGGGCAAATCATATGAACATCGTCGAGACTGGGTTGAGTCAAGAATTCTTGAGTTAGCCGAAGTGTTTGCGATTGATGTAGCAGCTTATGCTGTAATGTCTAACCATCTTCACTTGGTATTGAGAGTCGATATCTTTGAAGCTAATTCATGGACAGATAGAGAGGTGGTAGAGCACTGGCATCAACTGTTCAAAGGCACTGACATTACTCAGAAGTTTGCTCAAGGAGAGGTGATTGAAAGCTTTGAGGTTGCAGGCCTAAAACACTCTATTGCTCAGTATCGAAGTCGGCTTAGTGATATTAGTTGGTTTATGCGCGCATTGAATGAACCGATTGCCAGGAGAGCGAATAAAGAGGATGGTTGTACTGGGCGATTTTGGGAGGGGCGTTTCAAATCCCAAGCGTTATTGGATGAAACAGCGGTTCTGGCTTGTATGGCCTATGTTGACCTCAACCCAATTCGAGCCAAGGTCGCTGACACCCCTGAAACCTCAGATTTCACCAGTATTCAAAAACGCATCAAAGCAGCAATAAAGGGAGAGCAACCCGAAGCACTTTTACCCTTTGTAGGCAATGAGCAAAAAGAGATGGTTAAAGGACTCATGTTCAGCGTTAAAGATTACCTACAACTGGTTGATGAAACAGGACGAATAATAAGAGCCGATAAACGAGGTGCAATTAGCCCTGAATCACAAAAAATACTTAATAGACTCAATATCCCTCAGGAAAACTGGCTTAAACTCACCACCGAATTTAGCCGCTTATTTAAAGGCCCAGTCGGAACACCCCAAGAGTTAGATGTCTACTGTGAGCACTTAGAGCGAAAGCGCAGACAAGGGGCCGCTAATTGCCAGAGGTGGCTCTGCAGCAGCTGACAAGCTGTTAATTACTTAATAAACGGTACAACTTAAGATAAATATCAGACCGAATCGAAATTCGGTCTTTTGGCTGCTTTAATCTGGAAGAATTACCCTGTAGCTTAAATATTTTCATCCATTTAGTTATTATCTAGGCACATTTATCTACAAACACCTCTGTTTTGATACTTCCCCAGACAAAATACTTGAAGTGGTGAGAAACAAGAGATAACTAAAATGGGTGGCTATGTTTCTTTGATTAAGCCTGCTTTAAAGATTGCTCAAGTAGCTTCTCTTGAGTAATTAATGCCAAAACCCCATTATATAGATCCTGAACACATTCAACCTCGGTGATACCTAAGCGACGACGGTTACTGATGTCATAGACGCCCCCTTCGATGGCAGAGTGTTCACCATGAATACCACGGATTTGTAAGTGGTAAGTTTTGGTAATGGATTTAAATAGTGGCATATTTTTACCTAAGTATGGCAACTTAATATGCACACTAGCCCGCATAGCGGTTCCTAGATTGGTTGGGCAGCTGCTGATATACCCGAGACGCTGGGTAAAGGAGAAGTTTAAGTGCTGCTCAAGCTCTGTAAGTGCCGTAGTCAAACGTGTAAAAACCTCTGTGATATTTCCACCCGCTTGCATCGAAATAATACGCAGTTGGTCCTCTTCATTTATCCAGACTAAAAATGTCTTATCATTATTATGATAAATACCCCGTCCCTCTGGCCAGTCTCGATTTAATCCTGCCGCTTCAAAAAAACGATCACCAGCTTTAAATAGGAAGTGATCATTGATGAGTTGCGTTTTGACCTCGTCACTCATGCCTGATAATGCAAAATACTGACCCGACAGTGAGCCCGTCATTTTTGTAAGTGCCGTAACTGTTTGCGTTTCAACTTCATCTCGTTGAGCTTTAGTGATTGCCGGCCCTAATGGCATTTCAGCAAGGTTACGTCCTACTCGAATGCGTGTTGATACAATGTATTTGTTGTTTGGGTCCGGATCATTGATATTAAGATTATCGGGGTTTAGGTTCGTTGTATGTAAGGTATTTTCATTAAATTCATGGTATTGACTAATGATTGGATTGAATAGAGAGGCAAAATCTTGATAAGACTCAGTATCCCAAGCATATACACCGATATCGCTGTCAGGATTTAGTAATCCAGAGTTAATGACGTCATTAAGTGTGACACCGTTTGTAGTCACCACATCTTGCAGCTGTGTGAATACAGCCTGTGTTAGATTACTGGCCATTAGTGACTGATGTTGTTTTGTAAACTCTGGGTATTTCATAACGCTCTGCTCGTTAACAATACTATGCTAATTAGCGACAAATTATAGCTAAATTAGCCTTAATACTACAGAGCACTATCTCTGACTGGAGAATAAGCAATCGATGAAGTCGTTTATTGATAAAAATAGAACCTCAACTCTGAATATATTATACCGATTGGTATTACCCTCTCATGGCATCATAAGATGCCGTGCTCCCTTTGAAAACTCCCTTTGAATAGTCTAGTGGCGTAGTGTTTTTCCTCAAAACTAGAGTTCAGCCACTAAATCCTCCCAAGTGTTTCTGAACTTAGGCCATACATATCGTAATGCAAATACTCAGATGTTTGCACTAGAAGGTCGTTCAGAGGCATCCGTGCCTTCACGACATTCGTATATCCTTAATACAGCACTCACGGCAGGTGATAGATACCCACGAAGCTATGCTTACCATCGTAGATGATTAATAACCGCTCACCCTGGTTCAAAGTAGAAGCGTACTGATGCATTGAGTCCAAGTGACACCAAACCCAAACCATCAAACAGCCAAATGAAACTCAACCCAAAATACAAACGTTAACCGGAGACCTTATTCCGGCGAAATCTGAGGGCGGTTTATAGGCTTCGCAATTGGTATCTTACTCATCATAGCGCCACTAGCACTTCAGGGATGACAGGAGACGTTACTCCGGCGCAATTTCTGGGTGTTTATAGGCTTCGCGGTACTTATCCACCCACATGGCTGTTGCGCCGCAGATGGCCACTGGCATCACGATAAAGTTAACGATGGGGATCATCGAAAAAAGGGTAACGGCCGCGCCGAAGCTAAAACTTGTTCCCTTGGTCTGGTTGAGGGCAAATTTCATATCGGGGAAGGTGACTTTGTGGTTATCGAAGGGATAATCACAATACTGTATTGCCATCATCCAGGCACTGAAGAGGAACCAGATGATGGGGGCAAAAGTTTGACCGATAAAGGGTATCCAAAACAAGATCAGGCAGATAATGGCTCTGGGCAGGTAGTATTTAAGTTTTATCCATTCTCGGCCCAATATTCGAGGCAGATCTTTAATCAAGTCGGCCGTTGTACCAGTATTGAGATCTTTGCCTGTGAGGTATTGTTCGACTTTTTCGGCTAACAAGCCATTAAAAGGCGCAGCAATCCAGTTCATCACAGAGCTGAACAGAAAAGACAGCACCACCAGTAAGGTGATCACGGCCAGAGGCCAGAGGATAAAGTTGAGCCAGCTAAGGTACTCAGGCAGTTGTCCCGATACCCAGGCGAAAGCGCTTTCTAATTGTCCTATGGCAAAGTAGATGACGCTGGCAAATATGACCAAGTTAATCATCAAGGGAATAAACACAAAGCGTCTCAGCCCTTTAGTCTTTATTAGGCTAAATCCATCGAGGAAGTAGTTCACTCCGCTCTTCGTTGTTGCTTGGTTTGTTTTGGAATTCATAAATAGATCGATCACCGCTCCATGTAAACTTAACGAGATTGTGTTCCACCGACAGAGTGAAGACAAGCAGTAAATGGCACTGGTGTTAATAAAAACGTTACAAAAACCTGTCCGTTTTGGTAAAGTAGCCGCAGAAAATCAACTCTAAACAAGCTCTGTTCGGTAAAATTAAATTTAGTTTATTTTTACCGGAAACGACCTAACTGGCACCATGAGACTCAAACAGATAAAACTTGCTGGATTTAAGTCGTTTGTCGATTCCACTAAGATCCCCTTTCTCAATCCCTTAAGTGCCATCATAGGCCCCAATGGTTGTGGTAAATCTAACATCATAGATGCCGTACGTTGGGTGTTGGGCGAAAGCTCGGCAAAACACCTGCGTGGCGACTCGATGGCCGATGTTATCTTCAATGGCTCGACGGCTCGCCGCCCCGTTTCTGTGGCCAGTGTCGAGCTGAACTTCGAGAATTTAGATGGCCGATTAACGGGCGAGTATTCTAGTTATCAGGAAATTGTGGTTAAACGTCAGGTCAGCCGTGACGGAGATTCTAGCTACTTTTTAAATGGTCAGAAGTGTCGTCGTAAAGACATTACCGATCTCTTTATGGGCACGGGTCTTGGCCCGAGAAGCTATGCGATTATCGAGCAGGGGACCATATCAAGGTTAATCGAGTCTAAGCCTCAAGAATTGCGAGTGTTTATCGAAGAAGCGGCTGGGATCTCTCGCTATAAAGAGCGTCGACGTGAAACTGAAAATCGAATTCGTCATACCAGAGAGAACTTAGAGCGTCTCGGTGATATCCGAACTGAGTTGGGTCGCCAGTTAGACAAGTTAGCTGAGCAAGCAACGGCGGCGAAGCAATATCGTGAGCTGAAGCAGTCTGAGCGCCAGTTAGACTCAGAGTTGTTTGTCAGTCGCTATCTCGAACTGACCGATCAAACTGAAAGATTGACCCTGGATGTGAATCGCCTCGAGTTAGCTAAGGCGGAAGTCGAGGCAGAGAAAGAGCGCACCGAACTCGAGTTAACCCGGCTCAATGTGCAGTTGGTGGAACTCGACGGCGAAGAGCAAAAGCGGGTTGAGTCTTTTTATCTCTCGGGTACCCAGATAGCGAAACTTGAGCAAGATCTTAAGCATCGTCAGCAGCAAGACTCCCATGTCGAGCAACGTATTACGGCTATCGTCCAAAAACTCAAGCAGCATAAAGACAAATTATCTGCTGATGAGACTACTCAGCAGACATTGAGGGATGACTTGGCCCTCAAGCAGCCACAACTTGAACTGGCACACTCGTCTTTGACACGTGTCACCAGTGATTTGAGCGAACATGAGCTTAAGGCCAGTGAATCAAGAGCTAAGCTATCTGAGCACAAAGAAACAGTATCCTCCTACCGTTTAGCCCATGAAGTATCAAGGGGTAAACTGTCACATCAAGGCGTCATGTTGGAGCAGACAAGGGCTCAGCTTACCAAGGTTGAGCAAGAATCTGCTGGGCTTCTGGAACAAGAAGCGGCCAAAGTTGGGCAAGAAAACCTTTCCCGGCTTACTCAATGGCAAACCGATGCCATGGAGCGAAGCGAGATCAATGATGAATATAATGACAAGCTAACCAATTTTCTACAAAACCAAGTTAACCTCAAGGCTAAACAGGAAGCCCTGGGCCAATCTCTTGCCGAAGAGCGGGGTCGATTGGCCTTAGTCAATAAGTTATTGCCCGATGACGCGAGTCAAGAAGGTATTAAAGCCCTGTGGCAGCTTATTGATGTTCAGCCTGGTTGGGAGAAAGCGGTAGAACTCATATTCGACGGTTTACTGAAAATGCCTGCGGGTGTTGAGCAAGGTGAATTTGGCTTCGAAGGCCTGGTACACCAAGAGTGGCATGGGCTGAGCAGTAATGCGAACCTCTCACCTTGGTTGAGTCAGGTGCAATGGGCCGATAATCTGGAGCAGGCTAGAGAGCAAGTTGCCGGGATGAGTGAGCACGAACGCATAGTGACCGCGGATGGCTATCTGTTAGGTAAAGGCTTCGTGATCAAGAAGGGCACAGATTCAGGTTCCTTGGTTCAACTTAAATGTGAGCAAGAAGCGTTAGAGGTCAGCATTGAGGATAGTGAGGCCTTACTTAGTGAGCTCAATCGTCAGGGCCATGACTTAGACGCCAATATCAAGCCGTTAAAAATAGCGCTTTCATCGGGTATTGAGACGCTGCAGAAGCTCAATGTATCCATTGCTAGCCTGAGCGTGCAGATAGAAGCGGACAAACAGCGCAACCAAGACAGAAACCAACGCCGCGAGCAGCTGACCTCTGAGCTTGCTCGACTCAAAGTCCTGCTTAGCAAGCAACAGGACGACGAGGTGAATATTCTTGCTAGCCTAGATGATGCCAAATCTAGCCTAGATCAAGGTGAGCAAGCGCAAACTAAATTAGTTCATTTTCTCGATGAGCAAATAGATTTGGCCCGCGGCTGTAAAGATAAATACCAGCGAGTACAAGAAGACGATCGCCAGCTGAGCCAGACTTGCCAGACATTAACGACTAAGCTGGCGCTCAACGATCAGTCTATCAATCAGCAAGGCGTTCGTATCGAAGAGCTGATCTTAGCTCAATCCGCGCTTGAACATCAGCTTGTTGAGCAAAATGTAGCCAGCGAAGATGGTCGACTGAGCACCTTAAAAGAACAGTTAAGTCAGGCATTGGCGCAGCAGCAGATAAAGCAGACAGAATTGGCTTCACTTCGCGGGCAGCAGGCTCAACTGCAAGAATCGAGTGATAGCGCAGGAATAAAGAAAAAACAACAGCTTGGCAAGATAGAAAACTTGACTCAGTCAATCAGCACGTTAAAGTTACGTCGCGAAGGTTTGAAAGGTCAGGCAGATAGCCAACTGATGCAGCTCAAAGAGCAAGATATTGAGCTAGAACAAGTTAAATCTTCGCTGGATCTGAATAAGACCTCTCAGGCTCGCCAACGAGAGTTAGAGAGGATCCGAGCTCAAATTATTCATCTAGGCGCTATTAATTTGGCCGCTATCGAAGAATATGAGCAGCAAAGTGAACGTAAGAACTATTTAGATAGCCAAGATGCGGATCTTACTTCGGCGTTGACCAGCCTAGAAGAGGCGATCCGTAAGATAGATAAGGAAACCAAGACTCGCTTTAAAGATACCTTCGATAAGGTGAATAAAGACCTAGGTTTGTTGTTTCCTAAAGTCTTTGGCGGCGGCAGCGCCGAGCTGGCTTTGACCCATGATGATCTACTCGAGACCGGAGTGACGATTATGGCCAGACCGCCAGGAAAAAAGAATAGCACGATCCACCTTCTTTCTGGTGGAGAAAAAGCGTTAACCGCATTATCATTGGTGTTTGCGATTTTTAGGCTAAATCCAGCACCATTTTGTATGTTAGATGAAGTTGATGCGCCTCTGGATGACGCCAATGTCGATAGATTCTGTCGATTAGTGAAAGAGATGTCTCAGAGTGTGCAATTTATTTTTATTAGTCATAACAAGATCACCATGGAATTGGCCGATCAACTGATAGGAGTGACGATGCATGAACCTGGAGTTTCACGCATAGTTGCTGTAGATATTGATGAAGCGGTGGCACTTGCCGACGCTGGATAACATAGGAAAGACAGGGTACCCAATGGAAAATTTGCAACTTGTATTATTCGTTTTAGGCGCAATAGCTATTATCGCCGTACTTGTGCATGGTTTTTGGTCCATTAGAAAGCAGCAACCTAAATCAATCAAAGATAGCCCCATGTCAGGCTTTTATAAAGATCAGGCCGCTAGCCGTGATGCAAATGGATTTGATGCTGATGGGATTGGTGAAGTCAGGATCCGAAAAAGCGAACTGAATGAAGACGATGAAGTCCTAACAGAGCCGAGTCTTTCTGACACGATAAACAGTGAGCCTAAGTTCAGTACTGCAACTGAGTCATTGAGCCAAACTGATGTCGAGATGACAATTGAGAACGAGAGAGATTTTTCGTTGTCAGATCAGCCGAAACAGAAGATGAGCCGCCAGAGACAAGAGCCAGTATTATCCGATCAGACTCAGGAATTAGACGATCTTAATCAGATGGAGCTCGGGCTTGGACAGGAAGCGGCGCCCGCTCAAAGTTCTCTGTTTGAGAGCGATACTAAGTTTGAGGCTGAAAGTGTTGAGTTAGAGACTGAAGTTGATACGGCATCACCTATTTATGCTACGCCCGTTACTGAGCCTAGAAGACAGGCGGCGCCGAAGCCGAAGCCCAAAATTAAGGTAGTAGCAGAGCCTCAGGTTAAGGTTGAAGCAAAGATCCAGCAAGACACTGAGACGTTGGCCGAACCAAGGGATGTGCTCGTGCTACATGTGGTGGCGAGTGAGGGTCATACTCTCAATGGCGCGGAGCTATTGCCGTGTTTGCTAACACTTAACTTTAAGTTTGGTGACATGAGCATTTTTCATCGTCATGAAGACAATGCTGGCACAGGTAAGGAGTTATTTTCACTGGCGAACATGGTGAAACCTGGTATTTTTAACCCAGATGAAATGGAACAGTTCAGTACAGAAGGAGTGGTGTTATTTATGACGCTACCTTGTCATGGTGATCCATTGATGAATTTCTCTATTATGCTTAACTCTGCCCATCAACTCGCCGATGACTTAGGTGGTAAAGTGCTAGATGGTGGTCGTGATGCCTGGAGCGAGACGACTAAACAAAGCTATCTGCAGCGTATTCGAACTCAATTGTAACGAATGACTTAAGCGACGGATACGCAATGATAACGAGAGGCCGCAACCGCGGCCTTTTTTAATTTATAGCCAAAATAGTTTAAGTGATAGAACATAAAATGTCTGAATTTATATTTAATGAACAACACCGCTCAATAATTCATAAACTAGAGCTAAACATTGAGTTACACATTATTGAGAAAGCAATAAACGAGCAAAAGTTTGACAGCCTTTCTAATGATTCATTAGTGGGTTTATTAAAGATTGCCAATGCCCTATATCGCTCTGGTACTCCCATTATTAAAGATACGCAATATGACTTATTACTTAAAGATTTTTCAATAAAGCAACCAGAGCACCCTTATCTGAATTCAGTAGAGCCTGAAATACTTGCTGAAAGCAAGACTGTTGCATTACCCCAAAAAATGCTCTCCACCGATAAAGCTTATTCATTTGAAGAGATCAAAAAATGGATTGATAGACTTCTGAAAGCAGCAAAAGAAGTTCAAATCGATCCCGATGAAGTGATGATCCGCGTGACACCAAAGCTTGATGGATATGCCGCTTTTGATGATGGTGAAACATTATATACCCGTGGTGATGGCGTAAGAGGGCAGGATATTACCCGTGCTATTACTAGAGGGCTAAGGGTAGCCAATGACGGTAAACGTGGTTTAGGAGCGGGTGAAATTGTCATCAGTAAAAACTATTTTGATGAAAAGCTAACTCATCTCTTTGAGAATTCGAGAAATATTCAAGCAGGGATTATTGCTGAAAAGAAAGTTGATGAGAATATTCAGCAAGCAATAAATGAAGGTGCTTGTCTGTTTTACCCTTTCAGATTACTAGAAAACAGAACTGAGCATTACTCTAAAATTCTTTCAGACTTTGAATCTATTGTTGATGAAATATGGAACTCAGTTGATTTTGATATTGACGGTATCATTCTTGAAGTTACCAATGAGGCTATAAAGGATCATATGGGGGCCACCAGAAAGTTTCATAGGTGGCAAATTGCTTTTAAGGTCAACAATGATGGTGTCGAAGTTGAGGTGTTAGATGTTATTCCTCAGACTTCCAGAACAGGTCGTGTAACCCCTGTCGCAAAGCTAGTTCCTACGAAGTTAAGTGGCGCAACTATAAGCAGAGTGACAGTGCATCACTACAACATGGTTAAAACAAGTGGCATTGGTCCTGGAGCTGTTATCCAGTTGGTACGAAGTGGTCTAGTCATTCCAAAGATTGAGAAAGTCATTAAGAAAGTAGAGCCTAAATTAGCTGAGCTATGTCCGAGTTGTGAATCAAGGCTACTTTGGGAGTCTGATAACTTAATCTGCCCAAATAAGACTGATTGTCCAGCTCAAACAGAAAACACTCTCATTCATTTCTTTAAAACGTTGGGAAATAATGATGGCTTTGGACCTAAGGTAATTGAACGACTAGCTAGCTTTGGTAAAAAGCATATACATGAAATCTATGCCATTGAAGCACATCACTTCTCTACATTTAAGTTTGGTGATAAGACATCTAAAAACCTTTTTGATCAACTTCGTGTTAGTCGCGAAGTTGAAATTGAAGATTGGCGCTTTCTTTCTGCGTTTGGTGTAAGCCGATTAGGAGCTGGTAATTGTGACAAGCTTCTTCAACATCATTCACTGACTGAGCTATTTGATCTATCTGCAGAAGTGATTGTTAAAATTGATGGTTTTGCTGAGGTCAGTGCAGAAGCGATTGTTGAAGGTTTAAAGAAGGTTAGGGAAGAGTTCTTCAAAGTTTATGAGCTAGGCTTCAACTTGTCAGTCACTCCTAAGCAATCAGGGCTAAAGAGTGTTGACTCACCATTGGCTGGAAAGTTAGTAGTATTTACTGGATCAATGACCCAAGGTTCTAGAGGTGATATGGAAAAGCATGCCAAAGCCTTAGGAGCTAAGGTCGCTAAATCAGTTACGGGGAAAACAACTTACCTTGTTACTGGTGAAAAAGTTGGCGAAATCAAAATTAATGCAGCCAAGGATAAGGGAGTGAGTGTACTTTCTGAGCAGGAATATCTTGATTTATTGGCTAATGTCTAACTCAACTTTGCTAATGAAATCACAGAGATATGGGTTTTAAGTGCGTAAGGTAAGTCTAACAACCTGCTAAGACTATATGCAATGGCAGGTTATTAAAACGTTTACTCGTGCATAATTAAAATTGCTCAACTTTAATTATAGTGAGACTCATTTGCGTCATCTATCAGACCGTAATCTAACCCGTCTTCTCCCGTAGAGCTAAAGTGGGCAACGATGTATTGGCTATATGACTCTACCATTGCATCTGGTACGTCATTATCTACTAAGATTATTTGGCTGTGAATTCCGAGTCTTTCAGCTTTTTCAGAGCTTGTAATTATTTGATCATATATGTTTTTGTATTTTGATGGGTCGGAGACACCTTCGGAAACGTCAGCCTTCGTATCAGTTAATTCTTGATATCTTGGCTTTGTCGTTTTTCCTAAATATTTACCTACGGTATCAATGAGCAGTATTTTGGGGTGATTCATTTCATGAGTATAAGAATAATCTAAAATTGATAACATATACCCAATAGAGCAAATAGTTCGCAGTCCTCCTGATGTGATGGAGTAGTAATCTTTTTCTCTTATTACTGGAGCATAGGACTTGGGACTTATTGATATGCCTGTTCTTTTATTAATATGAACATGCTCTAAATAAGTGTTCAGAAAATCACCAAGATCATTAAGAACAAGATCCATACTTGGTGTGCTGGCTTGTAGTGATTCAAGTTTTTCTTCCAGCCCTGCTAATAATTTGATTTGGTTATCTAGGAACTCTTGAATTTTTACTTGTTGGTTTCTCATTTTGAGACTGGTTTTTTGAGCCTCTTTCTCTTTGCTTAAACTTGCTATTTCCTTGATTAAAGTGTCTCTCTGGGTTAGATAAGGAGTAATCATTTCAACGCTTTCAGTGTCAAGCATAGTCCTGATTTTTGAGATGTCTTCTTGTACAGGGATTAGCGCCCTTTGTAGTGTTTGTGACTTATGGGTACATGACTCGATAAGTGATGCAATGTCTCTTCTTCTATTCTTTAATGAAGCAAGCTCTTGATTAAGCATATCTTTGGGGGATATTAAGTAATGAGTTTCCTCCATTGGTGGTTTTATATCTTGTTCACATACAGGGCAGGGAGAGGCAGGGTTTGTAAGCCTGTTCATTATAGAAACATCGCCAATCCTATCTTGTGCCACCAAGGTACTTTTTATTTTATTTATGTCATTGCCGTAATCATTTTTCAGTCGAGAGTACTTATCCACCAGCTGGCCAGTTGATTGAATCTGGCTTTTTATTGATTTTTGGTTAAGTGATAGTTCTTTGAAGATGGAGTTGAGCTTGGCGTAATTTTCATTGCTTGCAACCATTTCGCTGTTGAGGCTGCTTAGTTCACCAGATAAATGCTCACTCATCTCTTCGATGGTTTCTAGCTTAAAATCTATATCGTCTAGTGATTTACAGTTAGTATCTCTTAAAAATTCTGAAACAGTGTTTAGCTTGGATTTTGTTAGCTGTATTGTTTTGGTTTTTAAGCCTATTTCCTGCTGCATTTCTGTGATGTTACTATCCAAAACATTAAAGATGTACTTAAACACCTCTCTGTTGGTAGTCGCTTTCACCCAGTTACCCAAGTCAAGAAAACTCTTGCTTCCAACGTCGTCCTGATTGAGGTAGCAATATTTGAAGAGGCTTCTAAACCCGAGCCTTTGCATGTCGGAGGATGCTTTAGTTGGTGCTTTTTTTATTTTGACTTTTGGGTAGTTTAGAGAGTCCAATAAGAAGTCAGAAAAGAAGCCGTCGGGTGCGTTGTTGCTGTTGAAGTTTGGGCAGTAAATGTCCGGATGGAAGTTTGAAATTTTATCAAATGTGCAAGGGTAGACATTTACATAAGCATTATTATCGTAGATTTCACGAACTATTGTTTTTAGCTTTCCATTTATATCTATTTCAAGGGCTGCATGCTTTACCGAGGTAGTAATTTCATCGCCAACTTCAATTGAACTACTCCCTAACAGATAGTTTATAAACTCCAAGATGCTCGATTTACCAGTATCAGAGTCACCATAAATAATGTTCACCCCAGAGTGAAATTTTGTGGTGTAGTTCTTCCTGACTCCGACCAGAATTAGCTTTTTAACTTGTATATATGAATGCATTTATTTGTCCTTAAATATGCTGTTAAGTGCGGAGTGTAGCTTGGAAGAGGTAATTGAAAGCAGAGGGGTTAGTGCTTCAATATAGATGTTAACACTTTCAAAGTGTGCTTCCGTGAATTCGCTGGCCAGCTTAAGTCCATCTTCAGTCAAGTGGAAACTTAGGCCATTCTTAGGGTCGTCGACAGCACTTAGTAGGTTTAGATGTGCGAGTTTTCTAAGCAACAACCTAGTTTTTTTTATGTTAAACAGTTCGTCTACATTTATTGCTAGGCTGTCCATCGTATAAGTAGAGTATTGCTTGAGATCTGGAGAGCTTTTTCCTGTAGCCTCAAGGATTGCATTAATATGTGAAGGGTGTTTTATTAGAAACATAAACACTTGGATTTTCGGTAAATCAAGCTTCAAATTTCCCCTTGTGTTTCGCGATAGCTTATTGAGGATGAGAGTCATAATTGCAGTGTTTAGGTATAAATCCTCATCTATGGCTATATAAGGTAGGTTAAAGCTCATTATGAGCCCCCTCCTTTGATTCGCGAATCTGTGATATGGATGTATTCTTTTCCCAAATAATATCGGTATCAAACTTGTTTGATAGTTGGTGTAACATTCCCTTTTTATGGACTGAATCTAGACCACCTAGAATTTGGTTTAACATTCGCTCGTCTTCATCAGTTATTCGCTGGTGAACGGAGGCGATAAATTTATCTGTAATTGTACCGTCTGCAATATGTGCCTCTAATTCTTCTTGATACAGGCATCTGATTTTACTATACAGTTGTTCTAGTTTTTTCCGGTCTGATTCACTTGTAAATACTTTTCTTGCCAGCTCGGCGTTGTAAAAGTACTCTTTCGCATGGCCTTGTATTATATGGTGAATATCAGCGATAACCATTTTTATAACAAAGTATTGATTGGAGTATGCGTCAGGCTCGGCTAAAATTTTAAGGGGGACTTGGTTTTTGAACTCACTTTTCATTGTCTCAATATGCTTAATTACAGCTCTAAAGGCCGATTCATCAACATCCTTAGGTTTACATATGGTTGAATGATCTGCATTTACTGCCATAGAATCTTTTTTCAATGCATCAATAGCCAGCGCGCTTTTTTTATCAACATACTTGTCGTGGCTTGCATAAATATATTTTGTGCACGGAGTATTTGGGGTTTGTATCCATTGCCTATTTAGATTGTCGATTGTAGGGCTTAAAACACTTAAATCTTGAAGTTGTACGTTGCTTGAGACTAAACCACCAATATTGGCAATAAGTGCGCCAGAATGAGGCACCGCGAGAGATATTAATCCTCTAATATTACTAACATGATTTTCTTCTATTTGCTTTAAAATGCAAGACTTAGCTACTAGTCCGCCCATACTGTGGGCAATGAGAATGATGTTATCGTAATCAGTAAGAGCTATCTCTGTCTTTAACAATTCAGATAGTTCTTCTATAGGGAGGTTTGTCTCTTTTGTCTTAAACGACGAAAATAGACTACGGAACAGACTTTTACTTTTACCGTAAGTTTCGGTAAAAGTAGTAAAATAGTCGAAACAGGCTATATCAAAACCTGAAATGAAATCGGTTTGAGATTTTAAAAGTTTTGGGAAGGAGGTTTTATCGTCATAGGACCAAGTTTCGACACCCCCTTTGAGGCCATGTATAAAGACAATCAGGTTAGGTTTATCATCCTTTTTAACCCAGCTTAGCATACTCATTGTTATGTCCTTATATTGAGTCAGTTGTCTTATTAAGTTAATGCATCTCGGGCTTATTTGACCCTAAGTGATTAAATATTAACAGTAAAGAACAAAGATGTTTAGTTAAAAGGTTGATGAGAATCAAGATTTGTTATTTAAATCAAATATTTTATTCAATAGTTGATAATTTACGAGATTAGCTTCTTAAGAAAAAATAGACATAGAAATGAATAGGGAAAACAAAAAATGTTGAAAGTAAACTTTATAAGTGACTAATAAATAAGTGAAAGAAGTTATAGTAGAACAGTCTCACTTATCCGAAAGTCTATAATTTTATGGCCGGTGAAGCAGCGGGTTCTAAATTGACTATGGTTTCGAGATTGAGCTCAGGACTTAGGTATCAAGATATTGGACGAGGAAGGCTTACTTGCCGTACTTGCAGGTTAAGCGCTTTTATTTATTCTGAGTTTAAGATTAAACGCCATCTTTGATGGCGTTTTTTTATGCTTTATCAGTGGGCCATTGAAAAAAGCTTATTTGGCACCATATCAGTGTAATACCATTCCGAGTAAGTATCTGATCATTCAGCGGGAGTTCAAAGCACTGTAGGCAAGGCGAATGTTTGAAGCTAATAGTTATTCTATATCGAGAACATTCAACGTAGCATAAAGGGCTTTGAAACCCGTACTGCGTGAGGCTCTCAGTGTTTCCACTTCTGTGTTCCATTGACTTAAAAGGGAATAACCATTTCCTCATCAATGCGCCTTGAATTGAAAAAACTGAGAGTCTCTGAACTGACCAGATACTTATATGGAATGGTATATCCATTCTAAAATAACAACTTAAATTTCAAGGATAGGCAAAGCGTGAACTTCAGTAATATTACCTGGCTCGATGATAAGGGCCATATCAAGCCCCCGCTTTATCTATATTTCATGCTGATATTTATCGCTCGCGGTTGGTGTATCTTTATCGCTTCATTGACACAGTCCAGTGATAGAGCGGCGCTGGTAGCCATGTTCTATCCGCAAAAGTCTGATTTTGTCATGGCGCTTATCGCTGGTTTCGGTGCCTTACTTATCTACGGCTTTATTATTGCCGAGCGTAAACGTAAGCCTAGTTGGGTCCGGCCTCTATTTGCTCAACTTAAATGGTGCTTGTTGCTGCTCCTTGTGATCGATGGGGCTTTGTTATTCGAGAGGAGCATTAATTCACATTATGTCTATAGTTGGAGCACAGGTTTGGACGCGCTGCTGTTATTTTGGAGTTTGATCTATCTGTTTAAATCTAAGCGCTTAAGTCACTACTTTGCCGATTGGAATAAAGATGAGGATGAGCAGGTAGGCAAGCCAGAATTAGCGGAAAAGCCCAGCAAGTAAGTAAACTCTGCAAAACTTAAGCAAAAAAATGGCGCTGCAAGGGCAGCGCCTAAAGATCTTTTACTTTTACTGTTTAGTAAGAGAAGAAATACAGACATCTAAATTGTATTTCGATCCAGGAATGTTAACAAAATACCTTGTCAAATCTATTATCTCTACACTCAACAGCAAGTGACTGCATGGATACTAGCTCTGACATTAAGGACAATTGACAGCAACACTCTTTAAGTCAATGTAAGCGGGGTGTCTACATGTTCCTAAAGAACTCAATAACTATAGCATAAAGAATATTGTATACAATGTCCGATCCGTATTTTATGTTGTTATTTTGTTATATCTTATCTCGTTTTTTGTCATTATTTGAACTTGGTAAAATTCTAGTGCTTTACATTTTGCTATAATCAACTGCTGCGGCAATGGAATAGACTGCAAATTCAGCTTATGTTTAGTAAGAACCGCTCACAATTGCCGCAATTATCTTAGGTTTACTCTGCTTAAGTGCCTTCTTTGTTACTTTTTATATTTTTTTACCATTTTTTTCACAAGGTTTTTAGTTATTGCTCTATAGTTATGTCATTAAGTTCAGTAGGTTTTCAGTAACAGTATTATACTTAAGTTAACAAGCTAATCTGTAATGGAGTGGGATCATCTAATGGGATTGGTTGATCGAAAAGGTGTGACAAAGGAGTTTTTTGGGGTGGCTAAAGCCGAGCAAATACAATTACCTATATCTAAGCTACAAATTGGGTTAACGGTCAAATTACCGCTTTCGTGGAAGAATCATCCTTTCCTATTCAATCGTGTGGAAATTAAAGAAGAAGCCCAGATCGAGTTGATAAAAAGCTTAGGGGTTCCCTACGTGATCTTGCTATCTGGTGAAGAGTTATTACCAGAAGAGATTGAAGAGGTTGTTGAGGAAGAAGTTAAACAAGTTATAAAAGAGGTTGATCCTAAGGCGCTCGTGCGTAAATCGTTAAGGTTGAGCCAACAGCGATTTGTGAAATGTGTCAATGAAAGTCGAGCTGCATTTAGCAAAGTCGGTAGTGATCCTGAAGGCGCTTACCGTAGCTCTGTAACGTTAGTAGAAGAGCTATTGGATCATATGTTAGAGGTTGATAAGCCATTTCTGGCATTAGTGAGTGCGGGAGAATCTGATTCGAGTGTTACTCAGCATGGGATCTCTGTAGCCGTTGTTGCCTTGATGATTGCTAAAGCGCTGGATATGTCAAAGTCTGATATGCGCGATATCGCCTTGGGCTGCTTGTATCATGATATTGGTAAACTGAAGGTTCCAGATAATATTCGTCGCAAAAAAGGGGCTTTGACCGATCATGAAGCCAATTTTATGAAGATGCATCCGAATTTTAGTTACGATATGCTGAGTAAATCTGGACTTTATAATCAAGAAGTCTTGAATATTGTGCTTCACCATCATGAGTTTATCGATGGCACTGGTTATCCTGATGGTCTCAAAGGTAATAAGATCCCTATGGTGACGCAAGTAGTCAGTCTGGCTAATGATTATGATCGGCAGTTATGGAGTGATAATGTTCGCTCTCCCCAAGTTGCTTTAGGTTATCTTTTTAAGAATCGCGCTGGTAAGCACGCTGAATCGTTAATTGCCGTTTTAGTAAAAATCTTGGGTATCTATCCTCCTGGCACTTTAGTTGAGTTATCAGATAAATCTGTCGGTAAGGTGATGATGACCACCGAAGAGGTTAAACAGCCGCAAGTGTGGGCCTGTAAACCCGATGGCAGTGAACCTGGCTTGCGATTTTTGTGCAATGAAGAAGTGCTTGTCGAAAAAGCATTAAAACTTGAAGAGTTATCAGAGGGGGCCATGAGAGTATTGCAAGCTGATATGGGGGTTAGTTTTTATTTCACTGGGATACCGAGTTAGCTTTATTTCAATCTTGTACTGAGATAGATATTAGTAATAGGCTCAGGTTAGCTTTATGATGTTTTTATTGATGTGATACTGAGTAGTATAACTTTTGGGGTTACAGTTTGAAGATTAGCACAGTGAGTATTGTCGGTTGTGGTTGGTTCGGTTTCCCTTTAGCTAAGCATCTTGTCAAACTGGGATATGAAGTCAGCGGCAGTAAGAGACAAGGTGAAGCCGCCAATACGTTGCAAGTTGATGGAATAAATGGGTTTAGTTTAGACCTTGATAATCAACAGTTTAATGAAGAGTCAGTTGATATTGAGAGCCTTGAATTACTCGATTTCGAGGCTAAAGCCAACCTAATTGTAGCTCTGCATACCGATGCGATCGTCATAAATATTCCTCCCTCACTCAGAAAGCATCCAGATGCGTACCTTAAACGACTCGGCTTTTTAAAGTCGTTAATGGATGACCATCTATATCAACGTGTCATATTTATCAGTACCACCGGAGTTTATCCAGCTACGGGAGAGTCAATGACAGAGAGTGATGCTTCGCCTCACTCGCCGTCGAGCGAAATTTTACTTCAGGCTGAAAGCCTATTCTCAAAAGATTATCCTACCAGCGTGCTCAGGTTCTCGGGTTTGATTGGTCCCGCTAGGCATCCTGGGCGTTTTCTTGCGGGAAAGAAAGACTTGTCTGGGCCCGATGCTGCGGTCAATTTAGTCCACCTCGATGATTGTATTGGCGCCGTTTCCTGTCTGCTTTCTAGTGAAACAATCTCGCCTGTCTATAATCTCTGCGCCTCGGGTCATCCAAGTAGAGCTGAGTTTTATACTCAAGCGGCTGAGCATTTGTCATTAGAGGCACCGAGTTTTGGGACTGAGCCCCAAGTCGAAAAAATTATAGATGGCAGTAAGATAACCAAGGAGTTAGGCTTTCATTACCGCCATGACTCACCATTAGACATGTTGGATAAGTGCTGATTACATTGACTGTGAGTTTGGTAACTAGCTTTCTAGCTAGATCTTGTACTTAGGTTTTATCGCTATAATTTATAAAAAGTTTATAAAGCGTTAAGGAGATATGATGGGTGTTATCAAGTGGTCGTTTGCCGCCTTATTTATCGTGATGGCTAGTTTCGTTATAAGTGACAGAGCCGAAGCCAAGGACTTTGTCGAGGGCGTAGATTACGTGCAGGTGAGAGGGATCCCCGAGGCAATATCACCGATAGTGAGGGAGTTTTTCTCTTATAACTGTCCACACTGCTATCGCCAGGACCCTATTTTTGAAGAAACAGTCGAACTGCTTGGCGACAAGGTTAAATTTGAACGTACGCCTATCGGGGCTGGTCGTCCGAGCTGGATTTTAAGTCAGGAAGCCTATTATCTTGCGCAAAAACTTAAGATGATCCGCCAAGTTCATGGCAACCTTTTTAAGCGTATTCACGAAAAAGAGGGGCCCTTTACCCGACCAGAGCAACTCAAGGACTTCTTTGTACAGCAAGGCGTAGATGCTAAAGATGTTGATGAGGCGATGAACTCTATCGATTCTAGTCTGGCCATTGCCAATTATGATACTCAAGCTCAGTTAGCTGGAATAAGAGGCGTACCTTCACTGTTGGTGAATGGTAAATACCTTATTGCTTCAAAATCGAGAACAGCTGAAGAATTAGCTGAATTGGTGAGTTATTTATCCACACTCGAATAAAGCCATAAAGAGTAACTTGCTTAGCCATTAGCCAGAAATTGTTACCCTTTGAATTATTTTATCGGATGCCAATTGTTCTGCCGCAGACATTCAGTATGTTAACGCTGCTGTTTGGCACGCACCTGATAACCCATAGCCGTGACAATCTGGCACATATAAGGGTCGATATGTTTGAAGAACTTATGCCAGCCCTGACATAAATAATTATGGCCTAACTCACCTTCGTAGGAACGTACAAAGCGGTTTTTAGGACATTCACCAAAACAGGCAAACTTATAATCACAACTTTGGCATTGTTTTGTGAGTGTCTTGCTCTTGGCAAACCCGAAAGCTTGCTGTTTTGGTGATAATGCCATTTGATCAAGTGGCTTTTCATGAATGTTACCAATTTTATATTCTGGATAAACGTAATGGTCGCAGGTAAACACATCGCCGTTAGGCTCCATTGCTAACCCCTTGCCACAGAGCGATCCGAGTGTACATAGTGGATTAGTTCGGCCCATCCAGGTCTCAACACTCGCTTCAAAATATTGCACATAGACTTTACCTATGTCTTGGACTATCCATTCATCAAATACGCTACAGAGAAACGTTCCCCAGTCTTCACTAGACACTGACCAAGAGGTCACAACCGAATTACGCGTACCAGGCTTTGCCTGCTCACTGCCTAAGAAAGGAATCTCGTGTTGGTCCCAATTCTGCGGCGCCGTTTCTCTAAAGGTTTTTGGCTCAGCAATAGGAATAAACTGTATTTGAGGTGAACGAACGACATCTCGAAGGAAGCGATAAATTTCTAGAGGATTTTTACTGGTCAGGTTATTGATACACGTTAGGGTAGCAAAGTTCACCTTGTAATGGTGTAACAGCTCAACGGCTCGCATCACTTGTCTAAAAGTGCCTTTTCCTGAGCGATTTTTTCGATAGGCATTGTGGTACATCTCAGGACCATCGATGCTTAGTCCTACAAGAAAGTTGTGCTTGGCTAAGAACTGGCACCAAGTATCATTTAGTAAGATACCATTAGTTTGCAGATCATTTGAGATAGTCACATCAGTAGGTGCATATTTAGCTTGTAACCTGACTATTTCCCTAAAGTAATCTAAGCCCAACATCGTTGGCTCACCCCCTTGCCAAGTAAAAATAATTTCAGGAGTATTTTGCTGCTGAATATATTGTTTTATATAGGCTTCCAGTTCATCGAAAGGCATTTTAGGACTGCAGCCTTGCTTATATTCAAGTAAGTCCTGCTTACTTAAATAATAGCAGTAAGTACAATCGATATTGCATGCAGCCCCGATGGGCTTACTCATCACGTGAAAGCGTTTACTGGCTTTTCCCTGATATTGATTAACTTTAATCGTCTGCATGAAATGCCTCTATATTCGCTAAAACTGATAATAAATTCAGTATAAAGATTAACTAATGTATCGACTATGAAGTGCGGCACACTGATAGCAAAACAGGAAGTTTTACCAGTCGTAGCTTTTCATTGGTTTTTTCAACAGTCTAATTTTTATGTGCAGACGTTAGCTTGTGTTTATACCAATCGGTATTAGTGCTGTATTGTCGATTTGTCTTCACGAGAGGTTATGATTAACCGTTTGATATTTATCGAACTGGTGGGGAGGTTTCGAATCATTGAACAATCAATGACTCGAAGCGATAAGAGAAGAGTAGGAGATAAAGCCAAGGAGATGATTAATTACTTATACTCATTTGACTCATTTGACTCATTTGACTCATTTGACTCATTGCCTAATGGACTAAAACTGTTGGTTGTATTCTAAACGGAAATCACCATCTTCAAAGTTGTTTTGCGTTGTGTTGTACCATAATCGGAAGTTCTGCGTCGGCGTCATCTGCCAACTGAGAACAAACTCGTGAGTGAGGCCATCGCTGCCTTTTAGGTTATCTGTGTATACCTGCTCACCAAAGATAGCTTGAGTATAAACTGGGTTATAGTTTGCCCAAATTGTATCAGTTAGCTGGAATTTGTTGTAAAGCGTGAAACTCGCAAAAGCGAAATCGGAGTTAAGGCCAGTGGAGTCGCCATCAGCAGAGCGGTATGAGCCATCATTGTACTGCACACCAGCAGCGATAATAGGGAAGGCTTGCCAGAAACCCACTTTAGGTAGAGCTTGGATCATGCCAATGGATGCAGTACCTGAATTGGTATCAAAATTATGGATAACGTCCATGGATATGCCACGGCCATTGGTCATATCGACATCAAACTTTCGAAAACGTAGCTCTGAAATACCATCATTAGCCATATCTGGGTTCATCGCGCTCGAACCGTCATCTTTGGTGTGCTCACCCAACATGCTTTTGACTTCAAATAGCACCATAGACATCTCCGTCAGTGAGCCTGTGTCTAAGGTTTTACCTAATTTAAAATTGATACCGTTAGTACCGTATGAACCACCTACTTGTGTATAAACGGCCAATGGATCGGACATATCTTGAACCTCTTTCTCTTCCGCAATGGCGGATTGAGCAAGCAGAGGCAAAGTGATGACGGCGAGATAGGAAAGCTTAAACTTCATGGTTGCACCTACATTTAGAATTGAATCAAATTAAGTAGCTGCAGCATAATTATTTTAATGGTTTACCAACACTCGCAAATTTCCCTGTTTTAGGTCATGTCAGCAGAGATATGTGATCAATGCTTTACTTCGAGTTGCTCAATCACTTCAGCAGGAACCAGTGGAGTTAATTGAGTTAAGCAGCGCTGTACGTCCTCACTGCGATTATTGATCAAATGCTCACACAAAGCGTACAAATACTGAGGATTACCACTGGTTTGATAGGCCTCATTAAGCGCCGTACTGGCTTTATCTGTGGACACAGGGATCAGAGCTATGCCGTACACATACCAAAATCGACTATTTTCAGGTGCTAGCTTAGTCGCTTGTTGCAGGTATTTTATCGCTTGTTTATCCTGATTGATCCTCAGCAATGCTAATGCATAACTGAAGGGAAGATTTGCGTCACTGGGCTGAGCTAGCATACCTTGATTAAGTATTAATAAGGCTTGTTGCTCTTTTTTCTGACCTCGATATAGATCCGCTAAGTTGACGTAAGCGCTGGCAAATATCGGCTCAATCTTAATTGACTCAAGGTAATATTGTTCAGCACGTTTTAATTGGCCTAAAGATTGATGGATATTGCCTAAGTTAGTGCGAGCAAAGCCTCTATCTGAATTGAATTCCTGTACCTTTATGTACTCATTTAAGGCCGATTTTAGCTGGTTTTGTTGCTGCTTAGTCAACTCTTGCCAGTCATTCACTAGGCTGCTGGCAGCCGTTGTCCTAATAGCTAAAACTGGATCTTTTAGTGCTGGGGACAGTAAGCGCCATCTGTCTTTTATCGGATAGGGCTTTGCTGCAGTTATAGCGCCAAGGCGGATATTTTCATCATGGTTGCGTGTCGCTCTTACGATAGCGACAACCCCATTTCTGCCCGGATAATTTTGTAATCGCTCTAAAGCCGCTGCGCGAACGATGTTTGCCTGTTTAATATCTTGGGCGATATAGGAAAGTGTGTGTGAGGCATTGGGATCACCCAGACGTGCCCCATAGAAGGCATCGCCAAAATGCTTACTCTCACTATCGCTGTCTGCGTCATGCCACTTGTTAGTGTGTTGCAAAGCCCATTCAGCGCTTTCATCTTGATGGCATCGATTACAAGCATTTGGGCTATTGAGTTTAATCGTTTGTGATGGGTTAGGAATGCTAAAGCTGTGATCGCGGCGCTCATCAATTTGCATATATGTCGTTTGCGGCATGTGGCAATTGATGCACTGGGCGCCTGCAGAATCAGCTTCATGTTGATGATGGCCACTGACATCAAACACTGATGGCTTATGACACTGTGCACATAGAGCATTACCTTCGATCACTAGCTTATTTGAATGTGGGTTATGACAATTACTACAAGCAACCCCTGCCTTATGCATTTTAGATTGCAAGAAAGAGCCGTACACAAACACTTCATCATAGACTTGCCCATCGTCATAATAGTGATTCTGATCGAGCAAGTTAAGCTGGTACCTGTCACCAAAGGCTTGCGAGACAAGTGAATTATCTTCACTAATCTGTGTCCTGCGGCTATGACATTGGGCACAAGTTTGCAACTGGTCAGTCGCATGGGGTTTATCCGCAATGGCAGTTTTGCTATCCGCAGCCCAACGCCAGTTCTTGACAGGTTTAGATAAATCCCGTGAAAAACCTATTGCTGTGGTTTGTCTATCTGTTGCTGTCCAAGCGATATGTTCACTGGCAGGTCCATGGCAAGCTTCACAAGCGACATTGATTTCAGACCACTGAGTATCGTAACGATTACTTTGTGAGTCGTAGTTTTTAGATAAGTTAGTTGAGTGGCAATCTGCGCACATGAAGTTCCAGTTTTGACCTGGGTTGGTCCAATAAAAATCATCTGTGACTTTCTGTTCAGGGTAGAGGTGGTACCAGCGTTGACCGCCGCTCTCTTGCTGGCGAGTATCCCATGCAAATGGGATCAATTGTATTCTGCCATCTTCAAACTCAACCATATATTGTTGCAGCGGATCATGGCCTAAGGTGTACTTGATTTGATAATCGCTTAGCTTGCCATCACTGCCTGCAATCTTGACCCAATATTGTTCACCTTTAATAAAGAATCGATTCTCCATGCCATTATGCACGAGTGTGATATCGTTAAAATCACCCCGAACCGAACTAGAGTCTGCATGGCGCATCGACATATCATGATCTGAGCCTTGCCAATCTTGATACTCAGTTTGATGGCAATCGATACAAGTCTCGGTGCCGACAAAGTCGGCAGCTTGTACACTGTAGGCGCAGGTTAATACAGCTACGAGTGCCAGTACTGATGAAAGTGAAAGATTCAAACAATGAGATGACATGATTGCTAGCCTGCTATATCAGTTTAATATTGAGTTGTAATTTCAGATGAGCAACTCGATTGTAAAAAAGTTGCTAGGTTAAAAGAACAAGTTAGGGCTAACTGACTAACCCATGAGCTAAGGCATATTGGATCAAGTCTGCCGTTGTTTTAGCATTGATCAATTTCATGATGGTGTATTTGTGAAACTCAACGGTTCTAGGAGAAATAAATAACTCTTCGGCGACCTGTTTAGCGGATTTCCCTTGTACCAGTAGTCTGAGTACGCTGAGTTGCCTTGCCGATAATGTAGGCGCCGCTTCATCGACCTGTATTGACTTAGAAATATATTTCTTTCCCTCTAAAACACTTTCTACTGCCTTAAGAAGATCTTCGGTCGCTTCATGCTTTAACACGTAGCCTAAGGCTCCGGCGGACATTGCGCCTTCTGCATACTCTTGTTCATCATGCATAGTGAGACAAATTATCTTAAGGTCGTTCTTTACTCGTTTTAACGCCGCTATAGCAGCAATACCTGTCATGCCTGGCATACTTATATCTGTGATCACCAGCTCGGGTTTGTGTTTCTTGACGAGTTCGACAAGCTCTTCACCATTTTTTGCAATGGCTAGAATCTCATGTTCAGGCTGTAATATACCTGCGATACCTTGAGCGACAATCAGATGGTCATCGGCTAATACTATTTTACTCATAGTGATCCTCTATTGAAGGTATGGCTATATCGACGACAAAGCCGCCCTCATCGGGTGAAATAAAGGTGACGGTGCCGTTAAACAGCTGCACTCTTTCTCTAATACTGACAAGTCCAATACTGCCACGATTTTTTTCTAAACATGCTTTGCAACCAATACCGTCATCGACTATCTGATAATTTAGTTGCCCCTTGATGATTTCCAGTGAGATAAATACCGCCGAGGCTTGGGCGTGTTTAACGACATTATTGAGGGACTCTTGTAGCACTCTGTACAGATTTAATGAGAGCTCATTACTCAATCTTGGTAGATCGGCGAACATGGTTTGTAATTCAAGTTCACTGATCTGTGCTATACGGCGAGATTCAGCTTTAAGCGCAGCATTTAAGCCGAGATCTTCGATAATGGCAGGGTGCAAAGAGCGAGACAGTGATTGCATATCTTTGGCTAACTGCTGAATGGTATTGAGTAGCTCTATAGCTTCTGGTTTGACACTTTCTCTAACAACCTCTGCCACACTATTCGCTTTGATGGTTAATAAGGCGAGTCGCTGAGAGTAGTTGTCATGTAACTCTCTTGATAGCAGTCGTCTTTCGGTCTCTTGGCTTTCCATCAAGTGACGTGAAAGCGACTCTAACTGTTCATTTTGGGTTTCAATAGAAACCCAAAATTGGTAGCGCTCATACGCCGCTGCCAATATTTGCCCTAAAGCTTTTAAGCGCTCTAATAACACAGGTGCCCAAGTGTCATGGTTTTTATAACGGCTGCTGGCGATAGCTCCCCATATTTTTCCACGCACTGTAATTGGTAATACACAATGGGCTATGATCCCCTGCATACCGACCATCTCTATCTCATCTTGAGTGAACACATCAGAAATAGGGCCCGAATGACAGACCATCTGGCCCTTACTGATCTTGCTGACATAAGGCGTTTTAATTCCTTCTCTAGGTATGAGAGTGGGTGTATACCCTTTTGTTGCAACCGAATAACCGCCTTCAAATGTGTCACCATCTTTTAAACGGAGAATAGCCATACGTTGTACATCGGCGATAGGGAGATAGTTGGTCAGCGCTTCTTTTATTTTTTCTGGAATCGTATCGTTGTCATTTTCAAGAAGTGCATTCAGCACATCGATAAAAAAATCGTGTTCAGCGCTGGATAAAAACAATGACTCATCTAGATGCTCTACCACATGACCTCCTATCTATTTGTATATTTCTATTTTGTGTTCTTGTCCATGATATTACTAGTCATATCATCAAAAACGCGACAAAACTGTTGAAATTACTAGTGTGAATTTTTAGTGCATATCGCTCACAGCTAGAATATTTATATTCAACTCATAGCGCTAACTCATCCCAAACGCCAAAAGCTATAAAGTAAATTGTCACTCATCATTGGTGTTTACCTAGTGTTTCTAGCCTCTCATGCTACATTAGTTATTGCTAAATATTATCTAGATTCACAGTTTTATGCGAAAGGATCGCTAACTCGTAGAATTGCGAGGTTTAATTTGACTGAGAGCAGTGTTTAATTAAATACGTCAATACATAACGTATTTTAGTGAGTGGTTTCTTACAACGACTCATTGTTAAACATCAAAGCTCTGAATAGAGGGGAAATTATGTCTAAGATGTTATCTAAAGTGGCGTTGGCTGTGGGGCTCATGGCTACCGCTGCTTCTGCTATGGCTGCAACCGATCCAGAACGTCCAAATATTCTGGTTATCTGGGGTGACGATATTGGTTATTACAATATCAGCGCTTACAACCAAGGCATGATGGGTTATCAAACCCCTAACCTTGACCGTATTGCTAACGAAGGTGCATTGTTTACCGATCATTATGCACAACAAAGCTGTACCGCTGGTCGGTCCTCATTTATTACAGGGCAGCATCCATTCAGAACTGGCCTATTGACCATCGGCATGCCTGGTTCTGATCATGGTATCCCTGATTGGGCGCCAACGATTGCAGACGCGCTTAAAGATAAAGGTTATACCACTGGCCAGTTTGGTAAAAATCACTTAGGTGATCAAGATAAGCATCTGCCAACAGCCCATGGCTTCGATGAGTTTTTCGGTAACCTTTATCATTTAAACGCTGAAGAAGAGCCTGAAACCTATTACTACCCGAAAGATCCAGAGTTTAAGAAAAAGTATGGTCCACGCGGTGTGATCCACTCGTATGCCGATGGTCGTATCGAAGATACAGGTCCTATGACACGTAAGCGTATGGAAACTGCCGATGATGAGTTCGTTGGTGCTTCGATTAAGTTTATCAAAAAAGCGGTAGCAGCTGAAAAGCCATTCTTCGCTTGGGTAAACGCATCACGCATGCATATACACACTCGTCTGCAAGAAAAATATGACGGTATCACAGGTATCGGTATTTACCCTGATGGCATGGTTGAGCATGACGATCATGTGGGTCTGTTACTTGATACCTTAGATGAGTTGAAAATCGCCGATAATACTATCGTGGTTTATTCAACCGATAACGGCGCAGAAAAATTCACTTGGCCTGACGGCGGTACTTCACCATTTCACGGCGAAAAAGGCACAACCTATGAAGGTGGTATGCGTGTTCCTCAGCTAGTTCGCTGGCCTGGTGTGATTGAGCCTGGTACAAAAGTTAATGCCATGATGTCACATGAAGACTGGATGCCAACGCTATTAGCAGCAGCTGGTGAAGACTCTTTAGTAGAAGATCTTAAAGAAGGGACTCACTTTAACGGCAAGGACTGGCGTGTACACTTAGATGGTAGTAACTTCATGCCTTTCTTCAAGGGTGAAGTTGAGCAAGGTCCACGTACCAGCAAGATGTACTTCAGTGCCAACGGTGAGCTTAATGCGGTTCGTTGGAACGACTGGAAAGCAAGTTTTGCCATGATGGACGGCGATATGCAGTCTGCAGTACGTAATGTACCAGCATGGGCTTCTCTGACTAACCTACGTGCAGACCCATTTGAAATGGCAGCGAAAGAGTCCGGCATGTATGTACGTTGGATGATCGATAATATGTGGTTGTTCGTGCCTTTGTCCCAAGAAGTGGGAAAATTCATGGGCTCACTTGAAGGTTACCCTATGCAGCAAGGCGCAGGTTTCAGTGCCGCAGATATTAACTACAACACGCTTAAGTTACAAAAAGTACTTAAGAAGCTAGAAGCGCAACAGTAATCGTAGTCGCTATTTAGTATAAGTAATATAAAGCTCCAGATGGTTACCCTCTGGAGCTTTATTTTTGAAAGTTATTGGTAGAGGTTAATATGTACAAACTCTTATTAATTGTTCCACTTGTTTTTATTCAAGCTTGCAGCAGTTTGGCAAATATCGATACTCAGCTCAAAGAGTCTGTTTTAGCCGATATGGTGTTAGTACAAGCTGGCAGCTTTGAAATGGGGGCTAAATGTCAACCAGAGAAGAAATGTGTTCACCCTCAACATAGCGTAACACTTGGGGCTTTTTACATAGGTAAATACGAGGTGACTCAGGCGTTATTTGATTCTGTGTTAGGGGCGAGCCACTCCTATTTTGTCGGTGACAACTACCCAGTCAATAACCTCAGCTGGCAGCAAGCCAAATATTTTATTAGCCAGTTAAACATTAGAACAGGTCTCGAGTTTAGACTGCCCACTGAAGCTGAATGGGAATATGCTGCAAGGGGCGGTCAGCATAGTAAAAACTATACCTTTAGTGGTTCAAACAATATCGAAGACGTTGCTTGGTTCGCCAAAAATTCAAATAATAAAGCCCAGGCTGTCGGTTTGAAAGCGCCCAGTGAGCTAGGTTTATATGATATGACAGGCAATGTTGGTGAGATGACTGAAGACGCGTACGATACTGAATACTATCGCTATTCACCCGAGGTTAACCCTGTAAACTCACTCGAATCCAAACATTACCTTGCCTATAAGTCTGTACGTGGTGGCAGCTTTGCCTATGATGCAGATGAGTCGGAAAACTTCAGACGTGATTCAGCTAGCCAAAGTGCAGTGATGCCTGATATAGGCTTAAGACTCGCACTGTCAGTTGAGTGAGCTTTTTATCATTGTATTAAGCCATTTTTCTTATCGAATACCGCCCTTAAAAGCGGTATTTTGTTTTCCCGCTTACCTAGTGCAAACATCTGCATCTTTTATCTAAAAACCAGAAGATTTTCGAGTCTTTTAATATAAGGAACTCGGTGATAATGATATCAACATTATTGCTTAATAACTTCTGAGATTAATGAATGAAATTTCTACTTAAACCATTAGCGGTCAGCATTGCACTAGTATCTATGCCTAGTTTCGCTGCGGGAACTATTTTGAGTGAACTGGGCAGTTTAAACGCCAGTACAGCAGGTGCAGGTAGCGCCGCTATTTCTGAAGGTGCAGAGAGTGCTTATTCAAATCCAGCTGCGATGAGTTTGGTTGAAAAATCTACGCTGACTGGCAGCCTTCAAGTCTTTAACTTAAATCTTGAATATCAAGATCAAGGTTCTAACGGCCGTTTTGGTGGTAGTGACAGTCACTTAGATGGTGGCAATGCGGGTAGTGCTCTGCCATTAGGCTCTGTTTATTGGGTTAATCCGTTAAGTGACAAGTGGGCGTTGGGTTTAGCGATGGCATCACAGGGCGGTTCTTCTGTCGATTATGGTGATGACTGGCGTGGTGCAAGCCTTATCAGCTCTGTTGACTTGATGACAGTTCAAGTTAATGCCTCCGTATCGTATAAAGTCAACGAGCAGTGGGCTGTAGGTCTAGGTCTCGTATCTGAATACGCCTCTATCGTACAAACTCAGCAATTTACACCCAATATCAGCTCTGAATATGAAGCCGGATCAATGGAGTTTGGTGTTAATTTGGGCTTACATTACACCATTAACGAAGGCAATATGCTGGGTTTAACGGTTCGTTCTGGGCTTGACCATACCCTTGAAGGTGACTTTAGATTAAATCGTAACGGTAATATTGGAACCTATGATGCAAGCCTTGGGCTCGTTGCACCTGCAATCATCAAAATGAGTGGTTACCATGCGTTAAACGACCAGTTTGCCTTATTGTGGTCACTCGATTGGCAAGATTGGAGCAAAAATCAGTCAAGTGTGTTGATCTTGGATGAAACAGGGCACCAGGCTAACATAGATAGAAATTGGCAGGATACATACAGTGCTTCGCTGGGCATGCATTATCAAGTCAGCCACCAATGGCGTTTAGAATTTGGCATTGGCTATGAATCATCTCCATTGAGTGATACTGCTGATAATGCTCTCAACCAATACCCTGACTTACCTGTGGATGAGATCATTCGAGTTGGAATGGGTGCAACCTATAAAGCGACAGAAGACTTTTCGATCAATTTCTTTGTTGAATACCTTGATTTAGGATCGCCAGAAATTCGCTATGAAGGATTGGCTAACAGCGCACTCGTTGGTCAGTATGATAATGATGCGGGCATTGCGGGAATAACAATGAACTGGCAGTTTTAATCAACAAAGATAGGGAAACTGTGATTGAACGCTCACCGAGTTTGGCTGAGATTAATTGTGGACTAAGGCCATAGTAAGATGGGTATAATATTAAAATTGGCCAATAATCATTACATTACTTCTTAGTTTGGTCGTTTTACGGCTCAGCTTTTTTGTTGCCAGCAATAAATTTAGGCTGAGGTAACGATGCAAAGTGGATCTATATAGGTAATTGAGCATGCGAATAGAAGATTTAAACTTGTTTACTATTGTGGTGAAACTGGGCAGTTTTACTGCAGCGGCTAATGCACTCGATCTACCTCGGGCTAATGTCAGTCGTCGTATCGGTGAGCTGGAAAAATCACTCAATGCACAGCTGTTTTTTAGGACGACTCGCCAGCTCAGATTAACACAGCACGGCGAAGCCTATTATCACGAACTGCTCACAGTCTTAGAAGGGTTCGAGCAGGCCAAAAACAAACTGCTCGATATTGATGAAAAGCCTGTGGGTAAAATTAAAGTAGGCTTCTTGCCTGAAAGCGATGAAGCACTGCAGCCCGCATTGGCAAAATTTCAGCAAATGTATCCCGAAATTGAACTCGATCTGCGGATCACGAATAACTATGCCACCGACATATACACTCAAGCACTGGATTTTGTCATTCACGCTGGCAAGGTGCAAGACTCAGGTTTTATTGCGAGGCGACTTCTTAGTCTGGGTCGTAGCATCTACGCTAGCCCTGAATATTTAAACAAACACGGTGTGCCTAAAACGCTGCAGCAGTTAGCTCAACATGAGGCTATTTGTTACCGCTGGCCTGATGGCACACTTGATGATAAGTGGGATCTGATCACCGACATTGTTAACGTTAATTGTCGTTTCAGTTGTAACCATATGGGCTTTGTTCGTCGGGCCATTGTTGGCGGTCAAGGCATTGGTTTTATGCCGCCTTTGTTTGCGCTTGCTGCAATAGAAAGTCAAAGCTTAGTGAGAATATTACCTGAGTATGAATCTAAAAAAGAAGACGTTTGGTTGATCTACCCCGATCGAAAAGGGATCAGTTTGCCTACCCGGTTATTGATTGACTTTTTATTACAAGAAATCCCAGAACGCGCTGGTTTGTCATGATTATCATGACAGTGTGGTGCAGTACAGCCTGATTATCTTCTTTATTTAAACCCTTAAACTCTCTCCTAATTATTCTATTTGGAGAGAGAGATGACCGTCTCACATTCAAAACTTACAAAATTTGTAATCGCGCCACTGGCTGTTGTGATTTTTACGGCTTGTAGCCAAGCACCGGCACAAATAGCTACAGCAGGAAGTAAAGTTGAACGTCCCGTCCAAGTGATGATACTTGAAAGTACCCAGCAATCTAACATTAAACAATTCTCTGGCGTGCTCGAAGCGACGCAAACCGCAAACTTAGCCTTCAGGGTGCCAGGTACGATCCAGGACATATTTGTCAAAACTGGTGATAATGTCGAAAAAGATCAGATACTGGCGAGACTCGACCCCCATGATTACCAAGTGAATGTGGTTGAACTGCAAGCGCGGCTCGCCGAAGCTAATGCCGCCCATCATCTAGCAAAAGTTGAGCTCGAACGCGTTCAGCAGGCCATCGCTGATGATGCCATTTCTAAGGTTAATCTAGACAGAGCACAAAGTGGCTATCAGCGGAGCTTAGCCATGGTTGATGTGATGACGCAGAACCTTCAAAAATCCCAAGATGCACTCGATTATACTGAACTCAAAGCGCCGTTTAGTGGCGTTATTGGTTCAAAATCACAGCAAACGTTTGAACAAACCTCACCAGGGATCTCACTGTTTTCACTGCATCAACCTAACGAGTTGAAAGCCATGATAGATGTGCCGGAGAATTTAATGAATCAATTGACGCTTGATCAACTGGCGTCGGTTCATTGGCACGGAGCAAAGACAAGTTTAACCGCAAGACTCAGTGCGATGGATACCTTGGCTGATCCGATTAAACAGACTTATACGGTTGAATTTGTCATCGAGCAGGTAACGAATGCATTGCCAGGAAAAGCGGTCAATGTGGCGGTCAGCTTCAATAACAATGGCGCGAGTTATTGCGTACCCTATGCGGCGCTAATTGGCGAGGGTGCTGATAAAAGTGTCTATGTGGTTAAAGAGGGCACCGTCATTGAAAAGGCGGTAACGCTTGAGTCGCTGCGCAGTAACAGCGTCTGCTTGAGTGGCGAACTGCACACGGGGGATGCCATTGTGACAGCAGGAGTGCATTACCTTAAGCCCAATCAAACGGTTACCAATACCTTAGTTAAAGCATTTAGCTATTAGGAGTCATGATGAATTTAGCTGAATTTGCGATTAAGCAGCGTCTATTTGTGCTGTTCTTTAGTGTGCTATGTGTGATTGTAGGCGTGATCTCCTACTTTGAACTTGGCAAATTAGAAGATCCCACCTTTACGGTAAAAAGTGCTGTGGTTGTGACGCTCTACCCTGGGGCATCTGCAAAAGAGATCGAGCTGCAAGTGACTGATAAAATTGAGACCAAGCTGCAAGAGATGGGCGCTATGTGGAAGCTACGATCTTTGTCTCGCCCTGGTAGCTCGATGATTTTTATCGATCTCAAAGAAACAACCAAATCAGATGAGCTGCCCCAGCAGTGGGATCTTCTCAGACGTAAGGTCAATGACGTTAAGCTCACTCTACCTGCAACCGCGCAAATTAGCATAGTGCAAGACGAGTTCTCAGAAGTGTATGGCATGTTGTTTAGTGTCTATGGTGAAAATGCGCAGCCGGAGGCGCTACGTCAGTATGCAAAAGAGTTGCAACGTCGAATCAAGACGGTCGATGGCATTAAAAAAATCGAGCTTCACGGTGTGCAAAATCAAGCCGTGTATATTGATCTACCTGAAGAGCGCTTAGCCCAGTATGGAATATCACCTGCGCAGGTGATCAATCAATTAGTGACGCAGAACCTAACGTTCAATAGCGGCAGTTTTGCTGCCGGCAAGGAACGTATTCGTGTTGACCAAAGCAGCGCCTTTAAATCCATTGACGATATCAAGGCACTGAGCATTCAAGGTGGGTTCGGTGACTACAGTACCGGATTGCTTCGACTCGGTGACATTGCCGATGTCAGTCTAGGCTACCAAACACCAGCAATGACCCTGAGCCGTTTCAATGGTAAGCAAGCGGTAACATTGGCAGTTAGCCCCGTTCCGGGAATTAACGTTGTTAACTTGGGTGAAAGCCTGACTCAGATTATTGCTGATTATCAGCAAGAGTTACCGCTAGGTATTGAGATTGGCACCATTGCTTTTCAGCCTGATGAAGTCGAAAAGTCGATCGATGATTTTGTCATTAACCTGCTTGAGAGTGTATTAATTGTATTCGCGGTGTTGCTTATTTTTATGGGCTTTAAGAGCGCGGCAATTGTCGGTGGTAGCTTAATTTTCACCATTTTGTTAACACTTATTTATATGTACCTTGCAGGGGTGGATCTACAGCGGGTTTCATTAGGGACCTTTATTTTGGCATTGGGTATGCTGGTTGATAACGCGATTGTTATTACCGACTTGTTTGTGGTGAGGTTAAATCAGGGCGTTGACCGCACTAAAGCGGCTATCGATTCCGTAAAAGAAACCTCAAAGCCGTTATTGGCGGCAACCGTTATAGCGATTATGGGTTCTAGTCCAGTGGTCTTCTCGCAGACTGATGCCGGTGAGTTTGCCAGTTCAGTGTTCTTAATCATCTGTTCTTCGTTACTGTTCTCTTGGCTTGTAGCGGTAACATTAACTCCACTATTGTGCTGGCTATGGATAAAGCCAAGCACGAAAAAAGCGGATGATAATCCTAAAACAAGTCGATATCAGTTAGCGGTTAACTGGACGGTAATGAATCCAGTCAAAGCAATTTCAATGGTGATCCCACTGTTGCTCGTTACTGCTTTAGCTGTGCCTTATGTTGCTATTAACTTTATTCCTAGCTCAGATAGACCAATGGTGTTTTTAGATTATTGGTTACCCAATGGTGCCAAGATAGAAAATACCTCAGCTGATATGAAAAAAATTGAAACTTGGTTAGTGAAGCAACCAGAAGTGACGGTTATATCAAGCTATGTCGGCGCCTCTGCACCCAGGTTCTCGGTCACAGTAGAGCCAGAGCCATTTGATACTAGCTATGGTCAAATCGTGATTAATGTGGCTGATTACGAGGGGATTGAGTCGTTAACTAAGCGAGGCGATAGATGGTTAGCACAACACTTCCCTAACTCTGAGCCACGCTTTAGAGCACTTAAGCTAGCAACCAAAGATAAATTTAGTGTAGAAGCTCGTTTCAGCGGCCCAGATCCACACGTCTTGCACCGTTTGTCGGACGAAGCACAAGTGATCATGCAAGCGAACAGCAATACTAAGTATGTACGTGATGACTGGCGTCAACTCAGCAAGGTCATTCAGCCTGTCATTAACCAAGAGCAAGCTCGCCGCGCCGGGTTAAATCGTACTGATATTTCTCTTGCAATCAGGCGTGCCACAGAGGGAGTAACCGTTGGCACTTTGAATCAGGGCGATCAGCTGATCCCTATCAGTTTTAGAAGTGCGAATGCAGATCTAAGTCGCCTAGAAACCTTACCTGTTCGTTCATTGTTAGGCGTTCACAGTGTGCCGTTAGGCCAGGTGGTTGATAGCTTTGAACTTAAGAGTGAGGAAAGCATGATCTGGCGTCGTAACCGTGTGCCAACAATCACAGCCCAAGCAGATGTGTTTGATGCTACACCTGCTCAGGTTCGTAACCAGATTAAAGATCAAATCGAAGCCATTGAGCTGCCAGCAGGCTATGCATTCGAGTGGGGCGGTGAATATTACGATGAAAATCGTGCTATCACAGATACCCTAAGTCAGATGCCTAAGGCCTTATTAATGATGGTGGTGATCATGGTCGCGATGTTCAATGGCTTCAAGCAGCCAGCGATAATCTTAATTACTTTGCCACTGGCTGCCATCGGCGCAACCTGGACATTACTCTTGCTAGATAAGCCTTTTGGCTTTATGGCCTTGATTGGTGCCATTACGCTTGCTGGCATGATTATCAAGAATGGCATAGTGCTGATGGATCAAATAGAACTTGAGCGCGCAAACAACAAGCCATTAAGAGAAGCGGTAAAAACGGCAACACTCAACCGTACAATGGCTATTTCTATGGGCGCACTCACTACGGCGTTAGGTATGATCCCACTACTTAGCGATAGGTTATTTGACCAAATGGCGGCAACTATTATTGGTGGCTTGGCCGCGGCGACAGTGTTATCGCTGTTCATTATGCCGGCGTTCTACTGTTTGTTTTATCGTAACTGCGACGAGCATGACGATAAGGTTGAAGCATTAGACCCATCACTAACTAGCACTGCTATGGAGCAAAAATAATATGAATCTTTTTAAACTCGCACCAATAGCCATTGCATTGTTCATGACTGGCTGCGCGGTTGGCCCTGATTATCAGGCGCCAACCAGTAACTTAGACAGTGAGTACTTGTATCAAGATACCGCAGGCACAGTTACCGGGGAGCGCAGCAAGGCTCACAGCCAAGCATGGTGGACTCATTTTAACGATCCGCTTCTCAATCAGCTGGTTATCGATGCACAACATCAAGCTATACCACTGAAGGTTGCTGCGCAGCGTATTCGAATGGCACAGTCTTATCAAAGCGCCATAGAGTCTTTCAAAGTACCGACCGTTAATTTTGGCGCTGGCTTTGGTAATGTGCAGATAAGTGAAAATGGTCCTCTGCTGGGGGGAGCTGTCACCGCAATGAACCCGATAAGCGGTGAACCATTGGGGTTAGTCGATGATAACAACAGCGCGTTTTTTGCTGGGGCAACGATTGCGTGGGAGGTCGATATCTTTGGCCGTATAGACAGGCAAGTGAATGCAGCGAAGATCCGCAAAGAGCAGATGGTCATCATGCGTGAAGGGCTTACGACCTTAATAACCTCCGATGTGATCCACAATTACCTGCAGATGCGTGGTGCACAAGAGCGTAAGCAAATAGCGCTGCACACGGTTAAAGATCAACAGCGTACGCTCGAGCTGGTGCGGTTAATGGTTAAAAGTGGTTATGGTTCAAAGCTCGATGAAGCAAGGGCCAAAGCCATGTTGGCAGTGACAAAGTCGGTGCTCCCCCAGCTTGAAATTGCCGAAAGTGTTCACAAACAACGCTTAGCGATTTTATTGGGTGAAACACCTAAACAAAGCGAGAAGCGTTTCAGTCAGGCAATGCCTTTACCCAGTTTTAATGGTGTGATCCCAACGGGACTGCCGTCAGACCTGCTAAATCGTAGACCAGATATTAGAATTGCAGAACGGGAAATGGCGGCGCTCAACGAAGAGCGCGCAGCGGCGATTGCAGCGCAATACCCGAAAGTGTTCTTAACGGGAGCACCAGGTGTTTTAGCCAAAGACTTTGACGAGCTATTTAGTAGTGACTCTATCGCTTGGGCGGGCAGTATCGGTGTGAGTTGGAATGTGTTTGATGGTGGTCGAGGTGATGCCATGGTTGAAATGAAAACCGCACGATTTGATGCCAGTGTATTGAGTTATCAGCAAGCGGTTATAGCCGCATTTGGTGAGGTCGAAACTCTCTTGCAGGGATACGGCTATAGTCAACAATATGTTCAGCTCGTCAGTGAAGCCGAAACAGAAACTTCCCATGCGGTCGACAAAGCCAAATCATTGTATAAAGCAGGGCTTAGTGATTACTTGTCGATACTGGATGCGCAGCGCCAAGAAAATATGCTCAGGGACCGCGTGGTTGCTGCTAAATTACAAACAGCGCATATGACGATAGGTTTGCATAAAGCGCTCGGCGGTAACTGGCGAGTGAATACGGATACATAGTCATGGGGATTAACGTCACATCACTATAGAGATAAAAATGCAGTGCTTAGCACTGCATTTTTTGTTTATGGGCATGCCAAGGGTTAAAACCCAGGATGTTAGCGACTAATTTATTGATTGTTAGCGCATCAATACCGGCGAATCATCAGGGCAGATTAACTTGATGGCACCTGGGAGCACGCGGATATGATGGGTGAGGTGAGAGGTGGGTTCGCCATCTAAATTGACCGGCAGCGGCGTGTCAGAGGTTAAGGTGATCTCTGAGACTTGCATTCGATTGACATACTCCCCGTTCGCAAATGGATCTTTAAGCTCATCCACGACTTGTTTGAGTGCTGAGCTTGGAAAGTGTTTTACTAAGAACACATCGAGTAAGCCATCGTTTAATAAGGCATTGGGCGCCAGGTTTTGTCCTCCGCCCGCTAATCGGCCATTACAGATAGCGCCCAATAATCCCGCACCTTGCAGTTGGACCCGCTGTCCATCGGCTAAGGTGGCGGCAATTTTTCCTTGATAAGGTGTAAAGTTAAGGGCTTGAATCAGTCCTGAGACAAAATAGGCTTGGCCGCCTAGCAAATCTTTCAGTTCTACTGGCGTCTCAACAGTAATTTGAGCACCAAATCCGGCGGATGCGACATTAATAAAATATCGTTCATTTGCCAAAGCGAGATCAATGAGATGTGCATTACCTGACACTGCAAACGTTAGCGCTGTCTCTATTTGTAGTGAAATAAGACACGCAGTGGCAAAATCATTGGCTGTGCCAAGAGGCAATATGGCGAGCTCCATCTCAAGCTCTACCTTATTAGGATGATCTGAAGCTGTTGGCTTAGTTAAATGAGCTAACGCATCGGCCACTTCATTAACGGTTCCATCACCACCGCCGGCTATGATACGGGTGATGTTAAGTGCAACAGCTTCCTTAACATAGCGAGCCACATCTCCGCCTTCCCACGTACAGCGAACTTCAATGCTATGTCCTTGCTCTCGAAGCAAGTTAATGGTTTGTCTAATCAGTGGTAAACCTGCTTTTTTGCCGTTAAGAATTAACATCGCCATAGTGAGTGTTTAGTCCTGAAAGTTGTTCGATTATTCAGCGCATCTACTATACCTTAGACCAGTACTGATGCTTGGCCAAGTGCTTCATTTAAGTTTAATGTTCGCAGATTGATATAAAATCAATTAAACAATATAACGTAATCAAGTGAAATCTCTGTGTGGATATAACGTTTTATTAGAGTATTAAATAAAACTTGCCGATATTATTGAGATTGCATTTATATGGTGTGGTAATTAATTGATTGTCGAGTAATTAACTATTCCCGTGTTTTTACGAGTATCATTAACTTGCTATATGATATATTTGTTATTTGTTATTTGTAATAAATAATAAGTGCTGATTTTGTTTATGCGTAATAAAACATAAAGCTTTATGTGGCTGCAATGAAAGTTAGCCACTTCCTTACAGTGTTAATTCCACCATGTTAACTCCACTGTGCTTGACCTAGTAAATCCTCCTGTTATCGACTTTGTGCGCTATAACATACGACCTGGAAAATTATTTGTTGGTAGAATGAGCTTATATTAATTCAAGTGTTTTAACATGTGAATAATTGCAGTGAACTTATAAAGGCTGTTACGTTATTTGTAATGCCTTAATATAATAATTATTAAATTAAAAAAAGTGAGCTCAGTGTTTAGGTAATTATATTAACCTAAGTATTTACTGTTATGACCCCTGGACCACTATCTAGCGGAGCATGCATGATAATTTTATTTAAACCTTGGTTGTTAACGACATTCGTCATCACATCTTCATCCCTCTTAGGCTGTGCTGAGAAACAGATAGAACAACCTGTTTCAGAAGTCATTCGGCCTGTTAAAATGGCTACTGTTGTTAGCGCACAAGGAAGCGTTCAACGGTCTTTTCCTGCTCAAGTGAGTGCCAATGCCAGTACCGATTTGGCTTTTAGAGTTTCTGGCCAAATCACCAATCACTACATCAATGAAGGTGAGCGTGTTGAAAAAGGTCAGTTAATCGCTGAACTCGATCCGACTGATTTCGATATTCAACTAGATAATGCCAAAGCTAAGTATGAGCTGGCGATGGCTCAGCATGATCGCAATGTGATGCTTGTGCCTAAGGGGCTAGCGACACAAGCCGAATTTGATACTTCACGCGCTGAGATGTTAATGGCTAAGGCGAGACTCGATAGAAGCAGCCAAAACTTAAAATACACTAAAATCTATGCCCCCTATGCTGGTATCGTCGCCAAGAAGCATACTGAGAACCACGATCATATTGCTGCTACTCAGCCTATTATCGAGTTTCAGAATGATAGATTAAGCGATATTCAATTTGATCTGCCCGAGAAGCTACTTAAACAATTTGATCCAGAAAAATTAACGTCACTCACTACCCAAGTCATTCTAGATAGCTACCCGGATAAGCCGCTTAAAGCCACTTTCAAAGAGATGCGTAAGTCAACGAGTGCAGGCGCCTTGAGTTTTAGGGTCACGCTCTCAGTTATTGTGCCCGATGATATGCGGGTATTACCGGGAATGAGCGCTAACGTTAATCGGGTTCTGGCCAGTGAACAAGGTGCGGATAATAAATCGGTCATTGCGCCAGTGAATGCTGTTTTTAGCCCTGAAACATCCAAGCTTGCTGCTGGTAATAAATACGTTTGGGTTGTCGATAGCAATGATAAAACGCATTTACGTCAAGTCAATGTGGTTCGATTAATTTCTGCGGGCGCCGTCATTGATTCAGGTCTGGAAATTGGCGAAAGGGTTGTCACTGCGGGAACGCATCAAATTAGTGACCAACAACAGGTTAAAGAGTTAACCCGTGAGCGAGGCATATAATGACAACTGATACTAAATCTGTGAATGTGCCAGAAGATATAGAGCAAGAGTGCAAAGGTGGAGGCATTGCAGGTTACTCGATGAGGAACTCTGTTGTTAGCTGGCTGATCATCATGGTGCTTCTTGTGGGGGGAATTCTTGCCTTTAAAGACTTAGGTCGATTAGAAGATCCTGAGTTTACCCCGCGTTCGGCATTGATTGTTACCGCCTATCCTGGCGCGTCCCCAGAGCAAGTCGAGGAGGAGGTTACGCTAGTCATAGAAAATGCCTTGCAGCAACTGCCTTCAGTTAAGTGGATTAAATCTGTGAGCACCGCAGGGTTATCTCAAGTCGATGTGATGATGGAATCTGAATACACCAGCCTTCACCTGCCACAAATCTGGGATGAAGTGCGCCGTAAAATTGGCGACATTAGAACATTACCCCCCGGTGCGTCAAAACCGATCGTTAATGATGATTTCGGTGATGTGTACGGCATGATTTGGGGAATAACGGGTGACGGCTATGAGATGGCTGAACTTGAATCCTTTGCCGATCAACTTAGGCGTGATGTGGTTACTCTTGACGGAGTAAGCAAGGTGGTCATTGGGGGGATACAGCAGCAACAGGTATTTATTGAGCTATCTAATAGTAAGTTATCAGCCCTCAATATCCCTATCGATCATATTGCCGCTTTATTGCAAAATCAGAACTCGGTATCTAATGCCGGACGCATTAGGATTCAAGATGAAACGGTGAGGTTATACCCTACGGGAGAATTTCAAGATATAACTGAGCTAAGAGACCTAGTGATAAGCCCCGCAGGCTCTAACTCCCGGATACTATTGGGTGATGTTGCCGAAATCAAACGAGGTTACGTCGAAGTTCCCACCAAGCTGATGTCGATGAATGGCTTGCCAGCGCTTGAGTTTGGCGTGTCGTTTATGCCTGGCGAAAATGTCATCAAAGTCGGTGCAAGCGTTCAGGCTCATATCGATAGTATGCTTAATAAACAGCCTGTTGGTATAGAGATGGAGAACATCTACAACCAGCCTTTGCAAGTTGAAAAAGCGGTGGATGGCTTCGTCTGGAGTCTCGTTGAGGCGGTCGCTATCGTTATCGCCGTACTCTTGCTTACCATGGGACTAAAGAGCGGTATCATCATAGGTATCGTGCTTATTCTTTCAGTGACTGGCACTTTTATCTTTATGGAGATGATGGGCATTAATTTGCAGCGCATCTCGTTAGGAGCGCTGATTATTGCGCTTGGTATGCTGGTGGATAATGCCATCGTGGTGGTCGAGGGGATATTAATTGGCATGCAGCGTGGGAAAAACCGTTTTCGCGCAGCGATTGAGATTGTTGAACAAACTAAGTGGCCACTGCTCGGCGCGACCGTTATTGCCGTTACCGCTTTTGCGCCTATTGGATTATCAGAAGATATCTCGGGTGAGCTGATTGGTACGCTTTTTTGGGTGGTATTAATCTCGCTGACATTAAGCTGGATAACCGCAATAACCACCACCCCTTTCTTAGCGTCAATGCTGTTTAAGAATGTAAAAGTTGCCGCCGAGGGCGAAGATAACGATCCCTATAAAGGTGTGGTCTTCACTTCATATCGTCGTTTTTTAAAAGCCTGTATTCGTCATCGAAAAGTCACCATGCTACTGCTATTGATTTTACTTTTAGGATCGGTAAAAGGCTTTGGCATGCTTAAAAATGAGTTCTTCCCACCAATGAACTTACCTAAATTTATGGTTGATACGTGGCTACCATACAGTACGGATATCCGTGCCACTTCAGCTGAAATTCAGGCGATGGAGCAACTGGTATTGACACATCCTGAGGTCACGCAAGTCGCCTCAAGTGTCGGTGGTGGTCATGTTCGCTTTATGCTCGCCTATAAACCAGAGAAGATGTACAACAACTACGGCAACTTGATGGTGACAGTCAAAGATCTGGACAAGCTTGTGGTGGTGATGAAAGAGGTAAGAGTACTGCTGGAGCAAAACTTCACCGGCGCTAACTACAACTTTAAACGCTTTGAGATGGGTCCTGCTCCTGATGGACGAATTGAAGCAAGATTTCAAGGTCCAGATCCCGATGTGTTAAGAGCTTTGTCGGTACAAGCGAAAGCCATTATGGCCTCACATGAGGGGGCTACCGCGGTACGTGATGACTGGCGTGAGCGCACTAAAGTTGTCCGTCCGGTATTTAATGTCGAAGCGGCAAGAACTCTGGGGATCAGTAAGTCGCAGGTAGATAATGTGCTGCTGGCGAACTTCTCCGGTCGCAGCGTGGGCTTATACCGAGATGGCTCAGATATGATGCCAATCATAGTCCAGCCTCCAGAATCCGAGCGAACCGATATCAATGGCATCATGGAGTTACAGATCTGGAGTCATCAACTCAATCGCTATGTGGGCTTATCTCAGGTGGTTCATCGTTTCGATATTGAGTTTGAAGATCCCGTCATTATGCGTCGCGATAGAGTGCGCACACTCATGACTATGACAGATGAAGATCAAATGGGCTCGCTCACCACAGCGGCTGTGCTGCAGTCATTTAAGGCTGAAGTTGAAGCTATTGAGCTTCCAGAGGGCTATAGCATGCACTGGGGCGGTAAGCATGAAACATCGATGGATGCACTTGCAGCTATCGGCGAGAAACTCGGTGGCGGCTATCTGGTGATGATATTAATCACCATATTACTGTTTAGTTCATTTAAAGATGCCGCAGTGATATGGACCGTGGTGCCGTTCGCTATTATCGGTGTTGTCGTTGGCCTTTATACGGCTAATATGCCGTTCACCTTCTTAGCGCTTCTTGGCACTATGAGTTTAACGGGCATGTTGATAAAAAATGCCATTGTGCTCGTTGAGGAAATCAGGCTACAGATAGCAGAGGGCAAGGAGGACTACTTAGCGGTCATCGATGCGTCAGTCTCTAGGGTACGCCCGGTGAGCATGGCGGCAGTGACCACAGTACTGGGTATGATCCCGCTAATAACTGATGGGTTCTTCCAGGCGATGGCCGTGGCCATGATGGCAGGGTTAACCTTTGCAACCATTCTGACATTAATCGTTACCCCAGTCATGTATACCATGATCCACCGGGTTCGCAGCCAGTAATATTCACTTAATTACGCTAATCCATTTTTAACGCAAGTTCCAACCATAAGCCCCTTTCACAGGGGCTTATCTCACTCTCTGCACTTGTTCATGTTGATTGATTTGAAACATTACATTCTAGCAAATGCGATGTAAACACTAGTAATCTTGCGAGTTGTTAATTAACTTGAAGATACTTACTATAAAAGTCAACTTAGAGTCAGCAGGTGATATTTTGGATCAGTCTCAGCAAGCCGTTTCTCAACTATTTCATTCCGTTTCACAGTCTGTTATTGGCCAAGAGCATGTGGTTAAATCTCTGCTTATTGCTATGTTGACCCGAGGTCATATCTTATTAGAAGGGCTACCTGGTACCGCTAAGACCCGCTCTATTAAGTCGTTGGCCAGTGCCATGAATGCCAGCTTTAGCCGTATTCAATTTACCCCAGATCTGCTTCCATCAGATGTGACTGGCAGTGACGTTTACCGAGAAGTCGACGGTAAACCAAGCCTTGTGTATCAGCAGGGGCCTATTTTCAATAATTTAGTATTAGCCGATGAGATTAACCGTGCCCCTGCTAAGGTGCAGGCCGCTTTGCTAGAGGCGATGGGAGAAAATACGGTTACATCCGGTGGTGTTACCCGACATTTACCTGAATTATTTCTAGTGATGGCGACACAAAATCCAATTGAACAAGAGGGCACCTATCCACTGCCTGAAGCACAAATGGATAGATTCACCCTCAAGGTTGATATTCATTATCCTGACGCAGAAGCCGAGCGAGCGATCATTCGCCTAGTAAGGGGAGAAGAACCTGGCGCCCAAACCAGTGAACAAGTCACTGATACAGAACATGCCATTACTGTTACCCCTGAACATATTATCAATGGCCAAAAAGCGCTTAACCAAGTTCATGTTTCTGAGGTGGCTGAAAACTATATTGTCAATCTGGTTATGGCTACGCGAGACACTACAGATTATGAACATGCACAATTTTCTCAATGGTTAGCCGTTGGCGTAAGCCCACGAGCGAGTATTGCACTCGATCGATGTGCCAGAGCTCATGCTTGGTTAGCAGGACGTGATTATGTTGACCCAGATGATATTCTAGGTGTGATCCATCAAGTTATGGGTCATCGTTTAGTACTCAGCTATGAGGCGATTGCGGAGCAAATCACACCGAAACAGATCGTTGACGATATCTTAAAGTACGTGCCTATAGGGTAAGGATATGAACTGGAAAACGTTTGTTTCAAACTCACTTCCAACACCAAAGTCAGCTCCTCAACAGGGTGAGTTAGATGCAAGAGTTTATGTTAATAAAGCGAGTTTGATAGCGCTAAAAAACTCAACCAAAGGCTTTAGCTTTTTACCGAGTAACAGCCGCACCACCATCTTGTCTGGTCGGCATTATTCCAAGATCCGTGGCAGGGGATTGAACTTTGAGGAATTGCGTCATTACCAAGAGGGTGATGAGGTTAAAAGTATCGATTGGAATGTGACTCTTAGAACGGGCAAGCCCCATGTTCGCGTGTTTAGTGAAGAGAAAGAGCGCCAAGTGCTGGTGTGTGTCGATCAACGTCAATCTATGTTTTTTGGCTCGCAAGAGGTGATGAAATCGGTGGTTGCTGCCCAAGTTGCTGCTTTATGTATCTGGCGAGTTCTTCAGGACGGCGACAGAATAGGTGGTATGGTATTTTCTGAGCATAGCAGAGAGGTTTTTAAGGCGCGAAGAGATGCCCGTTCTGCGATCAACTTCATCGACAAAATTTGTGATGCAAACCACGCATTAAAAAGTGGCCAAGCCACTAGCGAAGACAATACCTTGGTGGCAGCTCTCGAAGAGATGACGCGACTAAAGCTACATAACTCCACCCTGATTTTAATCAGTGACTGGTTAGGGTTCGATCAAAAAACTGAACAGTTAATCCGTTATCTACAGCGTAAAAATGAGCTGATTTTAGTGCATATCAGTGATCCTTTAGAGCGTGATCTACAGGATATTGATAACTTGGTCGCCAGCGACGGTGAATATCAGCTTCATATAAAAAAGCAATCAATGAGTCATTCACATAAGGCGTTCATTCATGCTTTCAGCCAAGAGCATCAGGAGATGAAAGAGCAGTTAGCTCAAACGATTCGAACTCAAACGACACCAGTGATCAACCTAGCAACCTCTGGTGATGAAATTGCACAGTTTAAATCAGCGTTTAATCTAAGGGCAAAGTCATGAATGCCTTACCAGTGCTTCAAGCTGCCATCGAGGTCGATAGCAGTTTTGGCAACCCCATGATGAAAATGGCTCAGTTTGAGGAACTTAGCTTACCTACAGAGGTTAGCTTGCTGCCACAAACCTGGGGATGGGCTTTATTACTGTTGTTAGTCGCTATTGGCTTGACTGTTTTCGCGATTAAAAAAGGCCAACATTGGCGCAAGAACCGCTACCGCAAACAGCTCATAGAACAGTTAAATAGCATTGAACAGTCCAGTGGTCACCTTGACCGTCAAGTGTTAACTATTTTACATCTCGGCGTGAGTGCAGCCTATGGCGTTCAGGGCAGCCAAGCCCGCAGTTTGACGGGGGGGGAATGGTTAGCATTTCTAGACTTGTGCTGTGATGGTAAAACCCAGTTTCACTCTCAATGGGGCCTAGATTGGCAGCGGGCTTGTTGGATGAAGCCTGAAGAGGTACCTAAGACTCAACAACAAAACTCAAGTTTAGTTGCAGAAGCAAGGCAGTGGTTATTGTCACACTCAGAGCAGCTTCCCACCCAAGCAATATATGGCAGTGATCCAGTGGGTCAGCACGCTAACGATATGTTAATCGATGCGTCAGGAGCTAAGTCATGATCGAATTGAGCTACCCTGTGTTATTGCTGTTACTGCCGCTGCCGATGGCTATCTATAAATTTGCACCAGCCTATAAAGTTAAGCAGCAAGCGGTTCATGTGCCATTTTTTGACGTTTTAGTTCGCTTACTTAATGAGGCTCCCACCACCGGGGGCGTTAAACTTGAACCACAGGCTTGGCAAAAAATAGCGCTTATTCTCGTTTGGTGTTTACTGGTTATCGCTATGGCAAAGCCAGTGTGGCTTGGTGAGCCACAGGTACGTGATAAGGTTGGCCGCGACCTTATGATGGTGGTCGACCTTTCAGGCTCTATGGATGCTAAAGACTTTTCTATGCCTGGAGAGAGTAGTGAGACGATCACTCGGCTCGATGCAGTAAAAAATGTGATGACAGACTTTGTCGCCAATCGCCGTGGCGATAGGTTAGGGCTGATCTTATTTGGCGACGCCGCCTACCTACAAGCCCCTTTCACTGAAGATCATCAAGCCTGGATTGAATTGCTCAATGAAACCCGTGTTGCTATGGCTGGCCAAAGTACTCACTTAGGGGATGCGCTCGGGCTGGCAATCAAAGTGATTGATGAGGCTCAGGACATTCGTCGAGAAACTGGCCGAAGGGAGATCCAAGGTGAAATCGCTGACAAGGTGGTGATCTTGCTCACCGATGGTAATGATACCGACAGCTTAGTACCGCCACTAGAAGCGGCAAAAATAGCAGCCCATCGCGGCATAAGAGTTCATGTTATTGCTATTGGCGATCCTAGGACCGTAGGCGAGCAGGCTCTGGATATGGTCACCATCGAAGGCATGGCAAAAATAACAGGGGGCCGTGCCTTTCAAGCGGTATCTAAGGTCGAGTTAGAGAATGTTTACCGAGAAATTGAAGCGTTAGAGCCGGCGCAATATGCCAGCTTGACCTATCAACCTAAGGTTAGCATGCACTATTTACCTGTCGTTATTGCCGTCTGCTTGTTCTTATCTGCATACACCTTGGTTTTGCTCAAGCGTATGATAATGCTAAAACTGGCAAGGAGTCGGCAGGGGGCTAATGCTAGTAATTCGAGTGATAATACTCGTAATGTGAATGCCAACAATGTCAATACTGTGGGCACAGCCTCCAGCGATGTTGAACTAAAAGCGGCTGCAATCAAGGAGGACCGCTAATGTTGTTGTCTCAGCTTGAGCAGTTTCATTTTATCAGGCCTAGTTGGTTATTGCTGTTATTGCCCATTGGTGTGCTTTTTGCCATTCAGTGGCGTCGAGGTAACACCCCGGCACAATGGCAAAACAAGCTGCCCACTCATTTACTTAACGCACTCAGCGTAGGGGATAATGGTTGGAAGAAGATGTTACCACTTAAAATTTGGTGTCTGGCCCTTAGTCTAGCGACACTCATTGCAGCTGGGCCAACTTGGCAACGTCAAGCATCACCGTTTGGCGAGGATAAAGCGCCACTTATCATAGTGCTCGATGTATCGTCCTCTATGCTTGAAAAAGATGTTCAACCATCACGCTTAGTCAGAGCTAAACAGAAGATTGAAGATCTGATCCAGCTAAGAGAGGGTGGACCCACAGCCTTAATCGTTTATTCCGGTAGCGCTCATTTGGCGATGCCATTAACCCGTGATAGCAGCGTGTTCAGCCCTTTGCTACATGCAGTATCGAGCGATATTATGCCAAGGGAAGGTAAGTTTGCCCAATACGCATTGCCTGTTATCGAGCGACTAATTTCTACAGACTCAGATCTTGAAGGCATGCCTATAAAGGCAATACCTATAAAGACAATGAACCTTAAAGGCAGCAGCACTGTGCTGCTAATTACCGATGGACTCGGTGGCGGCACGGCAACCGCATTTAAGCAGTACTTTAATTCTGACGCTAATTCTGACGCTAATTCTAAGCAGAACACTAGCCCCCCCAAGTTAATCGTATTTGGTGTCGGTGATACAAAAGCCAGTGCTCAGATCCCATTTGACCCTAAGGCGTTAAAACAACTTGCCCTTGATGTGAGTGGTGAATATATCCCATTAACTGTGAGCAGTGATGATATCGAAAGCATCATAGGCGAGGTGCAATCGCACTTTCTAATGAGCCATGATTCAGCCGAGCCATGGCGTGATATGGGCTATGGTTTAGTCTTCGTTGTCGCCGCCATCTTTTTGCTCTGGTTCAGACGAGGTTGGACAGTTCAGTGGTGCTTGGTCGGGGCCTTGCTGCTTGCTTCATCTAACGATGTGCTGGCTGCTAATACGGTAACGAGTAATAATATTGCCCAGCAGAGTCAACAGGCTATAGAGCAAGCACAAGGCTGGCATTTTTTAGATATCTGGCTGACCAGAGATCAGCAAGCCAGTTATTACTTTCAGCAAGGAGAATACCTGCAAGCGGCCGCTTACTTTGAGTCGCCGATGTGGAAAGCGACTGCTTTCTATCTTGCGGAAGATTTTAAATCAGCCCACAGCTATTTTATGCGGGTCGATAGTGACGAAGCGCGCTTAGGCGCTGCCAATGCCTTGGTTCATCAGCGCGAATATATTGCAGGACGTAATTTTTACCGAGAAATTACTATCGATTCACCGGATTTTACCTCTGCACAAACTAATTTGGCTAAAGTTCAAAAAATTATCGATGATAATAATCGCCAAAGTGAGAGCCAAGCCAATACTGAGGATGAACCATCACAAGAGCTGGGTGATGAGCCACAAACAGGCGATGGTGCAGAGGAGAAGGTGGCGAAAGAGTTTGTCCAGAAAACACCGTTAACGGCACAGGAATTACTTGAAGATGACACGCTTAATCAGGTGTGGATGAAGCGTGTACAAGGCGATCCAAAGCGTTTTTTATCGAGTAAGTTTCGCATTCAGCTTGAACAAGTGAGAGAAAAATAATGGATAAGCCTCTATTTAAGTGGACAAGCTTTTTACAACGGATATTGAAAATATCCTTGCGTATTACCTTGATGTTTTTCATGTTCATTTTTACCGCCAATGCATTAGCCGTAGAGGTGACGATTCAAGCGTTACAAGCCAATAAACGTGTTGAGATTAGCAGCTGGCTTGAACAAAAAGGCGATGTTGCACCGGGTGAGCAACTTGACCTCTATATTAAAGTTGCCACTGACCATTGGTTCAGCGGCGGGACATTTATCAGTGCGTTTGATATCCCCAATACCTTAGTCATGAGACGAAAAAAACTCGCTAATAATTATACCGAAAGACGCAATGGCCAGACTTGGTCAATCCAAGAGTGGCAGCTTAGCCTATACCCACAAGCCTCTGGCGAATACCAAGTCCCAGCCATTCCAGTGACACTGCATGTGGTTGATAAGCCTGGCCAGAATGTGAGTGGTACCTTATTAACTCAGCCTCTCAGGTTTACAGTTGCACTGCCTACAGCGCAGATGACCAGCGATAGGCAATGGGTCTCCGCGCCCGTGTTAACCCTTGAGCAATCGTGGAGTATTGAGCCTGGGAGTCCATTAAATGTAGGCGATGCCATTACTCGTACTATCACCATGAGTGGTGAGGATACTACCGCCATGTTGTTTGCTGATATACCCATGGCAAGATCAGATAAGTTGCAGTCTTATCAAGGTGCTGGCAGTGTCAAAGATAGCCAGAATCGAGGCGATTTTTATGCCACTAAGACTTGGGAACAAACCTACATAGTGCAGACTAACGGTGAGATAGTGCTGCCAGAAGTGTCAGTATTATGGTGGAATACGCAGTTGAAACAGTTCACTGAACTCCAGATTTCGTCAGCAAGCTGGCAGGTGAGCCACACGCCACAAAGCTTTATTAAGGCTTATGCTTGGGCTGGATTACTGATAGTTATCTGCAGCTTTGGGCTATTTAAATTATCAGTCTCAATGTTTAACCTGTATCAGCGCGAAAGCCTACCTACAAGCGTATTATTCTTTATGGCGAACATCTCTGGCAAGCAGTCGCTAGTTAACAAGTATATTTACAGGCACAGGTTTGAAACCTCAGATAAGTATCAACTTAGAGATGATGGAAGGGTACTGAAAGAGGCCCATCAAGCAGACAACAAATTAACCAAGATTACTGAGCAATGGCTCTCTTCGCAATACTCGAAAAGAGAGCAAGCAATTACTTGGTTGCAAAATACAAGAGTATGGCGGACTAGAGCAGATAAGTAAGTCAGTGTCTACAGCCGCGTATCAGTTTACTTCCAGGTTTCCAGATTTCTAGCTTTCTAGGTTACTGGCAATATTGAGATGGTTTTTTGGGTCTTTGGGTCTAGGGAGAGGGCTCAAAGCAGACAGTTTGACTCGGGTGAAAAACTGCCAGCTATTCATTGTTATGCTTGGTATTACTGAGCTGTTTTACTCAGTTTCAACGACCTCTTTTAGTACTGTGCCTGTAGCACCGGAAGGATAAGTGATACCCAAATAGTTTGAGATAGTCGGTGCAATATCGTAAGGGGCGACTTCGCGACTGATAGTCTGCCCCTTGAGCCCCGCGCCTGCAAAGATGATAGGAACATGAGTATCGTAACGCCATGGAGAGCCATGTACTGAAGCTACCTGTAATCCATCGAAATCATTGATATAGACGTTGGGGGAGAAGATAAGATATATATCACCAGAGCGCTGCGAATGATGGTTGTTAGTCACTTGCTGCATAATGCGAGTATTGGGCAGCTTCCCCTCCGCAATGGATTGACTTGATATCGCGTATTCGATGCCATTAATTTTTTCGACCTCTTTGGCGACAGCCAGCTGCACCGTTTTAAGGTCTAGTTTGTGCATTTCTATTAATGGGTGGTCGAGATAAATATAGGGATGAGAATAGAGCTTGAACAGAGATTCCCCAATTCCAAACTTTGTTTCTAATCGGCTGAAAGCACCGCTGTTTTTTAGTGTGTCTAAATTAAAGTAATGGGCTTTTTTGCCGCCTAAATTATGTAAGTGGCCTGGTGCATCAGGTGCTCCATGGTCGGCTGATAGTACTATGAGTGTATTGTCTAAGCCGATGGTTTCATCTATGTAGCTGAACAGCTTGGCGAGGGTTCTATCGAGTCTAAGCAAGTTATCTTCAGCTTCTTTACTTGAAGGTCCATAAACATGGAGGACATAGTCTGTGGCAGAAAAACTAATCGCTAAGTAATCAGGTACGCTATTTTTGCCAATATTTTCATTACTTATCAGTGCCTTGGTAAAATCTAAAGTGAGATCGTCACCTGCAGGGCTAAGGGTTAACTTAGTCGTGAAGTATTTGTCATCCGACGGCCCATATGGGTGAGGAAAACGCTCGCCAAAGTTAGCAAAGTCTAGTTTATAACTCGTATCTTGTTCAGAGGCGAAAAAGTATTGGTCATTGCGCTTTAAGGGGGACCAAAATTTATTATGGTATTGCTTGGTCGGTGAACTTTTGTTCCACTTTTCAACCCAGTTAGGGTATTTGTCAAAGTAGTAATCACTGGTAACAAAACCTGCAGTGGCTTTAGAAAACCAGAACGCTTTACCATATTCCCCAGCAAGCGATACCGCACCTCTGTCCTTTATCGAAACGGAATAGACTTTAGATTGCCCATTATAGGCGGTGGTAATTTCGTCACTGATGGTGCTCGTTAGAATAGTGATCGGTGAGCGACCATCGCTTTTGGCTACTTTTTGAGTTGCGTCTATTTCGGTACTGCTATCAACACCTCCGCCTGTGGTTAACAGATGATAGTTGCCGTCTTCGATATTATATACGCTGCGATCTTTATCTCGGTCGAACCACACATTTCCAACCATGCCGTGTACTGAAGGCGTGGCCCCAGTCGCTAATGACACATGGCCTACTATGGTTTCAGTATTAGCATGCTGATAATGGGCATTCGTGTACACAATCCCATTATCGAGTAGATATCTAAAGCCTCCTTCTCCCATATTATCTAAGAAACGACTAGCTAGGTCGCCACGTAGGGCATCGACCGTTATCTGTAGGATCAGCTTAGGTTCATTACTATCAGCAGCAAACACGGGAATACTTGAGACTATAGATAAAGCGATAGTGGAAATGAAGGCCGAACGAATGAATCGACTGTTATTGAGCATTGCTACCATCCTAAACTGTGTTAGAAATTCATCTAAACGTGAATGTTAGATAATTAGTCATGATCTATTAGTACTTATACCATGAATACTACCCCGCTTTTTGCCGAATAAAACCTAGGTAGATTACTAGTAATCATTTAAATACTATAAGGCAAGGTATCTAGTTAGCGCACCTTTTCAAAGACCCGCTATTGGCTAGCGCTAGGCTGTCTTTTCTAAATTTCACGACGTGCTACAGTTTTAATCTATACCAAATCGTAATCACCGCAATTGAGAAGTCATCAAGCTAGCTGATCTACAAGAATACCGATGAGCCTTCTCATTTGAGGCGACGCGGGACAAAATATCAAACAAAAACTCTCCTACCTTAGTCTAAGGTTTTGCCTTGCGATGACATAGTGTTGACGCTGTGGTCAACTTGTATCTGGTTGTTTTAACAATTATTTTGCATTTTTTGTTAGTGGGTTGCCGTAAGCGTTAGACTAAGGTCGCGATTGTTGTTGTGCTCTGCCTTGATAGATTAACTGTGACTTTAAATAACAAATCAGCACAGGGGAGTCGCTATGAGTTTTGAAAGCAACGACAAGGCAGAGGGATATTGGCGCGAGAATTTACGCCTGGTACTTAAATTATTAGCTATATGGGCTGCAGTATCTTTTGGATGCGGCATTTTACTGGTGGATGTACTGAATGAAATTCATTTTATGGGATTCAAATTGGGATTCTGGTTTGCACAACAAGGTGCCATGTACGTGTTCGTCGCGTTGATTTTTGTCTATGTGGCGAAAGCCAATGCATTAGACAAAAAATACAATGTTCACGAAGACTAATGAACCGAACCTAGATAAGGAGTCATGAGATGGACGTACAAACATTAACTTATTTGATTGTGGGCATAACATTCGCCCTTTATATCGGAATTGCGATCTGGGCGAGAGCCGGTTCGACAAAAGAATTTTATGTCGCAGGTGGTGGTGTTCACCCTGTGATGAACGGCATGGCGACGGCGGCAGATTGGATGTCGGCAGCCTCATTTATCTCCCTCGCGGGTATCGTGTCATTTACCGGCTATGACGGCTCAGTATACTTGATGGGTTGGACTGGCGGTTACGTGCTATTGGCATTGTGTATGGCCCCTTACCTGAGAAAATTTGGTAAGTTTACCGTGCCAGACTTCATCGGTGATCGTTATTACTCACAGACCGCACGTACGGTAGCTGTTGTGTGTGCAATCTTCATCTGTTTCACCTATATTGCGGGCCAAATGCGTGGTGTCGGCGTGGTGTTCTCCCGCTTCTTAGAGGTCGAAGTTGAAACCGGCGTTTACATAGGCATGGCCGTGGTTTTCTTCTACGCCGTACTCGGTGGTATGAAAGGCATTACTTACACTCAAGTTGCACAATACTGCGTACTTATCTTCGCCTTCATGGTGCCGGCTATCTTCATCTCTGTGATGATGACAGGGCATATCATTCCTCAAATCGGTTTCGGTGCAGAGCTAGTCGATGCCGCGGGTAATGGCACAGGGGTGTATCTGTTAGATAAACTCGATGGGTTATCCACTGAGCTCGGATTTGGGCAGTATACCGAAGGCTCTAAGAGTATGATTGATGTGTTCTTCATCACTGGTGCTCTGATGTTTGGTACTGCGGGTCTGCCACATGTGATTGTACGCTTCTTTACCGTACCTAGAGTGAAAGATGCACGTGTATCAGCGGGTTGGGCGCTTGTTTTTATCGCCATTATGTACACTACGATTCCTGCTCTAGCAGCGTTCTCTCGTGTGAACATGATTGAAACTATTAACGGTCCTGAGTCTACCGGTGTTGCCTATGAAACGGCGCCAGAGTGGATTAAGAACTGGGAAAAAACAGGCTTGATTTCATGGGAAGATAAGAACCAAGATGGCAAGATCTATTATGCCAAGGGTGCTGAGAATGAGATGAAGATTGACCGAGACATCATGGTTCTCGCGACACCTGAAATTGCTAACTTACCGGCTTGGGTTATTGCGCTTGTGGCGGCGGGTGGCTTAGCGGCTGCACTATCGACATCTGCGGGTCTCTTGTTAGTTATCTCGACATCTGTGTCTCATGATTTACTCAAGAAGAACTTGATGCCGGATATCTCTGATAAGAAGGAGCTAATGTATGCACGTATTGCGGCGGCGCTAGGTATTGTGATGGCGGGTTACTTCGGCATCAATCCACCTGGATTTGTTGCAGCAGTGGTGGCCATCGCCTTCGGACTAGCGGCATCGTCACTCTTCCCTGCAATCATCATGGGTATCTTCTCTAAGACCATGAACAAGGAAGGGGCAATTACAGGTATGGTTGTTGGTCTGTTATTTACCGCTGGCTATATTGCATTCTTCAAGTTTTTGAACCCTGAGATCAACAATGCAGAGCATTGGTTCATGGGGATATCTCCTGAAGGGATCGGTATGCTGGGTATGATGATTAACTTCGCAGTGGCCTTCGCTGTCAGCAAGGTAACCACTGCGGTACCTGCAGAAGTGGTGAGTATGGTCGAGTCAATTCGTTTCCCTAAGGGAGCGGGTGAGGCGCAAGACCACTAGTGAGATGTCTATCTGACTTTGGTATCTGACTCAGGTATCTAGAGCTGGTATCTACATAAATGAAAAAGGGCGCTTAGGCGCTCTTTTTGTTTGAAAAATTGATTTAAATGGTTAATCAAAGTTATAAATTACGTCAATTGAGTGTTTTAAAACCGATTTAATCTGATCTTAAATGCATTTTTGTGCGATAGGCCACAATTCAAGTAAACAGCATAGGTATAATCGCCGCCTCTAAATTTTCATGAGCTTTTCATATAAGAGCGTGAATGTGTAAAGAGTTAAAAGGCGAGTAAGGATACTGCTAGGATAACCCCATCGATCATCTTGCTCGGTTCAGAATTTATCAAAAGTAAAGGAAGACACTCAATGTATAGAAGCCTATTGGCATTAGCTTTGGTTGTGGCCGTATCTGGTTGTAACAATCAGGATGATGCATCTCCAAAAGCGACCAGTGAACAGCAAGTCGCTGTCAGCTTACCCTATGAACTCCATCAGACTCTCTTCTTCGGCGGTGACATTCTGACCATGAATGGAGATAAGCCAAAATACGCTGAGGCTGTGGTCGAGCGTGAAGGGAAGATCATCTTCGTCGGCACTAAAGCTGAAGCGTTCAAGCGTTTCGAAGGCAAGGCAGAGCTTCATGACCTTAAGGGCAATACCATGATGCCTGGCTTTATCGAGCCTCATCTTCATCCCTCTATAGCAGCGCTTATGTTGCCAAATGAGGTGATAGCTCCTCATGATTGGGTGTTGCCAACAGGTGTTAAAAAAGGGGTGCAGACCCCAGAAGCCTACCAACAAAGGTTGGCTGAATCGATTAACGAAAACGCTAAAGTCGGCAAGATATTCTTTGCCTGGGGCTATCATCAGCTATGGCATGGCGCTCTTAATCGAGAGATCCTTAATCGCTTGTCTCCAAATAAACCAGTGGCCATTATTCATCGTTCATTCCATGAAATATTTTTAAACGACAAAGCCATAGAGTTATTCGGCATTACTGAAGAAGACTTTAAAGGCAACCCGCAAGTCAATTGGGAAGAGGGGCACTTTTATGAAGGTGGCTGGCTAGCGCTGGTACCCCAAATTGGTCCATTCTTGCTCGATCCTGATTCCTATAAACGTGGGTTGTCAACAATGACTCAACTTGTTCAGCAAAACGGGATCACCACCATTGCCGAGCCAGGTTTTCCAAGCTCAGATTTTAAGATGGAGTATGGACTACTTAAGAGTGAGATGGACAAGAAGCCTCCCTATGATGTCTACCTGATCCCCAATGGGACTCAGCTTTATGCCATGGCGGGTAATGATAATACCAAGGCGATGGAGGTCATGGAAACATTGCCTGCCAAGTACAATACTGACAATATTGAGTTCTTACCTAAGCAGGTTAAGCTGTTTGCCGATGGTGCCATCTATTCACTGCTGATGCAGATGGAGGACGGTTACCCTGACGGCCATCATGGTGAATGGATGACGCCACTGGATCTGTTTCAAGACCAGCTGAGTCTCTATTGGAAAAATGATTATAAAATTCATGTTCACTCCAATGGTGACTTAGGCATACAGCAGGTATTGGACTTTAACTCGCTGGATCAGCAAGCCTATCCGAGAAAGGATCATCGCTTTACCTTACATCACATGGGCTATTTTACCGATAAGCAAGCCGATGAGATGAGGAGCCTGGGCATGGAGGCTTCGGTTAATCCTTTCTATCTATGGGCGTTAGCGGATAAGTATGCGACAGATGGATTGGGTGCCGAGCGGGCAGACTCTCTGGTCGCTGTGAAAAAGTTAGTCGACAGAGATATACCTGTGTCTTTCCATTCTGACTTTGCCATGGCTCCGGTCGAGCCACTGACATTAGCCTGGACAGCGGTAAATCGAGTGACAGCTAACAACCGCAAGGTATCTCAGGATCAACGTATCGATGCATACACGGCGATGAAGGCGATTACTATCACTGCGGCGAGAACGCTAAACTTGGAGACCAAGATAGGCTCCATCGAAGAGGGTAAGGCGGCTAATTTCACCATATTGAAAGCCAATCCACTTAAAATCGATCCCATGACGATCAAAGATATCGTTATCTTAGGCACGGTTTTCCATGGCGATCTTAATATCAATAAGGCCGCTAACCAGAAACATTAATCCTGCTAAGGGTTAGCCTCTTTTAAAAAAAGGCTAATTTGAAACACTAATTTGAAAAAGGTTAGACAGTGATAAAAAGGAGTGAAATCGGTTTCGGTTTCGCTCTTTTTTCTTTTTCCCCTTCAGCAAATAACTCCGTCTTATTGCTCAAGTTACTCGTATTCTAGTCATTGCTTCACATTTCTAAATCCCCGCAACCTCAGGCAGAGCCTGATATTAAGGCATATACTTACCACATTGAACATGGCGCTTGCTCCGTTTATAGCCGAAAGTAAAACGCGACAAGCCTGCAAGATTTGGTGGTGTGGTATGTTTGGCCTATTTTTGTCTGCTTCGTCTTTAGCTAACAAGTATCATGCTAACAATCTAATCTGTCTCAGTTTACTGCTTGCCAGTCTGACATCTGCCGTGATGGCAGAGACACTAACCCGAGGCCCTTATCTTCAGCTAGGTACTGAACACAGTATGACGGTCAAATGGAGGACGGATATTACCGGGCCATCGGTTGTCAAATATGGCATTGAGCTCAGTCATTTAGCCGGTAGTGCCACGGGGCTAGATGAAGCCAATCATAGTGTGACCCTTAGCGGCCTCACGCCTAATACTCGCTACTATTACGCCGTTCTCGACAATCAAGGGGACGTACTCACAGGTGGCGATAGCACACACTTCTTCTATACCTCGCCAAGTGTGGGTAGCACTGCATTGACTCGGGCGTGGATCATCGGTGACTCGGGAACGGCCAATAGCAATGCCAGAGCCGTGCGGGATGCCTATAAAGCCCGCATCGGCAGCAGTTACACCAGTCTATGGATCATGTTGGGGGATAATGCCTACTCTACGGGCACTGACAGTGAGTATCAGGCGGCCGTTTTTGATATATATCCTGAATTGTTAAAGCAATCTCCGCTCTGGTCTACTTTGGGTAATCACGATGGTGCCACCGCAGACTCTGCAAGTCAGGAAGGGCCTTACTATGATATTTTTACCTTACCAACAAACGCTGAGGCGGGCGGCGTATCGTCGGGCACAGAAGCCTATTACTCGTTCGATTATGGTCAGATCCACTTTGTCTGTTTAGAGTCCTATGAGACAGACAGATCCAGTAATGGCGCCATGTTAACTTGGCTGGTCAATGACTTAGAGGCTACCAGTCAGCCCTGGATAGTCGCTTATTGGCATCACCCACCATATACCAAGGGCTCCCATGATTCAGACTCTGAAAGCCGTCTAATCGAAATGCGGGAAAATGCACTGCCAATTTTGGAATCTTATGGCGTCGATCTTGTGTTGTCTGGGCATAGCCATTCCTATGAGCGTTCATTCCTTATCGATAGTCACTATGGTCATTCATCTAGTTTCACCCAAGCGATGCAGTTAGACGCGGGTGATGGTAATAAAGCGGGTGATGGTAGCTATCAAAAAACGGCTCAGATCCAACAAGCCAATAATGGCGCTGTGTATGTGGTCGCGGGCAGTTCGGGCAAGATCTCAGGCGGCGCGCTCAATCATCCTGCCATGTACGCCTCTATCAACCTGCTTGGCTCGGTTATTTTAGAGGTTCTGGGTAATGAGCTGACGGCCACCTTTATCGACAATACCAATGCCGTTCAGGATGAGTTTACCCTGACTAAGGGGCCGGATGTCTTACCGCCGACAGTGACATCAGTTCAGGCGGCGGACTCTATGACTGTGAAACTTAACTTCTCTGAAAACCTGACCCAAGCCAGCGCGACAGATATGTCCCATTACCAACTGGATAACGGGGCGAGTGTGATATCGGCGCAATTGAGTGCCAATCAGCGCCAAGTGACTCTGAGCACATCGACTCTGCTGCCATCACAAGTCTACACCTTGGTCATCAATGGTATTCAAGATATTTCTCTTAATACAATTGCCGTTAATACTCAGCAGACATTTACCTATATCAATTTAATTACGATTGAGTTTCAGGATGGTGTTAGCCCTGAACTCAGCTACAGCGGCACTCGCGATGCTTTTATTAGTGAGCTGAATATCACGACTCACTATGGTGCGAGCACCAATCTCTATATCGACGGTGATGATGGCAACGGTAACGACCTGTCGACGCTACTGAAATGGGATATCGATGTGATCCCCGCCAATGCCAATATCGAGTCAGCCGCAATAATCTTAGATGTGTTTAATCCTACATCCAGCAGCTATGATATTTTCGCTCTTTCTGTACCTTGGAACGAAGCGGAAGTGAGTTGGCAAGAGTATGCTGCAGGTATAACTTGGGAGCTTGCTGGTGGGCAAGGGGTTGGGGATCGCTCCGTGGTTTCTCTTGCTTCTATTAGCCCAGGAACAGGACTATTCAGCGTTAATTTAAATGACATGGGTTTCGATGTGATTGAATCTTGGGTAGATGGCTCATCGAGTAATCATGGTTTTATCATAACCAATACTTCGTCCAGTGATGGCGCCGATTTTTATTCGAGGGAATCGAGCAGCTTTCATCCTAAATTGACCTTGGTCTATTCACTCCCTGAGCCCGAAGGTGACACTGCGCCGCCGACTCAGGTTGAGAATCTGTTGTTGATATCTGTGGGTACCGATAGCGCGTCTATCTCGTGGGATGCAGCGAGCGATAATGTGGCCGTTACCGGATATAAAGTTTTCCGTGATGATGTGATGCTCACCACATCGACTGATACGAGTTTCAATGACAGCAGCTTAACGCCTGCAACCCATTATATTTATAAAATCATCGCGTTCGATGCTGCCAATAATGACTCTGTACCCAGTAATGGACTGAATGTGACCACTCAAGCTGTGACGGCTTCACTGCATGTGGAAGACATAGGCATGGCGATTGAGTCTGTAAATAAGAAGAAACTCAGGGCGAGGGCAGAAGTGTTAGTAGAAGATAATGTGGGCATCGCGGTCGCAAATGCAAGTGTGTTGGGCTCTTGGTCGGGTCTGTCTAATTTATCTGTGTCTGGTGTGACAACAAGTGAGGGGCGGGTGAGTTTTGACTCCACTAATGTTAACAAGAATAGCAGCGGGCAATTTATCTTCTCGGTTAACTCAATTAGCCTCACTGGATACGGTTATCAAGAGAGTGACAATATTGAGACCAGTGGCTGTATTGGCTCGGCTAACACCCCTTGCGATGGCCTGAGCGCGCCTACTGGTTTTACTGCGAGTTTCGATGGCAGTCAGATATTACTTAATTGGAGTCCAGTGACTCAGGCGACTCACTATTATGTTCATCGTTCATTAACTTCAGCTAGTGACTATAGCCTTCTGGGTCAGTCATCCATAACCAGTTATCAAGACAGCCCTATTAGCTTAAATACCACTTATTACTACAGTGTTTCGGCAGGTGATGGCGTGGATGAATCGGATTGGTCATTAGAAGTCGCTGTGACAACGACTGTTTCTCTTCCTACAGAATTAGGTGCCGATGACGTCTCTTTGTCCCTTAAGAGAAAAGGGCGAACTTATGATGTTATCGCACAAATCAGCGTGAAAGATGATTCTGGCAACGGTGCATCGCAAGCCTTGGTGAGTGGCTACTGGACCTTATCCGATGGCTTAAATCTGGCAGGTTCTGGCACCACAAGTGAAGCTGGAATCTTAACCCTCAAGCTGACTAAAGAGTCGGCGCAGAGTGGCGATACCTTCTTTTTTACTGTGACAGGTATTGAGCGAGGCTCAGATAGCTTTGATGGCGTAATGACCTCTGGCTCTGTGACTGTACCTTAATCATGGAAACTTAATGTTCTAAGCATAAGTAATGCAAACTGAAGCGATGGAAACTTAATGTCGAAAGTATGAGTCATGAAAACTGAAGTGGTGGAAATGAGTGATGAAGATATTAATTAGATATTGTCTCAGTTACAGCCTGTTCTATTCAGCTCTGGTGGGTGCCCATGCTCAGCTCGATGTACGGGTGCAGCATATCAATGACTTACTTACTCATGATTTGAATGCCCAATTAGCCTCACAGACTAATCATGCCCCTCTATTACTGCAGCGTGGCGAACTCCATAGTGAAAATCATCATTGGGACTTAGCTATGCATGATTTTCAAAGCGCTATGGTTATAACTGATGATGCGAGTTTGCGTGTCGATATCTGGTATTACATGGGAAGAATGCGGCTGCAATCCGGGATGCCAGATGAGGCTCATAAATTACTCTCTAAGGTGATAGAACTCGATCCAAGCTATAAGTCGGCCCGACTCAACCTGGCTCGCACTTATGTAGAGCTCAATGATTATAGAACGGCCGTCGATGAGATGGATATTTTCATGAGTCTGTTATCTAGGCCCACCCCAGATCAATATATTGAACGTGCGAACATGGCGCAGCTGATAGACCATGATGGGCAGGGCATAGTCATAGAGGGGCTAAATGAAGGTGTTAATCAGTTAGGCCCTATCGTTAGCTTAGTGGCGCTGTTAGTCGACAGTTATATTGAACAAGGTAAGCACGAAGAGGCGTTGAGGGTCATCGAGCTGTTACCCCATGAAATTAATAGCTTGCCCCGTTGGCAACTTAAGAAAGGGGATATCTATCAAGAGTCCAAGCAATATCTTGATGCCGACACAGCCTATAACAATGGGTTAAGTAGAATAAACCTGATGCCTGAACATCGCCGCTTAACCCCGGCAGTACAGAGCTTAAAAAGCCAGCTAGAAGCTAAATTAAATACCCAATAAAATTACTATTGTCGCCATTGGTCGAATACCTTTATCTTGTTGAGCTGGGTATAGTTTTGTTATCAGTTTCTTTCTGTTTTTCTGGTGACAGTCTATGGATGCAAGTGAGCTACAGCCAATATCTCAGTTTATTAGGGCCCAGGTGCCATTTGACTCTTTAACAGAGTCGGTGCTCGAACGCTGCTGCAAAAGTTTAACCGTTGGCTATTACAGTAAGGCCTCGGCGATTGTTCCTCTGGATGAAACCCATCCCCAGCTTTATATTGTGCGTAGCGGCGCCTTTGAAGTCAGAGACCATGATGGTGAGCTGTTAGACAGGCTCGGGGAGGGAGACTATTTTGGTTTCCCCTCATTACTTTCAGGTGAAAAAGTCAGTAATCGAGTACAGATTTTAGAAGATGGCCTCGTTTATCACTTAGATCCTGATATGTTCGATCACTTGCGAGTAGAAAGCAGAGAGTTTGATCGTTTTTTTAATCGTGCCTTTGCAAAACGCTTGCGTCATCAGGGTCGGTTTAAAGCTAAAGAGCTAGCCACAACTAATCGGGTTAGCACCTTGATGTCGCGCCACCCGATAGTTATTGATCTAAATGCCAGTATCCATGAGGCTGCCCAAAAAATGCGCCTAGCAAGGGTATCATCTGTGTTGGTGCTGGATAATTACAACGAAACAGATAAAGATAAGCAGAAGTTGTGTGGCATATTAACCGACAGAGATCTGCGTAACCGGGTATTAGCCGAAGGGTTAGATGGCAATTTGCCTGTCCATCAAGCTATGACATCTAAACCTAAAATGCTTAGTTCAAATTCTTTAGTGTTTGAAGCCATGCTAATGATGAGCGAGCACAGTATTCATCATCTGCCAATTGTTGACGATGAAGTACCTGTGGGAATACTGACCAGCACAGATATATTACGTGGTCAAAGCTCTCAACCATTGCTATTAATTGGTGAGATCGAGAGGCAGCACACAGTTGACAGCCTGATCAGCGTCAGTAAACAAATCCCGCTTTTATTACAAAACTTGATCAGCGCCGATGCCAGAGCCGAAGAGATAGGTCGGGTATTGACGTCTGTCACTGATGCTCTGACCAGACGTCTTATAGTGTTAAATCAGCAGTTACTGGGTGAAGCGCCCATGGCATTTTGTTGGCTGGCGTTTGGTTCACAGGGCCGCCAAGATCAAGCCGCGTGTTCAGATCAAGACAATGGGTTATTGTTGGCCCATGAACCAGATGAAACGGCATCAGCCTATTTCGAAGCACTCTCTAAAGCCGTATGTTCAGGGCTTGATCTATGTGGTTATATCTATTGTCCGGGCGATATTATGGCGCAGAACCCGAAATGGCGTTTGACCTTGAAGCAGTGGCAGGCAAAATTTGAATCTTGGGTGAATACACCAGAACCTAAAGCATTAATGCATGCCAGTATTTTCTTTGACATGCGCTCTATTTATGGACCCAGCTTGTTGTTCGATAATCTGCAAGATACGGTACTGGCCAATACTAAAGATAATGATATCTTTCTTGCAGGAATGGCGGCAAATGCGTTAGTGGAATCTCCGCCACTCGGTTTTTTCAAGAAGTTCGTGCTTGAGCGTGATGGCCGAGAAGTAAAAGGGATAGATCTCAAGCACAAGGGTAATGCATTGATCAATGATATTGCGCGTGTTTATGCGCTCTCTGCGGGGATCAAAGAGGTGAATACCGCGAAACGGATCCGCGAGTTGATGGAGTTAGGTATTCTCAATCGTAAAGATGCGCTCAATGTGGCCGATGCCCATGAGTTTATTGCACATATGCGTCTGTCTAATCAGGGCTATCAGCATACCCATTCTCAAGAGATTTCTAACTACCTCAAACCTCAGCACCTTTCTTCTCTGGTCCGTCACCAGCTGAGAGATGCTTTTAAGGTGGTTCATGATGCGCAATCTGGTATTAGGCTTAAATTCACCCGAAGCTTTTAAGGTGGTTCATGATGTTCAACCAGGCATTAGACTTACATTTACTCGAAGCTTTTAAACGTGATTTTAAGGTGGTTCATGATGTTCAACCAGGCATTAGACTTACATTTACTCGAAGATTTTAAACGTGATTTTAAGGTGTTTCATGATGTTCAACCAGGCATTAGACTTACATTTACTCGAAGATTTTAATCGTGATTTTAAGTTGGTTCATGATGGTCAACCAGACATTAGACTTAAATTCACTCGGAGCTTTTAATGGTGATTTTAAGCTGGTTAATGATGTTCAACCCGATATTAGACTTACATTTACTCGGAGCTTTTAATCGTGATAGCTCAGCTGTTTAAATCTAAATTATGTTGGCGCGCTTTTCGTAGCCATTCAGACATTATTAGCCGATATCATCGTGAACTTATGCCTGCTATCGCTAAAGATATTGGTCAATCATCCTTGATGGCTATCGATTTGGAAATGACTGGCCTAGACCCTAATCATGACCAGATCCTCAGTATCGGCTTAATACCCATTGAAAATAGCCTACTTAGACTCGATAGTGCGGAGCATAAGTTAATCAAAGTTGAGGGCGGAGTCGGTCAAAGCGCGACGATTCATGGCATTTTGGATAAGCATTTACAAGACGCCATCGATCTCGATGAAGCCATTAGTTGGTTTATTGAAAAAACCCAAGGTAAGGTGCTGGTGGCTCACCATACTCCATTAGATTTACGTTTCTTACAGAATGCGATTTCAAGTCTATATGGGGAAAAGGTGAAGTTGTTAGCCATTGATACATTAGCCATTGAACGAAAACGTTTGCTGAGAAAACACGATCTGTTAAAAGAGGGGACCTTGAGGCTCGGTGCTTGTCGTGAAAGATATGGCTTGCCAGTTTATGCTGCACATAATGCCTTGGTGGATGCGTTAGCATGTGGAGAGTTATTACTCGCTCAAGCTGCTGCTATAGGCCAAGGAGACAGATTGACGGTTGCTGAATTACTCGCTATCAAGTGAAAGCTATCAAATTAAAAATTTGAATTAATAGCTACAGTTATCACTAGTAAATATCAATACAGAAATAGTTACAAAGTTCACATTAACATATCAGGCGAAACTGACTACTCTGATCAATAAGCTTTTAATTCAAGAGACATTTTATGGCTTTACCTCTCATATTACTGGGCAGTGCATTGGGTGCAGCGTTATTGGCTAATGAACGTGAGAAGCGTCATCAGTTAGAGGGAAAGCGTCTAAGCGGGATCAATCCCTCCAGTATGAAAGATAAGACAATAGGTTTGCACCCAAGCCTTTGGCAAGCAGGGCACAAACAGGTAAAACCTAAGCCCGGGGCAATTATATGCTGCTTTGTATATGGGGTTATTGAACATACTGGGATCTGGCTCGATGACAATACCTTGATAGAGCTTCATGGTAATGGACTCATTCGTGCAGTTTCGACAAGACGTTTCTTGGCGGGACGGACTGGCAGCAAAATTTTTGTGGCTTGTAACCATACTCATCAACCACTGATTGATGGCGAAATATTGCAGCGGGCAGAAAAGGCTATCTTCACTTATCGTGAATATGATCTGTTCGATAATAATTGTCATCGGTTTGTCTGGTCATGTCTCAGTGGCACAGAGGAATCACTTCCCAGCTTTAACGATCTTAATAAAAAATTGTCTAGCTATTTTGAGCAGAGTATCTATTGGGATGAGGCTTGGTTTAATCTTTAAAGTCAGCTTTATTGTATTCTTGAGTCACTACATTGTTCAAAATTCAGAACAATAGAGTGAAAACTCTAGTCAGTATGGATGGAATACTCACTTATTAGAGACAAATTCACGTTGATCTCTGCTTTCTATGTGGATGAATTTGATAACTAATGTAAATAAGTAATATCAGAACGAGATTGACAGCCCCGCACCATCTAAAATTCTCGATAATTAAATTGACCTTAGCCCCATTTCTTAAAAATTATTGACCCATAACCCAAATATCTTGGTATTGTTGATTGGTTTTGTGAACATTATCAACATGCCTAAGTATGTCTTCTGAGCCTCAAAGGGCAGCATTTGACCCTATGCGTTGTTTTGTTAGACCTAAACGAACTAAAAATATTCGCTATTGACTGACTGGTTTATATCTTAAACATCAGCATTAGAAAACATCACTACCTACACCAGGAAAACACTATGCAAATCGGAATACCAAGGGAGATCCTCGAGCAGGAGAGCCGGGTAGCCGCGACACCAGCCACTGTGGTTCAGCTTAAGAAATTAGGCTTCAGTGTGCTAGTACAAAGCGGTGCTGGAGAAGCGGCTAATTTTAGAGATGAAGCGTACCAACAAGCAGGTGCAGACATTGTTAGCCTAGAAGATGCTTTTCAAGCAGACCTCATACTCAAGGTCAATGCACCGAGTATCAACAGCGATACCGGGGTTGATGAAACCGATCTCTTAAAAGCTGGCGCCACAGTCGCAAGCTTTGTGTGGCCAGCTCAGAACCCTGAGTTGCTTGAAAAATTCAAAGTCAAAGGCATTAACCTGCTTGCTATGGATATGGTGCCACGGATTTCACGTGCACAATCTCTCGACGCCCGTAGCTCGCTAGCTAACGTTGATGGTTATCGTGCAGTCATTGAAGCAGCCAATCATTTTGGACGCTTCTTTACCGGACAAATTACAGCAGCCGGTAAAGTACCGCCTGCGAAAGTATTGATTATTGGTGCTGGTGTTGCCGGACTGTCAGCCTTAGGCACCGCGGGCAGCTTAGGTGCGATCGTACGTGCCTTTGATACTCGCCCTGAAGTGAAAGAGCAAATTAACTCTATGGGCGCAGAGTTCCTAGAGTTGGATTTTGAAGAGGAATCTGGTTCTGGCGACGGTTACGCTAAGGTCATGAGTAAGGCATTTATCGATGCAGAAATGGCCTTGTTCCGTGAGCAGGCTAAAGAAGTCGATATTATTATTACGACAGCACTGATCCCAGGGAAACCTGCACCTAAGCTTATCCTAGAAGATATGGTTGGCTTAATGAAGCCGGGCAGCGTGATTGTCGATTTAGCAGCTGCAAACGGCGGTAACTGTGAATTGACAGTACCCGGCGAAGTGACTGTGGTTAATGGCGTGACCATTATCGGCTATACCGAGCTTTCGCGTCGTTTACCGACTCAGGCGAGCCAACTCTATGGTACCAACTTAGTTAATTTAGTTAAGTTAATGGTCCCCGAGAAGGATGGCAATTATGAGATTAACTTCGATGATGAAGTGATCCGTGGTGTCACAGCGGTTAAAGAGGGTGAAATTACCTTCCCGCCACCAGTGATCCAAGTCAGCGCTCAACCCAAAGCTAAAGAAGAAGCCGCTGTAGAAGTGGTTGAAGCTAAGCCTAAAAACCCATGGATTAAACCTGCGGTTGCGGTTGTTGCAGCAGGTCTGTTTGGTCTAATCGCTAATTCAGCACCCGCTGATTTCTTACAGCATTTCAGCATATTTGTGCTCTCCTGTGTTGTGGGTTATTACGTTGTATGGAATGTCAGTCATTCGCTGCATACACCATTGATGAGTGTAACTAACGCCATTAGTGGCATTATTGTCGTCGGGGCGCTAGTACAGATGAACAGCGACAATACTGCAGTGCTGATTTTATCGGGCATCGCGATATTGATTGCCTCGATTAACATTGCCGGTGGTTTCACCGTCACTCAGCGTATGCTGAAAATGTTCCGTAAAGACTAAGGGAAGCGTTAAACATGTCTATAGGATTATTAAGTGCAGCGTATTTAGTCGCTGCAGTCCTGTTTATCTTTAGTCTCGCAGGCTTAAGTAAGCAGGAGACCGCACAGCGCGGTAATGTTTTGGGTATTATCGGTATGGTGGTTGCAATCGTTGCAACACTTGCCAGTACTCAAATAGATGGCAATAGTTGGATAATCACTGGTGCAATGGCGATCGGTGCCGCTATTGGTGTTCGCTTGGCATTGAAAGTTGAAATGACTGAAATGCCTGAACTTGTGGCTATTTTACACAGCTTTGTGGGTATGGCTGCGGTATTAGTGGGCTTTTCAAGTACGCTAGATCATGGCGTATTAATGGATGCCATCACAGGTCAAATAGATCCAGTTGCTAAGACAATTCATGATGTTGAAGTGTTCTTAGGTATCTTCATTGGTGGTGTAACCTTTACCGGTTCTTTAGTGGCGTTTGCTAAACTTCGTGGTTTAGTCAGCAGCTCACCTAAAGCGCTGCCAGGTGCTCATTGGCTCAATCTTGCCATGCTTGTTGTGTCTGTGGCTCTGGGTATTTACTACATGCAGACTGATGCGATTACCGCATTAGTTATCATGGCTGCCATCTCGTTCTTATTTGGTTATAACCTAGTATCGGCCATCGGTGGCGCAGATATGCCAGTCGTGGTTTCTATGCTGAACTCCTATTCAGGTTGGGCGGCAGCTGCAGCGGGCTTCATGTTAGGTAATGATCTATTGATTATTACTGGTGCACTCGTTGGTAGCTCAGGTGCGATTCTGTCTTACATCATGTGTAAAGCGATGAATCGTTCGTTCATCTCAGTGATCTTAGGTGGTTTTGGCGCCGAAGGTGGCACTGTGATTATCGGTGATGGCGAGCAAGGTGAGCATCGTGAGACGCAAGCCGAAGATGTGGCTGAAATGCTGAAAAATGCACGTAGCGTTATTATCGCACCAGGTTATGGCATGGCAGTCGCTCAGGCTCAATATCCAGTTGCTGAAATCACTCAGAAACTGCGAGATCGTGGTATCAAGGTGCGTTTTGCTATTCACCCGGTTGCAGGTCGTCTGCCTGGTCACATGAACGTATTATTAGCAGAAGCAAAACTGCCATATGATATCGTGATGGAAATGGATGAGATCAATGATGATTTCGCAACAACCGATGTTGTTCTGGTTATCGGTGCAAATGATACGGTCAATCCGGCGGCGAAGGAGCCAGGCAGCCCTATTACAGGTATGCCTGTTCTTGAAGTATGGAATGCTGAGAATGTAGTGGTATTTAAACGTTCTATGGCTACTGGATATGCAGGTGTGCAGAATCCACTTTTCTTCAAGGAAAATACTGAGATGTTGTTTGGTGATGCTAAGGCGTCAGTATCTAAGATATTAGCCAGTATCTAACGCTTTATGCGGATGTATTAATCGCTTTGTTATAAAGCCCAATGCCAGTCAAATATGACTGGCATTTTTTTCAATAAAATTTACTTAAACCAATTCTATAGAAAATTAACCATAGGTTTCAAATCTATATTGTCAGCCTGTCAGTACTTCTACTAAAGGGCTTAACGTCATAAATCTGTTTTGTTTCCGTCATGTTACTGTCACCTTTTCTTATTAGAGTTCAGCTCATAAAGTGTCAGCAATTAGTCGTACTGAGGATATTATGAGTAAAGCAACCCACGATGGAACTGTGTATAACAAAAGCAATAACGCAGCCTTTTCTGATGTATTAGAAAAGCATATTTCTAGAAGAAGTATGCTGAAAACAGGACTCGGCGCCGCTGGATTCTCACTCTTTAGTGGGGTGGGTCTGACTGGTTGTTTTAGCAGTAGCTCATCCAAACCCGATCCAATCCCAGAGTTAAAACTGGGCTTTGACTCCATTGCTTGTGCCAAGAAAGACAGTGTTGTGGTCGCGCAAGGTTATTCAGCTCAAGTGCTGGCGCCTTGGGGCACACCGATTAATGATATGGCGCAGGAGTGGCAAAGTGATGGTAGCAATACAGCGTTAGATCAAGCGAACTCAGTAGGTCAGAATCATGATGGTATGTACTTTTATTCATTAAATGATTCATCAACAGATGGCTTGCTGTGTATTAACCATGAGTATATTCAGCAAGAAGCGCTGCATCCTAGTGGAGCGAGTTCCGATCCTACTTCAGGCTTAAGAAATAGCGCCGAAGAGATCAGGAAAGAGATCAATGCTCACGGTATCAGTGTTGTTCGAGTTAAGCTTATTGATGGCAGTTGGCAAGTGATTAAAAATGATGGCTATAACCGTCGATTTACCGCAGCAACTGAAATGATGATTGGCGGACCGTTATCTGGACATAGCGAACTGGTAACGCCTTTCTCACCAACAGGTGAGAGCACTCGAGGAACATCTAATAACTGTGGTAATGGCTTTACTCCTTGGGGGACTTATTTGACCTGTGAAGAGAACTGGCCAGGCTATTTTGTTAATACAGGCGAGCTATCTGAGCAGCAAAAGAGAATTGGGATTTCAACCAGTGGTGGCCGATATGGCTGGGAAGACCTTGCCGGTGATGAAACTGAGCAAGGCAGTGAGTTTTCCCGTTTCAATATCACCCCTATGGGGAAAGGCCCGTTAGAAGATTACAGAAACGAGGCTAACGGCTTTGGATATATCGTAGAGATAGACCCGCATGATCCTCAATCTGTTGCTGTAAAGCGTACTGCATTGGGACGTTTTCGTCATGAAGGTTGTGCTTATGGCAAAGTAGAAGAGGGTAAGCCTATTGCGTTTTACTCAGGCCATGACGCACGTTTTGAATATATCTATAAATTTGTCTCTGATGCATTGTGGGACCCAAATGACGCGGACCGCACTGACAGGCTCACTGTCGGCGCTAAGTATATGGATAAAGGGACCTTATATGTGGCGCGATTCAGTGAAGATGGCATCGGCCATTGGCTACCACTCACATTAGAGGGGGAAACCCAAACTGGCGGTAATCTTGGTGATCATTTCGGCTCGCTGGCTGAGATAATCCTCAATACCGCAGGCGCGGCAGATCTCGTGGGAGCGACACCTATGGATCGCCCCGAGTGGACAACGGTTGATCCCATCAGCGGCACTGTTTATCTAACACTGACTAACAATACCAAGCGTGATGAGACTAATGTTGCTAACCCTAGGGTTAATAACAAGTTTGGTCACATCATACGTTGGAATGATAGCGAAGATAGTAATGAGTTTAGCTGGGATATATTCGTGTTTGGCGCACCTTCAGATGGCGCTGATGACGTCAATTTATCTGGCTTAACCACATCGAATGAGTTTGCCTGTCCAGATGGGTTAGCCTTCGATGCCCGCGGTATTCTCTGGGTACAAACTGATAATAGTGGTGCAATGGAGGTTAAAGATAAAACCAATGATCAGATGCTAGCAGTTATTCCAACCAAGCTAGTTGATGCCAGTGGCGAAGCCGATACCATTCATGTCGACAATCAAAATGAACTGCGACGTTTCTTTGTTGGTCCAAATGGCTGTGAGATAACAGGGCTTACATTTACGCCTGATCAGAAGAACTGTTTCTTGAATGTACAGCACCCAGGGAATTGGCCATATAGTATGCTTGCAACCGATGAGACACCAGAAGGAGAGACGGTGCGTCCTCGCTCGGCTACTGTGATCATTCGTAAAGATGACGGCGGAGAAATCGGCGTTTAACTTTGGTTGTTGACTATCGAGTGTCGACTATTGAGAGTTAATATTCGATAAGGCGCAGCAGATTTGCTGCGTCTATTTATTTCGCTTGGTATTTAACTAAAATACCAGCCTCCTACATCTCCCACTTCTGCTCAAACTTTGTTAGCTATTTTTGGTCATTAATTTGTGTAATGATTAATAAAAAAGCGTCTTGAATATTTTATACAATCATGTATTGTTTGTAGTATCAGTAAGCTTACGACTAAGGCATCCTACTTAAGTTTGGTTAACTTATAACTTAAGTTTGAAAGTTTGATATTTAAGCTTGCATGGGTTTACTGTTTAATGATTTATCAGTTGGAATTATTTAGAAACCAATATCTATTGGTATAAGATCGGAGCGCTAAATCTTCCTTAAGCTGACCTTGTAGTGAAAATATGCGTATTAATAAGGAAGTGTTATGAATAATTTTAAAAAAGTGCTTTTAAGAAATGATCAGAATAACCACCTTAATGATCAGATAGAGGGCTTTGGCGAATTCTCATTGGCCAGTTCGAGTAAGAAAGAGTATGAAACGTACAGTATAGAAGCCAATATGAGTGACGATGTGACCTGGAATTATGTGCGTGGCTATAACTAGGCATTCTTTTCATTAGGTATTAGATTCAGGAGCTAGGAGCTAGGTGCTAGGTGCTAGGAAACTAGGAAACTAGGAGCTAGGAAACTAGGAGCTAGGTGTCGGCTGATCGCCCTCTCTCTGACCTCCAGGGAGGGGACAGCGTACAAAAAAACCAGCCTAGGCTGGTTTTTTTCGTTGAAGCTTATGTGAGAGCTAACTAAAAGTTAGCCGCAAAAATGCTTCACTGCTTTACTGACTAGCTCGATGCCGGTCTTATCACAAGGCGGCAGTTCAGCCTTACTTTCTTTAATTGGCGTGACTCTGTCACCCCATTTAATTAATGCCGCTGCTGAGGTGAGTCCAGCACCAAAGGCACAAGATAGAATCTTCTGACCAGGCTTGATCTTGCCTTGCTCTAACGCATCGCAGATAGCAATGGGTATGGTAGCTGCAGAGGTATTACCATAGTTAGCTATGTTTATGATGGCTTTCTCTTTCGGGATCTTCATGCGGTTGATGAGGGTATCGATAATACGCTCGTTGGCCTGATGAGGAATAACCCAATCGATATCATCTTTAGATGTTTCACATTTCTCAAGTACCTTGGTACTGAGTTTTCCCATACCAGCGATAGCACGCTTGAAGATCTCTTGGCCATTAAACTCGATATAGAAGTCTAATGAAGCTGCGCTAAATCTATCCATAGCGGTACCGAACCCGGCCTTAAGAATATCACGTCCAGCGGGATCATTATTTAGCTCATAGCCCAGTATACCAATCGGCTCATCTGTTGCTTCAAGGACAACTGCGCCAGCGCCATCACCAAATAGAACAGCAGTTTCACGGCGAGACCAATCTAAGTAAAAAGATAAGCGCTCAGCGCCTATGACTAACACTTTTTTACATTGACCGCTTTTAATTTGTGAACTACCTAAGCCTAAACCATATAAGAAACCACTACAGGCAGCATTGATATCAAATGCTGCACAGCTTGCACCAACATTAGCCTGAACAGTAGATGCAATGTTTGGGATCAAGGTATCAGGGCTTGCCGTTGCTAGGATAATCATATCCAGCTCGCTGCCGTCTATGCCTGCAGCATCAAGCGCGCGCTGTGCTGCAACAGATGCTAGCTCTGAAGTATTAACATGACTGATATGACGTTGACTAATACCTGTTCGAGATTTAATCCATTCATCAGATGTTTCGATAAATGTGGATAGGTCATGATTTGTTAGTGTGGCTGGTGGAACGCATTTTCCCCAACCAGTAATAGTGGCGTACTGCATGTGCACTCTCTCAAAATAAAAAGGCAGAACTTGTGTGAGCTCTGCCTCATTGAACGTTATTAACTAAGCTTAGCGCTTCTTAAGCTTAACAACACTGGCTTATGCCACTTGTTGTGCAACAAGTTTACGTATTGCATCGGCGGCATGTAAAATATGCGCGCGTAAAAGCTCAATAGCTTTATCAGTCTCTTTGTTTCTACAATAGGTGAGTAGATCTCTGTGGTCTTGCTCTGCACGCGGTATTCCGCCAGCGAGCAGCAGTTGCAAACGAATGTAACGATCGCAATTGGTATTGAGTCCATGGACGACTTCTAATGTATGCGGACGTTCGGCTGCCTGATATAAACAAGTATGGAATTTGGTATTAAGCTCACTCCAGGTACCTACAGCGTCTTCTCGTTTGAATGCAGACTCTAACTCATCGAGTACTTTTTCAGCTTGAAGCAGGTGTTCATCTTGTAAATTTGGAATAGCTTTAGTGAGGAGATCTGCTTCAATTAAGGCTCTTAGCTCAAATATCTCAGTGACTTGATCAACTGAAAGTTCGGTAGCTGTTGCACCTTTATGGGCTTCAAATTTAACGAGACCTTCAGCTTCAAGTTGCAACAATGCTTCACGAACTGGAATACGGCTAACATTTAATTCATCTGCTAACGCACTTTGACGAAGGGGCTCACCGGCAGCGATATCACCAGAAAGAATTTTTTCCCTAAGCACCTCAACAACAACTTGAGTACGCGTTTTATGGATAATCGGTGTTGATCGGCTCATAGTTCTCGTTTTTATCTATTCGTTATTCTATTTTATCCGTCTAAGATTACCGTTAAAGCGGCTTAAAATAAAGGGAAACTGTGTTTCCCTTTATTTATTTTCACGTTTCTTTTAATGATTAAAAGTGGATCAGTTTAGCTGAACTGCTTTTTAATTCATTTGGAAGCAAAGATTCAGGCATGTTTTGGTAACAAATTGGACGCTCAAAGCGTTTCATTGCTTGGCTACCAACCGAGGTTGTACGACAGTCTGTGCTGGCTGGATATGGTCCGCCATGATTCATCGAGTGACAAACTTCGACACCAGTAGGCATCTGATTGAAGATAATGCGCCCAACATTGAAGGCAACCGCTTCGATGAGAGGTTGGTTCTGTGCAAGTTCTGCATCTTGGCCATGAATAGTCGCCGTGAGTTGCCCCTCTAATTCAGCCGCGATGTTAAGCATCTGAGCGCTATCATCACACTCAACAATCACCGCACATGGCCCAAAAATCTCCTGTTGTAGTTCAGGTGTAATGAGATAGTCATCAGCACTGACGCGCACTGCAGTAGGCCTAGTTAAATGATTGGCGTCAGCAGATTGCCCCTGCGCGATGAGCTCGACAGCTGAATTCTTGAGTAGGGCATCGACTTGCGCTTGGTAAGTTGCAGCAATACCAGGCGTCAGCATCGAAGCAGCTGGGAGCATGGCGATGCTTTCAGCCATAGTGGCGATATAACGGTTTAGTGCAGGGCCTTTGACTGCAATAGCGACACCAGGGCTGGTACAAAACTGACCGTGTCCCATCATCATTGACTGCACCTGAGTGTTGGCAAGTTGTTCAGCGTTATCAGATAAGATATTGCTAAGTAAAAATTGCGGGTTGGTTGATCCCAACTCACCAAAGAAAGGAATGGGCTCAGGTCGTGCAGCACATAAGTCGGCTAATAGTCGACCCACTTTTAGTGAGCCGGTAAAGCCGACGGCTTTTATTGCACTGTGTTTGACAAGGTCGGTAGACACTTGTGGCGCAGTGCCTTGAACTAAGCTGAAAACGCCTGCTGGCATATCACAAGCAATAATGGCTTTCTCAATTGCGCGAGTCACTAACTCACTGGTGGCCGGGTGTGCAGGGTGACCTTTGACTATCACTGGACAACCTGCAGCGAGTGCAGATGCTGTGTCGCCACCGGCGGTTGAAAATGCTAACGGAAAGTTCGATGCACCAAACACGGCAACAGGGCCGATAGGTAATACGCTCAAGCGAGTGTCAGCTTTCGGTAATGGCGCACGTTCAGGGTTGGCTAAATCGACAAACTTAGCGTCGAGTGGCTCACGTAATGTGCTGGCAAATAATCTAAGTTGATTGCAGGTTCTGCCTGTTTCACCTTGTACGCGCGCCATCGGCAGGCCAGATTCACGATTGGCGGCGGTCGTGATCGCTTCTATATCGGTTTGTAACTCATTGGCGATAGCTTCTAAAAACTCGGCTCTTTGGATTGGGCTTGTGGCTCTGTATTGAATAAACGCTGCTCGGGCCGCGTTTGCTGCACTATCTATATCGCTTGGGCTTGCACTGGCAAACGACCAATCGAGTTGACTATTTGACAGTGGATCAAAGCTGTTGAATGCGTTTGCATCACCAGTCCAAGTTCCGTTAATAAAGTGTTGGCCACTAATTCTTGATTTCACTGCGTCTGTCATATTTATCCCTGCTAATTCAGTTTCCTAGATTTATTGCTAGGAAGAATAATGATTATCTTGGTGTTAAGTCACTTGAAAGCCGAAAGCATACGGATCACTGTCGTCTATGGTTATTGAGTTTTGACCTGTAATTCTGGCCCAGCCCTGAATGCTCGGCATGATCCCGCGATAGTCTCCAACGAAAGTGGATGACTCAATACGGCCAACAAACTGGCTACCTATGATGCTTTCGTGGGTGTATGTATCGCCAACATCTAATTGACCTTTGGCGTAGAGCTGAGCTAAGCGTGCACTTGTGCCTGTTCCGCAAGGGGAGCGGTCTATGGCTTTGTCACCATAGAAAACGGCATTGGCACCATCAGAGCCTTCACTAATGGTGTCGCCAGTCCATAACACATGAGAGATACCTGATACTGTAGGATCATCTGGGTGTATACAGGTTAATTGTTCATGGGCAATTTGACGGACGATTGGGCTCCAGCGAAGAATGTCGGCGGCGGTCCACTTTCTTAAGCCCGGAAAGTTGGCTTGTGGTTCGACGATGACATAATAATTGCCGCCATAGGAAACATCGATTTTAAGTGGACCTAACTCCGGAATATCCAGAACGACATCCTGATGGGCGAGGTAAGCAGGCACGTTATAGATCTTCACCCAGTCAACTTTTTCACCGGTTTGTTGATATTCGATATTGATCTGACCAGCAGGTACATCTATGGTCAACTTTCCTGGTTCTTTAGCGGCTAATAGGCCTGACTCAATGGCCGCAGTGATGGTGCCTATTGTGCCGTGTCCGCACATAGGTAGGCAGCCACTGGTTTCGATAAATAAGATCGACGCGTCGGCATTGTCGCTACAGGGGGGATACAAAAAAGCCCCCGACATCATATCGTGGCCTCTAGGTTCGAACATTAACCCTTTCCGGAGCCAATCAAATTCCTTGAGAAAGTGCTGGCGCTTCTCACTCATAGTACGACCTTTAAGATCAGGATGGCCACTGGTGACCAAACGAACTGGGTTGCCGCATGTATGAGCATCGACGCAAAAGAATGTGCCTTTTAACATCTCTACTTTACTCCGTTTCCTGCAATTTACGTCACACATATCGATATAAAGTCACTAAGCTTGAGTCTAGTCAAGCTTAGTGGCTCGCGTTTATCGATATTAATCCAGGTTGTACTTATCTAGAACGATGCGAGTATCCATTGCTTCTTTAATGACTTTTTCAACATAAGCACGTTCGTCACCAATCAATGTCATACGTGGCATACGTACATTTTCGCTACCACGGCCAGCAATTTGCTCGGCAAACTTGATGCACTGAACCAGCGTTGGAATCGTATCTAGGCGTAATAAAGGCATAAACCAGCGGTAGATCTCGCGAGCTTCTTCAATACGACCAGCACGTGCTAGCTTAAATAGGGTGACAGATTCGCGTGGGAATACGTTAGTCAGTCCTGAAATCCAACCCGTTGCACCCAATAAAAGACTTTCAAGGGCGATATCATCAACACCACAAAGGATGTTAAAGCGATCACCAAACTTGCTTTGTAATTCAGTCAGACGGCGTGTGTCAGTGGTAGACTCTTTGATGGCAACGATATTCTTCTCTTCTGCAAGAATAGCTGTCATCTCTAAATTGATGTCAACACCATAACTGACAGGGTTGTTGTAGATCATGATTGGCAGCTTTGTTGAGCGAGCAACAGTCTGGTAATGAGCAACAACCTCACGGTCAGTACCGCGATAAACCATAGCGGGTAGTAGCATTAAGCCATCTACACCTAATTTCTCAACATCTTGAGCATAAGTAGATGCCAATTCTGCAGTGTTTTCAGTACAACCAGTCAGAACCAATATACGTCCTTTGACGGTTTCTACTGTGTGCTTAATAAACTCACGCTTTTCCTGTGGACTCAGGGAAGCATTCTCACCAATAGTGCCTAAAGCGATGATACCGTCGATACCATCTCTAATGAGATCTTCGAGCATAAGCGCGTTAGATTCATAGTTGATTGAACCATCATCATTGAATTGAGTTGAGATTGCTGGGAAAACACCTTGCCAATTTACTTTCATGTCTAAGACCTCTATGCGCTAGTTTTGCTTTATATAAAAGATGTACACAACCGGAAAAACGCATCTAAACTTGTCTTGTTCCGAAAACTTATAGTATATTGTATACAATTTCCGAGGAAATAAAAGCCCCGTGGGATCTTTATTATCTTTGTTGTCGTCAAATACTATATATTGCATACAAAATATAAGAAAGGAGTAAGCCATGCACCTCAACGATCTCCCTGCCGAATTTGTAGAAAACTGTCAACGATTCGTAACAATTGACGCTCACACAGAGGGGGAGCCTCTGAGGATTATTACTTCAGGTTATCCTGAAATAAAAGGGGAGACCATCTTAGAGATGCGTCAATATGTAACTCAGCATCTAGACAGGTATCGTACTCTATTGATGCATGAGCCAAGGGGACATGCTGATATGTATGGCGCTCTGCTAACTAAGCCAGTGACTGAAGGTGCCGACTTTGGCGTACTGTTTTTACATAATGAAGGTTATAGCAGCATGTGTGGTCATGGTATTTTGGCTTTAGTTAAAGTGGCCTGCCAAACCGGTGCTATCACTTTGGAAACTGACGAGCGAGTGATAAAAATCGATGCGCCTGCAGGACTGATAACGGCTAAAGCGAGTCGAGATAGTCAAGGAAAGATCCACGCCAGTTTCCTAAATGTTGATTCATGGGCCGAATCATTAGACTGCAGTGTGTTAGTCGAAGGTTTTGGCGAAATTAAATATGATATTGGCTTTGGTGGTGCATATTATGCCTATGTGGATGCAGATGCCCATGACATTTCATGTGGTCAAGAAAACGTGGCTCAACTAATCGATATGGGCCGACGTATTAAGCTCGCTGTGATGGCATCACATCCGCTAGTACATCCTATCGAAGAAGATCTGAGTTTTCTTTATGGCACCATATTTACCTCAAAGAAGGTAACCAACCCTGAAGCCCATTCACGTCATGTGTGCATTTTTGCCGATGGTGAAGTGGATAGATCGCCAACCGGAACCGGCGTGGCTGGCCGTGTTGCACTCTTGTATGCCAAAGGTGAAGTAGAACTTGAGCAAGCCTTGATGATTGAAAGCATTGTCGATGGCAGAATGATTGTCAGTGCCACCAAAGAAAACAGCTTTTTTGGTAAAGATGCAGTGATCCCGCAAGTGTCTGGTCGCTCATATATCACTGGGCGTCATCAGTTCGTCATCGATCCCGATGATGTGTTTCAAAATGGCTTTATGTTGCGCTAATTGTCACAGCCATTAGTCATGATTCATCGCTATTACTCGTGATGAATAGATAGACATTCAGATAACCGAACATGGTAAAAGAGAGACATTATGAGTCAGAACACAGCAAGTTCAACTAACGGCACTGTGACTGTTGTAGGAGCTGGGATAGTTGGTCTAGCAACAGGTGTTGAATTGCTTCGAGCCGGGCATAAAGTTCGGATTATTGATAAAGAAGGGGTCGGCGCCGGTGCATCAAAAGGCAATGCTGGTCATTTTGCCACCGAGCAGGTTTTTCCTTTAGCCGATCCGGCAATGTTAGCTAAATTACCTGGCATGTTGCTGGATCCACTTGGACCATTTCGTATTCAACCAAGTTATTTTTTTAAAGCAGTACCTTGGTTCATGCGATTTCTCATCAATATGCTCCCAGGCAGAAGGGCGCATAATTCTCAGGCGATTAAACGATTAAACCAAAGTTCGATTGAGGCGCTGATAGAACTGACTGAGTTTTGTGATTGCTCTGAATTAATGACACTTAATGGTAGTTTGCTGGTATTTGAAGGCACTTCCATTGAAGAAGTCACTAAAGAGTGTAATCACTACTCAAATGCTGGCGTAAAAGTAAGATTACTGTCAGGCGGTGAAGTGAGGCAATTAGAGCCTAGTTTAAGTGACAGCATTAGTCATGCTTTGTATTTTACTCATGTCGGTCATACCACAGACCCTTATAAACTGTGCCAGGCGTTTGCTGATAAATTTGTTGCGTTAGGTGGAGAGATACTAACCGATGAGCTGTTGTCTATCGACAAATCAATAGTGGATGAAGCCATCGTTGCTATGCAGTTGGCTTCTGGTGAAAAAATTGTCTCTGATAAAGTATTGATAGCCTCAGGAGCCTGGTCAAAACCATTTGCAAAGCACCTAGGCCATAATGTGCCACTTGAAACTGAGCGTGGCTACCATTTGATGATGCCGCAAAAAAGCAGTCTGTCACGGCCGGTAGCTTCCTATAATCGCAAATTTATTATCACGCCTATGCTTGATGGTACTCGCCTCGCGGGCACCGTTGAGTTTGGAGGATTAAAAGCGCCCTTAGTCGAGGCTCGAGCAGATTGCTTGTTTCCTCATGGCAAAGCCTTGCTGCCTGAACTCTTTGCCGATGCTAAAGTGACTGATGGTGAGCGTTGGATGGGATTTAGACCCTCTATGCCTGATAGCCTTCCGGTTCTTGGACGCAGTAATAAGCAAAAGAATGTTTTCTTTTCGTTTGGTCATCAACACTTAGGGCTGACCTGGTCAGGCATTACGGCCAAGTTAGTCAGCCAAGAGATGTCAGGCAAGCAGACTGAAATAGATCTCAGTGATTATCGAATTGATCGGTTTAGCTAGGTTTCCGTAAATCTAGCCTCGAGAAGTCAGGTGTTTTTCAAGATCGCCTTCGAATGAAGGTTGATTACATTTTCTTTTGAGGTTGTGGCATCGTTGACACTTTGAAGCGTGTTTAAAAGTCACACCTTCATGGTTATCTAACGCCTGTCCGGTGAGGAATGTGCACGCTTGTTTTGAGAAGGTTCTTCGAGACGCGGCGAACACGTCCCTGTTGACGTTAATCGTAGACCGATGTTACTTATCCATTGGACTTACAGGGCTAAAGCGACTTCCATTAATATAGGTATATAGCTCTTTGGTTTTAAGAAACTGTGTGACCGAGTCACATTTGCACAGTCCTAATATCTGAGCCATGTTGTAACAATTGAGTTGCAAATGAATGCCTCAAAGTGTGTGCTTTGACCTGTTTGGGGACTTGACTACTTATTTACTGCTTTTCTGAGCTGCTTTCTAAATGAAGATTCATGAATAATATTAAGAACCTCTCACTCGTCGTAAGCCTTTCGGCAGACATGTCGCAGTACCAGTCATAGAAATTCAACAGTAGGTAATGTATGTATTTCAGTGGCTTTGGTTTGGCTATTTTAATACTCGAAGCTCACTTGATTTTCGGTTGCACTAATGATGTTTTTAGCCAAGAAGCACGCCGCAATAAAGATAGCGTGATAGCTTCCTGTTTATAAAGAAATCAGTCTGTCAGGATTACATAACCGGAGTGCTAACAAGGGGGGGCGATAGTAGCTTTATTGTGGATGGCATAGATAATTACTCAATAAGCCACCGGCTTTGCCGAAGGTAATTGAACTTATATCGTTATTTTGGTATATTTTATACAATAAGTTTGGCGAGATGATTTTTATACAAAAGGTAATATGATGGAAACAAATAGTACAGATTGGCGATATACCGTTATGCCGGCCGTGTTCACATGGCTAAAAGAGTCAGAATCCGGTGTCCTTGAAATTGACTTTGATGCAACACAAAAACAGGCCTCAACTGTTTTAAAAGCTCAGGGAAAGGGCGGAAGCAGAATGGGCGGACTTGTCGCTTCTGGTACTCTAGGTGAGAATAGCTACCTGAGCACAGAACAGCGCCTTTCTTTACTTAAATCCCTTTCTGAGGTTGCTAAAGAATTCAATGTCCCGTTGATCAGTGGAGCTGCAGCAGAAACTAAGGAAGAGCTTGCCAAAATCATTGAAGGACTGGCAAGGGTTGGAGTGGATACCGTCATGGTCATGCCGCCAAAAACTCAGGCGGTTCCTTCTGATGAAGAGATGTATGCGTACTATGCGCTTGCTGCAACAGCTGCAAAAGAGGCCAGCGTAACAATTATGCCTTATAACAACCCTGATGCAGCCGGATATCATGCAATTTCAACAGAGCTTCTTAGAAGACTTGCTGATCTACCTGAAGTAACGGCTCTTAAAATATCGACTACAGACGTTTCAACTATTGAAACGCTGATGTTAGAGAATAAAGATTTAAAAATCTTGGCAGGCGTTGACACTGTAACTGTACATGCAGGACTTGCTGGAGCATGCGGTGGAATTACAGGTGTAGGTACTATCTTCCCAAAAGCTAGCGTTACTATGCAGGAGCATGTTTTAAAAGGCGAATGGGCTGAGGCAAACAAAATTTCTCAGGCTATGAACTCCATATCATACCTTGATGCTCAGCCGCTGCTTATGGAATATCTTAAGTTTGCTATGGGAATTCATCATAATGATGCTGATGGAGGACTTCGTACCTTGGGTAAGAAGTTAACTCAACAGCAAATTGATGATGTTCGTGCAAGATATATTCTAGCTAAAGAAAGACTTGAAGCTCTGGATTTATTAGACTAATCCTTGCAAGTATTTAGAAACTTAAGTGTTCAAATAGAGAAGGCTCCGTTTTTGCGGAGCTTTTTGTGTCCGTCTTCGGAAATAAACAGAGCCAGCCTTAATAAGTGAGCACTAATCAACGCTTTGGTTAACCATTCTTGTCTACAAAATAATTTTATAGCTTCAAAACTGTCAATTCTCTGCATTAAATAAACCTAACGGTCCATCACTCAGTAACACTGATTTCGATCACTTCTCACTGAAATGTTATCCGGTGATCGACTTATGTTATTAATTAACCCCATAACGATAAAGCCTTTTTTTTCATGTTTTTTACGGACATTATTAACGATAGTCACTCCACGTATAGTAGGTCGCCAGCTAACGCTTTTCCAATATACCCCTTGTCAGGATAGAGCCTATCCAATGATTCAACGACCATATCTTTTACTGGTTTAGTGTCATGTACATTCGCTGGAGTTATTTTGGCAGCAACAATGCCGCCTTGATGGTGCTAAATAGTGCCACCCACATTAAATGGTATCTTTTCATGCCTCTTACTAAGCTTTAATTATGAGCTTAAGTAGGAGGTTGCTATGCCCCGTCCAAGAAGAACTCAAGTCAGCATTGAAGACACGCCTTGGTATCATTGTTGCTCGCGTGTATCTAGACGAGCCATGCTCCTCGGGGATGATAAATTCACTGGGAAAAATTACGATCATAGGCGTGGCTGGGTTGAGTCTCTGTTGCTCAAATTAGGTGGTGTGTTTGCTATCGATATTGCGGCTTACGCAGTAATGTCTAATCATCTGCATCTTGTTCTTAGTGTCGATATTTATGAGTCCAATCGTTGGACTGATAAAGAGGTCGTTGAACATTGGCATCAGATATTCAAGGGAACAGAGGTCACACAGAAATTTGCCAAGGGTGAGGTAATCGAAGGCTTTGAAGTTAATGGACTTAAGCATTCAATTGCGCTGTTTCGAAGTAGGCTGAGCGACATATCCTGGTTTATGAGAGCGTTGAATGAGCCCATAGGTCGAATGGCCAATAAAGAGGATAACTGTACTGGTCGTTTCTGGGAGGGGCGCTTTAAAAGTCAGGCTTTATTGGATGAGGCTGCAGTACTTGCCTGTATGGCCTATGTCGACCTGAATCCTATCAGGGCAAAAATGGTGGATACACCAGAGCAATCAGATCACACAAGTATTCAGCTTAGAATTAAATCTGCAATTAAAGGAGAGCAGCCTTGTGCTTTACTGCCTTTTGTCGGTAATGAGCGTCAGGATATACCTAAAGGATTAATGTTCAGTGTCAAAGATTATCTGCAACTGATTGATGAGACGGGTAGAGTCATTCGGGCTGACAAGCGTGGTACCATCTCTGTTGATGCAGAAAAGGTACTGACGAGGTTAAATATTTCCAGTGAAACCTGGATAAAACTCACCTCTGAATTTGGTCAGTTATTTCACGGTCCAGTAGGGACACTGCAAGAGCTGACAAGTTATAGTGAGCATTTAGATAAACGTCGACGACATTTTTCTCAAAACTGCCAGTACTTTCAAACCGACTAAGAGTTTATCATTTCTTATACAAATTTGGCTCATAAGCACAGAGTCAAAAAGTCGCGCCTAGATTTTATCATTTTGACCTAAACACTGCTATTTTTGGTTATTTGTGTCTAAGAACGTTCGTTCACTTGACTTGATTACCTTATGTAAACAAGCAGAATACCGTCGACTTGCTTACCAGACCTTGTATTTTATTGATTTAAGATGGGTGGCTCTAGTTACTCTGCTTGTTAACTGAGAGGCCGTCGCGTTACGGAGTTGTTTGCATTCAAGACCGTTCTGTCACATCCAGTGAACACAACATTTGTGCATCCATGCACATCACCCACGGGAGGTGATAGATATCAACGAAGTTTTGCTTACCTAGATGAATCAAACTCTAACTAAGATCTGAGAATGCAAAAAACTGTTTTAAACTAGGTGGTTAATAGGTAAAAGATAGGGCTGGCATATCTCTGCTCCATACGTCATATCTCCGGAAGTCCATGTAGGTCAGATGAAACCATCAATGGATTTACTATGGATGGCTCAGTTTATGTGCTAGTTACTGCAGAGAATGGATTGACGCTACTGAGTGTGTCAGTGACAATACTAGATGAAATTGGAGGTTGTTATGGTTCAGGGTGTCACGAGATAGGTCGTGAATGATGTTGAAACATATCAATGCTACCAGCCGAGCGAGTGATTCGGAAAGCTAGAAGCTATGTATTATTTCCGCCCTTACCAGAAATGGTAGGGGCTGAGTTGGTTTAGGGGTAGGTGTTTGTTGCCGAGCGGCGACTCGATAGATTGAGTGAGTCGTACCCCACCAACAATTAAGGGTTATAAAATGAGTTTATTTAGCTGCTTTAGCGCTACATTTCACAAGTCAAATGCTTCATATCAAGTTGGTGCTTTTTTAGAAAAAGCAAATGTGGCTTGCTCAGATAGCATCGACGTTACAAAGTGTTCAATGGATATCGTAGAATCAGGATTTAGTTTGAATAAAAATTGGCACACTGGCGTTTATTGTAAAAGATCAAATACCGAATCTTTGATTCTTTGCGGACTCATCAGTGGAGTTGATCACTATAGATATTCCCCTCATAAAGAAACTCTCATCGCTGCACTCACTATTGCAGTTAATCGTCATAACATGGGGGAGGTTGATTATAGTTGTTATGCTGGAATGGACTTTGAAATGCTCGATAGTGCAGTCGAGCTGTTAGATGCAGAAATAATCAACAAGCAGCTTAAAGAATAAAGCCTCATATCACTCAGTTATCTATTCGTTTCAAATCCGAGCTCTATCTCTAGGGCTCGGTTTTTTTATGCTTATCTCGCAAGATTTTGACTTAACCACCAACCCCGTTGCAATCAAGTTGAAGTTCAGCGAGCTTTTCTTTTGAGACATTATTTATCACACTAACCTCTGGTAAACCTGTCAAAAGAAACAAACTTAATGGATACTTCAAATTTGTTAACCTACAAGTTAAGCATGCTTATGCCTGCTGTTTTAGGGGCTTACTAGGTTTTAGCTTCAAACGTGATAGTCTCAGTCATTGTTACAAGATGATGCGGGCATAATTGCTTCGATATTATCGATTGTGCGTGGCACGCCCACTGATAGATTTTCATAGCCTGTTTGAGTCACTAGAATGTCATCTTCAATACGGATCCCCATGCCTCGGTAAGCTTCAGGGACATCTGTTGCCGACAGAGGGATATAGATCCCAGGTTCTATGGTGAATGTCATTCCTGGTTCAAGCTTACGCCAATCACCCTGATTGTTGTGGTATGGACCCACATCATGCACATCCATGCCAAGCCAGTGACCTGTTTTATGCACGGTAAAACGCTTATAACTTTCATTTTTCATGATGTCATCTATGTTGCCATTCAATAAACCAAGTTCGAGCAAACCTTTGGCCATCACTTCCATGCAGGTTTCATAGAGACAATTCCAATCGGCGCCGGGCTGTACTTTTTCAATGGCTGCATCTAAAGCGTTCAACACCAACTGATAAATCGCTTTTTGCTCTGTGGTGAATCTACCATTTACCGGATAACTACGGGTGATGTCAGATGCATAACCGTTGAGTTCTGCGCCGGCGTCGATAAGTAGTATCTGTCCATCGGCAGTTTTACAGCAATTTTCTTCATAATGTAGGCAGCAGGCATTGTTACCTGAGGCAACTATATTGGGGTATGCGACATCAGTTGCCCCATGTTTAGCAATCGTAAAGTCAAAAGTAGCAGCCAGCTCTGCCTCATTGATCCCAGGGTGGCAAGCTGTCATTACTGCTTTGTGACCATCAATAGAGGCGGCAACAGCGGCTTTGATCTGCTGTATCTCCTCACTACTCTTTACTACTCGCATTGGATGTAGTGCTTTAGAGAGGGGAGTCAGGCTGCGATGATGCTTAATAGTATCGAAGGGAGCGGTGGCTCTTTGATGGTTGAGCCAGCTAATTACATGTCCTGAAAAACGGCCAAGTTCATCGCTAATAAAAACGTGTTGATGGTGAGCCAGTTGTGAAAGGAGTATGGATTCTAATTGTGCTATATCGTAGGCTTCATCAGCATTAAAGGTTGATATGGCTCCATCGACACCTGCTCGTTCACCAAAACTGACTTCTTGAGCTTTGTCTTTCGGTCGGCAAAAGAGTGTGTACTTAAAGCCGCACTCTTTGCTGTTATCGGCGCAAAGCAGGGCGACCGAATCTGGCTCGTTAAAACCAGTGAGATAAAGAAAGTCGTTATCTTGTCTGAAATGATATTTTATATTTTTACTGCGAACCTTTTGTTGATAGCCAGCAAGAATAACAAAGCTGTCCTCTGGAAGCTGTTCAAATAGGGCTTTTCTTCTTGCTTGATATAGGCTGTGGTTCATTATCTGATCTCTTATTCGATGTTGACCTATTTGGGCTTATCTCGTTTGGTTTATATGCATTTATTCATGAAATAGTAAGATATACAAATAGCCCGGTTAAGGATTACTATATTTGTATATTTTATCCATTACAATCTTCTTGTCAGAAAACGATAACTTCGCGGTGCAATCTGAGTCAATGGATGGGATAATGTTCTGAATCAGACTTAGGAGTTAAACACGTGAGCCCAGCAGTTTTTTTAGATAGAGATGGTGTGATCAACATCGACCATGGTTATGTTCATCAAGTTGATGATTTTGAATATGTGGAAGGTGTGTTTGATGCATGTCGTGCTCTTAAAGAGATGGGGTACAAGCTTGCTGTGGTCACTAATCAATCAGGTATTGCGCGTGGTATGTATAGTGAAGATCAATTTCACAGTCTGACAGAATGGATGGATTGGAATTTTGCTGATAAAGGTGTTGAGCTTGATGGTATCTATTACTGTCCTCATCATGCAGAAAAAGGGCTTGGTGACTATAAGCAAGACTGTGACTGTCGTAAGCCTAAGCCTGGAATGATGTTAACCGCAGCCGAGTTTCTTAAAATTGACCTAAGTCGTTCAGTGATGGTGGGCGATAAGCGTGATGATATGTTGGCGGCGAAAGCTGCGGGTATCCCAACGCGTATTTTAGTTCGTACAGGTAAGTCAGTGACTGATGAAGCCATTGCCGCTGCAAGTGTGGTGCTTGATTCAATTGCCGATGTGCCAGGGTATTTAGCAAAAATTTAAAACGTGATGGCTCCATAGGGGCCTTTACTCTTTAGCTACACACCTCAATACTTCCCAGCATTCTACTCAATTTAAGCCTATTCGGTCATAGGTACAAAACGAACCTCTATACTCTTGGAATCAATCAGTAGCCGAGTACTTACTTATATAGTCACTCAGCTATTGATATTGACTAGCCATTTTGAACGTTTGGCGGCCTTAAGCTATTGGAATACTAATTTTGACTAATATGTGTCGCCAATTGTAAGGATTATCGGTGATTTTTGTTCCGTTTGCGCAAATACTCGTCACTTGGTGTCTTGGGATTAAAATTGTTGTGTAAACCCCTTGCACTGTAGATGAAACTCCCTATAATGCGCATCCACTGACACGGCATCGTAAGCCGCTAACTAAACGAAAGCTTAGGTAGCAAGGGACTTACAGCAATGTTAGTTAGTTATTTCTTTCGGGATTTAACGTAGGCGAGAAGCATTTAAAGAGGTTCAGGTTTTGATTGGTTACCACAGTAGTGGTTAACAAATAATCGCTTGGTAACCTTGTTAAAATAAACGCTTGACGCCAATAACGGAGAGTGTAGAATACGCCTCCTCAAGCCAACGACCTAGCGTCTAACGGCGATACCTGAAAAATTGGTGTCACGCTCTTTAACAATTTATCAAGTAATCTGTGTGGGCACTCACAGGTGTTGAGTTATTCGAAATTGCCTTCTGTTCTTCGGAATGTCGGCAATCAAAAATTTACTCAATGAACTACTGAGTGACCATAGCAACTTATGATTTGTTTTCTTTCGAGAGAGTAATGATTAAGAAGCAAAATATGTAAGCTTCATAAACCTTCGGGTTTGTGAAAACAGTAATTTGTTTTCACTTTTTAAAGTGGAGGCAAAAGATTCGTTGAGCCGATGTCATTTTCGAAAGGAAGTGCATCAAAAAACTTTAATTGAAGAGTTTGATCATGGCTCAGATTGAACGCTGGCGGCAGGCCTAACACATGCAAGTCGAGCGGAAACAGGAAGGTAGCTTGCTACTTTCGCTGTCGAGCGGCGGACGGGTGAGTAATGCCTAGATATCTGCCTAGTCGTGGGGGATAACAGTTGGAAACGACTGCTAATACCGCATACGCCCTACGGGGGAAAGGAGGGGACCTTCGGGCCTTTCGCGATTAGATGAGTCTAGGTGGGATTAGCTAGTAGGTGAGGTAATAGCTCACCTAGGCGACGATCCCTAGCTGTTCTGAGAGGATGATCAGCCACACTGGGACTGAGACACGGCCCAGACTCCTACGGGAGGCAGCAGTGGGGAATATTGCACAATGGGCGAAAGCCTGATGCAGCCATGCCGCGTGTGTGAAGAAGGCCTTCGGGTTGTAAAGCACTTTCAGCGAGGAGGAAAGGTTGTAGTTTAATAAACTATAGCTGTGACGTTACTCGCAGAAGAAGCACCGGCTAACTTCGTGCCAGCAGCCGCGGTAATACGAGGGGTGCAAGCGTTAATCGGAATTACTGGGCGTAAAGCGTACGCAGGCGGTTTGTTAAGCAAGATGTGAAAGCCCCGGGCTCAACCTGGGAATTGCATTTTGAACTGGCAAACTAGAGTCTTGTAGAGGGGGGTAGAATTTCAGGTGTAGCGGTGAAATGCGTAGAGATCTGAAGGAATACCGGTGGCGAAGGCGGCCCCCTGGACAAAGACTGACGCTCAGGTACGAAAGCGTGGGGAGCAAACAGGATTAGATACCCTGGTAGTCCACGCCGTAAACGATGTCTACTCGGAGTTTGGTAACTTAGTTACTGGGCTCCCAAGCTAACGCATTAAGTAGACCGCCTGGGGAGTACGGCCGCAAGGTTAAAACTCAAATGAATTGACGGGGGCCCGCACAAGCGGTGGAGCATGTGGTTTAATTCGATGCAACGCGAAGAACCTTACCTACTCTTGACATCCACAGAACTCGCTAGAGATAGCTTGGTGCCTTCGGGAACTGTGAGACAGGTGCTGCATGGCTGTCGTCAGCTCGTGTTGTGAAATGTTGGGTTAAGTCCCGCAACGAGCGCAACCCTTATCCTTATTTGCCAGCACGTAATGGTGGGAACTTTAGGGAGACTGCCGGTGATAAACCGGAGGAAGGTGGGGACGACGTCAAGTCATCATGGCCCTTACGAGTAGGGCTACACACGTGCTACAATGGTCGGTACAGAGGGTCGCAAAGCCGCGAGGTCAAGCTAATCCCACAAAGCCGGTCGTAGTCCGGATCGGAGTCTGCAACTCGACTCCGTGAAGTCGGAATCGCTAGTAATCGTAGATCAGAATGCTACGGTGAATACGTTCCCGGGCCTTGTACACACCGCCCGTCACACCATGGGAGTGGGCTGCACCAGAAGTAGATAGCTTAACCCTTCGGGGAGGGCGTTTACCACGGTGTGGTTCATGACTGGGGTGAAGTCGTAACAAGGTAGCCCTAGGGGAACCTGGGGCTGGATCACCTCCTTACCTATACGACTAACTCAATGTTTGCTGAGTGTTCACACAGATTACTTGATAGAAAGAAAGAGAATATCGAAAGGTATTTTTGAGGATTTTGATTCTTAATCAAGGCACTTGATGAGTCTCGTAGGGAATGTGCTCTAGCACATGACTGAGAAACGAAGAAAGTAACGATGAGAAAGGATTAAAAGACCAAAAAGAATGGGTCTGTAGCTCAGCTGGTTAGAGCGCACCCCTGATAAGGGTGAGGTCGGTGGTTCAAGTCCACTCTGACCCACCAAATCTTCCTTTATACTGTGTTGTAAAGTTCGTCGTTTAGCAGGCTAAACGTCCTCTCTTTACGCCTTGTCTAAAGTCGATTTGGATTCGCCAATGTTTACATTGGATACTTAATGATTTCTCGACTGCATGTAAATGGGGCTATAGCTCAGCTGGGAGAGCGCCTGCCTTGCACGCAGGAGGTCTGCGGTTCGATCCCGCATAGCTCCACCATTTACTCGATTGTTAAGAACTTAGGTTCGATACTCTCTTGTAGATAGACCATTTACTTTGCTAGTTATCAGAGAACACTCTGATTGACTAAGTAAACTTACTTTTCCAGCAGAAAGTAAGGCATGCACATGGATAGAGACGCCAAAGATAAACTAATACTTTATCTTTGGCTTTTTTAAGCCCGCTCTTTAAAAATTTGGAAAGCTGATAGTGTTAATGTGAAAGGGACTATTGTGAAAGCTGATTCGTAAGATTCGGTAATTACAGTGGTTTATAGCATTAGCGCGAAATATAAAATAATTGAGTTCTCAAACACTTAAATCAAGTGCCGAAGTGCAGCAATGTACTTCAAGAGTATTCTTTTGGCGAAAGTAAACACCATTAGTTGCGATACAGTGCATGTAGGTTTCAAACTTATGTGGGTTGTATGGTTAAGTGACTAAGCGTATACGGTGGATGCCTTGGCAGTCAGAGGCGATGAAGGACGTAGTAACTTGCGAAAAGCGTTGGCGAGCTAGTAACAAGCATTTGAGCTAACGATATCCGAATGGGGAAACCCACTCACATAAGTGAGTATCACATACTGAATACATAGGTATGTGAGGCAAACCCGGGGAACTGAAACATCTAAGTACCCGGAGGAAAAGAAATCAACCGAGATTCCCCTAGTAGCGGCGAGCGAACGGGGATTAGCCCTTAAGTCTATAGGGTGTTAGTGGAATGAGTTGGAAAGCTCAGCGGCACAGGGTGATAGCCCCGTACATGAAAACTAACTATAGATGAAAACGAGTAGGACGGGACACGTGACATCTTGTCTGAACATGGGGGGACCATCCTCCAAGGCTAAATACTCCTGACTGACCGATAGTGAACCAGTACCGTGAGGGAAAGGCGAAAAGAACCCCTGTGAGGGGAGTGAAATAGAACCTGAAACCGTATACGTACAAGCAGTGGGAGCGGTCCTTGAGACCGTGACTGCGTACCTTTTGTATAATGGGTCAGCGACTTACATTTTGTAGCAAGGTTAAGCGAATAGCGGAGCCGTAGGGAAACCGAGTGTTAACTGCGCGTTTAGTTGCAAGGTGTAGACCCGAAACCGAGTGATCTAGCCATGGGCAGGTTGAAGGTTGAGTAACATCAACTGGAGGACCGAACACACGTATGTTGAAAAATGCGGTGATGACTTGTGGCTGGGGGTGAAAGGCCAATCAAACTCGGAGATATCTGGTTCTCCTCGAAAGCTATTTAGGTAGCGCCTCGTACGAATACCATTGGGGGTAGAGCACTGTTAAGGCTAGGGGGTCATCCCGACTTACCAACCCTTTGCAAACTCCGAATACCAATGAGTACTATACGGGAGACACACGGCGGGTGCTAACGTCCGTCGTGAAAAGGGAAACAACCCAGACCATCAGCTAAGGTCCCAAAGTTATTGCTAAGTGGGAAACGATGTGGGAAGGCTTAGACAGCTAGGATGTTGGCTTAGAAGCAGCCATCATTTAAAGAAAGCGTAATAGCTCACTAGTCGAGTCGGCCTGCGCGGAAGATTTAACGGGGCTAAGCAATACACCGAAGCTATGGGTTTGCTAGTTTACTAGCAAGCGGTAGAGGAGCGTTCTGTAAGCCGTTGAAGGCGAAGGGGTAACCCACGCTGGAGGTATCAGAAGTGCGAATGCTGACATGAGTAACGATAAAGGGAGTGAAAAACTCCCTCGCCGAAAGACCAAGGTTTCCTGTCCAATGTTAATCAGGGCAGGGTAAGTCGACCCCTAAGGTGAGGCCGAAAGGCGTAATCGATGGGAAACGGGTTAATATTCCCGTACTTCTACTAACTGCGATGGAGAGACGGAGAAGGCTAGGCTAGCGCGGCGTTGGTTGTCCGCGTTTAAGGCTGTAGGCTGTTCACTTAGGCAAATCCGGGTGAACGCATTAAATTGCAAAGCTGAGAGTTGATGACGAGTCCCCAAGGGGATGAAGTAGTTGATGCCATGCTTCCAGGAAAATCTTCTAAGCTTCAGGTTAGTAGGAATCGTACCCCAAACCGACACAGGTGGTTGGGTAGAGAATACCAAGGCGCTTGAGAGAACTCGGCTGAAGGAACTAGGCAAAATGGTACCGTAACTTCGGGAGAAGGTACGCTGCCGGCGGTGATGGGACTTGCTCCTTAAGCTGCTGGCAGTCGCAGATACCAGGTGGCTGCAACTGTTTATCAAAAACACAGTACTGTGCAAACTCGCAAGAGGAAGTATACGGTATGACGCCTGCCCGGTGCCGGAAGGTTAATTGATTGGGTTATCTTCGGAGAAGCTCATGATCGAAGCCCCGGTAAACGGCGGCCGTAACTATAACGGTCCTAAGGTAGCGAAATTCCTTGTCGGGTAAGTTCCGACCTGCACGAATGGCGTAATGACGGCCACGCTGTCTCCAGCCGAGACTCAGTGAAGTTGAAATTGCGGTGAAGATGCCGTATACCCGCGGCTAGACGGAAAGACCCCGTGCACCTTTACTATAGCTTGGCACTGAACATTGAACCTACATGTGTAGGATAGGTGGGAGACTTTGAAGCAGAGACGCTAGTTTTTGTGGAGTCAACCTTGAAATACCACCCTTGTAGTTTTGATGTTCTAACTCTGGCCCCTGAATCGGGGTTGAGGACAGTGCCTGGTGGGTAGTTTGACTGGGGCGGTCTCCTCCCAAAGAGTAACGGAGGAGCACGAAGGTTGGCTAAGTACGGTCGGACATCGTACGGTTAGTGCAATGGCATAAGCCAGCTTAACTGCGAGACATACACGTCGAGCAGGTACGAAAGTAGGTCATAGTGATCCGGTGGTTCTGAATGGAAGGGCCATCGCTCAACGGATAAAAGGTACGCCGGGGATAACAGGCTGATACCGCCCAAGAGTTCATATCGACGGCGGTGTTTGGCACCTCGATGTCGGCTCATCACATCCTGGGGCTGAAGTCGGTCCCAAGGGTATGGCTGTTCGCCATTTAAAGTGGTACGCGAGCTGGGTTCAGAACGTCGTGAGACAGTTCGGTCCCTATCTGCCGTGGGCGTTGGATGATTGAAGGAAGCTGCTCCTAGTACGAGAGGACCGGAGTGGACGAACCGCTGGTGTTCGGGTTGTTATGCCAATAGCATTGCCCGGTAGCTACGTTCGGAATCGATAACCGCTGAAAGCATCTAAGCGGGAAGCGAGTCCTAAGATGAGTCATCCCTAGGAATTTAATTCCTCTAAAGAGCCGTTCGAGACTAGGACGTTGATAGGCAGGGTGTGTAAGCGTTGTGAGGCGTTGAGCTAACCTGTACTAATGACTCGTGAGGCTTAACCATACAACCCAGATGGGTTTGTGTAGTTAGTGTGTGTGTTACTTCATAAGCACAAAAGAATACGTATTTGATTTAAGTTAGACCAATTATTTTTGCGATTTAGACGCGTTAATGCATCTGAATAGCCAGCTTTCGAAATTTTACCAAATTAGTCTGGAAACCATAGCATTGTGGCCCCACCTGATCCCATCCCGAACTCAGAAGTGAAACGCAATTGCGCCGATGGTAGTGTGGGGTCTCCCCATGTGAGAGTAGGTCATTTCCAGGCGCCTAATAACGAATAAGCCCATTGCTAACGCAATGGGCTTTTTTCGTTTTTAGCCTGGAAAGATGACCACTCGAGCATGGGGAAATAGAAAGTCCGAACGCAGTGAGATTCATTTCATGTGATAGTAGGGCGAATATCGCAATAGCGATGTGCTTATGAGCGCGAAGCTTTAGCATAGCTGGCCATGACAGGCGCCTTTGTTAAGGTTTTAAAAGCTCCTGCTTCGAAGCTATTCCGCCGCTGAGCGGTCAGCCCCCTCAGTTCGACGACTACGTCGCCTCTCGCTACAAAGCAGCTGAATGCTTCGCATCCAAAGCGCGACTTCTCCGCCCCCATGTGTTCGGCCTTCGGCAAGTATCATGTCCATTCAAAGCTATGCCATTGGAAGGTGCCTTTGTTAAGGTTTTCAAAGCTCCTGCTTCGAAGCCATTCCGCCGCTGACCTTGGTCAGAAATTGCATCCATGCATTTCTGACATTCACCACATCCATGTGGCTTGCTCCCCAGTTCAGCGACTGCGTCGCTTCTCGCTACAAAACAGTTGAATGCTGCGCATCCAAAGCACTGATTTTTCGCCCTCATGTGTCCACTTCGTGGATCGAGTCGGTCATTTCCAGGCGCCTAATACACGAAAAAAGCCCTAGCAGAAAACGCTAGGGCTTTTTTCGTGTATACGTTCCGAGAAGGAGTTGCTAGATAGATAAAAGTGGCTTAGGTACTGCTAGACCTAAACCCAAAAAGATGTTTAATCTTCTATTTTTTGTTTGAAAGCTTTACGAGTCTCTTCATCAGCTTGGCTATACCAAAAATCAAGCATTTGACCGACATTTATCTGTTCTTTACTTGTGTCTGTTATAGATGGAGTCACTGCTTTTGTTGAGTTTGAAGCCTCAATACTTACAGCTGTCACTGAAATTGCGGGTACCAAGTTAGATGTCGGTTCTTGTGTTTGTGTCGTAAGCCTTGTCAGCGCTGCAGGAGATGAATCAGCGTTATAGACTGCTATCTCTTCATCGTAATCTCTGCCTAGTTGTATTCCCTCTTTTAGAAGCAGGTCACTGGTGTATTTAACATCTACACCCGCATCATCGATAAGGGTCAACTCTGCAAATTTATTAAAGCTGTCAGCATCACTATCAGATCTGAGTCTAGGCAGAATTAGTTCATATGCTGAATCTTGTCCATTGAAGGTCAGAATGACAGCTTCAGATGTGAAACGTCTCTGTTGACCTTGTTGCCTGAAGCTAGTGTTGTACTTAAAGAGGATTTGGTTGCTGCCATTTGGTAGCTCGAGCGTTGAAGCTGATTCTGATAATTGCCCATTCACGACCAAAATATCTACTGACTTAGGCAGTGAAACAGTGATTTGTGCATATGCTGGTACAGACAGCATCGCGAGTATTAAGCTTGTGAGAGGTCGTTTAAATTTCATCTTCTATCCTAGCGTGTATATAAGGGATTAATCGCCGTAACGAGACCACTAGAATATCTGGTCTTCAATGAATTCACTAGTTTTGACTTTTTTAGATTGATTCTGAGCCATATTTTAACCGCTCAGATAAAAGGTTAGATATTAATATCAGTTTTAGTTCAATTTAGACGTTATAATTCGCTTTTCATGATTTCGTTGGAGCTTCTTTTGTTTACTAAAATCCTGGTTACCTTCTTTGTTATTATTGCTGCAATGTTGTTTTTACGAAAAAAACCGAGTGATTCAAGGGGGAAAAGACCCTCTAATACAACGGCTAATGTTGGTAAGCAGATAATATTACGCTATGTCATTTTTGGGCTAATTGCTGTGTCATTGTTTGCGAGTACAGGTTATTGGTATTGGAACTGGCAAGATGGTAATCAAGTTGTTCGTGTGACGATCGTGTCTCCATTAGAAGACAAATCTGATGTTTACCATGTTAGGAAGAAAGATATTTCTAATAATCAGATCACAACGGTAGAAGGCATCAATATCCGGTTATCTAATCAAGAGCGGGTGATCATCGCCGCAGCAAAATAGTCTGCTCATACTGATATTCTTTAGTTTACTGCTGTTTAATCATAGTGATTCAGGTAGAATATCCCAGATTTTTCTCTTCGCTTAGGTCATTCAATTTTCGCTTAAGTGTTTTTCAGGAGGTTCAATGATAACTGCATATGTCTACGAGAATCGTAATCTGTCGATTACTGAATTAAACATACAAGATACTGTACCTCAAGGCACCCTCTGGTTAGATCTATTTAAACCTAGCGATGAAGAACGCGATTGGTTGAGTGGCTACTCTGTCGAGGAAGTCCCCGAAGAAGAAGATATCAATGAAATAGAAGCCTCTGCGCGCTTCTATCAAAATAGCGACGGCTTACATATTAACTCTTTGTTTCCACAAAGGGCGGGACAAGATGTTAAAGGGGTCAACGTCTCTTTCAACATACGAAAAGATTTTTTGCTCACGATTCGAGAAGATGACGTCGGTTTGATCCGCTTACTGCGAAATTACCTTCGCCTTGGCCGGATCACTGCGGATACACCTCAAACCCTGTTACTCGAATTATTTAATCTCAAGGTTGATTATCTTTCCGACCTTATCGAAGACGTGTACTCCGTTGTCGATGGCATAAGCGGGCAAGTGTTTGAAAATAATGAACTTGATGAGGTTTTCAAGCTGATCACCTTGCAAGAAGATTCAAATGGAAAAATCCGCCTGAGTCTCCTAGATACCCAGCGATCATTGCGATATATGCAAAGGTATTATCGTGGGCAGCTCACAGAAGAAAGTTTGAAAGATCTGCGAGAAATGCTGCTCGATATTGAATCATTAATGCCACATAGCCAGTTTATTTTCGATAAGTTAAACTTTTTACTTGATGCTGCGATGGGATTCAGTGGTTTACAGCAAAACAAAATTATTAAAATTTTCTCTGTTGCAGCGGTTATATTTCTGCCACCGACTGTGATTGCGAGTGCCTATGGTATGAACTTTGTGAATATGCCCGAATTAGAATGGCAATTTGGTTATCCTATGGCTATTTTAATGATGTTAGGCAGTGCAGGCGGTACCTATGCCTTTTTCAAAGGCAAAGGTTGGTTATAATTTTTTCAGTGGCATGAGTTTGCAAGGTAAGTCGAGTATCTTTGCGTTCTGTTGTCGGAATTCAGCTGGATTATTAATAATAGAGTTTAATGCCAAAAATTTATCGTTCATTATCCTAATGGCTAAATAGCACCTGTGATAGGGGTTGGAGCAACGCGATAACTGTTGCTCCAAGTGGTATTGCATTGAAATTAGTTGTTTTTTATTGGCTTCTGGGCAGCAATCGATCGCTTCTTTACAAAGTGTTTTTTGTAGTGTTTCTAATTCATCTGGCTCATTTTCTGCTAGCCATCTTAATGTGTCGAAGTTCGGTAATTCAGTCATAGCCTCTTCCCCCAGAAGATAGCGTTACTTTCAAATTAGCTAATAGTTTGCTATTCAGCAAGGAAACAGCAAAATATTTGGGGGAGCGGTAGGCGTTTAGTGATAAGAACTATGGACTATCGGAACCAATGTAATAGCTGACACGTTCCCTTGGATTTAAATATTTAAAGATTTTCTCGGGTAACGCCATCGGTTGTATACAGCGCACGATGCTCAGACCTTCGACTTCAAGATCTACAATTGGAGCCTGATCCTTAGGAACCATCGCATCGTAAACAAGTATTCTAGGAAATAATATTTTCTCTAAGTTTACTGACATCACCATGGCAAATTGTCCTGAGGATAATTCTACAATACTGCCTGGTGGGTAAATACCTAGCATTTTAATCATCTTCCCGGTAACTTCTTGGTTCAATTGCGTTTTAAAGTTTTTATAGATGTGGCCCAGTGCTGAATATGGGGTACGTGCCTTCGTTTGTGCGTTTGGGTGACACAGAGAGTCATATAAGTTAACCACGGCAACGAGTTGACACAACTTGTCGAGTTTATTCTCTTTAAGTCCCCTAGGGTAGCCTGAGCCGTCAAGATATTCATGATGATTCAGGACTATTGGCATGGCGCCGGTAGGAAAGTTTTCAGCGAGTTTCAATAAGTCGGCACCCATGACCGGGTGTTGCTTCATAAAGTTAACTTCAGGTGGCGTTAAAGCCGTCTTTTTTCTGAGCAACTGTGGTGGGATTTTCAATTTACCGGTATCGTGAAATAGTGAACCCATGCCCACCAATTCTATGTCGGCTCTATCCCAGCCCAGCTCTTTTGCCATTAACATCGAGAGTACGGCGACATTGAGAGAGTGATAATAAATTGATTCGTCGTCTTTGGCTTCGCCCATAAGGTGGAGGACTAAGTTATCTGAGTTGAGTAATTTTTCACTCATGTCATTAATTAATTCTTTCGCATCATCTATGGCATTTAGCGGACGATTGCGTAATTTAGGTACCAAGTTACGCATTTTTGCGATGGAACGGTCAAAATCTTGCTCGGTTTTTTGAAGGTCTCTGCGCATCCGTTTGAGTTTTTCAATACGCTCATTCTTAGTTTTTTGCATTTCGATAGTGAGTGCATCGAGATCTTCTTTCTGAGGTTGCACCACTTTATTTTTGGCGACCTCTTCGGTCAAGGGAGGGGTATCACTGCGCTCGAGATCGACGAACACAAAGTCGATAGCTAACTTTTTAATGAGCTCGATTTGAGCCTGTTGCTTGAGTCTGAAACTACTGAATAAGAAAGGGTGATCCTTCCAAGAGACGGGTAAACGGATGAAATTACCGACTTGTAATTGATTGACTGCAACTTTACGGCTTTTCTTCATATTCTTCTTATCAGTATCCCCACCTTTGTAGGGTAATTATTCCAGAACTTGCTTGATTGTTATAGCGATATTTTAACTTAACTCAATGACTTTACAATCACTTAACCATTATGTCAGCATAGACTGAACACAGAATAGACAAAGTTAATAAAATGGACTTCATTGAAGTATACCCTAATGCTATCCCTGATGACTTATGTGAGCGTTTGATCGCCTGTTTCGAACAACATAAGGGGGTGACCGATGGTAGAACCGGCCAAGGGGTGGATTTAGAAAAGAAAGTCAGTCGCGATCTCACCTTAGACAGTTTCGAGGATCTGCAGAGTATCAGGAATGAATTACTCACTTATACATTGAGATTCTCTACCGAATATTTCAATCAATATTCGATGGCATTGATGGGAGCTGTATCGGTGCAAGTCGCTGATGAAAAAGGACAAGGTGTTGTGCTGACGCCCGATAACTATAACAGTCTAGGTGCACCAAGATCCGAGGCATTAGTTAAGTACCTCTACCGCAGTGGGACTATCAATGTTCAGAAGTATCAGCAGGAAGTAGGGGGATACCCTCACTGGCATTCGGAGCAGTTTCCTCAGGCGGGACATAATGAGGCCTTGCATCGCGTGGTGCTCTATATGTTTTATCTTAATGATGTAGAGGAGGGAGGGGAGACTGAGTTTTTCTATCAGAATAGAAAACTCAAACCCAAAAAAGGCACCATGGTCATAGCACCAGCAGGATTTACTCACTCACATCGAGGCAATAAACCAATCAGTAATGATAAATATATCGCGACCTCTTGGGTGATGTTTAATCGGGCTGAGCAATTGTATGCACAGATCAAATAATTGGGGTGTAGAGCAAGAAAAAGGCTTTACTTGAGTAAAGCCTTTTTTCATTTATTTTGAATAAAACAGCTTAAATCGGAATCGTTATTCTAAACTTAGCGCCTTCAAGCTCTGAAGTTTCTATGCTTAATTTGCCGTTGTAGCTGATGACTATCTCATTACACACGGCGAGCCCAATACCTTGTCCCGCTTTTTGTGTATCGGCTCTGACACCGCGTTCGATGATCCTTTGGCGTAGGCTATCTTCGACGCCAGGCCCATCATCTTCGACAATCAGTTCAAACTCTCCGGCATCGCTATAACGGGCTGTGACTTTCACCTGACTGATACATAATTTGAATGCATTCTCCATTAAGTTACCGCATAGCTCCATCAAGTCGCCTTTATCACCCGGGAATACATGTTCCTGCGGAATATAGGCGGTAAACTGAACCTGTTTGTCTCGGTAGACCTTAAAAAGCATCTGAGAAAGCTGATTAACCAAGGGGGCTACTAAGGTTTGTTCATGTTTAAGGCCTTTACGACCTAGCATGGCACGCTTGAGTTGGTATTTTACTAGCAAGTCCATCTGGCTGACCTGCTCCATAATGCGTTCACTAGCCCCTTGTTTATCTAAGGATGCGTCGTCAGTGATGGCATGGACAGCTGCAAGACGTGTCTTCAGGCTATGCGCAAGATCATTCATCGCATTCTGATACCTTTGCTGCTGAGCACTCGATTGAGATAGCAGCTGGTTGAGCGCCTGGGTGACTCCTTCTAGTTCGATAGGATAGTCTTCTGATAATGCTTTAGTCTTCCCACTGCTGACACTTTCTAACTCGCTTCTCATTCGAGTTAAAGGGCGCATACCCCAGTAACCAGCACTGATTAATAAGACCAGTGCCAAAGCCAAAACCATGGCGAGCCTGAAATAGGTGCGTCGACTGAACTTGTCTAGCTCCTTCTCGAGTTTCTCTGCATCTTTCATCACCAACAGGTTGTATTGATTACCTGACATCTCTAATGACAGCAAATAGATGAAGTAGCCCTTCTCGTCGGCAAGATTGAGGTAATAGGGAGGGGAGTCGTGGCGAATGTCGTTGAAGCGTTCGCAGGTGTCGAAAAGCCCTTTATCGACAGCCAGTGATGAGGTCCAAATTTGGCTATAATCTGCATCACAGCTGGCTATGATATAGCTCTCAGGCGTATTGTTCTCCTCGAGCCAGTCGTCACTGCTGGCGGGAAGTAGATCGTGCTCTCTCAGTTCTGCGGCAACGTTAGGGATCTCAGCAATAAGCTGAGCCGTCTCTTCGTTGTAGTTGTCTTGGGCATGTAGAATGTTGACCAGCCAGGCTAAACCAAATCCTACTAAGGCAATAATTGACAGTGAGGTAAGAAACATCCGCGTTAGCAGACGTTTCTTAAATTTAAACTTAAAAATATTAAGCGTTAACTGCATGGCAAGTTGAACTTATAACCTTGGCCGCGGATCGTGGCAATAGGATTCTCCAATCCCTCTTTGGTGAGCTTCTTTCTGAGTCTGGATACCATGACTTCTATGGTGTTGGGATCGCCTTCTCTATCGCCATAGATCACATCTAACAGACGCTGCTTAGCAACGACTTCATGACAATGACGCATCAGGTACTCGAGTATGAGATATTCAAAAGCGGTGATCTCCATGGGGACACCATTCATAGAGAGCTGCTTAGCGGCGAGATCCAGTTCCAGATCACCACTGGTGATCTGAGGTTTAACAAATCCTGCACTGCGTCTAACCAAGGCATCTAAACGCGCGACTAATTCCTCTTTTTGGAAGGGCTTAACCAAATAGTCATCGGCACCCGCATTGAGACCTTCTACCTTATCTTGCCAGTTAACTCTGGCAGTTAAGATAAGGATTGGGGCCTTTAGTCCTTCATCGCGTAGATTTTGAATTAAGCTCATGCCATCTTGATCCGGTAAACCTAAGTCGATGATGGCGACATCTATGGGATAATTGGTTGCCTGATAAAATCCCTCTTTAGCGGTTAATGCGACTTGAACCTGATTCCCTAGTTCACTCAGTTGCACCTTCAAATGGTGAGACAAGATAGGATCATCTTCAACAACCAAAATTCTCATAATTTTATGCCTTTATAATTTTTTAGAACAGTTTACTAAGATAAAGGCATATTGCCAATATCTGTATTTGCCAATATTTTACGTGAGCGTAACTTAATATCTGCTGACTTAATTTGAAGATAAAGGGTAGAAAATAGTGATCGAGTCTTCTTTTTGCAATTAATCACTATGTTTCTTAGGCCATTCTCGTTAAAATTCTGCACAATTTTTACTGATAGGACACATCTCATGAGGCTAATAAACATAGTCGCATTAACCATATTAAGTTCACTCTCTACAAGTGTACTTGCGACTGTATTTACGTTTACAGCTATTCCTGATGAAGATGAGACTCAACTTCGTACCCGCTTTGATAAGGTTGCAGAGTACCTCGAGAGTCAACTCGGTGTCGATGTGAGATACATTCCTGTTAAATCATACTCTGCTGCGGTTACAGCCTTTAGAAATAATCAGGTTCAGTTAGCTTGGTTTGGTGGCTTATCCGGGGTGCAAGCCCGTCGTCTTGTTCCTGGCTCGGAAGCAATCGCTCAGGGCTATGAAGATCAATTCTTTAAGAGCTACTTTATTGCCCACCATTCGGCTGAACTATTACCCTCTGAAAGTTTTCCTAATTTGAATGGTTATACCTTCACTTATGGCGCTAAAGGTTCGACGTCAGGCCGTTTGATGCCGCAATTTTTTATTGAAAGAAATTTGGGTAAAAAAGCTGAAAATGTGTTCCGCAGAGTGGGATTTTCCGGCGATCATAGTCGTACTATTGCTCAGGTACAGGCGGGGGCTTATCAAGTTGGCGCTGTTAACTACAAAGTCTGGGAAAAGGCACTGGCTAACGGCACTGTCGATGTTAATAAAGTGAAGGTCATTTGGCAAAGTCCTGCATACCCTGATTATCAGTGGACAGTAAGACAAGGGGTAAATGAGCAATTTGGTGAAGATTTTAAAGCTAAACTAACCAAAGTATTGCTGGAGATGAAAGATCCCGATTTGCTAAGCAGTTTTCCGCGTAAATCATTTGTTGAAGCTGATAACCAGGACTACCAGCCGATTGAGAATGTAGCAAAGGCCATTGGGCTGATTGATTAGGTGGTGCTTTAAAGCTTGTGTCTATGATAACTCTAGAAAATCTCACTCTGAAATATGAAGACAAGCTGGCTATTAATCAGCTTTCTTTATCGATAAAAACCGGTGAAAAAGTGGCTATAATAGGCACCTCTGGCGCGGGTAAGTCGACATTGCTTGCACATCTTTACAAGATGCTAAAAGATAATGCTAGCTATTGTTCACAGAAGCAGGGATTAGTCGATAGCTTAAGTACCTATCACAATGTGTATATGGGGGCACTTGCTAGGCATCATTGGGTTTATAATCTGGTCAATCTGATCTCACCATTTAAGCAACCTTTTAATGATGTCGCTAAGATATGCGAAATACTAGAACTTGATTTTCCTATCAGTAAAAAGCTGTCAGAGTTATCGGGTGGTCAGCGTCAGCGTGTTGCTTTAGGCAGAGCTTTATATCAAGAACAGGCCGTTTTTATTGGAGACGAACCCTTTTCGGCCCTTGACCCCAATATGGCGAAGCGTTTACTGGATGTCGTCTTTTCACGCCATGAAACGGTGATTATGGTATTACACGACAAGTCATCTGCGTTAGCTCATTTCGACCGAGTGATTGGGTTGAGTCAAGGTAATGTGATCCTAGACTTACCCAAGTTGGAGATAACTTCGGCCGCGATTGATAAGCTCTATGCGGGTTCACCCATCTCTAATGATCCTTGTCATGCATTAAACCATGTCTGATTTACCGAAAAGCGATGCTTACCAGCTTGATCGCTCTTTGTTCAGGCGTATATCCTTTTTTTCTTACTGGCAAAAACTCACTTTAGTCTTGTGGTTGATAGCCGGGATCTGTTTCTTTTTTTCTGATACTGAAATCATCTCATTGGATCCTTGGAGTGAATTTCAGAGAATGGCTACAGGTTTTCTTAGTCCTGACTTTTTTGCTACCGAATATTTGTTTGAGTCACTGTGGCAAACAATCTCTTTTGCCATGTTGGGGATTGTGTTGGGATTGGCTATCGGAACGCCACTGGCACTCGTCTATAACTCCCGATTAGTCGCCGCTTTTTGTGCCGTTATACGCTCAATCCATGAAATATTTTGGGCGCTGTTGTTTCTTCAAGTATTTGGCTTATCACCGATCACTGGCATCCTGGCGATAGCTCTCCCCTATGGGGCGACTTTTGCTCGGGTCTTTAGCGATATCTTACTTCAATCTCCAAAGAGTACTGAGCAAACCTTGCCAGCTGCGACAGATAGGATCAGTCGTTATTTTTATGGCAGATTGAGTCATGTGCTTGTTTCTATCTTTGCTTACGTTAGATATCGATTCGAATGTGCGCTTAGAAGCAGTGCCGTATTAGGCTTTATTGGTATGCCTACGCTTGGTTTTTATTTAGAAACGGCCTTCAGACAAGGTCACTATCATGAAGGTGCTGCACTGCTGATATTGTTTATTGCCCTAATTGGCAGTATCCGTTTTTGGTGTCGCGCTAAATTCATTCCTGTTTTAATTGTAGTGAGTTTATTCACACTGCCAACGATTCCAAGTGTTGACGGGCTCTTGCTATGGCGTTTTCTGACCTTAGATATTTTGCCTCCGACTCTTCAGCAACTTGAGCATTGGTATGATTTTGATCTATCACAATTCAAACAATTAGTGAGTTGGGGGCAAAATCTGCTCGTTAATCAAGCATTGCCAGGCATGGCGGTGACTCTGTTATTGGCTATTTGTGCGTTAGCGATGGCGCATCTGATTGCTTTGTACGGTACTGCAATGTCATCAAGGCGTTTGATTGGCCCTGTGTTATCGACGATGTCAAAGATAACCTTGCTAATACTCAGATCGGTGCCTGAGTATATTTTTGCATTCATCTTCATGATGTTACTCGGGCCATCTATGCTGCCAGCTATGTTGGCTCTCGGGATCCATAATGGCGCTTTGATTGCGTATTTAACCACTAAGCAGTCAGATAACCTCGACGTGTCGGCTCACTACAACGGAAAGTTAGACGGGTTCTGTTACGAAGTCTTACCGCAAATCTATCCCAACTTAATGGGATTGGCATTTTATCGCTTTGAAGTGATTTTACGTGAAACCGCGATCTTAGGTATGCTAGGGGTTGCGACATTAGGTTTCTACATAGATAGCAGTTTTTCCGAGATCCGTTACAGCTCAGCGCTCTTCTTAATGGCATGTACTGCCATGCTTAATATCATTGTAGATATTATCAGTAGACGTTTACTGGTGGCAAATATCGCCAATCAGGTGACTTGTAGCGGTGAAACGAGAGCAAGCAGCCATTTTTAAGTGCGGTGCTTGCTCAAGTCATGTGTTTCGAAGGTTAGCTAGAGTGTTAGCGTAGCGGATTACGTGTTGCTCGCTTAGCGATAATACCGTTGCAACAAGTGGCGGCAATGAGGGTAAAGATGACTACCGCAGTCATTATGAGTCCTAACCTTAACCAAGGTTGATCCATTGCCATACGCATCTGCACAAACTCAAATCCACTGACTCCCCATACCAACAAAGCTGAAATGATCAAGGTTAACTGCAGTAGCCGAGTCACGGCCTTATGTTTGATGAAAAGCAGTAGTGGTGCTAAGGCAAATATCGAGCACGCCGCGAGGTATCCATAACGCATAAAGTGTGCGCCGATCAGTAGAAAAGCGAGAGAGATAATTATAATACGCCACCACATAAGAGGCTCCGAAGATCAATAATTTAATATTCAGAGCCTACTGTTCTATGGCTTAAGATACTGTTGGCTGGTTCACACATTTCAATTGAGAAACGATGAATGCCGATCGAGATATATTGTTACCTGCCGATATTTCAGTATGAGAACTAATTTAATGCATCTTTAATTGCTTGTTTTTGTTTTTCGGTAAGTTCGCTGTGTTTAATGGACTGGATTAAATGTTCAGTAACATCCGATTTTTCGTCACCATGTATAACAAACACGTGTTGACTGTCATTATCTGAATGACGCTGAATAAATTCAATTTGTACATCGGCATATTGTGAAGCAATATCTGAGATCTCGTCAGCCAGATTATCCATAACAATTTCAAATTCTTCTCCATGTTCTTCAAAATAGGCTTCTAACTTCATCGCTTTTGCTTCCATCTCTTCAGCGTGGGACTCCAATTCTTCAATATGGATCTGGAACTCTCTGGCTCTTGCATCTATCTGGTGCTCGTTATCTTCCATCATTTCGGCATGAGAGAGCATCTTGGCAACATGGATCTCAAACTCTCTAGCCTTAGCTTCCATTTCATGACCTTTAGCTTCCATAAGGCGTGTCATTTTTTCAATTTTTAATAGAGTCTGAGGGTCGAGCTCCTTTTCAGCATAGAGATTAAAGCCAAGTTTACTGCGCTTATTAATTCTGTTGAGTAGGTTGGCAATCTTATCTGCGGACGCTTTGGGTAGACTGCTAAGCTTATCTTCAATCACTTGCGGGTCTGCGAGTTCGTCCTGTGTAAAAGTAAATGATTGCTCATCATTATTAACCTTCACTTCAACTTGAATAAGCTCATTTTCATCGGTGATAATTTTAGCCTTGGTTATGTTGTCTTCAAATTCGAGTTGATGCATCTGGGTAGGGGCTGCTGCAACATTTAAAGCCAGTAGGCCACTACAAGCTAATGCGATAACAATATTCTTAAGCTTCATTTTTAGTCCTTACGCACTCTAATTAAGGCGTTGTTTAATTTTATTAACATTTAAGTGCTCAATGAGGATTTGCTGAGCATCCAAACATAGATAGTGCGAAGAGTATGCCAAGGTTTATTAGTTGAACATAAACAGTTACTTAGGGGTTGCCCTGGTGTTTTGTGGATTAGGCTAGGCTTCACGTTCTTGATTCTCCCCTATATGGGCAGTTGATTTCCTTATATGAGGAGTTTTGTTATGAATATGCTAACCTAGCTGCTCAATTGTTTGTTATTGCGTAGATTTTAAACTTGGTACTTTTCTTGTATATAAGCTTGTATGTGTGTGTTTTGCGGATCAGATAGGTAATTCGGAGCGAGTATGTCGATAAAGCGGTATGTGTTTCTTCTTTTTGGGGCCTTGATTATTTTACTTGGGATCAGTCAACTGCTGATTTCTCAGTATTATAAGGGAGAACTACAAAGTGAGTTAAGTGAAAGCTCGCGTGCTCTTTCGCAAAATTTAGTCAAAGTCTTGATTGATAATGTAGGCAGTGAGCAAGAGTTTATTGTCGAATTCGACGATGAAGATATTCATGACGCGATTGCCGATATCGAAGAGGCGAGAAGTGACTTTCAGCATGACATAGAAGAGATAGGTCACGAGATAGGTCAGTTAAGCGAAGAGATCCTGCTTATCGAAACAAAAAATCCGCATGCTTTCTCTCCACAAGAACGAAGGGATGTTCAACAGGCGCTAAAACAAAAGCAAAGGGAATTAAAAAACCATTTAATTGAGATGGCAACCCATGAAAAACAGATGGAAAAATTGCAGCTGGAAAATATTGTTAACGTTCGTAGAGAGGCGCGCAGAGAAGCCGCGACCAGTTATCGTGAGCGGCTCCATGAGGCCGTTAGCCAGATAGAAATTGACACAAATAATTGGTTAGAAAAGGGCAATGTTGCCATCATCGAAGCACCTTCTATGAGAAGTCGTGGTGATATGTCCTTTCAATTTAGCCGTGAAATTGTGATCCCAAGTCAAAAAACCAATAACCAGCTTGAACGCTTCAGTGAGTCTATGCTTGGGTTAATTTTGCTAACATCGATTGCAGCATTAATATTTGCTTATGTGTTGAGCCATTTTATTAGTTCGCCGCTGACTAAACTTGCTCAAGGACATCAAAAGTTAGGTGATGGTGAGCTGGGATTTCAAGTCGAAGAAAAAGGAGTCAAAGAGTTGAAAGCTATCCTCACTGGCTTTAATAAAATGAGTAGTAAACTCGCACAACTGAGTGAAAAAGAGCAATTGATGACACAGCAACAGCAACTTGCTGAGTTGGGGGAAGTCACCAGAGGCATAGCGCATAGTCTTCGTAATCCATTGCACACAGTGGGCCTGCTGTCTGAGGGGGTCATGCAGGCGAAAAGCAAGGAGGAAGAGGCTGAGCTCTTGCAAAAAATACAGCAAAAGATTGCCATGATGGATAAGAGTATTCAATCTTTGCTGACGTTATCGAGTAATGAGGTCAATCGAAGTCATCAAGTACCTATTAACGCCATAGTCCATGATATTTTATTAGAACTTTCTATTACAGGCACTAAGCCTAAGATCAGCTTTGACTCGTCTCGCTGCGCAGCATCGATACATGGCGCTGAATCTGAGGTGAGAAGCATACTGCACGCGGTATTAATCAATGCGGTTGAAGCTACACCTGATGATGGTAGCGTCGAAGTATCAATATGCAGCTTAGATAACCGTTACCAGGTGATCGTTAAAGACAGTGGAAAGGGGATATTGCCAGAAGTCAGAGAGCGCTTGAGTCAGCCCCATGTAACGACTAAAACTGAAGGTACGGGTATGGGGGTTTATATCGCTGAGCGCTTAATAAAAGGGCATTATGGCGGTGATATTCAGTTTAAAGATAACCCTACAGGTGGCACGATTGTCACTTTAACATTTTCTAAGTTAACTAACTCAACGACAGGTAGCCCCTCATGAACCAAGAGCCATTAAAAATATTAGTCGTTGAAGATGAGCCAGATCAACGCAGTTTGATTTCACAGATGCTTGAGGCTAATGGCTATAAGATCACGAGTGCTGACAGTGTGGAAGCTGCAATCGTGTCACTTAAACAAAGCTTAGTCGATCTGGTGTTTTCTGATTGGAAACTGGGACAGCTCAGTGGCATGGATCTTCTGACCTATGTTAGACGTGAGCACCCTGATATGGGCTTTATCATCGCGACCGCCTACGGAACAATTACCCATGCGGTAGACGCAATGCAAGCTGGAGCAGATGATTATCTAGCTAAGCCATATCAGCGCCAATCTTTATTGCTGGCGATAGACAAAGTTGGCAAATCCTTAGTGCTAAAACAGCAAAATAGACGACTCACTTCTGAACTGTCTCAGCAGCAAGAGCTGGTGGGCTTAATCGGTAAGTCTCCATGTATGCAGAAGGTTTATACTCGGGTACAAAGAGTGAGCGCAACGGATGCGACTGTGCTTATTGGCGGTGAGAGTGGCACAGGTAAAGAGCTCGCTGCGCGCGCTTTATATCAATTATCCCAACGAAAACATAAGCCTTTTATTGCCATCAATTGTGGCTCTATTCCTGAGTCTTTAGCTGAAGCTGAGTTATTTGGCGCCGAGAAAGGGGCTTTTACTGGCGCAACATCGCAAAAGGTTGGCAAGTTAGAGGCTGCAAATGGCGGGACGATTTTTCTTGATGAGATTGGTGAACTTCCTCTACTTCAACAAACGAATTTACTCAGGTTCTTACAAGAAGGAGTGATCAGCCGGTTAGGCCAAAATGGTGAAGTTAAGCTCGATGTCAGGGTTATTGCGGCTACACATAGGGACTTGAAACATGAGATCGCAGAGGGACGTTTTAGAGAAGACTTGTATTACCGGCTTAATGTCGTGCCGATCCACATGCCACCACTGAGAGATAGGCAGGAAGATATTGGTCGGTTGGTGGAACACTTTTTAAAGCTTCATAGCAGCCACTACAAGATGGAGGCACCTAAATTTACACCGACAACGTTAAAATTACTGTTAGATCATGCCTGGCCGGGGAATGTCAGAGAGTTGGCTAATCGCATCGAAAGATTTGTTTTATTAGGTGACGAAGACGAGATGTTAGATGAGCTCTCTAGTCAACCTAAGCCACTTAATACTAGCCAGTTTTCATTGCCTGAAGAGGGAATTGAGTGGGAATTATTTGAAAAAGACTGTTTAGAGCAAGCAATGAATAAGCATCAAGGAAACCGAACAAAAGCCGCTAAATTTTTAGGGATGAGCTATAAAGCGTTCCTGTATCGATTAGAAAAATATCAATTGGTGTGAAGTATTAACGACTTTATATGATTGATTTGATATGTTGTTTGAGTGTCCAATAAATATATCTGTTTTCTTATGTTGGTTGAGAATTATATATTGCAGGGCGCTCAGTTCTTAATGATTAATTAAGCTTTAATTAATCATCCCTTTAAGCTTAACTATAATTTAATTGGTAGGTCGTACGGTTAATGGTACTTATTTATTTAATTAAACCCTATATGTTATAAATGATTGATGTCGTTATTGACATACTGTTCCTAATCATTATAATTCGGCTAAAATTTACTAGGTAAGGCCATTCTATGGACAGCGACAGTTTAAAGGGAACGAGCAGAAGAACATTAAGTGTTTTAAGAGGGAAGTGTTAATAAACTAAACGAGTTATTGATAAACCCTTTCACTTCATACCTGCACCTCCCCACATTTTCTCAACAAATGTTGTACTACCTCAATATAAACAGTCTGTAAAGACATGATAGCGGCTCTGGCATTAGACTTTAACATTGCATTTAAGTATGGGTTAGACACGTTACAACTTTATATCTGTGAATGGTGCATTCATTAAATTTTATATTTATTATCTAGGAACATTCAATGGAAAGTGAAATCCCTCCGAGTAGAGAAAACAGTGATGGTGGACAAGTATGGTAATGTTTCATTTATAATATTTATCCTGCTGCCTCATAACTCCCACCTCGCTGTTTATATTTTATTGTTTTTCAATTAATTTTAATTTATTTAAAAGTTATCTCGTATGTAATTTAAAATTCATTGCCATTTAAAAATCCTATTTTATTGGGAGGACTACTTATGTCCATAAACACAGCAAATATATCAAATAGCCTTCATGAAAGTTCAATGTTCAACTTGTTTAAGCAGTACATATTCCAACTTGATAATGAAGATAACAAAAATCAGTTGATCGACTTCATTCAAGAACAAAGTAGTGCCGTCATCCAACGTTGGCTTGAAATCCTGTCTTTATTACAATGTTTTCATATTTATGATCAATTGCCAGTCGCTGAAAAAGAGACCATTTTTCGCCTTATGCCGGCAGAGCTTATTAGTGATATGGAAAAAATAAAATCACAAGGTCATCCGGTCATTGCCGTGGCTTCGACTCGGCCGCACCTTTGTTTTAGTGGTGATATTCAAGTTAGCGAAGCGATTGATGCTATCCAACAAGCCTCAGAAAACTTCGACGAACAAGTGCTCTTTGTCGTAGATGAGCAAGGTTGTTATCGATTTACCTTAGAGTTAAACCAGTTAGTGAAACATAAGCTGTCAGCACAATTAGCCGATATTGCTCATTGGGTGGCGCCATGTCATGTCAGTACTGATCGAGAGGAAGCGGTTGCACAGTTGCAGCACAGTGAGGATGATTATTTACCCTTAGTCGACTTTTGGGGCAAGCCTGCAGGCTTGTTACGAGCCAAAGAAGCAATGTCTGTACTACAACAAGAGCAGACGCAAGATGTTGAAATGTTGATGGGTATTCAAGGCGCACACGATAATACTCCCTATATGCAGACGACGGTTCTGGAACATGTTCATAAGCGCATTTTCTGGATTGTAGGTTTAGCTGCTGTTGGAATTTTATCTGGCATGGTTATCCAAAGTTATGATGATGCCATTATGGCATTGACAATTTTGGCGCTATACATGCCGATGGTCGCCGATACGGGGGGAAACGCAGGAAGCCAAGCGTCAACGGTGATCGTCCGCTCTATGGCACTGGGTGAACTCAAACTAAAGCATTGGTGCGACGTCTTGTGGAAGGAGCTACGTATTTCACTTTTTATCGGTTTAGGCTTGGCACTTGTCTCTTTTGCCAAAGTGTTTTTTCTCTCACAAGGGGCCTCATTGCCAGGTCATATCACTGTAACACTGCTTGGTTGCGCAATTGCGTTAGCCCTCTTCTTTCAGGTCATAACAGCTACGGTGATCGGTGCTGCGTTGCCATTAGTCGCAACGCTATGTAGGCAGGACCCAGCGGTGGTTGCGAGCCCCACTATCACAACCATAGTGGATGTCACAGGCCTGTTGATCTATTTCTACATTACCTCACTGATTTTACTTAGCTAATCTACTTTTTCACTGACTTTATGGTTTCGAAAATCCTAGAGTCAGTCATCTTATTGGGGATGACAAGATCCCCAATTTCCCTTTTTAAATTAAATCTTAACTAGATAGGAGGACTTCCTATGTCCTATCAACACGTCAATACTCTGTCCATCCGTCAGTTTCATCGTTTTATTATTTTTGCTATTCAGATATTAGCACTCGTGTTACTCGCAATGAAAACAGCGATGGGAGGCACAGATAGCTTGGTGGCGCATAATACATTTTTAGAACCTGACAATGAGTTTCACTTTGAAGTGGGTATCGATTCACTCTATATGGCCCAAGGCCGCAATCAGCTTGACGACGGGGGGATGGTATGGGGACATGTCTCTCATGGATTAGGCTATATCAATCTGTACTCGACTGCCGGAAGGGCCACTCATCAAGACTACACTGAATTGACTATTGGTATGCAGTATCTAGAGTCGGACATTGCAGAGTTTGAGCTATCTTTTGGCTTTCAGTTAATTGAAATCTTTGCTAGTGAGCGAGAAAGTGATCTTGAGATTATTGCTCTGCTGGCCTATTCAGGATTTGACTGGTTTACGCCCTCAGTCGAGCATACATATTCACTGGAAGCTGACGGGCATTTTGTCGAGGTGAGTTTGCATGGCATGAGCTTAGATATTGTTTATGGTGGAACCTTAACCCCATATCTAACCCAAGCATTTGATTTTGAGTTTGCGCTTGATGAGTATAATGGACCCAACCATTTTCAATTAGGGCTAGAGGCAGTATTTCCTATTAGTCCACGCTTGCATCTTTTTGGTCACTTGAGTCATATAACGCCTCAAGCAGGGATAAAGCGTGAGGCTGATATTCAAGCTCGCCGTAAAATAAATGTCAGGGAGTTAAGGGAGCTAAATAGGGGGGTGAATGATGTGACCGAAAGGCAATTCTTTGCAGGCCTTTATTTTAACTGGTCTTTCTAATACCAACCTAAGTTCCTATTAGTGAGTTATCTCTACCAAACATAGATTGATTGGTAGAGATATATTGTGATTAAAATACCCCAGATACGATGACAATCGCGACTGAGATAAACAGCAGGCCCGTCACTAAGTTAATCACTGGACTGGCTTTCTTTACTTTAAGCTGAATAAGAGGTTTCGATAAAACTAAGGCGATAAATACAAACCAGACTAACGATAAGATAAGCATGATAAATACGGCGCTTACCTTAGTGATAAAGTTGATATCAGGGGTGATCATGGCGGAAAACAGGGTGATAAAAAACACCATCGCCTTTGGGTTGAGTAAGTTGGTGTACAAGCCCTGTAAAAAGCCTTGCTTGATGGAAAGCCCGCTATGAATGGTATTGGTCACAATTATGGCATCCTGCTGCAAACTATCTGTTTTGGCCAACTTGGTTTTAAAGTGCGTCACAGCGCTGCGAACAGCACCAATACCCATCCAGCCTAAGTAGGATGCGCCGATTAACTGCACTGCAATAAATAGCCATTGTGAACTCTTGATGACTAAGCTGACACCGGTGAGGCTGAGCAAACTATGTAATAAGATAGCCACCGAAATTCCTACTGCAGCCGCGATGGCTGTAGAGCGGCTTTCTTGGCTTGCTAGTTTTATGACTAACGCAAAGTCGGGGCCAGGGCTTGCCAATGCGACTGAATGAATGATGGCTAAAGAGAGCAGTAATTGCAGTTCCATAAAAGGGTCCGAATGCTAGAGTTGCGTCTATCATGGCTGATAGTTAGCGTTAGGTATTGTAAATTATTGCAGGTTTGACGAATAATCGATTTTAAAATAAATCCCTATGTCGTTGCTAATGATATTAAAGCACTCGCTTTTGAAAGTGTGATGGCGTGATAAGAAAAGCCTTCTTAAAAGCTTTATTCAGATGGCTTTGATCGAAAAAGCCGACTTGTTGTGCAATGTCTATAATAGGCTCTCCTTTGATTAACGCTTTTTTGGCATATTCCAGTCGTATTCTTTTTAAATAGGCGTGTGGAGTCATGCCTGTTGCTGCTTTAAATTGACGTAAGAACTGAAACTTACTTAAGCCTGTGGCTGCGGCTAAATCATCGAGTTGAAATACATTATGCATCTCATCATGAAATTGAGATTTGATGTCGACAACCTGCTGATATGAGAGTGCATGCTGTTGATGATTCAATGTTTTTACTGAGCCATAGCGTTCGAACAGTTCCGTGGTGAAAGCCATCAAGCTCGTTTCAATCTGTAATTGCTCTTGCTTGGCATACGGGCTGATTAGGTTTCTATGCAGATGTAAAAATGCCTGATGAAGGTCTGGAGCCCATGATAGAGGGGATGAAAAATACTGCTCCTTGATATTAAGTTCAGAGGTGATCTGATTGACATAAGATATGGGAATGGACATGACATTGGCTTGGTAACCCTCATCTTCAACGCTTTGGCCATTATGAGCCTCATCAGGGTTTAAGGTCGAGATGCATCCCTTACCTAGGTGGTAACTTTCGCCCTTGTGCTGGTATTTTTGACCGCCCTGAGTCACGACGCCGATATGATAGTCGAGGTGAATATGTTGATCGAACTCAAAATGTTGGAAGCTGGCTTTACTGAGTTCAATGTCAGGGACTATTGGGTTGTGCCAATATTCAATTTTCTCTTCGATCATTAATCAGTACCATTCGAAGCGTGATTTTGTGAGTGATTTTCATTTTAACGGTTAGTTAATTATTTAGGCTAGTAAAAAATTGCAGCAATAAAATATGTTGCAAGATAACACTGTATTAATCAGCATTTTGGCCCATAATATCAAGCTCATTTGCTAAATATCGTAATTTGATTGGAGCTCAGCTTGTGAAAGGACAGATACTACGTGAAATGAAGGTTCAAGGGGCTATTGAGCCAGAGTATGAAGTGCAACGACGTGTAGCTTTTATCAAACTTAAACTCAAGGAGTCACACAGCAAGAGCATCATTTTAGGGATCAGTGGTGGCGTCGACTCATCACTTGCCGGCCGTTTATGTCAGTTAGCCGTTGATGAACTAAATCTAGATACTACTCAGAACGATTACCAATTTATTGCCGTTCGCCTGCCGTATAATATCCAAAAAGATGAAGATGAAGCTCAACTAGCTTGCCAGTTTATCTCACCGTCTAAACAGGTCACTGTTAATATTCATGAAGGGGTGGCAGGCGTGCATGCCAATACACTATCAGGCCTAGAAGCTGCTGGAATTGAGGTTAACGATAGTAATAAGGTTGATTTCGTCAAGGGCAATGTAAAAGCAAGAATGCGAATGATTGCTCAGTATGAAATCGCGGGCTTAACAGGTGGTTTGGTTGTCGGTACCGATCACAGCGCCGAAAATATCACAGGATTTTATACTAAGTGGGGCGATGGTGCTTGCGACTTAGCACCGCTGTTTGGACTTAATAAGCGCCAAGTTAGACAATTAGCCGCTTTCTTGGGGGCACCTGATATTCTGGTTCATAAGGCACCTACCGCTGATCTGGAAGATGATAAGCCTCAATTGGAAGATGAAGTCGCATTGGGTCTCACCTATGACCAAATTGATGATTTTCTGGAGGGCAAACCTGTCGCTTCTGCCGTTGATGATAGGCTTGTAGGGATCTATAAAGCGACCCAGCATAAGCGACAAGCTATTCCGACTATTTATGATTAAGTCAGTCACTATTTAGGTGAGGCTTCATATGCTCAATCAGGGCATTAGGAAATTGGCGATAGTCTAAGTAGGGCGTAATGAAAGTATCTAAGTGGTTTAAGTAAATTTTCCCTGACTCTTCTAGGGCGACAAATGAAGGGTCATCAACAGATATACTTAATTTAGATGCCGATACAGCGCCTACGATAATGTGTTGTTTCGCTGTGACTGAAAGACGTTCAGAACCTATCAATATTTGTTCGTCTGATTTCAGTAATTGCTGATCTCGATAGCTTTTCCAATCGTCAGCTAGTGTTACTAGCTTTGCCATTATGGTAAAAATTTTTCGCCAGTGATTACCGTTAAGGGTTATGACAGCGTCCACTGCGTTTTTATCAGTATGCACCCAGCCTTTAGGTAAAATCGGTGGGTTTGGTAAATAGAAGCAGGTTTTAGCATTTTCATTACCCATCAGGACGGTATGGACTCGTTTGGTCATTAAAACGCTCTGCAAGTATCTATAGAATGAGTATTGCTGGATCTTACCCCGTTAAACCATGTAAGTTAACGTAATTAAATGAAAAGTTTTTTGAAAGCCACATTGTGCTGCCATTCGTCTAGGCCTATTTATCTTTCGATTTTGACTTTTACTGAGGCTGCCGGACAGAAATGAAAACCATTGTTATAGGCTCTACAAAACATCTGATAATGGCATTGTTCTACGCTTCGTTAGGCGTTCTGGTTGCTTTATTAGTGACTGGTGTGTGGCTTCTAAATGCTAGGCCGGACCTTGATATTTGGCATACCACAGAGTTAACGTCTGAGTTTAGGCACTCGTCAGGTATAGACTCATTTGCAGATTATCTGCTGACAGAGCAAGCTCTTTTTGATGAAGTCGAAAAGAAGATTTATGATCAAACACAAGCCCCTCATCCCTCTATCTTGAATCGCTATGTTCGAGGCAGTTTAGCCGACCCTCAGAACTGGCGAACAGATTGGAATCGAAGTTATCAATGGCCTAATCAAGAGGCTAAGTTCGGGGTGCTTCTGCTACATGGAATGTCTGATTCACCCTATGCACTATCCCATGTAGCTAAGCATTTTAAAGATACCGCTTATATTTTAGGTTTAAGGCTTCCTGGCCATGGCACTATCCCGTCCGGGCTGGTGGATGTTCAATGGCAAGATATGGCAGCTGCAGTATCGCTGGCAACCGATGAGATAAAGCAGGCGATGAATGGAAAGCCTGTGTATGTGATCGGATTTTCAACGGGAGCCGCATTAGCGCTCAATCATGAACTTGAACGAGTGGCTGCGAACCAATCAACAGACTATGCAGGGATGGTTTTTCTATCTCCTGCTATAGGCTTGCCGCCTGTGGCAGCGGGTGCACAATGGCAAGCAAAATTGGGCGCATTTTTGGGGCTGGAAAAGTTAAGTTGGAACAGCATTCAAACTGAGTATGATCCGTTTAAATATAATTCTTTTGCCGTTAATGCTGGGGATGTGGTTTACCAGATAGCTGAACGTAATCAAATGCTTATTAATGGCATGTCGCAGAAAAACCTAATGCAAATAGCACCAGTATTAGCGTTTCAATCTCTCACGGATGATACCGTTTCGACACAAGCTGTGGTCTCGGACCTATTTCAAAAACTCCCAAGCAATACTCATCAATTAGTTATCTTTGATATCAACCGCAATGAGGTCAACATGGCACTGATCCCTGAAGATCCTATGCTGAGTTTTACTGGGCTGTTTAATACCAAACACCTCAAGTATGCGTTGACTCTGGTGCACAATAATCTCGAGACAGAAAATCGACTTAGAGATGTTGAAGCGATAACGCATTTTCCAGACAGTGAGCCAGAGCGGGAAAAATTAAACTTAAATTGGCCAATAAACGTATTTTCTTTATCTCATGTTGCTCTACCTTTTCCCATAGAAGACAGCTTGTATGGTCCAGAAGGTGTGAACTATATAGAAAGAATGCAGATAGGTGCAGCTTCAACTAGAGGGGAGCGAGGAGTCCTGGGCGTATCAGCCGATGAGATCTTAAGGCAGAAATGGAATCCATTTTTTCCTTACTTGATTTCGAGACTTGATAGGTTTGTCGAGCAACAGCAAAAATAAAAGAGAGGCCAATTGCTATATGCTAATCAGGATGGCCAGCATCTTTTAATTTTAATGGTAAAGGCATTGAGATCACCACTTTATTTCTACCTTGATGTTTTGCTTGATAGAGGTTGAGATCCGCTTGTTTAAACCACTCATCCAACTGTGTACTGAAGTTAGCATTATTGATTAACGCACCAATACTCACAGTCATAGAGATTTGTCGTTGATCATGTGGATTATCTATGCGTAAACATTTAATTTTATTTTTAAAATCATTTAAATGCTCTTCAATCATTAGCACGTTACAAAAGGGTAAGATAAGCAGAAACTCTTCACCACCATAGCGGGCAACAACGTCAGTATCTCTTTTAAAATATTTTTTCATCTCCTTAGCAAGTACCCGCAAACATTCATCACCACCTTGGTGACCATACGTATCATTGATGGATTTAAAGTTATCGATATCTAAAATCGCAAGTGCCAATACTTCATCACTACGTTGGCAAAAATCTTGAGTCGAGCGAAATTTTGACTGGGCATAGCGGCGATTGTAGAGTGAAGTCAGTTCATCCTTTTCAACTAAGGTTTGCAGCTTACTATTGGCTTTTTCTAACTCAAACGTCCGAATAGCCACTTTCTCTTCGAGCTCTAATTGGTAAGAAATCAATTCCTGCTTACTTTTTCTAATACTTTGATACAGAGTCAGAAACTCCATAGGAGATTCTTCGTTTATCTGAAAGTCAGTCACTTTTGTTTGGCCATTTTCAGCGAACTTATTGGCAATGACAGTTAAAGGTTGAGTTAATCTCACGCTGAGTACACGCGTCACCACAATAGTGATAATGAGTGATAGGATCAGTACCGCAAAAGTTGTCAGGTACTGTGACTGTAATAGTTCGAGTAACGGTGAAAATGGTTTGACGACATAAAGAGTCCAATCGTTGTTGAGAGGGTAGTGATCATAAATAAACTCAGGATTGGGGTTCTCTGTGTCGTGTAAGTTAATCATCGATAAGTTTGTTTTATAATCTTTACCACTCTCGACCCATTTGAATTGCGACAGTGGCTCCAGCCCTAGCTGTGCAGATGCATAAATGACTCTATCCGTTTCATCAACGATGACCATAGACTGATCTTGATAGACTTTATTACTGTTATCGACCTGAGCAAAAGTGGATAGGTCTAACGAACCTTCAATAATGCCTGTAGCTTGTTCGAGTTTATTATGCTGGTAGATGGGGGCACTGATAGCAACAATAGGATCAGTGCCAAAGCCACGCCCAAGAAATGCTGGAGAGGTATAGACCCGTTGGTTGAAAAAAGCTTCCTGAAAATAGTGGCGGTCTTTAACACTGAGGAGCTTATTTGCTACTTTATCGGCCCCCAGTTGTGACAGAGGGCTAGCAGCAATGATCCTTGCATCGGCATCAGTGACGAGCATAGTCTTAAAACCTGGATAGCTATTGTGCAGCCTGATCAATTTGCTCTGCCAATCATAAACTTCATGACTCGATAAACTGAGCCACTGGGAAGCATTGCTAATTGCTTGCTTATGTGTCTCTAAAAAGACCTCAGTAGCCTGGCCTAGATGGGTGACAGAGTCATGTAAATTTCGTTGCAGACTCTCTTGTTGTTTAGTGATGACTTGGTGGTTAAAAATCAATGCCGAGCCCAACAGTGAGATGGTTAACACTAATGCGAAACTATAGGTCAATTGAGAATTAAAACTGCGTCTTTTTCTGTCTTTTACTTTACCTTTCATATACCAAAGTTCAGCAAACACTGTCACAGCCAGTGAGCCTATTGCGGCGCAAAATAAGCCGTTAATACCTTGTTTTAACGTAGTAAAAGATAGATGGCTTTCCGGCAAGGTGGAAAACATGCTGATATAGAGTAGGAATAAGGGCATACCAATCGCTAGCCAATAACCTATGTCAGCGTACAAGGAGTAGATGTCTCTGCGACGGGCGAAACCTAACCAGATAGCTTCAAGGCAGAAAAGGATAAATACATGGGGGCTGGACCAAGATATATATAGGCCTATAGAGCTGATTATCGCGGTAATCAACGCGTACCAAGGGCCCAGTAAAATGGCGACAATGATGAAAACAAAATTGCCTAAAACCAGTTGCACATTACCAAAGAGCGGCAATGGGTATAGGTTTATCAGTAGGCCTAATAAGCCAAGAAGTAAGGAAAATTTGAGATGCTTATTATCAATTTTGATCATAAAGCCTTTTATTATTCATTGACGGCTATAGCTTGATGCTAGCGACATAAGCTGTATTTAACAACACTTATGTAACGAATACAGCAGGTTCGATTGTTAATTGAACAAAGTGTTGAATTCAATGTTTGTTCCATATTAGCGATTATGCTGCTTACAAGGTGTGACGCTTGTAACGATTAAAGCGGAAATGTAATCACTTATCATGGCTGTGATGAATTTGGTTCTGTGATGGTTGCCGCTCTGATGCTATCCATGTGTGTTAAGCGCTTCTATCTAAATGATTCAGTTTATCTTCATTTTAGCACTTAATAATATTCATCCACTCACTTTCAATGCGAAGTGATTTCTTAATACTTTGCTATGCCAAACCTGGACTAGCAATAAAACGGGTTATGAGAATGGATACGTTAATCACCGAACACATCTTTAAAGTGGGTATAGGCCTTTTTATCTTATTGTCATTTATTGTTTACGGCATAACCAAAGATATTCGCTTGCAACAGCAACTGGAAAAACAACGAAGGTCTGAGAAAAAGACTCATGCCGAAGACTAATGTGAAGACTAAATCAAAAAACACACAGATTTAAATCTCGTTAATCTTTATTATCATTTCTGAGAATTTTATGCCGTTAGTCAGTGTAATTTATTACAACTCTACAATTACATTCGAGCGATTGGTGAGTGAGCGAGAGTTTGTAGGCTTACTCGAGAATAATATCCATGAGGCATACCAGGCCTATTGTGAATACCAAATCGAGCTTTTTGAGGCTGTGAAAGGGGCTGCTATCGATCAAGTGAAGTGTTGCTCGTTTGAAGATTACCAAAATATGCTCATTCATATCAGTGATAAACAGGTTTTACTGCTAGATTAGAAGCTGGGGAAACTAAAAGGTCTACTATTGTAATAGCAGACCTTCATTCTCTGGACGCTTAACGTTAACTTTTAGAGTCAGAGCGGCTCATGAATTTATGCTCGGCAGTGTTTATCTTAATTTTCTCGCCATTAGCAATATATTCAGGTACTTGTACAGTTAGGCCCGTAGATAGGGTTGCAGGCTTAGTGCGTGCGCTCGCTGAAGCTCCCTTGATAGAAGGATCTGTTTCTACAATCACTAAATCAACGTGAGAGGGCAGTTCAATGGCCACAGGAACGCCATCAACGGTCAAAACATGTAACCCTTGTGTTTCTTCGGTGATAAACAGTAACTCTTCGGCGATAGTGTCTTTGTTGAAGTGGTACGGGGTGTAATCTTCTGTGTCCATAAAGACATACTCATCGCCATCAATATAAGAGAAGTTCACATCGTGATGGCTCAGATCGGCAAGACTCACCATATCATCGGCTTTAAACGTTTGGTCAAGTTTAGAACCTGTAGCGACATCGTACATACGCATACGATACAAACTACCGCCAGAGCGTCCCTGAGGAACTGACCGCTCAATATCTCTAATGAGATACACATTATTGTTGAGTTCGACAGCGGTATTTTTTTTAATGTCACTTGCCTTGGGCATGATAAAAGTCTCGAAAAGTAATTTGGAGAGTAAAATATCATAAGCTTAGGTGGATACCAATCAGCTACTGATAAAATTGCACGAGATGAGATGCGCTGGTGTATTGGTGCAAGGATAAGGGGGATAATTGAACACCATTCCAAGCAGGTTCCTGACATCTGTCACAATAATGCACCTTGAAAGTGGATCCGTTAAGCAAGTATTCAGAATAGTGGCCGTTATTAAGATTTAATTAAGGCTAATCTCTAAAACTAACACTCAGAGATGAAATGTGCTTGGGGAGAGAAGTGATACTTCTTCATTTAAGCCGTAAAAAAAGATTTCGGGTAATTCAACCCAGAGTAATGAGGTATAGAGATGAAATATTTAACAATGATCGCCGCGTTAGCGTTTGCTGGTTCAGCTATGGCTGTTGATTGTACCGATTGTCACGAGAAAATTGATGTAACAATGCATACAGAAGAAGCCGCTACCATAGCAACGTGTAATGATTGCCATGACTTTAACGATGCTCATGAGCTCGATATGGACATGCATACGCCAGATCTGACTATTGCTGAATGTGCCGATTGTCACGAGTAATTCTTTAAGGGCAAGTATATCTACTGATTAGCCAAGCTTATTGAGCTTGGCTATTTATTTGTATCTGATAGATAGCAAAAAGCCAGACTTATTGCTAAGTCTGGCTTTTTTAATGTGGTCGGGATAGCAGGATTTGAACCTGCGATCTCTTGTCCCCCAGACAAGCGCCTTACCGGACTAGGCCATATCCCGAAATAGTTTCTTAGAAATTCATACTCACTTTCTAAGCGCACCTAAATATTTTTAAAGGGGGATTTAGGTGAGGCAGAACTTTATCAATTCACTCGCGTTTCTGCAAGAGAATAGTCGCTTCAGTGATTTAAATGCTTAGTTTATAAACTTTTTATCATTTTCTGACACGCTAACCTGCAATTACATGCTGGATTTTAGCAGTGTGCTTGGTATTAGATATATTAGTGAGCTAAAGCAAAATGGCTCGATGCACGCTCGAGCCATGGAATATCATGTCAAGGTGAGTGATTAATGGTTGTATAACCTGCGGCCTTCGCGCATCACTTCAACTAACTCGGGTGCACTCATTTTTTTACGTAGACGTTGTTCATAGTTTTCATCATAGATCCGGTATTTCCCATGTCTGTCTATCACGGTTATTTCAGATTTTTGATAAATACCAAAGATACGATTATCGCCTACGTAAATCCAAGATTCAGCATCAGGCTCTATTAAACTTCTGCCAGCACTGTAATCGGTGGTGGCATTGGTACAGCCAAGTAGCTGTGTCATCAATGTAGGCACTAAGCCGTAATGACTGGTGCGATAATTAATGTTTTTTGCTGGAACCTGAGGCCAGTGAATGATTAAAGGTACCTGGACGTTAGCTGGAGAGATATTACTGCGGGCTTCATTGGGGTTACTGGTGAACAGCTTTCCACTCACACCCGTAATGATAACAAATGTCTCTTTAGGTAAACTGCTAATCACTTTCTCAATTTGTTGGTCAATGAAATTGAGAGACTGTCTGTATTGATTGAATAACACACGTTGTGCTGGTTTTAACTTCTGCTCAGACTGAACGGTTTCAATACCTAAAAAACCAATCGGTGTATCATAGCTATCGGGAGCTTTAAGGTTGATCAAGCCAAACCATGGTGCTTTCTGCTCTGATTGCCAGCCTTGGAACTGAGTGATGCTTTGAATATCTTGCGCTGCGTCACTGTTATTATGGGCTGATAAAACCTGTTCAAAGTCATCAAAGATGGCTTGTGGCATTTTATTTATATTCTCACCGGAAAAAAGCCCTAGCTGATAACCCTGCTGCTTAAAGGTTTGCGTCATCACTGGAGAGGTTTGTGAGAGTCCACTGGAATTTATATAGCTGCCTTGCAGACCGTATAATAGAGAAAACATCCCGCTATTGAACTGATTACCTCCACTCAAGTGATGGTTAAATTTTTGATTATTATCGCCATATTGACTGAGGAATGGCATGGTTTTGTCATCTACCATGTCAGCTCTGAGGCTATCTATGGTTAACAGCAGTACATTAGGTTTAGTCTCATTGGTATTCGTGCACTGCAATGGGCGGTGAGGGTATATTAAGCTGCTTCTCAGTGAAGACGAATGTCTCGACTGCTTGGAGCTATCGATACCGTGGCTTTCCATAAAAGAGCGAGCCGTTGCAGGGTAAGACAGTGGGTAAGTATCATCGAGTCGAGTGATCTCTTTGATATCGGCAGCATCAGCCCACACGTGGATAATATGACTACTGATAAAACATAGCCCTACAAAGGCCACAACTTTATTACCGCAGTGAACTTTGTGAATTTTTTCAATTCGCTTCCAAAGAAAATTCGCCGCGATCAGTTCAATGGCGATTATCCCCAATGGGGTAATGATATAGGACGTAGCCCGTAATAAGGCATTTAAATCTGCCCATGCTAAATCGAACACAAAGGGACTGAGGTGAAGCCCATAATCATCAAAAATGATGGTGTCATAGAGCAAGATACAAAGGCTAAATGTCGCTACAGCCGCTGCATATCCACGTAAAATTTTGGAATAAGGCAGCAATAAGGTGACAGGAAAGATCAGCACTAAGTAAACGATAAAGGCTAAGAAACTGAAATGACCTATGGTACTAATGGCTAAGTATCCCCAGCCAAGCCAAGTTTCAGGGTAACCGACGGTGTCCAGATAACGAACGCCCACGATCATGGCAAGAAAGCCGTTGAAGAAGGCAAACCAATGCCCCCAACTTACTAAGCGTGATACACGATCACGACTCATCTCTTTTTTTCGCTCGACCATGTGGCTCCGCTTACCGTTTAATTGCTAATTATCGATGCTTAAGACTATGACTCAAGTCTCAGTTTAGTTAACTTATGCTATTTTTTAGCCAATGACTAATTGTTAGCCCTTTACTGATTGCGCTAATGCTTTTGAAAATTGCTCAGTGACTTGCTTTCTTGCTTCTTGAGGCACTTTACGAGTAAGTAGGTCTGTCACACAGTTACCTAGCACCATCAGTCTTAAGTCGGTAGGCGCCTGATGCTTGTCTAAAACAGCACTGATTTCAGCGATAATAGATTCAACTTGCGTGTTTGAATATTTTGATTGTATAGCCATAGTGAAAAAGTCTTTCTGTTACATAAATATTTGGCACATATGATAACTGAATTTCAGCGTAAGCACGATATCAATGCGGCTCAAACGCCAACAATCAAGTGGAAAGTGCGCGGTTTAGCTGTTGCAATGAGTATTGACCTTGTTTAGTCGCCGATTAGTCGATAAGACTTTTTCATTAGGGCCATATTTTCTTGAAGCAGGATTTCAATTGGGGCAATATAGGCTCATTAAAATTGAGCCTAATATGAGGTCCTAGCTCAGCAACTATGGTCGCGAGCTTATTTAGGTGATATCACTCTTTTAACCATTATCTTTATCGAGACTTATGAGCATAAACGTCGAACAAGCCATTATCCATTCCATCACACAAAATAGTGAAGGACAGCTAAGCTGCCGTTTACGTCCCCAACCTTTGTTAAACGGTGAGGCTGTTGAAGCCATGCTGGATGAGTTGCACCAAACTTATACAACAAAAGCGGGTAAAGGTTTTGGCTACTTTGGCACTCATGGCGAAGATGGAGAAGCGAACCCTAAGTTTATGCAGGCGTTAACTGAATACCGTAATGGTGAACTGGGTTTCGTCGAGTTTTCAGGGGTTGCGGGTAAGCTGTTACAAGAGGAATTATCTAAGTATGACTTTAGCCAGGGCGGCTTCCTGCTTTTGTCTTGCTATACCCATATGACCAGTGACTACTTGTATGTGTCTTTGCTGAATGCAAAATCATCAATGACAGTACTTGATGATATGGAGCTTTCACAAAATACTCATCTGGATTTAAAAGATGTGCAACTTGCAGCTCGCATCGATCTGACAGAGTGGCAGGCAGATGAAGGTTCACGTAAATATATCTCATTTATTCGCGGACGAGCAGGTCGTAAAGTCGCTGATTTTTTCCTTGATTTTATGGGCTGTGTGGAAGGTGTTAATACTAAAGCACAGAACAAACAGCTGATGAATGCCGTTGAAGACTTTGTTTCTAGCAGTGAGCTGACTAAAGATGAGCGTCAACAGTGTCGCGAAAAAGTCTTCGATTACTGCACTGAGCGATGTGACGTCGGCGCCGATATTGAGATTAAAGATCTCGCCGATGAATTGGCTGATAGTGGTATGGAATCATTTTATGATTTTGCTCAAAGCGGTGAGTATGAGCTTGAAGATGAATTTCCTGGCGATAAGCCGACCTTACGTCAACTGAAGAAGTTTTCCGGTACCGGTGGTGGCGTGACGCTTAGTTTCGATGGTGCACATCTTGGTGAGCGGGTAATGTACGATCCTATTTCAGATACCATCATGATCAAAGGTGTGCCAGCTAACCTCAAAGATCAACTCGACCGTCGTCTGAAAGGTGGGCAGTAATTCTTTAGATCTATAATTCTTAGGTCATGGCGGTGAATGTACGATTCAATATTTTCAGATACCATCATGATCAAAGGTGTTCCGGCTAACCTTAAAGATCAATTGGATAGACGTCTCAAGGGTGGTCAGTAATTCTTTAGAGCTATAATGCTTAGGTCATGGCGGTGAATGTACGATTCAATATTTTCAGATACCATCATGATCAAGGGTGTTCCGGCTAACCTTAAAGATCAACTCGATCGTCGTTTGAAAGGCGGGCAGTAGTCATTTAGGTTTTATTGATTGTTGAAGCATGTACGATTCAACAATCACCTATACTATCTTGATCAAAGGCGCTAATTTAGCGCCTTTTTTATTGGCGGTGTCTTGTCCTGAAGTACATTTAAACTTTTAAGAGCCGCTAATCCAACCAGCGAAATGATCGTTTGAGAAAGGCTGGAGCATCCTCCCAGATGCACTCACCATGGGCAATGATTATTCCTTTAGGTTGCCATGCTTGAATGAGCTTAAAGCACGCTCTGGCTCTGTCTTTGCCAAATATAAAACTGATACGCCAGTCGGCAGGGGGCTGACCATCTGGGACTAAGATGCCAACCAGCTTGGCAATGGGTTTTGCCTAGGTTTAAAGTGAGAGATAAGAACTCAATTATCAGGCTGATGCTGATGACAAATCAAGCAGACTCGCCAAGTTTACAATTAGGTGTAATAAACGGGTCGAAAATTAGTGTTATCACATGTAAACTTGCGTAAACCTCAAAGATAATGTCAATTTGTCTTGAGACACTATTTCTGTCCTTTGGCCATTGCCGAGTGGACGTACATAAGGTGGACTGTTTTTCCATCTAGGAGCGTAAATGCAACTTTTTGTTAGAGATTTAACCGTAATCGATTTTTCATACTTGTGTCCTATTCGTGGCATGGTGGGAGAAAGCTGGATAGTTGATGTTCTCCTCGATGGCGGCTTAGATGAACAAAATATGGTGCTAGACTTTTCTAAAGTTAAACGCACCATCAAGAATACAATCGATGAAGTTGCCGATCACAGGCTGCTTATCCCCACCGCCTGCAGTGAGGTTCGTTGGCAGCAACACGGCGATAAAGTCTTTATGGACTTTCACTGTCTGCAGGGTGATATTCACTTAGCATGCCCAGCTCAGGCTTTTGCCTTGATCCCCAGTGAAATTATCGATTTCGATAGCGTTAATGCCTTTCTGCAGAAAGCATTAAGAGCTGAGTTGCCTGACAATGTGGAAGGTATAGCGCTGACGCTGCGTAATGAGATGCATGAAGCGCCATTTTATCACTACTCTCATGGCCTTAAAAAGCACGATGGCAACTGTCAGCGTATTGCTCACGGTCATCGTAGCCCAATCAATATCTTCGAAAATGGCATTGCAGCACCTAAATGGGATGAATACTGGGCTAAGCGTTGGAAAGATATCTATCTCGGGACCATCGATGATGTCGTTGAGCTGAATGATTTGAACCTTTCTCCTCAAGCCAAAGTCAGTCCAGATACTCACTATGGTTTCTGTTATCAGGCGCCGCAGGGAGAGTTCCAACTCGCTATGCCTAAATCGACTTGTGAGATTATTCCACACGACACAACGGTAGAACTGCTGGCTGAATTTATTGCTAACACCTTAATAGAGCAAGTGCCAAATAGTGAGTTTAAAGTCATCGCTTATGAGGGCATAGGTAAAGGGGCTATTTCAGTGAAAGGCAGCAAGAAGTAAGCTTGAGGATCTGGTTGTCATCACTGGTTGTTTAAAGTGATAGCTTATAGAGCTTGTATGACGAGACAGGCTTGCTAAAAAGTGCCATTATCCAAAAGCCTTCTATTTAGAAGGCTTTTTTGAAGCCGTTAAATAATTTATTGGGTTTTTTATGTCTTTTTTTGCTAAATGCAGCATATCGTTGAGCTTGTTGGTTACTTTCAATGTATTCGCTCAGGTTGAGCTTGTCGGTAAGATGGAGCAGGGCGCCTTGATCCGTGGTCAAGTCGAGGTCGGGACGCAGGTCTTTCTGAATAATGAAGCGATTAAAGTGACCCCTGATGGCGCTTTTGCCTTCGGTTTTTCCCGTGAGGCTGAACTTAAACAAGAGCTCACGCTTATCTACCCAGATGGATTGACTCAAATTAAGCCTCTTAGGTTAGCAACAAAACAGTACAAGATAGACAAAGTGAATGGGATCAGTAAAAAGATCATGAAGCCAGATCCAAAGGCGGTAGAGCGTTCCAGAAAAGACAGTAAGCAAGTGAAAGCCGCAAGAAGTCAGTTTTCTGAGAGCAATGCTTTCGTCCAGGATTTTATTTGGCCACTCACAGGTCGGATATCAGGCGTGTATGGTAGTCAGCGCGTTTATAACGGCAAACCTGGTAATCCACATTATGGCGTCGATGTTGCGGCTAAAACCGGCACCGTAGTGGTAGCACCTGCAGATGGTGTGATCAGCTTGTCTGTGCCTGATATGTTCTATTCTGGCGGCACGATTATTCTCGACCATGGCTATGGGGTTAGTTCAAGCTTTCTCCATTTGAGTAAGCTCTATGTCAAGGAGGGCGAAGCCATCAAGCAAGGACAGCCCATTGCAGAAGTCGGTGCGACAGGCCGCGTGACCGGACCACATTTAGATTGGCGGGTTAACTGGTATCAGATGCGCCTTGATCCAGTAACCATAGTGCCTGACATGGCTGAAGTGCTCAAAAAATAGCTTCTTATTGAATTAATGTTTTAAAACGTTTTACCTATGGTGAGGTAAAACGTTTTGTGGTGTAGGTCATTCATACCAAAGCCCAATACTGCGGGACCAAATTCTGATTCCACCCCGACAAAAATGCTGGCGGCATAAATGAGATCATCCAAGCATCGCTCACTCTTATATTGCCAAACATTGCCAGCTTCAACAGATGATCCTAGATAGATAGGCATGCGCATTCCCCCAAAACCTTGCCAATCGATACGGTATTGGTACACCAGTGAGCCATAGACTAATTGCGATCCAACTAAGGCATCTTTGTGTAAACCAGATAAATTGAGAAATCCACCCAGTTTATGAGTATGGATTAAGCTCACGTTGTCGCTATTTGTACCGCTGACTTCAACTTTATTAATAAAAGTATGCTGCTCAAAACTTAGCGCATGCTTAAGCGAAAACTCGTAATTAAACAGGCTATCATCACCGAATACGTCGCCAATAATAGGCAGGGTATATTGATTTAATTTATCTTTGTTGTAGCCTCCTTTGAAATAAACTCGAGTTCCTTCGCTAGGAAAGCTATAACTGTCTAAGGTGTCATAACTCATAATGGCAAAACTTGAATAGGTCTCGTAATCTATCTCAAGGTCGAGGATTGAAGGGCCGATGACATCACCTGTTTCTGCTGAAATTCCAAGTTCAATGATCATGTCGTTTGTCACGTTTATACCGAGAGATGTACTTATTTTATGAGACTTTATCAGTGTTTTTAGACTACCTTGATTGTCCCAGAAGTAGAGTTGCTCCTCTTTCGAGTACTGATAGCGAGATTTCCAATAATAGTGACCCAAAGGATCAAGTGGTAGTCGGTATTCAGTGGCTAGTTGTTTTTTTCTACCAGAAGAAAGTTCGAAGCGCAATTGGCCACCTGTATCTGCAACGTTATGCATACTATAGAGCAGATCGAGTTTAAGATCGGAAATGTCGCTGAAATCCTCCTCCCATGAAAAACCTATGTCAAAAAAGTTAGGCCCCCAGCTTTTTTCTTTTGTTGTAACAAGTAATTCCTTTCCTTCATCAGCAGTACTCACTACTTCAGCGTTCACTCGCTCGAAGGTGTTGAGCGAATAAACACGGTCAATAGCATCGACTAATGATCTAGCATTGATGCTATCACCTGCTTTGACAGCGAGGGTGTTTACAATTTTTTCAGTTTTAGTACTGGTATTATTGATGACAGAGACTACGTCGATAGCTTGCTGCTGAAACGTAAACAGAGCTTGCTTGTAGGCTAGACGCCCAGCTTGATATTGAGAAAAATGCTGGGCTGTACTCTTAAGCTTGAATAGTTGATCTTTATGAGCCTTTGCAGCTAACTCTCCTTCCTTAAATCCCAGCGGCATGCTGTTAAAGTCTGTGGTACCCAATTGACTAATATCAGGACGAATAAGAATATCCTGAGGTTGTAATCTGTCTATTTGGCTGACGGCATTTGCGCGAGTCATCATGGTGGATAGCTGCCCAAGAATAGCAAAGCTATCTTGCAGCTCCTCTTTTGGCGCAAGATCTGAACCGATATCAATAGCAATGACAATATCGGCACCCATTTTTCGAACGGTATCTGCGGGCATATTACTTACCATTCCACCATCAACTAAATATTGGCCATTGATTTCCACAGGCTGCAAGATACCAGGAACAGAGGCTGAAGCTTGCATTGCAGTCAGTAAATTACCTGAGTCTAAAATAACAATTTCACCAGTGGCAATATCAGTAGCAATGGCTTTAAATGGGATCGCGAGATCGTCAAATGAGTTTTGGTTTGGTACGACACCTGCCGATAATATGTAAAGGTTTGCCATCGTTTGGCCACGCAGAACTCCTTGTGGAAGTAGGATAACACCATCGATAGAACCAAATTCAAACGGCAAATTAAAGCGATCTGTATCCTGCTTATCATGGTGATTTAATGCGCGACGTGGGACGGTGTCATTAAATCCACTGGTCCAATCAAGGTTGAGCATGATGTGCTCAATATCGTCAGCGCTGTACCCAAGTGCGTAGAGGCCGCCTACATATGCGCCAATACTGGTGCCGGCAATATAATCGATGGCAATATTATTCGCCTCTAAATAGCGTAATACACCAACATGAGCTGCTCCTTTTGCCCCTCCACCGCTTAGCGCTAGACCGACTTTAAGGTGAGGGGAGGTTTCAGCGTCTATTAGTGATAGAGGGGAGTCGTCCTCAATGGGGTTTGCTAGTACCTTAGGCACACAAAGTTCACATATAATTGTGAGTAAAATGCAGCTAGTAGCGAAATAACTAAAATGTTTCATATCGGCCCTGAAAGAATCTAACAGGGCATTCTATGAGGTTACTGATTAGCTTGTTAAGCATTCAATATGAGTTTTATTGTCTTAATATTTGTGACAATCTTCTTTGAGAACCAATATGAAGTCATTTAATGATAAATAAAATGACTTCATATTATCCTTGTTGTATTGCTATTAAGTGCCACTTATTATGGTTAAGCAGCAGGGCGAAGCTCTTCAAATAAGCTCAGGTATTGAAACCTAGTCGTGAGCATTCAATAAAATTATCTGTATTTCAAGTTGGTAACCCTAACGCTGCTTTTGTTGTTCCTGCTGAGTAATGCTCTATTAGTTGGACATTTAAACGGACAATAGGGCTATTAGTTCAGGCTTCTGATAGCACAACAAATCCTCTGGAATGACCATTATCCTTGGCCGCCATCGCTTCAAATAATGTATCTGAATCAACCCATACCCAATTTTGGAAGGTGTTAGAGACGTCCATGATAAGGAATGAATCTGAAGCTTTGTCATAGGCAGCTGCAGGCGAGAAGTGACCGCTGCCTTTTTGTTTAAGCACTACCCGAGTGTAGTTAATGATGGCGTAAGTATTTGTGTGTTTTAGTGCACTGACTAGCTCTGATTTTTGCTGCGCTTGAACTGCTTGGTCTTTTGCCATCATGCCTTCAACGTAATAGGTTCGCACATGGAGACCATGGTTTTTCGCTAATCCGGCTAAGTCTGATAAGCCAAGTCCATAATCACTGGTGGCTTGGTGTCCCTGTTTGATTCTAGGTTTCCCCATGATCTCGAGTCGGCTTTTAGGGCTTTGTGTCACAACAGTGTTCTGGCTGTAGCGATTAAAAAGCGGGCTCCAATTCTTTTGTCTGAAGTAACGTCTATCTTCTGGGCTAATGATGGACTCATCAGGCGTGATGTCATGTGAGTCATTAGCGACTCTTAGGGCGTTGAGAATAATCGTCATAGAAGCGACGCCGCAATACACTTTATTCTCCTGCCCCTCAAAATGCGGCGCTAGGGAGAAAAAGTCACCTTTTACGTTTGAGTTTATCAGACGGTTAATGCCGTCACTGCTATTCCAATTAACGACTGGTGTGGCATAAGCCGGCACATTGACAATCAGATAAAAAATGGAAAAGAAAAGTAGGATGACTAAAGTTCTACGTATCGTGTTGTTCATGGTGTTTTACCTAGTTCTAATCGCGTTTAAAAGGCTGTGAAAGAAGACTAGCGACTTCATGTTTACTAAGCACTTGTACGCCACTTAAAGAAGCTTAGTCATTTAGGTCTGGATATGGTGGTGCGCTCCTCAGACAGATTGGATCGCTAATGTTCCCTTTAAATAAGCCATTTGTGGCTGTATTGACCGCAATCAGCCCTTTTTACCTCTATGCCGATCACAGTGATCATCAACATCATCAGGATATTGAAATTATTAGCGTGATGGGAACCAAGCAGCCTGTTGCGACAAACAGCTCGGCCATGAAGATGGATATGAGCCAGCTAGATACGCCCGGTTCTATTTCTGTCTACGGAAGTGAATTAATTGAGGCGCAGCGAGCGACGACCTTGGGGCAAGTATTAAAGAATGATGCTAGCGTGTCTGTGGGTAATGTTCGGCGTAATCGAGAACGTTTTTACATGCGGGGTTTTGTGCTAGAGCCGGATCAAAGCTATTTGCGGGACGGGCAATTTCATCTATCACGCTACGCTCAACCTATTGAACTTTATGACAGAGTCGAAGTGCTCAAGGGGCCATCGGCTCTACTTTATGGTAAGTCTACCCCTGGTGGCATGATTAACTTAGTCACTAAACGGGCTGTTGATGAATTGCAGTTTAATTTTCAACAAGAGTTTGGCTCCTTTGGGTTTAATCAATCAGTGTTGGATGTCGGTGGTGGTTTAAACGGATCGGGTAGCATTCGCTCGAGAGCTATTTTATCAAAATCATCTCAAGATGGCTGGCGCAAATATAAGGATGGCAGCCATGCGAGTCAGGACCGCTTTGTTGGGGCCTTGATGCTAGAGGCAGATCTGAGTGATGATACCAGCGTGAGTGTCAATTATGACCGCACTGAGGATGAAGGCGGTATTGAGATGGGGCCGCAGCATCTCAAGAATAAACAGACCGGAAAGTATGAGTTGGCCGGTAAAAGGGATTATATCTGGGATATGCCTTGGTCTAACCGTGAATCGACGGTTGAGAATATTGGTTTCACACTCAATTCTGATCTCGATGATAGCTGGTCTATCAATATGGGCTACAACCAGCAGCAGCACGAGCGCAAAACCTTAGAGAGTTTGTATGGCAAGGTGCAGGATGTAGATCTTGCTAAAGGGACGTATGCACTGCGCGGTCGCAATACCTATGAAAAATTTGACGTATCGACGGCTTTTTTTGATCTCAAGGGGGAGTTTTACACTGGTGAGGTGCATCACAGAGTGTTAATGGGCACGAGTCTGGTGGATTACGAGCGCAGTGGCCGCGAGAAGAAAATGAAAATTGCAGCTAGAGTGGATATGAGTGATAAACAGGTCATCGACAGGCCCGATGAACTGGATTATCGATATGGTGACCCACTCACGCGTGTTCAAAGACAAACTTATGGTGTTTATGTCCAAGACATGATCGAGTTTAATGATCATTGGCATCTGTTAGCGGGGGTGAGATTTGATAGGGAGCAGACTAAAGAAGCGACCCATAACAACATCTTGCCTAAACTGGGCTTGCTGTATCATCCTACAGAAAGTACCACCCTGTACACCACCTATAGCGAAAGCTTTGAGCCGAAAGATCCCGTCTCAAATACAGACGATAAACACTATGGTAAGTCCTTAGACGCAGAGCGTGGTCAGTCGATTGAGTTTGGCGCGAAAGGGGAGTTTCTCGATGGTGGCTTGTTTATTTCCACGGCGCTATTTTCCATTGAGAAAAGCAACAAGGTGGTGACAGATAAACGTGGCAAGCAACCCGTCACGACTCAGAGTGGTAAGGTGCGCCATCAAGGGATTGAGCTTTCTCTAGAGGGGAGATTAACTGATAGCTTATCGATACTGACATCTATGATGTACCTAGATGCCAGAATTACTCAAGACCCTCTCTATGCGGGGAAGCGCTCTAAAGACACGCCAAAATTTAGCACCAGTACTTGGTTTAATTATGACGTCACAGACAATAGCCAGCTATCTCTAGGTGCAGTATATGTGGGTGAGCGATTTGGTGATACACCTAATGAGTTCTCGAAAGAAGCTTATGTGAAAGTAGATATGGGTTATAGCCATAAGGTTAATTTTGCTAATGATCATCAGGCGATATTTAGAGTCAACATTGACAACCTATTGAATGCTGATTACCTCAGAGGTGGCTGTAGTAACAGTGCCATGTTTGGCGATGGACGCTCTATCAAGGCATCGGTGCAGTACAAGTTCTAGAAAAATTTAGAGAGAGCATTAACTCGATAGAAGGCCGTTTCGGTTCGACATTGGACGCTAATATCAGTCGCTAAAAATAAAAAGGTGAGCTAATGGCTCACCTTTTTAATCTCATATGCTTTTTAAGTTTATACCAATTGGTACTAGTATAAGTTCCAGTGAGCGAAGCGTTAGCCAGTAGAATGCTAGTCGGCTTGCTCTGATGCGATCACGGCTTTAATGCTATGTGGATGGATCTTGATGCAGATATTGTCTTTCTTAAAGGCAATCGTCGGGTTAGCTAAACGCTCATGTTCCCCTTGAGGCGAGCTCATTTTGACGTTTATCTCTGTTTGTCCAGCAAGCACTGCTTGCAGTTGAGGCGCTAAGGCTATCAGTTCTTGGCTAAGCGCTTCACAGGTCTTCGCAGCGCAGGGTAATACCAGCTCAATATGCTCCCAACCTTCTACCGGATACTGTTTATCACTCGGATAAGGCAGTTCAACACAGTCTATGCTCATCTCTGCCAATTGCATGGGGCTATCTAGCTCGAAAATTAAAATAGGCCGGCCGTTGATCATGTTATTTGAGATGATTTTACCTTGCTGAGTAAAGTCATCACTCAGCAGTTTCGCAGCTTCGTTAGTGTTGACTCGTAATGCGACATGATCGCAACACAGTTGTAATTTCTGCAGCCCAAGTTCATCTAAAAAGGCCGTGATCTGACCGGAGAAAGCTGGCCAGGTATCTATTAACACCTGTGCTGATAGTGTGTTCTTCATGGTGGGGAAATCCAAGTCTTAGGGGATTAAGGCAATATTTCGATTGGGGTTCCGGTATCGATAGCGCGCCATAATTCATCCATCTGGGGGTTAGTAATGGCGATGCAGCCGTCGGTCCAATTATATTGTTGTGCTTGTTCGGCGCTGAGATCTGATTTAGGGTTTTGTCCGTGGATCATGATCTGTCCACCTGGCTGAATACCTAAAGCACTGGCTCTTAGTTTATCTTCTTCATTTGGATATGAAATATGTATCGCGCGGTAATAGGCGCTGTCAGACTTTTTATAGTCGAGTATGTAGCGGCCTTCAGGAGTGCGTTGATCGCCTTCGGTGAGTTTATGGCCTGAAGGTCGGTCACCCAATGCGATGCGATAGCGTCGTAATATTTTTCCATCACGCATTAATGCCATGGTCGCAGTGGATTTAGTGACTACAACCAGATCAATTTTACCGATATTGGCTACGGTGGAGCTTGATAAGGAGTTTTGCATTGAGCTGACCGCTGAGGCCGTTAAAGACAGACTCGCGCCAATGACTAGAACTAATAGTGAAATAAAAATGCGCATCAGCTAATAAAAACTCATCAAAAATGGATGTACTTGCCTAATGATACCTTAATCTGACAATAAGCAAAGTGTCTCTAAAGAGTACTGTGTTTGGTATTGGGATGGATCAGTGGCAAAATAGCCGATGAGTCTGGTTACGTGCCTTAATTAAACCCAAGTGCGAAACTAGAACTGAGTTTAGGGCAAACTCAGCTTACTGTGTTCAGACATTTCAATTACATCCAGATCAAGGAACGTGTGTTTTCATGCATCAAGAGCAACCACCTGTGAGCGGCGATACTGTGCGCCTCAAGCTTCGTAGGATAATTTTCGGAACAGATACTAAATTGGGGCGATATTTTGATATCAGCCTGATGGTCTGCATCATTCTCAGTGTCGCACTAGTCTTTTTAGATACCGTTGCCAGTATTCATGACAAATATGGAGAGTGGATTGGCGTGTTGGAGTGGGGGTTTACCCTTATCTTTACTGCCGAATATCTTCTTCGACTTTACTGCTCGGCGCATCCCATTCGTTATGCGCGGAGTTTTTATGGTGTGGTGGATCTCTTATCTGTGCTGCCTAGCTATTTAGCATTATTCTTTCCTGGGGCGAGTTTTACACTGGTTATCAGAATATTAAGGCTGTTTAGAATCTTCAGAGTCTTTAAATTGTTACGATATCTTAGCGAAGGCAATATTTTGTTAAGGGCTATGATACAGTCAGGCCGTAAAGTCTTTATCTTTTTCTTTTCTGTGAGCCTAATCGTCATGGTCCTCAGTGCTGTGATGTATGTGGTTGAGGGACCTGCAAATGGCTTCACCTCGATCCCTAAGTCGATCTATTGGACGATTGTCACTATAACGACGGTGGGTTATGGCGATATTACACCAGGTACTAATTTAGGTCAGGCTATCGCGGCTTTGACCATGTTATTGGGCTATTCCATTATTGCTATCCCAACCGGAATATTAACTGCTGAGATCTCTCAGGAGATCAGTAGGCATAAAGATCTTAGGCGTTGTAGTAACTGCCTAAAAACAGGTCATGAAAATGATGCGGTTTTTTGTGACCACTGTGGCAGCGAACTGGAAAAAGAACTCTAAGTCTGAGTGATAAATACGAATACTTTTAATTCGGTAAGATAAGATCAAGGAAAGAGATGACCACAGCTAAATTTGTTCAAGGCTCTATCATGCGTCACATCATGGTGATGAGTTCTACCGCCGCGGTGGGGATCTCAGCGCTCTTCGTGGTCGATTTGATCGATATATTCTTCTTAAGTTTGCTTGGGGAGCAGGAGCTAGCAGCAGCCGTTGGCTATGCGGGTACCATCTCGTTTTTCACCACATCAATTGGCATAGGATTATCTATCGCGTTAGGCGCGCTGGTTTCACGTTCAATAGGTGCTAAAGACCACGAGACGGCTAAACGCCTGTTACTTAACAGTGCTATTGTCACCTTGCTGATGTCACTTGTGGTATCGGCCATTGTGACTACGTTTATTCCTGAGATGTTATCTCTTGTCGGAGCGAAAGGACATACGGCAGAGTTGGCCGCAGATTACCTGTATATATTAGTGCCGTCACTGCCTTTTATCTGTCTGGCAATGGCGCTTGGTGCGGCATTGCGAGCAGTGGGGGACGCTAAACTCTCCATGATGTCTACCTTAGCGGGTGGCGGCGTAAATCTGGTACTCGATCCTATTTTTATTTTTGCTTTAAGTATGGGAATTGAAGGGGCGGCGGTGGCCTCTGTCTTTGCCCGTTTAGCTGTGCTAATTATCGCCGCTCGTGGCGTGATCGTTAAGCACAAACTGTTTGGCCAGTTTAATATGCCTCACTTTATTGCCGATCTGAAACCTATTTTTGCGATTGCAGGCCCAGCTATGATGACAAATATAGCCACTCCGATCGGCAATGCGGTAGTCACTCGTGCCATTGCCGATTTTGGTGATGGTTATGTTGCTGGTTGGGCGGTAATAGGCAGAATAATACCCGTATCTTTTGGGATGATTTTTGCTCTTTCTGGTGCAATCGGTCCAATTGTTGGTCAGAACTTTGGCGCTCATGAGTTTGATAGGGTTAAAGAGAGCTTGACTAAGGCGCTGCAGTTTTGTGCCTTGTATGTGATTGTGGTGTCGCTGATCTTAATGTCTCTGCAAGAGCAGATAGTGTCCGTCTTTGATATGAAAGGGGATAGCGCTGAGATTATCCGCTTCTTTTGTACCTATATCGCCGTGTTCTTTGTGTTCTCTGGCGCACTCTTCGTGTCTAATGCCTCTTTTAATAATTTGGGTAAGGCTAAGTATTCGACCTTCTTCAATGTAGGCAAGGCAACTGTGGGAACTATACCTTTTGTTTATTTTGGAGCGAAGTGGGGGGGCGTTGAAGGTGTGCTGATTGGACAATCAATCGGAGGCATTATTTTTGGTATACTCGGTGTCATAACGGCCTTTTATTGGTTAGAAAAGGTGAGAGTGACAACCTTAAGCGAGTCCGTTGAATTAAGTTCAGATGAAGAGAAAGCAAAATTTAGAGCACAGCAAGAACTCGATGCGGATATGAGTCCAAGCAGTCCTAATCCACTCTCATCTTCGTGCGCCCAAATGGCGCAGATCAGCGAAGAGCAAGACTGTGAAGCGAGTAATAAAGTGACCGATCTGCTTAAAGTCTCAGATAATAAGGCCAGCTAAACCCTAGCTTGTTGAGACGTAACAAAAAGGGAGCCTTAGGCTCCCTTTTTAGTCTTCTAGATATCTAGAATGACGGATATGGTGACTTTCTAGTCTTTTGCTTCAGAAGAACCCTGTGGCTCAGATTCTGGTTTATTTTCCGAGATGGACTCACTGGCTTCAGCTGTCGTCTTTAATGCGGCTTCTGCTTGCTCTTGAGCTAATGCTTTAGCACGATCGGCTTTTGAGATATATTTCTTAATCGTAGGAGCAGTATGCTTATTTTTACGAGCCTTGGCACGCTTCGCCGTTAGCTTGATCATTTTCTGTTTTTTATTCATGGCTCTCTACCGAACTAAATATATATCTGGCGCTCGTATAGCGACAGATTGAAACTGGGAGCGGATTTTAACTTAATCTGCTCCACCAAGCTAGTCACTGAGCCGTGTTCATGTATAAAACTTGACTGTGAGTGTGACTTAATTCAGTAAAAGCAGCTCGGAACGGGTGTTTAACTAAGGCCTGCTGACCTTTCATGGCATCTCTTTCTACTAGGAAGAGAATTTCTCTCTGTCTTCATCAGTTGCACCTTCGTTACATTCTCCACGGATCTCCCCACGACCCACTTCAATGATCCGGCTTAATTCCATATAACCTTCACGGCAGTATCCGGTCATATCTAAAGTTTTAGTTAAGCCAAGTTCAATTTGTTCAGTCCAGTCACTTAAATCAACCTCATTGCGACTAGAGCGAGAACGCTTAGCACTTTTGGCTTGCTCGGCCCTTTGCTGATGAGGCAGCTGTGAAGCATAATCATCTGTTTGAGCAAGTTTTGCCTTATAAGTAAATAATTTAATACCGTTGCCACGAATATCTGTTTTGAATCTGTCTTTTACTTTTGCATCAAAATCAGCCGGGTCTGTTTTTGTGCCTGCACAAGAGCTAAGCAAGTTAATCAATACTAAGGAGATGCATATTTTTATTAGATGTTTAGGCATGCTGACTCTGTTGTTGTTATGAACTAGGGCTGGTAGCCAGTTTTATCTTAGCAATACCGATGGGTATCAGTTCCAGCAGGATAACGTAAAAGTAACAGGTTCGCAGTTTATTGACAGTCTTTTACATAGATTGGTCAATGAATAAGCGACCAGTGAAGGCCGCTTATAGACAGTTAAGCGAAACGCTTATCTAGGTATGTGATGATATCTGAAGATTCGTACATCCAGCGTGTTTCACCATTTTCTTCTATACGTAAACAAGGCACTTTTGCGAAGCCGCCTTGTTCAATCAGTGTTTGCTGGTGGGTATCTTTCTTTGCATCGATTGTTGCAATATTAAGGCCTTGACGACGCATGGCACGGCGCACCTTGACGCAGAAAGGGCATGCCTTGTATTGGTATAAAGACAATAGCTTAGTTTCACCATCAACTTTAACTTGCTCATCCACTGGACGCTTACGCTTCTTGGGAGTAAAAATGAAATTTAAAATGAGAATGATACGGCCTAAGATCCAACGTACAACAAACATGAGCTACCTCTGGTTAAGTCAAAAAGCGGCCAAAGTGTAACTCATGTATGTCAAATTTTGAATCTTTGTTTATCCGGCGCCTAAAGTGAGTACTGCCTCCTGAGCTTTTTTATTGATATCCACGCGGCTGTCTAGTAAAAATACTCTTTCTGGTGGGATCTTATTTACCTCAACGAGGTGGGCTTTGATCACCCGAGCACGTTCACTGGCGAGTGTCCCCAAAGCGGTATCATCAAGCACTTCCTTCTTTAAGCTAAAGTTATAAAGCGCAATATGCCACTCCTTAATGAGTTGCTCCTCGGTCAATGCTTGTCCCTCGGACTTTAATGCAATCTCATTTTTCAGTTCGCTGGCTTTACTGTTATAAAGCGTTTCATAGGTGGTCATTAAGGCTATTGAGAGTGGACCTTGATTAGGGAATGTACTGGCAGAGAGCGCTTCGGGCATATCTGCTGGTTCTGTCTGACTCACAAGGGCAATCTCTTGTTCCAGTAACAGCTCTTTGAGTACTCTGCTGTCGCTGATAGCTGAAACACTTCCCTTAACACTCAGAGTTAAGCCAGGTCTTTCGATCATCCCCTTTGCTAAGGTTGCTAGTTTTCTTTTTTCTGCATCTGACAATTTGGCTAATCCGCTTTCAAAACTGATTTTGTCTAACTCCTCATCTTCACCGAACATGCCTGCAAGTAGAGTGAATGGTGCGGTAACAGCTTTAGTAATGAGATTACCAAAAGCGGTCATGATGATACTACCAAAGCTAAATTCAGGTGAGTCGAGGTCGCCAGATACCTGAAGGCCGAGATCGATAACCCCGTGTCTATCCTGTAGCAGTGCAATGGCAAGCGTTACTGGCATGGTCGTCGCCAAACTACTATCGCTGGGTTCACCAAGCTTGAGTTGATTAACAACTAGGTGGTTGTTGCCAATGAGTTTATTGTCATCCAGCAGGTAGTTTAATTCGAGTGATATTTGGCCTTTATCAATATAATAGCCAGCATATGTTCCAGAATATGGATTAATAGAGGTGAGCTCGACACTATTGAAATCAAGTTGTAGGTCTAAATAGGGGTTGTCGAGCAAAGGGTTGATTTCACCTTTTAATGAAACTGGGGCATACCGGTCAATTTTACCTGATATGTCGACCTTTGCCGCCTCTTTTGCCGTGGAGGAGAGTTGGCTTATCTTGCCTTCTAGCTGTTCTATACTTGCTGCAAAATTAGGTTTCAGAGAGTTATCGGCAAAGAAGGTAGAGCCATCAATGAAACTTATTGAACCCACTTCAATAGCGAGTGCTGTAACTGGCTTTTGCACCTCTTTTACCTGAATCGTTTCAGAATATTTTGCAGGTACAAAATCTTTATTTTCGACATTCGTTGTGCCTTTATCATCAATTGCTGTTGTGACTAAAAGCTCTTCAAAGTTGGTACTTCTGTCTTCTGCAATAATTATCCGGCTGTAGGGTTGAAGAAAGTTAATATTTTCAATCCCAAGCGTATTTTTGGCTTTATCAAAGTCGATATTGTTTATCTGCATTGTGTCCCATTTGAGTAAGGTTTTTTTATGCAGATTATCTTTAACGAGGAGATCATCAATCTCAAGGTTACCACTAAATGTAAGCTCTTCAGTCAATGTGGCTGTGATGTCAGCCTCTGTATTGAACTTACCTTGCTTTAGGGTGATATTGAGGTAAGGAGATATGTAGTCTTGTAACTGAGCTAAGGCAAAATCAGACAGTTTAATGTTGGCGTCTAACTGTTGTGATTGCAGATCGACGGAGCCCGTTGAATTGAAGCGGCCCAGCTGATTAATATCAAAATCTAATTGATACTCGATAGGAGTGGTTAAGTTTGAGTGAATTGCCGCTGTCGTTAAGTTTAAGGGAGCTATACGCCACAGCGTGCTATCTGTCATTAAGCGTTCAGTCAGCTTAATATCATAGGTTTTGAGTTCGATAGCGTTGAGGCTCGCTGACCATACTGGATCAATTTCTTCCCCATTAGCATTAGCATTAGCTCTTGCTAAATCATTATTGATCAACGGATCATTCTCGAGGTTATCGAGGCTGCTATCGACTTGATTACTGGGATCTTGATTGAAGCTAGCGGGCATAAATAGTGGCAAAATATCAACACCGTTAGCGGCTATTGTGGCCTCAAGATTGAAATTCTCACTGTAGAGTTTATTCGCTTCAATTTGTCTGTTTTGAACGTCTAAGGAAATGCCATCTATTGTTAATAATGGTAGGGAAAGTATCTGCGACTCTTCATGGGAAAAAACAATATCCTCTAGGGTAAATTGACCATTTTCTGTGATGAATTGCAGTGAGTCATTTGGAGTGTCCTTACTAGGTAGCAGCTTAAACTCAGTGTGAAAGCCCATATGACCATTCTGAAGTTGAGCCTGAAAATCCTCTGAGATAAATGACCAAAATTGTGGTAGTTGGATTTTAGTTAAAGAAAGCTCTCCAACAATACTTAAAGGCTCTACTTGCAGATGGCCTTGAGTTGAAATTTCACCTCCTTGTTCCCCAATAAATTTAATCGCGAAATGATTTTTTTCAATATTTTGGTCTGCCTCAATCATGTTGAGGGTGTCAAAACCGACAACTTCAAGATCTATTGAAGGGTAATGCAGGTAACTATTGGTGATCTGATCTTGATAGATGAGATCTGCGTTGATGATCTTTAGATTATCAAGGATCAAGTGTGGAATTTTAGTGGGTTCAGGGTTATTGCTAGGTGCATTCTTGTCTGTGCTAGCCAGTTGGATCAAGATATCAGAAAAATTAAATGGCTCTGTTTCGTTGTCGAGTCGCTGAACTAACAAATGAGGTTGATGTAATTTTAGATCGCACAGACTAATCGCACCATTAACCAGAGAGTGCCAAAATCTTAGTTCAAATGAGAACTCATCAAAGCCTGCAAACTCACTTGAGTCAGGCTCCCTGATGCTAAATCCCACGATGGAGACATCGAATGTAAATGGATTAATAGAGACTTGTTTTAGTTCTACAGGTCTATTCAATAGAGAGCTGAGCTGTTTTGGCACTTGCTTGGTGATGATATACGGGGTCAGCAGCCCAAGTAGAGCGGTAAAGGTTGAATAAATAATTAACAAAATACACAGATATCGTTGATACTTAGGTAACTGGCGGTATTTGTTTGACAAGATACTCATTTTTTTCGATATAACAGACATACTTACCTTCAGCGAACTTAGATGAACTTAGCTTGTCATTATTTTAACTAACTTTATATAAATGTTATGTAAATGTAGTTCAAAATATAGGCAGTTGGCCATTCATTGATGAAATAATTGAGCGGAAATCATTACTAACGATGACAAGATTTTTTTATGATGGCCAAAACTGTGAATCTCTTAATGGAGAATCGGTTTTAGATACCTTGATCCGTGAAGGACATCAGGTTAATTACTCGTGTAAAAAGGGCGCATGTAAGACCTGTCTGGTTAAACATGTTGAAGGTGAACTCTCAACCGGATCACAACGCGGATTAACGCTTAGTCTAAAACGAAATCACTACGTATGTGCCTGTCAATGTGAGCCGACACCAGGGTTAAAGCTCAAGTCGGTGTTGGTTCAAGATCTATTTATTCCGGCTCAAATCCATTCAAAAGAGTACCTTTCAGACTCAGTAGTCAAGTTGTTAATCACTTCGTCAGAGAAACTTAATCACTGCGCGGGTCAATATATCAATTTGCGCAGGTTTGATGGGCTAACACGAAGTTACGCTATTGCAAACGACCCTTGTTCGAATGAGATTGAGCTGCATGTTAGGCGTAAATATAACGGACAATTTAGTGATTGGCTTTTTAATCATGCCAGTGTCGGCGAAAGCCTACTTCTTCAGGGGCCTTGGGGACATTGTTGTTATTCTAGCGCTTATGTCGATGATGATTTGACATTGATTGCAAGTGGGACTGGGCTTGGACCCATTTATGGTATCGCTAAAGATGCTATTAAAAGTGGCCATAGAGGCGAAATAAATTTGTACCACGGCGCTAAAAATAGCAATGAACTCTATCAGCATGCAAATTTGTTGCAACTCATGCTAGAGAACAGAAACTTTACTTATCATGCTTGTATCCCCCCGTCGCAAAAAGAGGGGGCGCTGAAGTTAAGTCGAGTACACATTGGGGACCCGTTTGATATTGCTACCGCTCACAAACCAATTAAAGAGGAGCTAAATTCGAAGTCTCGACATAGGGTCTATCTTTGTGGCGAGCCAGACTTTGTGACTAGAGGTCAGGCATCGGCATTTTTAAATGGTGTTCCTTTGAAAAGGATGCATGTACTTTCATTTGAGTATAAAGATCTTAGAACCGTTCCGAGATAAACACTGATATATTGCTTTATAACCAGTCTTCAGGATTATGATAAGTGATGGCGGCGATAATGGCGCCTTCAGGATCTTTAATCCAACAAAAACGACCTATACTAGGAATATCTTCAGGTCCGTAGAGTAACTCTCCTCCCATGGTTTTCGCTTTAATGGCCACCTCATCGACATCTGATACCGTAATATATCCTGTCCAATGACTAGGGAGTTTTGGGCAAGGATTTGGCGCAATACCACCGATATGGGTGCCTTGGTTCTCAATGATATAGTAGGGGCCTTGTGGCATCTGCATCGTTTTAAACGTCCAGCCAAAAATCTCGCCGTAGAACTGCATCGATTCTTGACAGTTATTCGACGTCAATTCATGCCAGCTTAACGCACCCGGCGTGGTAAATGGTGAGCTCATCTTAATCTCCATTATTAGAAAGCCAGCAGGTGAAAATAGTAAAGTGTACTAATACATTTGGTATACGTTCAAAGTGTAGTTCAGCCAGTTTTTTTAAATGGATTAAATATTTTAGAAATCTTGCTTAACATTTCAACTTATGTGTTAAGGTTATGTAACTGAAAGGGAAGTTAGTGGCATGGCCAGATGTCGTTACTCGGTAATTTACTTATTTAGCCATAATTTCAAGGAATGAAAATGCAGATCAGAATCGCCATTGATGAAGATTTACACGCGTTAACTCCGCTTTTTGATGATTTTCGTAAAAGCCTAGGAATGCCTTCTGAGCCTGATGCTTGTAAAGAATTTATTCAGAGTCGATTGCAGGAAAATGATTCAGTTATTTTCATCGCTTTCTTAGTCGATATTCCCGTTGGTTTTATCCAACTCTACCCTTCATTTTCATCTATACAGCTTAAGCCTCTTTGGTATTTTGATGATCTCTTTGTCGTACCATCCTACAGGGGCAGAGGCTTTGCCAAAGAATTAATTAATAAAGCTAAAGGGCTGGCCGATGAAACCAAAGTGCTTGTTGTACGCCGGGACAAGTTAGCTAGCAAAGGTGTCGCGCCCATTGAGATATTGGCTTAGTGAGTGTTTTTAAGCCTGAGCCAATAGTGCTCAGGTTTTAATTATCGGCTAGTGTTGATTTTGATCCAATAATTGAACTGCTACATCTACTGTAAACTGAGTCGTCTATGATATTATGAGGAGTTTTGTTACCTGTTATAAATGTTGGAGCATAGATTGAACAAGAGTGTTATTACCAATTTGATCGCAGCAATTCTGCTCGCGGTGGGCTATTATTTTTCATCGGCAATCATCCTCAGTATTGGCTTGTTTGCGCTATCGGGCGCACTCACAAACTGGTTAGCCGTGCACATGCTTTTTGAGAAAGTTCCAGGCTTGTATGGTTCAGGCGTTATACCATCACGCTTTGAAGAATTCAAAGCGGGCATTTCTCACCTGATGATGTCGCAATTCTTTACAGACGAGAATATTGACCGTTTCTTGTCGGACCAAGGTAAGAGTAAATCTCCGATTAACCTTCAACCTGTAATTGAGAAGGTTGATATGTCCCCAGCATTTGATGCCTTAGTCACAACCGTTGAACAATCCTCTCTTGGTGGCATGCTAGCGATGTTCGGTGGCACTGAGGCTATAACTCCTTTGAAAGAACCCTTTATTGAGAAAATGAAATCTTCTTTGGTAGAGATATCTCAAAGTGAAGAATTTTATGACTTGCTCAAGGCTGAGCTTGAACAACCAGATGTATTGGCCGATATGAAAACTAAGGTCAATGAAATTGTGAGCCAAAGACTGGATGAGTTAACTCCGGAATTAGTGAAGGACATTATTCAAGAGATGATCCGTGAACACTTAGGTTGGTTGGTTGTGTGGGGCGGCGTGTTTGGTGGCATCATAGGTCTGATTGCAGCGCTGATTCAAGCTTAATTTACTCGCTATATCAAATGCTTTTAACATAGGGGGCCAAAAGGCCCCTATTTTTATTGAGACTAATTATGCTAGTTTAGTCAGAAGTGTAATGCGATGAAAAGGAAGTCATATGGCAGCTCATCATTCAATTAATTATATCGAAATACCTGTTACGGATATTGCTACGACTAAGCAATTTTTTGCTCAAGTGTTTGGTTGGGAATTTGTCGATTACGGTCCTGAATATTCCAGCTTTACCAATGCCGGCATAGCTGGTGGTTTTTTTGTTTCTGAACAGGGCTTTGATCTCGCTAAAGGCTCACCCTTGCTAGTCCTGTATTCTGCTCAGTTAGAGGCAAGCATGGCTAAGATTGAAGGCGCGGGCGCAGAGATCACTAAAGCGATATTTTCATTTCCTGGCGGTAGACGCTTTCATTTTAAAGACCTCAATGGTAATGAATTTGCCGTTTGGTCTGAATAAGAAAGCTGGCTTACTAAATAGCGTTGCAGAACATATAGCGCCTCTGACGACAAGAGTACAAAGTCTGACGATTGAGGTGAGGGATATCAATCAACAGCACTATTTTAAGAAGCTGGCTTAAGAAGAAAGTTTAGGCAGTTAGTCGAAAGTTAAGCTAAATTCATATAATAAAAAAAGCAGCCAGTGGCTGCTTTCTGTTCTTGTATCAGTCGGTATTAATAAGCACTATCGTGTACAGATTGAACCGCACGTCCCGATGGGTCGATGATACCTCGCAGGCTCTCATCCCAGGCTAACGCTTCCGGTGTTGAACAAGCGACAGACTTTCCACCTGGTACGGTTTCAGCTGCTGAGGCTAATGGAAACTGCTCCTCAAAGAAACAGCGATAGTAGTAGCCTTCTTTGGTATCTGGCGTGTTATAAGCAAACCTAAATTTGGCGTTGGCCAATTGTAGATCATCGACTTTCTCGGCAGCCAACTCCTTTAAACCGTCGATCCATGAGTAACCAACTCCATCACTGAACTGTTCCTTCTGACGCCATGCAACTTCTTTAGGCAGCTTGTGCTCGAAAGCTTGACGCAGAATATGCTTTTCGATACGGCCATCCTTAGACATCTTAGCTTCCGGGTTGATGCGCATGGCAACATCCATGAACTCTTTATCTAGGAAGGGCACACGTGCCTCGAGCCCCCAGGCTGCCATTGCCTTGTTCGCACGCAGACAATCGAACAGGAATAACTTGTCTAGTTTACGCACTAGCTCTTCATGGAAAGCTTGTGCATTAGGCGCCTTATGGAAATATAAGTAACCACCGAACAGTTCATCGGCACCTTCTCCTGATAACACCATTTTGATGCCCATGGCTTTGATTTTTCGGGCCATCAGGTACATAGGAGTCGCGGCGCGAATAGTCGTTACGTCATAGGTTTCCAGATGATAAATCACATCTTTAATCGCATCGATACCGTCTTGGAAGGTAAAGGTGATCTCATGATGGATTGTCCCGATGGCATCGGCGACTTTTTTCGCCGCAATCAAGTCAGGCGCGCCTTCGAGGCCAACGGCGAAAGAGTGAAGCTGTGGCCACCAAGCGTTGCTCTCACCATCATCTTCGATACGACGTTTAGCATAAGTTTGAGTGATTGCCGAGATAACCGATGAATCCAGACCACCTGATAACAGCACACCATAAGGTACATCAGACATAAGCTGACGTTTCACTGCGGCTTCTAATGCTTCACGGATCTCATCGATACTGGCTGGGTTATCTTGAACTGCAGTAAATTCACGCCAATCACGCTGATAATAGGTTACATAACCGTCTTCTGTGTCAGTTGCTTTGTTACACAGGTATTGGCCGGGCTTAAACACTTCTACTGTTTTACATACCGGCATCAAGGCTTTCATCTCTGAGGCGATGTAGAAGTTACCTTCGGCATCTAAACCTGTGTAGAGGGGAATGATACCCATATGATCACGGCCAACCAAATACAAGTCTTTAGTCTTGTCGTAGAGCACGAAGGCGAATATGCCGTTTAGTTTATCGAGAAAGTCGACGCCGTATTCTTGATACAGAGATAAGATGACCTCACAGTCAGAGTTGGTCTGGTAAGCGTACTTATCGCCAAGTTCTGCCTTAAGCTCTTTATGGTTATAGATCTCGCCGTTGACCGCAAGAATAATGTTTCCATCACTGCTTAAAAGAGGCTGCGCACCGTTATCAATATCGACGATGGCGAGGCGCTCGTGAGCTAATATGGCTTTGTCACAGCTGTAGATCCCGGACCAGTCTGGTCCACGGTGGCGCATCAACTTAGACATTTCGAGCGCGACCTGTCGCAGTTGTGTTGCGTCTGACTTAATATCTAAAATGGCAAAAATTGAACACATAATCTAGCTCCTGCAAATCGTCGTAAACCTCAATGGGTATTACTGTGCCAGTATTTAATGCTTTTGCCAAACTCTAAATTGATAAAAAGTGAGTGAAAGTGCGATTTTCTGGCAGATCTACATGTTTAAACGGTACTTGAAATGAGTTTTATCTAACAAATGTTGAATTTTGTTGATGATAATTCGTTTTCGCTATGTGGTAGGTGGTGGGAATTGATTTTTTATCAGTGGAAATGGCTTAATGTCATTAAAAGCACTATTACCGTCAATCGTTGCTTTTTCCCTCGTTAGAGCTTGAGTGAAACTGCTATAGCAGTATGTAATAATAGGGCTCCCTAACAGCGGGAGCCATATTCAACACATCATGAATAAAAGCCATGAATAAAAGTCATGAAAAAGAGTGGTTAAGCCTACATCAATTAGCAGGCTAATTTCAGGCTAACCTGTGTTATTCAGTCAAGTTAGCCTCACTTGCTGCTCTGAGTGAATGAAACTCAGTACCTTCAAAGTAGCCCGGCCAATCCTGGCTGTTTGCTAAGGTTTCAGCTGCACTGTAATAGATGGCCAAGTCTTGTAAGGCGCCGCTAAGATCCCAATCTTCTCGGTATTCATCACAGGTATTGTGATAACAACCTTTCATCTCAGCTTTCATCATGGTCTTGTATTGCGCTGTGGCCTCATCGATAGGCTCACTGCCACCACCGGCGAACACTGCAGGCACGCCAAGCTTGGCAAAACTGAAGTGATCTGAGCGGAAAAAACCACCTGATTCAGGACGGCTTTCAGCTTTAGCAACGCGATTTTGTGATTTTAATGCATCGATCAAGTAGTCCTCTAACTGAGACTTACCTTTGCCGACAATGGTGTAATCCAAGGTGCGGCCATAGATGTTTGTGCTGTCGAGGTTAAACACGGCGACAGACTTATCTATGGGATAAATAGGGTTTGCGGCGTAATAACGAGAACCTAACAAACCTTGCTCTTCACCTGTGGTCGCGATAAACGTCACAGAGCGGTCGAGGGGCTGACCATCTTTAGCTTGCTTAGCAAACTGACGGGCTATTTCGAGAATGCCCGCCGTGCCTGAGGCGTTGTCGAGCGCTCCATTATAAATTTGATCGCCATCTTTACTCTCATCGATGCCAATATGATCCCAGTGGGCGGTAAATAACACTTGTTCATCTGGACGACTTTTCCCCGCAAGGGTGGCGACGACATTATAGCTGTTGGCATAGCTGGCGGTGCTCTCAAACTTGATACTGGCAGTTTGATTAAGCGGTATATTGATCGGGCTACTCGCTGCACGGTCGATAAGGTTAACCAAATTGAGCCCTGACTTTTCAAAGACAGAGGTTGCCGCATCCATCGTTATCCAGCCTTCAACTTGCACATGCTTATCCTGCTCAACTTTGTCGACAACTAAATCTTGTTGAGGGCCTGTCCAGCTGTTTTCTACCACGGACCAAGGATACGATGCGGCGGCGGTTTCGTGGATAATGATGGCACCTAGGGCCCCCTGTTTACTTGCCTCGCTGAACTTATAGTCCCAGCGTCCGTAGTAAGTCATGGCTTTACCATCAAACTTACCTGAGTTTGGCAGAGCAAAACCTGGGTCATTAACTAAGATAACCGCAATTTTCCCCTTCATATCCAGATCTTGATAATCGTTCCAGTCATATTCTGGCGCATTTACCCCATAACCGACAAACACAAGAGGGGCCTTGCTGATATCGACTCCGCCGTTATCGTGGCGGCTGCCGAGGACAAGATCTTTCCTGTGCTCGAGGGGTAAGTCAGCTAAGGTGATTGTTTGCTGCTCGGAGGCGATATAGGTCACCATAGGCACAGCTTGCAGGTAATCGCCCTTATTAGCGCCAACGAGTCCCATCTCTTTAAAGGCTTTAGTCAGATAGTTCAGAGTAAGGGTTTCACCTTTGGTCGTTGGTGCGCGGCCTTCAAACTCATCTGATGATAAGGTTTTGATATCTTTCCTAAAGCGATCTTCATCGAATTGAACTGGGCTGTTTACCTGACTGTTAGCTGCAGTGCTAACTTCTGAAGCGAGTGGAGAAGGGTTTTCTGTTGGGTGCTGGCTACAGGCACTAAGCAGTGCTAGCGCACATACCGGAGGCAGTAATCGCATTGGATGTCCTATTATAGTTATTTTTATAGACGAGTCACATTTATGGAGTACATCATGAATGAAGCAGGCCTACTTTGACAAGTGGGCCTGTGATTTTAATCTGAGAAAGTTGTTTCGTAATATTAATTGTCTAAGCAGAAATAGCAGCTTAAACGATATCGATATCACCGGCGCAAGCGAACACATGATTAGGACGGAAGGGTTCCAAATCGACATCACTCAGTTGACTGACACCGCTGGTAACCAAGATTGTTTCCAGACCCGCTTGAAAACCTGCCAATATGTCGGTTTTCATGTTATCGCCGATGATCACCGTATTATCTGAATGGCCATCGATATGATTCAGCGCCGAACGAATGATCCACGAGCTTGGTTTACCCACGTAAAAAGGCATACGGCCGCTAATTCGCTCGATTGGCGCACATAAGGCACCACAAGCTGGACTATGTGCCGGGCCATGGGTATCTGGATTAGTAGCGATAAAGCGAGCACCTTCGACGACGAAGCGAGCCGCTTTATGGATCATATCCCAGTTGTAAGCGCGGGTTTCACCAACGATAACAAAGTCAGGGTTGATATCAGTGATGGTAAAGCCAGCTTTATAGAGTTCGTGGGTCAGCGCGCCTTCACCGATCACGTAGGCCTTACTGCCTGTTTGATGTTTTAAAAAATCAGCGGTAGCCATGGCAGAGGTATAAAAGCACTCTTCGGGCACATTTATCCCCGCCGCGCCGAGTCTGTTTTGCAGATCTTTGCCGGTTTGGACTGGATAGTTAGTCAAGATGACTAAGGGGTTACCTTGCTCTAATACGCGGTGAATAAATTTATCACTACCAGGAATAAGCTCATTGTTGTGCAGTAGAACACCATCGATATCACAGATAATATTTTTCATTTATCAATCTCGGTATACAAAGGAATTTTAGCTAACGTCAGATAAACCATATAAAGCCAAATCCACTGTGATTACAATGATTTTTACTTAATACAGTTAGTTATTATTCTTAAGTCAGGTTAAATAGAGTATATAAGCTGTTTAGGCGGTGAGAACCGTTTAGCTGAAGTAAACTGTCACGCAAAGGGTTTTAGCAATGTAGTATCTATTCTCTATATACTCAGGCAATTGATGTTAAACATAAGCCTAAAGGCTCTAACTCATATTAGAGCCGTGATCTACTTAGAAATAGTAAGAGAAGGATATTTCGAATTTATTGTCTTTATTTACCATATTGAAATTGTTTTCGATATGTAAAGCATCAGCATCTGTACGAGTATAAGTATGGCTAAATTCAATCCAATATTTCCCATTATCAGATATCGAGTAACCCAGCCCAGTTTTGATTTTGAAAACATTAACTTTTGCATTACCAGATTTCCCACCAGTGGATTCAACATCGAGATTCATATACTGAGGTTGTACGATAACGTAACCATTCTCTGTGATAGCCCAAGATCCATAGATGTTTGTCTGGTAGCCCTTAATATCAAACTGTACATTAGCTTCGCCAGCATCTGCTTTACCCAACACATAAGCAAGATTTGGGTAGATTGAGATAGCATCAGTTATATGGATTTTTGCAATACCACCAAGAGCAATCAAATCAGTTCCAATTGAGGCATCCTCAGTTTTACTCATTTTCCAAGATTTCATATAATCAACAGAAAAGCCAACTTGCGGTATAGATCCTTCACTTACGTCGAATACTTGAAAGTATCGTAATCTAGTATCTTGAGCTTTCTTACCGTCATCGCCTGTTGTCGTCGCCGTTTTGTGTTCAATAAGACCAATAAAGCTATTACCTTCAGAGTAAGCGCCAGCAACACCTCCCATAACCGTTATTTCTTTATCACTGTTATACATACCACTAGCGAAACTATTTACCTGAGTTAAATCGCTTGGATCTATTTCATTTGCATTAGCGGCGATTGAAACTAAAACTGTCAGAGCAATAATTGAATTTTTCATATTTTTCTCTTAAGTTATTTAGTTGATAGCTTCTAATAACGTAGGTACAACACCGAGGAATGTTAGCGCAACAGTTCGTTTAGCTTGCATTTCGTCTTGAGCTGCGTTGAGGTGGAAAACGATCCCCGTCGATGGTTCACCGATAGTCACTTGACCGTGGATCCCTACAAAAGCCAAGAACTTATGACCTCTGATATCGAAAGTTCTTATTTGGTCTTTGTACCAGCCATTAGTCGCCATTTTAGATTCAGAGCCATTAGTCCAAGCTGTGCGAACCTTGTCATTGCCAGCTAGTAAGCTATCAACGAACGATTTAGGCACGATTTGATCGCCATTACGGTTTTTACCATCGTTTACTAGTACGTCCATCATGATTGCAATATCTCGTGGTGTAACATTCAACCCACCACTACCAACAGCTTCACCCGTTGAGTTAGACATAAACTTAGCCTTGTTGCCAAAACCAACTTTCTTCCATAAACGGTTTTCCATGGCTTCAGTTAATGGCTTGTCAGTTACACGTGCTATGATCATTCCAAGCATTTCAGTGTTTATATCTTGATAGTCGTACATTTCACCTTTAGCATAATCAGTACGAACATCGACTAGCTTAGCGTAATCTATGATAGACCTAAGCTCTGGATACAGGTTTTTGCCATTCCATTCTTGGACGTTAGACATTCTTTCATCCCAGTTACGACCTGGACTAAATATGATTTTGATACCACTTCTCATATCAGCAACTTCTTGGACTGTTGCTTTAGCGAATGAAGGACTTGCTTTAAGTTCAGGTAAATAGTCAGTGATTAGCGAATTCATGTTTACTTTACCTTCAGCTACCAATGTCTGAAGAGTAATAGAGGTGAACGACTTTGTAACAGACATTTGTAAGTGCGTTGAGTCTTTGTCCATTCCGGACCAGTAATACTCATCGATTAATTTACCGTTTTTGAGAATAACCAATGCTTCAGTATTAAGACGATCACGAAGTAATTCATCCATAGGTAAAGCACCATCTAAGTCATAACCCTGAACGTTTGAAAGATTAAAACCTTTAGCTTCACCTAAATCGTGAATAAACGAACCCTGTTCAAGTTCAACATAATGAGTAAAGCGATATGCGTTTTGCATTACTAGTTTAGCGTTCTTGCCATGATCCCAATTAGCTTGAGTGATACCAACTTTACCAACAGCCTCTAAAAACGCTTGGTCTGGTGTATGAAACGTCGTTGCTTGAGCAAACGAAGTCGTGAGTAAAACGGATAAAACGGTCATTAACTTTTTCATAAATCCTCTACTTTTAGCAAATTAGTAAATTGAGTTTATTACTGTGTGCATATGCTTTATCTATTGCCACATATGCTTCACATCTGTCGGTTTGCGCTCTTGATGTGTATCAATGAGGTTATTGTTTCACCAAAACTCTTTTAAACCATTATTAGTAGTCCTAGTAGCTCGTAGTAAAGGTCAAGCCGAAGCTTGGGTTTTAATTATTGCTGGTGTTTGTTGTAGAAGGGGAATTCGAGGCGAGTCTGTTGTACCGATTTTTACGTTTTAACTGGATAGTTAGTGAGGATAACCAAAGGTGTTTAGCTAACGAAATATAAGTCGTATAAAACCATATTTACGGTGATCACTATAAATTGTGTTGGGAGGTGTTTATAATGATTATAATTGGTGACGTTAACGATGTTGAAAAAGCCGACCTTTAAGTGGCTAAAAACGTTTTCGTTAGTGAGAGCTTTATATATAATTTTAAGAATACAAACCTTCTTCTGAGAGATGACTTTTTAGTCGGGTTTTTAAGAATGTTTTTAAGATAGTATTTTAAATACTTTCTGTCTCTAGTTAAAGAATAATAGTCTTCTGGTACTTTACCTGTTGAAATAAATGAATTGACAACGGTAGATAACATACCCATATGTTTTAAAGCTCTTGGTATACGGTGCCCCACACCATATAAAGGAACATGGGTAACCTGACATGTAAATCGTTTTACATGTTTTACGTCACATGGTGAGAGTGGGTCATATATTATTGTTAGCGGAACCTTACATATAGAAGCATCATTATATTCGGAATTCCAGTTTTCATGGACACATGCGGCTTTACTTTTACTTTCCCAAGGAGCTATTTTTTTGCAGAATGTGCTTTGAGGCATAAGAAGTAAACAAGTATCGACATGTAAGTCATTAGCATATAAAGCAGATGCAAACCCACCTAAGCTTATTCCGTAGCCTATTTTAGTTTTGAATAAACTCAACTATTTTGACAATTGTTGAATAAAACCTATGAAATCAGCGGATCTATAATAAGTATTTTTCAAATGGATAAAAGAGATCACGTTGTAACCTGACTTATCAAGAAAATCAAAGGTACCTATTGAACCGTTCCATTCTTTAATATTTGGTGTCGTTAAACCACTGCACATGGCTTCAAAAGTAATGATTAGAGGTTTACTGGTATCTTTAAGGTGATACTGCATGTACACAGAATCACATACTGCAGTAGACACTGTTTGGTTAAAGGTTAGGTGTATGGTCACTTTAAGCCGAAATGATCAGAATATCGAGTACATATATGGTATCTAAATAATGCTTTAAACGCTAGCTCTCTTAAATTCAATGTTGTTTATCATTGTAGAATAAGTGTACTAAGCTCTAAGTGTTAGATGCGTCGAAAGTCGAAATTATTTATAGATCGGAACATCCCTGTTTGAATCTATTTAGTTATTCTAAAGTAAGGCTCTTGCTTAAAGCAGCATGCTGAGCAGGGCGACTATGATAAAGGCAATGGTGCCCAGAAGGGTTTCCATCACAGTCCAGGTTTTCAGGGTGGTTTTCTCATCCATCTCCATAAGACGTGATACTAGCCAGAAGCCCGAGTCATTAAAATGTGACAATACGGTAGCGCCGCCTGCGATAGCGATAACGATAAAACACAGATCCAGCTCAGATAAACCAGAGGTCGCAGCGACGACGGGGGCTATCAATGCCGCTGTCGTGGTCAGGGCCACTGTGGCTGACCCTTGAGCGACGCGAAGACAGGTTGCGATAACAAAGGCAGCCAGAATCACAGGCATGCCAGTATCGGAGAGGGCACCAGCCAGTGCATCGCCAATACCGCTTGCACGAAGCACACCACCAAACATGCCGCCAGCACCAGTCACCAGAATAACCGCGCAGATAGGGGCCAATGAATCACCGCAGAGCTTCTCAAGTTTTGTCATGCCGAAATCTTTGGCGAAGATAATAAGACAGACTAACAAGGTGATCATCAAGGCAATTGGGGTTTTACCTAACATCCTTAGAAATTCTACTAAGGGCGATGAGCTATCTAGCATGCCAGCTACAGCAAGTGTATTAAGGCCCGTATCCAGAAATATCAGCACGAGCGGTAACAGCAAGATACTTATTACAGTCGAGAATTTTGGCAGTCTTGACTCATCTATGATGGTGTCTGTGTTGAAGAAGGCTTTAGACAAGGGAATATTAAATTTCTTGCCGGCATATTGGCCAAACAGATAAGCGCCGATATACCAGGTGGGTATCGCTACCGAAATACCGACAAAAAGTAGCAAGCCTATGTTAGCGCCTAATAAGTCTGCTGCAGCAACCGGGCCAGGGTGAGGGGGCACAAAGCCATGCATGACGGCAAATGCCCCAGCTGATGGCAGGGCATATTTAAGCGGTGAGCCACCAAAGCGAGCGGCGACACTCAAGATGATGGGCATCATCACAATCAGGCCAGCGTCGAAGAAGATGGGAAAGCCAAACAGCAAGGATGCGATACCTAAGGCGAGTGGCGCATTTTTCTCACCAAAACGTCCAACCAGCTTATCGGCCAATACCTTAGCACCGCCTGTCACTTCCAATATCTTGCCTATCATGGCGCCGAGACCAACAAGCAAGGCGACAGATGCCAAGGTGCCACCAAACCCACTCATCATAGTCGGTACAACGTCTTCAGATGATACACCGGTGACGATGGCGGTCGCGAAGCTCACTAGGGTAAGAGAGATAAAAGCATGGATTTTTAATTTAATGATTAAGATCAGCAATGCAACGATAGCGAGCACCGCGACACTAAGTAGAAATGTTGGATCTGCTGTTTGAGCCATCAGGTTCATAATGATACCTATCTCATGTAAGGGGTAAGTTTGTTTGTGTTTTAGTTCACAAATCTCTTGGTTACGGGTAACATGTTACCCGTAACACTACTTGTGTAAAGTACTATTTTTAATCCGAATAGCAAAATGTCATCTTGGGTCACTCTGAAGGTTGAGGAAGTTATATGCTTGGTAAAAGTATTATCGTTATGGGTGTTTGTGGTTGCGGAAAAAGCACTGTGGGAAGTCAGATAGCCGAAAAATTAGGTGCAAAGTTTATCGATGGTGACGATCTGCATCCCAAGAAAAATATCATCAAGATGGCGAAGGGTGAGCCGTTAAATGATCAGGATAGAGGACCTTGGCTGGAAAGGATCAGAGATGCCGCATACAGCATAGAAGCCAAGAACGAAGTCGGGATTATCGTCTGCTCTGCGCTGAAGAAAAATTATCGCGATATCATTCGTGATGGCAATCAAAATGTCTATTTTGTGCATCTGCATGGTGATATGGCGCTGATTTTGGACCGAATGCGTCAGCGAAAGGGGCATTTTATGAAAGAGAGCATGGTCATCAGTCAGTTCAACACTTTAGAAGATCCACAATTGGAATCAAAAGTGATGCTGGTGAATATAGATGGCTCTCAAACAGAGGTTATCAACCGCGCTATGGCTGCATTACATACAACAGGCCTATTACTTTAGTTTAAGTGTTTACTTGAGGAGCGCCTAAAATCAAACAATCGGTCCGTAAATTATGCATGACTTTTTCTGCAGTATTGCCCAACAAAAAACCGCTCACGCCTTCGCGGCCAATAGTACCCATAACAACTAAATCAGAGTGCAGCTCATTTGCGACATGTGGAATGGTTCTAACGGGGGGGCCAGCTATAATATGACTAGTCACTGACTTCAGATCAAACTGATCTAATAAGCTGTCCATCTTTTGTTGAGCAGCACAAGCATCGTCTTGTTTGACAGTATACTTATCTACAATACCAAGCTCTAACAATGAGTTAGCAACAGGAATGCTGTACATGGCATGTAGCTCTGTATGGGTCACTTGTGACCAAACTTTGCCCCAGCTCAGCGTTAGGCTGTTAAGTTCTTGATGCATTATTTCGTTTTCTGACAAATCTACAGTTAGCAAAATGTTGGCTTTACTTTTCCATTTTACATGAGAAGCAATGAGTATTGGGCAAGGTAGGTGTCGTATTAATTGCCAGTCGCAAGGAGTATGAAACAATGATTCACTACGGTGTCCAGTTTTGATCACCAGGTCGACAGCTGTCTGCTGACAACGAGTGACGACCCAGTCGGCGATGTTATCACTATAAATGACTTGGCTAGTGATTTCTGAAGTATCATCAAAAACCTTATTGACTGTAGAACTGAGTGAGTCTTTTAGCTGTTCTATAGAGGTATCTAATTGGTCTTTGTTGTGAAGAAACTTAATGACCTCCACCGAAGCATCAAAGGGGTGAATAATATCTCGAGCTTTCTCTAGGGGAAGTAAATCATCACTTTTGATATTTGTTATCACCAAAACGTGTTTTTTCATGATTCAAACTCCTCTTTCACCCATATTCTTTGTTTGCTATCGCAACTAAAAGATCGCAGTAGCAATACAGTTTTTTAAAACTCAGTCATAAAACGCAAGTGACAATTTGTACGTTTAGTCATAAGTATAAGATTGAAAATCAGAGAGGCACCCAGATTATCAGCTAGTATTAATGTAATTAAAGAGCATGGTTTTGTGGTTGTCAATTGCCTATATATGCCAACTAAAGATGATTTAGGTGAGAGTTGCTGGTCTTTTACAAGCTATTGTAAACGGCTTTACTGGCGTTAATTAGCGTAGAAAGGTGACATTAATAAGGTTTTAGTACAGGTTGTTCATATGAGACATACACTCAGTTTATCTCTGACGTTGACCACTTTTTGGGTGTTAATGTCGGGTCACAGTTCTGTTTTGATGCTGTTTCTTGGAGCTGTGTCTATTACTTGTGTTCTATACATAGCACACAGGATGGATGTGGTTGATCATGAGTCTCAGCCAATCCATCTTTCACGTAATATTTTTGGTTACTTTTTATGGTTTTTCAAAGAATTGGTTGTAGCTAACATTGCTGTGGTCAAAAGTATCTGGTTAGGAAATACTTCAATTTCACCTGTTTTAGTCACAATAAAATCGAACCAAGTTACTGATATTGGAAAAGTGATTTATGCAAACTCCATCACCATGACCCCAGGAACAGTGACAGTAGATATCGTTGGTAATCTTCTTACTGTTCATGCTTTGTTTCAACACAATGTGGAAGTGTTAAACACTGGTGACATGGATCGACGAGTGTGCGATTTGGAAAGGAAATGTTGATTGCAGCAACGCTTGCCGTGCTCGTCGTTATGATTTTAGCGATCATTCGAGCGATTAAAGGACCAACACTTTATGACCGAATTCTGGCGGTCAATATGTTTGGCACCAAAACCGTACTCTTACTGTCTTTACTCGGTTTTGTCATGGGGCGTCCAGAATTTCTCGATATTGCAATCGTGTATGTACTGATTAATTTTATTAGCGTAATAGCAATATTGCGTTATTCAGATAGCTTCAAGTTGAAAGATTTTGAGATTGAGCCTTCAGATAAAGGAGGCAAAAATGACGTTTGACACGATAACTCTCTTTAGCTTTGTCAGTGCTATTTTTTTGTTGATTGGGAGTTTTTTATGTATATCAGGGGGCGTTGGTATTCTCAGGTTTCCTGACTTTTATACCCGAATGCATGCAGTCGGAGTCACGGATACGCTTGCTGCCGCGATGATTTTACTAGGTTTAATATTACAGAGCCCAAACAGTTTAGTTTTGATAAAGCTGCTGATTATTCTTGTGGTGACACTATTTATCAATCCTTCAGCAAGCCATGCATTAGCCAAAACTGCGATTCATAATGGGTTAATGCCTATGGTGATTAAACATAATCACGACAAGGTGATACTTGCTGAAAAGGAGGGTAAGTCATCGAATCGGTCATAAACTTCGTTTTATTGGCATTGCTTGTTGTTATTGCAATCGAGATAGCGCGGCTGAAAGATTTATTTGCTGTAGTCATGCTAACAGGGATATATGGTCTAATCTCTGCGAGTTTTTTTGTTGTGATGGATGCCGTTGATGTGGCATTTACAGAGGCATCTGTCGGCGCAGGGATCTCCACATTATTGATGTTAGTGGTAATTAGTTTGACCCAGCGCTCTGAGCATCCCGTTCGCCATAGACCAGTTGTGGCATTACTTGTGGTTATGTTCACTGGCAGCATGTTGATTTACGGTACTTTTGATATGCCTTATATAGGAGAGGGAGATGCGCCCATTCACATTCACATCGCGCCAAGGTATCTCAAGGATTCGATGCAAGAAGTTGGTGTGGTTAATGTGGTCACAGCGGTGCTTGCAAGTTATAGAGCTTTCGATACTTTTGGTGAATTGGTTGTCATTTTCACTGCTGGGGTAGGGGTATCAGCGCTATTGATGACAGCAGGTCGCCGAGACGATAAAAAACCAGTGGGATCCATAAATGACTCGATGCACAAACAACATCTAGTTTTACGTATCGTAAGCAAAATAATGCTGCCATTTATCATGTTATTTGCGCTGTATGTACAGTTTCATGGTGATTATGGTCCTGGTGGTGGGTTTCAGGCCGGGGTGATTTTTGCTGCGGCAATTATTTTGTATACCTTAATATTTGGTTTAACGAGTGCACGCCGTGTCATAAATCAAACCACGAGCCAGCTGGTTGCTGCTTTTGGAGTTCTATTATATGGCAGTGTTGGACTTGTATCTTTATTAAATGGAGGGAACTTCCTTGATTACAATGTGTTAGCTTCCAATCCAATTAGTGGTCAACATTTGGGTATTTTATTGATTGAGCTGGGAGTTGGCATTACTGTTGCGTCGGTCATGATCACCATCTTTTTTAATTTTGCAGGCAGACAAGTGTTTCAAAAAAATAAGGATACTTAAGCGTCAGACAAGGATAGAAGGGGGGCTGTGTTATGTTGATGGGTCTATTTAATAATTGGGTTGTTGTCGTCTTGATGATGATAGGGCTTTATATTGTGATTGCTCATGGCAACTTAATCAAAAAAATTGTCGGTCTAACCATCTTCCAAACTTCAGTTTTTATCTTTTATATTAGTATGGCCAAAGTGGACGGAGGTACCGCACCGATCTTAATGGCTAACGTTACCAAATATGCTAACCCACTTCCCCATGTTTTAATTCTTACAGCGATTGTGGTTGGCATTGCCACTATGGCTCTAGCGCTCGCTTTGACTGTCCGTATCAAGGAAGCTTATAACAGTATCGAAGAAGAAAGTATTCAAGAGCAGAATACAAAGCAAGCGTCTGAGCTAGATGAACTTGACCCCAGAAGCGATAAATACTGATGCTAGCACATTTGCCTATTTTACAAGTGATAGTCCCGCTCATAGGTGCACCTGTTTGCGTGTTATTGAGTCGAGCGAGTTTAGTATGGCTGTTTGCGTTAGTGGTGAGTGGTTTATCTTTTATCATCAGCGCCTTACTTCTTCAGCAAGTGCTGATGTCAGGCACCATTATTTATGAATTGGGAGGCTGGGATGCCCCATGGGGGATCGAGTACCGTATAGACAGGCTAAATGCCTTGTTGCTGTTGATCATCTCAGCAATCAGTACGCTAGTTTTACTTGCCGCTCAAACCAGTATTAACAAAGAAATCCCAGCAGAAAAACATACCCAATTCTATATCTTGTACCTACTATCTCTAACCGGCATGCTGGGGGTTGTTGTCACTGGTGATGCGTTTAACGTATTCGTTTTTCTCGAAATATCCTCACTGTCTTCCTATGCATTGATTGCCCTTGGCAGGGATAGGCGTGCACTTTGGGCTGCCTATCAATATTTAATTTTGGGGACTATCGGTGCCACATTTATCCTGATTGGTATTGGTCTTATGTACCAAATGACAGGGACGTTAAATATGGCGGACCTTGCTGCTCGCTTGCCTGAAGTCGCTCAAACTAAAACGGTATTAACAGCTTTTGCTTTTGTTATAACTGGGGTTTGTTTGAAATTAGCTTTATTTCCACTACATCTTTGGCTACCAAACGCTTATACCTATGCGCCGTCGATAGTGACGGCTTTCTTCGCGGCAACGGCTACAAAAGTGGCCTTCTATTTATTGATCCGTTTTACCTATTCGGTGTTTGGTGTCTCTTTCTCTTTTACTGCGTTACCGCTGCAATTTTTATTTATGACACTGGGGCTGTTGGGGATTTTTGTAGCCTCAATTGCAGCTATTTATCAGACTAATGTTAAACAAATTTTTGCTTATTCGAGCATTGCACAAATTGGCTATATGGTCATTGGCTTCAGTATCAGTAGTGTCACAGGTTTAACAGCCGCTTTATTGCATATATTTAATCACGCATTAATGAAGGGGGCGCTTTTTTTAGCCTTAGGGGCAGTGGTATACCGTATTGGTAGTGTGCAAATAAGCCAATTCCAAGGCATAGGGCAGCAAATGCCGTTTACTATGGCGGCGATACTTGTTGCTGGTTTAAGTCTAATCGGTATGCCGTTGACGGTTGGGTTTGTGAGTAAATGGTATTTACTCAGTGCGTTAATAGAAAAAGGCTGGTGGCCAGCTGCTCTGCTTATTTTGATTGCTTCATTGTTGACGCTTGTTTATGTATGGAGAATCGTTGAAGTGGCATATTTTAAGCCACCTCTTTCTACGCATAGCACAGTGAATGAAGCGCCTTTGGCTTTTTTGATCCCTATCTGGCTATTAGTCATAGCGAATATCTATTTCGGTATCGATACACGTTTAAGCGTCGAGGTTGCACATTCAGCCTCTGAAAGTCTGCTTCAAGCTCAGGGGCTGGTGATACCATGAGTCTGTCTTTGGAGACGATGCTGCAGCTGTGCATTATATTACCCCTGCTCGCCACAATACTAATAGCCCTAACTGGCCATAAGCCTAACCTGCGTGAGGCAGTTTCTATTGGTATGGGTTTAGTTGTTCTTTATTGTGTGATTAAGTTATATCACGGCATGACTCAGGGCGAACAAATAAACGTTTCTTGGTGGGAGTTGATGCCAGGTCTAACACTCAGTTTCTCAATAGAACCACTGGGGATCTTATTTGCACTGCTCACCAGCTTCCTGTGGATAATTACAACCATTTATTCCATTGGCTATATGCGGAGCCACCATGAGAAAAATCAAACCCGATTTTATGGTTATTTTTCTGTTGCCATTGGGACGGTAATGGGAGTTGCTTTTGCAGCCAACTTATTCACTCTGTTTATTTTCTATGAACTGTTAACGTTATCAACTTATCCATTAGTGTCACATTCGGGGACTGAGAATGCGAAAAAAGCAGGGCGGATCTATTTGGGGCTTTTGTTAAGCACCTCAATAGTCTTTTTTTTATTGGCAATTGTCTGTACCTGGCTGGTGGCAGGAACGCTCGATTTTACTCATGGTGGGGTCTTTGACCCTAGTGTCAATAAGGTGCTAGCGGGTGGAGTGTTAGTGCTATTTTTATTTGGGATAGGCAAAGCCGCAATCATGCCTTTTCATCTATGGCTACCAGCCGCTATGGTTGCACCAACACCTGTGAGTGCATTACTTCATGCTGTTGCTGTCGTCAAAGCCGGTGTATTTGCAGTATTGAAAGTCTGTGTGCTTATTTTTGGCTTGGACTTGTTAGCTATTTTGCCTACAACTCAGTTTCTACTTTACATTGTGGGTGTTACCGTTTTTATCGCCTCTATCATAGCAATGCGCCAAGATAACTTAAAAGCAAGATTGGCATATTCTACGATCAGTCAATTGGGCTATGTCACTATCGGGGCGCTGATAGCGACATCATCAGGGGTGATAGGTAGTGCCATGCATATTGTTATGCATGCCTTTGGCAAAATCACCCTATTTTTCTGCGCAGGGGCAATACTAGTTACTACACAAAAATCAAATGTCAGTGAAATGCACGGCCTTGGAAAACAGATGCCACTCACTATGGCAGCTTTTTTTATTGCCAGTCTTAGTATCATTGGCGTACCACCTACTGGCGGAAGTTGGAGCAAGTGGTACTTGCTGCTGGGAACGGTGGAATCTGAGCAGTTTATTTTAATGCTGGTGTTGTTGCTTAGCTCTTTGATGAATATCGCCTATCTATTACCTATACCTTTTAACGCTTTTTTCTCTCACTCTTTATCTCATCAACAGCTTGATTCACGTAACACGTTAAGTACTTTTCAATTAAAAGAAGCGCCGCCAGCTGCACTTATCGCTATAGGTATAACTACAGTCGGTTGTTTATTGTTGTTTATTTATCCGCAACCTATATTCGACTTGGCAAGGTCCATTTTGGAACCCTAAGGAGTTGCAGGTGGGAAGTAAAAAAAAGCACATCTTTGATGAGGTTAAAAACGTCAAGCGACTATTAAATTGCCTTTATGTTTGTTGTGCGCTGTTGCTGATTTTAGATTTTGTTATTCATCGTCATGTGAGTCATCACTGGGAGCGTCTATGGGCTTTTTATCCTATTTATGGTTTCTTGGGGTGCGTTGTTCTGGTATTGGTAGCCAGCTGGATGCGTCGTTTGTTAATGCGTGGGCAAGATTACTATAATGATGAAGGTATTGATTATAATTCCAAAAATAAAGGGAGGAGACAAGACTTAAGCCAGCATAGGGCAAAAGAGGAGGGGCATGATGTGGATGCTTGAAATACCTCCATTTGTACCATTTTTTATTAGTGCATTAATTGCATTAGCAACGCGGGGTTTTTTGCGTGCTGTGATAATGACCATTATCCCGGTCATTAGTATGCTGCAACTATGGACTGTGCCTGAAGGCATCCATCTTCAATTTACCTTTCTGAGCTTTGAGCTGATCCCTTATCGAGTGGATAAATTGAGCCTGATGTTTGGTTATATTTTTCATATCGCAGCCTTTATCGCCATTATATATTCCCTGCATGTACGAGACACTAGTCAGCAAGTCGCCGCTATGATGTATGCCGGTAGCGGTTTAGGCGCTGTTTTTGCTGGTGACTTGATCACCTTATTTGTTTTTTGGGAGTTGCTAGCCTTTACTTCGGTTTTTCTTATTTTGGCACGTAGAACGCGGCGAGCTTATGCAGCCGCCATGCGTTATTTAATCATTCAGGTTTTGTCTGGAGTACTTCTGTTAATTGGTGCCGTCTTTTATTTTGCTGACAATGCAACGCTTGAGTTTGCTTATCTTGGCTTGGATGGTATTGCTGGCTGGCTAATATTTATCGCCTTTGGGATTAAATGTGCTTTTCCTTTGGCACACAATTGGCTTACCGATGCCTATCCTGAAGCAACAGTGACTGGTACTGTTTTTCTTAGCGCTTTTACCACAAAAGTTGCGGTGTACGCATTAGCTAGAGGTTACCCAGGGACTGAGTTATTGGTCTATATCGGTGCGGTTATGACCTGTTTTCCGATTTTCTTTGCTGTAATTGAAAATGACTTACGCCGAGTATTAGCCTATAGCCTGATCAACCAGTTAGGTTTTATGGTCGTCGGAATTGGTATTGGTACGGCGTTGGCTATCAACGGCGCCGTCTCACATGCATTCAATGATGTTATTTTTAAAGGCCTTTTATTTATGTCGATGGGAGCGGTATTGCATAAGACTGGTCGCATTAATGGCTCAGATCTAGGTGGGCTTTATAAATCTATGCCCAAAACCACAGTATTATGCATGGTCGGTGCAGCATCTATCTCGGCATTTCCACTTTTTAACGGTTTTGTGAGTAAGTCAATGGTGATGTCAGCAGCCTTAGAAAACGGCTATGATTGGATATGGTTAATACTTTTGTTTGCCTCTGCAGGTGTATTTCACCATGCTGGTATTAAAATTCCCTACTTTGCCTTTTTTGCTCATGACTCTGGCATTCGTACCAGTGACCCTTCCAACAATATGATACTGGCGATGCTGATTGCAGCTGGCTTGTGTATCGCTATCGGTATTTACCCAGCAGCTTTATATTCTCTATTACCTTACGAGACTGGCTATAACCCCTATGACGCCACCCATGTACTGGCACAAACTCAATTATTATTTTTTTCTGCATTAGCTTTTGTTTGGTTGAACCTGAGAGGCCTCTATCCGCCAGAACGCCCCTCTACCAACTTGGATTTCGATTGGGTTTATCGACGGTTGTTCCCGACGATATTGAGATCAATATTTGCAACGATTTGGAAAATGGACAAAAAATTACGTCAGCGAGTTATCAATGAAATAGAGAGTAATTTTGTTTTTATGTCAAAAAAATATAGCCTGTTGACTGATTTACTATCAAGGGGCTATCCGCTGGGTAGTATGGTTTTGTGGTTGGTTATAGTACTAACTTGCTATGTATTTCTAAGTGTTATTTACTGATTAATGACATTTATCTAGATTCATTTATCCATACTAAACATTCTCTAACGCAATACAGTAAAGGTTAAGCGGACCTGACATCATATCAATATTTAGCTCAATATTCGTCTGGTTATTGTTTAACGCTAACGCATATCCATGCAGGTAATCAACCAGCAAACACAGCGCATTAATACTTGCCTCTTGCTCAAGGTTGAGGGGTTTAATCACATCATTGAAGCGTTCGCTAAACACTTGAGAAGGGCCTAAAGCATCCATAGAAAGCAGTGTTTCAAGCAGCCCAGGGTAGCTATCAAGTAATGTCAGGTAACTGCTAGATAACTTTGTTAGCTCAAGCTTCCAGTCACTATTAATCTCTGGCTGATAAATATCTGATATTAATGATATTGTAATCGCTTCTAGCAGGGCATTTTTATTATCAAAATAATAATAAATTGCCATGGCGTCGATATTTAAGCTCGATGCTAGCTTTCGAATGCTGGGGACTTTCCCCGCCTCTTGCATCAAAGATTTTGCCTTGTCTAAGATTGATTGTGCTGTTAACTGACTCGTTGAACCTGCCGGACGTCCTCTTTTTTTATGCTTGACAATCATCTTTCTCACTCGCTAAAATTACACTTATTCTACGCTGTAGAATAAGTGTAATTGATCGTCGCCCGAATGCCAATAGCTAGCAAGTGTGCGCTAGTGTTTATTCAAAACTAGACTGAGCTTAATTGAAGCGCGTACTAATAGAATTAAGAAGAGAGTCAAAAATGAAGTGTTCAGTGTTTATTGCAACCAGTGTCGATGGTTTTATTGCTAAAAATGATGGCAATGTGGATTGGCTACATACTGCAGGAAACCTAGAAGCTGATATGGGGGAGCATGCAGATATGGGCATGACTGAATATATGGCATCTGTTGATTGTATGATCATAGGCCGAAAATGCATGGAGATGATTTCAAGCATGAACTTAACAGCGGAGCAATGGCCCTACGGTGACACGCGGATTATCGTGCTTAGTAACACATTGAAATATGCGCCTGATAATATTAAGGATAAGGTTGAGCTCTACTCAGGTGATCTCAATACATTGATATCTAGACTTGAAACAGAGGGGCATCGACATGCTTATATCGATGGCGGTACAACGATCCAAGCATTTATTAACCTTCAATTAATCAATGAGATGACCATTACACGTGCCCCAGTGTTATTAGGTGAGGGGATTGCACTGTTTGGAAAAACCTTTAAAGATATCAAGCTCGAACAAGCACAAGCGATTGCTTACCCCAATGGCTTTGTGCAGGAAAAGTACAGGGTTAATTATCTATAGCCAACTATTTCAGCTAACTATTTCAAATTTGGATTTTCTTGCAGTAGGTTGATTAGCGGCAGGAAGAGTGGCTGAGGCAGGTCGTCTAATGCGCACCATTGCCACTGCAGGCATTTATCCGACTCTCTAATTTCAGGCTCGCCATCTTCGCAGCTCGCCACTACAAATAGGGTGATATAGTGCTTTTCTTCAGCTTCAAAAATGTCATTGGTGAATCCAAGTTTTGTGATGGCGCCGACCTTTAATCCTGTCTCTTCTAAAGTTTCGCGTCTTGCACAGTCTTCGATACTTTCACCCATCTCTAAGTGACCTCCGGGCGTAGCCCAAGTATGTGCGCCATGTGCGCCAATACGTTCCCCTAATAAGATGCGATTATTCCTAAAAATAATCACCCCAACACCAACACGTACTTCTTTATTCATGGTTTTAATCTCACAATTAGCGCTATCTTCAGGTGATAGCAATTTCTAAATGATACCTGTTTTGATGACTCCTTGTCGTGGTCAGCCATACCTACACCTGCTCATCTGTCTCTTCGATTAGAGTTTGCTGAAACTCTAAGTCATTTTTGGATATAAATGAGTTAGTTCAACCGCTCTAGTAAGCCCTACAGTGATTATAAAAAGTATCCTAGTTTATTTGAAGTACCTAATATGCTGCGCCCTTTGCTATCCAGAAAAATACAAAATTTGACCCCAAAGCCTTTCAAGGCGGGTGCTATGCTAGCAAGTTCAACCTAGTGTGTAGTTATTGAACCACTGTAACTTTACTTGAAATAACTTAGAGGTAATCATTTCTTAAAATGTCCATCACCAAAGTAAGTCCCGACTCCTGTTCTCCACTTTTCAACTTTAAAGTATAAGTCTTCACTTTCATCGACATACTTATTGATATTAGGAACATACAATTGATCATCACGTCCTGATTGAGCTGGCCCACTTGATATCAACTGTATATTTTCAAGATTCATTAAATTATTAAAAGCAATATTGGGTTCAGTAAATGCAACCTGATAATCGCCATAACCATAGAAATCCAATGTAGGGAAAGAGTTAACAATTAGCTTAGGTCGATTTATATCCTCATCACTTATTATGATCTGTGAATTAGAAATAATCTTAAATTTTGTATAGATTGGTTTACCAATTACGCTTCGAATGTTAGAAGATATATACCGATTATCGTTAGCATTTGAATGCCATTCTCGATGAATCTTCGTAAGAGCAGTAAAGTCAACCTTGCTAGTGTCGGAAACTACTCCATCATTGACAATAAAGTCACTTTTCTTGCTACCGACTTCCGATACTTTCCACAATACATTTCCAGATAATATGATCGTATAAGACTTATCCAAGTCAAACTCTATATCGACCTCTGTACTAACATTTGCAGCCTGTACATATACCAACTTATCTTTCTCTGGTAGTAACTTAGAACTAAGAGAGCTACAAACCTGCCCTTCAAAGGCAAAGGCTTCACCTATAGAAGTATCACTTTTATAGGTAGACATAGAGTAACCATTTTCTAGCTCAGTTAACTCCTTGAACGTTAATGTGAACTTGTTCCTTTCAATTTTAAAGGATTCATTAGTAGAGTAAACGCTTTCAACATCTGAGATAACTTGCTCCATAGGCTTCTTATGTAAGAAATGGAACGCTTTCCCCCTCTTATATACAGCTTCAAAATCAGTACTATTTGATTTACAGGCAAACTCAGCTTTATCACGCTTAGTAAATCGATTTACGATAGCGTTAGACCGTGATTTTGTTGGGTAGGCTTGATAAGACTTAACAAGGTACTCTAAAGAGTTTTGACGACAGTACCGCCTTCCATCAAACTTTAATCCATAGCGACCAGCGCCCTCGCAGGCAAGCCCAATATTGAAGTAAGCTGAAGCTTTCTGTTTGTCAGAGGCCTTCTTTGATTCAATAATTTTTGTAGACGCCTGAATTGATCTCTGCTTATCTTTCAGTTTTAATGACGTTAAAGCAAAATTGTTAATCGCTCTAATATTTCCATTATCAACCTGTATCGCCTCTTTGAACTTGTCATTAGCTGCTGTTATTTTTCCTTCACCATAGAGCTTTTCACCTTTCAGATTAAGCTCTGCAGTCAGGTTAGCAAGCTCATCTTTTCCTGGTAGCTTTAAAGATTGATTAATTTCAGCTTTGTCATCATCAGTTAAGCTCTCATTATCAAACCGTGTAAGCCAATCTATCGGATACTCAATAGTACTCGGGCGATTATGCCCATTTCTGACGTCAAAAAACTTAGAGGCCCCATTATCAATAAGCAACTGAATTAACCCTTTACTGGAATACCTAACAGCATAATGAAGCGGTGACATATTAGAGGTTCTCAAGGTATAGCCACAGTTATCGTTTGGAATGATCGTACCTGTATTTACCTCAGCCCCCGCTTCAATAAGTAACCTTGCAGAGTCAAAACCATCATACTGGGCAGCATACATTAACGGTGTCTTATCAAAGACGTTTTGACTGTTTGGATCGAACCCAGAACCTAACAAATATGACATAGCTTTAGGGTGCTTTACGGCCACATTTAGAATACTTTCATTTATCTTGAACCAGCCTTTGTTATCAAAAGATCTATCGATACCAGATATATCAATCTTTCTTATCTCCTCAAGCGGTCTTTTCTGTAATATTGCCCTTCTTAAATCTGCTTCCTCCGAGGTATTAAAAGGCATGTAACGATAGAATCGAATTCCTGAGCTAATGGCAGATTTAAGGGCGTAATCTGCAATTTCATCAGCCTCTTCCTCTTTCCATTGAAAGTGTTTTTGATAAAACTTACTAAGATGATTTGTTGCCGTGGCAAGTTTAATTTTATATTGATTGAAAGCATCAAACTCACTTAGCCCTTGCAGTGACCAAAGCTCTAAATTCTTAAGATCAATTTCATAGGTAGAATCGTCATAACGCTTTTCTGTCTTAGGTTTTTGTCTAGGGGCATATAGAAGCTTTTCAAATTCATCATCAATTTTACTTGACCAGCGCCAGTGAGTATCCATAGAGCCACAGCTACTACCAGCCCCTCTTCGCAAGCCTCCAATCAGTCCACGTAGCTCTGACAGTGAGGCCTGCACCTCGCTATAGTCACTCTTTACCTTCAGTATTTGCTCTGGAGAAGGCGCTTTGATGACCGAGCATTCATGGTGCCAGTTAGCATTCTCTGTCAGTTTATACAGTTGATTTAAGTCTTTACCTGGTAAAAATAGATAGTAGCTTCCGTCATCAGAAGACAGAAAGTGGAAATTTCTTGCAGAGGGGGATTCATCTAATAAGGTGCGGTAATATTTGTAATCTGCTCTTCTATCAGGAAATGGTTCATTTGAAGCTAACAGTTGATATCGCTCGCATGCTCCTCCACAACCACTGTGAGTATAAGAATATAAATGGACTGTTTTCCCATTTATTTGAACGTCATCGGTTCGTTGAGTACTCATCTTTGATGAGGGATATATTTGAAAAATACTTCCGTTCCATATCTGTTTCGTTTGAAGAAGCAGATCTTCGCAAATAGGAGCATTGTTCACGATTAGCTCAGGTTTAAACCATGATTTTGAAAAATCTACAGCTTCTGCGGAAAGAGAAGCTAGCAAACTCAAAAGAATAAGAAAACAGCGATTGATTTTCATTCGACACCTTGTAGGTTTCACTAAAAGTCCATTTTACCTTTTGCCAAGCAATGCTTATCTAACAACCATATCTATCAGTAATGCATTGAATAACAACGAGTGTGTAACAATAATGACATACTACTTGATGCTTAAAGAAGCTTTATATGCAAAACCTCATTAAGTTAACAGTAAACACCTGTTAACTTTGATTGATGTTTGGTGAAACTAGATATACTTGCTAGCAGCCTTATGGCGACAAAAGCTTGAGTCATACTCTGTCTGTTTTTTAGCTTAATTGCCTTAAAGTCCAGATTAGAGGTAGCACAAAGTTACACAGATTCGGGGGCAGGTTTTGTATTTTGCACCTCACATTAGCTAAGTTATCGTAAAAGCGATAAACAGGATGTAAACAAATTTCTTCCCTAGCTAACTATGGGGCAATAATGAGTCACAAACTCAGCCCTGAGTTACCAAAACTACAATCGAAGAGATATAAACGGGTGTAGATACGGCTGCGGACGTTGATGGCAGGGATGCCATCGTCGAGCCCACACGGATGTGCTTGCGGCGTTTCGCAGAAGTAACTACACATGCCTCGCCGGCAAGGCGGTAGATTGCAATGAAGGGTCGACCTTCAAACCCACTTCCAAGTATCAAAGATGCCACAACCCAATCAGAAAATGTAACCAACCTTCATTTGAAGGCAGGCTAACTTTGGGGGTAAGCAGTTAGATTATCCAAAACGAAGCTAGACGCTACAACCAGCCACCGTTGAGAGTTGCCGCAGTGTGCAGACTTAGCGGGGCATGGATGCCCCATTGTAGTCGTTAGACCGTTCACCTATGTGGAATGGAGTTCACGACTTACTCTGTCCTTAGCTCTTCAATGATTTTTGCATCTGCCCAATAGATATCAACATTGCCGTCATCATCAATCCCTCTGTTAAACAGGATGAATTTTCCGTCAGGTGTCACGCTAGCGTAGGCGTCCCATTTGTCAGAATTGATATCTTCACCCATGTTGATCGCAGGACCCCAACTACCGTCTGTTTGGCGAAAACTGATATAGAGATCTGAGTTACCAAATCCTTCAGGTCGTTCACTGTCCCAGATGAGGTAACTTTCATCAGGTGCAATGAAAGGGTGGGCGGTCCATTTACCTGTATTGAAATTGGAGCTCATCTTTTGTGGCTTAGTTCGTTTACCGTTCTGGATCCTTGAGATACGAAGAACATCGCCGCTTTTATAATCGTCGAATACATAGGTCTCTTTTTCAGAAGCAGATAGGCGCATAATGCCCCAATCTTCTCTATCAAACATAGGTCCAAGGGTTTGGCGCTCTGACCAACCATCGCCTAACCGATCTTTATAGCCATCAGCCATATGCATACGTTTGCCGTCTGGGGAAAATGTTACTTCACCTTGCCGAGGGAACTCAAGGTACTTGGTCCACACGTTATTGTGTTCACGGAAGCCGATAACGATAATTTTTTTGCCGTCTGCACCTCTTGTTGTGTAATAGAACTCGCTCATTCCCGGTGCAAATACACCTTCAATTTCCCATCCCTCTTTAGAAATAGTACCTGGTGCGAACGGCTCAGCTACTAGCCCTGGTGGTTTCTGCCCCATATAAGGACCTGTTAAAACTGGGGGCTTGTCTTGACTAAAGCTGCTACTGCTCATCAAGTAAGAGAGCAGTAGCGCAATTGAGATAAAGCGTTTCATTTAGAACTCCATTTCAGGTTACCACGCTAGCAGCACCCTTTTTATTGTTATAGCAACGCCCAAGAGATGTTGACCTCAAGGTGCGTCAATAAGCCTAAAATAGAGAAGTTTTTTCACCAAAGCCATCGTACATCTGTAACAAAACAATACCGCGTGCATAATGACTTATAAAGTCATCACAAACTTCCACCTGCTGAGATACTGTAGCCAAGATCGTAAACCTTCTGCTCTGATGGAACACCTGTTAAAGCACTAATAATCAACTCGGCACTTTTTTTGCCAATCTCATAGCGAGGGGAGTCGATGCTGGTTAGCGCTGGGCTCATCACTGTACCTATGTTTAAGGCGTTGTTGCCTACTATGCTTAACTGCTTTGGCACCTCGATACCTTTTTGCTGTGCAGCCATCATGATCCCGACGGCAATATCATCATTGGTACAAAAGGCGCCATCTAAACCTGGGTGCTGTTTAAGTGCTTGTTCGAGTAGGCTTGCGCCTATTGAAAAGCTTGAGTGCTCCTTTGTCAGTACATAGATGGGTTTATGACCCATAGCTTCTACTGCTTGTGTGTAACCTTGCATTCTGAGTTTGGTGCGGCTGTCTAGACGCGCACCGAAGTAGGCTATCTGTTTTTTACCTGATTTGAGCATTTGGGTGACAATTTTATACGCCGCTTCATGGTGATCTAAGCCTACGGCCATATCAATGGGCGTTTGAGGTAACTCCATGGCTTCAACAACAGGAATACCTGCTGTACGTATCATCTGTAAGGTACGTGCTGTGTGTGAGGTTTCCGTGAGAATGAGTCCATCAACTTGATAAGAGAGTAGGGATGCGACCTTAGCCTCTTCTTCTAATTCACTGTAACCAAAGTGAGCGATGAGCGTTTCATAGCCATGGGCTTTAGTGATCTCTTCTATACCTTGGGTAAAGCGTGCGAAAACTTGATTAGACAGTGAAGGCAATAAGATGCCGATGGCTTTACTCGATGATTTTGACAGCATAGTGGGTGCACGATTCTGAATATAGCCAGTCGCTTCAATTTCTGTGGCAATTTTCTGTTGAGTTTTCGTGGCCACAGAGCTTGGGTCGCGTAAATAACGAGAAACCGTCATCTTAGTGATGCCAATTTTATCGGCGATATCTTGAAGGGTTGGTCTTGGTTTCTGCGATGAATTCATACACATGCTCACTTTAATGTTACAGGTAACATTAACATCAAAATATCTCTGGATCTATTGATAATGAAGGAGCTTGTTGAACCTTGCTAGTGACTTAATCAACCAAACGCATCACTAAATTGGCTTCAAATGTTTCAATGCCCAGTGCATGGCAATTATCTACAAGATATCGTTTAGTATCATGAAAATGATAACGAAAGAATTGCGCTAATCGCTTATCTTCGATTTCATACATCTTTATCGCCCAATGATTGAGTACGAGCAGGCTGATGTAGGCGCCGAATGCGCGAGGAGAAAGTTGAGTATCTATATCACGACAGTTGATGTTGTAACTATGGCTTGAATCTGGATATACAATGAAATAATAACCTTGGTTGGCCAAGCATCTCCAATTAACTCTTGTGTAGTGGTTGCAACTACTCTCTGCGAACTCACTAAAACTCTTGATCAGCCTGATGTGCATCATGCCAGGTAAAGCTTTATCGAATTTTGAAAACATAGGTCTTTGTTGTCAGGTAAAACAGAATTGAATATTAACTAAAAAGTACTAACCAAAGGTCATTAAGGAGATTAGTATCATTTGATATGCTATTAAAAAGGGCGCTGAATATTATTCAGCGCCCTTCTAATCGGCTAGCTTGATCTTGATAAGCTTAGTGCTTAGTCAGCAGCGTAGCCCGCTTCGGCGAGACGTATATCGTCGAGATAAGCACAACCATCTGCCATTTTAAGTCGATTCTGGCCAAACCATTTCACGACCATAGGGTAGATGGCATGTTCTTGCTGATGAACACGTTCAGCGAGAGTATCAAGAGTATCTTCAGCATATACGGGCACTTTAGCCTGTAATATGACCGGACCGGCATCAAGCTCTGGTGTCACAAAGTGAACACTTGCGCCGTGTTCTTTGTCCTTAGCATCAATAGCACGTTGATGAGTATTCAATCCTGTGTACTTAGGCAGTAGAGAAGGATGGATATTGATCATCTTTCCTTCAAAGCCTTGTACAAACTCATCGCTGAGAATACGCATAAAGCCAGCTAAGACAATCAGATCTGGCTGATATCTGTCTATGGCAAGCTTTAAGCGAGCATCATATTCGGGACGAGACTCATCTTTACGCACAATCACGCAACTCGTATCAATTTCGTTATGGTGGGCGCGGATTAAACCGTAAGCATCTGGTTTATTACTAATAACGCCTATCACTTCGGCGTCAAGATGGTCATCACAACCATCAATAATCGCCTGTAAGTTACTGCCATTACCCGAGATTAATACTAAAACGCGACAGTTTGGAGACATTACAGGATCTCCACTTGCTCTTCGTCACCATCGCGCTTAGCAATGCTACCGATTAACCAAGCTTTTTCGCCTTCAGCATTGAGAAGCTCAAGAGCGGCTTCTACTTTTTCAGTGGGTAGTGCGACAACCATGCCAACACCGCAGTTGAATGTACGATACATTTCAAATTCTGCGATATTACCGTTTTCCATTATCCAATTGAAAACGGTGGGCCATTGCCATGAATCACCCTTTATGACGGCTTTGCAGTCATCAGGAAGGACACGTGGAATATTTTCCCAGAAGCCGCCACCAGTAATGTGTGCCATTGCATGGACTTCAGTTTGTTCAAGTAGCTTGAGCAGCGACTTAACATAGATCTTTGTTGGTTCAAGAAGATGGTCGATAAGCGGCTTACCTTCAAGATCATCTTGAGGATTTGCCTTGCTGACTTCAAGAACCTTACGGATCAAGGAGAAACCATTTGAATGAGGGCCGCTAGCACCTAATGCAATAAGCGAGTCTCCGGCAACCACTTTCGTGCCGTCGATGATGTCTGCTTTTTCTACCACACCGACACAAAAACCGGCTAGGTCATAATCGTCACCTTCATACATACCTGGCATTTCGGCGGTTTCACCACCAATAAGTGCACAGCCTGATTGTACACAACCTTCGGCAATGCCCTTAACCACAGCAGTCGCTGCAGCAACGTCGAGTTTGCCCGTTGCATAGTAATCAAGGAAGAATAGTGGTTCGGCGCCAGACACGATTAAATCGTTAGAACACATGGCAACAAGGTCGATACCAACGGTATCGTGTTTCTTGTAATCGATTGCCAGTCTTAATTTGGTGCCTACACCATCAGTACCAGAAACTAGCACAGGGTGTTTGTACTTAGTGGGTAACTCACAAAGAGCACCAAATCCACCTAGGTTGCCCATAACTTCTGGACGGTGGGTACGTTTCACGGCAGTTTTTATATTATCAACTAGTGCATTTCCGGCGTCGATATCGACACCTGCATCTTTATAGCTAAGCTGTGTAGGAGTGCTCACGAAGATCCTCTCGGGTACAGAATGATTATTGGATTTTATGCGGCGCCATTCTACCAGTTTGTTTCAGGCCTCGAAAGCGAAGATTTGGCTATTTAACCCTGACATGGGTCACGATTTATCGTGTTTTTAAAACTTTATGTTTTCGAATGCGAACAAATCAACTAAAATCTTGAGAATTTGCTTGTAATAATGCCAGACAATCAGGAGAAAAAGATGAAAGTCGTTGAGGTTAAACATCCTTTAGTACGTCACAAAATAGGCCTAATGCGCGAAGGCGACATCAGCACTAAGCGATTCCGCGAGCTTGCTGCGGAAGTGGGTAGCCTACTGACTTATGAAGCTACTGCTGATTTTGATACCGAAACTGTTACCATTGAAGGTTGGAATGGTCCGGTAGAAGTTGATCAGATTAAAGGCAAAAAAGTCACCGTTGTACCTATCTTGCGTGCTGGTCTTGGCATGATGGACGGCGTACTTGAGAATATTCCTAGTGCGCGCATCTCAGTAGTGGGTATGTACCGTGATGAAGAAACATTGGAGCCAGTGCCTTATTTTGAAAAGCTAGCCAGTGACATGCCTTCTCGTATCGCACTCGTGGTTGATCCTATGCTGGCGACAGGTGGCTCAATGATCTCAACCATTGACCTGCTTAAAGACCGTGGTTGTACTGCAATTAAAGCTCTGGTTCTTGTTGCTGCACCAGAAGGTGTTGCGGCGCTAGCGAAAGCTCACCCTGATGTAGAGCTTTATACTGCCTCTATAGATGATTGCCTTAACGAGCAGGGATACATTCTTCCTGGTCTTGGTGATGCGGGTGACAAGATCTTCGGTACTAAGTAATACACAAAGTCGTTGTACGTTGAGTCAATAACTGATTCAAATGCAAACATTAAAAAAGGAGCTAAATAGCTCCTTTTTTGTTTTTATCCTTCCTAGCACCTAGCACCTAGCACCTAGAGCACCATAGCTGCTATCCAGCCAAATATTAATAGCGGGATGTTATAGTGGATGAAGGTTGGAATAACACTGTCTTTAATATGATCATGCTGTCCATCGGCGTTCAAACCTGCTGTTGGACCTAATGTTGAATCCGAAGCTGGAGAGCCAGCATCACCGAGCGCCGCAGCGGTACCTACCAGTGCGATAGTCGCCGTTACCGAGAAACCAAAGCTCATGGCCAGCGGTACATAGATAGTGGCGATGATAGGAATGGTCGAGAATGAAGAACCAATTCCCATCGTGATTAATAAGCCGACGATTAACATCAAGAAGGCGGCTAATGCCTTATTATCGCCAATGATGCTGCTTAACGAGTCAACAAGCGAGCTGACATCGCCAGTCTCTTTGACTACTGCTGCGAAGCCTGCTGCTGAGATCATGATAAAACCAATATTGGCCATCATACGCACGCCTTGGTTAAACACATCCTGATCGGCTACATGTTTAAGTGCACCAGAGAAGCTAAAAATAATAAAACCAATCAAGGCACCGAAGATCATCGAACCGGTAAGCAGTTGTACTGCCAGAGTTGCTGCAATTGCAACAACGGCTATGGCGATATTCTTAGTGTTGACCCCTTCTTCAGGTTCTGCTGCAAGGATGACCTCTTCTTTATATTCGCGGGGCTTTCTGTAACTGATAAAGACCGCGACCAACAAGCCTGTGATCATTCCAAGGGCGGGGATTAACATGGCCGTTGGGATCTGCTCACGTACAGCATCAAGGTTATTGCTATTGAGGTTCGCCAGTAAGATATCGTTTAAAAATATACCGCCAAAGCCGATGGGCAAGATCATATAGGTCGTTACCAGACCAAATGTCAGTACACAAGCTACCAGTCGTCTATCTAACTTGAGCTTAGACATGACATGTAATAGTGGCGGAATTAAGATTGGAATAAATGCGATATGGATAGGCAACAGGTTTTGCGAAGAAACGGCCATGGCTAAAATGGCGAGTAGCAAGGTCCAGCGCACGCGGTTCATGTTGGTGCTATTATGCTTTTTACCGAGTGTGGAAATGACTCGCCTGGAGATCAGTGTTGTTAATCCCGAGTGAGATAAAGCAACTGCAAATGCACCGAGTAGGGCATAACTTAATGCAATTTGAGCCCCACCACCTAAGCCGGTATTAAATGCATCGACTGTGTGTTGAAGGTCCATCCCTCCAACTAGGCCGGCGACCAGTGCACTAACTGTCAGTGCGATGACAACATTGACTCGAGCTAGGCTGAGACCCAACATGAGGCAAACGGCGATAACAACAGCGTTCATAGAAATAGATTCTTACTTTTTTTAATTTGGCACACATTCTTGCCTAGCTTAGTAATGCTTGTCCAGTATTGCGGGAATTTATCTGACAATTTTGAGATGTTGTTAATGCTATGTGGAACATGATCGATGCTAAATGTAAATAACCTCAATATTAGTATGCTTATTGCGACGGCTATTTAAGCTAAGAGATTAATTATCAATTAATAAAGGTGATATTCATCCCAAAAAGCTTGTGTGCTAACCAACACTGCCTATAATGCCATAAGATTTAAACGAAAAACGTTTTTCAATCCATAGATGGAGATATAAAATGAGCGTATTAGTAGGCCGTCCGGCACCAGATTTCACTGCAGCAGCTGTACTTGGTAACGGCGAAATCGTTGATAGCTTTAACCTAACCGAAGCAATTAAAGGCAAGCCAACGGTAGTTTTCTTCTACCCACTTGATTTCACTTTTGTTTGTCCATCTGAGCTGATCGCTTTCGATCACCGCATTGAAGAGTTCAAGAAGCGTGGCGTAGAAGTGATTGGTGTTTCTATCGATTCACAGTTCACTCACAATGCATGGCGTAACACTCCAGTTGCTGAAGGCGGTATCGGTCCGGTTCAGTACACTCTTGTTGCTGATGTTAAGCATGAGATTTGTAAAGCATACGACGTTGAGCATCCAGAAGCGGGTGTTGCTTTCCGTGGTTCTTTCTTGATCGACAAAGAAGGCATGGTTCGTCATCAAGTCGTTAACGATCTTCCACTAGGTCGTAACGTTGATGAAATGCTACGTATGATCGATGCACTTCAGTTCCACGAAGAGCACGGTGACGTTTGCCCAGCTGGCTGGGAAAAAGGCGATAAAGGTATGGACGCAAGCCCAGAAGGCGTTGCTTCTTACCTAAGTGACAATGCAGACACGCTATAATCATCGATTATTGGAAGTGTTAGCATAAAGAAAAGCCGCGATTATCGCGGCTTTTTTGTGGCTGTTATCTAAGATGATAAAAACGGCCATGAGGCCGTTTTGTCATTAAGCGTTATACGGTATCTATTTTGTCTGTTCAGATGCTTCATCAATGTCATGGTTTACAGCCAAAGGCCAGCCGCCGAGTGCTTTCCACTTGTTGACGATATGACAAAACAATTCAGCGGTTCTTTCAGTATCGTAGAGTGCCGAATGTGCTTCGCGATTATCAAAGTCGATACCAGCGATAGAGCAAGCCTTAGCGAGAACCGTATGACCTAAGGCTAAGCCGGACAGCGCTGCAGTATCAAAAGTGGCAAAGGGGTGGAATGGGGTACGCTTCAAGGCGCAGCGTTCAATGGCTTGAGAGACAAAGCCGTGATCAAATGCGGCATTGTGTGCAACTATGATGCTTCTATGGCAACCAACAGCTTTTTGGGCTTTTTTGACTTCTTTAAAAATTTCTAGAAAGGCTTCTTTCTCACTGACAGCACCACGCAGTGGATTGGTTGGATCTATGCCATTAAACGCCAGCGCTTCAGGCTCTAAATTGGCACCTTCGAAAGGTTCTATGTGATAATGCAGAGTTTTGTCTAAACTTAGTACACCTTCATCATCCATTTTCAGCATGGTGACGGCAATTTCAAGCAACGCATCTGTTTGGGCATTAAAGCCTGCAGTCTCGACATCGATGACAACAGGGAAGTAGCCCCTAAAACGGTGATTTAATTTATTGGCGTCGCAAATATCGCTCATTAATGTGTCCAAGTAGTTATCAGGCCGCTATTATGATCTAACTGTTTATTGCTGTCATGTCTGAATGGCTACTTTATGAGCTAAAGGTATGGAAAAGTGTGCCGATAGCATTAAGTAATAGAATTAATACGAGTACCAGATATGTGGCTTAGAGTATTGTTAGCGTCAACATTGTGTCTGCCCTTTTTTGCGACAGCAGAATTGCGTCATTATGTTGCCTCTCTCGATCAATCTCAGTGGAAACTGAGTGGTAATACTCCCATCATCTGTCGCCTCGAGCACGATATCCCTTCCTATGGTAAAGCCGTTTTTACCAGTATTGCGGGCAAAAACCATAATTTAAATTTTAGTTTAGATATGTGGGTTAAGCCCGATCAAGTGACCCAAGCTACATTAATGAGTATGGCACCGGCCTGGCGGCCTGGGATTTTATCAAAAGAGATCACAGAGCTTACTTATCAGAAATACTTCAGTGGTGAAGTGCCGCGTAATGCAGCCTGGTCAATGCTGGCAGAACTTGAAAGAGGCATGCAACCAACTTTCTATTATTCAGATTGGTATAACGAATCGAATAAAATCGCAGTCGGACTTTCAGCGGTTAACTTTACTCGTAAATATGGACAGTTTAAGGCTTGTTTAGCAGGTTTATTGCCTTATAGCTTCGATGATATTGCATTTACGGTATTAACCTATGAGTTTGGTGGCTCTGAACTTACTCGCTATGCGAAAGCGCAGATAGCTAAAGTACAGGAATATTTAGCCTATGATCAGCAAGTGGAGCTTGTGTTAATTGATGCTTATACCGATAGCTATGGCGGGCGTTCAGTTAACCAAAAGATTTCAGAGCAAAGAGCCGATACCGTTAAGAAGTTCTTTATATCTGCAGGTATAGAGCAAGATAGAATATATACGGTAGGTCATGGCGAGAAGCGCCATGTTGCTTCCAATGACACAATAGATGAACGAGCCAGAAATAGACGAGTAGTCATTAGGATTAGTAAACCTATGTGAAGAGTGATTTGATAGGATATTGCATACAGCGAATTTCTTAGTGATAAGGCCCAGTTTAGAAGCTGGGCTTTTTTTTACCAAAAATTTGTACATCATCCAACTTCAGAATTACAAGCAAAAAAAAGCCCGCTTAATTAAGCGGGCCGCAAATAAATATATTGCAATCAACAAATTGAAGGAAGGAAGTCAAGCATAAGAACCAGGGATAAATTCACGTGTTAGACACGGGAATTAAGAGTTCTTGTTTTCATATCTGCGAAACAGATACTTCCTGAAAACGAGACGAATTATAGTGTCATCCTTAATAACTGACAAACTAGAAAAAATACCATTTTGCATAAGTTTATCTAATGATAGGTTGCTATGGGTATTTTGATAAATTCAGTCATATAGCCTCTTTCCGCTTGGTTAAGCAAAATATTTGCATAATTCAACGTACTGTTTAATTAATCCGTGTTACAGGGTTATTAACTTTTTCTTTTTTTAATTGGTAAGCATAAATTTTCTTTCATTGATTCACTATTAATTGCTTGTATAGTGGCTGCCTTACTGAGTTTTTGACTCAGAGCGAAACATAATAATAAACAATGATATCAGTAGCAGGAAGGCAACCATGATATTTGAAAGCAAGATGAAGAAACGTCACCTTTTAGTCGCGAGCTTATCGTTGGCGTTAGTAGGGTGCCAGGCAGCACAGCAAGAAGCAGAGGTTATTTCTCCTTTAATCGCTGTCGCAGGGGATACCGTTGAGACCATTCATGGCGTACAGGTCGCCGACCCTTATCGTTACCTAGAACAAGAGTCAGAGTTGACGAGTTCCTGGGTCAAGGCGCAACAGGTGGAAGGCAAAGCTTACTTAGCGAGTATTGCTAATAAGCAAGCTGTCGTAGACCGTATCACTGAACTTTGGAACTATGAAAAAGTATCGGCCCCATTTGAGCATGGTGAGAATACCTTTTATTACCGCAATGATGGCCTTCAGGCTCAATCTGTTCTATTTGTGAAAACAAAAGACGGACAAGAAAAGGTTGCGCTAGATCCTAATGGCTTATCTACAGACGGTACCGTTGCTTTATCGGGCGTTTCTGTCAGTGGTGATGGGATGACGTTGGCTTACGGGGTATCAAAGTCTGGCTCAGATTGGCAGCAATGGCAGTTTGTCGATGTGATGACTGGAAAAGTGCTTAAAGATGAGCTTAAGTGGATTAAATTTTCTAGTGCGGTATGGAATAAAGACAACACGGGAGTCTACTATTCACGTTATGACGCCCCTCAAGGCGGTAATGCGCTGGCAGATGTTAACTTTAATCAGAAAGTATATTTCCATCAGCTTGGTACTGAACAAGTTAGTGATAAACTGATTTATCAGCGTCCGCAGAATAAAGATTGGGGATTCAGCGCTGATGTGTCTGAAGCCGGTGATTATCTGCTTATTTCCATTTCGCAGGGTACCGACAGCAGGAACCGTTTCTTTTATCAATCTCTGATTGATTCATCTGATGTGATTGAGCTGATCATCGACCTTGAAGCTGAATACAGCTTCCTTGGTAATGACAAATCTGTTTTTTATTTTAAAACGGATCTCAATGCCCCCAATGGCAAAGTGATTGCGATTGATGTTAATCGTCCAGAAAAGGGGAACTGGAGAACAATCGTTGCGGAATCAAGCGATCCTATAAGTGACATAGCCATTATTAATGATCACTTGGTGGTCAGCTACCTTCATGATGTACTGGGTAAGCTTTCTATTTTCAGTATGAATGGAGAAAAACGCCAAGACGTGACATTACCTGGGAAAGGTAAGGTCGCAGGCCCATACGGCAAGCGTACTAAAGATTACTTTTACTATGTTTTCAATAGCTATGTTCAGCCTAAAACCACCTACAAGTTTGATTTTAAAACTGGCCAGTCAACATTGTTTGTTGAGCCTAAGGTGTCATTTAATCCTGATGACTACATATCAGAGCAAGTTTTCTATAGCAGCAAAGATGGGACGCGTGTACCTATGATGCTGTCTTATAAGAAAGGCTTGGAAAAAGATGGTGCGAATCCAACGTTACTTTATGCCTATGGTGGCTTTGCTATTTCACTGACCCCAAGGTTCAGCCCAGCAAACATTGCATGGATGGATATGGGGGGAGTTTACGCTGTGCCTAATTTAAGGGGCGGCGCCGAATACGGTGAAACTTGGCACAAGGCTGGGATGCTAGATAAGAAGCAAAATGTATTTGATGACTATTATGCAGCGGCTGAATATCTCATTGATGAAAATTATACCAATAAAACTAAGCTTGGTGCTTATGGCCGTAGTAATGGTGGATTGTTGATGGGAGCAACGCTCACTCAGCGTCCTGAACTATTTGCTGCAGTACTTCCTGCTGTGGGTGTACTCGATATGCTTAGGTTCCAAAAGTTTACTATTGGTTGGGCCTGGACGAGTGAATACGGTAGTGCAGATGTGGCTGAACAGTTCCCAGCATTATTGGCTTACTCGCCTTACCATAATGTGAGTAAGCGTAGCTACCCAGCGACTATGGTAATGACTGCGGATCATGATGATCGTGTTGTACCTCTTCATAGCTTTAAGTTTGGCGCTATGATGCAGGCAAACCAGCAGGGTGAAGCCCCAATTATCATGAGAATTGAATCTAAAGCGGGTCATGGTGCAGGTAAACCAACCTCAATGAAAATTGACGAGTTTGCCGACATCTATAGCTTCCTATTTGAAAGTTTTGGATTAAAAATACCAGCAAAAGTTAACTAAAAAATCACTTTTGGTAAATTGAGTAAAAAAGAGCAGCAGTTGCTGCTCTTTTTTATTAACAATATTTTACGTATATAGCGCTTATCTAGGTTGAGCGGCCATTCACAATTGGTTTGGGTCTAGGTATAGTAGTCCATTATTTTAAATCTATGATTGGCACCAAAATTTATGTTTCGTTGGCCTATTTCTGTTTATTACGAAGATACCGATGCTGGTGGCATTGTTTACCATTCAAATTACCTCAATTTTTTTGAACGTGCTCGAACCGAATGGCTTAAAGCAATTGGTGTGAAGCAAACTGAGTTATTAGCTGATGATATAGTTTTCGTCGTTAAAAAGGCTGAGTTAGATTTTTGTCGTCCGGCAAAATTTGAGCAAGAACTGATTGTTGAATCTGCGGTCATAGAAATGAAGAAAGTCTCTTTGGTATTTAAACAAAGATTAATTGACGAGCAAGGCGTGACATATTGTGAGGGCAAGATATTAGTTGCTTGTATCTCTTTGTCGCGTATGCGACCCCGTGCCATCCCGCAAAACATAGTTCAGGAGTTAAATGGTGGAAGCTGATATTTCATTTATTGGGTTATTCTTACAAGCAAGCTTATTAGTTAAATTTGTCATGCTCACCTTGATGAGTCTATCGGTGATGTCTTGGGCTGTTATTATTCAGCGCCGAAGTTTGCTTAACTCAGCGAAGAAAAATGCGCTGAAGTTTGAAGATAAATTTTGGTCTGGTGTCGATCTCAATAAACTTTATAAAGAGATTTCTGCAAGACAAGACAGTAATTCTGGTCTGGAGACTCTGTTTCATACAGGATTTAAAGAGTATGCCAGATTAAGTAAGCTTAATGACAAGGTACCGGGTGCGGTGATGGATGGAAGTTACCGTGCTATGCGTGTTTCTCTATCAAGAGAGATGGAAAAGCTTGAACAAAGTCTACCATTACTTGCCACCATTGGTTCAACTAGTCCTTATATTGGTCTTTTTGGTACTGTTTGGGGGATCATGAACTCGTTTATCGCCCTTGGTGCTGTTGAAAATGCCACGCTCGCAATGGTTGCTCCAGGTATTGCAGAAGCACTGATTGCTACGGCTATGGGTCTGTTCGCAGCTATTCCTGCCGTTATCGGTTATAACCGATTTACCACGCAAGTGGACAGTATCGAGATGTCATATGCAAACTTCATGGAGGAGTTCTCCAGTATTTTGCATCGTCAAGCTTACAGTGAAAAGGATGAAGGCTAATGCAACAGGGCTATCAGCGTAAACGCAGACGTCCGGTTGCTGAAATCAATGTCGTGCCTTATATCGATGTCATGTTGGTATTATTGATCATCTTTATGGTGACCGCACCAATAGTGACTCAAGGTGTGAAGGTTGATTTACCTCAGGCAACCTCAGAATCACTGCCCGCGGACAGTAAGCCGCCAGTGGTTGCATCTATTAATGCAGACGGTGATTACTTTCTTGATGTTGGCAGCTCGAGTTCAAAAGAGACGTTGGATTTAGAAGATATAGCCATTCGTGTAGGGGCGATCATTCAGCTAGAACCTGAGCGTCCAGTGGTTGTCAAAGCCGATAGAAGTATCGCTTATGAGAAAGTCATTCAATTAATGGTGACTTTACAAGGCGCAGGTGTGCCATCGGTTGGCTTGATGACAGATTCACCAGGAGAGTAGTCGGTGGCAGATAAGTCTAATTTTACGTTACCTTTAGTTATTTCAGCTGGTATTCATATTGGCGTGCTAATTGTGCTTGTTATGGGAGTGGATTTTTCTGAAAAGCCAAAACCACAACCTCAAGCCAGTGCGCCAGTCGTTCAAGCTTTTGTAGTCGATCAGAAACAAATTACTCAACATGTAGAGAAACTAAAAGCTGAGAAGAGAGAGACACTGAGAAAAGAGAAGGTGCGCCAAGATGAGCTCGATAGGCAAGCCAAATTAGCGGTTCAGAAACGTGAGCAAGAACAAGCGAAAATTAAAAAGCTTGAGCGAGAACGAAAGCAAAAAGAGATAGAAACTAAAAATGCCACTGCCGCTGCGAAAGCAGCGCAGTTAAAACAGAAACAGGAAAAGCAGAAAGCGCAAGAAGCCGAAGTCTTTCGTAAGCAAAAAGAGAAAGAGCGTAAAGCTTCTGAAGAAGCAGCTAAGAAAGCCGCAGATAAGCGTAAACAGGAAGAGGCTGCAGCGAAAAAAGCTGCCGATGAGCGTAAGCGTAAAGAAGACGCTGAGCGCAAACGAAAGGCTGACGCTGAACGAAAGCGTATTGCAGAAGAGAAAGCCAGACAGCAGCAGGAGCAGATGATGCAAGATGCATTGGCGGCTGAGCAGGCTGAGTTATCGCAGACTCGTAATAAGCAGGTGATGAATGAAGTACAACGTTATACCAGCATGATAAGGGCTACGATCCAACGTAATCTAGTGGTTGATGAATCGATGCGTGGCAAAACTTGCCGAGTATTCGTTCGTTTAGCAACTGATGGCTTTGTTACTGGCACCAAAATACTGTCTGGGGATCCCGTGGTGTGTCGTGCCGCTAAAGCAGCCATCAACAAGGCGGGACGATTACCTGTTTCAACAGAACCTGATGTGTATAACAAGCTCAAAGAAATTAATTTAACAGTACAACCGGAATTCAATTAATAGAGGTCCTATGAAGATTTTAGGGAAATGGCTCTTTTTAGGCCTGATTATTTTAAGCTCACCAGTAAAAGCAGCATTAGACATAGTGATCACAGAGGGTGTCGATGCTGCTAGGCCCATCGCGGTCGTGCCGTTTGTTTGGCAAGGGGCGGGCATAGCACCCGAGCAAATATCGGATGTGGTGATGTCAGATTTGATCCGCAGTGGCACATTTAACCCGCTAGACGAACTCAGTTTACCGCAACGTAATATAAGCAATGTGTCGCAGTTTGTTGCAAAGGATTGGTCTAACATTGGTGCTGAAGCGGTTGTTATGGGCGCGGTTAAGCCATATGGCAATGATCAATACCTAGTGACTTTTGATTTGGTTGATCTTGTAAAAGCTCAAATGCAACAAGGGAATGGCCCACAGTCTAGCAATGAGTATCTCATTGATAGTCGCGAAACCGTTATTTCAGCGGCACAGTTTAGGCAGTATGGTCATCGGATTAGCGATCTCGTTTATGAACAGTTAACGGGGATCCGTGGGGCATTTTTGACTCGCATTGCTTATGTGGTGGTTAAACATGGTGAAAAGTCTCCTTATCAGTTAATGATATCTGATTATGACGGCCATAATGAGCAGATGCTTTTACGTTCTCCGGAGCCTCTAATGTCACCATCATGGTCACCAGATGGCCGCCAGCTTGCTTATGTGAGTTTCGAGAATAGAAAAGCTGAGATCTTTGTACAGGATATCTATACGCAGGCTCGTAGTAAGGTAACCAGTTTTGCAGGGATCAATGGAGCACCAGTATTTTCTCCTGATGGAAAGAAACTGGCCTTAACCTTGTCGAAAGATGGTCAACCAGAGATATATGTGGTCGATATCAACACTAAAGCGTTAAAGCGTGTCACTAACCATTATGCAATCGATACTGAAGCTTCGTGGTTTCCTGATGGTAAATCGCTCATATTTACTTCTGAGCGTGGTGGTCGTCCTCAAATTTATAAGGTGACACTTGCTACGGGGAAAATTCAAAGGCAGACTTTTGAAGGTGAGTGGAACTTAGGTGGTTCAGTTGCACCAGATGGTCGCAGCATCATCTTCGTTAATCGCACAAACGGTAAATTTAATATTGCAAGAATGGATCTCGAAACGCGCTTTATGCAAGTGTTAACCACAACGCGTCTCGATGAGTCACCGAGTGTCGCACCAAATGGCACTATGGTGATATATGGAACAACCCATCAGGGTAAGCAAGTTTTAGGGGCTGTCTCTACGGATGGAAGGTTTAAAGCAAGGTTACCTGCTGGTCAAGGGGAAGTTAAGTCTCCCTCATGGTCACCTTTTCTCTAACAATTTTAACTATAAAAAATATTAAGGATTTAAAATGGATCTCAATAAGTTGTTTAAAGCTATGTTGGTTGCACTACCGATTATGGCTCTCAGTGCGTGTAGCTCAACTTCTGAATCTGAAACTGATTCAACGAGTTCTGGCTCAAATTCTGGTTCGGGAAGTGAATTGGCTACTGGTGGAGTTGAAACTGGCGGTGTGGCACCAATATTGACTCCTGCAGAGCAGCAGCGTTTAAAAGATCAGGAGCTTCGCAAAGAGCACATTATCTATTTTGATTTTGACCGAAGTGCTGTATCTGCTCAGTTTGCAGAGGTGCTTCAAGCTCACGGTAACTATTTAGTTGAGCATCCAAATGTTCGAGTCATGATTGAAGGACATGCCGATGAGCGTGGTACACCAGAGTACAACATAGCTTTAGGTGAAAGACGTGCTAAAGCGGTTGCTAAATACCTTCAAGGCATGGGTGTACTACCTAGCCAAATGAGCATTGTCAGCTATGGTGAAGAGAAGCCACTGGATATGTCTCGTAGCGATGACGGTTTTGCTATTAATCGTCGTGCAGTCTTAGTTTACTAATTGTTTGGTAGGTTTATCTATGAAAAGTGCCGTATTAGTAACGGCAATTCTTCTTAGTATAGGTGCGGCATCAGCCGCACCCGCACCGGTCGCAGATGCTACCGGTAATTCTACTGAAGATAGAGTTGCACGATTAGAAAGGATCCTCCAAGCAAAACAGCAGTCTGAGTTTCAAACTCAACAGCGCTTGGATACGCTACAGCAAGAAGTGCTTGATCTACGTGGTCTCAATGAACAGCAAAGTTACCAAATAGAACAGATGCTACAGCGTCAACGTCAGATATATGAAGAGATTGCTAACTTATCATCAAAGTCCACACAGCAGGTAAGCATAACTACACCTATTGGGGGGGCACAAACGCCTGCTTCTACCCTAGGCGAGACCGCAAGTTATGAACATGCAGTAAATCTGGTTTTAAAACAGAGAAAGTATGCTGAAGCTATCCCTGCGTTTCGTTCTTTCATTAAACAGTACCCAGACTCAACTTATACTGCGAATGCAAACTATTGGTTAGGACAGCTCTTGTATAACAGCAGTGACTTTGAACCAGCAAAGCAAGCCTTCGATACAGTGGTGAATAGCTTTAAGGATTCAAATAAACGGGGTGATAGCTTAGTGAAGCTTGGGATGATTGCTGAAAAGACGGGAAATGTATCATCTGCTAAAATTTACTATCAGCAAGTACTCAAAGAGTATGCGAATAGTGCCGCAGCCCGCTTAGCACAACAGCAGTTGTCTGCTCTTTAATCCTTATTTATCCAAAAAACATACTCTTAGTTTGTTTTTCATGCAAACAGCAAGAAATGTAAAAAATGCACTTGCAAGAGAAGATGAAAAAGGTATTATAGGCGCCCTCAGAGCGGCAGAGTCGCTTGAGGGTCTTGAGTTAAACAGTTTTCGAATCGTTTATCACGAGATATTACTACTAAGATGGGCCGTTAGCTCAGTTTCTTATAGAAACAGACTGTTGGCTTTTAACCGGGTGATAATCGGTTATTAATTCTTAATTATCAGCAATACCAGAAAGGGCCGTTAGCTCAGTTGGTAGAGCAGTTGGCTTTTAACCAATTGGTCGAAGGTTCGAATCCTTCACGGCCCACCACTTCTCCTGGTGGTAAAAATGGAGAAGGTAGAGATAGATTAGTTCGGTTGATGCTTTGAATAAGAGCGCAGTTGGCTTTACTATTAACTACCAAATTGGTCGAAGGTACGAATCCTTCATGGCCCACCACTTCTTTGAAAGTGTACAGCTTATGTGTAGCATGAGCGGTTAAATTCAAAACCACTCTAGCTGAAAGTGGACTTGTTCATTGCGATGAAGAAGCAAATTTAGAGTTTAATAGCAATACCAGAAAGGGCCGTTAGCTCAGTTGGTAGAGCAGTTGGCTTTTAACCAATTGGTCGAAGGTTCGAATCCTTCACGGCCCACCACTTCTGAGGTGGATTTGTTATTTATGACAAATGAATTCAGAAAACAAAGTAATACCAGAAAGGGCCGTTAGCTCAGTTGGTAGAGCAGTTGGCTTTTAACCAATTGGTCGAAGGTTCGAATCCTTCACGGCCCACCACTTCTTGAAAGTGTACGATTTAAATTAATACTTAAACCGTTAAATTCAAAACCACTCTTCTGAAAGTGGACTTGTTCATTGCGATGGAGAAGCAAATTCAGAATGCGTTGCCAGAAAGGGCCGTTAGCTCAGTTTCTTGTAGAAACAGACAGTTGGCTTTTAGCTAATGATAGTTAGCTATTAATTTTGATATATCAGCAATACCAGAAAGGGCCGTTAGCTCAGTTGGTAGAGCAGTTGGCTTTTAACCAATTGGTCGAAGGTTCGAATCCTTCACGGCCCACCACTTCTCCTGGTGGTAAAAATGGAGACGGTAGATAAGATTAGCTCAGTTGATGCTTGTAATAAAGAGCGCAGTTGGCTTTACTCTTAACTACCACATTGGTCGAGGGTTAGAAACCTTCACAGCCCACCACTTCTGAGGTGGATTTGTTATTTATGACAAATGAATTCAGAAAATAAAGCAATACCAGAAAGGGCCGTTAGCTCAGTTGGTAGAGCAGTTGGCTTTTAACCAATTGGTCGAAGGTTCGAATCCTTCACGGCCCACCACTTCTTGAAAGTGTACGATTTAAATTAATACTTAAACCGTTAAATTCAAAACCACTCTTCTGAAAGTGGACTTGTTCATTGCGATGAAGAAGCAAATTCAGAATGCGTTACCAGAAAGGGCCGTTAGCTCAGTTGGTAGAGCAGTTGGCTTTTAACCAATTGGTCGAAGGTTCGAATCCTTCACGGCCCACCACTTCTGAGGTGGATTTGTTATTTATGACAAATGAATTCAGAAAATAAAGCAATACCAGAAAGGGCCGTTAGCTCAGTTGGTAGAGCAGTTGGCTTTTAACCAATTGGTCGAAGGTTCGAATCCTTCACGGCCCACCACTTCTCCTGGTGGTAAAAATGGAGACGGTAGATAAGATTAGCTCAGTTGATGCTTGTAATAAAGAGCGCAGTTGGCTTTACTCTTAACTACCACATTGGTCGAAGGTTCGAATCCTTCACGGCCCACCACTTCTGAGGTGGATTTGTTATTTATGACAAATGAATTCAGAAAACAAAGCAATACCAGAAAGGGCCGTTAGCTCAGTTGGTAGAGCAGTTGGCTTTTAACCAATTGGTCGAAGGTTCGAATCCTTCACGGCCCACCACTTTCTTAGTGGGATCCTAACTCTGGTTCAAATCGATTTTCATTTCTAAAATTTTGCTATTATATCATCCACCCAATTAGTAATTCAGAACATTAAGCAATACCTGAAAGGGCCGTTAGCTCTGTTGACTCCTTGTAAGTGAATAGGCAGTTGGCTTGCTTTTAACTCTTTTCACATATGAGAAGCAATTGGTCGAAGGTTCAAATCCTTCATTCTTGGTAATAAAAAACCACCACCACCTCTAGGTGGATACCCCTTACTCTGGTTCAATATACTCTTTATTTAAATCTCTTAGTGAATATCTTCATAAACCCCAAATCTATCCAGTAGTCATTTAAAACAAAGCAATACCTGAAAGGGCTGTTAGCTCAGTTGACTCCTTGTAAGTGATATGCAGTTGGCTTGCTTTTAACTCTTTTCACATATGAGAAGCAATTGGTCGAAGGTTCGAATCCTTCATTCTTGGTAATAAAAAACCACCACTTTCTGAGTAGAATCCTAACTCTGGTTCAAATCGATTTTCCTTTCTAAAATTTAGTGATATACCAGCCAGTTAGTAAATCCAAATAAAGTAATACCAGAAAGAGGGCTGTTAGATCAGTTGACTCTTTCTGTATGGAAAGGCAGCTGGCTTTACTCTTAACCCTTGTCCCATAGAAGGCAATTGGTAGAAGGTTCGCTCTTCACTATTTAACACATCTATCAATGTACTCCAGGGCATGTTACCCCTAATACTAATCGGTATAATTAATGTCCCTAGCTTATCGTATCAGTTTTTGCTGTTATACTTTTGTCTGATAGACGTATTGCTAATGTTGTTTAATTGTTATCTAGTTCATATTCTTGTAAATAATATAATAATGATATGGGAGATAGACAATGAGACAAGCAAAGATAAGTCTTGTAGCCATGGCGACTATGCTAGCAGTCAGCTCTGGTGCTCAAGCAGGTGATACTGAGTTTAAATTTGGTGGTTATGTTAAAACCGATGTGATGTTTAGCGATTACAGCAACGGTGCTCCGGACTCAGGCAATCTTTCTCGACAGTTTTATGTACCTGGTACGATTTATGGTGATGCAAGTAACGGCAACCAAGTTGTTGACTTTCAAGCACGTGAATCTCGTTTCAATTTTAAGACCAGCACAGATCTCGATGGGCATAAACTAACAGGTTTTATCGAGCTTGATTTTATGACTCATTCCGATGGTAACGAGCGAGTATCTAACAGCTACTCTCCCCGTATCAGGCAGGCTTTTGTCAGTTATGACAACTGGACAGTGGGTCAGACCTGGACAACCTTCCAAAATCCTGGTGCATTACCTGAAAACTTAGATTTTGTCGGTGCCGCAGAAGGTACGCCATTCGTGCGTCAAAGCATGGTGCGTTATACCAACGGTGGTTTCCAGTTTGCGATTGAAAACCCAGAAACAACCGTTACACCCAATGGCGGTGGCAATCGTATCACTAGTGGTAGTGGTATGGTGCCGGATTTTGTTGCTCGCTATAATTTCAAGACAGAAGCTGGTGCTAAATTTACCGTGGCGGGCTTAGCTCGTCAGCTTAATATCGAGCAAGATGACCTCGATAGTCAGGAGATGGGCTACGGTGTGAGCTTTACGGGCGTGATCCCTGTAGGCAGTGATGATATTAAACTCTCAGCAACAGCTGGTGATGGTTTAGGGCGTTACATGGCGCTTAACTATGCCAATGCTGGTGTATTAGACGAGAATGGCGATATAGAGACAATTAGCTCATATGGTGGCTTCGCATCTTACCGTCATTGGTGGAATGATAAGTGGCGCTCTAGTTTCACCCTTTCAGGTTTTAAGGCTGATAATAATGAATCTTTAACGGGTGGGGGAGTAAACAAGGAATCTTATTCTGGCTACGTTAACTTACTTTATTCACCTGTTAAGCCATTAACGGTTGGTGTTGAATATATGTATGCAGAAAACACCAAACAAAATGGCGACAATGGCGAGTTAAATCGAGTGATATTCTCGGTGAAATATGTGCTTTAACGGTTAAATCTGCATCAAACGGATTAAAAGTTAAATATACAGCAAGATCAAAAAAGGAGGCATCAGCCTCCTTTTTCATGCTCTTTACAAACTGTAGTTCAGTTTGAAAAGAGAAAAATCTATTGCACTAGACAGCTGCTGCAAGAAGCTGGTTGTCTCTTACGTACTGTTCAAACTCGGTGCAACCACCAACGTGCTCTTTGTCTACGAAAATCTGTGGCACAGTTTCGACCGGCTTACCGACTGTTTTTTCAAGATCAGCTTTGCTGATCCCTTCTGCATGAATATCGACATACTTGAACTTAAAGTCATCACGAGATTCAACAAGTTGCTCAGAAAGTTGTACGGCTCTAACACAGTATGGACAGCCAGGACGGCCAAAAATTACAACAAACATATTTGATTAACCCTACAATAATTGAGTGAGGCTTTATTCAGCCGATGCAGTATTTTGCCTGCAATTTTTGTTTTTGTAAATGGTGAGTCTTTCACGCTGGGTAACTATTTGAATATAAATTACAATTATTTAATTGCGATTAATGACTGGACAAAATTGGCTAGCAAACTGATGATTATACCGTTTGCTGTTGATGGGTCAGAGGGGAGAATACTTTGATTGATAGCAGATAGTGCACATCGATAACGAAAGCCTCTCAAAAAGCTCTTAGAGGCTAAGCACGCTAGACTGTATCAAGGAGGGAAGCGTGATCTTGGTGCGGCTAATTGGATTTATCCCAAAAGGCAGTAACATCTCTTTTGACTTCATTCTGTAACTTTTTAAAAGCCAGAGATATTGTATCTGTCTTTTTTGATAGTAAATCAGTTTTTTCTGTTTCCAAGCTTTCCACAACGCCCTCTAAAATATCATCATATTGAAAGTTAGTAGACTCCATTGGCTTAGTATCAATCTTAGGAAAGTATATTTTTATTAACGTTACTATTTGAGAACAATTCTCAGTTATTTTATGGCCTGACTCAAAGAAAATATTAAATTGAATTTCTCGCTCTTTTATATTAAGAGCTTTTAGCTCTTTACTTCCTGATTTAACAAGTTGAAAATGTAACAATCTGAATTCAGATTCAACATCTTGAGATAAAAGGTGTATTTTTTCAGCTTTATCCTGTTTTCTTTCATACTCCTTAGTTTTCAAATTATGTTCATGCTGTTCCCTTTGCCTTTCATCAAACCGCCATTGACTGAATACAACAACTGAAACAGCCACTATAGCCGTACATAGAGCCGCTTTAAGGCTGTTATCCAGTGTTGAAACCATATTCGATATCTCAGGATTACCAAGAGCTATCACTACTACAGCAAACAAAATAAAGAAGCCTACAACAATACGCATACATCTGATTCCATTCTGAAAACTGTATCAATTCTAATCTAAATATATTCATGAAGATAGAAGAAGAGACAGAGCACATGATTAAACACATTGGCGTAGGCCAACGATTGCTTGATCACTCGAATCTACCAACTGAACTACATCACCTAAAAGCCCCCCTACCAACATTTATTTTCAGACTTTTTCATTTTTCCATCCTATTACCTACATATAGAACCACTACTACTGTTTTATTCCTCTGATTTCATCCCTATAGCTATGAAACGCACGTTAAACACGTAAGTTCGTTATCAACCACCTTTGTAAGGTGTTGATTTTGTTCGGATTGAAAGAAAGGCTAACCAGATGCTTGGTATCTGAACGATCTCACACTCTGATTTTTATAAATACATACAACCACTACCACTTATTGAACAAAAACTACCTCAAAGGGGAGCGTATGAACAAAACAACGATGATCACTGGCCTTTTACTGGCAAATGAGAACCTACCGAAAGAAAAGAAGCTAAAACAAGCTGTTATAGCTGTTGAAACCAGCTCCAGCCTAGCAATGGTAGGCAAGGTTAAATCTCAAATGAAAGCAAGAGGAGAGCTGTAATGGCTAAACGAATGACACTAGAGCTACCTGATGAACTTGCTGATTTTGTTGATGAAATCTACAAGGGTAAAAGCCCGCAGGCAACAATCAAACAAATACTAAAAGATATTAAAAATAACAAGACTATCCAAGGGGTTAACTATGGGCGTAGCACAAAATAACATTGAACTAAGTGAAGAAGAGCAATTATTAAACAAGCTTTCAGACGCAATACAACAATCACAAGGTGCTGATCCAATCGCCATATGTGAGGGCGTTTTAGGTGATTGGCGTTATGTATTTGAGGATCAGAAATTTCTCAATATCAAAACAGGTATCAAGCGCAATAAAGAGAACTTTACCGATACTTTCAGGGACAAATTACCAGTTAGTACACGTGATGATGGATCGGTTCAGTACGGTTCACCCGTTATTGCTTTTCTACACGGCAAATTCTTTGATGGTATCAGAGGAGATTTCACTGAAATGGATAGCACAAGACCCACAGGTGATGTAGTGGATCGGCATGGTTTCAGTATGTTGAACAGTTACATAGATAGAGGTGTTCAAGGCGTTCAAGGGGACGTTTCAAGGTTTCTCGATCTGCTAGATAAACTGTTCAAAACAGAGCAAGATAAAACGCTAATATTGCAAACAATGAACTGGATAATCACCCACAGAGGCGATCCAAAGAACAGGCTAAACTTTTGCCCTGTAATTATTGGTATTGAGGGGAACGGCAAGACCACAATCGTTAATATCATAAAACGGGCTATTGGAGAGGAGTATTTCATTTCACCAATGGCTAGTGATCTTGACTCACAATTCAATGGGTATATACAGAACAAAATCCTGTGTAATTTTGATGAGTTGAAAGAGGCTCAATGCAACACCATTGCAGAGAAATTAAAGCCTTGGATAACTAACGATACCATTTCTATCAGAAAGATGAACACAGACACGTTCAGCGCCACCAACACCACAAATTTCATTATCACCACCAATAATGTGAACGCCTTAATGCAACACAAGGGCAATACTAGGTTTTGTAATTTCTTAACTACTCACCAGCAAAATGATATGGATGCATTTAATGCAATGTTTGGTGGTGAAGAAGCAAAGGGCGATTACTACGATGACCTGTATCAGTGGTTGGATAATGGGGGTTATGAAAATTGCATTCACTACATTCTTAATAGTGTCGATATGACAGGATTTTCAGGTAGAAGAAGGGCACCAAAAACAAGTGTGCATGATGAATTTCTCAACCAACAAAAAAGTAATAACGACCTCAAGATTGAGGAATGTTTAGAAGATATGCCAGTGTTCACCACAGAACAGTTTGCTGATAAGTGGAAAGCTAACGGATACGGCAACGCACCAAGCCCAAAAGTGCTAGGTAGTGCACTAGAGCGGATGGATTATTGGAAATCACCACAAGGTAAGCGGGGACACAGGATCACACTTGCAAGCGGTGAGAGTGCGACTGTGTATCACCCCAAAACATTTTCAATCGATAAAGTTAAAATTGTATATGCGTGTAGTGATGTTACCTACAGCCAAAGTAATGATCCAAAGGATAAAACTGATGAGCTAACAAGCGAACTGATAGGGGGGCTTAAAAAATGAGAGATTTATTCAATTTAGCAATCTTATCAGATAGCAGAGATTGGGAAGGTAACAGAACCCAAATGGCTAAGACCTTTACGCCAAAAGGTAAAACAAGTTATGCGAACGCTTATACCTTTGATCATAATGAGGTACAAGTAACCGACATAAATGAGCTACACGACCTGCTAGTACTGTTAGAAAGTAATCATAGTGTCTGTGTAGTAAGAGCCAAACCAAATGCCGTAGGCGTTCACCAGCGCACCCTAGAAAACATGACTGAAACGAGCCGTTTATGGGTATGTTTGGATTTCGATACTGTACCGTTACCTGACCACCTCAACAGTGATAAAACCAACGGTGGTGTTTTATCTGAATACTTGATCCAAAATCATTTAAACAATCAGTTTCATAATGCTAGCTATCATTGGCAATTCAGTTCTAGCCACGGCATGGACAATTTTGAAATGATCAAAATGCATTTATGGTTTTTTGTTTCTGAACCTATGGGGTGGCGTGATTGGGATAGGTATTTTGATTATCACGGTGATACGGTTGATAGATCTGTTTTCAGAACTGTTCAAGTTCATTACACGGCTAACCCAACATTTATAGATGTGGTTGATCCTGTACCTGTTAGATCTGGGCTAGTGCACAAGAAACCACTAGCCATGATCCACAAGTTAGAACAGCCGTTATATGTTGAACAAGCACCAGAAACAAAAACCACAATGACATTAGAAGAGGCCGAAAAGCTTATCAGTATAACCACTGATCCTAAAGTTAAAATGATGGCTAAAAGTTACATTCAAGACCTAAAACTAGAGGCTAGCAAAAAGGCATTAGAACGGGTTAATCTACTGAACGATATAATAAATCGGAACATTGGCAAGCTACACCATGTTGATATTCAAAAGTTAATGGCAGCTTTAATAGCTGGTAGATATGATGATAGTGAAATCATGCTTTGTTGTTCAAAATGCTTGAGCCAGAATTCAGGATCTGATCTCACTAAGCTAATGGCCGATATTAAGAAAGCAGGTGCCAAGTGTGGTTACACGACACTAAGAAAATTTGCAGGTAGGTAACAATGTAACCTTGAATGCACCCTTTTCTTTAGGGGGTATCATGGCTGCAACCCTTGTTGTGGTTGGATTTCACTGCTTTAAAGAGGTAAATGAAACCAATGTAACCTATCCGCTACCCTTAGTGGGTGGGGCTGTGGTGGGCTACCTACTTTTATTTTTCCCTATATATAAGATTTTAGGTAACATAGGTTACAAATACCTCGAAAACCCACGACACTACTGCGTTTCAGCATGTTACCAACCACATTTTTTAGGTGGCATTCTAGGTTACATGCAACCTAGAAAGCGTATAACTACAGAACACAACAACATAAATGAAAAGGATTTCATTATGAACCAAGATCTATATCAAGAATTATTCAAGAACACAGAAACCAAAGCACAGCTAAACGCTCGCCTTGAGCGTGAGGTGTATAAGCCCACTAAATCGAACACAGAGCAACAAAAGCAAATCATACAGCCATTAGATGTGTTTATGGATAAGTTCGGCACTGATGAGCACACTTGCCTTAAATCAATTGATGATATGTATTATGAGCATATAGCCAAGCAAGCAAACCCTGTATCGGCACAAGAGAACGAACCACGTGATCAAGTAATCCAGAGATTGAAATCAAATCCTGAATTGATGAACACTATCAATAAACCATGATATGCCTATACATCACAGTGTTACTTCGAGGATCACTACCTATGTTCGCATAGCACTATCTATTGCTCCTAAACGCTACCTTTACCACGTTGCCCACGTTGCCCACGTTGCCCACGTTGCCCACGTTGCCCACGTTGCCCACGTGTAGCTATGTTGGCATTCAATACAGATAATAAAATATCATGCTAGTGGACTTGTTAATCAACATTCTAGATCAGCAAGCCCCCTATACAGGGATATAGGTAAACACGGCACAAACCCACTAACCCCATTCAAAATATGGATTTATTTTTTATATGGCTAAGATGGTAATTCGTTTTTGTTATCAAATACCACATAGAAACCCAGTAACTAAGATCACTAAATGATAATGGCTTATGTTATCTTATGTATTCTAGGTTTTGGCTAAACCTCAAACCTATTGATACCAATGCTTACAGCTGATCTACTGGATCTATGCATAAGATTTTTAGTAAGGTGCTCTAAATACATAAAACTACCCGTAAGGGTTAAGTACTACATCGAAAACTATGAACTAAGCCCATAAAAAAGCAGCTCACTTTTAAAATGAACTGCTTAAAATCTGGCTTAGTACCTGCCTGAAATCTCATCTAATTAAATCATTTCTTTCTTTACTCGCTGTACTGTAGAAACCCCACAATCAAGCTCAGCGGCTATCTTTCTAATACTCATACCTTGAACCAATAACTCTTTAATATCGCTGTGCTTGGCTGTATTGGCCTTTCTACCAGTGTAAATGCCTTTGCTCTTTGCTTTGGCGATCCCCTCTGCTTGCCTCTCATTGATCAATGCTTTCTCGAACTGTGCAATTGAGCCCAACATGTTAAGCATTAGCTCAGCAATTGGTGATGTATCCTCAGCATTGAACACTAAACCCTCTTTAATGAACTGAACAGTGATACCCGCATTGTTCCAAGATTTAACCATTCCACGTAGATCATCAATAGAACGCGCTAATCTATCAATGCTATGAACAACAACGGTATCACCTGAACGCACGTACTCGATCAACTGCTCAAGTGCTGGCCTGTTAGTTGAACCACCTGAACACTTATCAGTGAATACTTTATCTAACTCAACATTATCCAGTTGGCGATCTGTGTTCTGCTGAACTGATGAAACTCTCACATATCCAACTTTAGCCATTTTGTACCCCTTACTGTGTTCATTTGCCTCTAGAGATTATGATAATGCCGTATTCACCTCTGGATTTCAACCCTAATGAACACGGTATGCGTATTCACCTTGTTGTGTTCGTATGAGTATACTCTATTGGTTACGGTGTAGGGCTATAGCTCGATGGTAAGTAAACATAGGATTTTCAAAACTTAAAGCTAATGGGTTAGTTCAGCCTCAGAACCGTTTTCAAATTTTGATATGGAAATAGTGGATTAGTGCCGTCAAATAGAAAGCACGTAAACCTTTTGTGGCTTCACCAAGCCTAATCGCTATCAGGTTGACGGCTGAGTATGCAGATGTATAATCACCAGCGGATATCGTATCTTTGAGATTCAAAATGAAAAAAGTATTATTGATGGCTATATTAGCTGGAACAAGTGCTAGTGCAAATGCAGATATTGAAAAAGATGCATTCTATGCAGGTGCAATGATCGTTTGTGAGAAATTGGCAACTGATGCTGGTTTGAATGATGCGGCAGAAAAGTTTAAATCAGAGTGGTTTAATAAAATGTCAGAAACTGATAATTTGCTTGAGTTCACAAAATTAGCCGCTGAAGCAGAAATTATGCATGAAAATACTCAAACATTGAGTAAATGTAAAAAGTATCTCGGTTATTGATAATGAAGAAATTATTACTAATTGCTTTACTAGCTGCAACAGGTTGTAGTTCAGCACCAAAGGGTGAGCATTACACAGTTAAGATATTTGAGGATGGCGTTATCACATTGCCTGAGTACGCCAGCATGAACATGTGGGATCAGGCAAAGTTTGAAAACCTATTCAATTCACCTGCTAACCAAGCTGCTATCGCAAAAATTCAGGGAACTGTATTGCCAACGATAAACCAAATAAAAGTAAGTACGAAAGTAACTACTAAGGTAGTAGTGAAATGAAAAAGATTATTATATTAGCAGCTTTACTAGCTCTAACAGGTTGTGGTTCAACACCTGATTACATGAAGAATGCTTCAAGTAATATATTCAACGGTATGAATGATTCTCAAATTAAAAAAACCGTTAGTGATATTGCTTCAGTAAAACTGAAAGATCCAGAGTCAGTGCAGTTCAGAAACTTTAAAATTAAACGTGGTGGTGATTATAGTGGAGCATCTTTACCAGATGCTGTAAGGATTGTTTGCGGTGAAAGGAATGCAAAGAATAGCTATGGTGGGTACACTGGATTTAAAACTTTCTACGTTGATGGATCTGGTTTTTTAAATGACGGCAATAACTTATCTTTGGTATGCAAATGATTTATGGTTTAAAAGTTATACACTCAAAGAAACTAAAGAAAGCTTTCTTTACTACTCACGTTAATCTGATGCATCTTTCTGATCAGGAACTGAACGAAGATATGAAGTCATGGAAGCGTTCAGCTGGAATGAAACAGAGAATTGAAGAGTTACGCCTTTCTGATGATTTTAAAGTAGACAATCATCATGTAAGAAACAATGAAGAACTAGGCGCAATCGTTAGTGACTATAAATTTAAGCACGGTATTAAACACTTAGGTAATAAGCCTAAGATAAGAAAGGGTAACGAAGATTTATGAAAAAATTAATATTGGCAAGTTTAGTAGCTTTAACAGCTTTAACAGGTTGTGTATCAAACCACACACCAACACTTCCAGAGGTTGAAGTTATTAAATTTCCAGCAACTAAACAAGTAACCAAAGTTAGCCTTGGTGAAAGGATGCTTGAATCAGGTAAGAAAATCACAGTTGATGGTTTCACACTTGATGATAACGTAAGTATATTTGATGGTGTAGTTATGGCAGGAACTTACCACAAAATAGGCGTTAAAGATGAACACACGGTGTACAAACCTGAACATGGATATGGAACTGGAATAATGAGCGCATTAGGTGGAGCTTCGCCAGCTAAACCATATATTGATGGTAATACTAAAAACCTATGTTTCTTTGGTTCTTTTGGAACAGCTTTTTGTTCTGAAGTTAAGCCGCGTATTAAAAGTATATCAATGTATTCAACTGATTCATTTATCCAAGAACTGATCTATACAGGTAAGGTTCAAAATAAAGTAAGGTTTAGCTACCGTGAATATTCAAATGGCACAGCTAGACAAGCATTTACAGTAAACGTTGAATATGATTTATCTGAAAGCAATATTATTTCTTACAAGGGTTCAAATGTAGAAATAATAAAAGCCAGTAATAATGGTATTGAATACAAAGTACTGAATCACTTTAAATAAACACGATAACAACAATAGCCCTAGCCTAAACAGCTGGGGCTTTTTTATACATTTAATAAAGTAATAGTTATAGTACCAACTTACACCAAGCCCATATCCTTTAATTATTAATATTACATATACACAACCCACCACGCACAATAATAAACTCAACCATAAATCATTGTTTTTAGCTATAAGTGGGGGACGTACTGAACAAAAGTGTCCAGGCACTTAAAAGCCCTGCGCTACTTTTATACAGGTGATACCTATCTCTAAACACCTTTCCCCCATACATCACAAATCACGGTATATTAAAGGAACTATTTGAGACAAAACCATCTCGAAGGATGATTGACTTATTTTCTACACACTATAGATATATTATCACAGTCATTTAGGTAGCCTGAGTCATCATAGGCTCACAGACTCCACTTAAAATTCATACTGACCTTTTATAAGGCTTAAACAGGGTTTTGTGGTAGGGCTAAGTGCGTATTTGATATCAAATAACACATAAAACCACTAGAACTAAAACAGTTCACCTTTTAGGAACTACTCTAAACCTCTCCTGTGATTAGTACTTTAACTAAGTGGGGGCGCAATAGAACCAAATCTATCCCATAAGAACACCCACAAGGTAGCTAAGTTCACAATAATATTGATTTCCAAAAGGTAAAGGGGTTACTAAATGAAGAGCACTTTTTAATGAAACACAACATACAATAGCGAGCTATGAATATTGCTTTTATAAGGAGGGGAGGTCTAGTCCATGCTTCCCCCTGTTACTAGCTAAGTCGGTGTTATTTTCTATTGTGTTGTTGCTCTAATTTGGGTTCAAGCTGAATGATTTCCCAATCTGGAACATTTTTGCTTTGTGTGTACATCCGTCTTATTCCAGATTTAAAATTAACTATGATGACACTGGCCTGATTTACCTTCTTATAAAGCTCCACACGGTCAATAATTGAGTTTATTAGCACATTCATTCTAGCCCTTTCAGTTTCGTTCTTAGGATCTAAAGAAGCATGAGCTAGATTTGCAATTTCTTTGTAATTATCAGTGATTAAATTGTTGTTTGCTGGAGCAAGTGATAACAGTTTCTCCTTTAGGTCTTTCTGTTCATCTTCTTGTGCAGCTAAACCGCGGAATAGGGCAGGAGCTGTTGATGTTTCAAGTAGCTTATTAAACTCAGAAATTTCTTGTTCACAAATTGAAATCTTTGACCTTAAAATACTTTCTTGATTATCGGTAGGAGTTACTAGTAAGTCAGATAAAACCACTTTATCAATTAACAAAATAAGAAGTCTTTCTTCGAAATCCATGCTTATGTAACCACAATCACATGCACGATCTTTTAGGGTTGATGACCCACGTGATGAACAGCGCATTCTAACATCACTCACTTCATTTCTAATTCTGGTATCTGTGTGCATACGCTTCCCGCAAGCATAGCAGTATGTGAAACCAGCGAATAATGATTTAACTCTTCCTATTTTATTGCCTGAGCCGCGCTTTCTCCTGCTTACAATAGCCATAGCTTTGTAAAATAGATCTTCCGAAATAGCTGGTGGGTACAGATCAATCTCTGTTTTATGATTAACAGGTTTCATTTTGCCTATAGGCTTTCTATCTTTGTATAAAACTCTAACTCTGTTTGTATTCCAACGGTTATTTTGATGTTCTAAAACTTCATTATTATGGCCGCGTTTTGTTCTGGGAACCGCATAACCTTTTTCGTTTAAGATATTGGCTATATCCGCAGGAGCAACCCCATTACCCAACATTACATAAACTTCATTAAGTAGACGAACCCACATATCAACTAGTTCGTACTTGTCGCCATTTTTACGTAACCAAAATGGGTATGTACCGTATCGAAGCGGCTTACCATCGATGACAGCCTCAGATAGTGATTTAGCATGTGCTTCACCAATACGCTTAGAAAGCTTTTCAGAGTGTTCGTGTGCGCCATAGATTTTTAGAATAAGTTGAATAGTTGAGCCAATATCAGAGCCTTGTCCTTTACGCGAAAAAAGCTGATAGCTTGAGCCTGATGGATCGACAACACAGATATCAACGTATCGCATTAATCTAAGCAATAGCTCTTGTCCGTCATCTGGCTCTAATCGAGTTAAACGATCTACTTCTTCAACAACAAGTAAGGGGAGAGGAGCTGTTGAAAGTGACAAGTCACCGTTATCAAGTTGGTATAGAAAGTTGCCTAGTGCGCCATTTTCAAGAACGTGTTGCCCTTTAAAAGCAGACTTACCACGATCATCCATTCTTAAGTCGCGTCTTGGGTTAGCACCTGTTTTTGCTATAAAATTCCCGAAAGCATTTCCTTGGCGTTCTAGAGACATGCCATTTTGCTGTATTGCACTTGAAAAACGTGCATATGGAATAGCATCTCTTCCTGTAAAATCAGTCATTTACCACCATGATTCTTAGGTTTTAAATATTTGTAGGGATAATGGTTTATGTCTACAAACATATTAACTCCTGAAAATTTAGTCGGCGCATTTATACCATAAAAAGACTTAAAATGCCTAATATCTACTCGAGGAAATTATTTTGAGTTTGATAACGGCCGGTGTAATCGAAAAAGTTTTCTACCAAATCCCAGCCTTTTTTGTGCTTCTTTAATAGTAATAAATCAGGCATTTTAAATTTGTTTCGATCAGCGATGACTTGCTCTATTTTTGTATAGTTCGGATGCTTAGTGCCCGGCGTACGCGTGTGAGTTAAAATAAATATGGCGTAAAACGCTTTAATCTGTGGCTTAGTGTCGAACTTGAAATAACGGCAAAAATCGTTACCTTCTTGGTCTATATACCTGACGATTAATCTCTGCTGATCTTGTTCAAATACCATAGCATCGCACTTAAACAGGTGATGATGGCGTTGTTGCAGGACCTCTTTAAGACGTTTATCTGGATCGATTAATACGCAGTCACAGCTGTGGCAGATCCTAGCTGCGATATCATTTTCTTCACCACAATTAGGGCAAGACTTAGATCTGAATCTAAAATCACATTGCTGTTTATGTCCATCGTGTTCTACGAGTGCCTGACATCGGCGTCCAAAGTGTTCAATGATATCACCGTCATCATCGACCAATCCCCAAAAGATATTAGCAAATTGACAGACAGGGCAATGTACCTGTACAGGCACACTTTTACTGTTTGATTTATTCTGACCTACTTCTGGAAAAAACAGATCGTAGCCATTAGCCGCATAGTCGATAATCAGGCATTCAGTTTTTCCCTCACAAATTCTTAAACCGCGTCCTACCATCTGCTGAAATAGACTCACAGATGCTGTTGGACGAAGGATGGCGATCAGATCAACATGAGGTGCATCGAAGCCTGTGGTTAACACTGCTACGTTGATGAGGTATTTGAGCTCTTTAGCTTTAAAACTCGTTATTATGGCATCTCTATCATCTGAGCTGGTATTGCCTGTAATAAGCGCAGCAGCTTCCTTGGACAATAGCTGCATTATCTCTTTAGCATGACGCACAGTGGCGGCAAAGATGATCACGCCCTGGCGGCTTCTGCCAATTTCAACGAGTTGTTTGACGATTGCTGTGGTCGCTCTGCCACTATGGCTCAGCAGGTCATTGACCTCACTCTCCTGATATTGGCCAGTCGCTGAGGCCGATAAAGCACTAAAGTCATATTGGGCTGAAAGGCCATCGAATACTTTTGGTGTGCTCAAGAATCCTTGCTTGACCAGAGGTCGCATCGATAATTCAAAAATGCAATGCTCGAATACGGCTTTATCGGGGTTACCTATTTTTCCATGATAGTGATAGCGATATATCCAACCTAGATCGAGTCGGTAGGGCGTAGCGGTTAGCCCAAGTAGTCTCAATTTTGGGCTTTTATTCTTAAGGTGTGTAAGCAGTGTCTGGTATTGACTCTCTTCATCTTGGCTAACTCGGTGGCACTCATCAATAATGACCAAAGAAAAAGGCTTATCGAACTTCTCTGGCGCCCTAACAGCGGATTGAATACTGGCGACGACTGTTTTTTGTTGAGTGGATTTTTGCTTAAGACCTGCAGAATAAATTCCAGCTTGGGTTGTGAGTAGACCGATTTTTTCTGCATTTTGAGCGACCAGCTCTTTGACATGGGTTAATACAAGTACGCGACCATTGGCGATTCTGGCAAGTTCAGCGATGACGATACTTTTTCCTGCACCTGTGGGTAGTACGAGGACGGCTGAGTCATGGCTGTGCTTAAAATGCTGTATCGCTGAGTCGACAGCGTCTTGTTGATAATCTCTTAGTTGCACAAAAATCAGTTTTCAATGAATTCAAAGCCAAAGCATAGCAAGACCTGAGTTGAGATTAAATAAAAAACCCCTCATAAAGAGGGGCTGGTGAGAGTCGGGCTATTAATCGTTACTGATTAAATGATTACTCACTGCGATTGAGACGAGACTCAATAAGGGTATCAATCACTGCAGGATCTGCCAATGTTGAAGAGTCGCCTAAGTTTGTCACTTCATTTGCCGCTATCTTTCTTAAGAAGCGACGCATGATCTTGCCTGAGCGTGTCTTTGGTAAGCCGCCTGCCCACTGGATAAGATCCGGTGTCGCGAGTGCGCCAATCTCTTTACGTACCCACTTTCTAAGATCTTGACGCAGCTCTTCTGTTTCAACCGAGCCTTTGGTTAACGTCACATAGGCATAGATACCTTGGCCTTTAATATCATGAGGGTAACCAACAACAGCTGCTTCAGCGACTTGCTCGTGAGAGACAAGTGCACTTTCTACTTCGGCTGTACCGAGTCTATGGCCAGAAACGTTAATAACATCATCAACACGACCCGTTATCCAGTAGTAACCGTCTTCATCTCGTTTAGCGCCATCACCGGTAAAATACATACCGCGGAAGGTTTTAAAGTACGTCAGGGCGAAACGTTCATGATCGCCAAATACGGTTCGCATCTGTCCAGGCCAAGAATCGAGTATAACCAAGTTACCTTCGGCGGCCCCTTCGACGATGTTACCCATGTTGTCGACAAGTGCTGGTTGTACACCGAAAAATGGACGTGTTGCAGAGCCTGGCTTGGTATCGATAGCACCCGGAAGAGGGCTGATCAAAATCCCACCGGTTTCAGTTTGCCACCATGTATCGACAATCGGGCATTGCTCATGGCCGATGACTTCATGATACCAGCGCCATGCTTCTGGATTAATTGGCTCTCCGACCGATCCCATGATACGCAGTGAACTGCCATCAAAATTATCAAATTGTTCTTTACCTTCGGCCATCAGTGCTCGGATTAAGGTGGGGGCAGTATAAAGAATGTTGACCTTGTGACGGTCAACAATTTCACCTAAACGTGAGGGAGTCGGGTAGTTAGGTACCCCTTCATGAATCAGCACTGTCGCACCGTTCGCCAGAGGCCCATAGACCATATAGGAGTGACCCGTTATCCAACCTACATCTGCGGTGCACCAGTAAACTTCTCCGTCTTTGTAATCGAAGACGTATTCATGGGTCATCGATGCATACACCATGTAACCACCTGTGGTGTGCAGCACTCCTTTTGGGTTACCGGTAGAGCCAGAGGTATAAAGTAGGAATAGTGGGTCTTCGGCGCCCATCTCTTCTGGAACGCAATGCTCAGAAGCCGTCTCCATGACAGTGTCCCACTTGATGTCACGACCTTCTACCCAATCGACATCACCACCAGTACGCTCAAGCACGATAACACGCTCTACGCAGTCCACATCTGGATGTGACAGAGCTTCATCAATATTAGCTTTTAAAGGAATAATACGGCCAGCACGAAGACCTTCATCGGCGGTGACAATGACTTTAGACTTGCCGTCGATAACTCTTGATGCGATTGAGTCTGGTGAGAACCCACCGAAGACTACAGAATGAACGGCACCAATACGGGCACAGGCAAGCATAACAACTGCAGCTTCAGGTACCATTGGCATATATACAGTAACAATATCACCACGTCTTACGCCTTGGCTACGCAGTGCATTGGCAAATTTACACACATCTTTGTGTAACTCACCATAAGTGATAGTACGTTGATCTTTTGCGTCATCACCTTCCCAGATGATAGCTACCTTGTCGGCATTTTTTGCTAGATGACGGTCTAAACAGTTTGCTGAGGCATTTAGGGTTCCGTCGTAGAACCAGTTGATAGATAGGTTATGATCGTCAAAAGATGTCTTTTTAATTTTGGTATAGGGTTTAATCCAATCGATTCGTTGACCGTGCTCTCTCCAGAAACCTTCAGGATTCACAATCGACTCTTGGTACATCTTTTTATATTGTTCTTCATTGATATGTGCGTTTTCAGCTATTTCGCTAGAAACTTTATAGAGAGACTGCGTGCTCATGGGGCTTCCCTTAATCTAATAATGCGTAACCTGAGTATGGAGTGATCCTACCTATGTACTCTATTAGACCTTGGTCTAGTGCAATTTTTTCCTTAATTTTTAATCTGTTGGGACATCATTCAAGGCTAGATATCTTGGGTTAGATGTCGCACAATAGCTTAAAAATATGAGATTTCTATGAACTGGACCATTTTTGTAGGCGTTATCGCTGTTTTATATGTGTTCTTGCTATTTATTTTAGCCTGGGGCGCCGAACGCTGGTTTAGTAAAATCACCAAAAAAGTTCAAGTGTGGATCTACGGCTTAAGCCTAGCTGTCTACTGCTCATCTTGGAGCTTTTTAGGTACGGTAGGTCAGTCGGCACAAAATCTCTGGTCTTTTTTGCCCATCTTCATCGGGCCTATACTCATCTTTACGCTAGGTTTTGGCTTGCTGCGAAAGATGGTGATCGTCTCTAAAGCGCATAACATCACTTCAGTAGCCGACTTTATCGCGGCTCGATACGGTAAGTCTCAGCTACTTGCGGCGATTGTCACTTTAATAGCTCTTTTCGGCATCATGCCTTATATCGCGTTGCAACTTAAAGCGATGGTATTTAGCCTTAACCTTTTTCAGCCTGAAGACTCGCCATTTGATGGTGCAAAAGTGTCTTTAATCATTACCGCTATACTGGCTATGTTCGCGATTTTATTCGGAACCCGGAAACTCGACGCGACAGAGCATAACCCAGGGATGATGTTGGCCATTGCTTTTGAGTCACTGGTAAAGCTGGCAGCATTTTTATTGGTGGGTATTGTCATTAGTTTTGGTTACTTCGATGGGTTTGGTGATATCTGGCAGCAAGCCGCCGAACGCGATTTAATCAATCATTCAGCGATACGAATAGAATCTTTGATGCCGCAACTTTTAGTCGGTATTGCTGCATTTTTGTGTATGCCAAGGCAGTTTCACGTGATGATGGTGGAATGTATCGATGAAAAAAGCTTATTAAAAGCGCGTTGGATTTTTCCGATTTATTTACTCTTGTTTGGGCTATTTGTTGCGCCTCTGGCCTTGGCGGGTAAAATCATTTTAGGTGATACCGTCTCTGCTGATACTTATGTCATTAATTTGCCTCTTGCTTTAGATGAACCTCTATTGGCTGTTGTTGCATTATTAGGCACACTCTCGGCCGCGACGGGTATGGTGATTGTTGCTGTTGTGACCATTAGTGTCATGGTGAGCAATGAATGGTTAGTGCCTGTGATGCTTCGCACAGGTAAAATTAAACAGAAAAACTTCAGTCAATTCTCTCAATTTTTGCTTAATGCTCGTCGCCTTTCAATCATCATTATCTTAGGGTTAGGCTATTTCAGTTATCTATCTTTCATAGACAGTGATTCTTTATCTGCACTTGGCATGCTGTCTTTCGGCGCCTTTGCTCAGCTGGCTCCCGCACTGATAGGCGGGATGTATTGGAAACACGGTAATCGCTCCGGTGTACTCTTAGGCTTGGCTGTGGGCTTTGGTCTCTGGTGTTATATTTTGTTAAAAGGGGCTGGAGATGCATCTGCGATCTTTAACGATGATTTTGGTTTACTGGAATCGATAAATCCGAATGTCAGAGATATCTTGACGGCACTCTTGGCTAACCTGTCTTGTTATATTCTAGGCTCTATGTGGTTTAGAGCTGGCGTTGTGGAGCGTATTCAAGCCAGTGCGTTTGTGACTCCGGGCGAATTAAAGAACAACAATAACCGTAAAGTCGCGACAGTTTCTCAGCAGGACTTATTGATTTTAGCGAGTCGTTTTATAAGCCCTACACGCGCCTATGAAAGCTTTTCTAGGTTCTCCGAAGAAGCGGTCAAGAGTGATAGCTGGCACAAGGCCGCTCCCGTTGAACTGATCGCCCATACTGAGCACCTTTTGGCCGGCGTACTCGGTGGCTCGAGTGCATCCTTAGTGATGGACTCGGTTCAACAAGGTCGTGATTTAGCACTTGATGAAGTGTTTAGCTTGGTCGACGAAGCTTCTTCAAAAATTATCTTGAGCCAGGATATGCTAAGGGGGGCGATAGAGCACGCCTATGAAGGCATGAGTGTGGTCGATAAAGACTTAAATCTGGTTGCCTGGAATTATAAATATGCTGAGCTGTATCAATATCCGCAAGATTTTTTAAAAGAAGGCATGCCGATCAGTGATGTGGTGCGCTTTAATGCACAGCGTGGTTTTTGTGGACTCGGTGACATTGAAGCTCAAATCGAGAAACGGGTTCAGCATATGCGCAATGGTACGGCACATGTATCTGAACGCGAACGACAAGATGGCAAGGTGATTAAGATTCAAGGGAATCCGATGCCAGGTGGTGGTTTTGTGATGACCTTTACCGATATTACCCAGTACCGTGAACATGCGAAAGCGCTGCAAGAAGTCAACGATTCTCTCGAGGCCAGAGTGAAAGAACGAACTTATGAGCTGGCCATGCTCAACAGCCAACTACTTGAATCAAAGGCACAAGAGGAGATGGCTAATGCTTCAAAGAGCAAGTTTCTCGCGGCTGTCGGTCATGACTTAATGCAACCCCTCAATGCAGCTAGGCTATTTACAGCCTCTTTATCCCAATATCCTAATTTAGATCAAGAAAGTAAAACCACGCTCTCTCACGTTAACAGCTCCTTAAAAATTGCAGGGGAGTTGCTTACCGATCTATTGGATATCTCAAAACTTGATTCTGGCATGATTGAACTTAACAGGCGTGATTTTGCTATTTCTGAACTGCTTGACGGCTTAGCCGTAGAGTTTGCGGCTATGGCTAAGGATTATCAAATCAAGTTCAGTATGGTGCCGTGTAGTGCGTCGATAAACTCAGATTTAGGTTTGTTAAGACGAGTGCTCCAGAATTTTTTGACCAATGCTTATCGCTATGCCAAAGGCAATCGTGTGCTGCTTGGTTGCAGAGATCGCGGAGATGAGCTTGAAATTCAAGTATTGGATACCGGATGTGGTATCGATGAGAGTGAAACCTCAGAGATTTTTAAGGAGTTTAAGCGTTTAGATAATCCAACCAGCAGGAGTGTTAGCGGTTTGGGATTAGGCTTAGCCATTGCCGATCGAATAAGCCGGGCATTGGAGCATGATATTAAAGTGCATTCTGAATTAGGGCGTGGCTCAGTGTTTTCAATTAGAGTCCCTAAGGGAAAGGCAATTGCAGAACCTCAAGTGAAAAAATCTACGTCTATGGTGCAGCCTTTAGCAGGAGTTAAGGTGCTGTGTATTGATAATGAAGAGGCGATATTAGCGGGTCTTGAAAGTTTACTTAGCCGCTGGGAATGTGAAGTTATCTGTGCAAAAGATCTCGCCGATGCAAGAATAAAACTAGGCTTGAAAGGCGTTGCCCCAGATATAATACTAGCCGACTATCACTTAGATAATGATCAAAATGGTGTCGATGCGATGGACGGTATTCGTGCCCTATATGGTAGCCATTTACCGGGTGTATTGATCACGGCTAATACCAATAAAGATCTTGTCGATGATGTAGAAAGTAGAGGGTACCGTTATATGGCCAAAATGATAAGACCGGCAGCATTACGCGCCTTGATATCGAGCTTAGTAAAATAAGGTATCGATATGTCTAGTTAGCTAAAATGATACTTGTTAGTTTTATAAGCGCTTAATGTGATAGAAGAAAGCAGTTTTGCTATACCCTAATGACTTTTTGTTTTGATACACTACTGTCATTTAGTTTGACTTGAAAATCGATATGAGGAGTGTTAGATGAACACTGTTGCTGTTGACCATCGGCTTATAAAGCCTTCAAAAATCGTGTGTGTGGGTCGTAATTATGTCGAGCATATTACCGAGCTAAATAACGATATGCCTGATCAGATGGTGTTATTTATCAAGCCCAATTCAGCCATATCTACAAAGCTAAATAGTGTTCATCTTGAACCGCTACATTATGAAGCAGAGTTATGCTTTATGGTTGAAAATGGTCAGTTTACGGCGGTAGGGCTTGGATTAGATCTCACTAAACGTGGTTTACAAACTCAGCTTAAAGCCAAAGGCCTGCCATGGGAGCGTGCCAAAGCGTTTGATGGTTCTGTGGTATTTTCTAAGTTCATCACTTTAGATAGCAACAATGGCCAAGTCAGCGATACGTTAACGTTTGAGCTGTTGATTAATGATGTTGTCATTCAATTTGGTAATATTTCCCTGATGATAAATAAGCCTGCTGATATCTTACAAGAGATCACTGACTTCATGAGCTTGGTAGATGGTGACATTGTGATGACCGGCACACCGAAGGGGGTAGGGGTCGTTAATGGTGGCGATATGTTTCGCGCTAAATTATTTGATAAGGACAGATTGCTTACCGAAATCGAGTGGCTGGCCTTATAAATGGATAAAATTAATATTGAATGTGAGGCTTAGGCTTCACTTTTATTTTTCTGCTCACCAACTTGTTTACTGTCTAGCGTTAATCTGAAATGTGTTGCTACTTAAGCTTGCAACGCATATCAATACCCACTGGTTTATGTAAAAAATAAATGACTAAATGAGTTTAAACCTCTCTAAGTGTAAAATATTTAAATCAAATCTGTTGATCATAAACTTGTCTGATATATACTCAAATTCTTTACGAGTGTAAAAAATATAAAACAAACAGTTTGACTCAAAATAATAAGTTCTGCTTGAATAATCAGACGGAGACAAGATATGTCAGAGCAACGCTGCGATTCTTACTATAACGCTACCATCAAAGATGAAACTAATTACCCAAGGCTCGAAGCGGACTTACGAGTCGATGTCGTTATTATCGGAGGTGGATTTACCGGTGTTGCGACAGCAGTAGAGCTCGCTGAGCGAGGCATTAAAGTCGCTATCCTAGAAGCCAATAAGATAGGGTGGGGAGCAACAGGTCGCAATGGTGGCCAAGTCACGGGGAGCCTGTCTGGTGATGGAGCGATGACCAAGCAGTTAAGGAATCTGATAGGCAGCGAAGCTGAAAAGTTTGTTTGGGATCTAAGGTGGCGGGGCCATGAGATCATTAAGCGGCGAGTGGCGAAATATAATATAGATTGTGATCTTAAATTTGGTCATCTACATACTGCCTATAAACCCGCTCATATGGGAGAAATGCACAAGACCTATGATGAAGCTGTTCGGCGGGGAATGGGAGATGAAGTTGAACTCTTATCTAGACAGGATATTCCTCGATATTTAGAGACCCCGCTTTATCATGGTGGACTGCTCAATAAGCGTAATATGCACCTGCATTCTGTAAACTTATGTATCGGTGAAGCGAGGGCTGCGGAGCATCAAGGAGCGCTGATTTTTGAGCATTCTCCAGTTGTAGATATTCTCGACGGTGACTTACCTCAAGTAAAAACGGAGTTTGGCACCATAACAGCTAATAGTGTGCTCATTGCCGGTAATGCATACCATAAACTGGCTCGCAATAAACTCAGTGGCATGTTGTTTCCTGCCTCCCTAGGTAATTGCGCTACTGTGAAGCTGTCGCCTGAAGTTGCTAAAATCATTAACCCTCATGATGTCGCGGTTTATGATAGTCGTTTTGTGTTGGACTATTTTAGAATGACGGCAGATAACCGCTTAATGTTTGGCGGTGGTACCAACTATTCGGGTCGTGATTCAAAAGATCTTGCTTCAGAGCTGAGACCTGCAATTGAGCGGACATTCCCTAGGTTAAAGGGGATAGATATAGAGTTTGAATGGACAGGTATGGCGGGGATTGTGGTTAATAGAATTCCGCAGCTAGGCAAAGTATCCCCCAATGTGTTTTATTGCCAAGGATACTCAGGTCATGGTGTTGCCACATCCCACATTATGGGTGAAATCATGGCTAACGCCATCATAGGCCAACTCACTGAGTTTGATCTGTTTGCCAACATGAAACATATCCGTATCCCCATGAATGATTGGCTGGGTAATCACGCGATGGCTATTGGTATGACCTACTATCGAATGATGGAGCATTTTAGGTGAGCCAGATAAGTATTCAGTGATGAAGTAGTGGCTCAGTGGTATCGTTTTTAAACAGCTTGATGAAATCTGTTTCAGCTAGCGGTTTGCTGATCAGGTAACCTTGTAAAATATCACAGCCTAACTCTTTGAGAAGTTTCTTTTGTTCTATAGTTTCAACACCTTCGGCAACAGACTTTAAACCAAGTTGCTTAGCTAGCATGAGTGAAAACTTGACAGCAGCCATATGCTTACTACTTGTGAGCATATTTTTAGTAAAAGATTGATCGATCTTTAATTCACTAAAGGGAGTATCAATGAGTTGTTTTAGACTAGAGTGGCCAGTACCAAAATCATCAATTGAGATCTTAATGTCATTGAGTCTTAACCGACTTACAGTATTAAGCAGTTTACCAATATTGGAAGACAGTTCAGTCTCAGTAATTTCTAAGGTCAGGTATTTACTCTGTAGCCCATACTTATGCAGTAGCCTTAATAGATTGTCAGCAAAGTCCTGCTTGTCCAGATCACTTTGTGACACATTGACTGATATATGGAAATTAAATCCAGATTGATGCCAAGAACGACAGGCTAAAATTGACTGTTTAATAATAACTTCAGTGAGAATTGAGCTAAAGCCCATCTTCATTAGCGTATCTAGAAAGTAATATGGAGAAAGCACTCCTTGAGTAGGGTGATGCCAACGTACCAAAGCCTCAGCACCTGTGATTTTATCTGTTTTAGTGTCCAAGTGAGGTTGGAAGTAAGGGACAAACTCGCCGTTTTTTAGTCCTTGGTAGATCTCTTGTTCAGTGGGCTGATAGTGTTGTTTTCCCTTCTTGGGGTTTATTGGGGCCAACATCTGCTGATTTAGCGTTGCGATAAGTTGTTTTGCTGTCACTGGCTTGCTGATATCGGTGACACGAGATAGACCATATGAATTAGCCATCTTTATCACAGAGTTAACAACATCTTTATCTGCTGCACTAATTAAGGTTATCGGGCATTGTATATTACGCTCTGTTAAACAACGTAAAAATTCGACTCCATCCATATGAGGCATATTAAGATCACATAGGATGAGCTCAGGCATTAAGCCCTTATCTAACTTACCGAGTGCTTCTATGCCGTTATCAGCAAGTACAATGTTGGCACTCGTTAGCCGAGAAAGTAATTTTGTCATGATTTGCTGTTGAAATTGGTCATCTTCGATGACCAATATATTGTTTAAATCGTTCATATTATTGACCATAATCATGCCGTTAATTCTGTAAGTTGAAGTTGATTAGCAAGAGTTTGACAATGCTTTCTATGTTGCACGCTGTTGGTGATCTCTTCATGGAAAAGTAGCTCTTTACACCTAATGGCTAATTCTCTTACAGATTTTTTACTCCAACCCTCTGGCCATGCATGGGTTAAGCATTCGAGCAATCTATAGCAAGCGTCTGAGTCTGCTTGATTTAGCTCTACGGCCTTGAGCATAGATTGTGTAGCCAATTTAAAGTTACCTTGTGTAATGCTTTGCAATGCTTTGACTTTATTGCTTTCAGCCTCAAGCTTAAACGCCTCAATTTTTGAGCTACACTGTTGAATATAGCGGATCAACGACAAGGTATTTACTGTTTCACTGCTCTGCCTAAGGTTTGATAATAATGACTCGATAGACGCTTTGTATTGTTCAGGCATATTCAGTAGATAATAGAGCTTTGCTAATTCAAATTGCTCGTATGAATTTGGCTTATACTCTTCATTATCAGATAGCCAAGCTTGGTATTCTGTGAAATATACCCTGGCTCTACTGATCTCCCCCCTAATTGCATTGGCTCTAGCTAATGTTAGAAGTTCAAACGCCTTATACTTATCTCTAGTGTATTGGTTGCGCCAGCCTGTGCAGCATCGGCTGACATTCATCAGTAACTTCATCCGGCTGTTAGGGGGCGTTAAATGCACTTTATCTAGTAGCAGTAGTGCATTGAGTTGATGGAGTTCGATAGTCTCTCTAAATGAGTACCTTGAGCGCTGCAGTGCTGATTCCGCAGCAATAACAGCACTATCAATATCAAATATTGCCATTGCGATATGCACTTTACTTATCTGACGAGCAATATTTTTTGGGGACTTAGATACAGATGCTGAAATTTTTTCGAAGCCTTCAACAAAACTATTTCGTCTTATAAACTGTTCAGCGGAGAGCTCGAGTGCTGCAGCGCAATTAATAGGATCTTTTTCTAGTGGTGCTAGCAAGGATTCACACAGAGAGTATTGTTTCTGTGCGATAGCAATGCGGGCCATCTCCATGGTGACTTTCACTTTTTCAGAGCCTTGTCGCAGGCTAACCAGAATATTTCTAGCCTCGGTATATTCTCCTAACTTAAAAAGTGATCTTGCTTTAAGGAACAGGCTTGATTGCTGTAACTCTTTGGCCTTATTTATCGTTTCTTCTGCCTGCTCAATGGTAAATTGATAATCGCCTTTAGCATAACTTTCAAGCAAATTGCCTATCATTCGCTTTCGGCGAGCGAATTTAGGTAACCTCTCTTGCAGTGTTTTAAAGTTCAGTGGTTTGACTAGGTAGCCATCGGCATCAAGTTCGGCAAATCCTCTGACGACTTCGGCAGAAGCATCACCCGTAACAATAATAACCACACAGTCAGGTTGTAGCGCCTGATTATGGATTAGTTCATCTAAGAGTTGGTGACCATTGGTTTTTTCTCCAAGATTGTAATCACACAAAACTAATTGTATGGCATTGGTAATACAAAATTGCTTAGCTGAATACGCATCTTTAGCCAGTAGGATCTGACTTGCTGAAATTCCCATTTTTTGAAGCATTCCCTTTGCTGCCGTTCGGTACATTGGACAGTCGTCAATGACTAAAATTGGCCTTTGACTTGAAAGAGAATGTAAAGCTTCATTCATAGGGTTTCCTTGGTTATTTATATAAGATGCAAAATAGATGCTGATTTTATCATCTAAAAGAACTAAAATACACCTGTATATTACCCTGTGTGGTTTGGTGTTGCTTGTTGTGAAAAGTCAGAAAATAAGAAAGTTAAAGTTCAAGGTGTTAAGTAGTTTATTGATTTCATGCTTTTTTGCTTACTCAGTATCTATTTTTGCTTTTGCTGAGGAGGTCACAAAATTCACGAGCTCATCGACAAAAGCGCGCTCGATACTCGTTGTAGGTATGCCTCATTTAGCGGGTGAAAGTGATATTCAAATTCAAGAATTACGTGCCTATTTGAAAAGTTACTGGCTTGATTGGGGACTGGAATATCACTATGAAATTGAGTTTCAACCGGTGGATCTGCTCTCATCTTCAAAAGTGCTTCATGGTGGGAAAGTGGATATTCTGGCAGCGGCTTTCTACCATCCTGAACATGAAAATGATCAATATGTCAGTATTCCCTACGTGACTTTTTCCGGTGCGTTATATCGACAATATGGAAGTTCTAGCCCTTCAAAGAAAGTGGCATTACATCTTCCTCACACTGGGAAGGGGTTTGATAATCCATTTCTATTGAAGCAAACGACTAATTTTTGTGATCTTATTACTGATGATTCTGAAATAGACCTAATTTATAGTTGGGCACCCTGGCTTGCGAGTGAAGAGCTAAAAAAATTACCGCGTGGAATGCGTTTTCAAAAAATTCAAAAAACTGCACCAAACTTGTATATGAGAGCGGCTGTTTCACGAGAAAATCGTGAGCTTATGCTTAAAATTAATCAGTCGATGCGGAGCTTTGATAGTGTCAGCTCAATTCAGATGTGGCAAAAACATATATCATCTGAAACACGTTTTTTTAAAACGGCGTTAGGTGAGTATGCATCCGATCTGCCTATTGAGCTTCAGCAATATGTACTAGAACATCCTGTGAGTCGTTACGCCTATTTTGATGGTGGTTTCCCACCTTACTTGATCCAAGATGAAACCCATGTGATGGGGTATATTCCAGATCTACTCGATACCATTGGAAGTCGAACAGGCCTTACTTTTTATGCCGAGCGTTTCGCGACTGTTAATCAAGCTATCGATGCGATTAAAAATCAACGAGTCGATCTGCTTTCGAATTTATTTAAGACCCCTCAACGAGAACGGGAAATGCTGTTTAGTCAGCCATTTGATAATTCGATGACCGTGATCGTTAGCAATCGACATAGTCAGTTTCTGCGCTTTGATGAGCTAAAAGATAAAGTCATTTCCGCTGTTGATGGTACCCAGGTAAGTAAAAAACTTAAATTACTCTTTCCCATTGAGCAAATATTACTTGTCGATACCATGGATGAAGCTTTACTCGCGGTTGCTGAAGGCAGCGCTGATGCATTTATCGGTAACGGACTTAATGCTAGCTTTAAAATTCATAAGCTAAACTTGGGGCACCTATCTGTCAATAAACCACAGGGATTTGAGAATGATCAGCTTTATTATTTTGGGATAAACAAGAATAAGTTAGCGCTAAAAACCTTGCTCGATCTTGGGTTACACAGTGTGGGGGATATTGAGTTAGATCAACTACATCAAAAATGGGTAAGCTCTGTGTTAGTGCAGGGGGCGGATAAACGTTACGAGACACTATACCGGACAGTTAGCACAACGGGTCTAGTTGTTATATTGCTAGCACTCTTTTTGGGCACAGCAATAAAGATATATTTAACCAACCTTCGAAAAACAAAACTTGAGGTTGTTAATGCGCTCGCATTAGCGGAAAAGTCGAGGGAGCATGCCGAAGTGCTAGCCAGAGCAAAAACCGACTTTCTAGCCCGTATGAGTCATGAGATTAGAACGCCGATGAACGGAGTGCTGGGTATGGCTGAAGCTTTGTCATATACCAAGTTAAGCCTTGAGCAAAAAGATCTGTTAGATACCCTTAACGGCTCGGCGCAAAATTTGATGGCATTACTGAATGATGTGTTAGATTTTTCTAAAATGGATGCCGGTAAACTGACTGTTGAACAAACGCCTTCAAATTTAGATGGGTTACTTACTAATGTAATTAATAACTTTCGTCATAAAGCAAAATACGCAGGCTTAGAGCTCAACTTAAGGGTTGATGAACAACTCAGTGATAATTATTTAACCGATCCAACAAGGGTTATGCAGCTGCTCAATAACCTAATCTCTAATTCTATTAAATTTACCTCGAGTGGGTTTATAGAGCTAAGCGCTCAACTACTTGCTGTAGATAGCTGTGAGCCAAATATACATACAATAAGGATTGATGTCAGAGATACCGGTATTGGTATTGAGCCGGAGAAGATAGCAACATTATTTGATCCCTTTACACAAGCTGAAGGGGATACAACACGTCGTTTTGGTGGGACAGGATTGGGCTTAAGTATCTGTAAAGAGATCACTGAAGCGCTAGGTGGAGAGGTTAAAGTGACTTCAATGCCTGGCAAGGGTAGCTTGTTTTCTATCGTACTTAATTTAGTCAGTACTGAAGAGGTAGGGATACTGCAAGGTACGGCAAACGATGACATCGATCATATTTTGCAATGCTCATCATTTTCAAATCTCAGCATTCTTTTAGCGGAAGATAATCCTGTTAACCGAAAAGTCATAGGTGGCCAACTTGCTCGCCTCGGTCTTGAGGTTGATCTCGCAGAGAATGGGCTTATTGCTTATCAGATGTATCAGCAGGGAAACTACGACATCATTATTTCAGATTGTCATATGCCAGAGATGGATGGTTTTGCACTTGCTGATAAGGTCAATAGTGAGCGAGAAGGCAGTCGCCCACGTATTATTGCTATTACAGCCGATGCGTTGAGTGGAGCTGAACAGTCTTGTTTAAGTGCAGGGTTTGATAATTATATTGCTAAACCATGCCCGCTAGATATTTTACAGCAAAAACTGACAGCCGAGATTTTGCTATTACCTGCACAGGAATCAAGATGTCTAGAAAATTACGAACAGCTAATAGTGGATAGAGAAGAGATCTATGGCACAAATGATTTTGTGGTACATGCCTCACATCCCACAGAAGTTGATGGTGATACTTCAGGGTTAGTAATAGCTGAACATAATCTAATCCCAGAGCCACTCGATACCTTCCCTACAGTGATGTTGGCTGAGGAGCGAGGTCACCCTACAAACATGGTTAATCCAGAAGATAGAGATGAGATATGTACTCATTTCAATGCAGAGCACCTTTTAGAGCTTAGTGGAGATGATCAAGATATAGCGACAGATATATTAGATGTGTATTTGTCTGGTGCTGATGAAGACCTTCAGCAGCTTGAGGCATTAGTCATAGGGTTGGAGTTTCATCTTTTAAAAGATTTAGCACATCGTGTTAAAGGCAGCTTGAGGTATTTAGGGGCATTGGAATTGGGTGATATCTCTCAATGTCTTGAACTCGCTTGTGTAAATGAAGATATAGATAGCGTTGAATCTCTTGTTTCTGAGTTAGTCAAAGGGCTACAGCAAGTGAAATTAGAGGTGAGCGTATGGTTACAGAAGGAGGTTGGATGATGCTGAAAATACTTTGGGTGAAATCAATAGAGAAGCGCTTATTGGTTATGTTCATTATCTTCTCTGTTGTGTTAACTGTCACAGTATCCGCATTTAGAGCCTGGGAGGTGTCGAGTGAATTTAAACGACTAGAACTGATACAAGCTGAAAAGTACGCTAGCATACTTGTGGGTCTTTTAGAGCTTGAGCTGTCCTATATTGACTCTTTTGCACTCGATAATGCGCATTGGAGTGAAACGTATAACTTTGTATCTGATCGCAATGAGGAATATCAAAGTACGACGTTAAATACAGCTACACTTTCTCACGCTGAGTTAGATGGTGTGTTGATACTTGATAATAGTGGTGAAAATGTTTTAGCGCTTTCAAATTTAAATCTTAAGCAACAAAAAGAGCTATGGATTAAGGCTGAAAAGGTAAGAGGTAATTCAAATAATCGAGCATCAAGAGGGATTATGATTATTGGTGATACCCCCATTTTTTTTGCTATGCAGTTGATCACTAATGGCGAAGATAAATCAGTGTCAAATGGGGTATATTTTACATTCTTAACGCTAGGTCCAGACGTACTCTCTAAGGTTAGTGCTATTACCGGAGTTGGGGCGGCGTTGAAAATAGATGCTTCAAATGAAGATATATTCGATTCATATGCTATTGACCATAAACTTCACTTTGCCCTGAACAGCATAGGCCAAACTCATGAGTTGATTAAGGCTAGCTTTCATCTATATAGTGAAAAAAGTAGGCAGGTTGAAGTCATGATGCTGGTGGAGTTCGAGCAGATTCAGAGCCGCTTCGATGGGCCTATTTTTACATTGATCCCTAGCCTAGTGTTAACAACTCTTGTCTGTATTTTCCTGCTTATGGTCATTAGATACCATATTGTTAAACCGATATTGACCATTTCAGCTCATCTAGATCGTCTTAAAGATATGGAAGGGAAATATGTTCCAATGGATGTTGGTTGGGAGGATGAGTTAGGCCAATTAGCTGAAAATATCAATAAATTATTCTCAAGAATCTACAAGAAAGAGAGCTTTAATAAGTTACTATTAAGCTCCATTGATAACATCATTTTTGTATTAGATAGTCAGGGGAAAGTGACATTTGCCACGCAGTCTACTTTGGATTGGTTAAAAGTTGAATTAGATGAGATAGTGAGTTTTGATTTAGACTTTTTACTCACAAATATTGATACCGCCACACCTTCTGTTGCAGCTTGGTCTCATGAGATAATAAATAAAAAGCAAACTATAGCTTATGATTGTCAATTGAGAGCAATGACAAAACATGAGCAAGTCATTGATGCTCAGGTTCGCGGTTACCCAGTAGAGTCAATTAATGCCGAGTTAAATGGGGCAATCGTAATTATTCGCTTCAATGAGTTTGACGAATATATAGATGTCTTAGATGATAAAATCAGATAGTAATCAGTTTTGCGTGGTTGAAAATTAAGAAGATAAAACAGCCAGTTGAAGTTTTCAACTGGCTGTTTTATTAGAGTTCCACTTTTTCCATTTCAAGTTGCTGAAGTGATATTACTGCTTGAGTTCTATTTCTTACGCCTAGTTTCCTAAAAATAGCGGTGGCGTGGGCTTTAATTGTGGCTTCAGATACCCCTAAATCATAAGCAATTTGCTTATTGAGTAAACCTTCGGCGAACATTTGTAGCACCTTGTACTGTTGAGGTGTTAAATCCGATAACTTACTGGCCACCAGAACGGTCGCATCGTCTGCTATCTCTTGAATTTCTACATGCTCAGGTAGCCAAACATCACCATACAGTACAGAAGTCAGTGCAGCCGCTAAGGTTTCCATAGATGAAGATTTAGGAATAAAGCCGGAGCTGCCGTAGTGCACGGCACGACTTATGGTCATATTATCTTCATGGGCAGAGATAACCACAACGGGTAGGTCGGGAAAATGAGTCCTGAGATGGATCAAGGTCGAATAACCGTGTGATCCAGGCATCTGTAGATCCAACAATACTAAGTCGTATTCAATATCTCGGTTCTCGAGCTGAGTTTGAAGTGCATCGGCACTGTCTGCTTCGAACCACTGCGTATCGCTAAAAGGTATACTTAATGCTTGGCGTAGGGCGTTGCGAAAAAGTGGGTGATCATCTGCGATTATAATGTTTAAATTTTCTAGCTTCATGGCTTTATATTTGATTTCGTTGCGCGTGAAGATTACATCAATGTAACAGAAAAAGCGCAGTGGATCCTATTGGTTTATCGTGAAACTGCCCTTATTCGCCGTTTCAGAAGCATTTGTTAGACTTTGGTCTAAAGAAGAGGAGGTGTGTGGAGCGAGGAAGTAAATCATGAGCTTAAAAACCATTGATGATAGGCTGAGTTTGCAATAACCAATGGCGTCAATTTTCAGTAAACATTAAACATTTATGAGGGTGACTCTGTCCAGACTTTAGTCGGCTGTCGCGCTTCATCTACGGCAACAAAAGTAAACACACCTCTGATAGCATGTTCTCTATGGTCTTTATACATGTCCTCGACAAAAATATTCACTTCGACTTTCAAAGATGTATTGCCCACGTGGATCACTTTAGCAATGATTTCTGCAAGCGAGCCAGCTGGGATCGATTTTTTAAAATCAATTCTATCTGAGCTCACAGTGACAAGTGGTTTACGACAAAAGCGCGTGGCGGCAATAAATGCAGTTTCATCCATCCAGGCCAATGCTTCACCACCGAACAAGGTGTTGTGATGGTTAGTGATCGAAGGAAATATCGCTTTGATGACACGTGCTTCAGAAAGCTCAATACGTGCGTTCATCGCATCAGTCAATGAGACTGATGTTTGAGTTAATGGCATACGGCAACCTAAGGTTATGCTTTGTAAATTCGTCGCGATTATAGCAAGTTTGCCATTGAAATGAATCGCCATTAAACACTTGTTTTATATTGGTGATGACTTATTTCACAGCGGGCTAGTTGTTAGCAACAGTGCTAGGTCAATATCGAGACTAGTATCTTTACACTTAATAGTAAAAAGTATGATCCTGCTCAAGCTAAATGATAATCATTACTATTTGTCTTGTTTGTTATTGAATTTCCTTTGTACAATCAGGTAATGATAATCATTACCGTTTATAACATTATTGTTAAGGAATTCACTTGTGATTAAACCGAACCTTTTATCTCTTACAGCTGTCGCTGTAAGTGTTGCATTATGTTCACCTGTATTTGCCGATGATCAGGCATCTATTGCAGCAGACCAAGCGCCTGATTTTGAAATCATCACTGTTACAGCCACGCGAACAGAGCGCCGATTAATGGAGAGCCCGTTATCTTCCTCAGTGATAACGAGTGAGGAGATAGAAACCAGCGCGGCCGCAAATTTGGCTGATCTGCTTAAAGATGTGCCAGGTGTTGAGGTCACCGATGCAGCTACAGCAGGTATGAAGCGAATTAAAATACGTGGAGAAGCTTCTCGCAGAGTGGCCGTGCTTATAGACGGTCAAGAGCTAACGGATCACTCAAGCTATGGAGCCCCTCTGCTGCTCGATCCGGCCATGGTTGAAAGGATTGAGGTAATTAGAGGGACGGGATCAGTGCTATATGGACAAAAAGCACTGGGTGGCGTAGTCAACTTTATTACCAAGAAGGGAGGCGATTCGCCATTTCAAGCAAGTGTGACAGCGGGTTATGACAGTGCCACTCAAGGACAGCAGTACAGTGCATCTGCATTTGGCTCCTTGGGAGATGTCGATTATCGGTTGTCTTGGTCTGATAATGATCATGATAATCGTGAAACCCCAGAGGGGGAGTTAGACGAAACGGCTTATGCTAACAATAGTATTATGGCTTATGTAGCCTACCATTTTGGCGATCATACCTTAGGTGTTAACTACGACCAATACAATATGAATTCAGAAATCGCCACGGGTATGCCTAGTTTCAAACTTGATATGCCAAGGCGTGATAGAGAAAAATACTCTCTTTTCTATGAGGTCGACAACCTATCAGGTGTAATGAATAAGCTACATATTGATGCGTATAAGCAAACTATCGATAGACAGTTTGTACAGCATATGGAGATGGCTATCCCTATGCCACCACCGATGAGCGCTAATATGATCATCGATACCCAAATTGACGAGTTACTGGAAACCTCAGGGGTTAATGGCCAGTTTGATTTCACATTAGGACAATCTCATTATCTGATCGCAGGCCTACAATATGCAAAAGATGAAGTAGATAAGAGTACGCATAATCAAACGGAAATGACCATGGTCATGCCGGGTCCAATGCCGCCACAAGTGTCAAACACAGACAAAACAGAAATTGAAAATGCTCAATTAACAACCTCTGCGGTATATCTGCAAGATGAGTGGAGCATAACTGATGATTGGTTACTGACTGTTGGGGCACGTCAATACTGGTTAGCGTCAGAGTTGGTTGCTTCAACTCGTGGGCTGGCATCAACAGAGAGTACTGATAATCAGCTCGTCGGATCTGTAGCGACTAACTATGCACTGAGTGACGATCAAAACATTCGCGCCTTAGTCTCACAAGGCTATGGCTACCCAACCTTGTTACAAACGGCTATGGGAGCGACGGCGGCGGGTACATACATCAATCCCAATGCTGATCTTAAAGCTGAAACCTCTGTGAACTATGAACTGGGTTACCGTTTCAAAGATGGCAGAATTATTATCGATGCGACGGCTTTTTATACCGACGCCGATGATTATTTAACGACAGTTAATTGCGCTACGACACAGTTAACCTGTATCAATCAACAGCGGGATGATATCTATATCAATGCGGATAAAGCCACCAGTAAAGGCCTGGAGCTCGATACATCTATCGACTTTGATGATATTAGACTTTATTTAAGTGCCACATGGTCTCATCGTGAGCAAACTACCGCTGACTTCACCACCGATAAAACAGGCTTACCCGCACTTTATGGGCGAGGAGGGATAAAGTTTACTTCACAAAATGATAGCTTGGGTTACTACTGGCTTGATGCCTATATGCGCGCTGCAAGTGATGCAGATGTGCAGGATTCCTCTGGGAGTGAGGTTGAACATTACGCTGGCTGGGGCACTGTCAACTTAGCGATAGGGAATCGATTTGGAAAAGATGAGTCGATGATGGTGAGTATTGAGGGAACAAACTTGGCGGATAAGGCATATCAGCCTGCATCACAAAGCTTACTTGCTACTGGTCGTAGCATTCAAGCAAAGTTTTCCATACTGTTTTAATACAGATTGGAATTACGAAAAGTAGCGGGGCATATGCCCTGCTTTTTGGACTATTTGGTTAACATATGCCCATTAGCATAACCCAGTCTATTTCGACAACTCATCAGTGAAAGTCTTATGTCAAAACTCCCCAGTACACTTCATAAATTATTGAGCCTAATTTTTATCCCTCTGTTACTTATTTTTGCTGTTAGTGGCATAGGACTCAATCACCCCAGCCTCATTCAGTCATTTTCAGTTCCGATAAACAGCTTACCAGCCAATTATCAATATGCTAACTGGAATCGAGGTGCTATCCAAGCGCTTGCAGAAGATGATAGTGGTCGGATCTATGCCGGTGGCAAGAGTGGATTAGGCTACTTTTTACAAGGGCAGTATCACAGGTTGGCTAATCCTTTGGCGACACATACTTGGCAGAATTTTGTCTATAGTCTGCATTTAAGTGGCAGGCAACTCTATGTTGGCAGTCGTGACGGTTTGTTTCGGTATTCAATCGACAGTCAAAAGTGGCACTACTATAAAGAGACAAGAGAACAGAGAATAGTCTCGATTATTAATGCACCACAAAATAGAGTCATTGCGGTCGCCAACCATCAGCTTTATACCGTTGAGGGAGATAAGAGCAATATTCTCAATGTTTCACTGAGTGAATCTAATCAAGCTGTGCCGCTGTTTCGATTTACTTTTGCGCTTCACAGTGGTGAAATTATTGGCCTTTCAGGCAGATTATTAATGGATACAGTGGCATTAGCCTTGATCTACTTTTGTTTGAGCGGCCTGTATTACTGGTTGTTCCCTAAAGCGACTAAGCGAAATTTACTGTCTCGAAGAAAAAAAATTCGTGGAGGGAAGCTCTTTAGGTTTCTGGCAAAGCACCATAACAGTTTGGGACTAATATTTATGCCGCTGTTGATCATTAGTGCGGCTACTGCAATTGTCATGCGTCCTCCAGGCTTGCTGTTGATTGTTTCAGCTAACTCTCCTGTCACTTTCTATTCCCAGCATGGAAATAGCCAGATCCCCTATAAAATAACCAAGGCTGCAATGGTTGGTGAGCAGTTAGTGTTACTGACTGGTGACGGTGTATTTAGTGGAGATGTTGTAGAGGGCAGCCTTTTTCAGCAAATCAAATCCTCAGTACCGATTCATGGTATGGGGGCTTCAATTTTTCAGCAAATTGATGAAGATAATCTATTAGTTGGATCTTTTAGTGGTTTGTATCGCTGGCAGGCAAAGAGTGATGAGTTTCAATCGTTAACACCAAGCGATCAAAGCGAAGGGCTAATGCCGGTTGCAGCGTATAGCACTTTAGATGAGCTTATCGTGTTTGACTATCATCAGGGAAAATTGTTTGATGAAAATAATCGACTAGCAGCAATGCCTGCTGAGGTTAATGAGTATGCAAGGATGTCACTGTGGAATTTTCTTTTTGAGCTACATAATCTAAGAATTGTTCAACACTATATTGGCCCGTTCTATCTCATTGTCTTGTTGCTAACCAGCCTAGGATTATTGGTTATCACCATCACAGGTAGCATTCAATATTTGAGAAAAAAAGCACGTGAAAGAAGAAGGGATAAGCGATTAGCTGAGTAAAGAGAGATGAAAAAAGGGCTTCAGTTATGAAGCCCTTTTTATATTAATTACGTGAGTTTATTTATTCTCATCCGAGATGCCTTAGCTAAATCCCGAAGTAGCTTTTCTGAGTCATCCCAATGTAAACAAGCATCGGTAATACTCTTGCCATAGACAAGCGGCTCGCCAGGGATCACTTTTTGATTACCTTCTTCGATGAAACTTTCAGCCATGATCCCGGCTATTGCAGTAGAACCTTGGCGCATCTGCTCTATAATGCTGTCTGCAACCACAAGCTGCTGTGCATGTTTCTTCTGGCTATTACCATGGCTAAAATCTACCACCATTCGATGTGATACACCGACGGTTTTTAACTGTTCTGCCGCTGAGTTAACATCTTCAGCGTGATAGTTAGGCTGTTTGCCGCCACGAAGGATGATGTGGCCATAAGGGTTTCCGCTCGTGCGGTAAACGGCCATGGCACCATCTTTATCCGGTGAATAGAAGATATGTGGCTCTTTAGCTGCTCTAACGGCATCGATGGCGATGTTGATATTACCATCAGTACCATTTTTAAAACCGACTGGGCATGATAACGCCGAGGCCATCTCGCGATGGATTTGACTTTCGGTGGTACGTGCACCCACAGCGCCCCAGGTGATGAGATCGGCAATATACTGACCGTTCACCATATCTAGAAACTCTGTTGCGATAGGCAACTTCAGCTCAGTGATCTGCTGTAATAGCTGGCGAGCTAGGCGTAAGCCTTTATTGGCATTGAAGCTACCATCTAGATCGGGATCTGAGATAAGGCCTTTCCAGCCTACGGTAGTGCGAGGTTTTTCGAAATAGACGCGCATGACGATACACAGATCATCTTTTAGCTCTTGATGTAAATCAGCTAAGCGCTTGGCATAATCGATAGCAGCTGTTGTGTCATGAATTGAGCAAGGACCGATAATGACCAACAACCTTTGGTCTTCACCAGTGAGAATTGCTTCAACTTCTCGTCTTTGTTGAACAAGATAATTAGCAGCATCTTGTGTTAAGGGGAACTCTGAAGCTAATTTAGCGGGAGAAATTGCCTTACATAATAGAGTGGTGCGTAGTTCGTCTGTTTTAATGGTCATTCACTATACCGAGCGTTTGTATGGGCATTTCGCCTGATTACATCGGATTATAACGAATAGTTTAAAGATGCACAGCGCCTAAACCATGAAAATTGTGGCTAATTTCATTACGCTGTGCAGATAGGTTGACAATAAGTGAATAATTAACCAGTTTTTTTGAATAACTTAGAACATATGACGTTTTAATCCAGTCACATCGAGTATTTTGGTTGAGATCTCTTCAACAGAGTGATTAGTGGTGTCCACAAAGGGAATACGTTCACGTTTGTACATCATCTCTACTTCTTTGACTTCTATACGGCATTGTCTTAAAGAGGAGTAGCGACTGTTCTCCATACGGCTCTGGCGTATCTCATGGAGGCGAACCGGATCGATAGTTAGACCGAATAGTTTTTTCTTATTACGTTTTAATGCATCTGGTAATTTAAGATTATCCATATCATCTTCGACGAAGGGGTAGTTGGCGGCTTTTATACCAAACTGCATCGAAAGGTAGAGACTGCTAGGGGTTTTTCCACATCGAGACACACCAAGAAGTACCAAATCAGCCTGATCGATATTCTTTAAGGTCTGACCGTCATCATTGTCCATCGTATAATTAATCGCATCGATACGCGCTTCATAGCCTTCATTTGCCTTACCATGAGTTCGATGAACCACTGGAGAAGCTTTCATTCCGAGCTGTTTTTCAAGTGGTGCTACAAAAGTGTTCAAAAAATCATAATCTATACCTTCGCTGCTATAGATAATGTCTCTAATTTCAGGTTTGACGATAGAATGGAATACTAGCGGGCGCTCACCTGTTGTAATAAAACAATCATCAATTTGTGCTTTAATTTTTTGTGCTTTTGCTTCTGTTTCAACGAACGGAATTGTAAGTGCGTCAAATTCAACAGGAAATTGAGATAGAACAGCATGGCCAAACACCTCTGCTGTGATGGCTGTCCCATCAGAAATATAAAATACTTTACGCAACATTTTGACCTCTTGTAGTAATAAAATTACAAATAAAATTATAGATTTACGCTTCCTGCGATGGAGTGTAAAATGCCGCTGCCCTCCTGTGAAGGGGCCACACTGAAATAAACTTGCGGAGATAGAACTGTGCAGCAATATGTACTCTGGTATCAAGAATTAGGCATGGGTGACGTCAACAAGGTAGGCGGTAAGAATGCTTCTCTTGGAGAGATGATTAGCAACTTAGCTAATGCAGGCGTTCAAGTGCCTGGCGGTTTTGCCACCACCTCTTACGCGTTCAATGAGTTTCTTGAACAAAGCGGACTGAACCAGAAGATATACGACATTCTAGATGTTTTAGATGTAGATGACGTGAACGCACTCGCTACAGCCGGTGCACAGATCAGACAATGGGTGATAGATACCCCATTCCACCCCGAATTTGAGCAGGCCGTAAGAGATTCTTACGACAAGCTTTCTTCTGAAACTAAGGATGCGTCTTTTGCCGTTCGCTCTTCAGCGACAGCAGAAGACATGCCCGATGCATCATTTGCCGGTCAGCAAGAAACCTTCCTTAACGTTAAAGGTTATGAAGCAGTTCTTGTAGCGATGAAGCATGTATTTGCGTCTTTGTTTAATGATCGCGCTATCTCTTACCGTGTTCACCAAGGTTACGATCATAAAGGTGTCGCATTATCTGCCGGTGTTCAGCGTATGGTTCGCTCTGACACGGCAGCGTCTGGTGTTATGTTCACTATGGACACTGAATCTGGTAACAATGATGTGGTATTTATTACTTCTTCATTCGGTCTAGGTGAAATGGTTGTTCAAGGTGCTGTAAATCCTGATGAGTTTTATGTGCATAAGCCAAGTTTGACTGCAGGCTATAAAGCGGTTGTTCGCCGTAATATTGGTAGCAAACTGATTCAGATGGTTTACTCAGACGATCTTGAACATGGTAAACAAGTTAAGATTGAAGATGTACCTACAGATTTGCGTCGTGAGTTCTCTATCAATGATGCAGAAGTCATGGAGCTTGCTAAGCAAGCCATGATCATCGAAAAGCACTACGGTCGTCCAATGGACATCGAATGGGCTAAAGATGGTAATGATGGCAAGCTTTATATCGTTCAAGCACGCCCAGAGACAGTACGTTCTCGTGAAGATGTGCAATTGATTGAACGTTACCATCTGAAGACTAAAAGCGATGTTATCTGTGAAGGTCGTGCTATTGGTCATAAAATTGGTAGCGGTGTTGCCAAAGTCTTGGCTTCTATCGAAGATATGGACCAGATTAAAGAAGGCGACGTACTCGTTACCGATATGACGGATCCCGATTGGGAACCCATCATGAAGCGTGCAAGCGCGATTGTGACTAACCGTGGTGGACGTACTTGTCACGCAGCAATTATTGCTCGTGAGTTAGGTGTTCCTGCAGTTGTTGGTTGTGGTGACGTGACTGAGCGCATTAAAAACGGACAAGAAGTCACAGTCTCTTGTGCCGAAGGCGATACAGGCTTCATCTACGATGGTATTCAAGATTTTGATGTGATTCGTTCACGCGTTGATTCTATGCCTGAATTACCGATGAAGATCATGATGAATGTCGGTAACCCAGATAGAGCATTTGATTTTGCGCGTCTTCCTAACGAAGGTGTTGGTCTTGCTCGCCTTGAGTTCATCATCAACCGCATGATTGGTATTCACCCGAAAGCCTTGCTTGAATTCAACGATCAAACTGCTGAGCTTCAGCAAGAGATCCATGAGATGATCGCGGGTTATGAATCACCTGTTGAATTCTATATTGCTCGTCTTGTTGAAGGTATGGCGACCATCGCATCAGCTTTTCATCCAAAGAAAGTGATTATTCGTATGTCTGACTTTAAGTCGAACGAATACGCTAACTTGGTGGGTGGTGACAGATATGAGCCTGAGGAAGAGAACCCAATGTTGGGCTTCCGTGGTGCAAGTCGTTATATCTCTGAATCTTTCCGTGATTGTTTTGCACTTGAGTGTGAAGCGATTAAACGTGTTCGTAATGATATGGGTCTGACTAACGTTGAGATTATGATCCCATTCGTACGTACTTTAGGTGAAGCCGAGCAAGTTATCGAGCTACTTAAAGAAGAGGGACTCGAGCGTGGTAAAGATGGTCTTCGCGTCATCATGATGTGTGAGCTTCCATCTAATGCACTACTTGCTGATCAGTTCCTTGAGCATTTCGATGGCTTCTCTATCGGTTCTAACGATTTAACTCAGCTAACTTTGGGTCTAGATCGTGATTCAGGCATCATTAGCCATCTATTCGATGAGCGTAATGAAGCTGTTAAGGCGTTACTTGCAATGGCCATTAAAGCGGCTAAAGCGAAAGGTGCTTATGTTGGAATTTGTGGTCAAGGACCGTCAGATCATGCAGATTTTGCAGCTTGGTTAGTTGAGCAGGGCATTGATACGGTATCACTAAATCCTGATACTGTTATCGATACTTGGTTATACCTAGGTAAAGAACACGGTTAATTATTCTTAAAATAGAATAAGCTAATCTTAAAAGCCGCTATATAGCGGCTTTTTTTTATGAAAAAATTTTATATAATGGTATTCATAATTACATAAATATAATAGACAGAAACATCTATGTTACCTATCGCTAAATTGCCTAAGCTATCCCATGAGCAGATGCTTGAGCCCGAATACCTTGCCTTTTTAACGGTGCTTAAACAAAGTGCGTTTAGCGGTGACATCGATAAACGTTACAGTGCACGCTTAGCTCAAGCGACGGATAATTCTGTATATCAATTTCTTCCCCAAGCGGTTATCTATCCCAAAAATCAACAAGATGTGGCTATAGCCCTCGAACTTGCTTGCCGTAAAGAGTTCACTAGCGTTGTTTTTAGTGCACGCGGAGGCGGGACAGGCACCAATGGTCAATCTCTGACTCATGGCCTCATTTTAGATTTGTCGCGTTACCTTAATCAGGTGATTGAGATTAATGCCGAGGAAGGTTGGGTAAGAGTCCAAGCGGGCGTGGTTAAAGATGCGCTCAATGACGCCTTAAGGCCACACGGTTTCTTTTTCAGTCCAGATCTCTCGACATCAAATCGTGCAACGATGGGCGGGATGGTCAATACCGACGCATCGGGTGCAGGCTCTTTGGTTTACGGTAAGACTTCCGATCATGTTCTCGGCTTATCCAGTGTGCTTTATGATGGCAGCATTCTGAATACTTATGCAATTAAGCGTGATGAGCTGAAAAATATCGAGTCAGTCACAGATAACAAACTTGGCCAACAAATAATCACCGCTGTGGCAAGTATGTGTCGTGATAATCGAGATCAAATCGAAACGCGTTTTCCAAAGCTTAATCGTTTCCTAACTGGTTATGATCTTAAAAATGTGTGGAATGATGAGCTCACAGAATTTAATTTATCACGAATTTTAACCGGTTCAGAAGGCACACTAGCTGTTATTACTGAAGCAAAACTGGACATCACCCCGCTGCCTAATGTCCGCATGATGGTGAATATTAAGTATGACTCCTTCGAGTCTGCACTGCGTCATGCGCCTGCTTTGGTTAACGCTGAGGCGACAGTGGTTGAAACCGTTGACTCCAAAGTACTCAATCTTGCTCAGCAAGATATCATCTGGCACTCAGTTTCAGCGCTGATTAAGGATGTGCCTGGCGGTCAGATTGATGGGCTCAATATGGTTGAGTTCGCTGGAGACAAGGATGATGTAGAAGCGCGGATAGAAGCACTGTGTAAAACACTGGATGAACAACTTAAGTCATCAAAGTTCGGTTTACTGGGTTATCAACTGACCAGTGATAAGCCTAGTATTAATATGATTTATGCTATGCGTAAGAAAGCGGTGGGCTTACTCGGTGCAACTAAAGGTCGACGTAAACCTATAGCTTTTGCAGAAGATACAGCGGTACCTCCAGAGAAGCTCGCTGACTTTATTATGGAGTTCAGAGCACTACTTGACAGTCATGAACTGCAATATGGCATGTTCGGTCATGTGGATGCAGGGGTCTTACATGTAAGACCCGCGCTGGATATGTGTGATATCAATGATGAGAAATTGCTTAAGCAAGTTTCAGATCAAGTTGCTGCTTTAACAATAAAATATGGCGGTTTGATGTGGGGTGAGCATGGAAAAGGAGTGCGTGGCGAATATGGCCCAGCCGTATTTGGCGAACACCTTTTTGGTTTACTCGAAGACGTTAAAGGGCTATTTGATCCGCACAACAAGCTCAATCCAGGCAAGCTGGTGGCACCAAGAGAAAAGGGGCCCTTGCGCTACAATGTCGATAGCCTGAAGCGAGGTAGCTTCGATAGACAAATTCCCGTCAATACCCGAGATGCGTTTCCCGATGTGATGAACTGTAATGGGAATGGGCTGTGTTTTAATTACAGTCATTATTCCCCTATGTGTCCCTCATTTAAGGCGACGGGAGACCGGGTTCAATCACCGAAGGGCCGAGCAGGTTTGATGAGAGAGTGGCTAAGGTTACTTGAAAATGAAGGTGTTGATGTCGTTGAGCTGGCAAAACAGAAACCATTGGGTTTGTTACAGCGTGCTCAGAATACATTAAAGATGAGTCGTGAATACGATTATTCCCATGAAGTGATGGAATCGTTAAAAGGCTGCTTGGCTTGTAAGGCTTGTGCTTCTCAATGTCCGGTAAAGGTCGATGTGCCAAAATTTAGGGCACAGTTTTTTAATATCTATTATCAGAGGTATTTACGTCCGGCAAAAGATTACTTAGTGGCAGGAATTGAAGAGTCACTGCCCTTAATGGCTATTGCGCCAAGGTTAACCAATGCGGTGGCTCAAAACAGTGTGAGTCAGTGGGTGATCAAGAAATCGCTTGGTTATGTAGATGCCCCCGCATTGTCTGTGCCCACCTTAAAACAGAAATTGGATGGTCATGCTTGTCGAGGCTATGATCTCGAGGCATTAGAGGCTATCAAAGAAGATGAACGCAATAACTATGTGTTAGTGGTACAAGACCCGTTTAATAGCTTCTATGAAGCCGATACGGTTTATCATTTCATCAAATTGATAGAAAAGATGGGTCTTAAGCCCGTGTTATTGCCCTATAAGCCGAATGGTAAGCCAATTCACATTAAAGGCTTCTTAGATAAATTTGCCAAAACGGCACAATCATCAGCAGATTTTTTAACTAAGGTACATGCGCTTAATATGCCTATGGTGGGCGTGGATCCAGCGATGGTCCTTTGTTACCGTGATGAATACCGTCAGGTTCTTGGTGATAATCGAGGCGAGTTTGAAGTCAAATTGGCCAATGAGTGGTTGCTTGAAGCAATAAAGACTCTGCCAGTCTCAGATCTACAAATTGATAAAAGCTTTACTTGGTTTAGTCACTGTACCGAGTCAACCGCCAAACCCAATACCGCCAATGAATGGAAGACTATCTTTTCTCATTTCGGTGCGACATTAACAACGGTCAGTTTAGGTTGTTGTGGCATGGCGGGAACCTACGGCCATGAACTTGAGAATAAACCAAGATCGAAAGCCCTTTATGATATGTCTTGGGAGCAAGCTATGAAGACCTTACCCCATGAGCAAGTATTGGTTTCTGGGTATTCTTGTCGCAGTCAGGTAAAACGTTTCGGGGGCTTTAAGCCTAAACATCCGGTGCAGGCTCTGTTGAGTATGTTGTAATTTATGTAGATTTTTATCGACTTGAGTATTAGATTAAAAGCTAGGGTATCCTAGCTTTTTTTGTGGCTATAACGGAATCAAATGATCAAGAGAACTGAACAGAAACCATCAGAGAGTGCTGACAGTAGTCATATTAAAAATGATCGGACAGAGCGCATCGATAGTGCATTGAAACATCTTAGCCCTGATACTCCGCTATGCGTAGAAACGTGTTTATTTACGATAGATAACCAAGGGCAATGGTTTTATCAAAGTGAACCTTTACCCACTAAGTTTGCGCGTTTGTTTAGCTCGATACTTCACTGCATTGATGAAGAACACTTTCTCATTACACCGGTTGAAAAATTGACAGTATCGGTAACATCGACTCCTCTATTGATTGTTGATTATCAGCAAGTAACCTCTGAGCAATTTACTGTGACCACGAGCTTAGAAACTCAATTTGAATTGACTGGATTTTCTTCATTTCTCCTAGATGAAGAAGGTGTCTATATAGACTTGCCTAGAGGACTGCGGGCAAAGCTTGGTAGAGCTTGCTACTATCGATTCGTAGAAGAATATCTTGTTGGCGGCGAATCTAATCAAGACAATTGAGTCTAAGTTATTAATATGTATACAGTTAGTAATTAATTTAGAGTATCGCTAGTTTCTTATCGGCTTAGTGGTAATATTAGAATAGGGACTGAAAAGTAGGAGGTGCTAATTGAAACATTATGAAAGTCTTAGTTACTTGGTATCTCATTTAAATGTTGATCTGCAAAATGCATTGGATCAAAAGCTTAAAAGGTACCAACTAGATATCAAATTATGGCCGGTTCTTTTTGCTTTATGGCAAGAGGAAGGGGTTTCCCAAACTGAATTATCAAAACGCTGTGACGTGGCTCATTATACCATGACCCGCTTGCTTGATCAGTTGCAGTCACAAGGGTTTATTCACCGTCATCAAGAAGCTGATAATCGGCGTGCATTTCAAATATTTTTAACCGATACAGGCAAGGCATTAGAGCAAGATTTGGTGCGGGAAGCTGAAAGGGTTAATGAACATTTCCTCGCAAACTTATCGATAGATGAACAAGCATCTTTTGTCGTTTTACTTAACAAAATTAATCGATTTCCCATCTAATTCGTTAAGATTGTCCTTTTCTACCTCAATAGAGTGTTAATTTATATGTTTAAGTCGATCTCCATTCTACTCGTTGCTGTTCTCCTTACTGCCTGCTCAATCAATATAGATAAAACCAAGGATAGTGGGGGCCAGAAACCTAGTAGCCCGAATCAAACCTCTGCTATTTACCTCGAGAAGTTCAAACTGGCTTCCGGTTATACCTTAGTGGTCGCTGAGGGACCGTTAGAGCCGAGATCGATAGGCAGTATTACAGTAAGGCTTTATCGAGATTTAATGGTAGGAGACTTTGTCACAGCGATATCCTTTTCCCGTGATGGTACTGTACTCAAATCGCTTTTGATTGAAAATGGCAATGACAAACAGAAACTCTCGATAACGACTGTCACCGCAGGCAGTGGCAATTATCAAACTAATCAATTTATCTGTATTCAAGATGATAAAATGATGTTGTGCTAATCGGCTGATTTTCAGTGCTTGCTAGCGATTAACCTATACAGATTTGTTTAGCCGTTAGTGATTAAGTTGTCGTTAAAGGGCCTAGTTTAGCAAGAGTAAAAGCAAGCTAGAAAGTGTGGTGAATACCACTAAGTTCTGCAATAGCTTGCGGCTTTGGCTGAGGCTTTCTTTTCCTTGATTAATGCTAGTGATCAGGTTATTACTTTTATAAATACGACATATCACCTGTTTAGAGGTGGGATCAATAAGTAATTGAAACCGACAGGGTTTCCCATCTTTCAAGTGAACATTATGTTCACTTCTTTGGCCAAAGTTGAGCTTTCTTGATACGCGTTCACCATTGACAAAGACCTGCTCTAACCCACACCAGTTACTGGCTTGTAGCACAACTTCATCCTGATTAAAATCATACTTGAAAGTGATCATATTGCTTTCCTTGGCTAGCTTTGAGGCTCTAAGTCAAGCAGACAAATATGACATTTTCCAGTATGAAAAGATTAAATTTTTGTGGCTAAATTCTATCTATTTGCCAGCATTAGGAAATTATTTTTTTATACAAAAAATGGGACGAAAATAAATTCCGTCCCATTGACTATTCTCTAAAATGGAAGTGGTCTTAGTAATAACCGTCAGCTATTTAGCTGCCTCAATGATAGTGCGGGCCATCTCATCTGCAACAGAAGCTGTAGTACGGTCTTGCTCATCAGCCTGAGTAAAAATACTCATCAATGTGTGGTAGATCTCTTCAACTTTTTTCGTCGATAAAGTCGCATCGTAGTCTTTTTCAAAAGAGACGTTAATAATGCCGCCTGCATTGATCACATAATCTGGCGCATACAAGATCCCTAGCGCTTTAAGTTTTTCACCGTGGCGGTCTTCAGCTAACTGATTATTAGCGCAACCTGCAACAATACTGGCTTTAAGCAATGGAATAGTTGTATCGTTAACGGTTGCGCCAAGAGCACAAGGGGCGTAGATATCGACATCTTGATGATAGATATCTTGGGGAGCAACAACAATAGCACCAAATTCATTGGCAACTTTATCCAGCGAAGCTTGATGAATATCGGTTACGATTAGCTCGACGCCTTCTTCATGCAGATGTCGGCATAGGTAATAACCAACATGTCCAACACCCTGAACCGAAATCTTAAGCCCTTTTAGACTGTCGACACCAAGTCTGTGTTTAGCGGCAGCTTTTATTCCTAAATAAGTCCCTAAGGCAGTAAAAGGAGAGGGATCACCACTTTTACCCTCAAGACCAGCCATATAAGGAGTTTCTTGATGAGCGATCATGATATCAGTGGTTGAAACACCCACATCTTCAGCCGAGTAATATTTACCACCTAATTGATCTATACATCGACCAAATGCGCGGAAGAGTGCTTCACGGTCTTTCAGCTTAGGATCTGCGATGATCACAGACTTACCGCCGCCCATCGTTAGGCCTGCAAGTGCATTTTTATAGGTCATGCCGCGCGATAATCGGAGCACATCATTGAGCGCTTCGTCGTCAGACTCATAGTTCCACATTCTACAACCACCAACAGCGGGTCCTAGATTGGTATTATGAATAGCTATAATCGCTTTTAAGCCACTTTCTTTGTCCTGACAAAATACGATCTGTTCATGTTCGTCAAAAGAGATATGATTGAATACAGCCACGTACTGTTCTCCGCTGTGGAATTTAAACACCAGACCTAATAAAGAGTTAATCTGGCGGCTTGTTATATTTATTGCAGAACGATAGCATTTAGGGATACTCTCAATAAAGCAAAGATTCGGAATAAATGTGATCGGTGTGGCAATTTAGCTTTCCACTTTACGTTAACGTAAAGTTGCTGGTGTGATTATTGTTCGATCTGGTTAGATGATAAATCCAGTCAAGAAGTTTAAAAATAATAAGATAGGGATCAAGTATGACGGAACAAGCAGTCGATCAAACTCAAGAACTAGATGCAGCAAGCCAAGAAGAGCTTAGGCAAGAGTGGATCAGAGAACATTTTCAAAAGGCGAATAAATTCTTGGCTGAAAAAGGGATCATTCCTAGCAAGGTCATTGCCGATGAAAGCCGTTACCTTGCGCCTTATGTTGCTGTTTGGAAGATGGAGTCAAAACAGCCAAAGAAACAAACATTTTGGGTCATGTCTGGCGATCTGCCATCAGACTATGTTGATGTTAAAGTTGCTACGACGGCACGTGATGCACTGCGTCATTTTTCTATGATGTGGCAGCTTAAAGCTGAAAACTTACAAAAGAGTGGTGCAACTAAAGAGCCAACCCAAGCTAAATTTGCTCAACTATTAGTCTCTCGTGCAGAAAGCCTTTACCAGATCCATAATGATGAAAAGCTTTGGGGTTAACCTCTAATAAGCAAATATTGGATATCACTTGAGTTGATTTTTTTGTTTAAACCCTTGGTTGTAACAACGGTGTTTTAAACAAGAGGAAATTAAAATGGCACCTTGGGTGCCATTTTTGATCTTATACCAATTGGTATTCCTATTTTAAGCATTGATTAAGCTAAATAGTAATAGCCCTTGTTAAGGAACTTGAGCACTAATTCACCTAAGGCATGATGGTTTATGCAAGTGGTGACAGTGTCTTGAGATAAGGTGAACTGTGAAGCGATATGTGCTAAATCTTGTTCATCGGCATCGATGTCAAAGACCTCTCCATTAACGAACAGTCGTGATTCACTATCTTCTTCAAGCATGATGATTTTTAAGCCGCCAATACGCGCGATTTCAGCCCCTTCTTCAATGGCCTGCTTAAGATCTTCTAGACTGAGGCTTTGTTCTGGCTCGCAGAGATCGAGTTCGAAGCGGCTTTGACTTAACATTTGACCCAGCATCTGTTGGTAGTGTTTCGGCTGCTTAATCAAGGATGAAATAAGCTCGACAAGGCCGACTTGATGCTCCTTTGAAAGACATGCAGCTATCTCGGGTTCATTATGTGAGATAAAGCGTTTAGTGCCAGTATTGGTATCGAGTAGATGATCGGCAAGACTGCTCATTAGTTCTTGCTGACTCGGTGATCTAAAGCCAATCGAGTAACTGAGGGCTGTAGTGATGGTTTCGCCGCGATGAGGGTAGCCAGGTGGGATATAAAGCATATCGCCTTTCTCTAAAATGACATCAATGATAGGTTCAAAGTCATCAATAAGTGCAGTATGAGTATCACCACCGCGTGGCGCATAGTTGCCTTTATCACCCACTTTCCAGCGTCTTGTTCCTTCGCCTTGCAGTAAGAACACATCGTAGTTATCTATATGTGGACCCACACCACCACCTGGAGTGGCGAAAGACACCATCAAGTCATCAAATCGCCAGTCAGGAATAAATCTGAAAGCCTCAACTAAAGGTACAGAATCTTCAAACCAATGATTGACGGCCTGGACTAATAGCTGCCAGTTATCCTCGCCATATGCATCATAACTATGGATTGGTCCTTGGATGATATCCCAGTCTTTTTCTTTAGTAATGATGATACGAGAAGAGACCTCTTCTTCACAGGCGAGCCCTGCGAGTTCATCCGCGCTGATAGGATCAACGAAGTTGGTAAATGCATTTTTAATGACAACTGGTGTTTGCTGCCAATGCTTGGCTAAAAATTCGTTGGTATTTAGATTGAGTGTATACATAGCTACTTATTATTTAGGTCATAAAAAAGGCGGTAAGTGTAAGCTTACCGCCTTTGGTGTAATTTGTCTTATAGACGATTAAAGCGCTACTTTAGCTCGTCAACAAACGTTTCTGCACGGCCAATATAGTTGGCTGGTGTCATTTTTTTAAGCTCGATTTTAACACTTTCGGGCAATTCAAGACCGTCGATGAAAACGGCAAGCTGCTCGCCATCGATACGCTTACCACGAGTAAGCTCTTTAAGCTTCTCATAGGGCTTCTCGATACCGTAACGGCGCATAACCGTTTGTACAGGCTCAGCCAATACTTCCCAGTTCTTATCAAGCTCAGCACGAAGCTGTGTTTCGTTAACCTCAAGCTTGCTGATCCCTTTTAGGGTAGATTGGTATGCAATTAATGCATGAGCGATACCCACACCTAAGTTACGCAGGACTGTTGAGTCAGTAAGATCGCGTTGCCATCTAGAAACGGGCAGTTTAGCGGCTAAATGCTGCATCAATGCGTTAGCAATACCTAAGTTACCTTCCGAGTTTTCGAAATCGATAGGGTTAACTTTATGTGGCATGGTTGAAGAACCAATTTCACCCGCTATGGTTCTCTGCTTGAAATGACCGAGTGCAACATAGCCCCAGATATCACGATCGAAATCGATCAAAATGGTGTTGAAACGTGCCACAGCATCAAACAGCTCTGCGATGTAATCGTGAGGTTCAATTTGAGTGGTGTACGGGTTCCAGTTAAGCCCAAGGCTGGTCACAAAACGTTCTGAAAGCGTATGCCAATCAACTTCTGGGTAAGCAGAAAGGTGCGCGTTGTAGTTACCAACAGCACCGTTGAGCTTACCCATGATTTCAACAGCATTGATCTGCTTAAGCTGGCGTTCTAAGCGAACGACAACGTTAGCCATCTCTTTACCTAAAGTTGAAGGTGAGGCTGGTTGACCATGAGTACGCGACATTAACGGTACAGAGCGATTGTCAGTAGCCAGCTTCTTAATAGCTGTAATGATCTTCTCACAGTACGGTGTTAATACTTGATCACGGGCTTCACTAAGCATTAGACCATGTGACAGGTTGTTGATATCTTCTGAAGTACAGGCAAAATGCACGAACTCATCGATGGCAACAAGTTCTGCATTACTCGCGATCTGTTCTTTGATGAAGTACTCAACCGCTTTCACATCATGATTAGTGGTTGCTTCAATCGCTTTGACTCGAAGTGCATCTTTTTCACTAAAATCATCTTTAATTTGGTCCAGAAGGGCTAATGCCGTCTCGCTGAACGGTGGAACTTCAACAATTTCTGGGCAGCTAGAAAGCAGCTTTAACCAGTTTATTTCGACTTGAACACGGTACTTGGTCAGGCCGTACTCGCTGAAAATCCCTCTTAATGAGGCGGTTTTACTACCATAACGACCGTCTACGGGAGAGATAGCAGTTAGTGCGGAAAGTTCCATTAGAAGCTCCTTAATGAACTTGTCTTATTATAGGGTGAGGCTTTTATTAGCGGTATCAACTATTGTTTTTCTGGCGAAGACAAGGTGTCTACGCTTGCCTCCTAATTGGCGCCATAATACTGCGCTGCGCATAGCAGCGAGGAGTAAGGCACGAATTTTTTGTTGAACTTGAGATTGTTTCAGAAACTCAGGATTACCAGATACTTGAATCTTGGGTCCTAATGTACTGATTATATCGCCGTATATACCGGCAAAATTGGCTATGACTTGTTCATCAGTAATAGCAAAATGGTGTAATTGGCGATGAACTTGATTGATTCGCTCAGCTAAGATCCCCATGGCATTTCCCCGAGATAATTTACGCTCGAGGGCAAGTATGCCAATTAGGTATCGAGTGGTCTCAACATCTTTTTCTTTACCATCGCCAAGTTGATTCACGATAAGCTGATAGCCCTTATTCAGCGCGACTTTATCGGCATAGACTTCAGAGGTTGAATCTGGATTTGTTACCAGTATCGTGTTGAGACTGGCTGCCAGACTATCGGTATCAGAGCTTCCATGTCTGGCAATATGTTGTACCTGCGCGATAGCTTGCAAAATGCCTGCAAATGCCATTGTGCGCTCAAAGAGTTGCTCGTTCACAATTTATTCTCGGATTAGTGAATCGATAATGCCGCCACCTAAACAGGTTTCAGCATCATAAAAAACAGCAGATTGCCCCGGGGTGACAGCGGCAACGGGCTCATCAAATAGCACCTTGATTCTATTTTCGCCTTCATAGATCAGAGTACATTTTACATCTTGTTGGCGGTATCGTGTTTTTACTGTGAGCCTAACATCATCACTGGGACCTTTTCTATCGACCCAATGGAGTTGGTCCGCGTAGAACCCGATCGACATAAGACGCGGATGTGTACCGCCTTGACCGACAACTAATACATTTCTGTCCATCTCTTTGTCGACGACGTACCACGGATCGTCATTACTATTTTTCATGCCCCCGATGCCAAGCCCTTTACGCTGGCCAAGCGTGTGGTACATCAGACCTTGATGAGTACCAATGACTTCACCTTCAGATGTCTCTATATTACCTGGCTGTGCTGGTAAGAAAGTACTCAGAAAGTCGGTAAACTTACGCTCGCCGATAAAGCAGATCCCTGTGCTATCTTTCTTATCATGGGTAATTAAGCCCATCTCTTTGGCTATCTCTCTCACTTCACTTTTTTCAAGTTCACCGACAGGAAACAAAGAGCGTGCAATTTGTTCATGGCTCAATGTGTAAAGAAAGTAGCTCTGGTCTTTATTGCCGTCGACACCACGCAGCATCTTGCTTTGACCTGTTGCATCGCTACGACGCACATAATGGCCCATAGCGATATAATCAGCATCTAAGATCTCATCAGCAAATTCTAGGAAAGCTTTGAATTTAATTTCTTTATTACAGATGATATCTGGGTTGGGAGTTCTGCCAGCCTTATATTCAGCTAAAAAGTACTCGAATACGTTGTCCCAATATTCAGCGGCAAAATTGACGGTATGAAGTTTGATTCCTAATTTGTCACAGACAGCTTGAGCATCTTTAAGATCTGTTGCTGCAGCACAATATTCGTCGGTGTCATCTTCTTCCCAGTTTTTCATGAAAAGACCTTCGACTTGATAACCTTGCTTTTGCAACAGGTAAGCCGAAACGGATGAGTCAACACCGCCGGACATGCCGACAATGACTTTTTTGTTAGTAATAGCAGTGGGTTCGATTGATGCCATAGATCCTAAAACCGTTGAATGTGTTTCATTTAGTTGATTTTATTAAATATAAGTTATAAGGCGGTACTAAGTTTAATTCCAGTTAACCGACTTGCAGTCATATACAAAATAAGTCACTTTTTCGGGGGCATATTCTATCATGCATTATGCTTTGGGGCTAACATGAGGTGTTCACTATTAAGCAGTTCTAGCGGATAGTGAGTTTTGTTGAGAAAATCTTCTAAACAAGAGAGGACTAAAGGGCTTCTTAGCTGGTTAGACAGGGCTGAGATTTCATCATAACTGAGCCAATGAGTCGCTTTGATAACCGGATCTTTGGGACGGGCTATTTCACAATGTTTAACAGTCACATAAAAAGTGAATCTTAAGAATGTGAGTGTGTCGCTGGCTGAAAATTGATAGATCCCAGTTAAACCTTGTGGCGTTATCGAAAGACCCGTTTCTTCGAGCACTTCACGCTGACAGGCAGCAACCATACTTTCTCCCAATTCCAGGTGACCAGCAGGTTGGTTAAATCGTTCTTCACCATCAATTAGCTCTTCCACAATAAGAAACTTACCTTGAGACTCTATGATACAAACTACCGTTACGTTGGGTTTATAGCGTTCGGTCATGGACAGTACCTTGGAAAAGTGAGCGAATGAATCAGTTAGTTTTTAATTTTCATATCTAAAATGCGATATTGGCCACTGTCTATATCATCGAGACTCCACTGACCTATTTTATAACGAATTAATCTTAAGGTTGGAAAACCGATGTGAGCGGTCATACGTCTAACCTGCCTGTTGCGACCTTCACAGATCTGTATTTCGAGCCAAGTTGTGGGAATATTTTTACGTTCACGAATGGGTGGCTCGCGATCCCATACCTGAGGCTCTGAGATAACAGAGACTTTTGCCGGGAGTGTCATGCCATCTTTAAGTGCAACGCCATCTCGTAGCGCCTGTAGTTCATCTTCACTCGGGGCACCTTCAACTTGTACCCAGTAAGTTTTAAAGGTCTTCTTTTTGGGCTCTGTGATTTTAGACTGTAATTTACCGTCATTCGTCAGCAGCAATAGGCCTTCGCTGTCTCTGTCTAATCGGCCCGCAGCATACACATCTTTGACGTTAATATAGTCTTTTAATGTTGTACGACCTTGCTCATCGGTAAATTGACATAAGACGTCGAAAGGCTTGTTAAACAGGACGATGACAGGGTCGGTCACCGCTGGTTTAGCACGTGTGGGTTTATTGTTTTTGCTGTGGTTAAATTTCGGTTTGTTCATTTTGTTTTTAATCACAGTGACTCCACGTACAGAGGGTTTCTCTGTTGTGCGCTTTGAAGCGTTTTTTTTTGACTGTTTTGGACTAGAAATATTATCACTCACTCTGGCTATCTTCTGGCATAGTATGACTTAATTCTGACATTGTACTTGGCATTCGCCCTTAGTGGAATTTGAATATTGGCGAGAATGTTTTATGATGTCCGCCATTAAAATGAGATCTGCATCAAGATGTCGTTAAGTTTTGAGAAGTTCAACGCTGGTGGTTAAGTGTTAAAAAAGGCTTAGAGTCTTGTGACTGAATGGGGATACCCCAGTTTCAAGTTTCTCCATAATTACTCTCTACCCACCTAGTAATGATTCAATCTGTCAGGTTTATTTAGTGGCAGGTTAAATAAGTATGTATAAAAAACTGCAGTTAAATAAAAAGCAGTATAAAAATTATAAGTAACTTAAATTCTTTATTATTACAATAATGTAGGACGGAAAATGACCGACAACTCATCAACAATTATTTATACTGAAACAGATGAAGCACCAGCATTAGCCACGTTATCTCTGTTGCCAATTATTCAGACGTTTACTAAAGCCGCTGGCATCAATGTTGAAACACGTGATATTTCATTATCAGGTCGAATTATTGCCGTTTTTCCAGAAAATCTAACCGCAGAGCAGAAGATCTCTGATGCACTCGCAGAGTTAGGTATTTTAGCCGGCAAGCCTGAAGCAAATATTATTAAACTACCCAATATCAGTGCTTCGGTTCCGCAGCTTAAAGCGTGTATCTTAGAGCTTCAACAAAAAGGATATGACATTCCATCATATCCTGATGAGCCGGCTAATGCCGTTGAAGAAGATATCAAAGTGCGTTTCGATAAGATAAAAGGTAGTGCCGTAAACCCTGTTCTACGGGAAGGTAATTCAGATCGCCGCGCACCAGGCTCTGTAAAAAAATACGCACAGAAGCACCCTCATTCAATGGGCGCTTGGGCTAAGGATTCTAAGACTCATGTTGCGCATATGAGTGAAGGCGACTTCTATGCCAGTGAGCAATCTGTCACCTTAGCTAATGAATCTCAAGTGAGTATCGTACTAACAACCAAAGGTGGTGACGAGCAAGTGCTTAAATCATCTTTGCCATTAAAATCCGGTGAAGTGATTGACGCTGCTGTGTTGAGCAAACAATCTCTGCTTGAGTTTTTTGAGCGTGAGATTCAAGGTGCTAAAGAGCAAGATGTATTATTGTCTCTACACCTTAAAGCCACCATGATGAAAGTTTCTGATCCCATTCTTTTTGGTCATGCAGTTAAGGTTTTTTACAAAGACTTATTCGCTAAGCATTCAGAACTGTTTGAGCAGCTGGGTGTCGATGTCAACAATGGTCTTGGTGATGTCTATGCTAAAATAGCGACGCTTCCAGAGTCACAAAAAGCTGAAGTTGAAGCCGATGTCGCGGCTATTTATTTGACTCGTCCTGAACTTGCTATGGTTGATTCAGATAAAGGTATCACCAACCTCCATGTGCCTAGTGATGTGATTATCGATGCCTCAATGCCTGCTGCAATTCGAACATCTGGCATGATGTGGGGGCCAGATGGTCAGCCTAAAGATACTAAGGCAATGATCCCAGATCGTTGTTATGCAGGCGTGTACCAGGAAACGATTAGTTTCTGTAAAGAACATGGTGCTTTTGACCCGACAACGATGGGCAGTGTGCCTAATGTTGGTTTGATGGCGCAAAAAGCCGAAGAGTACGGCAGTCATGACAAGACATTTGAAATTTCATCTGCCGGTACTGTTAAGGTGATTGACTCAAGCGGTACTGTATTGCTTTCACATGATGTTGAAGCGGGTGATATCTGGAGGATGTGTCAGGTTAAAGACGCGCCTATCCGTGACTGGGTTAAGCTTGCAGTAAATCGTTCTCGTTTGTCTGATACACCAGCTGTATTTTGGTTAGATGAGAAACGTGCCCATGATGCTGAAATTATTAAGAAAGTGAATCAGTACCTTCCAGAGCACGATACGAACGGTTTAGATATTCGTATCTTGTCCCCAATCGAAGCTACTCGTTTTACGCTGAAGCGTACTAAGGATGGTCTAAACACTATCTCGGTAACAGGTAACGTATTACGTGACTATTTAACCGATTTATTCCCAATTCTTGAGCTTGGTACCAGTGCTAAAATGCTGTCTATTGTGCCACTGATGAATGGTGGCGGACTGTTCGAGACGGGTGCAGGCGGAAGTGCGCCTAAGCACGTTCAACAGGTTGAGAAAGAAGGCCACTTGCGTTGGGACTCACTGGGTGAATTCTTAGCGTTAGCTGCTTCTCTTGAGCATTTAAGCCAAACCACTAACAACGCGAAAGCACAGGTTTTAGCGGATACGCTGGACTCTGCAATTGGGCAGTTCTTAGATCAAAATAAGTCGCCGTCTCGCCGTGTTGGTCAACTCGATAACCGTGGCAGCCATTTTTACTTGGCGATGTACTGGGCTCAAGCTGTTGCGAGTCAGACTCAAGATGCTGAACTTAAGGAAAGCTTTGCTGATTTAGCTGAAGCACTGACAAGTAATGAAACTAAGATTGTTGATGAGCTTAATTCTGCTCAAGGTCATGCGGCTGATCTCGGTGGCTATTATCGTTTAGATGCGGCTAAGGCTTCTGCTGAGATGCGTCCAAGCGCGACAATGAATGCGTTATTTGCTTAATTGATTTTAAATTAGCCTAAAGTACCAATACCTTAGGTGAGTTTAAAAATAAAGCAGAAATAAAAAAGGCAGGGAATCCCTGCCTTTTTTGATCGCACCAATCAATTAATTCGTTGGTGAAATTGCCGACGCGTGCATCCCTTTTGGACCTGCTTCTACTTCGAATTGAACCGGTTGGCCTGCTTTTAGAGTTCGATAGCCTTCCATTTCAATGGTAGAATAGTGTGCAAAAACATCTTCACCGCCAGCATCTGGGCAAATAAACCCGAATCCTTTGGCGTTGTTGAACCATTTAACAGTTCCGTTTGCCATACTTCCACTTCCTTCTGTTGTTTACTTACCAGTAAGATAGTAAAACTTAATGAGCGGGGGAATTCACCGCTTGCTGAACAGAATGAAAGCACTTTGATTGTATGTCAAGCGCAATTTAACATAAAGTCAACAATTCGGCAAAAGAGTTGTATCAATTAGTGTGTCAGGTGTGAGATGTTAAACTTAGTGACATCAATTTCTGTTATCGATTGGTACAAGCCATAACAAGAGGCTAATATTGAAACATGGGTAAAGTAGGAAATATTGAGCACGTTGAAGAACGTGTTGAGTCAGAGTTAATGCCACCTTCAATGTATAAGGTCATACTCAATAACGATGACTACACACCGATGGATTTTGTGATTGAGATCCTACAACTCTTTTTTAAGAAAAATGAACAAGAAGCCACTGATATTATGTTGGCTATTCACCATAAAGGTAAGGGAATATGCGGTATTTTTCCTTTTGGAATAGCAGAAACTAAAGTTGCACAAGTAAATCAATTTGCAAGACAAAACGAACATCCGTTACTGTGTTCATTAGAGAAAGCCTAAATCAGGTTTTTTGAAGTTGTATTTTTTAGGGGGTGCTTATGCTCAACAAAGATCTCGAAGTCACCTTAAACCTGGCATTTCAACAAGCCAGAGATGCACGTCATGAATACATGACGGTCGAACACCTATTGCTTGCCTTGATTGATAATCCTGCAGCTCAAGAAGCATTGCTAGCATGTGGCTCAAATCTAAATAAATTAAGGGAAGAAGTTGCCAGCTTTATTCAGCAAACCACACCTATTATTGCTGATCCCGAGGATGAAAGGGAAACTCAACCCACTTTAGGTTTTCAAAGAGTGCTCCAACGGGCCGTTTTTCACGTGCAATCTTCGGGTAGGAATGAAGTTACCGGCGCAAATGTGCTCGTGGCTATTTTTAGTGAACAAGAGTCTCAGGCCGTCTATCTATTAAGAAATGCCGAAGTCACTCGACTCGATGTGGTTAATTTTATTTCTCATGGCGTATCAAAAAACGAAAGCGATTCTGAGTCAAGCCAGGAGCGAATTGAAGATCACACCGAGGTCGAAGAAGAGAAAAGTAAGCTATCGCAATTTGCGGCGAATCTAAATGAACAAGCGCGACTAGGCAATATTGATCCGTTAATCGGACGAAGTGAAGAGATTGAACGTTCAATTCAAATCTTATGTCGTCGCAGAAAAAATAATCCACTGCTCGTGGGCGAGGCCGGTGTTGGTAAAACGGCTATTGCAGAAGGTTTGGCGTACAGAATTGTCAATGATGAAGTACCTGATGTGATGAATGATGTGACCGTTTACTCACTGGATCTTGGGGCATTACTTGCAGGTACAAAGTATCGTGGCGATTTCGAAAAACGTTTTAAAAGTCTTCTTAAAGAGCTAGAAATGGATGAGAAAGCCATACTGTTTATTGATGAAATCCACACAATTATAGGAGCAGGCGCTGCATCTGGGGGGGTGATGGATGCTTCGAATCTGCTCAAACCACTGCTTTCAGGCGGTAAGCTTAGGTGTATGGGTTCAACGACTTTTCAGGAATATCAGAGTATTTTCGAAAAGGATCGCGCTTTGGCTCGCCGTTTTCAAAAAATAGATGTCGATGAACCATCTGTTGCCGAAACGACCAAAATCCTTCGAGGTTTAAAGTCAAAGTATGAAGAACATCACGGTGTCCGCTATACCCTTGCGGCTTTGAGTGTTGCGGCTAAATTGTCAGATAAACATATTAACGATCGACACCTGCCTGATAAGGCCATTGATGTTATCGATGAAGCGGGTGCTCGTATGGCAATGCAGCCAGCGAGTAAGCGTAAAAAGACAATTGGTCAAACTGAGATTGAGTCAATAATCGCTAAAATTGCCAGAATACCTGAGAAGTCGGTATCAGCAACTGATAAGGATATGCTGAAAAACCTTGACCGTAACCTTAAGATGGTCGTGTTTGGTCAGGACAATGCGATTGAGAGCCTAAGCTCTGCGATTCGTTTGTCTCGTAGTGGTCTTACTGGTGAAGAGAAGCCTGTAGGCAGTTTCTTATTTGCGGGTCCTACTGGCGTAGGGAAAACTGAGGTGACCAGTCAATTGGCTAAATGTCTCGGGCTCAATCTGGCTCGGTTCGATATGTCAGAGTACATGGAAAGTCACACTGTTTCACGCTTGATCGGTGCGCCTCCGGGCTATGTTGGCTACGATCAAGGTGGCTTGCTTACCGATGCGGTGATCAAAAATCCTCATTGTGTCGTGTTACTCGATGAAATAGAGAAAGCGCATCCGGATGTCTATAACTTGCTACTTCAGGTGATGGATCACGGTACGTTGACAGATAATAACGGCAGAAAAGCAGACTTTAGACATGTGACACTTGTTATGACCACTAATGCTGGTGTTCAGGAGACGGTACGTAAATCTATAGGTTTTAAACAGCAAGATCACAGCTTAGATGCCTTATCTGAAATTAATAAGATTTTCTCACCTGAGTTCCGAAATCGCTTAGATGAAATTATTTGGTTTAATCATCTTGATATGACAGTGATCGCTAAGGTTGTCGATAAGTTCCTCGTAGAGCTCCAGGCGCAGCTCGATGATAAAGGTGTCACTATGCATGTTAGTGATGAAGCACGTACGCTATTGGCTGAGAAAGGCTACGATAAGACAATGGGTGCAAGACCTATGGCCAGAGTGGTGACTGAGTTGATCAAACGTCCTCTAGCGGACCAAATTCTATTTGGTGACTTAGAGAAGGGCGGTGAAGTCAATGTTGATAGTGTGGATGGAGATATAGTGATCACGACGCAAAGCTTGGAAAAGGTCACCAGTTAACCTTTTTTCCAACAATAAAAAAAGGCTGCATCTGCAGCCTTTTTTAATACGATTAACTAAAAAAACCGGCTCTGCCGGTTTTTGAAATTTTGTTCTAAGCTAACTTAGCGTGAACGGAAGACGATGCGACCTTTGCTCAAATCGTAAGGGGTCAGCTGAACTGTCACTTTATCGCCTGTTAAAATACGGATGTAGTTTTTACGCATTTTACCTGAGATATGTGCAATCACGACGTGACCGTTTTCTAGCTCTACACGAAACATTGTGTTCGGCAAGGTTTCAAGGATCGTGCCTTGCATCTCAATGTTGTCTTCTTTCGCCATTAATCAGTTATCCTGTTAGCCTTCAAATATTAAAAACGGGCGTATCATGCCGCAAATTCACCGTGCTGTAAAGAACAGGTTAACTTATCGGTCATAAATACTCCTTTAAAGTGATATTAGCACAATATAATAATTAAATTACGTGTCATCAGGCATTTGCAGCCAGCCATTACCAGTCAAAATTTGATATGGAGTATAGTCTCTTTTATAGTTCATCTTCCTGGATTCATCAATTTGGTAGCCAAGATACACAAAGCCTTTGCCCATTAATTTAGCTAATCGGCATTGGATTAAAATCGATAACGATCCTAAAGAGCGTTTGTGTTCGTCGGGCGCAAAAAAAGTATAGATGGCTGAGAGGCTGTTTGGCAAAATATCAGTCACTGCGACGCCAACGAGCTTTTTGTCGCTCCAAAGTTCAATAAAAATGGGATCGAGCCAAGCCGAGCCGATAAAATGTTGGTATTGCTCTCTTGAAGCAGGATACATAGGTCCATCATTATGTCGTTGGTTGATGTAGATTTCATACAAGGCATAGTGATATTCAGCTTGTTTGTCGACAATTTTCCATATTAAATCACGGTTATTCCTAAGTGTTCTCTTTTGTCTTCTCGATGGTGTGAACTCATCCGTTGGGATCCTGATTGGCAGACATGCACTACAGTGCGGACATTGAGGTTTATAAATGGTGCCACCACTGCGTCTAAAGCCTAATGCAAGCAGTTGTTCGAATAATGCCAGATCGACACTCTCTTCTTGAAGCACTAAAAGCTGCTCCAGTTGATTGTCAAGATAGCTACAGGGAAAGCTCTTGGTGATCCCGACTGAGACTTGCTGTGATTTAGAGCTCAAGGTGAACCTCTTGTGGTAACCAGGTTTCTTCTGATACTTCGCCTTGGCGGAAACGTTTGAGTAAATTGATAAAATCTTTTCTTTTTAATGCAATCGCACCCAAAGATGCTAGGTGAGGGTTCACCACTTGGGCATCAATAAGTTTAAAGCCTGATCTTAGCATATGTTGGTGCAGCGCTAACATCGCAGCTTTAGAGGCGTTAGTTTGGCAGTGAAACATAGACTCACCACAAAACACCTGACCAATAGCTAAGCCATAGAGGCCTCCAATAAGCTGATCTTTGTCCCATACTTCAACCGAGTGAGCCTTCCCTAGATGATGCAGTGCTTGATAGGCTTGCTGGATTTCAGTGGTGATCCAGGTGCCATCTTGAGAGGCCCGTGGTTGAGCGCAGCCCTTGATAACATCATCAAAAGCCTGATTGACGGTATAGGTCCAAGTTTGCTTCTTTAAAAACTTATTTAAACTTCGACTGACCTTCATGCTTCCAGGTACAAATACCGCTCTAGGATCGGGTGACCACCACAAGATAGGATCATCGAGATTAAACCAGGGGAATATCCCCTCGTAGTATGCGTTAAGCAAGCGCTCGGGTTGTAAGTCTCCGCCGATAGCCAGAAGACCGTTAGGGTCGGTGAGTGCTAGCTCAGGCTCTGGAAACTGCTCGAGTTGATGATTTAAATAGGACAGAGAGTTCACAATTGGGTAAAATTATCCTTATGGGACCTTATTACAATTTAGCGGAAATTTGATCATGTTGAAACCTAGTTTTGCTTTGTTACTTAGTTTATCTATTGCTTTAGCTGCTTCATTTCATGTTTCAGCAGCTTACGAAAGGAACCAAGCTGTTCCGGTAGAAAAAGTGATTTATGCTAGTGTGACTTCGGTCAGAAATATTACTGAAAAACAGCTCGTCGAAGATAGAAATACTGGCTGGAAGACTTTTGGTGGCGCTTTGCTTGGTGGAGTCATAGGCCATCAGTTTGGCGGCGGGAGCGGTCAAGATGTTGCAACTGTACTGGGGGCATTAATTGGAGCTGGTGTCGGTAATCGATACGGGGATAGCTCCTATTATCAAGAGCTTAGACTGGTCGAACTCATGGTCACACAAGAAGGTGGTGAGCAAGTCATGATCATTCAGGATCTTGATCCTGGAATGATATTTAACCCTGGTGATGAGGTTAGAGTCGTATATCTTCAGGGAAGTGTGAGAGTTGATATCGCAATGTAACTTATGTTTACTGACATATTAAAATAACAAGGAGCCATCGGCCCCTTATTGTTTTAGCCCACTTTCAGTAAAAGATTAGAAACCGCGAGGTAACTGACCTTTTCCTGCAAGCTTCTCACGCCATAATTCTTTTGGTGTTTTACCACCTTGAGAATTAGCCGTTTTAACTGCTTTAGTTGACGCTTTCTTCGCTGGAACTTTTTTAACTTCAGCTTTCGGTTTTGCTATTTTTGCAGCAGGCTGAGTTTTTGGTTTAGTCACTTCAGCAGAAGCTGTGCCGCCGTTTAATTCGGCAAGCATTGATTCTAATTCGCTAAAGCGTAATGACTTACCGCCATCGATTTTGTACCAGCTTCCTTTCTGTTCAATCGTTACAGCCGAACCTTGCTTTGATGCAAGGGCAGACTCTAAGGCGCTGATAACCTCTTCTTTGGTCAGTTTTGACATAGTAATAACCTATTTATTTTTTAATGTTTACTTGAAGGTTTGAAGTAATTTTATAGGTTAAATGACTAAAAAGTCCAATTTTAGCTGAAATAGGTATGTTTTTGCTGTTTTTTGCAGCTGTTTTCTAGATATCCTTTAATTAACTTGATTTTTATCAAGTTAATTAAAGGATATCGTGTGATCCATATTAACAAGGTAACGAGGTCTTGGAACCAAACCTGTGCATGCGTTACACTTGTGGTTCATTTTTTAAAGGGCGTCTCAATGACACGTACTGAGCTAGGTCGATACCTCTCCAAGTTTTTGCAAGTTTCTCAATTTAAAGATTATGCGCCGAATGGTTTGCAAGTAGAGGGTCGCGCTGAGATAAAGAAAATTGTTACCGGTGTATCCGCTAGCCAAGCTCTAATAGCTAAAGCGATCGAGCTTAATGCTGATGCGTTATTAGTCCATCATGGTTTTTTTTGGAAAGGTGAAGCTGAAGTTATCACTGGAATGAAACAGCGAAGAATTAAAGCCTTGTTAACTCATGATATTAATTTGTTTGGTTACCATTTGCCCCTAGATGCACATCCTATGCTTGGCAACAATGCCGAGCTTGGACGTAAATTGGATATCTCAGATGCGGAGGCCGTTGAAGGAGTGGCACAGGGATTAATCTGGCAAGGTCGCCTTGATACGCCAATGACGGCGCAAGATTTCTCCACTCACTTGGCAAAAGTACTTAATCGAGAGCCGTTGCATATTGGTGATGATAGCGCTGAAATTCAACGTATCGCCTGGTGTACAGGTGGTGCTCAGGATTACATCGATCATGCAGCAGACTTAGGTGTAGATGCTTTTATTAGTGGTGAAGTGTCTGAAAGGACTTACCACAGTGCTATTGAGTTAGGTATTCATTACTTTGCAGCTGGACACCATGCAACCGAAAGGTATGGTATTCAAGCGTTAGGAGAGCATCTAGCGAGAGAGTTTGATATTGAACACATCTTCGTGGATATTAACAACCCTGTCTAAAGTATGCATTAGATAATACTTGAGCTGCTGTGATGCAAAGCAGCTCAAGGGGTCGTTTACATCATTAACGAGCGGCAACTTGACTGGCTTTTTCCTTTGAGAGTTTAGCCTGCTGTTTAATCACATTATGCCAAAAATTGGCGCCTAACTTGGCCATCACTCGGGATTCGCCGTTGAGTAACATGGCCATACCAATATTGAGGCGTGGTGAATAAGCAACTTCTGCAACATAACCAGCAACCCAGCCAGCATGATAAACCAGCTCCTCACCTTCAAAATTATAGACTCTCCACCCTTTACCATAATGAGCATCGTCTAAGTATCTTTTCCACTCACGTCGGCGAAGCTCTTTGCTTGTTCGTACCCCTGGAGTCTTAATTTCTGCCAGTAATTGAGGACTGAGCACCTCAGGGTTATTGCCTAAATTGGCAATCAGCCATTTGGAGAGATCTTTGATACTGGCATTGACACCAGCGGCGGGTTCTACTTGGTAGTAATTAGGCTTTACCTTCACTTTTTTAAAGCCTGAACGGGTCTTTATATGCGGACTAGCTCGGTTTTTAGTGGCTAAAAAGTCATCCATGCCAATAGATGCTGTATCCATATGTAAAGGTTGGAAAATTCTTTGTTCAACAAGGTTTGAATAACTTTTTCCAGTTTGTTGCTCTATCACTGGCTGCATAAATGAAAAAGCAATATTTTGGTAGCTATAACAACTGCCTGGAGAGCACATTAACGTTAGCTTTGAAAATTTAGGAATGATTTTTTTCAGCTTGCCGTTGGCATTGAGGATATTATCGTAACTGTTCGGCATAAGCCCTGTGCTTTGGCCGATTAGGTGGCCTAAGTTAATTTCCCTGCTGGCTTTAGGATCGGCAAGGCTAAATTCAGGCATGTATTTTTGTAATGGTTCATCCCAGGAAAATTTATTTTCATGAACCAGCATGGTGGATAATGAACCTGCAAAGGTCTTAGATACTGACGCTAAGCGAAATACCGTATCAGTGTTTACATTTAAACTACCGCCTTTTTTACGTTTACCGAATGCGCCCATTTTGAGGATCTGGTCATTTTCAACAATGACAAATGCACCACCAGGGACGTTATTTTTTTTCAATTGGCTATGAAATTGCGATTTAAACGTATCGCTGATCCCTTGAAAATCTGAATTTGCATAGCTTGTAGTGGTAAACAGCAAGCTGACGAGGGGAAGGGAGATAATCGGAAAAAACCAGTTGGACATGACTTAAAAAACCCCAAACATAAAAATTTAAAAATAGACAAGATGATCCATTATGTTAACAACAAACATGACAAACAAAAAACACTCTAAGGATAATAATGAGAAATTATGCTGCTTTTGCTTGAAAAGTATACGCTCTTATAAACTAGTGTGATGCTATTTATGCATAAGCAGGTTTTTAATAGAAGAATGCAGTCAGGCTATTGAGGCATTATACCGATTGGTATTAGCATTAGATGACTAGTCTACACCCCATAAAAATAAGGAACTAGCTATGATGTTGGCATTCGTCAGTGATCCCAATACTGATAATGGAGTTGCTGCGATAAAATATGTGGTGGATTCACTGGGATCATGCTTGAAGCACATTGGCCATATCGCCTCACAGCCAGACCCAGGCAGAGGTTACTATGTCTCTACTCAGCAAATGTACAGTAGGTTAGGTGGTAGGCTCAATTGCTACTTAGAGTTGGAAGACGGTTTCAATGAAGCCAGCCTAAAGCAGTTATTAGCTTGCGATGTGATTCATTTATCCGGAGGTGATACTTATCGTTTCCTCAAGTGGCTTAGGTATCGTGGGTTACTTCCTGTCCTTCGTCAATATGTGACAGAGGGTGGCGCACTGATTGGTGTCAGTGCGGGCGCTATGATAATGACTCCGTCTGTCGAGACGGCAAGTTTATGTGGTGATATAAACAGAGTGGGCTTACAGGTGCTATCCGGTTTATCTGCGGTGCCGTTTCACTTTGTTCCCCATGTTTCTTATACGCAAACGCCTGCAATTATCGAACAAGAACTGCGAGCATTAAGTAAGGGCATATCACAAGTGTATTTTTGTTCTGATAACGATAGTTTAGTGATTGATAACGGTAACGTGATTGAAATGGGAGAGCCATTTCGTTGGCAAGAGGGTGAGTGACTTTTTACTGAAATTACTTAGGAAATGGATTTGATTAAGGATAAAAAAACCGCTGGTTAGGCGGCTTTAATAGAAACGCTGTTAGCGTTTTAATTCGGCATTGAAACGCTCAAATCCAGCCTCAAGATCGGCAATCAGATCATCTGGGTTTTCTAAGCCAACATGCAATCTTATCAGTGGCTTACTGCTATCCCATTGGGTTGCTGTTCGCAATTTGTCGATTCCAAATACACCTAAAATAAGACTTTCAAATCCGCCCCATGAAAAGCCCATTTTAAAGTACTGCATATTTTCAACTAATGCGGTGACAGATTTGAGATCTCCTTGCTTAAGGACAAATGAAAATAAGCCATTTGAAGCACTAAAATCTCGTTTGAAAAATTCATGACCTGGACATGATTCGAAGGCTGGATGCCTTAGGTGATCAACTTCCGGACGGGTTTGCAGCCAGTTAGCAACTTTAAGCGCATTTTGCTCATGCTGTTGCATACGAATACCAAGGGTTCTGAGACCTCGGTTGGCTAGATAGACGTCATCAGGAGAGGTACATTGACCCATAAGATAGCTATTTTCTCTGAGTTGATCCCAATGTGCTTCATTTGAAGTCGCCGTGCCCATCATGACATCAGAGTGGCCAACAATATATTTAGTGGCAGCCTGAATCGAAATGTCTACACCCATATCAAAAGGACGAGAGTTTATTGGGGATGCCCAGGTATTATCTAACATCACTATCATGTCATGCTGATGGGCAATTTTACTCAAGGTGGGTACATCTTGAATTTCCATGGTTACTGAGCCTGGGGACTCTAGAAACAACACTTTAGTATTGGGTTTGATTAGCTCTGCTATGCCTTCACCAATCATAGGGTCGTAATAGGTGGTTTCAATGCCAAAACCTGCGAGTAACTTATTACACAGATCTCTGGTTGGCTCATAAGCATTGTCTACCATGAGTAAATGGTCGCCAGCTTTTAAAAATGATAGAAGTGCACCACTGATGGCGGCTGAACCTGATGGATAAAGTGCGGTACCGAAGCCACCTTCTAGTTCTGCTATAGCCGCTTGAAAAGCAAAGTGAGTTGGACCGCCACGTCTACCGTAAAACATCTCGCCTTTAGCGCGATTTTTAGTGGCGAACCGCATCTCTTCCATGGTGTCAAATACCATGGTCGATGCACGAAATACTGGCGGGTTAATCACGCCTTTGGTCCACTTCTTATCTCGTCCAACAGTAATGATTTTAGTTTCATTTTTCATAAGGCACACATCCACAAGCAAGTTGCTGATAAAACGTTTAGCCATCTTAACATCTAAATGGCTAAAAAAAAGTGTCAGTTCAGTTTACTACTATCTATTTTATAAGATAACTATTGCTGTTCTATCGTATTTATTTGTCTTTGATATAGGGGAGTGACACGATTATTTCCACTCCAGATAGCGCTAATTCTTGGCTAGAAGGTTTATTTTCGACGGTGAGGTTACGTGCTTTAATCGTCCCCTCATGAAAGTCTGTAATAAGACGTGCAATATAAAGTCCTAGACCTAAGTGCGGTTTATCTTGTGCTTTTTGTTGACGCACTGAGACCATGGATTCGAATATCTGCTCAGCCATTTTATCAGGAAGTATCGGGCCGAAGTTGGAGACCACTAATTCAGCTTGTCTATGTTTCATCTCTAGCGTGACAGTAATTGGCGTACCTTCATTACTAAACTCCATTGCATTGGCAATCAATTTATCCATCAGTTGCGCGATATATTCAGGCACGCCAGTCATTGTTAACGGCTCATCGGTAATGGAGACCACAAACTGTTTTTCAGGGTAGGTGAGCTGATAGCCTTGCATACAGCCGGAAATGACCTTAGATAGCGGGAAAATATCGTTCTCAGCATTAGAGAGGCTCTCTTCTAATCGTGTGGCTTCACTCATATTGTTCAGGATCATATTGAGTCGGCTAACACCTTCTTCGGCGCGATCAACGTATTTACGCGTGTCAGGGTCTAAGTGTTGCAGGCTTAAATGCTCGAGTGAAGATCTCACCACTGCAACAGGGGTTCTGAGTTCATGGGATAAACGTGATGACATATTTTCTAGGTAATGTGTGTATTGCCCTAAGCGACTGACAATGCTTGAAAAACTACGAGACAGATCGCCGATTTCATCGCGGACTTCTGAACCTAAAATCGTCTTACGAATTCGTCCTTGGCTATCGATAGCCTCCTCAGCTTCGTCTCTTAACTTTCTGATCCGGCTAGAGATACTGGACGCAAAGAAGAACAGGGACAATGTTCCCATACTCATGATGGTGAGTATGACATTAAAGAGTTTCTCTAATGCTTTATTACGTAATGTGCGGATCCCGTGAGTTGTCTCTTCGGCAATCACGACGCCCATCACTTTATCATCAATCCAAATAGGGCTAGCAGCTGCAAGTATCACCGCTTTATTATCGGGAGTGAGGCGCCAGGTTGAGCCTTGTTTACCGGACAATGCATTTTTAATATGACTGCCTTCTAGTACCGTAGAATCTTGTAACGAGTCAATAAAGTCTTTAGGTGGAGTGGTTAAAATTTTGTAGTAAAATCGATGTAAATAATCACGTTTAAAGCGTGCCCAAAATGAATCATCGGGTTTATCTTGGACTGTACGTGTCCATACACTGTTACTGGTGCGGATATCTCCGGATTTGGCTAATACCCTACCATGTTTATCAACCACCCAGATCCTTGAGCTGTTATGACTCATCCCTTTGATGATACTTTCGATTTCTGGGGAAGGAACCAGAACCGTGCCTAAATTTTCAACATCATCGATAGCAGATGTACCAACAATGGCATCGAGGCGACGAGTCTTCTTATCGTTAACATCATAGATAGCGAAGCCTAGTTTACTGCCTACCATCTCTAAGGGCAGTCTAATCTCGACATTGTAGCCTGTCTCTGTTTTGAGCCATTTACCCTGGATTTTTAATTCAGGTGTAACAGGCATTCTCTTTTGAGGATCTGCAGGGAGCTCATAGGAGCTGACCCAGCCATCTTTTTGAGTGGCTATGATATAGCGTTTGAATTTTCCATCGGGCGCTAGAGTCGCAATAGCCAGATGATCATTGACGTCGATTTTTAAGCTGTTGCTGCCACGATAGATGACGCTAGGATCGGTGACTTCAAAAAATGCATACAGATATCCACCGTATTTACCTACCATATGATTAAAGCTGATATTTAACGGTGCTTGTACATCATGTTTGAAGATCTGATGGCCGTGACCGTAATTAATACTGCGATGGCGGTAAAGGGCCCAGTCATTCAGTTTACCATCTAATTGAATTGGACCAGCTAACTGGTAAGCATAGAGATCTCGCCCTTGCTCGACTTGTGTTAAAAAGCTTGCCTGTATATCGAAAAGGTTGGGGCGTTCATGAAGTGCTGTTGCTAATGCTTGTGTGGTTCCTTCGAGGGTTTTTTCTTGACCGTATCTAAGATATTTTTCCATTTCCCACACATATTGATACCCAAGCCAAGGTAAACACAGTAAAAATAGTGACAAGATACCGACTTTTGATCTTAGCCCGATTGGAGGGTGGAATGTTAAAACCCGTTCTTTAAGCCCTGAAAAGTGCTTGAAGAGTGTGCTCATCAAAGTGATTAAAATAGGGGGAGTCACGTGCTTTAGCTTAACTTTTAGTTTTAGCCAAATATTTAGCGCGCTATTTCTAGCCTTACTTGCAATAAGAAAAGCATACATTGAGCTTTTAGCTTTGACCTCTAATATGTGGTTTAACAAATGTAATACTCGTCGATTGTAGCGAATGATAACCCACAGGTACCTAGGTTGTATTCTTGGTTTTATTAGCCCTGAGGATCCCAGCGGTATCCCATGCCATAGACTGTATCTATACAATCAAAATTAGCATCTAACGCCTGAAACTTTTTCCGGATCCGCTTAACATGAGAAGTAATAGTACTGTCATCAACGAAAATTTTAGCCTCTTGCATTAACTCCTGCCTATTTCGTACATGCCCGGGGCGTTTAGCCAATGCATGAACCATCCAGAATTCAGTGACTGTTAGTTCAATTGCGGTTTTACTCCAATAAACTTGCATTCGATTAACATCAATAACCAGCTGATCTCTCTCTAATAAACTCTCTTCGTCGCTTTCAGTGCCTTGAAGATCTGAACGACGAAACAAGGCAGCTAATCTTGCGATAAGGTGAGGGAAGCTAACATCTTTACTCAAGTAATCATCCGCACCTAACCTGAGCCCACAAACGGTATCAAAATCACTGTCTCTGGCAGTTAAAAAAATAATGGGCAAGTTACTCGACATGGCTCTTAATGATTGGCAAAGGGTAAATCCGCCGTCAATTTCATCTCCGAGGCCTATATCAATAATGGCTAAGTCAGGTAGACGGGTTGAAAAGGCTTGCATTGCCATAGGGCGATTCGCATAGGCTTGCACGCTATAACCTTGCTGTTGCAATACTTCTTTATAGTTTTCGCGAATGGCGACTTCATCTTCGACGATGGCAATGCGTTTCATGCTCATTACTTTCCTTAATCTATTATTGAATTTGAGTCATTCAATAATACTGCGGCTGAAGTTAAACCGCCGTGTAACTCTATTTGAGTGTGACTATACAGTAAAATAAGCTGGCGAGTATCTTGGATCTGCAATTGCCATTTTGTTGCCACAATTGATACCTGTAATGCCACTTTTTGTCCCCGTCAAAGTCATCTAAATTGGTTTTAATCTTCATATCGAATCGAAGCGAGGATTTCCACTCGCTGAGGAAACAGATATTTCACGTTAATGACATTAGGGATATAGAAATGAAGAAACAATTAATTACCGTGCTAGTGATGAGTTCATTAACTTTCTCATCTATGAGCGATGCAGCAGAAATAGAGAGTCAGCGTGAGCATCATGAAGAACTCATTGGCGTTAGTTCTGGCATTGTTCTTGGTGCTGTTGTTGCTGGTCCTGTCGGGGCAATTATTGGTGCCTTTACTGGCGCTATTATTGGTAAGTCAGTTGGCGATGAGACAGAACTGAAATCACAGCAAGCAAAGCTCAGTGAGCAGCAAATGCAGATAACTAAATTGAATGATGATAATCAGTCTCTTGCATTAATATCAAACCAGTATGAATCAGCAAAATATGAACTTGAAGAACTCAAGCTTGTTAGGCAACAGAAGCTGTCTGAATTAGAACTCGGACTTAATATTCAGTTTAAGACTGGTTCATCCCAGCTTGAAACACACTTTCAACCTCAACTAGATGAATTAGCAAGTGCATTGCTCATGTCTAATGATCTGAGACTTGATTTAACCGGCTATGCCGATAGAAGGGGAAACTCCATCTATAACCAAGCATTGTCAGAGCAAAGGGTTGCCGAAGTTAAAAACTACTTAGTGAGTCAGGGTATAGAAGAGCAAAGGCTAGATTTTAGAGCCTATGGTGCGAGTGCGCCGATCACCTCAGAGCAAAGTTTTGAAAATGACTTCTTCGATCGAAGAGTCACAATCAAGTTTGTTACTGAAGATTCAGCCGTTGCTTCAAATCAATAATCAGTTTTCATGGTAAAGGAATATTGATATGAGAACGGTTTTACTTAAAAAAACAACCTCAGATCTCCCCTTTAGGGGGGGGCTTAATCTAATACGCTTTTTCTGGTTATTCTGCCTTGTCTGTTGGGCCAACGTCAGCCTTGCGTTTTCCAGCATGGAGATAACGCAAGGAAGCTTAGTGTATCAACTGCATGGTGAAAACCAGCAGCATCTGGCTTTGCCATTAGAGACACAAGTAGATATGAAAATTTCTGGTTGGGTTAACAGGGTCACAGTCAAACAGACATTTATGAACAATACAGATTCATGGATTAATGGTAATTACTTGTTTCCGTTGCCTAATGAGGCTGCAGTTGATCATATGAAGCTGTTAGTGGGCTCAAGAGTGATAGAGGGACAGGTACAGGAGCGAGGAGTGGCAAAGCAACGCTTTGAACACGCCAAAGCGACCGGAAAACGTGCCAGTTTAGTTGAACAAGTTCGGCCTAATATTTTTACTACTTCAGTAGCAAATTTAGGACCGAATGAAAGTTTAGTTGTAGAGATAAGTTATCAAGAGCTTGTGAGTTATGAACAAGGAGAATTTAGCCTAAGGTTTCCAATGTTAGTGAATCCTAGGTACAGACCTACAAAGCAAAAGACTGAAGATGAAGCCAGTAAATTTTCAACAAGCTCGCAAATTAATCATTTTCTCGCGTCTCAGTTTTCCTCGACTTCAACAGAGGAGGCTACGCCCAGAGTGAGCATCAATATAGATTTAGACGCAGGTTCAGAGATAAGCGAGATAGCCAGTGACTTTCATGATATTGATACACAGCCATTAACCAATACTCATTATCAGATCCAATTGCTGAATGATACGGCTGCGAATAGAGACTTTGTATTGAAATGGAAACCCGTTTCAGGAAGTGAGCCTATTGCTGCGGTTTATGCTCAGGAAGGACAAACTCATACCACTACAACCAGCTCAACAATAAATAGCGATTACGCGCTGTTGATGTTGATCCCACCTGAGCTTGGGGATAACAAAAATATTATTGCCAGAGAGCTGATATTGGTTATCGACACTTCGGGCTCTATGTCAGGTGCAGCGATTGTTCAAGCTAAAAAAGCCATGGGTTTCGCCCTTGCGGGCCTAAAAAGCGAAGATACTTTTAATATCATAGCGTTTAACTCCTATGTGAATGTGCTATCTGCAGAGTCGTTACCTGCAACTGCGCGTAATATCGGTAGAGCGAATCAATTTATTCGAAAATTAACTGCCGATGGGGGAACTGAAATGATACCCGCGTTAGACAGGGCATTAACCGCTAATCGTCAGCCCGATAGTGATATTGAAACGACACGGCTGAAGCAAGTGTTGTTTATGACAGACGGGGCTGTGACAAATGAGAAAGAGTTATTTTCTTTTATTAAAGAGCATGTAGGTGAAGCGAGGTTGTTTACTATCGGTATTGGCTCAGCGCCTAATTCTCATTTTATGCAAAGAGCAGCAGAAGTGGGCAGAGGAACATTTACTTATATCGGTAAATTAGATGAAGTTCAGCAAAAAATTGAAGCGCTAATGTATAAAATTGAACGTCCTCAGGTGACCGGTGTAGAGCTTCATTATTTAGATGGTACGATCCCCGATCACTGGCCTGCAAGGATCCCTGATTTATATGCTAATGAACCTTTGCTGGTGGCGATAAAGTTAACGCCGAAGTTGTACCGTAATTCAGCATCAGAGGTGTTGGTCTCTGGCATGATAAATAATCAATATTGGCATACTAACTTGCCTTTGGATCAGCGGAAGAAAGCGGCAGGATTAGATCTCGTTTGGGCTAGAAAACAGATAGCAGCCTTGGAGATGAGCAAAGATGGCGTCAACAATGCCAGAATAAAAAAACAGATAACGGCATTGGCACTTAACTATCACTTAGTTAGCCGACATACCAGCTTGATAGCTGTAGATATGACTCCAGTAAAGCATCCGGCAGTGCTTTCTAATCATGTAAATGTTGTGCAAGCGAGTCCCTTTGACTGGCAAACCTCAGTGGGCTACTTACCTCAAACAGGTGGAGAAAGTCGACTTCTTATCATTATTGGCATGCTGTTACTTGGTTTGGCATTGGCTTATCTTGCTAGTTTTAGCATTGAGAGGAGAGAAGGATTAGAAATATTAAACTAAGAGTCAACGCTCGTTTCGGCCTTGTTGGCATTATTTTCATATTAGGGGTGATATTTTTGGCTAAGGGTTCTTATATGCAAGCAAAAGCGTATTTTGCACAATATCTTATTCATCAAGCCTGGCAACAAACGCTGTTAGATAACCAGCCACATAAGCCCTGGAGTTGGGCTGATACATACCCTGTCGCTAAGTTGACCTTAATGAAAAAAGGTCAATATAAACAGAAAGATGGTAGATCGCTTTATGTGTTGTCAGGTACTTCGGGTAGAAATCTTGCTTTTGGACCTACTCGTGTTAAGGGGGGGGGATTGGACTTCCCCCAAGGTAACCGGGTTATTGCCGGGCACAATGATACGCACTTCTCAGTGTTAAACGGAATAGAAAGCGGCCGTATAATAAAGTTTGAAGATGCAAACAATAGGGTGCGTTTTTATCAGGTATCGTCAACCCACATTGTGCACGAAACAGATACCTATGTGCTTGAATCAAATCTTACCGATCAATTAACTTTGATCACCTGTTATCCTTTTAACTCGCTTACACCCAGAAGTGAGTTTAGGTTAGTCGTGAGTGCGCTACCTTTATCTGTTTGAAGCCAAGTGAGTCATGCTAGCCGGGTATCGGCATGACTCTATTTCTGCCTAATCGCTTAGCTTGATAGAGTAACTTATCGGCAATTTCGATGATCTCGGTACTTTTGAGGTTCTTGTTCCATTGAGCAACACCAAAAGATGCGGTGATTTTATTGATACGGACATCTTTTCGTCTGTCTTTAAGTGAGACCTTTTCTAAGCCTCGACGCATAGCTTCGGCTAAATGACGGGCTGAACTTAGTTGGCTATTAGGAACGAGTACGGCAAACTCTTCACCGCCATAGCGGTATAGTTTAGCGCCATCACGGCAAGCCTCTTGCAGTCGTTTAGCAACTGCTTTTAAGACTTGATCACCGAGAAGGTGTCCGTAATTGTCATTAAATGCTTTGAAATGGTCGATATCTATCAATATTAGACAAAGTCCGTCAGGTGACTGACTCAGTGTGCCTTTAAGATCATTATCAAATGCACGGCGATTAAAAATACTGGTTAACGCATCATATAATACGATTTGTTCTGATTTTTCCAGCTGACGCTTTAATGCTTCAATTTCTTGTTGTGCTTTACTCAATTGACCAGTGAAGTATTGTGTACTTGAGCGGATCTCATCTGATTCTTTAACTAAACCTCTGACCACACCGAGTACTTTTTCAAGGCTGACACCTTCTTCTTCAATACGATTTAGTTTATCGAAATTACTGTCTATGCGTCGCTGAAATTGAGTGACATCAAGATTGGTATCTTTTAATGAGTGTGCTAATTCTGTTGCCATAGCTTCAAGGTTCTGGCGCATGTCTAACACATCGACTTCAACGGGATCAGATACAAATTCACGATACAACAACTCTGAATTAGTGGGTGGACACGTTTTATGTTGCTCGATGATAGTGTCAAGCCTGAGGTTTAACTCAGGCATTTGTTCCGAAACATAGGTGTACCAGAGTGCATAGTTCGTTGGGGTGGTAGGGATCTGGTGCTTTAACATTAACGGCACCGCTTTCTTTAAATTACGGGCGGCCAGTTGCATCATTTCTTTAGACATAAAGCTCCCTGAGATGAGCGATTAATATCATTTGGTTATGGAATCATAGTTAATGATCCCAATTGAGATCAATCAAATGATATAAAAGAGCCAACAATGAGGTTCATTGATGGCTCTGAGGCTGATGTCCATTAAATTGAAGTACTCAGATTAATGGCTGTTTTGTTCTGGTGCCCAGTTGACCCAATTAGGGGCAAGTTGTTTATGCAAGATAAAATGCGCATCCTCAGCGAGTTGATTGTCACTTTTCGTTTGCATTTCAGTGACGACACCAACACCGCCGGCCAAGATGCTCTCTAGTGAACCCGTTTCAATTTTGGCACCGGAAAAAAGACCCACATCGATTTTAACTCCGGATAAGTCCCAGAACTGGCTAGATTGATTCACTAAGTGTCTATATTTAGGCTCGATATGGGCAGACATTTGAACAGAATTGCCTTTATCAGACAGCCGATACGCATCGATGCTACCAATTTTTATGCCACGGAATATGATTGGCGTGCCCGCTTTTATAGACCCTAGCGTGCTGTCTTCAAGCGTGAATTGCAACCAGCCTTCTTTGGTTTGAACTGAAGAGGTGATTGCTCCATTAAAATGGTGGCTAGATTGTAAGCTAACACCCGGTTTCACCCCTACGTAAGGGCCGGTGAGTATTGTCTCTGGTGCTTTAATGCCTGATAGCGATATCTCTGCATCCACAAGAAAGAACTCAGCGTCCACTTGTGTAAAATGTTTAGCATAGTCGCCATATAAATATGCATCAGCGCTAATGCTTCTTAGGTCATTATTTAACGTCACTCTTTCAATTTCACCGACTTTATGGCCCAAGTATCGAATGGGTGCATTTGCTGCTAGCTTTACATCCGCTGGGAAGGTGAGCGTGATAGGTAAAGCTTGCGCCAAAGCAAGTGCCTTAGAGCCATAAAGGTGGGTTTGAGAGCCTACTTTGTCGTTATCGAGTAAGCCCAAAGTAATACTTCCTTTTATTGCACCAGCGAGTGGTGCCACATCAATTTCAATTCCAGAAAGGGCTGCACTGATGGTCATCGCGCTATTACGCCAAAAAATACTATTGGTTTTTACTAAAGAGTCGAATTGCTTTTGAATGCTTAATTTAATGGCGAACTTGTCATTATTTTGAATCCAACTAACACTATCCACTTTTCCTATCTGCATTTTTTGATAATAGATAGGAGAGCCTGATGAAAGGCCTGCGCCATCTGGACTTGTTAATGTCAGTTTGGTCATATTGAGATTAGCAAAGTGTTGGCTCGCCGCATCAATGGATATAAATAAAGAAAGTTGGCTAGTGTTTTTAGCCACGGATTTACTCTGGCCCTGAATTAAGCTGATAGCCCCATTGGTTAGCGTCGACAGGTCCCGAGTTTTTACTGAAACACCGTCAATTGATGCGTCGATAGAAAGCGCGCTTTCTGGGACGAAGTAACTATCGTTGGAGACTAAATTAGAAAATTCAGGCCAAATTTCGATGCCATATTCAACGGCGGTAAGGCTATCATTCAAGCGTACTGAGTTGACTTTGCCAATCGGTAACTGCTTATAACGAACTTCCGCATCGATACTGACACCTGGATTGTTGTCTGCAGTGAGGGATAATTGCAATTTTGACTGTGCATCTTGCTCTGGCGCACTATTTAGTAAAGCATATTGTTGTGCTGGCTCCCCGGTGCCGGGTGAAAAGTTAATCACGCTCCCCGTAAGAAGCCTTGCTGCATGTTTGATGCCTGACAAGGATATTTCAGCTCCTTCCAACCAAAAGTTTGAAGTTTGTGAAAGTAGCTGAGCGTATTCTTTGTCTATTTTAGCGGTAAAGTGGACGCCGGAATCTGTTAATTTCGTATCAGTGATCCTGCCTATTTCAATACCCCGAAACACAATTGAGGTTCCAGTGGAAGCGGCATCTGAATCATTGGCAGTTAAGCGGAACTCGATACCGCCTTGCGCGAGGGATTGGCTGTCATAAACATGGTAACTATGACCGTTTTTCGCTCTTTGAGATTCGTCAGATGAGCTAAAACTGAGTCCGCCAGCAAGAATGGTCGAAAGACTTTCAGATTTTATCTGAATGCCAGAAAGAGAAGCATCAATTGTTAACCCTGATACATTCCAAAATTGTGAATCAGTTTTTACTAAGTGGGCATATTGTTTCTGGATAAATGCGCTGAGTAATATTTGATTCGATCCCTCTAAACGATAGCTAATGACTTTGCCGACAGGAATTTGTCGGTAAAATATTTGAGAGCCTACGTCGAGTGAGCCTAAAGTATCAGAGGTTAATTCAATAATAAGCCCGTCAGTTTCAGGCAACATGATCGGCGCATTTGTTTCAGCTTCAAAGCTAGATTGAAATTTTCCTCCACCAGGCTGTATGCCAATATAGTTTCCTGAGAATAACGCATCGAGACCTTCGACACCGGTAATGGATGCTTTGGGGGTGACTAACCAAAATTTGGTTTCTTCATTAAGAAAGGGATCTGTTCTGTAATCCATTTTAAGATCGACATTTACCCCCTGAAGATCATCATCAATGCTGATATCAACAACTTTACCTACTGTAAGACCTTGATAACGAACTAGTGTTTTCCCCACGTCTATACCAGTAGCACTTGGGAAGTGGATACGCACTTCAATGCCTGCTTCTCTGATACTTTTAATGCCGAGCCACGAACCAAGGACTACAGCGACTATAGGCAATAGCCAAATAGGCGAAAAAAGTTTCTTTTTTACCACTTTCGGTGTTTCAATTTGAGTCATCTTTCGATTCCAGTCGATCCCAGAGTAAACGAGTGTCCAATACTTTAGCTGCGACTTGAGTCAATAAAATCACTAAAGCAAATGCGGTTGCAGCAGGGCCAGGTCTAGCATCGAGCAATTGGCCCATATTTACCAGTGCTGCAGTAATTGATATAACAAACAGATCGAGCATAGACCAACGACCTATCCATTCTATGATATGAAAACCTATCATGAGTTTTTTCTTTGAGATAGGCAGTCTGAAGCTTATGGCGGTTAAATATATGGTTAGACCGACAATCTTTAATATGGGTACCGCAATGCTGGCAGTGAATAAAATAATGGCAATGGGGATGATATTAAGATCAACCAAGTGTGTGATCCCTGTGAATATCGTATCGTGCCGTGTTTGTCCCTGACTGGTAAATATAGTGATGGGATAAATATTCGCTGGAATAAGCAAGATGGCTGCAGTGATGAGTAAGGCCCAACTTTTTTGCAGGCTGGAATCATCCCTTAACGCTAAAACACTGCCACATCGCGAACAGTGACGCTTCTTGTAGACCGATAACTGTTGGCAAGAAGGGCAGAGAGTGAGTCCAAGATCTTTACCTTGCTGTTTTTGAGAGACCTTACTCATCGATGATATTCCACATGTGTTCGATATGATATTCACGTTGAAGAAACAGAGTCACAAGAAATAGCATTGCAAAACAGAATGTGCCCATTCCAAGATAGATATCGGTGTAATCAGTAAGTTGAAAAACGGAGATGAAAATACTGATCATATAAATTTCTAGCATAGATAACTGGGTGATTAATTCGTGAAAACGTAACAAGCGTTTTAATACTTCACGGAAAAAAGGAACATTGAGTCGATATTTTATGATTAAAATTTGTGTGAGAACCGATATCAATAATAGTCCGGGTGCGATAACTGCTGAGACCAGGACTGCAATCGCCACTATCCAATATCCTTGGTTAGCCACCGCCATAGCACCTTCTATGGTCGTAGTTGTTCTGATGCTGCCCAGAAAGTGTAACTCAAGTACGGGCAGTAAATTAGCGGGTATAAAAAAAATAAGAGCCGTTAAACACAGCGCGAGCATACCATTGATAGAGCAATAGGGAGTATCGTAAAGAGTGGTGTGGCATCGAGGACAAAGCGCACGCACGCCGGAAGGCAAAGCGCGTTTACTTATCACCAGATCACATGAGCGACACAAAGTCACACTTGAATCTGCACAATTATATTCGATTAATGGTTTCAAGCTAGGCAATACACCTTCTACAGTTTAATTCTTCACTTAGTCATATCTGTTAACGTACTAATTGTACATTGATTTCAACTGCCAGTGTGTTTATAGATTTGTAGATATCACACTATAATCAGTCAGATAATATCAGGTTTTCTAGAATACTTGCATAAGAAGTTATTTTTATGAGACTCTATAACTGTATATATAAACAGTGACGAGGGTGTTATGGCAGTTGTAACAAAATTTGTAGTGGTCAGAGAAGGGGTGGAAAAAATGACATTCACATCTAAGAAGGAGGCTGATGCCTACGATAAGATGCTTGATATCGCAGATAACCTGACTCCCTTTCTCACTGAATCAGATCTTGAGCTTGATGATGGAACTTGCGAGAAAATCAGTTTCTTTTTAGCGCAAAATAAAGAAAAGTTATTAAGCTTACTTAAGGGCATGGCGCCACAAAAACCGACAAAGGCGATAAAAACGCCAAAAAAATCTGAAACTAAAAAATAAATTTGTTAGGAAGTGAGTATGAGTTCTGATTTTTACCAAACATTAAATCGCCAAGCACAAGCGCTACTGCAAGGAGAAGATGATCTTGTTGCGGCAATGGCCAATTTCTCGGCTTTAATCAACGATACTCTCGAAGACCTCAATTGGGTGGGTTTTTATCTGCTTAAAAATGAGCAGTTAGTTTTAGGCCCATTCCAAGGGAAAGTGGCTTGCACTCGAATTGCATTAGGTCAGGGCGTTTGCGGCTCTGCAGCTTTAGAGAATAAAACATTTAGAGTGGCAGATGTGCACCAATTCTCCGGTCATATTGCTTGTGATGCGGCCAGTAATTCGGAAATTGTGATACCCGTAATGAGTGGTAATAGTCTGATTGCCGTACTCGACATCGATAGCCCTAAACTCGACCGTTTTAATGAAATTGATCAAATTGGCCTAGAAAACTTGGTTCTAAGCTTAGAAAAAGCGTTATTTGATTAAACTACAACCGATTTTGCATAATTGATGGTCGCAATCGTCAAACTCGGGTTTATAATAGGCGGTTCGAATACTAAGGACGTCGAGAGTGAGTTCCTGAAGGAATGCTTGGCGTTTGTTAATTGTAATTGCTAAAGTATGTCTGCCGTATACGTGTTGAAAAAGAGATGACTCTTTGAGGCTATCTGATTCGACCTGCGAAAGACAAATATAAACGACATTAGTTTACCTATACCTTAGGTTTGCTCGTGCCCATTTTTTAACTGTGGAAGTAATGATGGAATCAACAGACAAGTTGACCGACACCAACGCAATTCTTGCGTATTTATATGAAACATTTCCTTTGTGCTTTATTGCCGAGGGTGAAACTAAGCCATTAAAGATTGGATTGTTTCAAGAGTTGGCTGAAAGGTTAGCTGATGATTCTAAAGTCAGTAAAACTCAATTAAGAATTGCTTTGAGACGCTATACTAGTAGCTGGCGTTATCTTAAAGGTGTAAAAGCTGGAGCACAGCGTATAGACCTTGATGGCAAAGAATGTGGTGAACTCGAGCAAGAACATATTGATCACGCTCAAACTACACTTAAAGAAAGCCAAGAAAAAGCCAAAGCTAAGCGTGTTGCTAAAGCGACTGCAGCTAAGAAAGAAGCTCAAGCGGCTAAACAGGCAAAGAAACCAGCACCTAAACGTGCCAAGCCAGCGCCTAAAAAGCCAGCGAAAGAATCTGCACCTGTTGTTAATTTAACGCCAGCAGTGTTAAATGAGCTGAAACAAAATCAGCGTGTTAATGTCAAATTAGGTAAGTCACCTGTATCTGGTGTTATCGTTGACATTAAAAAGCAAGATGTTCAAGTACAGTTAGATTCAGGTCTAACGGTAAAAGTTAACGTTGAGCACATCATGCTATAAATTTAGTAAAGGAGTAACTTGTTGATGCGAAAAATTACCCTGGCTGCGTCAATCGCCAGTATTTTTGTCGGATTCTCGGCATGGGCGTTAACCCCAACAATTCCATTCAGCGAGTTACCCGCTTTAACGCAGGAGCCGCAACATAAAGTTGCGAGCAAACGCGTGACCGGTCTCTTCACTCGTTCTCATTATCATAGATTTGACTTAGACGATGCATTTTCTGAGCAAGTATTTCAACGCTATCTTAAACAGCTTGATTACAGACGCAATGTACTTCTTCAAAGTGATCTCGACACGTTTAGTATCTATTCAAAACAGTTCGACGACATGCTTAAAAGCGGTGATTTAACACCTGCTTACAAAATGTTTGAACTCGTTCAAAAACGACGTTACGACCGTTTTGCCTATGCATTAACTTTGTTAGATAAAGAGATCGATTTTACTGTTGCTAACGATAAGTATCAGTATGACCGTGAGGACGCGACTTGGCCTAAAGGTGAAGCAGAGGTCAATGAACTCTGGCGACAGCGTGTCAAGTACGATGCATTAAACCTGAAGTTAACAGGTAAAGAATGGGATGAAATAGTTCCGGTTCTAGAAAAACGCTATAACAATGCAATTAAACGATTGAGCCAGACCAAGAGTGAAGATGTTTTTCAAGGTGTAATGAATGCCTTCTCTCGTACTGTCGAACCCCATACCAGTTATCTTTCTCCACGTAATGCTGAGCGCTTCCAGATGGAAATGAACCTAAGCCTTGAAGGCATAGGTGCAGTATTACAAATGGATGATGACTATACCGTGATTAAGAGCTTGGTTGCAGGGGGCCCAGCGGCAACCAGTGAAAAGCTATCTCCTGAAGATAAAATTGTTGGTGTAGGTCAAGAAGGTAAGGAAGTTGTCGATGTCATCGGCTGGCGTCTAGATGATGTCGTCGAGCTGATTAAAGGACCGAAAGGCAGCAAAGTCGTCCTACAGATCTTACCAAAGAAAGGTGGATCTTCGGCTAAACCATTCGAGGTTGTCATTGTTCGAGACAAGATTCGTTTAGAGGACAGAGCGGCTACTTCTGAAGTGATTGAACCTGACAATGGATTATATGCCAATCGTAAGATCGGGGTGATTCAAATTCCTGGTTTCTACATGGACCTTTCTAAAGACGTATCTAAAGAGATCGTCAAACTTAAAGAAGCTCAAGTCGAAGGCATTATCATCGACCTTCGTGGCAACGGTGGTGGTGCATTAACAGAAGCGACCTTATTGACCGGTTTATTTATCGAACAAGGTCCTGTTGTGCAGATCAGAGATGCTAACGGTAAGGTGTCTCAAAATCGTGATAACGATGGCCGAACCAGCTATAACGGTCCTCTTACTGTGATGGTAGACAGATACAGTGCCTCAGCTTCTGAAATTTTCGCCGCAGCATTACAAGATTATGACCGTGCATTGATTGTGGGTGAATCTACGTTTGGTAAAGGTACCGTGCAGCAACATAAGAGCTTAGGCCGTATCTACGATATGTATGAAAAGCCTATTGGTCATGTGCAATATACGATTGCTAAGTTTTACCGAATTAATGGTGGCAGTACTCAGCTTAAAGGCGTCACGCCAGATATCTCATTCCCAAGTGCACTAGAACCTGGTGAATATGGCGAGGCCGAAGAAGAAAATGCCTTACCTTGGGATAAGGTGCCCGTTGCTCAATACGGTACCTTAGGTGATATAACCCCTAATTTAATTACTAACCTAGATTCTAAACATCAATATCGAATTAAAGATGATGTCGAGTTTGGCTACATTTACCAAGATATCGCCGATTTTAAGAAACATCACGGCGAAACAACCGTTTCATTGGTGGAAAGTGAGCGAATTACTGAACGTGAAAGCAATGAAAAGAAACAGCTTGATCGTTTGAATGAACGTCGTGTTAGTCAAGGTCTAGAAGTCGTAAAGACATTGGACGCCGAAGATGAGGCAAAGACAGATGAGGACGAAACAGTGACAGAGGAAGAGGAAGTTAACACTCCAGATGCTTTCTTAGATGAAACTGTTTATATCACATTAGATCTTGTAGACATCGACAGAGTTGCTAAAAACGAATCGAAATAGGTTATTACCAGTTTAAAAAACGCGCTTATGGCGCGTTTTTTTATATTTACTCATTAAGCCCATGACTCTATGAGCTTAAAAGGATTTGAGGTCTGCTATGACACAAGCACAAGCAAAATTTCTAAAAGATTACACTGCGCCTAAGTTTACGATCACCCACCTTGATTTGAGTTTTACTCTTGATGGCAAAGAAACACTCGTTGTGGCTAAAAGTCTGGTTGTACGTAAAGATCCTCTTGCTAACCTTCTGATCTTAGATGGCGACGAAATGAAGTTGTTATCAGTTAAGGTCAATGGCAAGGAAGTTAACTATAAACAAGAATTAACAAGTCTGAGTATCGAAGCAAACTTAGATGATTTTGAATTAGAGATTGTGACTAAACTCGATCCAGAAGCAAACCTAAGCCTTGAAGGCTTATATATGTCTGATGGAGCGTATTGTACTCAGTGTGAAGCCGAAGGCTTTAGACGGATCACTTACTTCTTAGATAGACCGGACGTACTTGCTATTTACACTGTCCGAGTTGAGGCTGATAAAACCGTTTTCCCGTACCTTTTAAGTAATGGCAATTTAATTGAGCAGGGGCTAACGGATTCAGGTCGACATTTTGTTAAGTGGCATGATCCTTTTCCTAAACCGGCTTATTTATTTGCGCTAGTCGCAGGTGATTTCGATCTTTTAGAAGATGAATTTATCACTCGTAGTGAACGTGCTGTTAAGTTGCAGGTGTTTGTCGATAAGGGCAACTTGCATAAAGCACATCACGCGATAGCGTCTTTGAAAAAATCCATGGCTTGGGATGAGTCTCGCTTTAACCTCGAATATGATCTTGATATCTATATGATAGTCGCCGTCGATTTCTTCAATATGGGCGCGATGGAAAATAAGGGGCTAAATGTCTTTAACACTAAATATGTGTTAGCTGATACAAGTACTGCTACCGACGATGATTATCATGGCATCGAGTCTGTTGTAGGTCATGAGTATTTTCATAACTGGACCGGTAACCGGGTAACGTGTCGTGATTGGTTTCAGCTTAGCCTTAAAGAGGGGCTTACAGTATTTCGCGATCAAGAGTTCAGTTCAGATCTTGGCTCCAGAGCCGTGAACCGTATTCATGCGATTAAGGTGATTAAGAACCAGCAGTTCGCCGAAGATTCGGGCCCAATGGCACACCCGATCCGTCCAGAATCTGTTATCGAGATGAATAACTTTTATACGGTGACGGTTTATAACAAGGGTGCAGAAGTGATCCGCATGATGCATACCTTGCTGGGGGAGGATAAGTTTCAAGCTGGTATGAAACTCTATTTTGAGCGCCATGATGGGCAAGCGGTGACTTGTGATGATTTTAGTTCAGCGATGCAAGATGCAAGTTCAATTGATTTGAGCCAATTTAAGCGCTGGTATAGCCAATCAGGAACCCCAGTAGTCACCGTTCTGGAGGATTATGATGAGGCGAGTGAAACATATCGTCTGACTATTTCCCAGAGCACGCCTGCAACGGCTGAGCAAAAAGAGAAGTTACCCCTGCATATTCCTTTTGATTTAGAGCTTTTATCGAATCAGGGCGACTCGATGTTGAATCAAGTTTTGGATGTTAAGCACAGCAGTCAAGAGTTCGTATTTAACGGTATTAGTCAAAAACCGACGCCTTCTCTGCTGCAAAATTTCTCAGCACCGGTAAAATTAGTGTTCAATTACTCGGTTGATCAACTGGTTGGTCTTATGTCTTACGCCAACTGCGAAGTTGCTCGTTGGGAAGCGTCTGTAAACTTAATCAGTCAGTCTATTTGGGATAATGTAGCGAACCTTCAGAATAATCATACCATGCACGTAGATCCTAGGGTTATGGATGCGTACCGAGGGGTACTACTCTCGGAAGCGTTAGATCATGCCTTGGTGGCGGAAATATTCACTCTTCCGAGTATTTCAGCCTTGATTGAGCAGGTCAACACTGTCGAGCTAGATGCACTATCCATCGCGCGTGCTTTTGTTATTGAAGAGATAGCCAGTGCTTGTGAAGATGAGTTGCTTGCGAGGTATCGTGAGTTATCTCTCGTTAATCATGCGGGTGCTCGTTCATTAAAGAACGCTTGTCTACTACTGCTTCAAAAAGTGTCTGATGAGTACCTCTCATTGGCAGAGGGTCAGTATCTGCAAGCTGAGAACATGACGGACAGTCTAGGTGCGCTGCAAGCTGTAAATGGTGAGTCATCATCAATAAGACAGACTCTCATGTCAGACTATGAAGTAAAGTGGCAGTCTACCCCGCTTGTTATGGATAAGTGGTTAACATTACATGCCACATGTGCTGATGAAACGTGTTTAGATACCCTTATTTCATTGACAGAGCATGAGTCGTTTAGCTTTGGTAACCCCAATCGTGTGAGATCATTAATCGGTGCTTTTGCAGCGGGAAATTTAATGCAGTTTCATAGAGTTGATGGTAAAGGCTATAATTTCTTAACCGAATCTATTATTAAGCTTAATAAGGTTAACCCCCAAGTAGCTGCACGTATCATCACACCTCTTATACAGTTCAACAAGTTTGATATAGTTAGACAAGCTCAGATGAAAAAGTCACTGAAAAGAATCTTGTCTTTGCCTGAACTGTCTAAAGACCTTTATGAAAAAGTATCTAAAGCGCTAGCTGTATAATCTGGTTTAAGCTGTTTGTCTACTGCCCCTATCCGATACTGGTTAGGGGCTAAACAATGTAATAATGACCAAAGCAATATGAATTTTTATTTTAGCCTAAATGTGTCTTATCACGATTTTCAACAATATTACCTAGGTACGGTAGATAAAGTTGAAGTTCATGACAATCATGGAAGAACTCTTTGGATCCATGGCAGGCATTTTCGACGCTTTTTAACACGCTCAGGCATTCAAGGGCAGTTTAAAATGGAGCTCAATGCTCAAGGAGAACTTGTATCTCTTTGTAAACTCTAATTCGTTTAGAGTAATTACTTCAAACGTTTGATTGATACTTCCGTTCAAGTCCACCGATCATATGTTAAGTTAATTGTTTGTCTTTACAGGTGGTTAACTTAACTTTTCACTCCCTTCTCTTTTCTCCTTCAGTATTTTTAAATCGGTCGTTTGAATTACGGCTTTAAAATCATCTAACGTACTTAATTCTTTAGAAGATTTTCTTAAATTCTGCCTTGCTCATCGCATGTAAATACTGTAACAATGGTGTTACCTGCACGCTAACAAGATGTTGGCCGCCATTCCTAATAACAAGAATTCAGCAGGTTACGGAGAAGCGCTAAAATGAAAAAGGTTAACAATGGCTTTAGTAAGTCGACACTTGCTTTAGGGATCGTAGCGGCACTGAGTATGGGGCTCACATCCAGTGTCAATGCAGTATCTTTTAATTGGGGAGAAGTTGAAGGGACGTTCGATTCTACTTGGTCAGCTGGTGCCAGTTGGCGTGTAGAGGGGCGTGATTGGGACAACCATATTGGTAAAGTCAATCACCCACAGTTCGATTGGACGAATTATTCAGCGTTCAATAACGTTAAGTATTTGCCAGCAGAGATCTGGGCTCAGCCAGGGTCATATTCAAGTAATGGTGATCTGAGTAACCAACTCTATTCACAAGGTGATACAACCGCTGTGGTCTTTAAAGGATTACATGAATTATCCCTTAAATATAAAAACTTCGGTGTATTCGCTCGTGGCATGTATTTTTATGATCAAAAAGCCAATAATGGCAGCTATGGTTATAGCGATCCGCTAACGGGTGCTGAATATGATCCATGTGCTGATTCTGAAGCCTCGAAAGTTCAGTGTAAAGATGTGCGTCTGTTGGACGCTTTTGTTTACGGTGATTTCGACTTTAATGATGGTGCCAATCCATTAACGATACGTATTGGTCAGCAAGTTGTCTCTTGGGGTGAAAGTACACTCATTCCCCACGGTATCGGTGTTATCAATGCCGTGGATCTGAATATCCTCAATGCACCAGGCTCCGAGCTCAAGGAAGCGTACAGACCTCAAGGTATGGTATGGGCTTCCTTTGGAGTAACCAATGAGCTTTCGGTGGAAGCTTTCTACCAGTACGATTGGGAACCTGTTTGGGTTCCTACACCAGGTTCTTATTTCTCGACAAACGATTTTGCCGGTTACGGCGGTTATAATCAGAATGCCCAACTTGGTTTCCAAGCGAATCCTGATATGAGCTTGGATTTTATACAAGCTGAATATAATGATTTACTGAAAATGATAGGCTCAGGACAATATTCTGCTGCAGAGTTAGGCCAACTTGCTTTAGCGTACCCAACTAAAGCAACGTTAGTTGAAGATCAAGCCAGTGCCAGTGATTCTGGCCAATATGGTGTCAAATTGGGTTACTACTCTCCAGCGCTTGGTGAGACTGAATTTGGTCTCTATTACATGAACTATCACAGTCGTCGACCATTGATTAGTGGTACCACTGCTAACTTTGGTGCTGATGCAGTTGGTCGTGATTTAGCTGTTCTAGGTGGAATTGCTGCGGCCGGAGGCTCAGTTGATAGAGAAACCTTATTAGGTCTTGAGACTTTCTCTAAAGCCCAGATTGAGTTCCCTGAAGATATTCAGCTTTACGGATTTAGTTTTAATACGCTAATCGGTGACACATCGGTTGCTGGTGAAATAGCTCACCGCCAAGATGAACCTCTGCAGATAGATGATGTTGAATTACTTTTTGCCGCCATGCCTCAGCAGCTTGCTAATGCAGGTATTCGCCCTGATTTAGATGGTGTCTCTCAATACACCTCTTATGTGAATGACGTCGGGCCTGGTGAATATGCAGAAGGTTTCATTCGTCTCGATACGACTCAAGCTCAAGCAACCTTTACTCATTTATTTGGGCCAACACTTGGCACCAGTAACCTGGTTATGCTTGCTGAGATTGGTGGTGTGTGGATCCATGACATGCCTAGTTTCGATGAGTTAAGACTCAACGGCCCAGGAACCGCGCGTTCAGGTGGAAACCCGGAGATGCCTGGCATCATTGAAGCTTTACATAATGGCCCTGAAACCAACCCGTTCCCGACAGATTTCGCATGGGGTTATCGCCTCGTTGCTAAAGCGGATTACAACAACTTGTTTGCCGGTGTAAACATGTCTCCTCGGGTGATTTTTTCCCATGATGTTGACGGTATCACACCCGATCCTATGTTCCTCTTTACCGAAGGTAAAAAGTCAGTCTCTGTAGGGGTTAATTTTGATTATCAGAGTCGTTGGGGAGCTGATTTCTCATACAACAGTTTCTTTGGTGGCGTAGGCACAACAAATCAGATGTCTGACCGTGATTACGTGTCATTTAACATCAAATATTCAATCTAAATCACAAGGACAATAATAATGAACAAACTTGCGATATTGTCGGCGGCTGTGATGGTTGCATTAACTGCACCCAGTGCGTTAGCTAAAGTCACAGATGCAGAAGCGGCAAAATTAGGCACCGAACTGACACCATTAGGTGGGGTTAAAGCGGGTAACGCTGATGGTTCTATTCCTGCTTGGGATGGTGGGATCACCACCGCTGCAGCTGGTTATGAGAAGGGAATGCATCATCCTGATCCATTTTCTGCTGATAAAATAGAATTTACGATCACCAATGCGACTAAAGAGAAGTATAAGGCACATTTGACTGAAGGGCAGATGAAGCTCTTTGAATTGTATCCAGATACATACAAGATGAATGTCTATCAAACCAGGCGTACAGCGTCTGTACCTCAGTTTGTCTATGATGCGACTAAGGCTAACGCCACTCGTGCAGAGCTCGTGTCTGAAGGTAATGGTGTAAAAGGTGCATCGATTGGTGTGCCTTTTCCTATCCCTGAAAATGGCTTAGAAGTTATTTGGAATCATGTATTACGCTTCCGTGGTGTCGATGTGAAAACATCGCGTAGCCAAGCGGCTCCAACAGCGGGTGGAAGCTATACATTAGTTGAAACAGCTGAAGAGATACGTTTTCAGTATTCACGTCCTGAAATGACGCTGGATAAGCTTGCTGCATCTAATACCCTGTTTTATTTCAAGCAAGTTGTGACTCAACCTGCTCGTCTGGCGGGTACAGCTCTTCTTGTGAAAGAAACCATGGATCAAGAAGCCTTGCCACGACAGGCGTGGACTTATAACACGGGTCAGCGACGAGTACGTAAAGCGCCAAACGTCGCTTTTGATACTCCAGGTTCGGTATCTGATGGGCTAAGAACCACCGATGACTTTGATATGTTTAACGGCTCTCCAGTAAGATATAACTGGGAACTTATTGGTAAACAAGAAGTTTACATTCCATATAATGATTATAAATTGCACTCAGATCAGTTGAAGTACGATCAAATCATTCATCCCGGTCATATTAACCCTGAATTTGTCCGTTGGGAAAAACATCGTGTTTGGGTGGTTAAGGCTCAGCTAAAAGAGGGAATGCGTCATATCTACAAGACGCGTACTTTCTATATAGATGAAGATTCATGGCAGGTATCGCTTGCTGATATGTACGATAACCGTGATGAGCTTTATCGTGTCGCGGTTGCCCATGCCATTAACTACTATGAAGTGCCAACTCATTGGAGCACCTTAGAAGTGTTCCATGATCTTCAATCTCGCCGTTATATCGCAATGGGGCTAGATAATGAAGGTCGTATGTATGATTTCGATGCCAAGCTCAGTGAAGCTAATTTCACGCCTGCAGCATTAAGACGTGCCGGTATTCGTTAATCTCAGTTTTAAGGGGCGGTTTACTGCCCCTCTATTCTTTAAGGAAGTCTGTATGTTGTCTAGCATGCTTCGAACATTACAATTCTGTTTATTTATTGGTTTTATTGGGCAGGCATCTGCTCAGACCGATAATGTCAGTGATTTTAAAAATCAAATTCAACCTTTAGCCATTAATTCAATTGTTCTAGATATTGTTTCTAAAGGAAGCACCGCCATCGCTGTAGGTGAACGAGGGCACGCTTTTATCTTTGATGAACAAGCAAGTCCACAATGGAAGCAGGTTCAAACTCCAACCAAGGCACACCTTACAAAAGCTTTTCTCATTACTCCTCAGAAAGGATGGGCGGTTGGTCATGACGCTACGATTCTCTATACCCATGATGGCGGTAGGACCTGGTTGTTACAGATGGAGTCAGAAGAGATCGAAAAACCACTGTTAGATATCCATTTTTTTGATGAAAACAATGGTATTGCCATAGGCGCTTATGGACTTTTCTTCCGTACTCAAGATGGTGGCCAGCAATGGGTCGCTGAGTACCACCAATCGTTACTGTTCGAAGAAGATATTGATTATCTCGCTGAGCTAAAAGCAGAAGATGAAGCTTTATATCTTAGTGAGCGAAGCACTCTATTGCCACACTTTAACCGTGTCATTCAAGCAAAAGATGGTCAGCTTGTCATGGTCGGAGAGTTAGGTTTAGTCGCGGTATCGAATGATCAGGGAAAGCGGTGGCAAAAAATGGACTTTATTTATGAAGGCTCATTGTTCAATGCCATCTATTTTAAAGAGTCTCTGTTTGTTATGGGCTTAAGAGGGCACGTGTTTAAAGCTGACGGCGCTTTTGACAACTGGAGCGAGATTAGTATGCCAGTTACCTCAACAATCAATGGTGTGATGGTTAAAGCCAATGATGAGCTTCGTTTAGTGGGTAATGCAGGCGTTATTATCGATGTTACTGCTGAAGGTATCAGTACCTTAGTTGAGCAGCGCCAGGGTGAAAATTTAGTCTCGATTGTTCAAGATCCCCAAGGCCACACCTGGATCGCAGGTACTAAAGGTCTTTTCAAACAACAATAATAGGATCTTTATGATGTTAGATAAATTAGTTAATGGATTAGAATCCTTTTTATTCAGGCGAAGAGCGTTCGTCATCGTACTGTTTGTATTAATAACTGTATTCCTTGCTATTCAGGCAAGTAATTTAAAAATGGATGCAGCATTCATAAAAAACATCCCACTTAATCATAGCTATATGAAGACCTACCTAAAACATCAGAAACAATTTGGTGGTGCAAACAGCATTATGGTGGCCGTAGAGGATTCAAGTGGGGATATTTTCAATGAAACATTTTTTGATGCTTTGAAGAATGTTCATGACCAACTGTTTTTTATACCAGGTGTCGATAGGTCGCAGGTAAAATCATTGTTTTCCCCTTCGACTCGATTCACAGAAGTAGTTGAAGATGGTTTCGCTGGGGGCCCAGTGATCCCCGCAGACTTTACGACAACCTCGGCTGGTCTAACAGTCGTTCGAAATAACATTGAGAAAGCGGGCATTGTTGGCAGGCTCATCGCGGAAGATTATTCGGCTGCCATGGTAACCGCCCAATTAATGGATTTTGATCCGCAGACAGGAGAGCCACTCGATACACTCGCTTTTGCTGAACAACTTGAAAAAGAGCTTAGAGAAAAGTACGAAAACGATAATATCAAGATCCATATTATTGGTTTTGCCAAAATGGCTGGTGATGTCGCTGAAGGCGCAAAAGGGGTTATGCTTTTCTTCTTGATTGCTATCCTTGTTACTGCCGTGATGGTGTACCTGTTTTCTAAGTCATTAACTCTGACATTTTTGCCATTAGCATGTAGCTTGATTGCAGTAATTTGGCAACTTGGTTTATTGACTGTGGTTGGCTTTGGACTCGATCCCATGTCAATCCTCATCCCTTTCCTCGTTTTTGCCATTGGTGTCAGCCACAGTGTGCAAATGATCAATGCGGTTCGTCGAAGAGTCAACGACGGAGAGACGACCAAAGCGGCTGCAGCATTAGCTTTCAGAAGTCTGTTGATCCCGGGTGGTATCGCACTTTTATCTGATACGGTTGGCTTCTTGACCTTGTTAGCGATTGATATTGGTATCATTAGAGAGCTTGCCATCTCTGCTTCATTAGGTGTAGCAGTCATTATCCTTACTAACTTGATATTACTGCCGCTAATCATTTCTTATACTCAACTTAATGTGAAGAAGGAAAATAAGGCTTTAACTCAAGGGGCTAACCGGGTTTGGAGATCACTGTCTTATTTTGCCACGACTAAGTACGCTATCTGGGTTCTTGTGTTTACAACAGGCCTCTATGCCTTAGGTTTACAGCAAGCAAACCAAATGAAAGTCGGGGATCTGCAAGGTGGGGCGCCGGCACTACATTTTGATTCTAGATATAACCAAGATACTTTCTACATTACAGATAAGTTTTCTATTACGACTGATGTCATGACGATTATCGTTGAAGCTTTTCCAGAAGCCTGCACGTATCATTCTGTACTCACTCAAATTGATGAGTTTGAGTGGCTGATGAGTAATACACCCGGAGTAGAAGCTACGGCTAGCCTAGCCTCAGTGGCTAAACGAGTGAATGCAGGTTTTAACGAAGGCAGCCCTAAATGGCAGGTTCTACCTAGAACGACAGCAAGTCTGGTTCAAGCTGTTGGCAGAGTGCCTACAACATCGGGATTGCTCAATAGTGATTGCTCTGTGATGCCGGTGTATCTATTTTTGAAAGATCACAAAGCTGAAACCATCGAAATCGTTATTAATAAAGTTAACGCGTTAACTCAAACGATGAATAACGACAAGCTAAAGTATCGACTCGCATCGGGTCCTGTTGGTGTTATGGCTGCAACTAATGAGGCCGTTTCTGCGGCTCAGTTACCTATGATGATTTACGTCTATGGTGCCGTGTTCTTTCTTTGTCTGATTAGCTTTAGATCGCTGCGAGCCACTATTTCAGTGATCTTGCCCCTCTATGTGGTTTCAACCTTAGCTCAGGCATTAATGACTCAACTTGATATCGGACTTGCGGTGAGTACGCTACCTGTCATTGCTTTAGGCGTAGGTATTGGTGTCGATTATGGTATTTATATTTTATCAACCATGGCCGTTCGATTAAGAGAGGGTATGTCAGTTCAAGAGGCATATTATGAGGCGCTTGTTGAGCGAGGTAGCGCGGTTATTTTCACTGGACTGACATTAGCGATTGGTGTGAGTACTTGGTTCTTTTCAGCGTTAAAGTTCCAAATGGATATGGGGATCTTGTTAACCTTTATGTTTTTGGTAAATATGTTGGGCGCCATAATTATTTTACCTGCAATCGGGGCCATTTTATGGCGAAAACCCTCAAGTAACTAAGCAATCAGGGAGCTTCGGCTCCCTTTTTTATTGCCCAAAAACTGCATAGTCATGCTCTTATGGCGATTGATTTATCATCTGCTAAGCTAAATTACTGCTATTACTGGTTTTAAGGAGGATTGACCACTAAAATAATTCTCGAAATGTGGCAGATTTAGTAATAAACTTCGCGCATGACCTAGGTCACATTATTTTGACTGGTCATTTGTAACAAGCATCCCAAAAATTATAAAAGCGCTGCCATAGACCCTTAAAGGAAACAGCAACATGGCCTTGAAAGATGCAATGCCTTCAGTACTACTCGAAAATGTAGTTAACCTTATTCATTCAAAAGTTCCAAATGCACAAGTTAAGCAAGTTGAGCAGTTCGCCGCTTGTATTTATGCCCACATGTCGAAAGACGATCTTAATGCCCGTAATGATAGTGATCTTTATGGTGCCGTTTTAAGTTTGTGGAATGCCGCTAATAAGACGCAAAAGGGCAGTTCGCACATTCGTGTCTTTAATCCAAGCCAGTCAAAACATGGTTGGCAATCTACTCATTCAATTATTGAAGTCGTTCAGCCTGACATGCCTTTTCTAGTCGATTCAGTTGGAATGGCACTTAATCGTCTTGGTATTACTGCCCATATGATGTTGCACACGCCACTATCACTTAAGCGTGACAAACAGTTGATCACCGAAGTCAGTTATGGTGAAGACAATAATGAAGAACTTGAGAGAGTTGCGGTATTCCTGATTGAAATTGACAGATTGAGTAGTAAAGAAGATATTAAGCTGCTTGAAAAAGAAGTCGCATCTGTCCTCGGTGATGTTGCTGCGTCGGTACATGATTGGCAGGCCATGTCTAATAAATTGGATGAGACGATTAAAGATCTCGCCAAAAGGCCCTATCCTGGAGAAAAGCAAGAGCTTGAAGAAGCGACTAACTTTCTTAACTATCTTAATAATCATCATTTCACACTGTTAGGATATCGTCGTTACGATCTGCGTAAAGTGGAAGGAGATTTAGAGCTTATTGCAGATACAACATCGAGCTTAGGCTTGATGAATATTCCAGGTAAGCCACAACCTGAAACCGGTTTGTTACTATCCAACTTCTCTGAAAGCGCCCGTAAAGAAGCGTTAGATGACAGTTTACTAGTATTAACCAAAAGCAGTGAAAAGAGTCGCGTTCATCGCCCGGCATATGTGGATTATGTTGGTGTAAAACGTTTTGATAAAAAAGGGAATGTTATTGGAGAAGATCGTTTCTTAGGTCTGTATGCTTCCAACCTTTACAACCGAAGCCCTCGTGAAATCCCCCTTTTAGCTGAGAAAGTACAACGTGTACTCGATCGCTCAGGCTTAACTCCTCGCTCTCATGATTATAAAGCCTTGATGCATATCTTAGAGACTTTACCTAGAGATGAACTCATCCAAGGTAGTGTCGCGGAGCTTGCCCATGTCGCACATGGCGTGCTTGAGATGCAAGACCGAGATAAACTAAAGTTATTTGTTCGAAAAGATGGTTTTGGACGATTCTTATCATGCTTAGTCTATGTCTCTAAAGATAGATACAACACTAAGCTACGTGAAGACACTCAGCGAATCTTAGCGCAACACTTTAATACCGATGCTGAAGTTGAATTTACGACTTACTTTTCGGAGTCAACCCTTGCGCGTACTCACTACATAGTGAAAGTCGACAACAATAGTATGGATGTAGATGTGGCTGCCATTGAAAATAATTTAACTGAAGCTGCACGTTCATGGGAAGATAAGCTAAATGATTCTCTAAGCAGTGCACGCGGTGAAGAGTCGGGTACTAGACTGACAAAGCGTTACCTTGATGCGTTTCCACGCAGTTATCAAGAAGACGTGTTGCCGAGTTCGGCTGTTGTAGATATTTTACAGCTAGAAGCGTTAGATGATTCTCACAAATTAGGTATGCTGTTTTACCAACCACAAGAAACAGCGCTGAACAATAGTAAAGTGCGCCTGAAGTTGTTCCATAAAGATGAACCTATTCATCTTTCAGACGTCTTACCTATGCTTGAGAATTTTGGTCTTCGAGTGATTAATGAACGTCCATATGAGATTAAGACTACGGACGGCCACACATACTGGATCTTAGATTTCTTGATGACAATTCAAGGTGCTACAACCGAGAATATTGCAGAGAGTCAAGACAGATTCCAAAATGCATTATCTCAAGTATGGAAGAAGCAGCTTGAAGATGATGGTTTTAACCGATTGGTACTTGCTACAGGCTTAGGCGGACGTGAAGTTTCAATATTACGAGCTTATGCTAAGTACATGCGTCAAATAGATGCAACATTTAGCCAAGCGTATATCGAAGAAACATTTACACGCTATCCACAGCTAGCAGACTTATTAGTCAAAATGTTTATCCGAAAGTTTAACCCTAAACTTAAAACACGTACCTTAAGTAAATTTATTGAACAAATTGATTTACGTTTAGATGATGTTTCTAGCTTAGATGACGACAGAATTATTCGACGTTATTTGGATTTAATAAACGCGACGCTCAGAACAAACTTCTATCAAGTCGCTGAAGACGGTAAAGAGAAACCATACGTTTCATTCAAGTTTTCTCCTGAAATGATCCCAGAGATGCCGCGTCCTTTACCTAAGTTCGAGATTTTTGTTTACTCTCCGAGAGTCGAAGGTGTGCATCTTCGCGGCGGTAAAGTAGCACGTGGTGGTCTTCGTTGGTCAGATCGCCGTGAAGATTTCCGCACCGAAGTGCTTGGTTTAGTAAAAGCACAACAAGTTAAGAACACCGTTATTGTGCCAGTAGGCGCGAAGGGCGGATTTGTCTGTAAGCAACTGCCTACAGAAGGTGGACGCGAAGCTTTCTTCACCGAAGGCCAAGAGTGTTACCGTTTGTTTATTCGTGGTTTACTCGATATTTCTGACAATATAATTGAGGGTGAAGTGATCCCGCCTAAGAATGTGGTTCGTCATGATGAAGATGATCCATATTTGGTTGTTGCTGCCGATAAAGGCACGGCAACATTCTCTGATATCGCCAACAGTATTTCTGAAGAATATGGTTTCTGGTTAGGTGATGCGTTTGCCTCTGGTGGCAGTTATGGTTATGACCATAAGAAAATGGGGATCACAGCACGTGGTGCGTGGGAATCGGTTAAACGCCACTTCCGCGAAATAGGCATCGATTGTCAAACCACTGACTTTACTTGTCTTGCTGTAGGTGACATGGCTGGTGATGTATTCGGTAATGGTATGCTACTTTCAGAGCATATTCGACTCGTTACAGCGTTTAACCATCTGCATATTTTTATTGATCCAAACCCAGATGCTGAGTCTAGTTTTAAAGAGCGTGCACGTTTATTTGAACTTCCTCGTTCAAGTTGGGATGATTACAATAAAGAACTTATCTCCAAAGGTGGTGGTATTTTCCTTCGTTCGGCTAAGAAGATCCCATTGTCTTCTGAAATGAAAGCAATGTTAGATACTAAGAAAGCGTCGATGACACCGACAGAGTTGCTTAAAGAGCTCTTGAAGATGAATGTTGATCTTATTTGGAATGGCGGTATCGGCACCTATGTTAAATCATCTTCAGAGACACATGCTGAAGTGGGTGATAGAGCGAACGATGCTCTACGTGTTAACGGTAATGAAGTTAAAGCCAGAATTATAGGCGAGGGTGGTAACTTAGGCTGTACTCAGTTAGGGCGTATTGAATATGCTGCTAATGGCGGTCGAATGAATACCGATTTTGTAGATAACGTTGGCGGCGTAGATTGTTCCGACAATGAAGTTAATATTAAGATCTTACTTAATGCATTGGTTGCAGATGGTGAGATGACACTTAAACAGCGTAATCGTTTATTAGTCGAAATGACTGATGAAGTAAGCCGTATTGTTCTACAAGATTGTAATGACCAGACCCGCACTATTTCAGTGACTCAGGTTCGTGGTGCTGAGCAGTTGAAAGAACAGATCCGCTTTATTCATTACCTTGAGAAAGATGGTAAGCTCGATAGAGGTCTAGAGTTCCTTCCATCTGAAGAGGAACTTGCTGAGCGTCTAGCTAACGGTAAACCTCTTACTCGCCCTGAGCTTTCTGTTTTAGTTGCTTATGCGAAAATGGTACTCAAAGAGCAGTTATTGACTCCTGAAATCACAGATGATGCATTTTTAAGTCAGTTATTGATTGCTTACTTCCCGCAGCAGTTACAAGAAAGATACAGTGATCGAATGGTGTCTCATCCACTTCGTGCTGAAATTATTGCAACGTCGTTAGCCAATGAATTAGTTAATGATTTAGGGCTTAATTTCGTACAACGTATGCAAGATGAGACTGGTGCCTCAGTCGCTGAAGCTGCAATTTGTTACACTATGGCTCGTGAAGTATTTGGATTAGCTGATTTAACCCAGCAGATAACGTCTTTAAATGGCATTATTCCAGCTGTTGTGCAAGGTGAAATGTTGCATCAACTTCGACGTAATATTCGTCGTGCGAGTCGATGGTTCCTACGTCATCGTAATCGTAGTCATAGTATTGAGCAGACTATAAGCTTCTTTGCCCCTGTATTTGAAGATCTTAAAGCCAATGTTCATGGTTATATGGTTGAGGTTGAAGTTGAAGGTATTCGTGCAGAAATTGCAGCTCTGGTTAAAGAGGGTGTAAACGAGTCTGTGGCGACCAACGTCGTTAACATGAGTACTTTATTTTCGGCTCTGGATATTGCGCAAATAGCTGAACTTGAAAGTAAACCAGTGTCACTCGTTGCACAGACATACTTCAAGCTAGGTGCTCGAGTTGACCTTCATTGGTTCCTTGACCAAATCAGTGAGCAGCCTGTTGCGAACCATTGGCAAGCGCTTGCAAGAGCAGCATTTAGAGAAGAGTTAGACTGGCAGCAGCGTTCATTAAGTTCGGTGGTATTAAGAACATGTACCTCAACTTGTGATGCTGATACCATTATTACTCAATGGATAGAATCCAATCAGGGGTTATTGGAGAGATGGTTCCATATGCTCGCGGACTTTAAAACTTCGCAAAGCCATGAATTTGCCAAGTTCTCTGTCGCTTTGCGTGAGCTAAACCTATTAATTCTTCATTGTGAAGGTTAAAGGTTAATAATATTAATTAGCCCTGGCAATAGCCGGGGCTTTTTTCGGTCTAGGAGAAAGCATGTTTTACAAAATCGCTCAAAAAGTCATGTTCCAGATGGATCCTGAAAGGGCGCATCATCTTGCACTTAATAGTCTCAAGTCGACGGCCAATAGCCCTTTAGATTGTTTTTATGCACAACAGTTTGAACCCGCTCCAGTTGAATGTATGGGAGTGACCTTTCCAAATCCTGTCGGCTTAGCTGCTGGAATGGATAAAGATGGTGAGTGTATCGATGGCTTCCATGCTATGGGGTTTGGACACATAGAAGTTGGTACTGTTACCCCAAGACCTCAACCGGGTAACGAACAACCACGCCTTTTCCGTTTAAAGCCCGCTAAAGCAATAATTAACAGAATGGGTTTCAATAACAAGGGAGTTGATAACCTTGTTGCTAATTTAAAGCAAGCTAAGTCTGGTGCGCTTGTAGGCGTCAATATTGGTAAGAATAAAGATACGCCAGTTGAGCAGGGTAAAGATGATTATTTGATCTGTATGGAGAAGGTATATCAGTATGCAGCTTACATTGCTGTAAATATTTCATCTCCAAACACCCCAGGCTTAAGAAGCTTACAGTATGGTGACCTATTAGATGATCTTTTGGGATCGCTGAAAGCTAAACAAAAAGATCTTGCTGAAAAGCATGGTAAGTATGTTCCCATAGCTCTGAAAATCGCACCTGATTTGTCCCCAGATGAGATTGAAAAAATAGCTGAATCCTTAATTAAAAATGAGTTTGATGGCGCTATTGCGACCAACACTACATTGAGTCGAGACGGTGTTAGTGGTCTTCAAAATGCAACTGAATCAGGCGGGTTGAGTGGTAAGCCATTGAATGCATTGTCTACTTTAGTGATTAAACAGCTTTCAGAGTGCCTAAAAGGCAAGATACCAATCATAGGTGTGGGTGGGATTAATAGTTCAACCGACGCCCTTGATAAAATAGATGCTGGTGCGGCTATGGTTCAAATTTTTTCTGGTTTTATATACCAAGGCCCAAAATTAATTAAAGATATTGTTGATGCGTATCGTGTCAGATAAAGAAATAGTTCCATCATAAGATCTATTTTTATAGCGCGATCGAATTCAAGATCGCGTTTGATCTAATTAACTAAATGTTATTAAATTAAATTAATTTAATAACATTTTGATATTGGATGAAATATCATCTATTATCGAGCTGTATTCTATATGACAGGTAAATGTTATGTTATTAATGCCAAAAAGGGATTGGCAATGGAGGTATAGTGATTCGTATGCTGTTTTAAGCGTTTCATTAGACTCTGATATGGAGTTCTTAACTCCGTATAAAAAGAAATCATTAATTCCAGATGCTTTGATTGAGTTGGAGTTTAATGTTGACCATGCCAAGTTTTATATAGAGTTTCTAGATCTTATAGCTAAGTCATTTGAACTATCAGATGGTTTGAAAGTTCAGCTAGCACTCAATGCAACTGCTGCTCATTTTTTATTGAAACCTCAAATGCCCAAATCATGGTTCTTTGAAACCAGTAGTATGTGTGTTTATAGTGATTTAGGTAAAGTCTTTCAACTGCGGTGCCAAGGAGTGAATGCCCGAGTATTGGTGGTTGAAACCAGCATTCAAGCTTCTTTAGTTATGGTACTTGAACCAGAACTTAAACTTACTGAATCTAAATCATTACAGCAATTTGAATGTATTAAAGTGATGCATGATAGATTGTATCCGTTAAACGTAAAGCGACATATTGCAGCTGCATAAATAGTCCTTCATCACGATCGATAGAACCCTTCATAATATCCGCTTCTCACTCGGCCTCTCAACCAGCTTCTCAAAATAGTACTTCATTATTCTGAGCATTGAATTATAGTTTTGAGTGGTTTTGCATACTTTTAAGTTGTTATCTTAGGTGGGTTAAAAGGTGTAGATTTTAACTTAGGGCTATTTATATCTAGGGATATAGAAATGGGGAGAATATTTTGAGTAAGGGGTATTAAAAGAGGGGGAGTTATAAGTAGGTTTTAAAACTGATTGATTAATCAGGAAATTGGTTGCGGGAGCTGGATTACTTTTTACAAAAGCGGGGCAACGACCTTCGCCACCTGTTTATAAAGAGTTGAGTCCGAGTAGCTTTTATACTGCTCCATCCCGTGTCCGGATGACCTATGCACTAGATGAATGAATTGAGTTTTTATTCTACTAATAAAGAATTGGTTGCGGGAGCTGGATTTGAACCAACGACCTTCGGGTTATGAGCCCGACGAGCTACCATACTGCTCCATCCCGCGTCCGTATCGAACACACTAATTATTTTAATTCTACTAATAAAGAATTGGTTGCGGGAGCTGGATTACTTTTTACAAAAGCGGGGCAACGACCTTCGCCACCTGTTTATAAAGAGTTGAGTCCGAGTAGCTTTTATACTGCTCCATCCCGCGTCCGTATCGAACACACTAGTTATTTTAATTCTACTAATAAAGAATTGGTTGCGGGAGCTGGATTTGAACCAACGACCTTCGGGTTATGAGCCCGACGAGCTACCATACTGCTCCATCCCGCGTCCGTATTGAACGCATTAGCTGTTTTAATTCTACTAATAAAGAATTGGTTGCGGGAGCTGGATTTGAACCAACGACCTTCGGGTTATGAGCCCGACGAGCTACCATACTGCTCCATCCCGCGTCCGGATGACCTATACACTAGATGAGTGAATTGAGTTTTAATTCTTCAATCAAAGAATTGGTTGCGGGAGCTGGATTTGAACCAACGACCTTCGGGTTATGAGCCCGACGAGCTACCATACTGCTCCATCCCGCGTCCGAATTGACCTATACACTAGATGAGTGAATTGAGTTTTAATTCTTCAATCAAAGAATTGGTTGCGGGAGCTGGATTACTTTTTACAAAAGCGGGGCAACGACCTTCGCCACCTGTTTATAAAGAGTTGAGTCCGAGTAGCTTTTATACTGCTCCATCCCGCGTCCGTATTGAACGCATTAGTTGTTTTAATTCTACTAATAAAGAATTGGTTGCGGGAGCTGGATTTGAACCAACGACCTTCGGGTTATGAGCCCGACGAGCTACCATACTGCTCCATCCCGCGTCCGTATAATCATGCTTATTATGAGCTAAGATATTTAGTTAATCTCTCTACTCGTTCAAAGCGGGGCGAACTATAGCGATATGATTGAATCAATGCAAGCGTGTTTCGTGAAAAACCGTTCAACCGTACGTTAATGAAACAATGAGAGGTATCTTTATACAAAGCGAGTTTAAATATGTCGATTAAACATCATTAGACCTAATAACTTTTTATCTTTTAGTTTGTCTTCAAGGTATAATGGCTGATTAATTTTTACTGTGTGTCTATCTATTGATGTTAAATTTTTTTGCTGCGGCTCCTAAGGGCTATGAATACGCATTATCACTCGAGTTAGCTGAGCTTGGTGCTTCTGAAATTAAAGAGAGTGTTGCTGGAGTCTATTTCTCTGCATCATTAGAGCTAGGGTACCGGATCACTCTTTGGTCTCGACTTGCTAGTCGTATTATTGTGGTTATCCATAAAGGTCCGTGTGAATCTCCCGAACAGCTTTACAATGCTGCTTATGGTATTGATTGGCAGATGGAGTTCAATCATCGCAATACATTTAGTATCGATTTCCATGGCATGGGTGGCTTTATCAATAACACCATGTTTGGTGCGCTTAAAATTAAAGATGCCATCGTTGACCGTTTCCGTGATGATGATTGCCCAAGACCCGACGTGGCGCGAGTCGATGCTGATTTTAGGATCGATGCCCACTACCGTCGTGGACAGATCACTATTGGTTTGAATTTTTCTGGTCCTGCATTACATAAACGTGGTTATCGTGCCACAACCGGTGAAGCACCACTAAAAGAAAACCTAGCGGCTAATATGCTAGTGCGCAGTGGCTGGTCAAAAAAACCGGTGACACTTCTGGACCCATTTTGTGGTAGCGGTACGATTCTTATTGAAGCGGCTATGATTGCCTGTGATATTGCGCCTGGTTTGACTCGAGAACGATTTGGTTTTGAGCATTGGCACAGACATAGCGATAAAGTTTGGCAAGAATTACTTAATGAAGCCAAAGCACGCGCAACGATAGGTAAAACACGTTGTGTAACTAAGTTTTATGGTTCTGATATCGATTCGCGAATTGTGGATCTTGCGAAAACAAATGCTGAAAATGCAGGGGTTCTCGATCTCATTGATTTCAGTGTGGCAGATGCGTTAGATGTAAAAGTTCCCGAACAGACTGGTTATTTAATCACAAACCCACCATATGGAGAACGACTAGGAACAGTAACAGCATTGTTGCAGTTGTACTATCAGTTGGGTGATAAGTTTAAAGCCGAGTTTGGTGGCTGGCAGCTTGCGGTTCTCAATAGTGACGTAGAGCTGTTATCTGCCTTAAAGTTAAAAGCTGATAAACAGATGAAGATGAACAACGGCGCATTAGAATGTGCTTTTAATCTTTATACTGTTCATGCGGTAAATACTCGCCGTGTAGATCCCGCTAACATCAAGCGTGATGGCGATGTGAGTGATATTGCCGTTCCTTTTGTAAATCGAATTAAAAAGAACCTTAAGCAACTTAAAAAATGGGCGAAGAAAGAGGGAGTTGATAGCTATCGTATCTACGATGCAGATCTGCCTGACTATAAGGTCGCTATTGATAAATACCTTGATTATGTTGTGATACAAGAATATACCGCACCAATGGATATACCTGAGTCGGTAACAAAACGTCGTCTTACGGACGTACTGATCACCTTGCCTGGCGCGATCGATATTGATCCTGATAATATTATTTTAAAAACGCGTGAAAAACAAAAAGGAACAAATCAGTACGAAAAGATTCAAACAAACAAGCTTGAGTTAATTACGACTGAATATGGTGCTAAGTTTAAGCTTAACCTTAAAGAGTATTTAGATACTGGGCTTTTTCTTGACCACCGTTTGACCCGTAAGTTAGTCGGGGAAAAATCTAAAGGTAAAGATGTTTTAAATTTATTCGCCTACACGGGCTCAGCATCTGTACATGCGGCATTAGGTGGTGCAAAATCAGTTAAAACTGTCGACATGTCTAATACTTATACTAATTGGGCTAAAGAAAATTTTGCCTTGAACGGTTTGAATGATGATAAGTATCAGTTTGTTCAAGCGAACTGCATGCAGTGGATTAAGACAACTCACGATAAGTTTGATCTGATTTTCATTGATCCTCCAACATTTTCTAATTCAAAGCGTATGGAAGACTCTTTCGATGTCTTGCGCGATCATGTCGCTTTGTTGTCGAGTTTAATTAAATTATTAAACCCGAATGCTGAGATTATCTTCTCGAACAATAAGCGTAAATTTAAGATGGAAACTGAAGCGTTAGAAGCATTGGGTTTTACGGTTAAAAATATTGATGACCAGACGTTACCATTAGATTTTAAGCGTAATCCACAAATACATAATACTTGGCTTCTTACGCATGCCGAGTAAACCCGCCAGCTTTATTTTGTACCACACAGATGTTTGTCATCTGTGTGAACTTGCGATGGCATTAATTGATAAAACAGGCATTGAGTATATTAAAAGCGACATTTGTGATGACAGTGAACTGGCTGAGCAATATGGTACGCGTATCCCAGTTTTAAAGCTGTGTAATACAAATAAAGAACTTGATTGGCCGTTTGATAGCAATGCATTAGATAATTTTTTTAGGAGTTTCACTTGAGTTTAGTTCGTATTAATAATGGTTCTTTAGCCTATGGCTATACGCCATTGTTACAAAAAGCAGATTTTACCATTGAGCCGGGCGAGCGGGTATGTATTGTTGGACGCAATGGTGCTGGAAAGTCAAGTCTTATGAAAGTCTTGAGTGGTGATGTACTGCTCGATGATGGCGAATTTAATATCGCAACAGATGTCAAAGTCAGTCGTTTACAGCAAGATCCGCCTAAAGCTGACACTGGCTCGGTATATGCCTATATTTCAGCGGGTCTGCAAGAGGTCGGTCAGAAGTTAGAGCGATATCATCAATTAGCCCATGATGTGGGCACCGCCTCACCTGAGCAGATGGAACGCATGCTCAAGCAGATGGAGCGTTTGCAAGAGGATATCGACCATCTTAATGGCTGGCAGCTTGATAATCGCATTAATCAAAACTGTGAATTGTTAGGTTTAGACCCTGATAGTGCGCTTTCTGAATTATCTGGTGGCTGGCAGCGTAAGGTTGCACTTGCGCGTGCTTTAGTGAGTGACCCTGATCTACTCTTGCTTGATGAGCCTACAAACCATCTGGATATCGATACCATCGAGTGGTTAGAGCAGTTTTTGATGAGCTATCGAGGCGCGATTGTTTTTGTTAGCCATGATCGGGGATTTATTCAACGTATGGCAACTCGAATCGTTGATTTAGACCGCGGAGTCATAACCTCGTGGCCTGGAAGTTATCAGGTTTACCTCGATGGTAAAGCGGAATGGTTACGAGTTGAAGCGGAGCAAAATGCACAGTTTGATAAACGATTAGCCGAAGAAGAAACCTGGATCAGACAAGGTGTAAAAGCGAGGCGTACCCGCAATGAAGGCCGTGTACGTGCTCTTAAAGCGCTTAGGGTTGAACGTATGGCACGTCTTAATCGCCAAGGTGGCGCCAAAATGGCCGTTGCTGATACTGATCGTTCAGGTAAGCTCGTGTTTGATATTGAGAACCTTAACTATAATCTTCCCGATAAGAATCTAGTGAAAGACTTCACTACTGCCGTTATGCGTGGCGATAGAATCGCCCTCATTGGTCCTAATGGCTGTGGTAAATCAACTTTGGTTAAGCTCTTAATTGGTCAACTAGAGGCTCAATCTGGTATTGTGAAAGTTGGCACTAAATTAGAAGTGGCATATTTTGATCAGTACCGTGAAGCACTCGATCCTGAAAAAACAGTTGAAGAAAATGTTGGTGATGGAAAGAAGACTATTACTATCAATGGACAAGACCGCCATATCCTGAGTTATCTTCAAGATTTCCTATTTTCACCTATGCGAGCAAGAACGCCTGTAAAGGCATTATCTGGTGGTGAAAAGAATAGGTTACTACTTGCAAGGCTATTACTTAAGCCTGCTAACTTGATTATTCTCGATGAGCCAACCAACGATCTTGATATTGAGACCTTAGAATTGTTAGAGTCTCTACTCACTGAATATCCAGGTACGCTTTTGATCGTCAGTCACGACAGAGCATTTATCGACAATACAGTGACCAGTAGTTGGTGGTTTACTGGTAATGGTGGCTGGAGTGAGTATGTTGGTGGTTACCAAGATGCAGTTTCTCAAGGTGCTAAATTTTATTCTGAGGAACCTCAAGAGGCAAAGGGTGTCCAACCTGTGAAGGTTGAGGTTAAAGACGAAAAGTCTGAAATAAAACCTAAGGTAGAAAAGAAGTTATCTTATAAGCTACAACGTGAACTCGAAGGACTACCTGCTCAAATGGAGTCGCTAGAGCAAGAGGTTGAAGTATTACAAGAGAAGGTCAGTGCACCAGATTTTTACGCTCAAGATCAAGATAAAATTAATCTCCAACTCGGCCAGTTAACGGAAAAAGAGCAGAAGTTGGAAGTGTGCTTTGAGCGATGGGAAGAGCTAGAGTCGCTTAAGTAATACAAAATTAAAATAAAACTAGAAATAGTATGGGAATAGCGTTAATGAAGTTGAAATTGGATAAAGCCCTATCATTAGTTGCACTAGGCGTAATTGGTGCTCTGCAAGGTGTTCAAGCAGCACCTGTATATGAGATAAAGAATTTAGATGACATCTATGTTCAGGATTCTGAATCTGCGGATTTGATTGGTACGCTAAAAGGGACTCGTAGTGGCTATGGTATGGCTGTTAACGCTAGTGGGGTGTCGTTAGGTGTTTCTAAAGGAAAAAAATACCTGAGCGTTTCTGATGATGATGACGGTGTTATCGATATCGAAGATGGTATAGCACCTGAAGAAAAGATCATTCGTTCAATTAACTATCCTATTAAAGCCAATAACTTCACCTTTACCGCAGTTGAAAATGACTCGTCAGAACCTTGGCTTCCTGTTTTTGACAGTGTTAATGGCACTACCGATCCTAGTCTTACAGATGCCGATGATCCTGACACGATAAACTCTGTAGATGTTTATTATTATGGAGTCAATGACTCAGGCTTAAAAGTTGGCTCGATGACGGCTGAAGAGGAAACTGAGACATATACAGGGTCCACCGAGGGACAAGAGTTTTGGTATTACCGTGATTTTGAAGAGCGCGGTTTTGTAAAGAGTAATGATGGCGTCGAGACTTCTTTAACTCCAACGTTAACCACTTATTCCAACGATGATGCCACCGTTAATATTGGCGGTTATTCAGTAGCAGCGAAAATTAACCCAACGGGTCTTGTTGTTGGCTATGTTGGAACTGATATATCAAAAAACTCTAAAGAACGCCTTGATTCCTGTATTGCCGGTGATACTTATCCAATTGTAGATATCTGTATTCAAGGTTTACAATTCCCATATGATGATTACGGCAACACATATATCAACTATCAAGTTCGAGGTTATGTGTGGCAAGTTGAATCCGATGGAGCTGTAAGTTCTGAACATGAGTTACCTCTCGGGCTTACACCTGCTTCTGATTCTACGTATATATATACCGCTCAAGGATTAGGTGTTAATAGTCAAGGGGATGTTGCTGGTCGGTCTCATGTTTACCGTAGAGGTAATAAAGATAAGTTAGCGTTCGATGCGGCTTATTGGACTACAAATACTGCTGGTGAGTATGAATATAACTGGATTGATATGATCGATGATCGATATCAATCGATTGCTTATGATATCAATGACAGTGGCATCTTAGTGGGTAGCTACCAGCAATATCTTGATGGTTATATAAGAGATAAGTTTTTCTATTTCGATACTAATAACCCTGAGTCTGAAATTGTTACTCCAAATGATTTTTACAATTCAACGTCGGATCTAAGCAGTAAGCCAAAAGATATTAACAACAAGGGACAGGTTGTTGGTTTTATTGAAACGACCCATGATAAAGAGAAACCTCGTCCAAAAGCCGGTTTCCTCTACAACAAAGGTGCAGATGAGTTTAGAAATTTAAACCAGCTGTTAACGTGTGAGTCGAAAGGTTTCGAAAAAGTCGATGACAAGTGGCAGCGTCGACAAGTCTCTGTTAAGGATGGAACAGATGTAACGCTGACCTATAATGAAGACCTCTTAGTTGTTGAAGCTAACAGTATCAATGAAGAAGGTGTTATCGCAGGGACTGTTTTCGTCCGTAAGCCCCAATATAAGTTTGACTCGGATGGTAATCTGGTCATTGGTGATAACGGTTTACCTGTCTTCGAAGTGAATGGATATGGTGATCCTCTTACTTCATACTTACCGCGTTCAGTCATATTAAAGACCAACGGTACAGAAGCGACAGAGGAATGGCTCAACGCTAACAACTGTGTCGATAGTAATGATGACGCTGAAGACTATGAGCGTAAAGGCGCCGCTAGCTTTATCTGGTTGTTTACGCTTCCACTGCTTTGGTTACGTCGTCGTTATAAGTAGTAGAATACTTTTTTAGAGATCGAGGCAAATGCCTCGATTTTTTTTGTCTAAAAAGTCAATAGCTTAAAAAATAAGCATGTAAATTGGTTAAATTTTGATTGATTTTGAGTTAAAAAAGTTCTATTTCTATCAGTTGAAGCTATTGCTTCTTTGTGTGTAAAACAGAGGATGCTTGCATGAAAAGACAAAAAAGAGATCGTTTAGACAGAGCTTTTTCAAAAGGATTTCAAGCCGGAGTAGGTGGCCGCTCAAAAGAAATTTGTCCGTACTCAACACTCGATTCTAAGTCACAGTGGTTAGGGGGGTGGCGTGAAGGCGTAGATGGCCGGTTAACTGGCTTATTTAATAAGTAGCACAGCATTTTGCCCTCTTTGAGCTAAGCTCATAAAAGAGGGCATTTTTATGCTTGAAATTGGATGTTATCTATAATTTAGAGCAGGATTAAAATGTACTTGTATCTGTGAAAATCCCAACTTTAAGATCTTTAGCACTATAAATTTCACGCCCATCTACTTCCATGGTTGCATCCGCTATACCCATAGTCAGCTTTCGATACACTTTACGTTTTATGGTGAGTTTATAAGTCACTTTTTTGGCATCTGGTAGGACTTGGCCGGTAAACTTCACCTCACCAACGCCTAACGCACGACCTTTGCCTTCAGCCCCTTCCCAACCAAGGAAAAAACCAACCAGTTGCCACATGGCATCAAGTCCAAGACAACCTGGCATAACGGGATCATTTTCGAAATGACAATCGAAGAACCATAGTTTGGGATCAATATCTAGCTCTGCAACAATCTCACCTTTCTCAAATTCACCACCATTTGCATTGATCTTAACGATCCGATCGATCATTAACATCTTGTCTATTGGTAGACGCGGTGAATTTTTTCCGAATAACTCAGCATGACCACAGGCGATGAGCTCTTCTTTACTGAAACTATTTGCTTTACTCATTGATTTACTTCACTCCTACAATTTGAGGAGTCAAGATTAGCGAACACGTGTACGCTAAACAACTCCGATCAGCTAGAAAACTTCAACTTTTGGAGCAAGGTCTCAAAAAAAGTGGGTTCTGCATCCGTATAACCAGCCAGATTTGCTAAGCGGTTCTGGACTAAACCATATATTGAATCTTTTGGAAAGTCGTTATTTTCATCTGCTACGCCCGCGGTTGTTGCCATCAATAATTCAACAGCTTCATCTATATGCTCTATTTGATACAAATAAAAACGCTTGGCTTTTATCGCTTCAACGAGCTGAGTTGGTAAGTTGAGTTGTTGAGTATTTGACCTTGGGATGATCACACCTTGTGTTCCTGTTAATCCTCGGCGTTCGCATAAATTAAAGAAGCCTTCAATTTTTTCGTTCACGCCGCCTATAGCTTGTACATGACCAAATTGATCGATTGCACCAGTAGCTGCAATACCTTGATTAATCGCTTTTTCTGTTATGGCTGAAATTAAACAACAATATTCAGCTAACGAAGCACTGTCACCATCAATTTCTTGATAGGATTGTTCAAAAACGATGTTGGCATTTAAATGGAGTGGGGCATCTTTGCCAAAAATTCGATAAAGGCAAGAAGATAAGATCATCATGCCTTTAGCATGGATATTACCGCCAAGTTCTGACTTTCTTTCTATATCGGCAACTTCACCATCACCATAGTGAACGGATGCAGTGATACGTGCAGGTTCTCCATAGCTATATTCAACGGTATCGAGCACTGTCAGTCCATTGATTTGACCTACCATGGTGTCAGCCGTTGGCAGGTTAATAAATTTGTCATCGAAGTTCTGTGCAGATAGGCTCTCAGAGGCACTATGACGTAGCTGATGACGAGTTAGCGCATAAGCTAAGTCATCGGCTGTTATTGTATCATTATCGCTATATGCTTGAGCTTGAGCTAATAGTTGACCTATTTGAGATGATTGCAAACTGAGACGCTGTTGATGATCTGCCAATCGGGCGCTGTATTGAAAAAGCGGTGCTAAAACAGAGTTATCTAACGATACTTGATATTGCTCTGCAACAGTCATTACCCAATTACCATAGTCCTGCTCTGAATGATGCTTGATATCCAGTTCATTGCTCATTTCACCCAGTAGTGGAAAATGGGTTGAAAATTGAGGTTCTTCTATCCAGCAGATACTATATTGATTGCTATTGCCGACTAACACAATTTTGCAGTTTAATGGTATTGGTGGCAGTTGAGAGTGAACTTGGTATTCTTGTTTAGATAAAATAGAAAGAATCAGATCCCATAAGCCTTCTCGTTTCCAGAGAGAGTCAGCGCAAATGAATATAGTATGGCATTGAGCTAAAGCACCCGCGTGATAGCGGATCTTGCTTAGGTTTTCAGAATTTACCTGGGAATTATCATCTGTCGACACTTTACCCACTAAATCTGAGCGTTTAATGTCGCCAGATAAATATTGATAGCAATGATCTTTTTCACAGATAATATCGGTGTGATTGTTACTTTCTTGAACCGAAGCATTCGACCACTGAAATTGTCTGCTGTTACTGTCTTTTGTTATGAATAAAAACTGTTTCGTTTTTTTCTGTTGCTGACTAACTAGTGCTGCAATAAAAGGTTCTCTATCAATACCCACATAATCAGCAAGGTACATATGTTGATTAGTCGTTTTAGTCAAAAGAGTGAAAGCATCAAGGATCCGTTCTTGACCTAAAAGCAAATGTCTCAATTCAGGTTTTAGTGTCGATATTTCAGGGATAGTATGCTGAGGAGTTAATGCTGACACGGGAATAACATTAGGATTCATAAAAATGTTGGCTACTTTAAAGTGAGAATCTACATAGATTGTCATCACATGTTACCACATCCTCCTTTGAGCCCATATTCAATTTGATTGAGGTATTACTTTATGTTTCAAGTGGATTCGAAAATCCATGTCATGCATGGTAACAGGGAAATAGTGGCGTTTCCTCAGATCACATTATGAGTTTTTTTCATGCACATTGATTATAAGCTAGTCAGTCAGGCGGTTTATTTAAAAAAAGAGTTTACATCAAACCGAGATACTTATAATATTCGCCCCGTTCGGAGAGATGGCAGAGTGGTCGAATGCACCGGTCTTGAAAACCGGCACGGGTTTATAGCCCGTCTAGGGTTCAAATCCCTATCTCTCCGCCACATCTAGAAAAGCCCGCTTATTAAAGCGGGCTTTTTGCTATTTACAAAATGGTGATTGAACCCTTGGGCTTTTCTTGTTCAGGTCAGCTATCTTTCCGCCATATTGATATGAGGCTGGGCACTCTCATTTGAGAGTACCGGGTTTCAAAACTAGCAATGCTTGCAATGATCTTAACCACACCACCGAATTGATAGCAGGTTTCGATATCTATCCTAAAAACCCGTTTGAGTCTTTGCGCCCAAGTCATTGACTTGGCTTTTTCTGTGGTCGTTTATTTTTGGGTAGCGTTATCCGGTTTTCGGTGTGGCCTCTGCTTTTTTTGTTTAGCCTTGCTGGGGGGGGAAGGGGGACCTACTCGCTTCCATTAGGAAACTTCTTTATTTTACGATAGTTTGACTTAAAAACCTTTGTGCCTTAACTAATAAAAGATGTTCTTTTTTATTTACTCTAGGTATAGAGATTGGTGCGATTGTAGATAAATCAACAGTATCTATATCAAAATAGATATCTAATTCTTCATCAGGATTTTTAAGATTAAACCTTTTCTTACTATCTGAAATGACAACTTGATAAATTTTTTGTAATCCCTTGCCATTTATTTCATTATTTACATTTTCAACATCTTTTATCTGGCTCCGGATTTTATAAATGTCTTTTATCTCTACGAGTAAAATATTTATTCTGTCGAGCCCTTCAATATCTTTATAAATAAAGTCACCTTCAGGCAAGCCCATCTTAAAAATAGCCATTGATATAGTATTAAGAATTCTGGCGCCATCCATAGACGGAACACCCGTTAAAAACAACTCAGGTAATACAATCCCATTTTTTGAATTGGTATTCATCCCCATTGTATAGGCATAATCATAACTATAAAGCATTGTGTCTGATTTTTTGTTTATGGCGAACCCATTTTCTTGGATTTCTTTAATTTTATCATCGTTCATTATTTTTACCCCCCCCACACATAATTAATTAAATATATTTACTAATATTTCAAATTTCTACTGGTTTTTCTGCTTCAAACTCTCCAAGAACATCTTCAGACTATAGGGATAATAAACGTCATTTTTCGTAATGTCAGGAATATACTGTACTTCATATTTTAAGTGTTTACCTCTTCTTAGGTGCCAGCGAGGACGGCTTGTTGCGTTATTTTTGGATTTATTTGAGTAAGGTCACTTCACACTCTGGCACAAACTTCTGACAAAAAAATCATCGACATCAGTGAAAAGAGCTTCTAAATTAACCATGCTTGTAGACCGCAGGTTCATTTTTCTTCGTCGAACACTCGGATCGTGCTTCAAGCACTTAGTTCCATTTTTGTTCCGCTCTTATGTGAATCTCAAGTTACTGCTTTACACTGTATACTGTCGAACGAAGAAAAATAGACGCATAGATGACATATGATGAGCTCTTTATGCACCGACTTCTAGTACTCTTGGTGCTGGCTGTCGCCCACTGACAATAACTAGAAACAAGCCAACACTGGCGGGGCTTGTAACATACTTATACCTCTTAAGCTTTTGAAGTTTTAGCTTTATCGCTAAGGGAGAGTCACTTGGGGATTGTTCTATCAAACTAAAAGAAATAAACTAGGCTAGGGGCACGGGAGCACTATTTTGGTGTCCGACAGTTTTTTATTTTAAATACTAAGTAACTTTCGATACATTGAACGAATAGCTGTTTCGCCTAATACCCATTCACTAGCCCGACTAAATCTGTCTGCACAAGATCTGGAGCTCGATGTTCAACGCAGCTACAGTATTAACGTTACATATTTGTAATTTGACCTTTATGCATTAATGCGACATAAATTTCAAGGTGACAAAATATGATACCTGTATCCACAGACAAAAATATTTGATTGAAATGCACTTAATTACTAAGTAAAGGTTCAAATGAAAAAAATACTTCTTATAGAAGATAACCCTCAATTATTAAAAAGTAAGATAGAAGAACTAAGAAAAAACTTTAGTTATTCTATAGATACGGTAGAAACCTTTGCACAATTACAAGACTATTTAACTAAAAATAATGAGAATGTATTTATAGCATTACTTGATTATTTTCTTGATGGGGCAATGGAGGGGCAGAGTGTAGATTTACTTCTTGAACATAAGATCCCAACTATTGTATATACGCAAGAATACTCTACTGAGATTAGAGAGGTATTATTAGATAAATGTGTTTTTGAATACTTAATAAAAAAACCAAACACTGATCTTCTTTACAGTACAAGACTAATCGAACGAGTATATAAAAATGATTTTATCAAAGCGTTAATCGTTGATGGCTCTGAGAGTTTTCGTAATAAATTAGCAGGGAGTTTACAGCAATTTGGTTTGGCGTCATTACAAAGTAGTGACGCTAAAACTACCTTAGAGCTATTAAAAACTCACAGTGATATTCAAGTCGTATTAATTGATTTAGATATAAGCGGTGACATTCAAGGTGTTGAGCTTGTTGAAGATATACGCGAACATTTTCCTTCGACAATGCTCGGCGTACTTGGAATGACCCCGCATGGCTATAACAGTCAGCTTTCTATAGAGTTTTTAAAAAAAGGTGCTAATGATTTCATCACTAAGCCTTTTGTAAAAGAGCAATTAAACCTTCGCATTATGCAAGTGCTTGAAATGTTGGATACCATTCAAGAAAAAAATATTGAAGCAACCATAGACCCACTCACTCAACTTAAAAATCGCCGTGCTTTAGAGGTGGAATCTAAAGTGCTGATACAATCAGCACTTATAGCAAATAGTCCATTATCAGTCGCTATGATAGACATAGACCATTTTAAAGCTGTTAATGATACCTTTGGTCATGATGTTGGGGATGATGTCTTAAAGTGGATAAGCGAGATTTTAAAATCTAACTTTAGAAAAAAAGATCTTATTGTCAGAAATGGAGGAGAAGAATTTTGTGTCGTTCTTGATGATTTGTCGCTAGAAAAAGCTATTGATATTTTTGAAAAGATGATAAGACAAATAGAATCGAAATCTTATGAAAATGATGGTGTTATCATAAATGTTACCGTGTCTATTGGTTTATTTCATGGAATAAAAAATGATATTAAGTCTATGTTGAGTTTGGCTGATAAAAAGCTCTATTTGGCTAAAAAAAATGGACGTAACCAGTTAGTTTTATAGCGGTTGTAATGACCACTGAATATTACTTTCGTTTCCTGTTTGTGCATTTTAGATTTTAACAAAGAGCCAGTAAAAACATTTTACTCATAGCTCTTAATGTATTCTTGATCTAGCTTATTAGGCTCTATAGTGGGTCTATTGAAGCCGGCTTATCATTCATCACCAGCTTTCTCATCCCTGGTTTAATCTGTATTCGCATGAATAAAACAAATAAATACAATGAGTTGGTCGTTATTCGCTCAATGTAAGGGCTTACCTGCGGTTAATCATCTCGCATATTAAAAAACGAGCTTTCTTATTGATGGCTTATGGGCTAAATTAGCATTAAATAAGAATTTGAATCAGGTGAGATTCTTCACGTTAGCCCTAAGGTAATTTGAATTGATTTCAGTATATTTAGTTGATGATCATGAGTTAGTGCGCACAGGAATACGGCGTATTCTTGAAGATGAACGTGGCATTAAGGTAGTGGGCGAAGCGGGAGATGGTGAAACTGCGGTTCTATGGAGCCGTAGTAACGAAGCCGATGTGATTTTGATGGACATGAATATGCCGGGGATTGGCGGATTAGAAGCTACTCGAAAAATATTGCGCCACCAGTCTCATGCTAAAATTATAGTGTTAACCATTCAAACAGAAGATCCTTTTCCTACCAAGGTTATGCAAGCTGGGGCTTCTGGATATCTAACGAAAGGTGCAACTCCTCCAGAGGTGTTACAAGCCATTCGTCAAGTCGCGCATGGGCAGCGGTATCTTTCGCCTGAAATTGCGCAGCAGATGGCATTGAGCCAATTTAATTCCAATGACGATAATCCTTTTCAGTCTTTATCTGAGCGTGAGCTACAGATCATGATGATGATCACCAATGGGGAAAAGGTCAGTGAAATCTCTGAGCAACTAAACCTTAGCCCTAAAACCGTTAATAGTTATCGTTATCGTTTATTTGCAAAGCTTGGGATCAGTGGTGATGTTGAACTGACACGTTTAGCGATTCGCTACAAGATGCTTGATACTGGTCAGTTTTAAGCCTGTAAACATGTACCGTAAAGGTTTATATTCTCTATTTATGTTTAGCTATTCAATTTATGTCAAGTCAGTTTGATTCAGCTCTTTTTCTAAAGAGCGTTTCCTCTTCGTCGGGTGTTTATCGGATGTACGATGCAGAGGATGTCGTCATTTATGTAGGTAAAGCCAAAGATCTTAAGAAGCGTCTTAGTTCTTATTTTAGGAAGAACCTTCCACACATTAAAACCCAGGCTCTCGTTTCTCATATCGCAAATATTGATGTGACGCTCACTCATAGTGAGACTGATGCCCTTATCTTAGAAAATGATTATATCAAGCAATATATGCCCAGATATAATGTGTTGCTTAGGGATGATAAATCTTATCCTTATATTTTACTCAGTCACCACAAGCACCCAAGGCTTGCTTATCACCGAGGTCCTAAACGCGATAAAGGCACATACTTTGGCCCTTATCCAAATGGTGGCGCTGTTCGAGAGAGCTTACATCTTTTACAAAAAATATTTCCAATCCGTCAATGTGATGATCTTTACTATAAATCTCGTTCAAGGCCATGCCTGCAGTATCAGATAGGTCGTTGCAGTGCCCCTTGCGTCGACAAGGTGAGTGAAGCTGACTATGGTGCTCAAGTGAAGTTAGCGAGTTTATTTCTTAAAGGTAAAAATCAGCAAGTCATGACAGAGCTGGTTGATAAAATGGAGGCGAGTGCTCAATCACTTGAATATGAGCTAGCCGCAAGCTATCGAGATCAAATTTCGGCATTGAGAAGAGTGGCGGAGCAACAGGAGATTTCAAACACGTCTGGTGATATGGATGTGATTGGTGCGCACTATGCGTCCGGAGTCGCTTGTTTTCACCTTTTGTTTATTCGCGACGGCAAGGTTTTTGGTAGCCGTAGCTATTATCCCTCTATTCCCGCGCAAACAGATCTTGATGAAGTGTTGAGCGCTTTCATGATCCAATTTTATCTAAATGCTGATAGTCACAGAACGCTACCTAAAGAGATTTTATTAAGTCATAGCTTTGATGACCATACTCAATTAGAACAAGCGATCCAGACAGCCTTAAATAAGAAAGTTGAAATTAAAACCAAGGTTCGCAGTGAGCGAGCCAACTTTTTGCGCTTAGCTGTAACGAACGCAAAAAATGCCGTCAATACTCATCTATCGCATAAGAACACTGTGGAACAAAGATTTCTATTGCTAGAAGAAGCATTAGAGATGGGCACAAAGATCCAGCGTATGGAGTGCTTTGACATTAGTCATACCATGGGCGAGAGCACGGTTGCTTCTTGTGTTGTTTTTAATCGAGAAGGGCCTAATAAAGCAGATTATCGCCGTTACAATATTAACGGGATCACCCCAGGTGATGATTATGCTGCTATGAAGCAAGCGATAACGAGACGATTTGATAAAATAGATAAGACAGGAAAGATCCCTGACATCTTGTTTATTGATGGTGGTATTGGCCAATTGAGGATCGCGCAAAAGATTGTAGATGAGAAATTTGCCAATATTGACATAGCGCCTATGCTTATCGGCATCGCGAAAGGTGAGGGCAGAAAGCCCGGCTTGGAAACCTTGATTTATGGTGAAAACGAAGTTTCATTCTCACTTGCCGCCGATTCAGGCGCATTACATTTAATTCAACATATCCGTGATGAGTCGCATCGTTTTGCTATTACAGGACATAGAAATAAGCGTCAGAAAACGCGTAATACTTCTACTTTAGAATCTATTGCAGGAGTGGGTCCGAAACGGCGTAAAGCCTTGCTGCAATATTTAGGTGGGATCCAAGAAGTTAAGGGCGCAAGTGTGACCGAATTGGCTAAAGTGCCCGGGATTAGTCTAGAAATGGCACAAACAATACATGATTCGTTGCGAGGCTAGAAAAATTCAGGCAAGATTGGCGCTGCTTTTAAACTATTGGTTTTCTCATGCCGTTTAATATTCCTATAGCTTTAACTTTGTTTCGAATATTTTTGTTACCTGTGTTTATTGTACTTTTTTATGTTCCATATACCTGGTCGCCTTTCGCTGCTGCATTTGTTTTCTGGCTAGCTGCTGTCACTGATGCTCTAGATGGTTATGCCGCGCGAAAATTAAAACAGTCTACTCGATTTGGGGCTTTTCTCGATCCGGTAGCCGATAAAATCATGGTTATCACAGCCCTTGTGCTTTTGGTTGCAGAACACAACAATATTTGGTTGACCTTGCCTGCTTTATTTATGATTGGTCGTGAGATTGTGATCTCTGCATTGAGAGAGTGGATGGCTGAGATCGGAAAACGTGGCGCTGTAGCCGTGTCTTGGGTAGGTAAATATAAAACCGCTGCACAGATGGTGGCGATAACCGGTCTTATTTGGCAGCCTAACGATTTAGTCACTTACGCTGCTTTCGCGCTATTCTATGTGGCTACAGTTCTGACCTTTTGGTCAATGATGAGTTATATCTTAGCTGCTTGGGGTGATTTAACCGCCGAATCGAATGATTAAAATGCAATAAGACTAATTAGTGTGCAAGCAGTCATTTATCGTTAAATATGCGATTGACTCTTGGCGCTAAATCGGTAGAATGCCATTCCGCAGTCAGGGGAAAGCTTCTTAAGAAAGAACTTGCTGCAAGTAAGATTGATAAATTGATTTATGCGACATTAGCTCAGTTGATAAAGGTTAAGTGCGATACCTTTAGTGATGATTACAGTAAATGTTAAAACGTCAAAATGTAAGCGACATTAGCTCAGTTGGTAGAGCGATACCTTGCCAAGGTATAGGTCATCGGTTCGAACCCGATATGTCGCTCCAATTTATATGATAAGTGACATTAGCTCAGTTGACTCTTTATTTAAATCAGCTGCGCGATACCTAGTTATAGGATATCGGTATTTGTTTCGAACCCGATATGTCGCTCCAATTTTACTTTATGTGGCGCGATGGCAGAATGGTTATGCTGCGGATTGCAAATCCGTCGATCTCGGTTCGACTCCGGGTCGCGCCTCCACAATTTAGAGTTTGATGAGTATCTTAGCGATAAGATACAGTGCTTACTACCAAGAGTACGTATCATCAAAGTCAACGAGTTTGCCCGAGTGGTGGAATTGGTAGACACAAGGGATTTAAAATCCCTCGCTTAATAGGCGTGCCGGTTCAAGTCCGGCCTCGGGTACCATCATTCAAGCCTCGACTTATGTCGGGGCTTTTTTGTATCTAGCGTTTGCTGAGCTGTGTACTCAATAGAACAATTGAATTTTAAGCCCTCGCAGCATTTATACATCGTATAGCTTAAGTCTGACCGAGTACACTCGGAGACTCACAACATACCGTTGAATCATTTTATCTGTGACAGATAGAATCACTTGCTTTATGTCTTGGTATTATTAAACTCGCATGAACATATTTGTGATTTAGATGATGAGAATAGAGTTTTTTTAATGGTATAATTTATCCCAAATGCCATTGAATATATTTTAAGAGTTCAAGTTAATGAAATATGTCGTTTCGAAAGGTTTTACTTTAATTGAGTTAGTCGTTGTGATCATTATTCTTGGACTCCTCTCTGTAGTTGCGCTTCCTAAGTTTATTAATTTAGGCCAAGATGCCCATGATTCAGCAGCTAAAAGTCTGTTTGGGGCATTCTCTTCAGGGGTTAAGATGTATCACAGCTGCTGGAATGCGTCAGGGGCTAGTAGTCAAGTAGATGATTTGTCCTGTTATGGTGATGGTACATTAGATTCTAGTAACACTGGATTTCCACTCAGTACTACAAATGGTGGGGATGGAAACCATTTAACGGGCGACAAATGTAAAGAAATTTGGCAAGGCTTGCTAGAGGGCGACGACTATGTCCTTGCACCTCATAATAACGCTGCTTTTGGAGGCGATACAGATATTGTTTACCATTATGGTAATGGCTCATCGTTAACTGGTGGATCATACTGCTATTATAATTACATTTCTGATAATCGTGCTATTGGCTCGGAAAATTGGCAGCTCCAATATTCCCCTGGTTCTGGTCAAACTATCATTACACGTGCCACTTTAAGCGTTAATTAAACTATTTATAGAAAGATTACTTCACGATTTAAACTATCTAAGAGGGATGCAATTTCCCTCTTTAGTATTCTACTCAATACCTCCAAAAATTTGCCATACTTAACTATCGGTCGATATGTCCTTCGATCAGACTGAAATAGTTCGGTATATTTAAGGAGGTAAGTTTATGCTTGGAAGGAGTTCAAGTTACGCACTCTTAGTAACCTTGTTGTTACTCAATATCAATCCTTCGTTTGCCATAGAGCGCGCAGAAGCTGCTTACCAATCTTTAGCCTTTCAAATTCAATTTGCACAACTAATTCGGCCTTCTAAACAATTAGATAACGACTATCGGGCATTAACCTTAGGCACGAATGAGCTAAAAAAAACCAGAGTTGAGCATATTTTATCTGATCTACAAGAATTTTGGACATCTGTTGGTGTTCCAAATAATGCAAGTAAATCAGTAAACTATACCGATTTACTTGCGCATGTGTTTGCCTTAGAGCCATTATCAAGTGACTACCTAGCCACCAGTAATAAAGTTCGTTTTCAATTGTGGTTAAGCCAACAAGAAGAGTGGGGAGAATTACGAATCGATAGGTGGTTAGAAGAGGGTGATGTACATAGCTTAGTGCCAGAAATTCGCCGCAGATTGCTGTTACTCGGGGATGTAGATAGTTCAAATAATAGTGATCAACTTAAACAAGATATTCATATAGCAGATGCCCACTTTATCATCGGGGTGAAGAGTTTTCAGCAACGTCATGGATTAAAGCGAGATGGTATTATTGGGCCAGAAACGCTTCGATGGATAAATCTGAAGCCATTCGAACGAGCTCGTTTACTGGCGATGAACTTTGTCGATAAGACCAGGTTTTTAGCCTCGGTAGAGCCCAGATTCTTATTAATCAATATACCAGCATTTCAATTAGAGCTCATCAGTCATGGTCGAATAGAGTTGCAGTCTAGAGTTATTGTGGGTAAACCATATCGACAAACTCCGGTACTAAGTAGTCAGATATCCAATCTAGTCATAAATCCCAGTTGGCGTGTCCCGAGACGATTACTGACACGAGATCTATTGCCTAAGGTAAGAGAAGATGGCGGTTATATTGAGCAGAGAAACTTTGATGTTTTCGACAGACACGGGGAGCTTGTGAGTAAATCACCACAAGAATGGCAAGATTTGGCGCATGGTCGATTTCCATATCGATTAGTGCAAAAGCCTGGTGAAGGAAATACCTTAGGCCGATATAAATTCTTTTTTAAAAATAAATATAACGTGTATATACACGATACTTCAGATAAAGACCTGTTTAACGAGTCCAACCGAGCACTTTCTTCGGGGTGCATACGTATTGAAAATGTTGAGGGGTTAGCTAATTGGATGGCATCCCATTTAGTTAAAGATAAGCAAACTTGGGTAGAGATGCAGATTGAAAGGCGCAAAACACAATGGTTTTCCCTTAATGATACGTTACCTGTGCATTTAGTTTACTGGACTGCATGGATCGATGAAAATGGTAATGCTCAATACAGAAATGATATTTATCATCAAAATTCGGTACTTAACACTGCAATAGCCCACTTAACACCCTAATCCCACTCATAATCACTGCGCTGATCACGATTGTTTACTTGAAATTTGATTGATTTCAGTTTAATTTGTTGGCTGTTTTGCGTAAAAAATAATCAATGGTGGTTGTGTGTCTGTAGTATGTCCAACTCGTAGACAGTTGTTGCTAGGTCTTAGCGGCGCTGCAATGTTTTCCATGGTTCCTTCTAAAGTCTATGCAAGCCGATCAACGAAAGGAATACGTTCGTTAGGGTTTCATAATTTACACACAGGAGAGCGTGGGCAAGGAAGCTATTGGGTGGATGGAAGTTACCAAAGTCAGATCCTATCGGATTTTAGCCATATTTTAAGAGACCATAGACGTAATGAAGCTGCACCTATGGACAAGCGTCTTTATGATTTTCTTTTCAACCTAAAAGATTCACTCAATGTTGAGCAAGACTTTAATGTGATTTCTGGATACCGATCTCCTAAGACCAATGCCATGTTAGCGGCGAAAAGTAGTGGGGTAGCTAAAAAAAGCTATCATATGAAAGGTATGGCAATGGACATCGCTATACCGGATGTCAAACTCAGTGATCTTAGGGATGCTGCCATTGAACTTAAACTTGGTGGCGTGGGTTACTACCCTAGATCTGGGTTTATTCATGTTGACACTGGTCCTGTCCGTACTTGGTGATGTTATCAATAGTTGAAGGGGATTACTTGTCGCGCAACTAAAGGGTTTGTCCGCTTGTATTCGCTGTGTTATTATACGGCCGCGTTAAAACGTCCTTACTGGTCGAAAGTTGGGACAATCTGAAACTAATTATTATTTAAGTGAGAAAACTATGTCTTACACTATCGCTGCTGAAATCCGCACTGAAATCGGGAAAGGTTCGAGCCGCCGCCTACGTCATGCGGATAAAGTTCCTGCTGTTATCTATGGTGCTGGTAAAGAGCCTATCTCTATCAAGTTTGACCATAAAGATATCATCAACATTCAAGAAAATGCTGACTTTTATTCTAGCGACCTAACTATCTCTGTAGATGGTAAAGAAGTTAAAGTACGTGTTCAGGCAATGCAGCGTCACGCATTCAGAGCTCAAATCGAGCATATTGATTTCACATTTGCTTAATTTGTGAATTCGAAATAAAAAAGCGCCTATTGGCGCTTTTTTTGTCGCTGAAAAAAATTCAGTTATTATACTTGATCCAACTCCTGCTGTTTGTCAGGGCACGAAGCGATAATACTCGCGACACCTTGCTCATTGATCTCCTCTAATCTGACATCGAAGCCCCAAAGACGGTGTAAGTGTTTAACGACCTCATGGCAACTATCTGCTAGCGGGATCCTGTTTGTTGGAATGTATTGCAGTGTTATTGACCGATCGCCTGTGACTTCAACCTGATGGATCTGAATATTAGGTTCTAAGTTAGAAAGGTTATACTGCTGAGATAGCATCTGACGGATCTCTTTATAGCCTTGTTCATCATGAATGGCCGAGACGGCAAGAAAATTTTTCTTATCATCATCCAATATACCAAAAAGCTTAAATTGTCTGATAATATTTGGCGAAAGATATTGGCTGATAAAACTTTCATCTTTAAAGTTACGCATTGCAAAATGCAGTGTTTCAAGCCAATCACTGCCCGCAATATCTGGGAACCATTCTTTGTCCTCTGCTGTCGGGTTCTCACAGATCCGTCTAATATCGACAAACATATTAAACCCCAAAGCATAGGGGTTAATTCCACTATAGTAAGGACTGTTATAGCTTGGCTGTGCAATGACATTGGTATGATTTTTAAGGAATTCAATCATAAAGCTATCAGTCACCAGACCATCATCATACAAATGATTAAGAATGGTATAGTGCCAAAATGTTGCCCAACCTTCGTTCATGACCTGTGTTTGTTTTTGTGGATAAAAATATTGCCCCATTTTTCGAACTATGCGAACGATTTCTCTTTGCCAAGGTTCAAGTAAGGGGGCATGCTTTTCGATAAAATATAGAATGTTTTCTTGAGGCTCTTCCGGGAAGGTAAACTCCGTCTTTTCTGTTTGCTCATGGTGAGGTTTCGGGATGGTTCTCCATAAGTCATTTACCTGACTTTGCAGGTACTCTTCACGCTCTTTCTGCCTGTGTTGCTCTTCTTTAAAAGAAATTTCACTGGGTCTCTTGTATCTATCGACACCATAATTCATTAATGCATGGCATGAATCAACGATTAGCTCGACTTGGTTGATACCATGGGTCTCTTCGCATTCTCTGATATAGTTTTTTGCGAAGACCAGATAATCAATTATTGAACTCGCATCTGTCCAAGTCTTAAATAGGTAGTTGTTTTTAAAGAAGCTATTATGTCCAAAGCTGGCGTGAGCCATCACCAATGCTTGCATCGTGATGGTATTCTCCTCCATAAGATAAGCAATACATGGATCTGAATTGATGACTATTTCGTAGGCCAGCCCCATTTCTCCACGTTTATAACTTTGTTCTGTTTCAATAAATTTTTTCCCGAAAGACCAGTGTGTGTAGCCTAAGGGCATGCCTATACCGGCATAGGCATCCATCATTTGTTCGGCAGTGATCACTTCAATCTGATTAGGGTATGCGTCAAGTTTATAATGTGTTGCGACGCGTTCAATTTCGGTTAGGTATGCTTGTAGTAATTCGAAATTCCAATCTGGCCCGTCATCAAGCGGTGTCCGCTTATTTTTGTTATCCATAACGCCCCCTAAACAGCTTGCTTCTTGAAGAGTTCTCTAAATACTGGGTAAATATCTTCGGCCTGCTTGATATGTTGTACTGCTATGTTATCAAATGATTTTTGCAGGCTCTCATATTCACGCCATAAAGTTTGATGTGCACGGTTGGTGATTTCGATGTAACTGAAATACCTCACTACAGGGAGTAATTGTTTCTCTAAAATCTGCTTACATCCTGGAGAGTCATCAGCCCAATTATCCCCATCGGATGCTTGAGCTGCATAAATATTCCACTCACTTTCTGGATAACGCTCTTTTTGGATCTGGTGCATCAATTTAAGAGCGCTGGAAACTATGGTGCCACCAGTTTCTTGAGAGTAGAAAAATTCATGTTCATCTACTTCTTTAGCTTGAGTGTGGTGGCGAATATAGACTACGTCTAGGTTTTTATAAGTACGAGTCAAGAACAAGTAGAGTAAAATATAGAAACGTTTAGCCATATCTTTTGTGGCTTGATCCATAGAGCCTGAAACATCCATTAGACAAAACATCACCGCTTGACTAGAGGGCACTTCCCGTTTGGCATAATTGTTATAGCGTAAATCGAACGTATCGATAAAGGGCACTTTTTTGATTTTTTTGTTTAATTCTTCTATAGATTCTTTCAAGAAAAGAATTCTTTCCGCCTCAGCTCCTGGCGTATTTTCTAGATCATTAAGTTCAAGCTCCATCTCATGTACTGACTTTTTCTTGCCCGAAGTCATAGCGATACGTCTGGCCAAAGAAGAGCGTAAAGAGCGAACAATATTAATGTTGGCTGGTACACCATCATTGGTAAACCCAGCTCGATAAACTTGATACTCAACAAGTTTGTTGAGCCGGTTGTTTTGTAAGTTAGGCAGTTCTAAATCTTCAAACAAGAGTTCTAAGTATTCATCTTTAGATATTTGAAAAACAAAATCATCTTCTCCTTCGCCTGAGTCCGACGCTTCGCCTTGACCTGATCCACTGCCACCACCTGATGGTGGCCGCTCTATTTTATCGCCTCGGATAAATTGATCGTTGCCAGGGTGAACGCGTTCTCTTGACCCCCCTTTTCCTTGATGAAAAGAAGGCTCACAAATATCTTTCGTTGGTATGCCTATTTTCTCACCTTTATCAACGTCGGTGACACTGCGGCGGGTGACCGCGTCACTGACCGCTTTCTTTATCTGTTGTTTATACCGATTAATAAAGCGCTGACGGTTAACCGTGCTCTTTCCTTTAGCATTGAGCCGTCTATCAATAAAATTTGCCATGTGCACCTCCCAAGTCAACACAGGGAATACAAATCATTCCCTGTTTGTCTATGTTAAGAAGACTTACGTACTCTCAGGTACCATTCTGACAGTAATCTGACTTGCTTCTTGGTGTAACCTTTTTCCATCATTCGGTTAACGAAATCATCGTGCTTACGTTGATCGTCTGTGGATGTCTTAGCATTAAATGAGATAACCGGGAGCAGATCTTCCGTGTTTGAAAACATTTTCTTTTCTATCACTACTCTTAGTTTCTCATAGCTGGTCCACAAGGGGTTTGACCCTTCGTTATTGGCTCTAGCTCTGAGAACAAAGTTAACAATTTCATTTCTGAAATCTTTAGGGTTGCTGATCCCTGCAGGTTTCTCAATTTTTTCAAGCTCAGCATTAAGCGCTGAGCGGTCAAATAGTTGGCCAGTTTCTGGATCTCTATACTCTTGATCTTGGATCCAAAAGTCAGCATAAGTCACATAACGATCAAAGATATTTTGTCCATATTCAGAATAGGATTCTAAATAAGCTGTTTGGATCTCTTTACCGATAAACTCTACATACTTAGGAATTAAATATCCTTTTAAGAATTCGAGGTAGCGCTCAGCTGTCTCGGAAGGGAACTGTTCCTGCTCAATTTGGCGTTCAAGCACGTAAAACAGATGTACAGGATTAGAGGCTATTTCACTATGATCAAAATTAAATACCTTAGATAAAATCTTAAAAGCAAAACGTGTCGACAAACCTTGCATACCTTCATCAACCCCTGCGTAATCCCGATATTCTTGATAGGACTTAGCTTTTGGATCTGTGTCTTTAAGGCTTTCTCCATCGTACACCCGCATTTTGGAATATATCGATGAGTTTTCAGGTGTCTTAATACGAGAAAGTACACTAAATTGGGCTAATGTTTCCAGTGAACCCGGTGCACAAGGTGCGGTTGATAGTTCTGAATTACAAAGTAATTTTTTATAAATCTGAATTTCTTCGGAAACGCGCAAACAGTAAGGCACTTTGACGATATAAACCCTATCTAAGAAGGCTTCATTGGTTTTATTGTTTCTGAAGGTTGTCCACTCTGATTCATTAGAGTGAGCAAGAATAATGCCGCTGTAGGGAAGGGCGGAAAGGCCTTCAGTTCCGTTATAATTACCTTCCTGAGTTGCAGTCAGCAAAGGGTGGAGCACCTTAATCGGTGCCTTAAACATTTCCACAAACTCCATCAGCCCTTGGTTTGCACGACATAATGCCCCAGAGTATGAATAGGCATCGGCATCATTTTGCGCGAAATGTTCCAGCTGGCGAATATCTACTTTACCTACTAGTGATGAGATATCTTGGTTGTTTTCATCACCTGGTTCAGTTTTGGCTATGGCTATTTGATCTAAGATTGCGGGATAAACTTTTACCACTTTAAATTGTGAAATGTCGCCACCGAACTCATGTAGACGTTTAACGGCCCAAGGAGACATGATAGATTTAAGGTATCTATTAGGAATGTTATATTCCTTCTGCAGTAAGTCACTGTCTTCATCTGGATTAAATAAGCAGAATGGATGATCGTTAACGGGACTCCGTTTGCCATTTGCCATGAGAACATAGATGGGTACTTGTTGCATAAGATCTTTGAGTTTTTCAGCTAGCGATGATTTTCCTCCGCCGACTGGGCCAAGAAGGTACAGAATCTGCTTAGACTCTTCCAAGCCTTGTGCCGAATGCTTCAAGTAGGCCACTATTTGCTCTACAGCTTCTTCCATGCCATAGAAATTTTTAAATGCTGGAAACCTTGAAATTAAACGGTTAGAAAAGATACGGCTAAGTATTGGATCTTTGGAAGTATCGACAACCTCTGGATCGCCGATGGCAATGAGAAGTCGCTCTGCAGCTGACACATATGCATTTCGGTTGTCTTTGCAGATATCCAAAAATTCTTGTAGTGAATACTCTTCATCGAGTTTTTTTTCATAGCGCTGTTGGTAATGCTCAAAAATGCCCATATTCCACCCCCTGAAACGCCTAACAAATTCGTAAGCGATAACTGAAAACCAGTCTCCTACTTTTAATACTAGACCTAAAAAATTAATCCAGTATTAAAAAAGTCAAATAAAACAATGGGAAACAGTTGCAAATGCAACAGTTGCACTTGTTTGTAGAGGGTGTTTTAGTGGGATATGTTTGGCTAAAAAATAAAAAAGGAGCCGATATGGGCTCCTAATATTACTTATTTATGGGTTTGAGCACCCATAATACTTTGCTGTTTTAAGCAAACTGCTCGTTAACGAAATCCCAGTTAACCAGTTCCCAGTAGTGAGCTAGGTAATCAGGGCGTACGTTACGATAATCGATGTAGTAAGCATGTTCCCAAATATCAACGGTCATGATAGGAGTTACGCCATCATCAGTAAGCGGTGTTGCTGCATTGCTTGTGTTAACAATCGCAACACTACCATCGGCATTCTTGACTAGCCAAGTCCAGGCACTACCAAAGTTGTTGACTGCTGAATCGGTAAATTTTGCTTTAAATGCTTCGAAAGAACCAAATGCTTCATCGATAGCTTTAGCGACTGAACCGGTAGCTACGCCGCCACCGTTTGGCGATAAACAGTTCCAGTAGAAAGTGTGGTTCCAGATCTGAGCTGCGTTATTGAAGATACCGCCCGTTGAAGTCTTGATGATCTCTTCAAGGCTTTTATCCGCAAGTTCTGTGCCTTCAACTAGGCCGTTAAGCTTAACAACGTATGTGTTGTGATGCTTACCGTAATGGTATTCGATTGTCTCTAGTGAGATATGTGGTTCAAGTGCGTCTTTTGCATAAGGTAATGCAGGTAGTTCAAAAGCCATGAGTTGCTCCACTCTATGTTAGGTTTATTATATTTCTAGAATCTTATTCTACTTGAAAAATCTCTATCAGTATCTTCAATTTCCCGATTAAAGCAACAAAAATGTTTATATTTAATAACCTTTTAAAAAGTAGGTTTTAGTTATGGGTAAACCTGAAGTACAATAGAAGAAATTATTCGTCATTGTGTGTGCAGTTTAGGAATTGAAATGGAAACAAACGAAACAGTAGAGAAAATCAAGGCACAGATCGCCGAGAACCCAATCATTGTTTACATGAAAGGTTCTCCAAAATTGCCGAGTTGTGGCTTCTCATCACAGGTTGCTCAAATCATGATCAACTGTAACGCGCAATTCGCGTTTGTTGATATTCTACAGCATCCTGATATTCGCTCAGAATTACCAAAATATGCTAACTGGCCAACATTTCCACAGCTTTGGATTGAAGGTGAATTGATTGGCGGTTGTGACATTTTGGTTGAAATGTATCAAAAAGGTGAGTTGCAAACGCTTATTACTGAGACTTCAGCAAAATATCCTTCTGAAGAACAAGCATAATTTCGTTATTGCCCCAAAAAAGCCTTTCTGATGAAAGGCTTTTTTATTGGGTTTAAATCCTAGAGTAAGTTAAACGCCGTTAGTTTCACTTTCTTTAGGCATAGGGAGTAGCAGGTTCATGGTGATCGCTACTATGCCGCATAAGCTTATTCCAGTAAGACTAAATGAGCCGATACCTAAGGCCATGCCGCCGATACCAAACACTAAGGTCACACCCACAATACAGAGGTTTCTTGGCTCTGTAAGATCAACTTGATTACGAATGAGTGAGTTCAAACCTACCGCAGCTATCGAGCCAAATAAAAGACACATGATACCGCCCATAACAGGCACTGGTATGGTTTGCATGAGTGCGCCAAGTTTACCAATAAAGGCCAGAATTATTGCGGTGACGGCCGTATAGGTCATGATCACTGGATTAAAACACTTGGTCAGTGTGATTGCGCCTGTCACTTCGCTATAAGTAGTATTAGGTGGACCACCGAATGCCGAAGCTGCGATAGTCGCAACCCCATCACCAGCTAACGTTCTATGTAGACCTGGTTTTTTCATATAATCCTTACCGGTTACATTAGAGATAGCCAAAATATCCCCAATATGTTCAACAGCAGGGGCGATGGCGACGGGGATCATAAATGCGATGGCATGCCAATTAAACTCGGGGGCGACAAAGTTTGGCATTGCTATCCAGCTCGCTGTGATAACAGGTGTAAAGTCGACCACACCAAAGGCCAAACTTAGACCGTAGCCGACGAGTATACCCGCTAGAATAGGCATTAATTTGAGTAAACCTTTAGCGAAAATTGCCACCGCTATAGTAGTGAGTAGCGCTGAGAGCGAAATAATCAGTGCAGTACTTTGTTCGATGAGTACAAGAGAACCATCGCCACTTTTACCTAATGCCATGTTAACGGCAACAGGGGCTAAGCCTAAGCCTATTACGATAATGACAGGTCCAACAACAACCGGAGGTAACAGTCGCTTTATAAAGCCATCACCTTTAATTTTTATTACAGATGCGAGCACTAGATATACACAACCCGCTGCCATCAAGCCACCCATGGTTGATGGGATCCCCCAAGTTTGTACACCGTACATAATGGGAGCAATGAAGGCAAAAGATGAAGCAAGGAATATCGGGATTTGTCTTTTTGTTATGAGCTGAAACAGTAGTGTACCGATACCTGCAGTGAACAAGGCGACGTTAGTGTCTAGCCCTGTTAATAGAGGCATCAAGACGAGAGCACCAAATGCGACGAATAACATTTGTGCTCCCTGAAGGGCGAGGGATAGATTTTTCATTATTATCTCTGTTAGTAGTTACAAGGCTAATGTTAACAGTATGAAAAAACAATAGTAGGGATTAAGGTCACTGAACGTTTAACTTATGCGAAATAATTACAGAAAAGCGTAAATAGACAAGTCAATTCTTTAGAGGGGGGGAAGTTGTGATACAATTTTATCATCTTGTCCCATTAGAACAGTGAAGATGCTGAAAACCTTATTAAACTCTTCTATTCTTTTTACCGCTAGTTTGTTACTTCCAATAAACCAAGTGAGTGCTGCAGAAGTTAATCAGCTCGATGAAACGCTTGTCAAAGTCGAGTCTCGTTCCAAAACTGAACGTCAAAAAGCCATTTCAATTGGACTTAGAGATATTGTTTTAAAGAACTCTGGCGCTCAGGCATCTTTATCTCATCCCAGTGTGCAAGCTAAAGTTAAAAATCCATCTTCATTATTACGACAATATGGTTACCAAGAGATCGATGGAGAGTTGTTTCTACAAGTTAACTTTGATCATCAACGGATTATTAAACTGCTTAGAGAGGCTCAACTACCCGTTTGGGGCAAACAAAGACCACTGACTTTGATCTGGTTAGCTGAAGAAGACGCCGTAGATAGACAGATCGTTAATGATGCATCCATGTTAGACAGTCGTGAGTTATTTCAATCTGCTTCAAACTCTAATGGTGTGCCTTTGTTGTTTCCAATTATGGATTTAGACGACAATATGATGGTGTCTATCAATGATATTCGTGGCATGTTTGTTGATCAGGTCGCACTAGCCTCCCAGCGTTATCAAGCTGATTACTTTGTGATGGCCTCGATTGACACTCGAGGGGAAAACGTTAAATATAATTTTTCACTTTATCCTAAAGCCAATGAAGATGACGTATTGGCTTCACTTACAAGCAAACACGGTACAGCTAGTGATGTCGATAATGCTGTCAATGATATCCTCACCGCTGTGAGTGAGTATTACATTAGTAAGTATGCCATTGTTGATACGGGGGCTGCACTCGATAGTAATGTCACTTTTGTTGATATCACAGAGATGAAGCAGCTAGTTGAAATTGAAGAATATTTTAAACAACTCACAGCCGTTAAATCGGTTCAATTGACACAGCTCCATGGAACTTCTGCTACGTTTAGACTCGATCTTTTTGGTACAGAGGAAGACTTATATCGATTAATGAAGTTAGAGCCTAGAGTCAATGTATTAGAAAGTAATCTCCCCGTCAGCATACCTACAGATGGTTTTGACTCATTGCCAGAAATCGGTGAAAGTCAGGGCCCTGAGTATCGCTGGAGAGGCTAATGCCAGTGTGATTATTAATTTTAAGGGACTCGTGTTAAAATGAGTTCCTTAGTGTTATCTGAGTAATTGAGAAATATCTGAGTGAAATCTAACTCACCGTTACAATTGTCGTTACCGGTTCATCTACCTGATGATGAGACCTTTAATAGTTATTACCCTGCTGCTGGGAATGATGAACTCATTCAAAGTCTTCAGACTTGTGCTGAAGGGAAGGCAGAGAAAGCTGTTTACCTGTGGGGCCCAGTAAAGTCGGGTCGTACTCATTTAATGCACGCCGCTTGTGCCCATGCCAATGACCTTCAACGCAGTAGTTTCTATCTGCCTCTTGGGATCTATGCCAGTATCTCTCCCGCGCTTCTAGAAGGTTTAGAGCAGTTGGATCTTATCTGTATTGATGATATTGACGCGATTGCTGGTCACCCGTTATGGGAAGAAGCCATTTTCGATCTCTATAATCGTGTTTCAGAAAATCAAAACTGCTCATTGATTGTCAGTGCCAGCGTATCATCTACAGATTCAGGTTTTACTCTTGCTGATCTTGTTTCGCGTATGCAATGGGGGCTGAATTATCAGCTACAGCCGATGGCGGATGAAGAGAAACTTGCAGCGCTGCAACGCCGTGCAGCAATGAGAGGATTACAACTCCCCGAAGATGTGGGACGTTTTTTACTTAACCGTTTGGCCAGAGACTTAAGAACGTTATTTGATGTGCTAGATAGACTTGATAAAGACTCATTAGTACACAAACGTAAGTTAACCATTCCGTTCGTAAAACAAATGCTAAAGCTATAGGTCATATTGGGACCCTCAATTAGGGTTATTCAATGTCTCGAGAACAGAAAACCGGTAATAACTAGGTTATTACCGGTTTTTTATTACTTGTAAATGAGTCTAATTGATTTTATGTCTATCACCGCTAACTCGTAACTCTGGAACATAGGAGGGCTGAGCTTCTTGATTTTCAGATAATTGAACAACGCTCATTACTGGTGATTTTGGAGATGAATTCGGTGTGATCGTCAGGTTTTCTAACCAAGACTGTCCAGCGTTCATCTCTATAGGCTCAGGTAAGGCTGCAATGACTTGAGTGCCGTTTAAGTTTGGTAACATTTCATTCAGTACGAAGGCGGCGCGCAGTGGGATCAATGAGCCTGAACTATTTTCTCCGATCCTGCCTCTTTGTCCCCAATCTACGATAATGCTGTCAGCTGTTGCATTTTCAGGGTTGTCAGTCACACCCACATCGCGTTGAATACCCAGTCTGTGACTCATCATCGCTTCTTCAAATAACATGGCAGTATCTTCACGGCTTGTTGAGTAAGCGTAGTAGTCTGTCGCGTGATCTGAGGAGAAGAATTGAGTGACATCACTGGGTAAATAGCCTTGTTGAATACTAGTTGCCGTTTCTCCTCTAAAGCTCACATTGCCTAGGCTAAACATTTCTTCGCTGTTAAGGGGATACCTAGCGCTGACTTGATCGGATATTAACTCACCTGCCGATGTGCGTCGGTTGTAATGTTCTAATAGTGTTTGACTGTTTACAGCAATATCAGCGTATATTGAACTTGGGAAGAAGTCGTTAGCATGAGCGAGCTCATGGTATAAAAGAGAAGATAGGTCTGGACTCATCTGTTCAATGCTGCGCTCTGTTCTGATTTGGCGTGGGCTGGTGTATGAAACGTATGCATTATTTTTCACATAGCGCCACGGCATAATAAATCCGAGTTGATTGCCGAATGAGCTTCGAAAATCCGCAGCTTCATTGATGACATCACGCTCTTCTGCGAGTAACCACAGATCAGTAGGATCTAAGTAAATTGCACCAGTAACAACCCAATAAAATGAAGGGCGAACATCATAACTGATCACAATAGCCGTCACTGATTGTAATAATTGAGCAAAATCACTATTGGGGTCCATTTGGTCTAGAAATGTTTCAAAATTTTCTCCCATCCATTGATGAGAAACGAGCAATCTATCCATGATTTTATCTTTTGAAGACAAAGCCGTTGTTTGGCCTAATAACGGCAATTCTTGGATCTGACAGGGTGCCATCAGCTGGTTTGAATAAACGCAGCGATTGAGCGCTTCTCTGTAAGGCGATTGCTCTTTGAAGGGGAAAGTACGGGCAACAGCTTCATCGAAATAAGGAGAGGTGATTGTCGCTTCATTGGTGATAAGTATTACGACTTCGTCGCTAACCTGTTCACTCGCCATATTAGCGGTTGCGCGTAACACGGCAATCGTATCCGAATCTACATTTGGGGCTATAAATTGAGGTCTTTCTATATTTGTGGTGTCTATGTTGAGCTCGGGCCCAGATGCAATACACCAACTCAGATCAGAAGGGGCTTCATCTGCATTAATCCCCACTCTGTCGACTCTAACACTGACATTATTCCCTTCAACAACCTGATGGTCGCTGCGAATATTAAGCTGCTCATTTGTTGTGGGGGAAACTGTTATGTCGATAGTTTCTTCTAGCAAGATACCATTACCTGCGATCTCAACAGAGAAACTATAAATTCCAGCATCGGCAAATTCAAATGCCAAAATTGGGCTTTTTACCGATTTAATAATGAGTGACTGTCCCGCAGTTTGCTGCCATTTAAAGGTTAAACCTCTACTGTCTGTGTTAGTTACTCTTGCCACTATCGCGGCAGATTGATTTGCTTTATAGGTTTGTTCTGTTACAAATTCGAGTGCAGATGAGGTCGATTGAATATTTAACTGTGTTTGCTGCTCACATCGGGTCAAGCTTGGTGGTGGGGGATCAATCGGTAAGATCGAATCTTCATCTGAGCTACCGCCACCACAAGCTACGAGTGTAAGAACACTGGCTAAAGTAAGCGTGTTAAGTTTCCTCATCTATGCGGACTCCAAATAATATGATTTTCTTAGTTATAGTTTTAACAAAATATAACACGATGCATAACATTCAAGCACCAGTTTTACCTAACAATTTTTGTGACATAAGGTATCGGTGTCATGAGTGACAAAAAAAGCGCCGACAGGCGCTTTAATGAGGTCATGGTAAAAGTAATGGATTATTTCTGTTTTTTCTTTAAGCCTAATCCTAACTCTTTACCACGGATCCGAGCATAAAATGGAAAACCAATAAGCAGTGCGCCGAGTAAAAGTACTTCTACTAATGCGAAAAGAAAATGGGTTTCAGTGACATAAAGTAAAGTTAGACCATGAAGCATATACACACAGATGATGAAACTTGCCCATGCATAAGTATACGGCTTACCTTCAATGATGCCTTTTAATGGGAAAAGCAGCGGGATTATCCATAGCGCGGTAAATGCCACTGAGTATTCACCCGTGATCCCTTTATTGATAAACCAGGCACTGAGCATTAACACTAACGTAATGTAACCTATACGGCATAATTTAAATAAGCTTGTTGAATTCATTTACGGGCCTTAAAGAATCGCTAGGACATTTTCTGGTGGGCGTCCAATGGCTGCTTTATCATTAGCTAACACAATAGGGCGCTCAAGTAATTTTGGTGTATCTACAATCGCTTGAATAAGTTGCTCTTCACTTAATGTCGGTGCACTTAAATTCTGCTCTTTATATTCAGTTTCTTTGGTTCGCATCAACTCTCTGGCTGTTAGCCCAAGTTTAATGAGCAAACTTTCAATTTCACTTTTTTTCAGAGGGAATTTCAAGTATTCAACCACTTGTATTTCACAGCCTTGCTCTTCGAGCAAAGCAAGAGTTTGACGGCTTTTAGAACAGCGTGGGTTATGAATAATACTGACGTGAGTCATGGGCTTATGTCCGAATGTAAAATTTGGGGGTATCATACTAGAAAGCGTGACCAAAGTCACAATCACTCCGAGCTAAAAAAGAGACATAATGCGTTGTCGATAATGTGATGGAAAAGAAGCACCTTAGTGTTTAAGGTGCTTCTAAATTTAAGTTGATTATTGCAGTGCTTCAAGGGCCGACTTTGCTTGTTTGAATTGCCTGATTCTCGCTTCAATCCTGGCTAGCTGTAGCGGATCCTCTTCTGAGAGTCGATAGGCAAAATTAAGTTGGTCGATAGCACCTTTGTAGTTAGCCCCAAGCGCCATCGACTCAGCTTTAACGAAGTGCTCCATGGCCTTATTACCGGTTTTTTGATAGGCATCACTGAGTAAGAAGAACGGCAGCTGATTTTGCTTATCTAAGAAGATTAGCTCCTCCAACAGCGGGATCGATTTAGAGGCTTTACCCGATTCGATATAGACATGGGCTAAGTTCGTATTGATGACCTGTGAAGAAGGCTTTAACTCATGTTGTGCCTCAAGAAAGGTTATCGCTTGGTCAAAAGCATCTTTCTGTACTAAAAGATCCGTTTTAGTATCGATATAGAATAAATTACTTTTGTCACCTTTTAATAAAGCATCGATAATGTCTTCTGCCTCACTGAAACGTTTAGCTTTAAACAGCGCCAGAGCCTTGCCGTAAAGTGCTGCATCTTTAAAGGTGTAAGTTTTCTTTTTTAGTTGTTGGTCGAAAAGTGAGAGTGCAGCCTCTTCGCTATAATTTGAAAACCTGACCTGTATACGAGCCTTAGCTAACTGAAAATTAATGTTGTCAGGGATATATCTATGGGGATATTGGGCAGCTCTGTTCCGTGCCTCTGTTATACGTGACTCAGGTAAGGGGTGAGTCAATAACATCTGTGGCGGCTTAGTGGTAAAACGGTAGCGAGTGGCAAGCTTTGCAAAAAAGTCTGAGGCGCCGTTGGGGTCGAAGCCAGCATCGACCATGATCTGCATGCCAATGCGATCCGCTTCTTTTTCATGTAAGCGAGTAAAGTTTATTTTTGCTTGTGTCGCTAAAGCTTGGGTCGTGGCAAGGGCGGCCATACCAGCTTGGGGCGCCGCGATGGTGAGTAAAATTGCGCCTAACATGCCAGCGATAGTTGCCGTTGAACTCTTATTTTGTGCTTCTAAAGAGCGGGCTAAGTGCCGTTGGGTCACGTGGGTAATTTCGTGACCTAATACAGACGCTATTTGACTTTCATTGTCAGCATTTAAGAATAATCCTGTGTGCACACCTACATGTCCACCAAAGAACGCGAAGGCATTGATTTCATCATTTCTTAACAGGAAAAAATAGAAAGGCGTTTTTACCCCAGTTGCATGAGCCACTAACTTATTGCCTAGTTCAGTAAGGTATTGAGTTAATACTGGGTCATTGAGCATAGGTGCTGAAGACCGAATAACCCGCATATATGCGTCGCCATAGACGGTCTCTTTCTCAAGACTGAAAGTATTAACGGCAGCAGTTCCAAGATCCGGAAGGTCATTATTAGCAAAGGCCAAGGGGGCTGAGGCGCAAAATAGCAGAGAAATGGCACCAGCTAATAGAGATTTTGTCGATGTAATTTTACTCAATCTTATCCTTAATGCGGTCAGTGTGGCCTTAAATGTGACCATCTAAAAGGTTCTAAATTTTTATTAAAATGGCAACGTATTGATTTGTAAGGTAAACGTGTGAGGCAATCGTTTGTCTTATTATTAATATTACCTGCAGTTTTATCCAGATTCTAATATTTGTTTAAATTAAGGATTAAGATGTGGCTCTTTTAATCCAATTGACAGTAGAATACGCGTGGATCTCTTGTGATTTTCCTTACAACTTAGGATAATAGCTGAAGTTTGTTCATGGCAAGATTAATATGATTATTATTGATTTAACTGCACTTCGTTGCCCATTGGTGTTAGTGAAAGTTAAACTCACGCTAAAACAGCTCAATAGTGACCAAGTCCTACGTGTTTCGTTATCAGACACTGGCTCTCGGCAAGATGTTCCCCGGTTTTTAAAAAAAGTTGGTTATCATTATCGAGAAGTGAGAAATGATGAACAAGCTTTAATCTTAGATATCAGAAAGTAGGGGCATACTCCCCGTCATTACAAAGTAACGAACAAGAGTTCAATTTCAGGAATGGTGAATGTTAACTTTATTGTCAAATTGGTATAAAGAGCGCTTTAGCGACCCCCAAGCGGTAACTTTGGTTCTTATTTTAGTCGGGATCGCCTTAGCGATTTACTTTGCTGGTGGATTGTTAGCCCCTCTTCTGGTTGCTCTAGTCTTGGCGTTCTTGCTTGAGTGGCCAGTAGCACAGATGCTTAAGTTAGGGCTTAATAGAACCACTGGTGCGTCTGTGGTATTAGTCATGTTCATCGGGGTGATGCTATTACTCACGTTTGGCTTAATCCCCAGTATTTGGAAGCAAGGTTTAGCCTTAATCACCGATCTGCCGACCATGCTTGATAAAGGACTGATCACTGCGCAAGGTTATGTGAATCAGTATCCTCAGTTTGTGAATCCTGATCAGCTGGATACTATGGTCAATGAGATCAAAAAGATGTTGGATACTCAGCATCTTCTTGACATAGGTAAGCAAATACTGGGTTATTCAGCGTCATTATTGGTGTTAATGGTATATGCCATCTTAGTGCCTTTGTTAGTCTTTTTCTTCTTAAAGGATAAAGATGTATTACTGAAAGGCAGTAAGCGTTTTATACCGACAAATCGCGATCTTGCCCGTAAAGTGTGGAATGAAATGCATCAACAGATCTTCAATTACATTCGTGGAAAGGTGATTGAGATTGTCATTATCGGTGTGGTCAGTTACATCTTTTTTGCCGTTATGGATCTCAGGTATGCCGCATTACTTGGTGTACTGACTGGGTTCTCAGTGTTAATTCCTTATGTCGGTGCCACATTAGTCACGCTTCCTATTGCCTTGGTCGCTTTCTTCCAGTGGGGGATAAGTCCAGAGTTTGGTTACCTGATGTTAGGTTACGCAATCATTCAGGCACTTGATGGCAATTTACTTGTGCCCATACTCTTTTCTGATGCGGTCGATCTTCATCCTGTCTTCATCATAGCAGCAGTGCTAATTTTTGGTGGTTTATGGGGAGTCTGGGGGGTATTTTTTGCCATTCCTCTTGCCTCATTAGTCAAAGCAGTCTTGAACGCTTGGCCATCGCCAACGCTTAAAGATGAATCGGAAATAGCGTCAAATTAGTATCGATAAGTGTTCAATGAAAGGGCCGTTAGGCCCTTTTTTATTTGGAGAAACTCTCATTGTGGCAAAGAGACTGTTTTGCTGTGACTGCTAAAGAGCGGTAGATGATGGTCGTTTGTTTAGCCTTGATGTTCCAGTGTTGCCAATAAAGCGGTACCCGTTTTCGTTTATTCGGTGTTATCTCAATTAACAAACCTTTTTCCAGCAGGGGTTCTGCTTGAAGATGACCCACTAAGCCATAACCTAGCCCTTGTAAAATCGCATCAAGGAAGCTCTCTGATGAGGGGATTTTATGTTCTCGCCAGCTGCCAGCCTTCATTTTAAAATACTTATTCAGATACTTTTCATGCAGCTTATCTTTGGTTGAAAACACGACCGCAGGAGCGAGTTCCAATGAAGCCTGTGACACAGTAATAGGAAAAAACCGCTGGATAAATTCAGGTGTAGCTACACATAAATATTCCATATCCCCTAAGTATTCACTGCTACAACCTGCTAAAGGCCGCTTCGTTGTGGTTACACACCCAACGGCTTCCCCGTTTTTGAGTAGGTTGTGGGTATAGGACTCATCATCGACAACTAATTCTAATAGCCACTGATGTCGCTTAAACACCTCGCACAATGCAGGTAAAAACCAGGTGGCCAAGCTGTCAGCATTCACGGCTATTTTTACTATGGTGGGTAAATTAGGGTCATCGACATCCATTTCAACTCTCAATTCACTTTCTAACAGTTCCACCTGAGAAAAGTGCCTGAGTAATCGTTTTCCTGTAGGAGTCGCTTCTACAGGGGTACTGCGAATAACGAGTGCTTGGCCTACTCTTTCTTCCAACTGTTTTATCCGTTGAGAAACTGCAGACTGTGTGATGCAGAGGACTTTAGCCGCTCGCTCAAAGCCTCCTTCAGAGACCACAATAGATAAAGCACGCAGATGAGCATAATCGAGCACAATGAATTTCCTCAAAAAGTAATACAGATAAACTCCAGTATAAGTTTTACTTATACATCATAAAAAAGATTAGTTATATTTATTTCTATCCCTTGTGTACGCTTGCCATCATTGAGTGGTATTAATTTTGGGGGATTAAGTATATGCAGGCGTTTATTCAAGGTATGGGGATAGGTGGAAGTCTTATCATGGCGGTCGGAGCACAAAATGCGTTCGTATTAAAGCAAGGTCTTAAGCGATCACATTCATTGCCTATCGCCGCTCTTTGCTCGATTATTGATGCGCTGATGATCACTGCCGGTGTGGCTGGTTTAGGTCATCTGATCTTGGCTTTTCCTTTAATTAAGGATATTGCCAGTATTGGGGGAGCGATTTTTTTACTGGCTTACGGTGCTAGAGCACTCAAGTCATCATTTGCAGCTCAAAGTATGGAGCAGGGGATAAGTAAAAACACTGATACACTGAAAGCGGCTGTTTTGACCACACTCGGGATCAGTTTTCTCAACCCTCACCTTTATCTCGATACCGTAGTATTACTGGGTAGCATCAGTGCACAATTTGAAGGTGCTGACAGACCTTTATTTGGTGCTGGAGCCGTTTTGGCATCTTTTGTGTGGTTTTTCAGTTTGAGTTTTGGCGCCAGATATTTAAGCCCTTTGTTTCAAAAGCCGAAAGCCTGGTGCTATTTGGATAGATTTATTTGGTTAACGATGTGGACTATTGCTGGCGTGTTGATCTGGCCATACATTCAAAATGTGGTTCAGTAATACCAATAGGTATAATAAAGCCCGCAATTAGCGGGCTTTATTGGCGCAAGCAGCAATCTAGTTACGCTTGATTAAGGTGATCAAGCACGACTTGATGATGCTCTTTAGTCTTAAATTTATTAAAGACGTGGCTAACCTGTCCATCTTGGCCGACTAAGAAACTTAATCTATGTATGCCGTCGTAAACTTTCCCCATGAAAACTTACTCTTGGAAAGTATTTTAGACGACAAGTTTGATAAATTTACAATAAACCATTTTGAAACAACATTTTAATTGAATTTAAATTAGTCTCTCTATTTTAGGATAGCATTTATCATATTTTTGTAAATTAGCGCGTAATTTTACCCAAAATATCATAAAAACGCTCTTGTTCTTAATTTCCCTAATTGAAGTTTTTTTGAGAAGACTAGCATCCTAGTTCACAGACCATTGCTTTAAACAAACTAAAAATATCTCAACTTATTTGTATGGTTAGATCCATTTAGCGGTCTGTGGTAAATAGCTACTTATCAACAGCTTAAATGTTTAGGTGTTTCAGGGTTAAGCCGTGGGTTAACTAGCTAGTTTTTTATAACTAAGTCCTAGTGCAAACCCAAAAACTAAATGTAGCATTAACGTCATGACTGGAACCTTCATACTTAAAAGCAGGCCAAACATTCCAAAGCCAGCTATTGGCATAAGTCCTAACATCATAAAGCCCCATGCAATAACACCTAGATATAGACCTTTTGCTACTTGAGATTTACCTGGTAGGATATTATTAAAGGTAGTAAAGCTAAGCCCCCAGATAACAGACCCTAATCCAAAGTGTAGAAACCAGCCTAATACAGGAGTCTGTGATAGCCCTAATGTATCCGTTACCGTGTCAGCCAAAATTTGAACAGGGTTAAAGTCAGGCATAATACCCATAGTTGACTTTATCATCATGATTGCTGTTAAAGCCACTGTTGCAATCAAACCCGCAATTAAACCTTTGCTAATATCTTTCTTATTGATGTCCATAGTCTGTATCTCTCTTTGGTTAGTGCTTAGTTAATTTAATTACGAAATTAAGATGTTTAATCAGTCTTCTATAGGTAAGTATTGTGGGATAACTGGGTTAGACTGTATGTGTATTCTTGAGGTGTGAATGTGTAATTAATTCAAGCTTAAGTGGTTCATTACTTAAGTTTGAGTTTTTCCACTCTCGTTTGACAGCTAAAACAGCGTTGTGCAGTGGGGACAACCTCCAACCGTGAAAGAATTGATACACCGCACGTGTCACATTCAATGTCATTGTTGTGACTGAGTTTATCTATGACATTGTCGAGTTGTTGAATTTTCAGCTCTTTTAGACCGTATAATCGATGCTCCTTCTCCCTAGTAGTAAGAGCTTCTGCTGCATCAATAACATCGTGAATATCACATTTATTGATATGCATCTTAGGTTCTACTAACTCTTTACTTAATTGAGACTTTTTGAATATTAACTTGGCTCTTAACTCCTCTCTTGATATATCAATCATGATTGATAAAACTCCTCTATCATATTGCTTGATGGCTTAGCTTAGAAAGTGCTAAGCCATTGTTGATTCATAAAAAGTTATTTTCGAAGGGGTCTGGATGTAAGCTGTAGTCGATGAAGCCACTTAGCCATATTTTTTCTCAATAAATCGAACGATATCCCTAGATTCTGGAAGCCACTTTTCAGTTCCATCTTTAGATATAATGCGCAACACAGGAACAGTTGCACGGCCAAGTTCGTTAATGAGCTCTTGTCTGAATTGCGGGTTTTTTATCGTGTCTCTATACTCAACATCTATTCCAAGTCTATGGATTGGTGCTTCTGCAATGGTGCAAAATGGACAACCTAAGAATTGATACAACATTAATATCTCTTCCTGTGTTGTTTGGTGTTCTTGGATCTTGTTACTCATGGTTATTCCTTACACTGGTTGCAGTTTAAAATGTTTTATTAAGAGGTTTGGTTATTCGTAATTCATCGCTACATTTCGTCAGTGCCGTTATCAATTCGATTAAGCTCTGATTCTTTTTCTGCAGTATTGACAACCATTTCTTCTTGAATATGCAACTAGTATATAAAAGGGCTTGTAATGGGTATGTGTTACTGTTGGCTGGTGATGTGTGAATAAGTGGTGGTTGTGTCGTGTCTTTAGAGTTGTTAAATACAGGTAAACTAGGTGATAGCTAAGGAAGATGCACCTTGATTTTTTTATGTCTTGAGAAACTAAGTCTCGTCCACTTTATTGCTCTGCTCTGCAATTGCATGCGCTATCCTCTCCTTGGTTGTACTTTCTTACGGCGACAGAAAAGAGAAAGCCGCTGTTGGTGACAACAGCGGCATAAGGTTAAAGAGTGAAACAGGTGTTATTACAACTCTTTGTTTATCTGCTTGAGTACCTCTTCAGTTGATTTTACAGAGTTAGCAATCATACGGACGTTGGTCATTGCTGCAGCGTAGCCATCTAACCCAGGTAGTTGTGCAGCAGCTGTTGCATCTTTTATCACCATCACTTCGAAACCTTGCTCCATAAACTCACGTAGGTGAGATTCAGTACATAAGTTCGCTGACATACCCGCTAGAATGATCTTATTGATGTTGCGTTTACGCAGCTGCAATACCGTGTCGTTGGTATCTGGACCATAGACCTTATGTGGTGTAGAAACCGCAGTTTTACCGTTATTAATGTATTTCTTGTACTGTGGCATCCAGTCTGGGCCAGTACCAGGCTTAAACCCTGCTTGGTCAATACGCTCGTCACTTTCAAACATCTTAATACCATGCATTGCATGCTCTAGTGCACCACCATGCTTAAAGTGTAAGTCTGTTGGCGCGTAAAAGTGTGGTGAAATAATCAGTGGGATATTTTTTTCACCGGCAATTTTCATCAACTTATCTATATTCTCAACTGTGTTGTTTGCAATTACGCTTTTGCCTACTAAGCCCCAAGAGACACCTTCAGGTGATAGGAAATCAATTTGTGGGTCGGTGATCACAATGGCTGTTTGGCCTTTAATGAAGTCTACACCTGGGTTAGGAAGACCATCTCCGCCTTTTGCTGTGCCGCCTGCAGCGAATACAGCTGAAGTTGATAAAAGTGCGGTACATGCAGTCATAGCGAGTAGGGTATTTTTAAGTTTCATAATGTTGTGTCCGTTTCTAATCAATAATTTGTAGGGTTGTTCAAGCTATTCATTGCTTAAGCATTTTTCATTTGTTCAACGATCTGCTTAGTACTAAATATGTCACTGGCAATCATGCGGTAGTTGGTAAGTGCGGCTAACATGCCATCAAGGCCTGGTACTTTTGCTGCAGCACTTGCATCGGCGACAACTGAAACCTCAAAACCATACTCAACAAGTTCGCGCAGATGTGATTCAACACATAAGTTTGCAGACATACCGGCAAGAATAACTTTGTCAACGCGCAGCTTTTGCAATTGAAGAATGAGGTCATTGTTTTCAGGGCCATACACTTTATGTGCGCCACAAATAACGGTATCTTTATGGTTGATGGCAGGTTTTAACTCTTCAAGCCAGTCTGCGCCGCTGCCTTCGAAGCCTTCAACATCAAGTGCACTTTTACGGTCAAACATATTGATCGCATGCATTAGCTTCTCTAGCGTGCCTTCAAACTTCCAGTTATGGTCGGTAGGGAAGTAGTAATGAGGGCTGATAATAAGAGGGAACTCCTCTTCAACGGCGGTGTTCATTAATGCTTCTAGGTTAGCCACAGTATTGTTTTCTAAAACGCTTTCACCTACAGCGCCCCAAGCGACACCTTCTGGAGATAGAAAATCCACTTGTGGGTCAGTGATAACGACTGCAGTGCGGCCTTTTTCAATTTCAAAACCTGTCACTGGCAATCCGTGCTCAGTGTTTTCTTCAAGCCACTTTTCAACGCGATTTCTAGTTAAGTTGGTCATCTCTCAATCCTCAATAGTTCTATCAATTATTTAATTTTTCTCAAATGTGATTTTGTTTTCGGTTCATTTGAATTCGAAGTAATTATATGAAGTAAGGGAAAAAATGGATGTGTGCAGTGTTGAGGGGAATGTGTTGTTCCATATACCGATATGTGTTCTAAGTGGGGAGCTTTTGTTTTTCGACCTTTATGCTTAGGTGCTGCTTATTGCTTATTGCTTATTGCTTATTGCTTATTGCTTATTGCTTATTGCTTATTGCTTATTGCTTATTGCTGTAGCTGAGTTAAGCCAAGCTCTAAAGGCCTGAAATGAGGCTTCTACGAATTTCAGTTAACAGCTTTAGCTAAATACAATTTAGTTCTATTTATAGTTGGTAGTGACTTTTTCTGGAGCTGGAGGTAGTCAGTTACAGCAATTTAAATCTGCGAAGTTTAATTGGCTAGGCGTTTGATATCTTTGAGGGGCGGGGGGAGCGTTACTTTTCTATGAGCTATGAATGTTTATTACTTTCTTTATATCCCTTGAAGATGTATTACATGCCGAATTTTAATCTAGTGATGGGCTATTAGGAAAAGATAAGTCAGGTACTATAAAATCAGTACCTGACTTTGGAGTGCTTTAAATTAGGGTATATAGCATGAAGATGCCTATGAGAAGGAATGCTATTGAAATAGCAGCTTTCATTTTATCTTCTGGAACTATGCGTTGTAGTTTAGGCCCTAATTGACCACCTATGATCACTCCTGGAATCGTAAATATGATGATGTTAACTACCTGAGCAAGTACATCATTACCTTGATGGTAAAACTCATAAAAGTGTCCTATGGAAGCTGTGAGCACTGTGAGTACAACTACAAATATTGAGGTACCTATCGCAACGGGAGTCGGGACCTTACAGCGAGCGACAAGGTGATATTCCTGTAATTCAGCTAAACCCACAGAGATCATTCCAACAAATGCGCCCCCTATGGCTGCAAATGATTTTCCCATATTTGGGTTACATATGGTGTAACGATAGACGTTGCCTTGGCTGTCTGTGAGCTCTGATTGATAGTTTTCTTCAAACTCTTTTGCAGTAGTGTTCTCATTTTTCTCACGCTCCTCTTTTCGCCAAGCTGAGAATAGCTGAGTACCAATAAAGACTAGACCAACAGCAAAGATAGCTTTGAGAACGATGGCAGGGATTAAGTCTGCGTAGAGTGAACCTATTAATGCGGCAGGTATTGAAAACACGAGTAATTTCTTAGCAAGCTGAAAGTCAATCAACCTTGCTTTTAAATATGCGTATAAACCACTACTGAAACCCGCAAGCTCTGTGGCTAGTGCCGCACCAATCGCAATTTTGGGCTCTAAACTGAGTGCAATCATGAATAGAGGAGAGAAAAAGACCGCTCCGCCAATACCACTAGACATTGCTATAGTGGCGATAACGGTAGCTATTGGTAGCAGGTACCAAAATTCAAAAGTAAGTTCCATTCTAAGTACCTCAGCAGTAAGTTTAAAGTGGTAAGCAAGGCCAGCAAGGCCGTTACTGAATAACATGCAGTATATGATGCCTATTTAGCTAGGGATGTGTGCTGAGTTGAGCTGGATGTGTGATTTAATTAGTATGAGTATTTTTTAAGATGAAAATATATAGTTATAAGTATCGAACTAGTTCATTACTTAATAATTCATAAGGAAGGTTGGTTAGTAATAGAGTCGCAACTAAGTGTTGTTTTTTTAGGTTCTTAGTTGCTGTTTTGTTTAGTTTGTAAGGAGTACTGGTTTTATCATTTTGTCACTTTCCAGAGTGAGTCAATGAAATAGCTCTCCTTATCAGTAAAATGTTTGATTACTGAAAAACCAGTGTTGTGACTAATATAGTCAATATCGCTAGATAAAAACTTAAAGGAATGCTCTAAGTGAATAGGTTCAAAAGCCTTAAAGTGAAACTCTCTTTTTAATGATGAAATATAAACACTGTGCTCTTTTGTCGCGATGACATAGCTTTCCATCGCGCCAAGTGATGGATTGTATACGCCGAAATGTTGAAAGTTTTCAATGTCAAAGTTACCGCCTAACTCATGATTTATCCGAGTTAAAAGGTTGAGATTAAAATCTTTCGTTAAGCCACTAGAGTCGTTATAAGCACGGGTTAGCACATCAATATCTTTTTTCAAATCAAAGCCGACTAGTAAGTGGTCAGAATTATTCATATTCATCCACAAACGTCGCAAGAAACCTTGGTTTTGAACCCTATCGAAGTTACCAATATTAGAGCCTAAAAATAGCACAAGCTGTTTGTTCTTTGACTTTTCCCTGACCAGTTGCAGCCCTTCAAAATACTCAGCGACAATCCCGTGGCACTCAACAAGAGGATGGTCGCAAATATTGTCTTTTAACATAACCATTGCTTCTTCAGATATGTCTATGGGGTAATAGTTTACTTTACAGTTGCTGTTAACAAAGCCGTTAATAATGAGTTGGCTCTTATGGCCGTCTCCTGCACCAAGTTCAATAATATCAATTTCCTGCTCTCCTATGAGTTCAGCTAGCTCATTTTTAACTTGATTGAGTATTTCAAATTCACTTCTTGTGGGGTAGTAGTCATCATGTTGAGTGATCTGTTGAAAAATCTTACTCCCTACATCATCGTAGAAATACTTTGCTTGTAAGTTTTTCGTTTCTGCACTTAATCCTGTCAATACATCAATGGCAAATTGCTCTCGATTATCCTTGTCTATATTTTTGCTTTTGTAATCAATTTTAGAAATCTTCATGATAGATCCTTTGCTAATCTGATGCCTGAAAACATCCACTGTTGATGAGGTTGATAAAAATTTCTATAGCTATGACGATAATGCCCATGAGGAGTGGTAACACAGCCCCCACGTAGTACAAATTGATTACACATGAACTTACCATTGTACTCTTCGAGCTTGCCCTTAAAGGGCCTATATCCTGGGTAGGCGGAGTAATGACTTTGGGTCCAACACCAAACTTGGTTTGTAGCATCGCTAGCTCGAATCGGATGTAAAGCATCACTATGACTTGAAACAGTACTGTCAGTGCTGTGTAAGTAGTGCTCAAACTCCTGCTCTGTCGGTAAGCGACAACCTCGCCAGTTTGCAAAGGCATTCGCTTCAAAGTAGCTGATATGAACAACTGGAGCATTTTTCTCTAAAGGAGCTAGACCATGTAGGGTGTATTCATACCAAACCCCATCAATGTTTTGCCAATATAGAGGGGAGGATATCTGATTTTTATTTATCCAATCCCAGCCCATACTCAACCAATATTTAGCTTGTTGGTAAGCCCCCGCTTCGATAAATGAAAGGTATTCTCCGTTTGTCACTGTGTTCTCTGATATAGAGAAGCTAGCTAAGTAGGCTTTATGTTGCGGTGATTCATTGTCAAATGCATACCCGTTGTCACTATGGCCAATATTGACAAGTTGCTCATCAAGCTTTCGCCATGACTCAGTTATCTCGATTGCGGATTCAAGAGGAAGGGGGGAATAGGCAGGTGGGTTAGGGTTGCAATGTAAGATGTACTTTATATCCATATAAAGTAACTCTTGATGCTGCTGTTCATGTTGAATGCCAATTTCTAAAATTGCAGCAACTTCAGATGCTATTCCATTTTCAAGTAAAGATACTATAGCGTCATCGACAATCTGTCGGTATTGATAGATTTTGGATACCGTTGGTCTAGAAAGATTGCCGCGATCTTTCTGGGTCCAATGCAGCCCGGCAGATTTATAGTAGGAGTTAAACAGTAAGCTAAATTGCTTATCAAAGCGATTATAGTCATTACAATACTGCTGCAAGATAAGTTCTTCAAAAAACCAAGTTGTGTGGCCTAGGTGCCATTTCGGAGGGCTTACCTCTGCACTAGGTTGAATACATAGATCTTCTATCTCTAAATGTGCACAAATATCAGCAGTTGTTTTCCTTGTTTCTGAAAACCGTAGGATTAACTCCTCCCTATCGCAACTATCACTAGTAGCCATATCATCTCCCTTTTATTTAACTCTATATAAGTCACTACTCTTGCTTAAGGCAAACTTTTTGTATGTGTTAGTTAGGCACACAAATGTGTCATGGCAATGAAGTATGTGAGAGTGACTTAGAAGATAATGGTGTGTCTTCACTTAAGTTCCTGTATCAATGCAACTGATTTTGTTCATCACACAAAGACTAGCTTCACACTCTTATTTTTCAATAACCGCAAATATATTAATAACTAAAGCTAGTGTAAAAACATAGATGGTGTAAAGAAAATGTTGGTTTGTATAGCTATGTAGCGAGTGATAGCGATTATTGTTTGAATAGAAATAGCAAAAATTGTCCAGTAAACGAATAGTAAAATGACACTGTCCCTCCTTGATATTACACATCAGTTTGCCGAGGACTGAGAGAATATATGTACATATAAAAACTAAGAAGATAGTTATGATTAAGTGATTTGAAAGTACAGTCGGAAACTCTGAAGCAAGTTACAGAGTGATTGAATATCTTAAACCTTAGGTTTGTTATTTCTATTGGCAGTCAGTATTGCCTTTGTGACTGGCTCCTTAAATGTAGCCTCTAAGTGTCACGTTGTTACTTTGTTGTGATTATTGGTGTCTGTAAACTGTATGATGTTGTAAGATCTTAATGTTAGTTGAGTTTAGGGTGTACCAACTTGACGCAGTGTTTTTGATTGAAGAGAGAGTATTAATGAACCATCATGAAGCTAAAGATTTGTTGGCAACTATACTGCCAGAAGATAGCCTTAACCTAATAAAGGTCGAAGTTTTTAGATTATCTTGGGAGGGAAAAGGCTATAACATTATTGCTGAAGAAACTTCTTATGATCATGACTATGTACGCAAAGGTGGTTCTCAGCTATGGAAGGAGCTTAGTAGTGCGCTAAATTGCTCGGTGACAAAGCGTAACTTTAGGCCACTTCTCGAAGAAAAGTTTGAGTCTCTCAGTAACGACCGGGAGGTACCCTTAGAATACCCGAGTGGCGCCATCTCTTTTAGTTCACCATTTTATATAGAGCGAACCGAAGAGGAAGCTAGGGCTTATAAAGAGCTATTACGGCCAGGTTCTGTCGTGCGTATCAAAGGCCCACGAAAAATGGGGAAAAGCTCTTTGCTTTCTAGGCTTGTAGATCAAGCTGATAGTGAAGGGTTTAAGGTTGTTAATATTGACTTTATGCAAGCTGATAGCGCTATTTTAACTGATTTAGATAAGTTATTACGCTGGGTGAGTTTACAAATCTGCGCACAGGTTAATCTTGAACCAAAGTTAGATGACTATTGGAATGAGTTAACAGGCAGTAAATTAAGTTGTAGTAACTTCTTAAAGCACTATGTTTTACCACAAATTAACCAGCCTTTATTACTGACGATTAATGAGCTGAACCTAATTTTTGATCATGAAGATGTAAGTCGTGATTTCCTACCTTTGTTGAGATCATGGTTTGAGGAGTCTAAACATAACCCTGTGATGCAAAACCTCCGGCAGGTGCTGATATACTCCACAGAAGTTTATGTGAACCTAGATATTAATTTATCACCATTTAATGTTGGACTACCCATCGAGTTAACCCCGTTTGATGGAGAACAGCTATCAAGGTTAGCTAGTGTTTATGGTTACAACTGGCGCAATGATGGTATGGCTGTCAGTCCTATTACGGTTATGTTGAATACCTTAGGTGGCCATCCTTACTTATGCCAATTAGCTTTATATTCATTGGCTAGTGAAAGGGGACTAATAGAAAGCCCTTCTCTAGCGTTTAGCGAATTACTGGATAAAGCAAGTAAGCCATCTGGTCTATTTAGCAGCTTTTTCCAACAAATACTACAGGATATTAGCGCTAATTCAGATGCCCTTAGTGGTTTTAAAAAGCTCATATCTCAGCCTACTCAAGAGTTAACTTTGATAGAAATGTATCAGTTAGAGCGACTAGGGGTTGTAAAAGTTGATGACGGTAAGCCAAAGCTCAAGAATAAGATGTTGAGTAAGTACCTTAAAGATAACTTATCATTTTAAAACTGGGTAACGAATATGGACTCTCGTAGTTTTCAGATCGGTGGTAGTATTTCTGAGCAGACATCGATATATATCAAACGTGAGGCTGATATACAGTTATACCAGTCCCTGAAAAAACGAGAGCTTTGTTATGTGTTTAACTCTAGGCAAGTGGGTAAGTCATCACTGCTTCTCAATGTAAAGTCTAGGCTGACAGAAAAAGGCTGCCACTGCTGCTTTTTAGACCTGAGCCGCATAGGTAGTGTAGGTGTAAGCCCTGAGCAATGGTATGCCGGTATCATTTCAGAGTTATGGCATGGGTTCGCATTACCGACTGTTGACTCTGCTATGGTCAAATGGTGGAAGGCGCTAGGCGATATAACTCCAGCTCAAAAGTTAGCGCATTTTCTCCAACATAAACTACTCGAACTCTACACTGAAAAAGAGATGGTGATCTTTTTTGATGAGGTAGATTCTGTTCTTAGCCTTCCTTTTCCTGCTGATGATTTTTTCTCTGTCATTCGTTCTTGCTATAATTTACGAGCTGAGAAAAGCGAGCTGCGTAATTTGAGTTTTGCATTTTTTGGTGTTGCACTTCCTTCTGAGTTAATTGCAAACCCGAAACGGTCGCCATTCAATATTGGACGCTCTATTGCTTTGGAAGGTTTTTCACTTTCCGAAGCAATGCCTTTGTGTGCTGCATTGGCTATAGAGGGTTATCAGTCTGAGCGATTGCTAGAGGCTGTTCTATATTGGAGTCATGGTCAGCCATTTTTAACACAAAAGATCTGTCAGCTTGTGATTGACAACGCGAATGTATTTAGTCCTAAAGGGGAGCTGACTAGGCAAGTTCCTCTCACTGAGCAAGCACTTGTCGATAAAGTTGTTAAAGAAAAAATTATTGATGATTGGAAGAGTAATGATAATCCTGAACACCTACGAACTATCAAAGATCGCCTGATATTAGATGATAAGGTCTCGGTTCATAGCCTCGCAACTTATGCTGAATTATTATCCAGCCCTATTGGTGAACTTCAAATCGATAAGGTGGGTGATATTAGTCGACTGTATTTAACGGGGCTAATTTCACAGCGTAAAGGTGTCATTCGTGTAAGAACAAAAGTTTATGAGGAAGTGTTCAATCTTGCTTGGTTAAGTGCTCAATTACAAAATATAAGGCCGTATGCTGAAAAATTAAAACTTTGGGGCTCCTCTTACAAGGATAAATATTTACTTCAAGGTCAAGAGCTTAATGAAGCTAACTTATGGAGCAAAGGAAAGGTTCTACCGGAGATAGACCACAGGTATATCTCTTCAAGTCAGGCTTTATCTCAAAGAAAAACACTTGATATAAATAGGCAACTTAAGCAAGAGATAGAGCAAAGGCAGTTAGCTGAGTCAGAGTTAAAATCAACACTCTCATTACTCAATGAGGCAACCTTAAAGGCTGAGCAAGCGAATCAAGCTAAAAGTGATTTTCTTGCAAGAGTGAGCAAAGAGGTTAGGACTCCAATAAATAGTGTTCTAGGCTTAAGTCATCTCGCTTTACAGTGTGAAATTGAGCCCGAGTTACGTGACTATTTACTGAAAATGAGAAATTCAACCAGTTATATGTTAGGCGTGGTTGATGATATTGTCGATATTAGTAAGCTTGAGCGTGGAGAGTTAGCACTTAAGAAAGAGACGTTTCTGCTTGATGATGTTCTTGATAACTTGATTGATATGGTTGGTGCAAGGATTTACAGTAAAGGACTTAAATTCTCACTTGATATGCCTAAAGGCTTTCTGCCTGCTTTGTTGGGAGATCGTAATCGAGTACAGCAGCTATTACTCAACTTAATGACCAATGCACTCGCTTATACAGAGTATGGTGAAATAACGTTACGAGTAGCTTTGTTGGAACAAACGGAAGGGAAGTTAACGGTTAGGTTTAGCTTATGTGATACGGGTATAGGTATTGGTGCTGGTCATATAGAAGGTGTGATTAGCAAGAGTGATGAATCGGTATTACAGCCAGGCCTAGGATTAAGTCTATGCTGTGAACTCGCTGTGTTAATGCAAGGTGAGCTTTATGTCAGTAGTAAAACTAATGAGGGAAGTTGTTTCTCTTTTACTGTTACGTTTGATATTTCAACTCAACATATTCCTTTAGCAACAGATACCCTTAATGTCGCAATTATTGCAGAAAAAGAAAATATAACGCAATTAACTGATAAACTTGAATTATTAGAACATAGAGTGACCATATTTTCTTCTAGAGACTTTATGCTTTTTCTACTGAACGGCCAATCAACTACGTTTGATAAACTCATCGTAGGTGGTGATGATAATTTAACGACTGACTTGATTGAAAAAGTGATCCAATCACATCAAGTTTTGGAGGTGATACCTTTACTTGAGCTCGGTGCCACTTTTCCTCAGAGACTTAAAGTATTAGGGTTTAATCAGTATGTTCAATTGACCTCTAGCTTGAAGCGAGTTCAATCTATTTTAGATGGTAGCTCTCAAGCACAGGGAAGCCAATTACGTAAATTAAAATTTGAACATGCTTTTCGAATTTTGATTGCTGATGATGATGAAATAAATCAAGAGATTGTCAGAGAGCTATTAGAGCAGCAAGGTCTGAATGTCACCATTGTTGGCGATGGTTATGCTGCCGTGAAAAGTATTATGAAAAACTCTTTTGATCTCGTGTTGATGGATATTGATATGCCTATTTTAGGTGGTGTCGAAGCTGTTAATGAAGTTCGAGAGTTATCACATCAAGTCCAATACATGCACTTGGCAGATCTCCCTATTATAGCGATGACTGCGCATGCCCTAGTTGGTGATAGGGAGCGTTTTCTTGCTGCGGGTATGAATGACCATATTAGTAAGCCTATCGATCACCAGCTACTTAGCGAGTGTATCTACCAATGCTTATCTCAAGCCAATAAGGAAGTTAATACAATGATAGAAGTTGCAGAAACTTCACAATTGAAACTACCAAATGTGGAAATTAATGAAGCACTTAAGCGCTGTAGTAACAATCAATCACTTCTTCTTAAATTGCTGCACCGCTTTGCCACTAAATATCAGCAAGGTATTTTAGATGATGAGTTATCGCCCGCGCAGCTAACTTCACTTGCCCATACTATTAAAGGAAGTGCGGCAAATTTAGGGTTGAATGATGTAGGCCAGTTGGCTGCAAACCTTGAACAAGAGTTAAAAGAAACACTAACAATTGATTCAGATAGCATAGCTAGCTTTTCTAAGGTGTTAGCGGATCAATGTAACGAGTTACTCTTATGTCCAGAAGTTACACAGGGGGAGCTTCTTCAAGCAGTCAATTTAACTAGTGAAAAAACAACAATGGTATTAGTGGATAAGCCTTCTAGTACGATAAAAGAGTTTATCCGAGAGTTGAAAACCCAGTACAAAGTGATCTTCTACCCTAATTATGACAAGGCTATGGAATCATTATTAGAAAAGCATAATCCCAAGTATGTGTTAATTGGATATTCAGAGCAATTAAAGACTAGTGCATTAGCCTTGTGCAGCAAAATTAGGCTGGAAAAAGGGAAGGCTGTTAAAATTTTCTTTATATCAGACCATGAGCTTAATGATTCTGACTATGCTGTTGGGATTGAAAAAGGTGCAAATGACTTTATTTCTTATCATATTAACTCTACTTTACTAAGCCTTAGGCTTAGGCTTACGAACTAAAATTTAGTTTTAACAGGGGGTCAAGCTCGAGTGTTTCAGAACATATTTTAAGCTTAAAAGCCATAGGGAGCGCACTATTTGGTGTGCGCTCCACAGTAGGCTCGCAATGTCTAGAGCAGCCTTAAGCTAATCATTAATACAAGCTTGTGATAAAAGTTACCTTTGGGATCGTTAATTAGCTAAAGGTTGAATTGGTTATGAGCAAAAAATATATCAGAATTTTTCATACAAAATCAAAAACTTTAATTGCTGAAGGGCCTGTTGGCTGGTACATCACACCCTTTGAGGGGAATTACTATATTCATCGAGATTACCTTCAAACAAATGGGTTTAAAACTAACTATTTACCTGGCTTTTGTATTTATAAGTTTCTTTATGTGTGGCTTGATTACGTTGATGCAAAAGGTGAAGTAAGTAAGAGTTTAGCTTGGAGATATTGGCTGCCTAACCCATTGCTGCCTTTTATTTGGAATCGTGTTGCCATCTCGAAACACCATTCAGAAATTCTGGTTGAAGAGTTTGATAAGGCCTGAACTAAGGGGTAGTCAGCTATGTAATATGTTTCATCATGCCTCAGATAGGTTAAGTGTTGAGATCATTCTCCTTCGCCCTTGTGCACCATTACAGGTGCTTTTTGTTTTTTACCAGAGAGTTAGATACTTCCCTCACTTGAATGAGGTATTCACCTTTTTGAGGCTTAAGATTAAGTTGTTATTTTGTTTGCTTGCGATACATATTGTTAACCTATTGGCTGTGGCAGCGCCGTAATTAGTGGTAAATTGGTTGTTGTATTTCAAATGAACTAATCATTGCGTGATGTTGTTTATAATATTGGGAGACTGCTTTGAGCAACTATTCTTTACTTTTGATAGTTTTTTTTATTGGCTTCATTTGTTCTTTACTCTTACTTTTTATTGGTTGTAGAGGCTATTTTGGAGGCTCTGCTAAAACATTAATCAGCCAGGTTATGGGGCTAAAATCAACAGAAAGTGATCGAAGCGCTCAAGAAGAGCTACTGCTTATTAAGTTAGTTAGCTCTCTGCCTTTGCCTATTGCTCTGTTTTATCCGGGTGGTAAGGTTATCGCGTTCAACCAAACTCTGACTAATCTCCTTGGGTACACTAAGGAGGATATCCCTCACGTTGATGACCATTGGGTTCATTTTTACCCCTCTCCAGAGTATCGCAAAACGGTTAAAAAAGAATGGCAAGCAAGAATTGATAAAAGTGTCGCTACAGGCTTCCCCATTGAGCCCATGGAAGTAAAAACAACGTCTAAGTCTGGAAGGGATTTCGAGCTGGAGGTTCATACCGTTCCTATAGGTAACATACTAGTTTCGATACGAATTGATTTAACAAAGCAGAAGCAAGCTCAAAGCGATACTCAAAAGTTGTTTGATAATATACCTGGTATGTTTTGGCGAGTAGAGAATGCACCTGATTATCCTGTAGAGTTTTTCAGTTATGGCGCTAAGGAAATTTCAGGGTTTTCTGCTGAAGATTTTATGTCAAAGAAGTTGCAGTGGGTGGATATTATATATCCTGAAGATTTAGACCAAGTTATTGAAGCTGTAGCTCTTACTACTGAAAAAAAAGAGATGCACGACATCACTTATCGAATCATTAAAGCTAATGGTGATATCAGATGGGTACGTTCTATTGGGATCTTTTTTGATAGTGATATTAGTGGTAAGCAGTTTTTAGATGGGTATGTCTTTGATATTCAGCGACAAAAAGAGTTAGAGGCTACTCAAACCCAATTGATCGAAGAAGCCAAGAAAGCCAATAAAGCTAAAAGTGAGTTTTTAGCGAATATGTCTCATGAAGTCAGAACTCCAATGAATGCCATTATTGGAATGTCTTATCTTGCATTACAAGCTCAGCTAGCCCCTAAACAGAGGAACTATATTGAAAAAGTACATAATAGTGCTGAGAATTTGCTCGGCATAATCAATGACATTTTGGACTTTTCAAAAATAGAGGCTGGAAAACTGGATATAGACAAAAGTGATTTTAGGTTAGAACAGGTGTTTGATAATACAGCAAATCTAATTGGTATTAATGCAGAAGAAAAAGGTCTTGAATTGTTATTCTCTATTAATATCGATATCCCTACAGCACTTATTGGAGATCGTTTACGTCTTAATCAGATACTACTCAACTTAGGTAATAACGCGGTAAAATTCACCGAAAGAGGCGAGGTTTTAGTTGGGGTAGAAGAACTAAGCCGTAACGAGGGGGGGATCGAATTACATTTCTGGGTAAAAGACTCTGGTATGGGGATGAATGATGAGACTCAAAGTAAGCTCTTTGAAAGTTTTAGCCAGGCGGACACATCTACGACTAGAAAATATGGCGGTACCGGCCTAGGCCTAGCAATTTCTAAGCAACTAATAGAGATGATGGAAGGCAAGATTTGGGTGGAGTCAGATGTGGGGAAAGGCTCTACTTTTCACTTCACAGCACATTTTGGTCTACAGAAAGAGGAGCTACCCAAACGTGCTTTTTATTACGATGAATTAAAAGGCTTACGTGCATTGGTCGTTGACGATAATAGATGTGCCAATAATGTACTCGTCGAGATGCTGGAGAGCTTTGGGTTAAGTGTTGAATCTGCTTTTGATGGTGTTCAGGCAATAGATACTGTACTCAAAGCAGAAAAGCAGTGTAGGCCTTTTGATCTGGTGATGATGGATTGGAAGATGCCAAAAATGAATGGTATTGAGGTTGTTGAGCAATTACAACAAAGATATTGTAGCCAAACGCCAACGATTATAATGGTTACAGCCTATAGTCGTGATGAAGTTCTTAAAGGTGTTGAGTTACTAGAAGTAAGTTTACAATCCATATTAATGAAGCCAGTTAGCCCGAGTACCTTACTTGAGGCTATGGGGGATGCTTTAGGCAAGTATGTTGATGTTAGTACCTCGAGTTTAAAGCGAAATACCTCAAGTTTGGAACGTATGAAAAAGCTTAAAGGTGCAAAGATATTACTTGTTGAGGATAATGATATTAATCAGGAGCTTGCGATTGAGCTGCTACAGCAGTGCGATATTGAGGTCATATTGGCTGAAAATGGCCAGCAAGCGTTAGATATTTTAGGTCTTGACCCTGACTTTGATGGTGTATTGATGGATTGCCAGATGCCTGTGATGGATGGCTATGAGGCTAGCCGGAAAATTAGAGAAATTGAATGCTTTGAATGCCTACCAATATTAGCGATGACAGCAAATGCTATGGTAGGAGACAGAGAAAAAGTTATAACGGCTGGAATGAACGACCATATTTCAAAACCACTCAATGTGGAATTAATGTATGAAACTATGGCCCGGTGGATCTCACCTCAATGTAGAGGTTTAGCTAGCACTGGTATTGAAAAACTTATGCTGTCAGCCCATGATAACTGTGCGAGTAAAAAAGCTGTTGCTAGCGAGGCTGAAATATTAGAGCTAAGTAAGTTGCAAGTGCTATTGGAAGGTAATGATACTGGAGCTGAAGAGCAGTTTGAATTAGTCAAGCGTTTACCAAGTTTATCTAAATACTCAAAAGAGCTTCAGAGGCTAGAAGATATGTTAGATGAATATCGGTTTGATGATGCGCTTAATGCAGTCAAATTACTTATCTTACTTCTAGAGTCATAAGTTCTCGTAACTTTCTTAAGACTGGCAATCATTACGTGATGTTTTATTGCTGTTTTGACATTAATTAGCTAAGTATTTAGATCGTCACTTGAAAGGAAACTCATGAAACATAGCCCATTAATTGTCAGAGTGCCGAACTCTTTTATTATCGCAACAATCAGCATTAGTATATTACCAGCTTTAATGTATTTCTTAGGTGCTGACTTTAGTTCTAATTATGGCTTTCTTGACCTAGAAGAAGCGAAGCTGGTATCTGGCATCGAATCCCGTGATCTCCTGTTTAGTGTATTATCCGGCAGCTTTATTCATACCCTGTTGGAATGGAGTGCAATTGTTATAGCGGTTGTAACAGTGGTACTTGCTTTTGTTCATTTTCAAATAAAGAAAGATGTCGTAACTCCTATCATAGGAGTAGCATTATTTACCGCGGGGTGTATGGACCTATTTCACATTCTTGCTGCAGATAGGCTGATAACCGCAACCGCACCAAATCAGGATTTTATCCCCTTTACATGGGCCATCTCACGAGTGTTTAATGCATCAATCATAATGGTTGGTGTCATCTTGTTACTACTGAGGGGGAAGCAAAAAACTAATTTACCGTTTATTCTTTTTACAAGTTTTAGTTTTGGTCTAATTGCTTACCTAATCGTAGTCTATTGTGCTACTCAAACCCAACTGCCGCAAACTACTTTTCCAGACTCTTTTGTTTCGAGGCCTTGGGATCTACTTCCGTTAATTATTTATTTTATATGTGGTTTTTGGCTTTATCCTAAGCTTTACACTAAACAGCCGTCATTATTTACTCATGCGCTATGGATTAGTTTAATCCCCCAGTCTATGACTGAAATACACATGGCATTTGGTTCGGTCGCTGTATTTGATAGTCACTTTAATATTGGACACTTTTTGAAAGTGGTAGCTTATACAATTCCTTTGGCAGGGCTATTGTTAGATTATTTAAACACTTATAAATCTAAGATACAGCTTGAACAGGAGCTTTCAGCTGAAAAGGCGAATTTAGAGCTCAAAGTCAAAAGTCGTACTCAAGACTTAGAGCAGAGTGAGGCAATGATGCACTCCATTATTGCAACAGCGATGGATGCAGTTATTAGAATGGATCATAATGGCAATGTTTTAGCATGGAATAAACATGCTGAAAGCACCTACGGTTGGAGTGAGAGTGAGGCTTTAGGTGAGCCTATAACTCGATTTATTTGCTTTGAGTCTCATGATGACGATGAATGTTCAGAGTTCTCTGATTTTTTAAAAACTGGAAATGGAGTCTTTAATAATAACCGTATAGAGACAACTGCAATGCGTAAGGATGGTGAGTCATTTGTTGTTGAGGTTGCTATGACATCATTGAAGCAGAGCGGGAAAATAATATTTAATTCGTTTTCTCGAGATATTACTCAACGAAAACTAGCAGAGGAGAACTTGAGCGCAGCTCGGCAGGAAGCTGTTGCTGCTAATAACTCTAAAAGTGAATTTTTGGCGAATATGTCCCATGAAATTCGTACTCCTATGAATGCCATTCTCGGTATGTCTCATCTAGCTTTACAATCTCAACTCGAACCTAAGCAGAGGCACTATATTGATAAGGTGCATAACAGTGCTGAGAATTTGCTCGGTATTATTAATGATATTTTAGACTTTTCAAAAATTGAAGCGGGAAAACTTGATCTTGAGAACTGTGATTTCAGGCTTGAGCACGTATTTGATAATACTTCAAACCTCATAGGAATCAATGCTGAAGAGAAAGGGCTGGAATTACTGTTCGCTATCGACATAGACCTTCCAACAGAACTCATTGGGGATAGGTTGCGGCTTAATCAAATTTTGCTGAATTTAGGTAATAATGCAGTTAAGTTTACTGAAACTGGTGAGATTGTCATTGGGGTTAAAGAGTTCAGCCGAACCTCTGGTGAAGTAGAGTTACATTTCTGGGTACAGGACTCTGGGATGGGGATGTCTAATGAGCTTCAAAGTAAACTTTTTCAAAGTTTTAGCCAGGCTGATTCATCGACGACGAGAAAGTATGGTGGAACAGGTCTTGGACTAGCGATTTCAAAGCAGTTAGTAGAGATGATGAATGGGCGTATTTGGGTAGACTCTGAAGAGGGGAAAGGCTCCACTTTTCATTTTACTGCTCGTTTTGGTCTACAACAAAAAAAGGCTATAAGCCGTGCATTTCATTACGATGAACTAAAAGGCTTGAGAGTACTCGTGGTCGATGACAATGCCTGTGCGAGTAATGTATTAGTGTGCATGGTTGAAGGTTTTGGCCTTATGGCTGAGTCAGTAAGTGATGGAGTTAAAGCTATTGAACGCATTCGTGAGGCTGACAAATCGGATAATCCTTTTGAACTCATATTAATGGATTGGAAAATGCCTCAGATGAGTGGTATCGATGTGGTTCAAAAGCTACAGCAAGAGTATTTCAGTAACACTCCTACGATCATCATGGTCACTGCCTATAGCCGAGATGAGGTACTTAAAGGAATTGAACAGTTAAAAATCAATTTGCAATCAATATTAACGAAACCTGTCAGCCCAAGCACCTTGCTCGAAGCTATGGGGGATGCACTAGGTAAACATGTTGAGGTTAGTACTTCTAGCTTGAAGCGCACTACATCAAGTTTGGATAGTATGAGGCTTTTATCAGGTGCAAAAATACTATTAGTTGAGGATAACGATATTAACCAAGAGCTGGCAATGGAGCTGCTACAGCAGTGTGATATAGAAGTTGTTGTTGCAGATAATGGGCGTAAAGCTTTAGCTATTCTAGCTCAGGAGCCTAATTTTGATGGGGTGCTAATGGATTGCCAGATGCCTGTTATGGATGGTTATGAAGCGACTAGAGCAATTCGACAGATGCAACAGTTCGAGCGCTTACCCATATTGGCAATGACAGCCAATGCCATGGTAGGTGATCGGGAAAAAGTGATTGCTGCTGGAATGAACGACCATATTTCGAAACCGCTTAATGTTGAACTTATGTATGAAACAATGGCTCGTTGGTTCAAGCCTAATCAATCATCCAATTTTACCGTAGAAGGAATAGAAGGTACTCCATCTATTACTTTGCAACTTGAACAGTTAAGTCATAGCTTAATAGACTATGACACCGAAGCCGATGATCTTATCGAAAAGCTGAAGTCCTCCCCTGAGTTAGCTGAATACCTAGAATTTTTTGAAAGAATGACAGAGCATATGATTCAGTATGATTTTGACTCTGCACTTCTTGAACTCAACAAAATAATAGAGCAGGTTAAGCCTTAATTATTATTTGAGTCGTCCCTTTGTTAAAGCGTAGCCTTGCACTCGTTGAGGCTACGTTATAATCCATTTATCAAGAGTGTGAAGCATAAAACTCTACTCTCTGTGGCCATTTAAATACTTCTGTACATCCAGCTCACTAAATAACACATTCCCTCATCATCCGAACACATCCTTATTGGCTGACATTGGACATAATAGTTTCAAGTTCAGCGGGTCAGGTGACCCAAACCATTTAAGACCGCGAAAGCGGAGTTAATCATCGTCATTCAGTCCAGGGACTTGGATGGCCAAAGGTCACACTATTTGTGACCATCCAACCACAAATAGTGTCCATTTTTGGAAATTGAGGAATAAATTATGTTTAAGTCAAAATCAATCAAATTAAGTATCGCCGCTGCTTTAGGTCTTTCGGCAATGGCATTATCAAGTGCTGCAATGGCTGGGGAAGCAACGAAGTATGTGTACAAGCAAGGGTTCATGCCTTTGGAAACAGTTGAGTTCGATCTGTCTAAAACAGCAATGTTTGTGACAGACCCTCAAAATGATTTCTTGTCAGAAAAGAGCCCTGCTTGGGGTTTAGTTGGTCCAGGTGTGATTAAGAACCAAGTCATTCAGAAAGAGAAAAAACTAATGAGTGTGGCCAAAGAAGTGGGCATACCAGTGTTTTACTCAACGCATATGTATACACCAAAAGACTTTGAAAACTGGACGAGCTTGAATGGCATCGACAAAATCATGTTTGATAACAAGATGTTTGCCCAGGGGACATTTGGTCATGATTACCACCCAGACCTTAAGCCTGATGATAATACTATTGTGATGAATCCGCATAAAGGTTTGAGTAATTTCTGGTCAGGTGATGCAGCGATTCAACTAAGACAGAATGGCATTGAGACTATTATTCTTTACGGTATGTCAGCGAATATGTGTGTGGAGTCTCATGCTCGAGATGCTATTGAAAATGGCTTTGATGTGGTTATTCTAGCAGATGCGACTGCAGCAGCAGGTGATGCGGCATATGAAGCAGCATTGACGAACTTCGAGTTTTTAGCACATGAAGTTGCGTATACCGATCAGATTATTGAACGCTTACGTGAAGCGAAAAGTGAACAATATTCAGGTTCGTATACTACTGTAAAACATCATCGCTAAGAAGTACTCTCTAAGCTTGCAGCTTTAGCGCTTTTAGTCATATTTATAGGCCTGAACAATGACCGTTCAAATAAGGGAACAATCTCCCTTATTTGAACGGAGCAAGTTGAGGTAGTAAGCATCTATTATAAATTTATAGGGTCATACTATGGAAAGTTCAATGCCGCACATTGTTGAGTTTATTGCATTATTTACTCTTATTAGTATAGGTATATTAGCACTAATTGCTGTAGTGCTTTACCACCTGGATGTAGCACTTAGTGAACCTATATTGAAACCTGACAAAAGTGGATCACATCAGGTAGAAAGAAGTTGAAAGTCTCTTTTGAAAGATGTGATTTAAGCAATTAAATATCTATCTAGACTTCTCCGTAAGGGATGCCTAAATGAGTCTGTAAGAGTTTACTCAGCGAGTATCTACACTGTATTAATAAAAGAAAACAACACAGTTTTCAAGAGTGTATGAACTTAACACTAGCGATGGATAAGTACAGTGTGTTTATTTTCACTTCTACCTGATAATTGTGACCCACTTAGCTTGCTAAATTACACATAGATACTCTTTCCAAACACATCATTGTTTGCCGTCATTATACATAATGATTTTAAGTTCAGCGGAGCCGACTCCATATTGTTCATAACTACGTTGAAACTGTTAGATCAGCTTATCCTGCGAATCATTTGTAAGTTCTTCACTTATTGATTCGTTTACCCTAGATATTCTAAATAGGTGACCGCTATGAATCATTCACTTCCTTCTTTTATAGAGTTCTTTATTTTTTGTATATTGATTACATCAATTACTTTGTCTTTAGTCGCTTTAACACTTCATGTCCTTGAAGTAGCGCTTGTCAAAAGAATGAATAGAGAGGGTGTCAAGGTGGATAAAATTGGCTTTAAGTAATGTAGAGCATAAATAAAATGACTAAGCTATATTTTAGTAAAAATTGCACAAACTTAAATAACTTCTAATGCTGTTTGATGAGTTTAATTATTTATGATGAATTAGGGCTAAATGGTGCTGACTAATCACAACAATCCATAAAATGAGGTAGCGTTATGCGTAAACAATATGATCTTATTTGGATCGGTACAGGTCAAGCGACCATGAGCATCTTACCGAGAGCACTTGCAGCAGGGAAAAAAGTCGCAGTTATCGAGGCTGACAAATTTGGTGGCACTTGTGTCAACAGTGGCTGTACTCCAACAAAAACCTTAGTGGCTGCCGCACGGGCCATTTTTCAAGCGAAACGAGGTGATGATTTTGGGTTCAGTATTGGTGAACTGAATGTTGATTTTAAAAAAGTAATGGCTCCACAAATATTTGCCCGAAACCGCGCAAATAAAGGGATAGAGTTTTCGTTATCACAACACCCTAACTGTACAGTATTTAAAGGTTTGGGACAGTTTGTTGACGAACATACAGTTAGTGTTGCTGGGCAGGTATTGGCCGGTGAGTATATAGTGATAAACGTTGGTAGTCGGGCGAGAGATGTTGATACACCAGGAGCGAGTTCAGTTCAGTGGTTAAATAATCATAGCTTACTTGATTTGAAAGAATTACCTGAGCATTTAGCCATTGTTGGTGGAAGTTACATCGGCCTTGAATTTGCGCAAATATTTCGCCGCTTTGGCAGTAAAGTCACCGTCTTTGAACGAGGACCACAATTAATGTTTCGTGAAGACCAAGACGTTGCTTTGATTGCTGAAGATGTATTGAAATCTGAAGGCATTGATATTGTTTATCAAAGTCATGTCTGCCAAGTGTCTGCACTGTTGCAAGGTGAACAAGAGAAAGTTCACATTCAGTATAAGCATGAGGGTGAGGATAAATCGCTTGATACTTCTCATATTTTATTTGCAATAGGAAGAGAGCCAAATAGTGACAGATTGAACTTGTCTAATGCGAATATTCAAATGAATAGCCGTGGATTTATTGAAGTCAATGAAGTCGTGCAAACGAATCAACCTCATATTTACGCAATTGGAGATGTGAATGGTCAAGGGGCGTTTACACATACTTCAGTAAATGACGGTGAAATTTTTTGGGACCACTACAGTTGTCTCGTGGGCTTAAATAAAGAACACCCAGAGTTAGACAGAACACTTGCAACAAGAAATATGATTTATGCCATGTTTATTGACCCACCATTAGCGCGAATAGGCATGAACGAAACAGAGGCTAGAAAGACGGAAAAAAATATTCTTATCGCAACCTTACCAATGGAGAGGATTGCTAGGGCGAGAGAAAAACAAGAGACCAAAGGTATAGTCAAAATTCTCATAGATAAACAGTCCGAACAAATTGTTGGGGCTACAGTTTTTGGCACTGGTGGTGATGAAGTTATTGGTGTTTTTGCAGCATTTATGCAAACCAAAATGTCATATAAACACCTTCGCCGTACAGTGTTTCCACATCCGACTGTTGGTGAGTTAATGCCATGGATTTTGGATGATTTAACATTATTGAAAAAACATAATTAATTAGCAAAGCCCTCTAATGAGGGCTTTTTTATTGGTATTATAAAGTCTTTTGATTTTCTCATCGTTACTTGCTTTTGTTAAGGAAGCCTGAGGCTATACCGTCATCAGAGTTAATCGCTTCATTTCTGAGTGGCTGAATCAGGTGGTATAAGTAGCTTTTGTGAAAAGTTTCTAGGGGCTTAGGGAAGGCTTATTTCAATGTCTAGCAAAGTTATTCGGAGAGTATTCAGTAGTAAAAGTAAACTTGGAAACCTTGCCGTAGTAGAAGTTTGCAAGTCTAAAGTAGTATTTAAAAACACACAGCAATTGCAACAAAAAGCCTTTAAAAACTCGCTCGCAATCAGCGCATTTATTTTCCTAGAAAACTTTACTCCTTTCCCCTGTTACCGTATTCGCTGGTTCTCACCTGTATCTGAGGTGATCATGTGTGGCCATGGTGCACTAGCTGCAGCAGATGTAGTCATATCGTTACTACATGCCAATGGTAAACATAAGCAGTGTCTCTTTAGTAATAAAGGTATTACTGTAAGCCTGAGTATGTTGGGGCAATATATACTCCACCTGCCTATTGTAGAGTTAGTTCATATCCCGCTAAGCCAGAATATTCTATACCTATTTAAGGTAGATGTTTTATCGGCTATGCAAACAGATAAAGATAATGGATATATTGTTATCGAGTTGGCAGATGTTACAGGTGTGGAAGCATTTGATTTTGACGAGAAGAGCTTTAGCGAAATCACTCAAAGGGCGCTCATCGTTACATGCAGGTGTGAAGACTATTCTGAGACTATTTTCTTTCGTTATTTTGCACCTCAACATGGTGAAAAGGAAGATAATGCTACAGGCTCTGCTGCTCCGGTTCTTGCCGAATTTTGGCAGCTACTGATCGGTGTGCGATATTGCTTCATTCAATTGTCAGCAAGTGGTGGTTATTACCAGGTAGAGCGAGAGATTGATGAGGTTAGAGTTATATCCGATGTTTATGGTGAGTAACTAGAAAGGATGCTTACATAAAGCTAACGATTATTGTAACTATCAATAGTTACAATAATCGGCCATTAACAATTAAGCCAGTTTATTTTAAACTGGTTTTACGCTTTGGTGTTTATTTTTGTCGACACCATTATCTCTTTCTGTAAATGCAGCTTCTAGCTGCATATAGAGTTCAAGATAATTATCAAAGAGGTGGCTAGCGTCTTTTGATGCTTTCCAAGCGTTAAGTAAGTCTGGGTGATGTTGTTTTTCAATTGCTAAGTAATGATTTTTGGCAGCTTCTGAAGATTCAGCGGTAAAGCCTAATGCATTCAATGATGTCTTCGCCATCTCAAGTGCTGAGTGGTATGACTCAATAAACACATAGTTAGCACCGGCTGATTCAAGGGCGTAAGCATGGCCTCTATCATAAGCTCTGGCGACAACAGGAAGTTTAGGGTATTGATGCTTTATATGCTTAACCATGTCTAATACATGCTCTTTGTCATCAATAGCGATAACCAGCAGAGATGCACTCTCTATACCCGCAGTGTGTAGTAAATCAGACTGTGTTGCATCACCAAAGAAACTTTCCATATTTATTCGTTTTATCCGCTCGATAATAGACACGGATTGATCCAATACTATCGTATTAAAGCCATTTATCATTAGCAGCCTATTGATGACTTGGCCAAAGCGTCCAGCACCAGCTATGATGACTTTTCCTTGTTTATTGATTGAGCTTGTTTCTTTCGGTGTTGGAGCTGTTTCTCGATATTTGTTAACTATTACTTTATCAAAAAATAGAAATAGTAGTGGTGTAATGATCATTGAGATTGCCACTACAGGGGATAAAATTGCTGCCCATTCCGGAGACAATGCCTGATTTTGTTTTGCAAATGCTAACACCACAAAGCCGAACTCACCGGCCTGGGCCAGACTAAGTGCCATAAGCCAGCCATCTGACTTGCGGACTTTAAAGATGATTGCTAATCCGAATAGTACTACTGCTTTTAAAGTAATTACCGCAATACTTAAACTCAAAACTGTAGCTAAATTATTTTTGATTATTTCAAAGCTAATACCTGCACCCACAGTGATAAAGAACAAACCTAATAAAAGCCCTTTAAATGGCTGTATATTACTCTCTAGCTCATGACGGAATTCACTATTAGCCAGGACCATCCCTGCAATAAATACACCTAAGGCGGGCGATAAACCGACCAAGCTCATTAATGCTGCGATGCCAATAACAATCAATAAGGTTGTAGCTGTGAATACTTCACGAAGGCCTGATTTTGCTACCCATTTGAATAAAGGGTGAGAGAAGTATTGTCCTGCGACAATAACGGCGACGACAGAGCCAATCATAACTGCTGCATATTGCCAGCCTGTAAGGTGAGCGACTAAGGATAGCTCTGCATGGGCTGACTGAGCTTGTATAGCATTGCTCGTAAACAATTCAGGCGTAGCAAGCAGGGGAATAAGAGCTAGCATGGGGATGACTGCAATATCTTGAAACAGCAGTACTGAAAAAGAAGCTCTGCCACCATCAGTTTTATCTAAAGACTTTTCAGCCAATGTCTGTAACACAATAGCTGTAGAGGATAGAGAAAATATTAACCCGACAACTAATGATGGCTTCCAGCTAAAACCTAAGCTTATTCCAGCGAGCATGACAATTAGTGTGGTCAGCCCAACTTGCAGTCCTCCAAGCCCTATGAGTTTATGCCTCATATTCCAAAGCATTCTAGGCTGTAGCTCTAAGCCCACTAAGAACAACATCATAACAACTCCAAATTCAGCAAAATGTTGAATCGAGGCTGTTTCACTACCGACTAGGCCTGTAATTGGACCAATTAATACACCAGCAATCAGGTAGCCTAAAACGGAGCCTAATCCAGCTCTTTTGGCTAGTGGAACTGTGACGACAGCTGCCAGTAAATAGATGAATGCTTGAATGAAGTAAGTTGTCATAGGTTAATTTTTTATATCACAATTAGAATTACAGTAAGAGTAATCTGTTTAAAAAAAAAGAATGTGTACAAGGAGGGGGGGGATGTGTAGTTAGTGATAGCTGTGTTAAATAGACTAATTACAGCTATTGTCGGTTTGATAAGGTTATTAGTTACATAAGTGTTACCAATGATACGTTAGGAGTGGGTTATAGCACTTTCATTAATAATCGCTTCACATTAATAAAGTATAGTTTCAAATAAAATTCACCAGTCAAATAACTGTTTGGGTGGTGATATGAAGTTTTATTTATTAATGGTTAATAAGTCAAAAATTAAGTGGGTATACCTTACATCAGCTCTGCGAATTAGGTTTGAGTTTTTAAAATCAATAACGATACTATTAATAAGTATATTGATTAGTTTTTCCTCCTCTGCAAATGAGTATAATACTTCAAGTATTTCATTGACGATCGATAATGACAGCTTACTAAATACAGATAGAGAATATACCAGCGGTGTTTATTTTAAATATAATTCGGCAAGTGTTAAAATCCCTTCGGATTTTTCCTCGGATACCATCTCCTATCTTGCTGAAATTCTACCACTGTCTGAAGCAAGTCGTAAGGGTTGGGGGTTAGAGTTTTCACAACAAATGTGGACGCCTACGAATATCGAAGTTACAGATGAAATAAAAAATGATCGTCCATATTCAGGCTTAATCTCATTGAATACGTATATACGAGAATACTCAGAGGAGAGTACCACTAAGTATGGGCTGATGTTAGGAATCGTGGGGCCGAGCTCACATGCGGAGCAGTCTCAAAAGTACATTCACCAAATGATCGACTCACCCAAGCCTATGGGTTGGGAAAACCAAATGGAGGATAAATTTGTCTATGGACTAGAGTTTGAAAGCCAAAAAGCATTACTGCGAAGAAGCGCGTTTGGTTACTATGATTATGAAGTTAGCATGCTTAATAGAGTTAAAGTGAGTAACTTTCAAAGCGAAGTCGCATTTGGTAGCACTTTACGTTGGGGGAGTCAGCTTCATGAAAGCTTCGGTAGCGTGGGAAATAAACCTGGCGGGCTAATTGACCCTAGCGCTTTTAGTAACAGCAAAAGTGGATTTTTTGCTTATCTTGCTCTTGAGGGAAGGTATCGATTCAACGACTATACCATCGATGGTGCAAGACCTGAGCATGTTTACAACATCAATGTTGAGAATTGGCAGTCGACAGGTTCAACAGGTGTTGTATATTATCAATCAACATGGGGAGTCGCTCTTAGTTATGCTGTTAGCACTCCAAATTTTAAAGAAGATGTTATAAATCATAATGCATTTGGTTCTTTAGAGTTATTTTGGAGGATATAACCGCCCACATATTTTATTTAATAGTAACGCATTAGAGTTTGGGTACAGCAAATTATATATTAAGTATAAAAATAACGTTGACATCACATGCACTGGTTTGAGCAAGTAAACTTCATCTATATCATTGTTAGAAGTGTCAATGCAGCTAACAACAGGTAAAATGTGTTCTATTTACGATTAAAGGTATTTTATTTGAAAGTCTCGACTCAATGAGCTTTAGCAAAGCTCAACAAGAGGGAGTAGGTATAACTATATATATCCGACACTTTGCTACTTTGCTATAAAGCAACAAGTGACGATAGATTTTCTATTGCTAAGCTTGGTGGCAGACACATGTTCTTCAATCCTGTTCGATTTATCTATGTCTACCCACAAGTTTGGTCGTTGAAAGTTTATGGATGTTTATTTGTTATTTAAGTAAGCGAGCACGACTTGATGATGATCTTTAGTCTTAAATTTATTAAACACGTGACTAACTTGTCCATCTTGGCCGACTAAGAAACTTAATCTATGTATGCCGTCATAAACTTTCCCCATGAGTGAACACCCTTGGAAATAACTTGGGACATAAAACTTGACAGATTTCAATGAAGTCTATACTTAACAGTGAGTTAGGTTAATAAATTTTCCTTTTGAATTCTAATTATATCAGTTGTCATATTTTTTTGTAAACAGGGCTGTTTTTGACGCTTTTTAAAGTAGTGAACTGTCATAAAAAGTTTAGGCGGTGCAATGGTTCATAGCTGATTGTCATACGGGAGAGCAGGTTGGTAATTAAAGTACGACAGAATCGCTTGGTGATCACAACTCATCAGCATCATAGCTATCTCACTTTTGGACAGAAGTAAGTTCGATTTACTGCTCAAACTAGTTTCATTCGCATAACTTAAACTTGGTCAACCGAAGTAAAAGACTTTGTTGTACGAAATGATTTGGCTGCTGGCGCAGCCAAAAGGTTGTCCTGCTCATTGATAGGAAGAACGCTCACATATGTTAGAAATATTTTACTAGTTCGTAGCCTTGGAGCCTTAAGCTATAACTATCACACTCTTTAATCCATTGATTACTAATAATTATATCATTTCCAACTGTTATATATTTATTAGTCCAACCTTTAACATGATGGTTATCCAATGTGAGCTGATGAGGGTGCCCATAAGAGTTTCCAGTGCCGTAAGAATAGATAGCAATATGTTGATTAGGAGCAGAAGGCACTTTATCTGGGCTGAAGTTACCACCATGGTGGGGAACCACAACAGTATTAATATCGTACTTGCCTAAAAAATCGCACTTTTTGTAAGGTGCATCGCCTGTAATCAGAGTATTCTTTAAACCAGCATGGTCGGTTTTAGCTACAACGACTAGGCCAGAATAATTTCGATTCTTGTGCTTCTTTAGCTTATGTATATCTAATAAATCACTATTTAATTCAGATTTTGAATCAGGCCAGATTAGAAGTCGATCTTGAGATGCCAACTTGGCAGCTAATTTAACATGAGATAAGCCTAGAGGCTTTTGTCTTGGAACAAGAAGCTTTGTCTTATTCATGTTGGGTTTTCGTATCAACGAAACCCAGTGATCCATGTCCCAATGCGTCAATACAATAAGTGCATTATCTTGAGGGTTATAACTAACGTTATTATCTTTGTATGTTCCCCTATTTCGCATAATGCCCCCACCAACATCCACATAGAACAAATCTTTAAACTCTTCATTCTCCATAAAGGCAATAGAGTTACCTTGTCCTACATCCATGACCTTCATGAGTATATTTTGATTTACTTTAAGAACGGGCAAACAATTGGTTATTTCTTCACTCGTTGCGTCAGATAAAAAATCTAGTGAGCTAGATTTCATCAACTCCTTTTGAAGCCTATTTCGTCGATCTAGAACCTTAATAAAATCGATGTTCATTTCTAAAACTTGCTCATCCTCCAAACTATACCTGATACCTTTAATGCCATCGTCATTTCGTGAAGTTGTAAGCTCATACCATCGATTTAACATCAAAGTTTTTTTATTATATCTCCTTCGCAAGTCTTTTTTTATTATTACCAATTCGAACTGAAACGTACGAATAGAGTCTAGCTCTTGACGAATTTTCCCTTCAAAAACCACCTCTTGAGGAATAGCATCAAGCACCACCGTTAGTTGTTCACCAGTTCGTTCAATCTCTTCCAAAAAAGCATAGTACTTCATAGTATCTCAATAATTCTCATCATATTCAGACGACAAAAAGCCGCCCAACAATCTATCTTTCGTGCGTATAACACTTTACTCTGATTTTTCTATTTTTTCTAACTAGCAGAAAAATAACAATATATTCTTTACGGTATTGTTATGTCTCGCAAGTCAAACGGCCAAGAGCAGCATAATCCAAAAACTGGGCGAAATTTAACTAGGCTGAGTGTAAAGACAGATAGGTATAACGAGCGGTCAACTTAAGAACGTTGAAAGTAGATGAGAAAACCTAATGAAAATTTCAGCACTCCTTAACTCATAATGGGGCAAAAGTTAGTTAACCCCTAGCCCATTCCTGGATATTTCTGTTAGCAGGTAACGTACTTTTCGGTGGTTAAGATGACATTAGACTATAGTAAACACGGCAGGTCATTACAAAAATAGTGGCCAGCTTTACTGAGCCACTACAGATGAATTTTTTAACTAGAAGAGGCTCTTCTGAGTCAAAAATCAGTCAATAAAGGAATACTTTTTCTGATACTTTTCATAAGCACGATGTGAGTATTCCCGTACTTCCTCTAAATGCTTTAAAATACCCACTTTCTTTGTATCATCTTTAACGAGTGTCTCATCTACTAACACTTTAAAAGATGAATGGTACTCAGATTCATAAACCACTGAAGTAGAGTAACTAACTTCAAATTCACTTTCCCACATTGCAGTATCTATATATAGAGGATCTAAACCTTTCGCTTTTCTGTACTCATTTGCATTACTCAGAAAATCTACGTAGCGTTCTCGAACATCGTTGTACAGGTTAGTAGTTGATGATTGCACAGATATCGCAGGAGAAATACTCCCCCTAGTAGTAATTTGGTATTCGGACATTAAACTCTCTCGGTAGACTTTGCCTAAAACAACCTTTCCAGAGTTTAATTCCAGTACATTCTCATCACTAAAGCCAAGAAAATTGATCTTGTTGTTAACAGCAATAACTACGAAACAAATTATAATAGCGGCAACTCCGTAGCCAAAGAATTTCATATAAGCTTGCCTTAATAATTAAACACACATAGGGTATAGTGCACTACAAACCATCTAGCAAGATTCTATATTTTTACGTTACTTATCTCCGTACACTACATAGTGAATCACGTGTTACTAACGAATATAGTATTTGAGGTTTGTTGAAAATCATAACCCATTAGCCGCATCATTTATGGACAGAAGCGTGTCAGATTTTTAGCTCTAAAACTAACCATTGACATTAGAAAATATATGCCAATCAAATATTATGTGACTCCGTAAAAAACGTGACAGTTTGCAGAGTCAGATTGCTTGGCCTTGCTAGATTTCACCAGCGTCACGCAATTTTTTTAATATCACCAGATACTGATTAGAAATTAATTCGAACACTACATTTATATCAAGAACTGGAAAGTTAGCGGTTTTACCAAATGTCGACCGACCGATGGTTCCTAAATTTTTACCATGCGTATCAAAACTAGTAATCCTGTAAATGAAGTACAAATAATCAAGACGATCACCGCGATCATTTTTTACTTGAGCAAGCATGCTTTTAACGTCAAGTGCATTAGGAAGTGTTCTCCAAGATGAACTGGCTGTTTCGAGTTTGTCTTTATGAGGGAGCATTGGCTCATTGGTAAGCTTTAGATAGTCTTTTTTAAATGAATTAATTAGCTTCTCATATCTTATATCTTTCTCATTATCATCATCAAAAATGTATAGTAGCCAAAAATAATTTTCTAACAATGACCTAGACAAGATATGAGTGATATGGCGTTCGTCTACAGAGGCGCTAGTATCCAGCTTGAAGGTTACTGCTTTTAGTGTACCTACCATTGATCTAAAGCGTATGGCTTCTTGAGCATAAAATGCATTCGGTCCGAGTCCACTTGCCACAGTTTTCAGTGCTGGTAGCTCTTGCTCGAGTTTTTCAAAATGATTAGTCATAAGTTTCCTGTGAGATCTAGCACCCTGCTCAATTGCGGAGTCAGATTACAGCAGTTTGTTATATGCTGCATTGATGATTAACTGCTGAATTTAAGAAACAACCCTAAATCAGTACCATGGATGGCACTTTTCCATGAAGACCCTGACAATGTAAAACCGTTGTTCTTAAGAATTTTAACCATTACAGGTTTTTTTGATGGGACGCTGCTGCGCGCGGCCTATCCTTATTAGTTATGTTGCCTTGGTGCCAAAAACTGACTTGTGCCTGACTAACTTAGCAACTTCTCATACACCTTTAGTCGTCCTTCTCCCAGAGTAAGATATATACACCGACTATACCGATAATCACACCAAATGTTGGTGACGCAAAAAGCCTCATACCAGCCATGGCTGCACTTACAAATATTATCGGTGCCAAAATCAACCTGCCTATTGGAAAGTGAAACAAGAAGTCTATTGCCTTACCGATTGGGATCCATATAGCCGCCATAGTCATATTTACGACAATGAAGATGACGGGGATGCATACGATTGCTATCAACAGATAACCAATGAACTCAAGCAAAACCACCTCCAAGACTGCAAACTACCTCTCGGCGACATAACGCCCAATTAAGGTGTGAACAACGCTAACACCTAACCCAAACCATTACACCGTAAACACTAAACTTGCCTTGAATTGAGAACGCTAAGCGTTGTGAATCACTCTTAAATTATTGATATACGAATTTGTTCTGTTGAACCAACTTGATAAACTCTTGCGAATAGTCATCAGCTAATTTGGTACTATATGAAACGGTCAAAGTTTCATTGTTTCGCTTTGCTGCACTATAAGTCCAATTGTACGATCCGTGTAAAACCACCCTAGAATCAATAATGCAAAACTTGTGGTGCATTAGCTTATTTTGAGGATCGACACCTATAAGCTCCACATGAGGGGCTAAATATTTACTAATATCATCATTGGTTGCGTCTTGGCTCATTACCACACGAACATTTAGACCTTGCCTTACTTTTATCATCAGTGTGTTGGCTAAATCTCTATCTGTAAACCATGCAACAGCAATCCAAATAGAAAATCGAGCTGAACTAATTTGTTTTAGGATCTTATCTTTTTGAGCCTGAAAATACTGTTCAGAAATGGACTCTTCGCTGCGATAAAACCCCGACTCTGGATTACCTGCTAATTCATATAAGTGATCAATTAGTGCATTAACACTCGTTCTGAGTTCTTTAGCTGCCCACATATGACAAACATTCGTATTGATATTGTTTGCATCTAAAACCAAAGGGTCATTTAGAATACGCTTTACGCTGCTAAGAAATCGATTAACAACTTGGACGAAATCCCTGACATGAGCTTCTTGGGCATCCAGAAGATCATCTTCACTACAGCTATCAAATGGAAAATTCAGGACGTCATTTGCTAAATTGAAAATGTGTTGATCTATTTTCATACTCACTACTTACTGTGTTCGTATAAGATTTTAATATTCGGCATGCGCGCTTTGCCAATACCTGTTGTAAAAGTGTGCAAAGCATTTTCACGTAAAATTAGAATGAAAACAATTTGCGACCTTGAATCGTTGTAAATCGTATCCAATACACTTTCGGAGAAAGCTAAGTTCCTCACTTCATCTAACTGAATTTACGCCTCTTTTTCCTTTTACTCAATAGCAAGCCGTGAACTGATTGCTCATAATTTAGAGATTAACCGCACATAACCAATAATACTGTATAAAAACACAAACACTGGTTAACTAAGAGGTTGTCGCTAAACAGAAACACTTACCTTTCCGACTGATGAGAAAAAGTATTGCAAAGAGGTTAGTGCTGTATCGGATGAATTGCATTACGCAAACACGTAATGGGGCATTTTGATTTAATAACATCCGCCCGCAGCTCCCCAGACATGTAGATCGGCCAATTTCCACCCGAACAAGCAAGCCGCCTGGCCGCCGATGACTCCAAATCCACCCTGCTACGCTCCACAAACAAAACTCAAAATACCGTATGAAGGCAATAACAATACTGAAGATCGCCTGTTAGCGTAAATAATGACCACCAGATCATTAATTAGCAATCGCGGCCACTTATTAAAGGGTGTTTAAAGAGTATGCTTTAGTTACAGTGTAACTATATGGTTTCGTGTTATACTAATAATTACACTGTAACTATTAGTTTAGGTATAAAGATGAAAAAAGCGGAATTACTAAAAACGGATCATACGGTTCAATTACGCTGGCTGAGCAATCAATTGGCTAACATCAATCATGACAGTCAATCATTCCTTAGTCAGCCTGAAGTGATAGAGCGAGCTTACGAAAAACTAAGTTCAGCTCTCGTTGTTAATGATGCCGATCTAGAGCATTTTATCAGTGTTCACCTTTCAAAAATTGGCCAACAGCGATTAGTGACCACGTTACGTGTTAACAAGAAACGAATGGGGTTGGGTGTAGAACGTTTGCAGGTTGATCTTTCTTCATTAAACAACGGTCGTTTAAATCAAATAGTGGCACTTTCAGGTAAGACAAAAATTGAGATAATTAATTATCTGATTTGTAATGCAGATTTAAGTGATTTTGAACCTGAAAAATAGTTACGCTGTAACTATTTCAAAGTTATTTGAATATTGAAGCTTCATCCTAGCTTATTTTTGGACAGAAACGTTTTAGATCGAACGCTCTAAAGGTGACTGCTGGGATTAGGAAAAGTATGGTGATCAAATAAAGTTTACACTGAGCCCCACATATCTATATTTAGCTGCTCTATGGAACGCTTAAAGTCATCTCTGAAACCGAGTCCACAGTCGCATCTGCTTTTCTTTTATCTATAATGCTCGATAACTGCTCAAGGACTTTATTACGGGTTTTAAAGTCAGAATTAATATTTTCAATACCAGAACTAAAATCTGACCCATCAACTGCTCCTATTTTAGAATGGATTTCCTGAAAGGTCTTAAGATCCAAGCATTTACAATTAAAATATAACGTTGCGTATTGAAGGGAGATAACGCTGTTTCGATTTAATAAGGCTCCCACCAAATCACTACAATCACACGCTGTCCTAGATGAATTAAGAGGGCAGAATATTTCCCCCATTTCATAAAATGATTCCCCCGTGAACCTTTCTAAGTTGTTAACAGCAGCAGAAATTATTGCATTATTTTCACCGTCTAGAAGGACGCTTGTGATTTTATACTGATTATTTGAGTCGTTGTCATTAATGTACGCAAAGAACATTACAATATCATTTTGTAGGAAGTTAACTAATAGCCAGGTGGTCAAGCTCACTCTGTTTTCTTTGGTTAGCGCCTCAAAGAACGCTTGATACAACCAATCTCTACTAATTCCATTGCTTCCAGAAGGTGACTCTACAGCCTGCTTCAAAATGGATTCATATGTGCTTTCGGATTTACTTAAAAAAACACATCTAAATCTATCGTATGAAGAAAAATAGTCTGGCTGAGCCGAGAGTTTTATGACCAGTGGATCAATATGACCTTTCTTTGCCATGATTAGGTCTTTTATTACATCTTGATCTCTTACTTCTTTCGTAGGAACTTTCTCTAGTAAAATTCGATTTAGATAACTTACGTTATCAGAGCGATTCATTATAGTTTGCTCTGTAGATGAGGTGCGCTTATTGTAGGCTAGTTGTCCCTGTCTACTTGAGGCCTGTTCTAAATTAAATAAGTTCATAATGATTGCTTTATCAAAGGCATTACCTTTGCATATATCATCTACCAAGTTACTAACATCTCCCCCAGGCAAGTCATCTGTCTTACCCAAAGCCTTATGCTCTGGCCTAGTCAGATTTCCCATTAAGCCATCGGAGTTTTTTAAGAGTAAATCGAATAGAGAAGGATTAGTTTCCCGCAATGTAACAATCAGCATCAAAGTGACCAGCTCCACTTCGCCCAATATGCCTTCTTCATTCCACATAGAATCAACACGCCTAAGTACATCCTTCAGTACTCTATAAGAAGGAATTAGTTCGTTTATTTGAATAACAGGCGTATTAATCCTCCTACGATACCTAGCCGGGTTTGTTTTATACAGTTGTTTATAAGTAAGCACTGTTGGGTGGTTAGGTAGCCTAAAATTTTTATTAAATAGTCTTTTTTCAAAGCAGGCCAGGGATTTCTCTATATGGCTGGCAAAATTAGATGGTATTACATCTTCTCTGTAATCTGTCACTTTAACTATAATGTCAGAATACTCAGGTTTATACTCCATGGCAATTATAAAGCTAAAGCTTTCCAAAGGCTTCAGTCTGTCAAGAAGAGCTGCAAGGTTATTTAAATTATCTGTCGCGTCATTGTTTCTATCCAGGTCTTGTAAAGTAACAAGTACTCTAAGATTGCATGAAGCTAATACACCATTAAGACTCTCCAACTCTTTTGTCGGGTTTGTATGTTCATCTAAAAATATACTCAATAGTTTTAAGCTTTCACCGCCATTTTTCAAAGCTTCTTTATAGTGTGCTGGCAGTTTTTTGAAGGCGCTCATATCAATTTCATTATTAATTTTATCAATAATATTTGACAAAACAAATTGGGTGATATCACTAGTATTGACTCCCCAACAGTCAATATTACAATGAATAAACTTCCTGTCACGGAAGTCGGTACTTTCTAATTCATTCACTAAGCACTTTATTATGGAGCTTTTTCCGACACCAAAAACACCACACAATGCAATCGATGCATTGGTATTTTGCATGATTCGGTCTTTTATTCGTTTAACGTAAATTTTGTAGTTGTCATCAAGATCATTCTTGCTTTCAATAGGGGAATCATCACTAAGCCATTCTTTAAGACCACTCTCAGTCCCAAGGTCCATTGGCTTATCACTAGCTTTTGGGGAGAGGATTTGATTCTTTTTTGCTTTGTTCGTTGCATAGAACTTACAGAAGATTGCGCACAGATTGCTGACTGCAATCCCTGCAAAACAAATCGCCAGCTGTACTATGGATTGACAAAGAAAATTACTATTGAAAAATGGAGTTAACGCGTTTTGGAATAGTGAAATCACAGCTAAAAATAAAGGGATAAACGCTATCGAAATTGTAATGGGGGGATACATTGGATTAAAAATAATGGCTCGGTTTTTATTACATACATAGAGCTTTGTTAAAAAGACACTTATTACCAAACCTGCAAGGAATGAAACCATACATTGCAGTTCAAATGGAAGTTCGCTTATGAATGTGGCAAAAGTAAGGTAACCTTGACTTACCCAAGTAAATTGCGCAAGCAAAGTCACGATCAAAAAAGCAACCGCAGAACAGAGGAATACTGAAAACCATCGCTTACCTGCTAAAAACCTGAACGTCCTTGTTGTTGCCATATCTACTTCTAATTGTTTGGGAATTACGCTAATACTAACAATTATTAAGCTGATTAACTACAAATGTTGCAGGATGTTTAACCAATGATAGTTAAGAGCTAATTCCAGACCAAGGGAACTAGCCAGGTTTTATTCGAACACTAACATCGGTTGGTTGTCGACTAAATTCGGCAGCCTGCTTGATTGCAGGCACGTGCTCTTCCCATTTCAGATTTTGACTATTAGCTTCATGCAATACTCAGAGTTTACAAAAGATAGGACAGGCATAACCTTTTTAGATTATAACACTCTTTCAGATTAGCTTTTCTATAGACAAAGCCTTACTCACCCTACTTATTTTTTGAACTGCGAAACTAACTTTGGGGCAGGAACATGTCAGCCAGGATTTGCAGACACATCGATGTCGGGTAGGCGGCACTTGGTAACAAGTGTCGTCTATCCGACTGAAGTGTTTTAGCCGGTCCCCCTCAACAGAAATTAGATAATTCATATTATCCTTAAATTGAACAGTTGCTATACTTTTATACCATTAACAAGGATCGTTAAGGGATAGCGTGGAGAACTCAGGCCTGAGCCTAATTTTGGTTGTTGTATGGCTTTTATGTATCGTTGGTTCGGTGATCTATAACTTTCTACCTGGCGACTGAGCAGCGAGAGCACTATCTGTTGCCAAGCTCTCTCGAACTCAACTTTTGTTCGTAGTTCAACTCCATCGAAGCATGTAGATAGCGGGGTAATTCAGCCATAAATGTTAAGGCAGTAGATCCCTTATATCACATCCCAACACTTCTGCTAATTGGTATGCTTTTTCGAGCGTGATATTGACTTCACCGCGCTCAACTCGGCCAGCATAGCTTCGATCAATATCTGCTAATAGAGCCAATTTATCTTGTGAAATGCCGAGTGTCTTGCGCTTATCACGCAATTTCGCACCAAATTGGATAGCTAAGTCTTTCATTTTTCACTCAGTTAAAGAGAAAGACTATCCAAAGTTGCGGCTTATAAAGCCACGGATTATAATCCGCATTATTAATATAAAGTTCTTCTGGCCCTGTGAGCTAGAAATAAAGAGCCTCTGACGAGAAAGTAATGTCAAAAATATCCATCAAAATTAACGCCCAACTAAACACTATTCTTCAGGATGAGAACTTCGACAATTTCCATGTAACACAGCTACGGGATGCATATCTAGCCAACTCTTCAGTAAGCCAAGATCTTGTTCAAGCTCGTAAGTATATTTACAGACAGATCCTTAGACTGGTTAAGAAGGGGTTACTGCTGAAAAAAGGAACTAAAAACTCCAAAAGAGTCGTGTACCAAAAGTCAGAACTATTTTATAAAACTAACTTCATCTGCCAAAGTACAAGTGAGGTTAAAGTGAATCGAGCCAAAGCAGTTACTGTGGGCACAAACACTGCTATCCAGCAGCTTGAAAATCGCCTTAAAGAATCTGAAGTTGATTTACTCACTAGCATTGGCGAGTCAGAAGAATATATGCGGTTGTATCAATCCTTCCCAGAGATGAAAGCGCACCTTGAATCCCAGTATGTACAAGCCCGTGAAAACAGCTCAAAACTCCTCGGCCAAATCAAAGCGATTAAGTCTGTTCTCGCTCATCAGCAAAAGTAACCTTAATGCATCTAAGACAATGGCAATCAGAGTGCGTCAATCGCGCTCTAGAGCACTTTAGTGACAAACATAAACACTTCCTTTGTTTGGCAACTCCAGGCGCTGGTAAAACGATTATGGCTTCAGAAGTCGCTATTCAGCTACTTGAGCAAGACCTTATCGATTTTGTACTTTGCTTTTCACCTTCGATAAATATATCGCAGGGTATTAAGCAAACTTTCTCGAAACGGCTGGAATGTCGTTTCGATGGCGTCATTGGTGCCGTTGGTTGCTCTTATACGTATCAAAGCATGCTGTCTTTCAAAGAGGATTTCTGGCAACTGTTAAAACAAAATCGGGTACTCGTGATATTTGACGAGATCCATCATTGCTCTGGCAGTTCTCTTGAAGATGCTAACGCCTGGGGGGAAGAGATCTTATTGAATATTCAAAGCCAAGCCGAATATACTTTAGCGTTAACTGGCACTCCATGGCGCTCAGATCAAGCACCGATAGCTTTATCTCGTTATATAGACCCAGACAATCAAATACAGTGTGATTATATCTACGGTTTAAGGGAAGCCGTTGCAGACGGTGTATGCCGAAGCCCAAAGATTGTATTAATCGATAATGAAAGAATTTCGGTTACTGACGAAGAAAATGAAACTAAGACGTTTAATTGCCTAGACGCTCTATTCAAAGGTTCATTAGTTACTTACCAATCGATCATTAAAAATGATGTAGCCATTCGGCACGCCCTAACGCTGGCGACTAACAAGCTCGACGACATTAGACTGCACAACCCTAATGCTGCTGGACTTGTCGTTGCATCATCAATCGAGCATGCCACATACATTCTGAATATGCTCAGAAATGAATATGCCCAAACTGCCGAAGTAGTTACCTATAAAGAAGATCTACCTTCACTTAAAATCAATGAGTTTAGGAACAGTACAACGAACTGGATTGTCAGTGTTGGCATGATAAGCGAAGGTACTGACATCCCGCGTTTGCAGGTGTGTTGCCACCTAAGCAGAGTTAAAACCGAACTCTATTTTAGGCAAGTACTCGGTAGGATATTACGAGTAAACAAGGCTATCAATCAGGAGGCTTGGCTATTTACTTTTGCAGCACCAAAGCTTGTAGAATTTGCAAATCGTATCGCTGAAGAAATACCTGATGTTCCCGTTATATTCAGAGAATCCAAAACTGCTTCAATCTCGTTAGAGCAGAGTGAAAGTGAAATAATACGAACGAGTACCCAACCTGAAAATGAGTACAACATTAGGTTTAGTACACCAGATTTAAATGAATCACACTTCCCCTTATTAACACCGTCAAACAATCAAAACCACACTTTGGCAAATTCGCCATCATTTGAAATTTTAGGTGGTTTTAGAGAGAGGGTTGTATCGACTTTTAACTCGCCATTTTGATGCATAGCCCTTATTTATGGTGTCACCATTTTGAAAAAACTCTCTGACTGTTATCATATTTGATAACAGTCATGTACAGCGTTATCAAATATGATAATGCTGTACATTTTGATTTTTATATTCGCTTTTTCATTGTTCTTAACAACACTGAGAGTAACTTTGAAAGGTATTTGCCTCTATAGGTGACTATTAGTTAGTAGATATAGACAGATTTATCTATCTCGTTTTTGCCCCAAAATTTGGTAGAAGCACCAGAGCAAGCTTTTTCAGTGCCTGAGCAATTGACCAAATTTTAGTAATTATACAGAGTGGCCACTATTACTACTTCAGATCATCTCACCAATTTCTGCATATAGTGTAGGGAGTAATTCGATTCGTTGATCTAGTGTTTTTAGTGGTCTGAGAAACAGTGGCGATTCAGATTGAGATTTCCAATCTCAGTTCGCTAAAAAAATATTTAACTCAGATTGGTACTTTAGGTTCGGGATCGATTAGCTTTGCAAAACACCAGTTAACAAGAGCGGAGAATAGTATGGTGGGTGAATTTACAGAGCTTAACGCATTTGAGTATTTGGAGGGGCAACTAAAGGAGGCGGCCGAGGGGAAAAGGCACCGTTCTGACTACGCGGTAATTAAGAGGCTTATAGAGCGGTATTCAGAAATAGAGCCACATGTAAAGGTGATGTATCAATCCCTAACAATTCCTCAAATGAATCGTTTCATTGATCTTGTAATAGACGCAGTGGCATTCGGAAATGAGAGCCAAGTAGAGGAAGTCAGAACGGCTCCAAAAGAGTTGAAAGCGATTAATGACAAAATTTCCAAGCTTGCATTTGAACTCGCGGAAGAACTGGATAAGAGAACTCAACTACATGAAAGCACTTCATTTACAAGCAACACTCACTATGCTCTATTCAAACTTATAGAAGATGCAGGACAATCAAATTACATGTTTGAAGGTTATTTAAAAGAATCGTTGAGAAATACTGTTGGCCCGTATGACCTAAGGTATTACCCATCCATTAGCCAAATAGTTACTCAACTTGGGATTGATGCTCAAAATGCCTCAATTGAGACGAGTTCAGAACTAGATCTGATTCTCACTAGAACCGAGCGCTCATCTAGTGCAGATCAAATCAGGGCAATATTAAGAACTGTGCAGTTTTCTGAAGAAAATGATGGAGACAATTGTTACTTTAAAATACCTGATGATTTTGAATTATCGAACCAAGCCATTGCCGCTTTTGCGAATGTCGCTTTTGATATTCCATTTGATAAGCTGGTTGATGATCTACAGGTAAGAAATGCCAAGCGGAAATATAAACGGCTTTGTGAAGAAGATTAATCCCTAAAGCTTAGGGACTAGATGTGCCATACATTTTTTGTAATGCCAGTAACTCGTCTACCCTATTAGGGTATTATCAATGTATAGTTAGTTATTAGGCTTCTGTTATGGCGAATGTTACCGTTTGGGCTAAATTCGACCATTCGACCATTCGACCATTCGACCATTCGATATGTGACTTGCGCATCTGAAGTGAATTGATTGAAATGTTCATACGTTTAAAGTGATGTGTGATTAATCTAACGGCGTTCTATATGTCAGTAATAGTATTGAATTCAAGTACACTCAAAGAGCTGTCTCTAAAAGCTGATGAGCTTTTGATAGCTCATGACCATGAGAGGCTAAAAGCACTCCTAGAGTCGCTTTTGGGCGTTGATTATTCATTTGAAAGTCTCCTTGATGAAGCTCAGTTTTACTACACATTGGGGAATTGCTCACAAGAACTTTTTAGTTACCACCAACTGGATTGGTTCTCTGATGAGTTAAGTAAATCCGTTATTTTTTTCAGGAAAGCTCTATACATCATTCGACAAATCGAGTTTCCAACTGATAATGAGCTAATTCTTCAAAGCTGCATCGAAACCAATTTAGGTAATAACCTAAGCTCTCAAGGTCGTGCTTTCTGCTGTATTCCATTGTGGGATAATGCATTAGCGACCACGAAAAACGCTGTATCCATTATATCAAAAGCAAACCATGGGCTTTTTCTTGCTAGTACGACTTACGATCCTAGTCATAAGCATTATCATTATTTTACTGCGTACAAACTCATCAACTTAGGTCTTGAAAGACTCGAACAACTCCATCCAGAACAAAGAATTGCATATTCAGAAGACAGCAATTTTATGAATTTTAAAGCATGGTTCGAAGATACTTATAAACTTGAAGATTTTGATTATTTTGATTCTTTTGAAGAAGAGGTTGAGACAAGAAAACACGGGAACTATTTAAAATGGTGTGGTGATAACAAGCTTTTTATAAATGATTTAAACGATGTTAGCGAGTCTGAAATTGTCTATCAAGACATTATGACTTTACCCTCTTTTTCTCAACAAATTAACACAACTTTATCGATGCATGAAGAACTTGTATATCATGGGAATTTCGATGAGTTAAAGAATGATTATTGCTACGCACGCTATTTGTTTTTCTCGGCGAAAGACATGCCCAATGATTATGAACATTTCTTTAACAAAACATATCCACACGTTGAGGATATGTCGCACTCCATCACCAATCTAAAAGCCAGTCATTACAAAAGTGCATTCAGATCGCTTTATTCTCTCTTTGATAAAGTCGCTTATTTTATCAACCGTTTTTTTGGTCTAAATGATATCGAGCATGATCATAAAATAAGCTTTGACAGTATCTTTAGGGAACTGAAAGGTAGTAAGAACTGGAAACCGCACAGTAAGCTTAAAAACAGCCAGAATTGCTTTATCCATGCGCTATTCTATATTCTCAAAGACATCCGAGATGTGAAAGACTCAACTTCAGTTAGTCGTTGGCTCGATCCTGATGCAAAGGCGTTTTCTGAGATTAGAAATGCTATAGAGCATCGTTCTTTAAAGATTGTTGATGATTTTGGTTATACCTTAATTCAATCAGATGTCGCTTTTAAGCAATCGCAACTTGAAATGCTTAATAGTGAGATAGAAGGCTTTGAAATACAACTTCAGGAGCTATATGGTAAAATATCTTCAGCGAAAAAGACGCAGAATGACGCTCTTAAAGCAGAATTGGAAACTAAAAAACAATCAGTCTACAAATACTTAGAGCGAGCAAAATCAAAAATCGATGAGCAACTAAAGCTTTCAAGTCATTCAGTGCTGATCAAAGAGAGTGAGTTTGAATCAAGGCTTATGACGTTGATGAAGCTGGCTCGAAGCTCGATTATGTACCTTTCGCTTGCTATCCATGTCGAAGAGAAAAACAAGCCTGATAAAGGTGTATTAATGATTCCTAAAGAAGTGCCTTTAAAATAGTAATTGACCCTGTAAGTAGATTAACCAGATTTTCCTAGACGAGTAACGCGCATTCTTGGAATAAACTTAAGCTATCGCTACACCTCAGCTTGTTGACGTCTAATACTCAACTAACTAAATCTGTAACTAACTGATGTTTATTCCTGAATTTGATGGCTTGCACGTTTGTGCCCCAAAGTCATTTAGCCTTAGATTTGAGACAAGTATCTTTTGGCAGTAATTTATCTATTTTTCTAATGGCTAATTATGTAATTAACTTTGTATTGTGTATTAGCTAACAACTGTTAATGGGACGACGTGGTATATAAAGCTTTTTCTTTGTTCAGCTAAAGATCCGTCGCCGATATCTCGTAAAGCCCGTAATTCTCAATTTTTATCATGGTTCATGAGTGAAGCTAGATGACGGGTTTCGTTCGCGTAGCTTTTTGCTCGCTCAACATCTTCCTTCATGGCTTCAATAGCTTCCCAGGCTTTTGGGTCGGTGAAGACCTTTTCAACATTTCTAACGAGTACAAACAGGTTCCAAGCTGCGATTAGCACTAAGTCTTGGAAAGGCTCATCGATGTACGCATCCCCAGCAGCCTTCTTCCTATCCTCCCCATGCCATCGAGGATTTTTCAGGAAGCTAGGAACACTGTCGGGTCCAAAGGACAGCAGATAGCCATGAACAAGGCTATTGCGGTATTCATTCAGATCTCTTGCGGCATGTGCTGCTACTTTTAGGATGGCATTGCATTTGTCAGTCAGCTTGGGGTTCCCATCGCCTAACATTTTAAACTGAGCTGCGGTGTTCATCTTTTCAGTAAAAGGGCGTTCACCTTCTACTTTTATTTCACGCAATGCCCACAGTGATCGCTCGAGCGTAGTTTCAAACAGACCATAGACTGTAATAAATGACCCTATCATCATAAGGTGGGTTGGCTGGAGACCAAGGCTTATTAATCGAGTTTGGATCTCTAAAGATTTTGTTGGATAGTCATATGGCATAAAAGCCCCCCGTATGAATAATATTCAGCTGTTCACGAAAAGTTGCAATGCTACTTTATTATCAAGGTTCAAGTTTTACCAACACTTTTATCCTCCAGTATCAGGGTGGAATGTAGTGGTATAGTCATCAACTACTTGCAGGCATCTGTTTGTGCTCTTAGCTAAAATCTTTCTTATGAAATACAGCTAAAATGGGATACTATATGCCCTGTAAGATATTGATTACAGGGACGAACAAGTGCATATTACCAAGTTAAACCTAGTCAACTACCGTAACTTCAAGAACGTTAAGCTTCAATTTAATAAAGGTATCAACACTGTAATTGGTGAGAATGCATCGGGTAAGACTAACTTATTTCGAGCAATGAGATTGTTGCTTGATAACTCAATGCCTCGCTCTTCGACAAAACTATCAGAAGGTGATTTCTGTAGATCGTTAGGTAGTTGGAAAGGTCACTGGATTATTATAAGTTCCGAATTTCATGATATCTCTAATGATGAAACTAGTCAGTCATTGTTTCTCCACGGCAACGGGAATATTGAAGGTGAAGAAGAGGTAGTAACCAAGGCAACTTATAACCTAATATTTAGGCCTAAAGCTCATATACGCCAAGCTCTTTCAATACTTTCCGAAGGTGATTCAACAGCTCTAGAAGAGTATTTAAGCGATATTTCGATAGATGACTATGAAACGGTTTTAACTGGTAAAAGCACAGCAAATTTTACTGACCCAGAAATATACAAAGCTATTGTTGGTGACTTTGATGCTGTTGTTTTTCCTAGTGAATTAAACAACCCAGATGTTGGTGTACGTCTACCATATATCCTTAATATGCCTAATGAGGTTTCATTTACTTTCATTAAAGCATTGAGAGATGTGGTTTCAGATTTCCACAATAATAGAACCAACCCCCTGTTAACACTGCTAAAAAACAAGTCAGGTGACATATCCCAAGAGGACTTTCAACCAATAGCTGATTTGATCGGAACACTAAATGAACATATTGAAGGTCTGTCTGACGTTTGTGATATTAGAGATGACATCACGTCGACGGTAGGTGACACAGTTGGAGATACCTATTCTCCAAACTCTATTTCCATTCGCTCAAGCTTAACTGATGATTCAGACCAGTTATTCCAATCCCTAAAGCTTTTTGTCGCGGAGTCAAATGATGAGCATGAAGGTGCTATTCATGAAATGAGTTTAGGTGGCGCGAATCTTTTATACCTTACGTTGAAACTTTTAGAGTTCAAGTATCAAAAAGCTAATCAATCTATCGCTAACTTCTTGTTGATCGAGGAGCCAGAAGCTCATATCCACACTCATATACAAAAGTCATTATTCGATAATATCAATTACGATAACACTCAAATCATATACTCGACCCACTCATCACATATTTCTGAAGTAAGTAATATAAAAAACATGAATATTATTGGTCTTGTTGATGGAAATTGTGAGGTCTTCCAGCCTGCTACGGGACTTAGTGATCTACAATCTGGATTTGTTCAACGTTATCTTGATGCAATTCGCAGCAATCTATTATTTGCCCGAAGTGTCATTTTAGTTGAAGGGGATGCTGAAGAAATCCTAATTCCAGTTCTGTTTAAAAAGGTAACAGGTTTAAGCTTAGATGAAATGGGGATCAGTCTTGTTAATATAAGAAGTACTGGATTTGACAATATCGCATTGCTCTTTAGTGATGAACGCATTAAGAAGCGTTGTAGTATTATCACTGATCTCGATGCCACTTTTTTTGATACCACAATCCTAGATACAGATAGTGATCCTTTAAAGAAAAAAAAGAAAAAAGCCAAAGGCTCTGAAGAATCAGGACAAAGCCGAAAACTGGCGCTTGATGCATTCTGCATAGATAACCAATGGTTAAAACCTTTCTACGCAGATCATACCTTTGAAGTTGATTTCATTAAATCCTCAAATAGTTCATACCTAAAGAAGATAGTTAATGATGTTTACGTTGATTCTGCCACAAAAGTAACAGCTAAAGAGGAACTGTCTGAGCCAGACATTGCTATTTCTGGGATGAGAGCATTAACAATGGCAAATCATCAAGGTAAGGGCTGGTTTGCTATTACTCTTGGTAAGGCTATTAACTTTAAAGTAGTAATTCCTGCGTACATCTTTGAAGCTATCAAATTCTCGCATGGTGAATTTAAGCCCGAACTTGTTTTTAAGATACTATCCCATCGGTATGAAACAATAGTCGCGCATGTTGCTGAAGGTACAACACATATGAGAACAGCTGAAGCGACGGGTAATCTAGTTCTCAAAACAAAGTGGGAAACGTATCTAGCACCTTATGAAGCGGGAATTGAAGTATTTAGATCTAAGTGGGGTGCATTTGACTTAATGATTGATGATATAGACGACATTAAATCTGAATTTATAGCTGATTTCCCAACAGTAAATAATCACTTCTTAGAAAGGATCTAGTGATGTTTGTATGGGATAAAGATGATCTTAATGATGAACAGGTCGCTGCTATTCGCGAGCGGAGTAACGTATTTCTTGAGGCATGTCCTGGTAGTGGTAAAACACGCACATTAACGTACAAAATCGCTCTTGAATTGTCGAATTTGACGGATGCAAAAAAATGGATTATATCAATTACATATACGAATCGAGCGGCTGATGAGATTCGTGAAAGGATTGAATTATTGGGGGTTGATACCTCTCAATTATGGATAGGGACTATTCATGCTTTTTGCTTAGAGTGGATTATAAAGCCTTATGGAATATACCATGACAAACTAAAAAATGGGTTCAAGATTGTTAACTCGTATGACAGTGAAGATCTTATAACCAATATTTGTCTTGGATTACGCCCTCAACGCATCAACTACTATCAATGTACTCACTATTACACTCCTCGAGGTATACACTTTATGGGGTCGGGTGGGAGTCTAGCTACCAGTGTTTTGGAAGCTTATCATCAACACCTGGACAAGAATCATCAAATAGATTTTGAACAGATATTATACTTCTCTTATGAACTTTTGAGTAATAAGGTGGCTATATCAAAGATATTATCGAATCTATTTTCTTACGTTTTTATAGACGAGTATCAAGATACTAAAGAGATTCAGTACTCAATTGTAGCAAGCATAATGAAAGCTAATCCTAGTAAAGTTAAAACATTTATAGTCGGTGACCCAAATCAAGCTATATATACGTCATTAGGTGGTTATGCTATATCCCATACAGAACTTGAATCTTTAACTGAAGCTCCGTTCATCAAAATGTCTTTGGACAAAAATTATAGAAGCTCCCGAGGAATTATAGAGTACTATCGAAATTACAATGTCAGCCCGAGTGTAACTAGTGCAGAAGGTAAAGATAAAGACTATCAGAGCACGATAACTTATGATCAAGTCACGCACAAAGATGATTTGGTTGAACAGGTTAGCTTCTATATTGAGCACAATATCGATACCTGTGGGATTCCGGAAAACAATATTTGTGTTATCGCACCTTGGTGGACGCACTTAGCTGCACTGACTCGCAACCTAGTTCTTCGCTTGCCTCAATATAGTTTTGATGGACCCGGTTTAGTACCGTTCTCTCGAGACCTTGAGAATTTTTGGTACAAACTTACGAGAATTATCCTCACAGAGCCTTCCCCTAGCATGTATGTTAAGCGTCTAAGGTGGGCATCTGAAATGCTATATGATTTAGAGATAGCAATGGTGGATATTGATTCTTTTACCTCGAAAGATCTCCTTAAATCCATTAACTCTATTTCAATTGATGAGGAAGATGGAATTGCTTATCTTCGTACCTTCTTCTATGAGCTATTCGAAAGCTTAGGGTTCGATTATTCGCTTTATCCGATGCTCCAAGAGCACTATGAATCTTTCTTTAGCAGTACCGAAGACCGAATAATCAGACTCCGCAGAGACAGTGAGGATTTTGCTACAGATATAGAGGCATTTCGCCGAGCATTTAAGCCTAGAAGTGGAATAAAGGTGTCAACAATACATGGGGTTAAAGGTGGTGAATATGACGCAGTTATATCATTCGGTCTGCTTGAAGGGTTAGTACCTAACTTCAATGATTCTTCAGATGAAAGTGCTAAAAAACTCTTATATGTTATTGGCTCTAGGGCTAGGAAAAACCTACACTTGCTCTCTGAAAGAGGGAGAATGACAGGCTTTAGTCCAAATCAAACTGAACGCACTCCTACAGAGGTTCTTCGATGTGTTCAATATTCCTATGATGATTTGGCCTAATAGCTGTAGTGGTGTAGTGGGTGACTGAAATTAGCCACAAGTTTAGAAATGATTTGAATACTTTGCAGTAGAGGTTATCCGAATTATCTGTGTCTTATTGGTTTTGTGATCACACTAAGCAACTATTGCCCCGATGCGAGTTAGTGGTAGCATTTCTACGATTTCAGTATTAACCTTTTCGCAATACTTTTTCTCATCAGCTGAAGAGGTAATTCTTTCTGTTTAGCGACAACTCTTTAGTTAACCTGTGCTTGTGTTTATATACAGTATTATTGGTTTTTTGCGGATATCTACCGAATTTTGCGTATTAAGCTGGGATAGGATTATTGCCTGTAACTGGCAGGTGGCATTGCTGTGGGAATAGAAAAATATCTATGTAAAATAGGATGATAATTGGTTTTGTTTCGGGTAATCTACTGGTTAATAAATCGACTAAAATGATGCTGACAAGTGAGCAATCGCCACAGTTATCGCGGAAGTCCAACAAGGCGAACAATGAGACGATATTTTGGCCTTTACGGGGGCTTTTTTTAGGATAAAACATCGGCTCATTATCTAAAGCGTTAGCAATCATAGGAAGTAACAATGCCTAAAGACTGGGAGTCAACTTTTACTCATTGGGCAAAAGGCCCCGCTGCTACTGAGTCTGAGCGTTGTGAAAATGCGATTAGAGCATTGAAGAATGCAATAGCGCAAAGTGATGCTTTGAAAAATAGGAACACAGAAATTATTTTACAGGGTTCCTATCGAAATAGAGTTAATGTTCGACAAGATAGTGATGTAGACCTCGGTATCATTTGTCGAGATACTTTCTATTATCACTTGCCACAAGGAATTACTAAAGAAGGTGCTAGCATTACACCCGCAATATATCAATTTGCTGAATATAAAAATGATGTTGAAAATGCACTGGTCAATTACTTTGGTCGTAGCGAAGTTACAAGAGGAAATAAAGCTTTTGATATAAAAGCGAATTCATATCGAGTGGAAGCGGATTTGGCTCCGTTTTTCGAATATAGACATTACTGGGATGGAAGTCGATATGCTGAAGGGGTTAAGCTCCTTTCTGATTCAGGGAAAGAAGTGATTAATTACCCGGAACAACATTATAGTAATGGGGTTGCGAAAAATGATAATACAAGCAGGCGATATAAAAGATGCGTTAGGATTCTTAAAAACCTTAAAAACCTTAAAAACAAGATGGAGGAAGATGGGTATAATTCTGCAAAGGAAATTCCTGGTTTTCTTATAGAGTGCTTGGTTTTTAACGTCCCAGATGAAAACTTTAGTAGCTCTACTTATGTACCTTTAGTTCGTTCGGCACTTGCCTATATTTATAATAACACTCGACCATCTGACGACTGCTCTAAATGGACTGAGGTAAATAATATAAAGTATCTTTTTCATAGTTCGCAACCATGGACAAAGGCAGAAACCCATCAATTTATATCTAATGCATGGGACTATATTGGCTATGAATAAATCCAATGCTAAAACATATATATGGGTAATAGTGATTTCAACTATTGCTATTTGGGCTGCGGTTCTTTTAGTCTTCGAGATAGAATTAACAGGATCAGTTGAAGCATTAAAAAAGCTGCCCTTAGTAGTAACCATAGAGACGGGTATTTGGCTGGTATTTACACAATGGGCATGGAAACAAAATTTTTTTCAATCATGGCTAGTTGCAGAACCCATATTAGAGGGCACTTGGAAGGGTACATTAAAATCTACGTGGGTAAACCCTGAGACAGGGGGCGATCCAGATCCAATCCCTATAGTTTTTTCCATAAAACAAGACTTTTACAATATAAGTTGCAGCATCTACACGCAGGAATCTTCAAGCCATAGCTACTTTGGGCGAATTTATATAGATGAATCTAACGATGTAAAAAGATTTATTTATACTTATACCAATAAACCTAAAGCCTCTGTTAGGCATAGAAGTGAGTATCATGATGGCAGTGCCAACCTTAGAATTATTGGTGGCTCTCAAAATAAGATGGAAGGAGATTACTGGACAACAAGAAAATCTACAGGTGATATTGAAATAGAGTTTGTTCAGAAGAAACTTGTAAGTAGTTTTAGTGAGGTTGAGTAAATGCTTAATCAGGTAGCCGGAGGTATCTAGCCTCCAGCCCCCACACCACCCTGCATGCGGCTCCGCACTAGGAGGTAGGGCGAAGCAGGATGCCAAAGCCGAAGGCGGTTCATTTAGAACGACTAATCTAAACTGTCTGGTTAGCTTCTTTGCTTCGAGAGTAAACTGCGATCTATCCATCTCTCAGTGCTTGCTGTATTCGTGGTCAAATATTTTAACAAGAGTTGAGCTTCGCCATGGGCCTTTACTTGTGATCCCACAAGCAACTGCTGATTGGATCCTGACACCACGTTTCAGCACTTTTAGTTGCGAGAGCGTATCTTAGTCCTTGGCTTTCGCCACTGACGCCACTTTTTATAACCCCAAGTCACGTACGAACTCGAAGACGGATTCAGTAGTCACTCACTCTAAACAATATGCGACACACACTAGCTACGCTTGCAGACCCCGCCAACTCACCTCTAGCCTACGCCTTATATGATGTTCTTGTTCATCAACTCGCACTCTTAATGAGTAGAAAGGCTAGCGGCTTCCTCTGGATCAATCCTCACGGATAAGCCCTTGCCATTCGCTAGTAGTTAACGTTTAATAACAGTATGTTATTTAAACGGTGATCTTCCTACAGAGGACTTTTACCTCATTAGTTCATGCCCATGCTGGGCGTACACAAGTTACTAAATAAGGAAGCTACTTCGTAGTTTCTATTAGTAATGCGTTAGCATTCAATACAAAGTCAACGCGTTGGGAGCAACTTAATGATGGATTCAGCTTTAATTTTTGCAACAATAGTCCAGTTATTTGGGGTATGGCGTGCTGAGCGGCAAATAGTAGGTGAGGACGATAACTTAGACATAAATGAACTACTTTCTTGGATGAGAACTCACCGTTTTGATGACCTGGCTGATGCTATTGAAAGTAATAGCTCATTGTTAGAAGACCTTAAAAATGAAAGTGAAAATATCAACTCCAAATTAGATCAGGTTTTACAGATTCTGTCAGGTGGGGACATTAATATAGACATCTCTCCTGAAATGATCGAATTTATGAATTGGATAAAGCCTGAGGAAACGACTGTATCAGTTGCAATAAACGGATCTCTAGTCAATGCCATGGTTCGGTGTGTAGATGAGAAATTGGAAGGCTTAACCATTCTAGGTAACCTTGGTCGACGACAGCTTATGGGAATAAAGCTTGGAGATTATATCCCAATGGAAGTCGAAGATGACGATTGGGCAATGATGAAAGATGATTTAGAGACTCTATGGAATGCAGATGTCTTTGAGTGTGATTATGAGTTGGAATACGATAGATACTTGGTAAAAAGAAAACTTGAAGAGTTAGTAGAAAGGACTCTTAGAGAACACGTAGAGTAATCCGAAAATGAATGCTAACTAATTTGTAAATAAGGACAAATTTTAGCTACGCATTTTGTGTTGCCGCTGCGCGTCAGTATCACACAAACTGCTCCACAAAAATTAGCCTGTTACAAAGACGTTGGTAACTACCCTAATTCGTAATCTCACTTTTACCCAATAGCTCGGCTATTGGGTAAAAGTGATGGCGTCGTCCAGGTGATCGGGGGAGCAGATAAAGGGGTCGGAACTAATTAGGGATTTCGAATAAAACTAAGATACTTTTTCTAATCAATGTCAGATTAACTAGACTCAATTGTAACCCTCCCCCAAAATGAGTTGGAGCATCTGATTTCCTACGCTCTATGCTGTTTGGTTTCCCCTACTTTTTCTTATCGAGCTTCTAGACGTTTCTCTAAAAACTGTTTTTTCATACAGTGTTATTGGCATTTCAGAAAAATCGAGCACGGTTTGCACAGAAGTGCTGCACGGTTTGTGAGCATGAATGTTGAATAAATCTCGATAAAACAGTAGTCTAGATTTTACTCGAAAATAGATAACACGCAAGGGAGGCATGATAACGCGCATGCACGCTTTGCTTGTAAAGTTATCTAGACGAAACCATGTAAGCGTTTGAGAACCAAAGGTAAGCCAGTGCACGATTTATACTGGTCGGAGATGATAAACAACGCAACGCATAAATACTAAGACGTTATATTTTTTGAGAGAAGGATTCACATTGAGTAATAAGCCAATAGATCTAGAACGACTTGTCCATGAATCTCTTGAGCAGTTAGGTTGGGAGGCCGATGCTAAAAAGATTGCGGAGAGAGTTCAGAGGCTTAACATTGGTCTTCCCCTAGAAGATGAGTTTTCGATAATTTGTGGCTGGCTAGGTCATTGCAACCTCATTCATAAGTTAGATCAACAACAGTTTCCCGGATCTTCAAAAGATACATTCCAAGTCCCAGATTTACTCGCTAATTTCTCAATTAGAGATGGAGGGCCGTGCACAGTATTAATAGAAGTTAAATCTTCTAAAAAAAATGTAATGTCCTTTAGGCCTGACTATGTTTCAAAGTTAAGAGCTTATGGTGAGCTGTTAGGGTTACCTGTACTTATTGCATGGAAGAAAATGGGTATTTGGTCACTAGTTTCTTTAGATGCGTTCTCAAAAGCAAAAAAGAATTATAATTTAAACTTTAATGATGCCATGAGAAATAGCCTTTTAAGTAAAATTGCAGGTGATTTCTCTTATACACCACGAGAGAAATCAGGTGTTCATATAAGCTTCAAAAAAGAAAAGCTGGTGGAGACCATTGAGGTCGATAATGGTGTTCAGGAAAAGTGGCATATGGTTATCGATGATGTCTATTTTACAAATGGTGATGGAGATAGGTTGAAAGAATTATCTCCTATCGCACAGCAGTTATTTCACTCTTGGGATTTAACTACAACAGAAACGCATTCTGACTCCCATGTGTTAATGCACAATGTTGTAGAAGAGCAGTCCTCTCTTTTTGCACATATGGCATTAACTCGGTTGCTATCTTTCCATGGCCGAGAAGATGAGGTTCATTGGCGTCATCACCTTGGTGAGCATTCTGCATTGTCGAATATTCAAGATTATAGAAAAGGCATTGAGGAAAATTTACATGCTGGGATTGTTCGATATATATTCGATATTGAACCTGCTAACATGCCCATTTTTTTAAAATGAAATATAACCAGCAGCTGCAAACTGTCACTTTCTGTGCAAAAAAGCCGCACGAAAATCGCCAGCTTGCTACGCAGTTGAGCTGGGCGTTAGGCAAAACCATATGCTTTTGAGTGTAATGTAAAGTAGAATAGCGCAATTTAGACGAAGACGAAAATATATGATTTATATAACAATTGATGGTGATGATATTGGTCAGATGATTGCATCATCATATTTTAAAAATGACCTAAACGAGCTTTCAAGAATCAACCAAGTGGTAAATGAAAAAACGTCATTAATCTCTGACTTTCTAAGCACTCAAGGTTTCAACATAATATTTTGTGCCGCAGATGGCGTTGCTGGCTATTCAGAAGGTGAAACTGTTGATGAAATAACTTTATTTGAAGAAATTAAGTCTATAGCAGAACCTGAATTACACTTCTCTGCTGGTATTGGGGCAACGTTACAGGAGTCATATATTGCACTACTTTCGGCTAAAAGCAGTGGTAAGTGCTGTCTACATAAATTTTCGGTTTTAAATTAATATGTTTAGGATTATTAACTTTAAGTCACTGTTACGATACGTGGCAATGATAACAACAATAATAAGTATTGGTGCTTATGAGTTTTTACAAAGCTATTGGATCAACGACCTATCTATTGTAAAGGTAGTCAGCATAGCCCCATGGGTGGCATTTCTTATAATCATTGCTATTACAACTAACTTTTTTGCTAGGCCAATTTGGAAGTTATTCAAAAAAGTTAACCCTGCTTTATATCCTGATCTAAACGGTACATGGGAAGGTGAAATTACAACTCAAACTGGATTAGTAATATCTGTTCGAGTGTTAATTAAGCAAACACTATTGGAAACACAAATAAATATCCATACTGAAACTTCAAAATCTCTTACTCTGGAAACTACTCCAACTATCGAGGGAGGAGAACCTAAACTTTATTATATGTATCGATCCATTCCAAAGGATCCTGACTGGAGTTCATATATAGGTTCTACTATTTTTGATATTCGTAAAGTTGATAATGATCCTCAAAGTGCACTGGAATTGTCAGGGTCCTATTTTACAGATAGAAAAAGTACGGGAAGAATTAGGTTTAAACAAATAAGCACTGACGTAGATCAGGATGTGTCCTTCTACTGATCGGATACTTTTGCCAAACAAGGCGCTTAAACTGAACTAAAATAGTTGGTTACGTTTCGCTTCACATTTTAACCCACTATTTAAGTCCGCTTAGCGCGGCGTTATCGCACATCTAGGTGGCATACTTTTCCTAACTAAGACCTCATGAGTTAGAGCTAAATCACTAGCTCATTTATGTCCGTGCGACCTGAAGTCGTATGAAGCGCTGTTCACCGCGATAAGAGTGAACCATCTGTATCACCAGATGCCCCTAAGACTCTGAATAAAGCAGATAATTAGACTCCCCACACTTAACCCTGTGGTGTACCTTACATTTGTATCATCACATGTTGGAGTCCATTATGAAAAATACTATTGTTGGTGTCGATTTAGCGAAGAAAGTAATTCAAGTTTGTAAAACTACAAACCGTACAGTGCGTTCTAATGAAGAAATGACACCTGATGAATTTATCTTATTCCTTGCTAACTCAAAACCTATGACGGTGGTATTTGAAGCTTGCGGAACATCAAGTTATTGGAAACAGCAAGCCTTACTTTACGGGCACGACGCCAAGCTTATTTCTGCCAAACTCGTCGCCTCAGTGAGGCCATCCCAAAAAACGGACAAGAATGATGCTTTAGCGATTGTTCAAACTGCTTTGCTGCCCGATGTTAATTTCATTTCAGGGAAATCAATCGAGCAGCAACAACTTCAGTCAACGATGCGTTTAAGAGAGCTTTGCAGTAAGCAAAAAACAGCGCTCAGCAACCAACTTATTGCATTATTAGCCGAGTTTAATATCAACTCAAGCAATCGTAACGGTGGTTTACGGGGCGCGATAGAATCGACCCTTGAAGATGCTGGCAATGGTTTCTCACATGAATTTAGAAAAGCACTAGATGAGGCCTGGAAACTGTATTTAACGGTCGCAGAAACACTTGTAACCTATGATGAATGCCTAGAAGCATCAATTGAAACCCATCCTGAATGCAAAAAGTTACTGAAACTAGAAGGTGTTGGGCCAATAAATGCTATCAATTTGTATATTGCTTTGGGCTGTGCAGAATTAGGTTGTTTTACTAGAGGAAAAGATGCTTCCGCTTGTATAGGGTTAACCCCTCTGCAACATTCTAGCGGAGGTAAAAGCAAGTTAGGCTCGATAGGTAAACATGTTAAAAACACTGTGATACGAAGTCAGCTAATCACTGGCGCGGCAGCGAGTGTTAGGCACGTTATTAAACGGGAAGCTAAAACTTGTAAAGAAAAATGGATACAAGACTTAGTCGATAGGCGTGGCATAAAGTGCGCCGCGGTGGCCTTGGCTAATAAAACCGTAAGAACCGCTTTTGCAATGTTAACTCAAGGTACTGAATACAAGGCCAATATGATATTGACCTCTTAACGCGTTCAAACAATAAAATGCTTAATCGAAGATGAAAATCAACCAGTAAAAACAGTGACTCGCAAAGAGCATTAAGCTCGTAAAGTAGATTTGTTTACTGGTCCGCGTAAATATCATAGAGCCTGGGTTCGCTACCCTATTAGAGCTCGTACATAAGCACGCATTAATTCATCGATAACACATTTTGTTGTTGACAGTGGGGAGTCTACATAAGCGAGTCTGACAATGTAACGAAGTCCATTGGACGGGAACAGAATCGTGAGAGGATGTTCCTCCTGATAACCACAATCGGGTAAGTGCTAGGGTGTCAGTATGATGAACGTAAGTGAATCCATTTAAGGTGCGTTATATGAGAAACAGCGGAAGTGGTTAATACGCTGTGGCCAAAAGGCACGAGAGTTGGAAAGAGATTGGACAGTGCTCTTTCGTGATCAAATAACTCTTCGCACTATAGTGGGCATCTACCCTGACATTGCGCAACATACGGAACAGGGTAAGCCTGTATTGCTCCCTTTGGGGAAAGTTATCTGTGAAGATAGCCGATAGTGGTGCAGGTAAAGGAGGCTGGAGAAAGCCAATGCTGCATTGTAATGATGCAGATACAGGCCTTGTGTCTGGCACGAAAGTGAGCCGACTTCCAGCTGGTCTCCCGTTGCAAGAAAATTAGAAGAGCTTTGTTAATGGAGAAACGCAAATGATGACTTCGATTGAAGTTAGTGCCTCTCCTTGCTTTGCTCAATGATAATCCAAAGATTGGAAAGTCATAGAGCAGAAAGTATCAAAGCTTCAAGTTAGTATTGCAAAGGTAACCCCTGTGGTTACCGGGTAACATAGTACGCCTTAGTGGAGGCTTGAGCCGTATGCAGTGAAAGTTGCACGTACGGTTCTTAGGAGAGCGGCACTTGGTAACAGGTGCCGCTTATCCGACAAAAACGAGTTAGTGATTAGCTGGGGGCTCGTTAGCGGGGGCTCGAAATTAGTTAGCTTTATGCTTGGAACATATCGGTCTGGAATTCAGCCTTCTTATTATGAAGTCCACGGTCTTCCAACCACGAGTAAAATCTACTTCTAGTAATCGAAACACCGCGTTCGTTTAGTTTTCTTAGGATTTCAGCTTTGGAGGTCTTGGTGTCGAGGAGGTTCAATATAAACGCCGTATGCTCATCAAGCCTGGACTTAACCTTCTGTCCTTTCTGACGGCCAGATGATAGCCCTTTGGCCTTTCGTTTAGCGTGACCGGCTTTGGCTCGTTCAGAGCGTTTCTGAGCCTCTACAGCGCTGGCAAAAGACTGCCCAATAACTGTAAAAATGATTTCAGCATTATCAACGTTCTCAGAATTAATGATGGTGTCGTTGTATGCCAAATGCAGCTCACCGTATGAGGCTATCTGGCCGATAGCGCCGACCAACTCCATAACCTTGTGGCGACCCAGCCGTGTGATATCCGATACAATGATGCTTTGTTGAGAGATAATGAGGGAAGATAACTTCCGCTCACTAAGTTCTGTCTTGGTGGCAGACACATGTTCTTCTATCCAATCCGATATTTGTATGCCACGTTTAGCGGCGTACGCCTTGATAGCTTCTCTTTGTGATTCGCCATCGGCTCTTTTTGAATCTGATACTCGAATGTAGCCAATCATGCCTGCCCCCAAGTTGAGAGTTAATTGCTCATGGACGGTTATTTGCTGTTTAGGTAGTCCAATACAACTTCATGGTGGTCTTTGGTTTTGAACTTGTTAAACACATGCTCAAGGTTGCCAGACTCATCAATCAGAAAGCTTGTTCTTACAACGCCCATGTTTTCACGGCCCATGAACTTTTTGAGTTGCCAGACACCGTACTTCTCACACACTTCGTGCTCTTCATCGGCTAGCAGAGTGAAGTTCAGCTCTTGCTTGTTGATAAAGTTCGTCAGCTTTTTCGGGGTGTCTGGGCTTAAACCAAGAACAACCACGTTGTGAGCATCTAACTCAGCTTTAGTGTCACGCAACCCTTGAGCCTGAACTGTGCAGCCTGGCGTTGAAGCGCGTGGGTAGAAGTAGAGCAGGACCTTCTTTCCTTGAAGCTCAGATAGCTTCACTGGGTTATTATCTTGGTCATTTAGGGTGAAATCTGGTGCAGTTTGTCCGGCTTCGATTGCCATTGGTTTTGTCCTTACTGTCTCAAATAATGGTATGTGGCGTAGCTTTGTTCACTACGTCCTATTTAGTGCATTTATATTACGTTAGAGTTTACATTTTTAACGTTAATTCAGTGTCCTGTCTAGTGATCACACTAAACAGGATGCTTTTATCTAAAATCGCCTTTGATAAGGTTATCAGGCCTTGCTTTGGTGACCTTATCCATTGCCTTCTCTCGCTCACTTTCATGCAGCATCTCCATGAGTTCCTGAACCATTTTTATATGGTTGGCTGCTTGTCTAGCTAACGCTTTCTCATGGCTTCTTGAGAGGTCTAAGTATTCCTTTTTTTTCTTATTGGCTTGAGTTCTTTCGCTTTTAAGTTTTTTAACTTCTGTTTGTAAAACTTCAACAGGTGATGTACTTGAGCCGTCATGTGCTGCACGAGCTTCAAGTGACTTATTCTTCACCATTATTTGAACGTCTTCATGCCTGCGAAGTGCACCCACAGAAAGTCCAGCTTCTTTCTCAACGGTACTATTGTTGATTTTTAGCTTACCTTCTCGGGCTTTCTTCCTTAGTTCTCGGTTTTCTGGTTTACCCTCTAACAGGCGCTCTAGGGCATTTATGAGCTTATTCTTAGTTGCTTGTGTCATTACGCAGTCACTCCGCAGGGTATCAGCAGGTCTTGAACTTCTTGAGGTATTACAACGGGTTCATAGCTGATATCTAGGTCTTTCATAATGCGTTCAGCAGCCGTGATTTTGATATACACTTCTGACGCTGTTTGAGGCGTTAATTCATCATGCTCAATGTCCCATAGCATATGAATTTCAGCTTCCTTGCGCTTAGCTTCGGCAAAAACGGCATCGACAATATAGTCGTTCTTACAGTCTACACATTCTAATAGGTTTACTTGTGTACGTAGGCTACAACCTGTTGAAGTGCAGTAAACGCCAGGGGCGACGGCGTGGATGTGGCGCTTTTGATCTCGGATTTGCTTTTTCCAGTAGTTGACCGAGAGCATGTCGTTATCGACCTTATCTTTAAACAGGTTACGCTCAGCCTTCATCATGTTTTTGGCAAACTCTTTGCCCTTGCCGCCAGCGACACGCTCTTTGTTTGCTAGCTTCTTGTAGATGTTGAGGTACACCTGCGCTTTTTGATCAATCCTTTCTTCATCAATGGCGTGAGCCAAGCTTTTCTTTTGCTTTCTTATTTTCTGGAATTTACTGGCATTCTTAGCGTAATGGCGTGTCATCGCCATCGATACATGGCTGAACTGCTGCTTGAGTTGGGGGAACGCACAAAGCTCGAAGCCGATTAGATAGTAGGCAAACGAGCGACGCAGCTGATGTCCTGAGAAGTTATAGTCATCTCCCACATTAAACGAAAGGTTAGGGTCGGAAACTTTCAAATCAATCACATCATCATTGGTTAGGGCAAGATTTTCCCCTAGTGCGCCTTCAAACCAATCCGTTAGATGCTTTCCTAATTGTTGTTTCTTAACTGCACCACAGTCCTCTTTTGTCTTGTGAAAAAATGCTTGGCTATCAGGGTGACGCTGTCTAAGTGGCGAATGTAGCGCTTGCAGTATCTCGTAAGCCTTTTTGCCGACCTCTGTAGTGACAAACTCATCCTGTTTTGACTGAGAGCCTTTGGTGGTTTTTGAGAGGTCTGCATGAATAACGTGAATGGTTTGCCCTGATATGGTCTCTATTGTGCACCCATTTGCAGTATGTAGGTGAAAGGTTTCATCAGAGCGCATGCCTGTGCGGGACATTAACGCCCAGAGGCAACCACCATTGAGTTGTTTAAATAATGATTGCGCCTTTACAAGTCCGGTTATCTTCCTGTTGCCAACCCTCAATGTTTGCTCAGGGTGGAATTTGTCGATGTATTCATTCCTGAACGAAGGTTTGTGCTTTTTGAGCAGTTCAAGGATCGATTCTTGTGACGGGTTATTGAGTGCAAGAAAAGCAGCTTGAAAGGCTATTTTCTTTTCCACCTGACTTTTATTTGCTGAAGATATATACCACTGAAGCACGCCATTTTTCAGCTTTGCCTCATCGCTGACAAGGTAGTTTGCATATCCTATATAGGTTTTATCAAAGTAGGTGGCAATGTAATTAGATAGTTTGCTCAGTTCGTCACGAATGGGGTACAGCTCTTTCACTAATGCTTCTGATTGTTGAAGTCCCAAATAGTATAGTCGCTGCGGGATAACCGTGTACTGCTCGCTCTCTTTAATGGCTAAACCAAAATCTGAGGCAGATAACGTTTTGTTAAGGCTAACATTAAACGGAAGTCGTGTTGCCTCAACGTACAGTTTGTTAAGTAGTGAATAGGTACTTTGTCGTTCGAAGTCCAAATCGGTAACATCACCTAATACCAAAGCCTCTAACAGCTCAAAATTTAATACCTCAAAGCTATTGTGACCTTCATTCAGTAGAACTGTGGCGACTTTCTTTAACCCAGCGATAGCAGACACAATGCTCCCAAAAGAATAATCTTTGGGTGAGAGCCACATCATACTCAATGCCAATGCCTTCAATTGGTTTGTCAGGTTGCGCTCCATCACCTTTCCGTCTAGAAAGAAATCTAGAGTATCCGTTTTGGTAGCATTAGACTCAAAGAACGGTTGGAGCTGACACCAAGCGTTGTTGTCCCCAATTTTACCCAGTGACTCACCTGTGACGCTAAAACCAAGATCTAGCGCTTCAAAATCATCCCACTCGCCCGATTTAATAGCAGGCTCTAACACATCCTTCAGGTAATTTGTGTAGCTTCCAACGTGATTTTGTGCGCTTAACAGGGCATCTTGTTGGCCAATGTTGTACTTAGGTAGCTTTATCATGATTGGTTCCCAATTAACGGTGTAGGGCTAAAATGGCGTGATCAATAGTTACCCGAGGGTGACGCCCGTTTCGGTTAAATAAAGACATTGCATTGTCGTACACATCCTTGCTGGCACCATCGAGAGTAACCTCAAAAGCGGCGATTCTTTCATGGACTTCCTCTTGCGCGTTAGGGTACAGGTTTACTGCCTCCTTCAGCACATCTATGAAAGAGATAAGTTTATAGATGGATTGAGTCTCATTGACGGCTTTGGCTGATTGGCATTTATGGCACATGTCGTATTCAGCACAAGGTAGCTGCAACTTCATGGCGTTATTGGTTTCACGCTGGGTGTTTTTTCCATCTGCAATGCTTTGTTGCCCATTGCAATGAATGCCATTGGGATTGGTTTTTGCCCTTTCTTCCTCTTGCTTCTTTTTCCATTCATCATGCGTCAGCATTGTGATGCCAATTTTGGCTACAACTATCTCTTTTGCTTGCTCTAAACACGTGTTTTCATCCAACAGCTCCATCACTTGTAGAGCTTGTGAGACGATGGTTTTGTTGAGTCTTGGGTCACCATTGGCATAGTGCTTATCAATGGTTTGAAGAAGGTTTTGCAGGAGGCTTTGAACGCCGCCAGCGCCACTCACTGAGTACACGTGGTTACTGGTCATTTCTCGCCAGCGACTTGATTGAAGCGATATGAAGTATTCGTTGGTTTTAATTGACCATGTTTTCATTTGATTAGAGCTAATAGGGCTTATTCCATCCCAGTCTTTAGGGGCATTTTTTTGACCACCTCGTTTGAGCAGCAACCGCTCATAGCTTTTAGAGTCTTGTTTATCTGCTAATTCTGTGGCGAATTGCTCAATATCTTTGATTAACGCCTTGTCAGCAGCAGGAACAGATAAGTGGTGGCTCTCGCCATTGCGATATTTGAACGACACATTGATATTGCCATTGGCGTCTTTATCCGAATAAGTCAGCGGCAGCAAGATGCCCTTGAGGGGTAAGTTTGTGTAACACGATAAAATGCAGTAAGCAGCATTCGTTGCGCCTCCAGTGGCTACCGCTTTTGTGCACGGGCGAGTGACTTTACTTACGACAGTTCGGCCTAGCGTATTCGTCTCTTTTTTTAGCTCGATAACATGCTGGTTTCGATAGCTGTAAAATAGTTCCTTAAACCATGGCAGGCAAGATGCACGAGTGGGTGAGAGTAGGCTTAACTCTACCACCAGGTGCTTATTTATTTCCTTCAAATTGAACGAGCTACTTTTCTCCCCTTGGTTATTCAGCGTAAACAGTAACTCAGAGCCTTCTTCGCCACTGCCGTAGAGTGCTGAAAGTGTTTCAAGGGTTTTAATAAATTTCACTCCGTCCCGTTTATCAACATCGAAGCTCTGGTTGGTAAGTACAGCGTCTACCTCTTTATTTGCGCGTGCCTTAAAGCTCGATACTTTAACCACCTTTAAGCTTTTATCCCGCTCATCAGTATGAATCGTGACAGGATGAGCGATGCTCTGTATGTCGCCATCGTTTAATGAGGTAAAAAAGCACATAAGGTGATAAGCCGCCCCCATCGCCATGTTAAACGCGGCGGCAGGCTTTACGGATGTGCCCGTTTTACTCATCCCATGGGTTTGGGTTGTGAGAGACGTTTTAATTGAAATGATTTCTTGGTGGTCACCTAAGTCAATAACGACAGGCAGCTCATTAGGAAGGACAAGGTTTTCTTTTTTTGCCGCAATGAGCTGTGGGGCTAGGGTGAAAAATAACTCACTCAAACGAGCAACAAGCATCTCTTCTTCAGCGTCAGAGTAACCCTTATATGGTGTATTTTCGCCAGAAAACCCTCGGTGATGGGTTGCCCATGTGTCAGCGGGTAATCTACACCATGAAAGGGCGGTGCGAAGTGCTGAGGTTATTTGACAGGCTGAGCTTTCTTGGATACCCAGTTCATCACCGTGGCTCGCCTCCCATAGCCTTTTGGATGGGTGGTACATTTTCACCCGGTGCCGCAGTTCGCCATCATTCCCGGCATATGTTAAATATCCCGCTTCAGAAAAGGGGTCAACGTTTACGGCGTCACAAAAGGAAATGAAGGCTCTTAATGTATCGTATAACTTCGGAACGGTTGCTGCCGACCTGCCATTATCAACATACTGGTAGGCATTTTTACAAAAGCTCCTTAAAAAAGGGATACGGCTGTCGATTTTGACGTTATTGCTGTTTGCGGCAAGGTGTAACAGGTGTGATATATCAAACTCGGTTGCCTTCCTGAGTATGTTGTTCTTATAGGGGATGGTAAAGTGCAACGGAACCACATTCTTACTGTTTCTAACGTACTTAACCGTCTTTGAGTTCTTCGCGAGTGGGCTTTTTGCCATGCTACCACCCCTTATTAATCTTGTTGTTTTTGCTCTCTGCAACCCGTAACTGCTCATCAAACTTATTCATGAACTTAATATACTTTTCCGTCGTTGAAGTGCTTGCATGCCCCATAAGTTCCGCCAACTCATCCATCAGGAAGTCATAGGCAACATGTCGCTTTTGAGATTCACTCCAAAGCCAATGAGTCGCAAAGGTTGAACGCAAATCATGAACTCGGTAGTACCAAGTAGGTTCTATCGTTTGGATTAGCCTTCTCAATACTCCAAAATGGACTTCCACAGTGTTTTCTGTATACGGGCGTCCTTTATTGGAAACAAAAAGGTAATCAGTGCAATCCACCTCTTCTTTAGAATCAATCAGCTCTTTGCGTTTAACTAGGTGCTTTTGTCGTTGTTTACTTTCTTTGTATTGCTCTAATTCTTCGTAAAGCTCGATAGGGATTTCAACAATACGGGGCTTACTGCCCTTGGTGCGTGTAATGTGAACGGGTACAACGTCTAATTCACTAAAATCCTTGTTACCAATGTTGTGTGCTGGGAAATGAGTGGCTTCTTCAACCCTAAGTCCTGACTCCTCACACAACCTTAGCATTAGGGAGATAGGCTTTGGCAAAGTATCTATATGCTGGTTGAACAACGCTTTCTGTTCGAACGTCATAGGTTTTAATTTTTTATCAGCAGGCGTTTTATCATTCTTTGGAAACATCTTCATGATGTTTGACATTTCATAAACACGTTTTGAACCAGATTGAGTATGAGCAAGCATATCGTGTTGATTAATGCCTTCATAAATCTCAACGGTAGTGAAATGCGTTAATACATGTTCATCATCATTTTTGAGGTAACCATGTCTGTACATCCACTTGTAGAAGCTAATAACGGCCCCCATATAGCTTCTTGCAGTGGCAAGAGAGTATGCTTCATCACCTGTTGAATTTTGTTTAGCACGACAGTTTGCTAAAAGATGTTTAGCAAAGCACCAAGGTGCACCTTCTTCTTCATACTTCGTTAGAGACTTATACGTTAAATACTCAGTTGGTATTTCGTTACCTTCGTCATCAAATCGAGGGTAATGTGTAGAATCTAAGTAGCGAGTATAAGCCAGTAACCCCTTTGCAATTGAGTCGGTGTCCTTAACGGCTCCCTTACCACGTAACTTAGAGACTAGGTAAAGAGATTGTGGGTAAACAACACTCCCATCAGGCGCAATGATAATATCTGTTTTCTTGGAGTATGATTGAAGTTTGGAAGGAGAAAGGTAGGGTGTATAAGTCACCTCTCCAGAGTCAGTATTTATGCTCTCTGAAACTTGGAGTTTTGCTAATGTATCAACCTCTATTGAAAGCAGTTGGTAGTCATCATAAATATTAGAATGTTTTTCATCATGTGTTCTTATCACAAACTATCCTCAATATGTTTACCACATATTAAAGATAGTTTCGTCATAAAAAACTATCAAGGTTTTTTGTCATGAAACTTTATCAAGGGTAAATTTTTTCTCACCCCAAATACCAAATGCATCGGCAATGGCATGATCTTCATCACTAAGAAGAGAAAAATTGAGGGATTGCTTTTCTGCGAAACGAGCCAGTTTCTTCACGGGATCTGGACTGATCCCCAATACTGTCACTTTTAAGTTATTTAACGCTTGCATGCTGTCTCGCAACCCACATGCTTGAACCGTGCAGCCGGGTGTGGAGGCTTTAGGATAAAAGTAAACTAAAACAGGCCCGTTACTGAGACACTCTTTTAATGAGATGAGTGCATCATCTTGATTTTTTAGTTCGAAGAGTGGAGCTGTATCGCCAGTTGTTAACGTTTTCATTTGAAGTTCCTTTTAGCTTGTAGTGATGCCTTGCATACGTTCGATCATGCAGTTTAATGACATATCACTGGCCAGCTCATTGATACTGGTTTCTAACTTATCCAGTTCAACTTTCTCTGGAACATTAATAGTAAGGAAAACATTTTGGGTTGGCTTACCCTGACTGTCTTCTTCTGAGTGAGATCTAACTGCGCCAAGATCCAGTGAGCGGTCGGCTAAGAATTGAGTTATTTTTTTCATGGTGCCGCGTTGATCTTGTCCCGTAAAGGTGACTTCAAGACGTGATATGTAATTTTGAGCCGTGTGTTTTGAAGTGCGCTTCATCACTGTCATCAGCTCAAGTTCAACGCTTAGGCTTGGTAGCTGAGTCTCCATTTTAGTAATGGAGGCCCATGAACCTGATAGCATCATGATCAATGTGAATTCATTGCCGAATAAGGCCATACGACTGTCAACAATGTCACAGTCACATTCACTTGCAAGTCTTGCAAATTTACTGACAATACCTGGGCGATCTGAGCCCATAGCAGTAACAACAAGATGATTGGACATGAATTTTCCTTATTTATAGCTATTTTGTACAAAAACACACCGATTATCGGCGGGTTTTTCTGCGGTAGTTAATGCTACCATAAGTTCGCTAAGATGAGATCCCTGTCTTATACATCAAAAGTCAGATTGAATACTATTGCTAATGAAAAAGCCTTAACGTTAATGAATCGCTGAAATGCTTGTTTTTAATGGTTAGCATCAGTACCATAGCCAGTCCTGAAACCTGGGGAAGTCACATGATAAACGGAAGCATCGTAGCCTTAATCACACCACTAAATAGTGATGGCTCAGTAGATTATACAAGTCTTGAAAAGTTAGTTGAGTATCATATTACCGAAGGTACAGATGCCATCGTTGCCGTAGGCACCACTGGTGAGTCTGCAACTCTTCCAATTTCCGAGCATATTGCAGTGGTATCGCAAACTGTTAAATTTGCATCTGGCCGTATTCCGGTTATTGGTGGCAACGGTGCCAATGCCACGGCTGAAGCGATAGAGCTCACTAAAGCCCAGAACAACTTGGGCGTAGCGGCAATGTTGGGGGTGACACCTTATTATAATAAGCCGAGCCCTAAAGGCTTGATTGCCCATTACAAGGCTGTTGCTGCCAGTACCGATATCCCACAAATTTTATATAATGTGCCAGGTAGAACATCCGTTGATATGTTGCCTGAAACCATTGCTCAGTTGGTTGAAGTGCCCAATATCATAGGTGTTAAAGACGCCACGGGTGATATTGCACGAGTGAAACCTTTACGGGAGCTTTGCGGCAATGATTTCCTTCTTTATAGTGGTGACGACGCCACCGCACGTGAATTTCTAAGTTTGGGCGGTGATGGAGTCATTTCAGTCACCAACAACATAGTGCCAAAGCAGTTTAAATTGATGTGTGACGCTGCGTTAGCAGGTAACACTCAAGCTGCGATGGCTGCAGAAGATCAAATAAAAGGTCTATTCAGTGCGCTATTTTGTGAAGCTAACCCTATACCCGTTAAGTGGGCCGCCCATCAGATGGGCTTGATCAGTCAAGGTGATATTCGATTGCCTTTAACGGAACTTTCTCCTGAGTTTCATGGTCTGTTATTAGATGCAATGAAAAATGCTCGAATAGAGGTTAAATAAATAGATGTTAAAGCAAGTGACTCCTTTAATCCTTATCGCTGCTGTTACAGCATGTACCACACCTGTAGATAGAAGACAGGCCAATGGCGGCGATGAATATACCAATGTAATTATAGAACCGGCTTTAACTATACCTGAGGGGCTAAATTCGCCTATTTATAGTAAAGAGTACGACATTCCTCAGCCTGGCAGTAAAGTTGATGCCAGTTTAGTCGGTAAAAAGTTAGACATTCGCCCACCTCTGCAGGTTCTGCCTATGGCTGAAGGGACACATGTTGAAGAAGGCAGCGACAACATTAAAGTTGTTGTTGAAGCTCTCGATACTGAAACAGATCTTAAAAATGAACTTTTCTCTATAATCAAAGCATACTTGAACAGTAAGTCTATGGTTATTCTTAAAGAGGATTACGAGCAAGGTTTGATTGAAACTGATTGGATTGAGAATCAGGAAGTGGTCGATTCAAATTTCTGGGGCAGTGATGAAATCTATACCTTGCGTCAGCGATATGAATTTAAAATCGATGTGCGTCCTCACGGTCGCAGCGGTAACTTGATCATCAACCTAATGGATCATGAAGAAAGCTTTGATGGTGAACAACAAGATGTCTTCCTAAGTGGTGAAGATAAGCAACGCTACACCATAGATATGCTCAATAATGCAGTGGCATATATGAGTATTAAACGTAATCAAGCGATTAAAGCTAAACGTCTAAGAGAAAGCCTAGGTATTGATGTCAATATTGTTAAGGGTACAAGCTCTGAAGTTGAAGGCGAAGCAGCTGAGCCTTCATATTGGCTAGCCCAAGCGCCGTTCAAACGTACTTGGGACCGATTACGTATCGTATTACCTGAAATGGGTTTAGAAATTATCGATATGGATAGCAATAAGGGGCTTTATTACATTAATGTTTCCGATGATTCTGGTTTCTGGAGCTCATTGTGGAGTGAGAAGAAGCTGCCAGTTAAAGAAGGCTCGTACCGTATCGTATTAGAAGATGATGACAGCGAAAATAAAACACGTATTTATTTACGTGATTCATCCGATAAAGCATTAGATAATGAAGTGGTTGAAGCCGTCTATGAAGGCTTCTCGGAATTGATGAACGAAGATCGTAAAATTCGTTAAACAATTCTTAATCCAATGAAAGGAGGCTTTAGCCTCCTTTTTTTTATGGCTAAATTCATCAAGTTAATCTATGTCAAAGTCGTTAGCGGCTTACACTCTGAACAAGATGCTTTGTGGACCCGCTAGCGACAAATAAATACCATATTCCAATGCAGGAGATGTGGTGGTAACCATCTCGAAAAGCAGTTGATTATGCTGTGACTCTAAACCTCTACTTTGTAAAATCATCAACTTTATCAGTATTATGTATCATGAGTTGCATCTAGGCACACTCGGTTTGTGCTAAAAAAAACAACCTTGCTAGACACGCTTACTTGTTGCCGTTATGTATTAATTGTAAGTAAAGGTAAAACACCTTGAAGCGCAATAGCCTATGAGTAAACTGTATGCATAAAAATAAGTAGTACTTTGGAATGTTAATGAAAAAAATAATAATATTATTAATCTTTTTGTCACTCTCTTGGGTTGTTTATCAACAGAGCTCACCAGAAAAAGCCTTATCTAAGCCTAAAGCTCGACCCACTCCAAACGTAGTCGTTGCTAAAGCGAGTATTGAACCTGTGCGTGATGAAGTAGAAGCTCTTGGCACAACTAAAGCTAATGAATCGATTACGGTGACGCCTAAAGTGACCGAGGTGGCAACTTTTATCAACTTTGATGACGGTGATTTAGTTAAGAAAGGACGTTTACTGGTTCAACTTCAAGATCGAGAGCAAGTCGCTAGGGTAAAAGTCGCTAAGGTGCGTGTTTCAGATCATATGCGTGAGCTCGACAGAATTCGCTCTTTAGTGACCAGCCAAACCATTGCAGAACTAGAAAGAGATCGATTACAAACGCTGATTGATACCGCCAAAGCAGAGTTGGAACAATCGCAATCGGCATTAACCGACAGAAAAATCATGGCTCCGTTTGATGGTCGCCTTGGTTTACGTCAGATCAGCGTGGGGAGTTTGTTAACTCCAGGAACTATCATCACCACATTGGATGATATTTCTGTTATTAAGTTAGACTTTTCAGTGCCAGAGCGTTTTTTGCAATCTTTAGAAGTGGGTAAATCGGTAGAAGCGAGTGCCGTAGCATTTCCAGGTGAGATGTTTAAAGGCAAAGTGGTATCTATCGATAGCAGAATCAATCCAACGACTCGAGCCGTTATTGTGCGCGCCGAGATTGCTAACCCACAGAGTAGACTGTTGCCCGGCATGCTGATGAAGGTGACGCTGATTAAAGAGAGCCGTGAAGCACTTATTTTGCCTGAGTCAGCCATTATCCCTATTCAAGATAGACATTATGTATACCTAGTCAATGATGAAGGTGTTATCGAGAGAAAAGAGGTTCAGCTAGGAATACGTAAGCGAGGCTGGGTTGAAATTATTGAGGGTGTCAATTTAGGCGAAGAGGTTGTTATTCGCGGGATTTTGAAAGTGCGTCCAGGGGATAAGGTAAAGGTCCAATATAGTGAACGTTTTAGCTTCCTCAAAGAAGCTAAGGTTAGGCCAACAGTATGATATTAACCGATCTATCGGTAAAGAGACCCGTCTTTGCTTCCGTCATTAGTATCTTACTTATCGCATTTGGTTTAGTTGCTTTCGACAAGCTTCCCTTAAGGGAATATCCCAATATCGACCCTCCAGTCGTTTCTATCAACACTAATTACCGAGGTGCTAGCGCTTCGGTTGTTGAGAGCCGTATCACTCAACTTGTAGAAGATCGTATTAGCGGTGTGGAAGGCATACGTCATATTAATTCATCGAGCCGTGATGGTCGTTCATCAGTGACTTTGCAGTTCGATGTTGGGCGCGATATCGAAGCGGCTGCAAACGATGTTCGTGACCGTGTTTCTGGTTTACTGAATAACCTACCCGAAGAAGCTGAGCCCCCTGAAGTACAAAAAGCCAACGGTGGCGATGAAGTGATCATGTGGCTCAATCTAGTCTCTGATCAGATGACCACGTTACAGCTTACCGATTATGCTCGAAGGTACCTCACTGATCGCTTATCTGTGATAGACGGTGTTGCTAATATTCGTATTGGTGGTGGTAAAGTTTACGCGATGCGGATCTGGATCGACAGACAGGCATTGGCAGCGAGAAACCTCACCGTTGCAGACATTGAGAGTGTACTTCGCTCTGAAAATGTTGAGCTTCCCGCAGGATCGGTAGAGTCAAAAGAGCGACATTTCACCGTCCGTGTTGAACGTAGTTTCAGAACCGTGGACGACTTTGCAAACTTAGTGCTTACAGAAGGTGACGATGGTTACTTGGTAAAATTAGGTGATGTTGCAAAAGTCGAAATCGGCTCTGAAGAGGAGAGGATCACCTTTCGTGGCAACCGCGAAGCCATGATAGGTCTAGGGGTCTCTAAGCAGTCGACTGCTAATACCTTAGATGTCGCTAGAGCTGCAAATGCGTTAGTGGACAAGATAAACCCGACTCTACCAGCAGGGATGGAGATTAAACGCTCTTACGACAGCTCGGTTTTTATCGAAGCGTCAGTTAAAGAGGTATACCAGACACTGTTTATTGCCATGACACTGGTTGTTATTGTGATCTATTTATTTCTCGGAAGTGTTCGTGCCATGTTGATCCCAGCATTAACTGTGCCTGTATCTTTAATGGCGACGTTTATCGTTCTATATGCCTTAGGTTACACCATTAACTTGCTTACGTTACTGGCGATGATATTGGCCATTGGTATGGTGGTTGATGATGCGATTGTCGTGTTAGAAAATATACATAGAAGGATAGAGGAGGGCGACTCACCACTTAAAGCGGCTTATCTTGGTTCACGTGAAGTGGCATTCGCTGTGGTTGCAACGACGTTAGTGCTTGTTGCTGTGTTTATGCCTATTACTTTCTTAGAGGGGGATTTAGGTAAACTCTTCAAGGAGTTTGCAGTTGCAATGAGTGCCGCGGTGATCTTCTCCAGTATCGTCGCCTTAACTCTCAGCCCTATGATGTGTTCCAAATTACTGAAGCCAGCAGGCAATGAGTCTTGGCTGGTGCGTAAAGTGGATGCGGGTATGAATCATATCAGTCGCAAATACCAAGGTGTATTAGTTAAGGCGATGAAGCACCCTGTCATAGTGTCTTCCCTAATAATAGTGGCTTTGGCTGCCAGCGCATGGTTAGTGAAAATCGTTCCTCAGGAGTTTGCGCCAAGAGAAGATAGAGGCTCAATGTTTCTTATCGTTAACGGTCCTCAGGGGGCGAGCTTTGAATATATCGAATCTTATATGGATGAGATTGAAACCCGCTTGATGCCGTTAGTTGATAGCGGAGATATTAAACGCTTACTGATCCGTGCCCCCCGAAGCTTTGGTAGCAGTGCTGATTTTTCAAACGGCATGGCGATCATTGTATTAGAAGATTGGAGTGTACGAAGAAGCGCTGCTGAAATCACCTCAGATGTTCGTGGTCGTTTAGCCGATCTGGCAGGTATCAGAGCATTTCCAGTGATGCGGCAAGCGTTCGGCCGTGGTGTAGGTAAACCCGTACAGTTTGTTATAGGGGGACCGAGCTACGAAGCGTTAGCTCAATGGCGAGATATTATCCTTGAAAAGGCTAAGGAAAACCCAAATCTCGTCGGTTTAGATCATGATTATCAAGAGACAAAACCACAACTTAGAGTGGTGATCGATAAGGAAAGAGCGGCAGATCTCGGTGTGTCAATTTCTCACATTGGCCGTACTTTAGAGTCAATGTTAGGCTCTCGCCTTGTGACTACATTTATGCGAGAAGGCAAAGAGTATGATGTGATCATCGAAGGGAACAGAGAGAACCAAAACACAGCTAATGATCTGGAAAATATCTATGTCAGATCCGATAGAAGCCAGGCACTGATCCCATTGTCAAACTTAGTGAGCGTTGAGGAGTTTGCCGATGCCAGTCGTTTGAACCGATATAATAGGATGCGTGCCATCACCTTAGAGGCAAACTTAGCCGAAGGTTACAGCTTAGGTGAAGCCTTAGATTACCTTAATGAGATTGCAGATACTTATCTGCCTGCAGAAGCAGTGATCAGCTATAAAGGACAGTCGTTAGATTATCAAGAGTCAGGAAGCTCGATGTATTTCGTGTTTATTCTGGCACTAGGGATCGTATTTCTGGTGCTAGCGGCGCAATTTGAAAGCTATGTTCATCCTATGGTCATCATGCTGACTGTTCCTCTGGCAACTCTAGGCGCACTAGTGGGTCTGTGGCTGACAGATCAAAGTCTGAATATCTACAGTCAAATTGGTATTATTATGCTGGTGGGGTTAGCTGCGAAGAATGGGATTTTAATTGTTGAATTTGCTAACCAACTGCGGGATAGAGGAATCGAATTTGAAACTGCGATAGTTCAGGCAGCAGCACAAAGACTAAGACCCATCTTAATGACTGGAATTACCACCGCAGCTGGGGCAATCCCACTGGTTATGGCTCAAGGCGCGGGGGCTGAGACCCGCTATGTGATAGGTGTTGTGGTGCTTTCGGGTATATTAATAGCGACGCTATTTACCCTATTAGTTATCCCAGTTGCCTACTCTCTATTTTCACGTAATTCAAGCTCTCCGGAAGCTGTAGCTCGTGCACTAGAAAAAGAATTAGCAGCTAAATAGGTATAATACCATTCCGAGTAAGTATCTGATCATTCAGCGGGAGTTCAAAGCATTGTAGGCAAGACGGATGTTTGAAGCTAATAGTTATTCTCGGCTCTAGCATCCTGCTTCGCCCTACCTTCTGCATCCATGCAGTCGTATATCGAGAACATTCAACGTAGCATAAAGGGCTTTGAAACCCGCACTGCGTGAGGCTCTCAGTGTTTCCACTTCGGTGTTGCATTGACTTAAAAGGGAATAACCATTTCCTCATCAATGCGCCTTGAATTGAAAAAACTGAGAGTCTCTGAACTGACCAGATACTTATATGGAGTGGTATAAACTCTTCGATGTGAAAAAGGCCAATCAGGTAACTGATTGGCCTTTTTTGTGACTGTTCAAAATAGAAATGTGTTACTAGTTTGTTGGTATATTGTATAAATTATCCCTAGTGTGCTAGGTTTGTCATTGTTGCGTATTTGAATGCTGTTAGCTAAAACGGCTTAGATAGTTCTAGTTTTTAGCCTCTTATACGTCTACAGAATATCAAGATGATAAAAATAACGGTGAATATGAACATCATATATCACCGATCAAAGAGTGATGTGCCGGTTTTTTCCTGCACGCATACTTACCCTGATACTTGAGAACAAAACAATGATAAAAAATATTAAAGGCGGTGCGATCTTAACTGCACTGACCCTCTGCGCAAGTTTGCCTGTTGGGCACGCTTGGGCTGGGCAGTCAGTCAATAAGATCAATCAAGCCAGTAGTCAACAAAACAATACCATGTCGAGTCACTTCAAAGCTGGAGGTCAGGTTTGTGGTACTGACCAAAATGGTCAAACTTGGGTTCCTAGTCCAAATGAAGGCCTGTTCTTTGGTGCCACAGAGCCTAAAGGAACGTATAACTCAAAAATGCAGTTAACGAGTCCGACTAGCTTCTCTATTGATGTCCAAGCAATTGGCACTGTAGATGAAGGTGAATATATCATTCCTGTGGTGTTTCATATCTATGGCGCAATACACAACTGTGAGACCGGTGGTTCCTGTGTTCCGGACTCTCTGATTGCTAATGCTCTTAAAAGAAGTAACGAGGACTTTCAAGGACTCAATACCTTAGATGGGCCGATAGCAGCGCAGTTTCAAGCTATACGTGAGAACATGAATGTCGAATTTGTGCTCGCTAAAGTCGACCCATGGGGAAACCCTACTAACGGTATCGTTAGGCATGGGGAGGCGACGGGCTATGGTAATTACGACGCACCCAATGATGCGGCTCGCGCTGCAAAAGATGCTGAAATCTCAGGTGATGCCTGGGATAATTACCGTTATATGAACATCTATATTATGAATGATCTAGATGGTGACGGCGCTACAAATAATTCAGGTGTTGCCTGGTATCCGACGACGTCTATGTCAGATACTGGACTCGCTCGAGTTGTTTATAACGGGGCTTATCTTGGTACTAATACTGATGAAAATTTCCGTTCTATTTTGACCCATGAGTTTGGCCATTGGTTAAACTTACCACATGTATTTGATGGTGCTCAGTGTAATACAGATAATGAGATTTTCTGTTCTCATACCGGTGATAGGGTCTGTGACACGCCGCAGATGAGCAGTAATTCTATGGCAAGCAATGCCGAGAACTGTCTGGGTCAAGCGACCAATACTGAAAACTTCATGCACTACACAGATAATTACGCCATGTTTACTCAGCAGCAAGCGCAACGTATGTATGGCGCGCTGAATCATCCTGCACGTAGTACGCTTTGGACTGATGATAACTTGATCTCTGTAGGGTTGAGTGCATATACCTCAAGCTTTCCTCATAACTGGGACGGCTCTGGTGTGGATGCGCCACCAGAAGGCACTGTGTTGATGGAGCTTCCTGGTCTGTCGGCATTGAAAGGTGAGATAAATACCTACACTATCGACCTGCCCGTGGGCACTGAGGTCATGGCCGTCTATTTAGATGGATTTTCAGAAGATCCGGATCTGTACCTTAGGCATGGGCAAGCACCTTCATATGATGGGACTACATGGACCTATGATCTTCACTCTTTCAGTTCGGCTGGAACCCCTGAGTTTATCGGCCTAGTAGGCCCTAAAACGACGGGTACTTACCATATTACTATTGATGCTTTTTCTGATTATACCAATGCGAGGCTGATCGTTGTTGCGATGGACGATCCAACCTTATGTAATGGTTGTGAGCGAGTAACAGCAATAGATGAGAGCGGCTTAACAGCGGTTAAAGGCTCAGCAGCAAAGCATTATAGTTTTACTGTGCCTAATGATGCGACAAGGGTCTTGGTTGAGATCCCAGGTGGTTATGGCAGTACGTTACAAGGCGGGCCTGATCCTGATCTCTATGTCAGCCGCGATATTATCCCCACAACATCTGTTGCAGATTGTAAGCCATTTGCGGCGCCAGGATTGCGTGAGGTTTGTGAGTTCACCGGTGCAGATCTTGGCGGTACCTACAATATCATGATTGATGCATTTCTGGATTACAGTGATGTCAGTTTAAAAGCGGTATACGATCGTCCTGTGAGTAATAATCAGCTGCCGACGGCGTCTATTAATGGTCCATATTCGGCCACATTAGGCTCACCAATCAGTTTCACAAGCAATGGCTCTGCCGATGTCGATGGCACAATTGTTAGTTACAGCTGGGATTTGGGTGATGGAACATTCAGTAGCGATGCAAATCCTGTTCATACCTATGCCACTGCAGATACCTTTAATGTGACTCTGACTGTGACTGATGATTTAGGGGGGATTGGGACATCAAATACCAGTGCTGTGATCACCAATTCAGGTCTTCAGGAGCTGAAAAATGGTGTAGCTAAAACTGGTCTATCAGCCAATACAGGCGATTTAGCAAAATTCTTTATCAATATTCCAGCAGGTGTGACTAATCTAGTCATTAAAGTGAGTGGCGGTACAGGTGATGCGGATCTCTATACTCAGTTGGGTGCAGAGCCTACAGACAGTAGTTACGTATGTCGCCCCTACGTTGGCGGGAACAGTGAAACCTGTACCCAAGCAGCGCCGACAGAAGGCATGTGGTATGTCAGCCTAAAAGCCTATAATACTTTTGCCGATGTGACCTTGCTGGCGACATTTGATGCCGGTGCAGAGAATGTTGCGCCGACAGCCAATGCAAACGGTGCTTATGTTGGCAGCGTAGGACAAAGCATTAACTTTTCTAGTCAAGGCTCAAGCGACTCCGATGGTAGCATCGCCAGTTATGAGTGGAACTTTGGTGATGGAAGCGTTAGTACACTTGCTAATCCAAGTCATGCTTATTCAGTTGCGCGTAATTATACAGTAATGTTAACTGTGACTGATGATGGTGGTTTGACACATACCAGCACGACAACGGCAAGTGTAACGGCTTCACAAAATGTTGCGCCAGTCGCTCAAGCTAATGGTCCCTACTCAGGAGAAGTGGGCTCGGCGATAAGCTTTAGCAGTCAAGGCTCAACTGACAGTGACGGTTCGATTGTGAGTTATAGCTGGGACTTTGGTGATGGCACTAGCAGTAGCCAGGCAAATCCAAGCCATACCTATGAATCAGCCGGTGATTTTATCGTCACATTGACTGTGACAGATAACTTAGGTGCAACAAGTTCTAGCGTTGCTGCGGTTGCAGTGTCTAGTGTGCCTGTTAATGGTTTAGTGAATGCCTGTTTGACTCAAGCCGAAGAGGACTATATTGCCGTTCAGAGTACTACTGCTGTTTGTGTAACAGCAGGCAGCGACAAGTATTTTTACTTCTATGCTGATGGCTTGACGCAAACCAGTATTCGCACTCAGCACGGCAGCGGTGATGTTGCGCTTTACTACAGTCATTCTGGCTGGCCATCAAGCTCGTCATATACTCAGGTATCTAATACATCGGGAAACACTGAGACTATTACGGTAAATGGCTTGGCAACAGGTTGGCATTATATCATGGTGGGGGGAAACCACAGTGGTGTGACATTACGCGTCGATATGCAGTAGCATCTTCATCGTTTTATACCAATTGGTATAAATAGATAGACAATAAAAAACCGGCCAGAGCGATCAGGCCGGTTTTCTTTTAGCAAAGAGAAGGTAAATTTGTCTTATAGCGATTGGTATTAGAGCTAGTTCTGTCTTGAACTTAAGCTTAGCTTTATCTGCTTGTTAACACTTAAGGCTTTTTCTCGCCATCACCTTGAGTCGGAGTTTTGTCAACGCTATTATCCGCTTGCTTGCTAGACCCTTTGTCTGATCTAGAGTCTTTATCGTCAGTAGAGGGCGCTGGCTTCGATCGTTTCGGTTTATTCTCTTTGCCAAATTGTGGCATTTTATACTTTGCACTGTATTTGAGAACAGCAAGGTTACTGGCGATCACACCAATAACGAGAATAATGATGAGCCAAGCTTCAAGATCCGACATACTTCTCCTAATACCATTAAAACAGCCCATTGAATGGACTCTTAATAAGCCTAATCGACAGCTAATCTTGATTCACAAATTCGAATATCTTCCGGTGTGTCGACCTCTGGAGAATCAAAAGCACTAATAGCAACCTTGATCTTATAACCGTGTTCCAAGGCTCTTAATTGCTCTAGTTTTTCTAAATCTTCTAAGCGCCCTAGAGGCAGTTTAGCAAACGTTGATACGAAGCTTCTGGTATAGGCGTAGACACCTAAGTGTTTATATACCGGGTAATCATTGGTATCACGGCCAAATGGGATACGTGCACGGGAAAAATACAGTGCATTATGATCGTTATCGAATACCATTTTGACATGTTTAGGATCATCAAGCTCACACTGCTCAGTGATCTCGAAGCCTAATGTTGCCATGCCAAACTCACCAGGGTGACGTTCAAACAAACTGATGATTTGCTCAATTGAGATCGGGTCAATTAATGGCTGGTCGCCCTGAAGGTTAACCACTAAATCGTTATCTTTTAGCCCAAGCTGCGTGATTGCATCTTCAATTCTGTCAGTACCAGAGGCGGCGTCAGCACTGGTCATTACCACTTGACCACCAAAGGCTTCAACGGCGTCCTTAATACGGACATCATCGGTGGCCACATAGATAGCGGTTAAGCCTTTTGCTAGAGCCGCACGTTCGTACACATGCTGGATCATAGGCTTGCCGTTAATCGGAGCTAAAGGTTTACCGGGAAAACGGCTGGATCCATAGCGTGCAGGGATTAACAGGGTAACGTTCATGAATTATACCTATTACTAATATCAATATAAAAGGGCTCTAAAGAGCCCTAATGAATGTTTAAGGACAATGAAGCCTAGATTACATACGACGATAAAGTGCTGTTAGCATCTCATCTGTGACTTTTTCTTCCCAAGTCGGACCGTAAACATTTTCCCAAAGTGGGCCCATGCTCTTAGCGACTTTAACCATCTTAGCGATAGTCTCATCAGGCAAGTCAGTACAAATTCCTTTAGGAATGGTGATGTTATGCTTCTTCACCATAGTACGGAATTCAGCAACCCCTTCAGGGTAGAAGTCTTCGAGTACATCAAAAACGATACAGTTACCAATACCATGATGATAACCAAGTACATAACCTAGGCCATATGAAACGGCATGGCAGGCACCGACTTGGCTATAAGCGATACTCATGCCGCCCATGTATGAGGCCATCATCAACTTATCATCTTTCTCTGCATGATCATTGATGTACACTTCACGACAAAGGTCCATAGACTTCTCTGCGAAGGACTTAGCAAATTCGTTCAGGAAAGTGCCTTGCAAAGATTCAACACAGTGAATGTAACAATCCATACCTGTGTAGAACCATTGATCGGTAGATACACCATCAATAAGTTCAGAATCCATGATGATCTGATCGAATACTGTGTGATCTGAGTTTAGACCAAGCTTACGTACTGGTCCGCAAAGCACTGCCGTACGTGATGCTTCAGCACCTGTGCCTGAAACTGTAGGAATACCAATATGATGAACAGCTGGATGCTTGATAAGATCCCAACCTTGGTACATCGCACTGCCACCAGGGTTAGTCAGCATCAAAGAAACCGCTTTAGCTAAATCAAGTGTAGAACCACCACCAAGGCCGACAACGCTCACAGGATGCTTAGTATTAAAGGCTTGGACTTGTTCAGTCAGCGCATCGACTTGCTTTGTCGAAGGCTCGTCGTCAACATTGACATAGATAAGTAGATCATGATTTTTAACAGGAACACGCCCGGCTAAAGGCTTGTCTTGATGCACATCGTCGACAAGAAAAACGACGAAGTCATCAGTTGATTGACGTTCTTCGCTCAATACCAGATCTAAGTCTACAAATGAACCGCGACCAAAAATCATTTTAGGTACGCATTTGAAATTTTTAAAACTCATTACAACATTCTCCGTTGAGATTATTACTGTAAAAAGTGGAATTGCGCCTTAATTAAGGCGCAATAGAAATATGTGATTCAAGCGATTAAGAAAAAGCTTTCTTAATATTTTCAATACGCTGGGCAATCTCTTCTTCAGTCCAAGAAAGCTTAATCAACATAGAGATAGTTTTGCTCATGATAGCATCAGACTTAGGCACTGAAACCTTAGTGTAGTCCGGGCGGTTTTCGATTAACGTGATCGGTAGAGCAGAGCATGATTTTAGCTCTTGGATATGTTTCCAGTTTGACAGGTAGTGCCAGTTGTTAACATACCAGTAGAAACAGCCATCGACGCCGTTTTCGGCCAGCTTCTTGTTGATCTCAATGGTACGTTCTTCAGAAGACATCATAAAGGTCAGGAAGCCTGCTGAGTCACCATCAGCATCGGGAAGTTCACGGAAGCTGACTTCACTGATATCTGCCATTGCAGTTTTAATGGTACGTTTGTTTCTACGCTGAATGTCGATGATGGTATCTAGCTTACGCAGCTGCGCTAAGCCCATCGCTGAGTTCATTTCAGAGATACGGAAGTTCAAGCCCATAATAGGATGACCTTCTGCGCCGCGGTCATTACCAACATGGTCATGGCCGTGATCTGAAAACATGTGTGCATGGTTATAGATGGTTTCGCTGTTAGTGATAACTGCTCCGCCTTCGCCACAGGTGATGGTTTTTACAGAATCAAATGAGTAACAACCCACATCACCAATAGTGCCCAGAGCCTGACCCTTGTAGGTGCCGCCGATGGCTTGACAAGCATCTTCTAGAAGCACTAAGTCGTGCTTTTCACAGACAGCTTTAATTTCATCTAGCTTACCCATAGAGCCACACATATGAACTAGGTTAACGGCTCTAGTGCGTGGGGTAATGGCAGCTTCAATGCCTTCAGGTGAAAGACATAATGTTTCATCAATCTCGGCAAAAATAGGTACCGCACCAGCCATAAATACCGCTTCAACAGAAGCAACAAAAGTAAACGGCGGAACGATAACTTCATCTCCAGCGCCAATGCCTGCAGCAGCAAGTGCAGTTTGTAATGCAGCAGTACCACTTGAAAGAAGATGAGCGTGTTTTACATTCATCTTTTCACAAAGCAGTTGCTCCATCTCACGCGTTTTCCAGCGGTCATTACGCATATGATCAAAGTTATAACGGAAGGTGAAACCGTTCTCCATTACATCTGCAACTTCTTGCTTCTCTTCAGGACCAAATAATTCAAAACCGGGCATGGAAATTTCCTTAGAATTCGCTGCGCTTATCTGCGCGAGAAATAAATCATAACTAGAGGATTATAACTGGGTTGGAAGAGAAACTGCGATGTTTATTAAGGAATATTTAACTAAAAACCTTAAATTATGCTGTGAACGTATAAAGTGTGCACATCTAGCCCTAAAAATTCTATAACGTTTAGGGCTGAACGGGTCTGGCTATTTACTTTGGCCTAAATTGTTCGTTATCGACAGTAACGTCTAAATCAGATAACAGACCATTGTCTATGCCATAAATCCAACCATGTACCGAAACATTTTGACCACGTTCCCAAGCATCTTGGACTATGTTGGTGCTACTGACATTACCTACCTGTTCGATAACATTAAGTTCGCAAAGGCGGTCAAATTTTTCATCACCTTCGAGTTTGTTCAGTTCTTCACTGTGAAGTCGATGAATATCTCTAATATGACCTAACCAATTGTCAATCAGGCCCAATCGCTCTGTACCCATTGACGCTTTGACGCCACCACAGCCGTAGTGACCAACGACCATGATGTGTTTTACTTTTAATACTTCAACGGCATACTGAAGCACAGATAAACAGTTTAAATCGGTATGGATCACCATATTGGCGATGTTACGGTGAACGAAAACTTCACCTGGCATCAAGTCGATAATCTGATTGGAAGGTACGCGGCTATCAGAGCAGCCAATCCACAGGTATTCAGGATTTTGTTGGGTTGCGAGCTGTTCAAAAAAGTCAGGTTTCTCTTGTACGATACGTTCAGCCCAACGGCGATTATTATCAAAAAGTGGTTTTAGTATTTTCATTGTTCTCAAAAGTATACAGTTAAGAAGTGAGACTTGTCAGTCAAGTCGAATCAGTATTCTAGCATTGATTCTAAGCCGTGCTGGTCTATTCAGTAAGATAACCAATTAATATTAATTAATAATTAACGGGTATGTTTTCGCCTGCGTTAATAGTGATATTTTATAGCTGTAAGGGTGTTTGGCATGGCCGTTTTTTGAAAGAAAGGCTTAAGTTTGATAATAAACAAAACCAGAACACAGGGTGTTCTGGTCCGGCTAACAGTATAGCTTTGCTTATTTGAGGTGTTTACCAAGAAAGTTCATCAGCTGATTATTGACAAATTCAGGCTCTTCTAAAGATGAAATATGACCCGCATTAGGAATATTGATAAATTCACTGCCGTCGATGGCATCATGCATTAAATAGCTTTCGAGTACGGGTCTGACTGTGTCTTCAACCCCAGTCATAATAAGGCACGGCAAGGTAAGATTTTCTATGTCATCCATGGTATCTCTGCGGCCAAAAATAATTTTCCCTAACCTGAAAATACTCTCTATTCGATCAGCATCAAGATTTTGCAGTGACTTAACAAAGTTTGCATATAGTTCGGGGTGTTTATTTTTAGCATCTTTGCAAAAGTACAGCGGTGCGATCTGTTCGATCAGCTCAGCTGGGACAGCTTGCTGGCTGTTAATAACATCAAGCATCGTGTAATACTTAGCTCGTGCCACTTCAGGCTCATAACCGATAAATGAATTCATCATGACTAAGGTCTTGACTCGAGTCGGTGCTAGAAGTGCCAATTCAGCTCCCCACATGGCCCCAACGGACAAGCCGATGATGCTAAAGCAGTCAACAGATAATGCATCCATTAGCTCAAGCATTTGCGCGCTGATATGTCTAAGAGAGTGAGTTGACTCTGGTAATGCATCTGTTTCACCATGGCCCCATAACTCGGGAACAATACAGCGGTAATGCTGAGAGAGGCATTCAATTTGAGGTGCCCACATCTGTGAGTCCCAAAGATAGCTATGGCCAAATAAGAGTACTGGGCCGGTGCCAATATCGATATAACTTAAACGTCGATTATCAATCTTTATGTGCTTTTTCGAAGATGAAAAATTCATGTTGCCTACTGTAATGTACTGAATATATTGTTTTAAAAATATTATACTGATGAGTACTAGCGCCTGAGTGAAAGGAGATGCTCACTCAAGTCTCATCAGGTGACGGTGCGACTCGATAAACATAATTCTGAACTATAGATTCGAGTCTGTATAGTAACTCATCTCTGAACTTAATCTCTGACTCTGTTATGACTTGCCGTAATGTTTCAAGCTCAAAGCTACCTAATATCGTATTTGCCACAGGAAAATAACTAAGATGCCAAGGCTCAGGGCTGACACCACTCAATCCTAACTGGAAAGGGAAGTAAAAGCCAAAGTCACTAGCATGGATTAATAGCCAATGGTATAAGTTGGAGCATGGTCCGCCAGATTCATATTCTGATGGTATGAGTTTCAGGTTGATTTGATCAATTTGGTTCGCATCAAAAAGATCAACGTCAGTTCCCCAATGGTGGCGAGACGTTCCAGGCAAGGCTGACCAAAGTAAAATGAGGTCGATGATCTCATTAGCAGTCTTGTTACTCAGCTCCACAGGCTTTGAATGGCTATCAAGTACAGGGCGTGTACCACTGGCTTTATTATTCCATATCTGCATCTGCCGATGAAAATCACGGAAGCCAGAACATACTTTTATATCTATGTTATCACGCGCTGCCGCTGTCACCATTTTGGACAATGCTTTAGCCGTTTTGGATTCGAGTTGATGGCCTTGGTATTCAACTAAATGTTGAGGCTCAAGGCCATAAGGCTGTCGATTTACTGGCAAAGTAATTTTTCCAGGATAACTTCATAACAAAGGGCAAGCTGCTCTATATCGTCCACTTTCACACATTCATTCACTTTGTGAATGGTTGCATTCACTGGGCCTAATTCAATCACTTGGGCTCCCGTTGGTGCGATAAAACGCCCATCAGATGTGCCACCCGAGGTCTGTGGGTCGGTATCTGTGCCCGTCACTTGCTTGATAGCTTCACGTGTAGCCTCTAACAAGGGTCCATCACCCGTTAGGAATGGGAGCCCGTTGAAAATCCAGCTGATGTCATAATCTAAGCCATGGGCATCTAAGATGTTGAGTACGCGCTGGATCAGTATTTCGGCGGTTACTTCGGTCGAGTAACGGAAGTTAAACATGACCTCTAAAGCGCCTGGGATCACATTCGATGCGCCAGTGCCGCCGTTAATGTTGGCAATCTGAAAGCTGGTCGGTGGAAAGAACTCGTTTCCGTTATCCCACTTCATTTTTGTCAGTTCATCTAAGGCATGCATAGACTTATGAATGGGATTGTCGGCAAGGTGAGGGTAGGCAACATGACCTTGAATGCCATTTATGGTCAAATTACCTGTTAAGCTGCCTCTGCGACCATTTTTAACGATATCACCGAGTTTGTGTGTTGATGAAGGCTCGCCAACCAAAGACCAAGTGATCTTTTCATTACGGGCTTCTAACGTATCGATGACACGAGTTGTACCGTTAATGAAAGGACCCTCTTCATCACTGGTGATCAAGAAGGCAATAGAGCCCTTATGATCTGGGTTCTTCTCGACGAAACGTTCGGTAGCGACAAGCATTGCTGCCAGTGAACCTTTCATGTCTGCTGCGCCGCGGCCATGGAGATAACCGTCGATAACCACTGGATCGAAAGGGGGAGTATGCCAGCGGTTTAGATCGCCAACAGGAACCACATCGGTGTGACCTGCAAAACAAAATACTGGTAGCTCTTTGCCACGTCTTGCCCACATATTGGTGGTGTCTTCAAACACCATAGATTCAATGTTAAAACCCGCAATCGCCAGCCTGTCGGCCATTAACTTTTGGCAGCCTTCATCTAATGGGGTGACAGAGGGACGTGAGATCAGCTCTTGTGCCAGTATCAATACATCCTGACTCATAGGGTAAACCAGGCTTGATATTCTGCTTCTTTAAAGCCGACCTGCACTTTGTCACCATTGACCAGTACGGGTCTTTTGATTAGCGTTGGGTGCTCAAGCATCAGGCTTATCGCTTTATCTTGATTTATATCGGCCTTGTCGGCATCAGTGAGGTTTCTAAAACTGGTACTGCGTTTATTGAATAGTTGTTCCCAACCAATTGAAGCCACCCAACGAGCAAGCTGTTCTTTCTCTAAGCCATCTTCACGAAAATCATGGAAGGTGACATCAGGTTGGTTAGCTTGGAGCCATTTTCTGGCTTTACGTACCGTATCGCATCTTTTTGCAGAAATGCCGTACATAATTGTTTCTTGTGTCATCGGAACTCTTATCTATTAAATCATGAGGTAACTATAACAATGAGCAAAGCCAAAGCATACTCATATATGCGCTTTAGTACATCACGACAGGAGTCAGGAGATAGCCTAAGGCGTCAAACTGAATTAGCCGAATCATACGCTACTGCTAACAATCTGGATCTCGATGACAGCCTGAGAGATTTAGGAGTCTCCGCCTTTCGCGGTGCAAATCAAGACGGGGCGCTAGGTCGCTTTATTGAAATGGCAGAGAAGGGAGAGGTTGACCGAGGCTCATATCTACTGGTCGAATCTCACGACAGATTAAGTCGGCAAGACCCTGACCAAGCGATGTTTCAGTTTTTGAGGCTGCTTGCTGCCGGGGTCATCATAGTTACCCTTGCTGATAATCAAGTCTACCGTAAAGGCGGGGAGGCGATGAGCTTAATGCAATCCCTTATGGTTATGGGGCGTGCAAATGATGAAAGTAAAGCCAAGAGCATGAGGGCTAGCGCTGCTTGGGAACGGAATCGGCTAGAAGCTGCGGAAGGTAAACACATCAAAAACGCCTACTGTCCCCAGTGGCTTGTTTGGAAAGGTGATCGCTTAGAACCTAAGGATGAAGCGGTAGCTGTGGTTCGTCGTATGTTCGAGCTAAGTAAGTCAGGCCATGGTCTAGCCGCTATTGCAAGAATCCTAAACGACGATGGAGTTTTGACTTTTAGAAAACGCACTCAATGGAGATCTGCGGGGGTGGGTGACATTCTAAGAAATAGGGCAACCATCGGAGAATACCAACCACACCAACGTGTTGAGACTGGCAGAGTACCTATCGGTGAGCCATTGGCTAACTACTATCCGGCAGTTGTTAGTATTTCTGATTTTACCGAAGTACAGCGCGGTATTGCTAACAGAAGAAACAGCAGCACGCCAACAAGGCGCGGTCAGTGCCATAACTTATTCTCAAGCTGTATTCGCTGCCAATGTGGTGAGTCTATGAGATATCACAATAAGGGCAAGAAAAATGCCCCAAGGAACTATCTAGTTTGTCCTAGAAAAGATGATCTAGGCTGTGACATGCCGATGATTAGATATGACCGCTTTGAACCTCAAGCTCTCATAGCGATGAGCCACCTCACAGTAGTTATGAATCGAGACAAGAAAGACCCTCACTCCGGTGAATTGGCCGAAATTAATGACAGACTAGGAGTAATAAAGCAACAGTCTGACCGACTGCTCATGCTCATCATTGAACATGATGATAATCCAAGTATTAAGGAAAGGTTCACCTCACTCGACTCTGAAAGAAAGGAACTTGAAGATCGCCGTCAGAAGCTCATAGAGGCGATTGAGACCGCATCAGTAGCGGATAAAGCTGTCAGGCTGCTAACGCTTGACAAGCTCGATACAGTGGGCGAGAGACAGCGTTTTAATGCTCAACTTAGGCAGATGATTGCACCGATAGAATTAAGGCTATGGGGCGAAGAGGTTGTGGCTGTGTACCGTAGTGTTGAAGGTGCATTACTACTTGAGCAGCAGTTTAGCGATAAGGCAATGAGTAGCAGAGTAATTGACGATGATGGGCATGACACTATTTATACAACAGCGACCGCTCCATATGTTAACGGTCAGATGAATGAGTTATTTTTATAGTCCAACATGTTGATTACCATATGGAAACCCCACCAGCCACCTCTAATTAACCTCCCTGTGAACGCTATCACCTTAAAATAAGTATATGAACAACAGGGAGATAGAACCGATGGATGAAGTGAGAGCATACGATAGGCTTGCAGATCGCGCCCGTGATCTGCTGTGTGGGGTCGACAGGCTGAATGAATTGGCTTGGGAATACTACGAAGTGATGGGTCGCTATAAGTGGTTTTTGGAGCCGAGTATTAGGCGTGAGCTGATGGCTGACGCTCAAAGGTTACATGAGAAAAGAGATCTGATTTACAAGGAGATAGAAGCATGAAGGGACTCAAGAAACGTGGAAGTTTTACCACTACCGAGAAAGAGAAGATCCGAGCAATGGTTGCCGATGGCTACACCAGAGTCAGCATTGCCGATAAGTTTGGAGTACACGTTAACACCGTATATCGAGTGGTGAAGCGATGAAACAGACAGCAGGCTGGGTGGCCTACTTCGGCGCTATGAGTGTGATTGCGGTGCTCTTGTGGTGGCCGTTATGAATATCAATTTTACCCCTGACGAATACAGGGCGCTGGTGGCCTATGCCAACAAGAAGGATAAGGCGGCTCAGCGTATTATTCACGATATCGTTATAAATACTATCGGCAAGGATGCCGATTTAGCAGAAGGGAATCAACATGGAAGTAGAGGAACGATTAGCTCAAGCTCGAGCCGATGAGCTGGATGCAAAAGACATGCTGGCTGAGGCAAAGACAGCCCTTGAGCTGGCTGATGATAAGGTTTCGGCTCGAGTTGTCGTGGCTGAGTGCCGCGAGTTGGCTGTGGTTGCAAAGAATGATATTGAGCGGCTCAAAGTAGAGGCTCAGGGCGTTAGTGATTTTGATCGTGATGCCGCTAGGCAAGTGGCGGTGGAGAATGCCAGAGCCGTTGCGGCTGAGCTTGTAGCGCTTGGCTGGTACCAGACGAATACACCCAATGGCTTGTTGATATTCAAGAATCGGCATAGTGGGGCCGTGATGGACTACAGATCTGCACAGGTGCGATTTGGGGAACTCGACGCGGCCTGCTTGGCTAAGTATAGCAAGGTCATTAAGCACGTTGAGTTTCGACCTGACTGTGGCGAGTATATTGACCTTGGGGGCGATACTTGGGCGCTGAATAATTACCTTGATGTTAGTGGGGGTGCCGTTGATGAACTTAATGGGACTGCCTTTGGTGCTAGTGACGTTGGCATGTTTATCGAGTTGACTTCGCGGGTGTGGCCGCTCGAGTGTGATAGGGAACAGGGGATCAAGTGGCTTGCTCATATTGTGCAGAAACCTGCGGAACGTCCCAGTGTCCACATGAGCGTGCGTTCAGATCATGGCACTGGGAAGGGCCTATTGTTTAGGACTATGGATCTTGTGCTACACAAACAGGCCGTCAGGTTGGATAGCCTTGAACAGTACCTCAGCCGCTTTAGTGTTGGTGATGACGGCAATCTGTTTACTATGGTCGATGAGAGTAAGTCAATCGGTGGTGGGGCCTATCGCCAGCTGAAAGGCAAGATGGCCGACGATACCAACATGGTAGAAAAGAAGTTTGAGAACGCCCACAGCCAGCGGGTGTTTAGTAGGCTGTTTTTTGCGTCTAACGATAAGGGGGCCAACATACCTATCGAGCAAGATGATCGCCGCTTTTATATCTGCCAGTATGCCGAGCATAAAGTGAGTATGGCAGACAGCAAAGCGTTTGGCGCTGCGTATTCTAGTTGGCTTGAGTCTGGGGTCATTAGTGATATTCGGGATTATCTTGCAGAGGTCGATTTAGGGGAGTGGTCGCCGCATGATGCCATTGAGACAGAGGCTAAACGGGAATATCTGGGGCTATGCGATACGGGTGTTGACCATCTCATTGAAGTCTACGAGCTTGACGTTATGAACCAGAGTTTATGGGACGGCCATGCCGAGAGCTTAGGCTATGTTGAGGGGTTTAGCTATCAGGAGTTGCTCAAGAATCGGGACAGCCATTTTGAAAGTAAGTTGCAGGCTCAAGGGTGGGGCAAGAATAAAAGGCACTCATGCAACACCTCAGGAAAAAAAGCTATGGCACGCAGTAGGGGAGGGCTAACAGGGTCTCAAGTAGTAGAGTTGGTCTTGGCTAAAAGTGGGAGCGGTATGGTCGAGTCTGGTTACTCAAAATGCTAAAAAAAAACAGGGTGACTTATATCTATATAAAAGGGTGGCCTTTAACCCTGTCCTACCCTGTCCTAGTAGAAACGGCCAGTGGGGCCTTATATTTATTGCTGTGCATTTATTAGGCACCCTGTCCTTTACCCTGTCCTTCACCCTGTCCTTTTTATGGAGTCGAAATGGAATTAACGATAATTACGGAAACGAGCGGGCGCAAACCGTTCACAAAACGATTTAAGAATGGCCAGAAGATCGGCTATGGCAAACAGTGGCAGTTCAACATGAGAACCGAGTCGTTTACCGATATTGGTGGCCTGTATGATCTGCTGGTGGGCTTGTCCGATGAGGCTCATAGTGCAGTTGTTCGAGGTGAGCAAGTTGATGAGAACCACCAGCTGAAACAGAGAACCAGCAACCTGCAGAAAGATGGCTCATTGCCGACGCTGAGAGAGGTGCCGCGGCGTTGGTTTATGATTGACATTGATGACTACCCTACGGAGAAACCAGCGGCGGAAGCAGTGGCGGAAGTGGTTGAGGGCCTGCCCTGCAGCGGTGCCGATTATGTTTATCAACTCAGTTCTAGCTATAGACCAGGAACGGGGTTTTTAAAGGTTCACATCTGGTTTATTAATGATGTCCCGCTGGTGTGTGGTCAACTCAAGGCGGCCTTTCGGGGTAAGTGTGATTTAGCGGTATTCTCGGCGGCTCAAGTCCTCTATACCGCCAACCCGATTTATGAGGGAGAGGCCGACCCAGTTGATGAGCGGGTGCATCTAGTCAGAGGCTCAGGCTTTGCCAGTGTCAAACCGATTGAATTGCGGAAGGTGGTCAAGATTAAGACACGCCCGCAAATGGTCGATGCGGGTGATGCTGATGAAGTCGAGTTGATTGATGCCGAGCGTGGCAATATTGGCAAGACGTTTATGCGAGACCTTTGCCGCAGGAATTACCACCAGCTCAGGCACCGTGAGCTAGTTCGGCTCGGTTCTGCTTTGCATAATGTAGGGTTTGATGAGGACACGGCGGCGGCGATAGTGTCGGCTGTTAAAGATCCTGACAGTGGTCACGACTTTGCTCAGTGCTGGGCCACATACGGCGTAGGCGATCATCAGTGTGGCTTTCCTACTATCTATCAGCTGGGCAATAAGTCGTTGCTTGAGAGTGGGTATGATGCTATTTAGCGCGGCGGCCAGTGTGGGTTTTTTCCTTTAGTAAATGCAATGGCGTACACCAAAGAAACCAAGGGATGATTTAACAGGCCCCCCCTTTAGTTAAAGCCCCCCGCCCTATTCCTAGTGGGGGCTTGATGTTTCTCGTGCCACAAGTTGTATACCCACATGATATCGCACGTTCTCAAAATGAGAACATGCAAAACCCAGAGGAGACAATGAAATTATATAGACCACAGTTGATGGCCAGCGTAAAACGTATGGCCGCTAGAGAAGCCAGAGCCAGCGGAGTGCTTGCACTTGCAGCAGCTCAAGGCATAAGTGAGGGTGAAGCGGCTAAGCTATGGCTTTCTATTCATCATCGAGTTGTAAGAAACAGGGCAGCAAAACGCATGAAGCGAAGGATGCGCGCCCACAGTATTGGGAGTACCAAGGGAATGGAGAAAGAGGCTTTTGTCAGTCCAGTTGTTAGAGCCTTAGGCTCAGCAGTTGGCAAGAGAAACAAGCGGGTGGCCAGCCTGACCAGCGCCGCGAAAGGTATCTATAACAAGATGCCTAATAGTGACAGAAAGGCGCTCAAGGGGGCGGTGGCAGCCATTGACACAGCCGCTACCGCTGCGCTTGTCAGTAAGGTTAACCAGTTGACCAAGATCGCTCATCGGCCTGACAGGGGCGAAGGTATCACCCCCATTCGAGTGATTCCGAGACGTAAAACAGAGGAGGATATTGGCTGGACTTTTGACGCTAATACCTGCAAGTTTTACAGCGGTGTTACTGGGAAGCTTGGCAAAGAGATTGACCTTGAAAAGACAGCCTTTATTGCTGGCCTCGCTCGGGCTGGGGCTAAGATGCTTAAGAAACCGCCGAAGGTTCCGAAGCTTGCCAAGAATCTAGGAGGGGCGCTTGCTACAGGTGCCGCTATGGAAGTCGGGGCGAGGGCAGTACCGCAGGCTGCATAACAATAAGGCTAATTCCTCATTATTGAGGAGTTGGCCTTTTTTAGAGCCATCAGATTTGAGGCGTCCAGATTTGGGCGTATCTAATGCATCCAGATTTGGATGCATCAAGTACCCAATAGAGTACACCCTAACGGGTACACAAAAAGAATACACTATCCGTAGTCATTAGGGTTGCTTTAATATAATGAACACGCTAGTATGCTCACACTCTAAGATCCAAAAGAATACACTTATGACTACTATCGCTTATATTCGAGTTTCAACAGTTGACCAGAACACAGACCGCCAACTAGACGGTGTCGAGTTCGACAAAGCATTTACTGATAAGTGTAGCGGCGGAAGTCTTGACCGCCCACAGCTCGACGAGTTGCGGGGCTATATTCGTGAAGGTGATACGGTGGTTGTCCATAGTATTGACCGATTGGCCCGTAACATTGATGACCTCCGTGGCCTTGTGGCTGAGTTCAGAGGGAAGGGTGTTAACGTAACTTTCGTGAAAGAGGGTCTGACCTTTACGGCTGATGATGCTAGCCCAATGGCGGAGCTGATGCTTAACATGCTTGGTGCCGTGGCTCAGTTCGAGCGCAGCATGATTCGTGAACGTCAACAGGAAGGTATCGCCAAGGCGAAAGCCAAAGGTGTTTACAGTGGTCGCAAGGCTAGCGCAGATCTCCGCCAGCAGGTTAAGCATCTGCTAGAGGAAGGGGTCAGCATGAGAAAGATAGCGGCTCAAGTTGGTTGCTCATTGTCTACTGTCCAGCGCGTCAAGGCGGGCTAGGAGTGTCTGAACTGGACACCCTGAGATTAACGGGGCCGTATTGTCCCAGAATCCAGATCTGGATCCTACTGAAACTAAAGGTTTTATCGGTCCAGATCTGGACCATGCTGAAATATAAGGGTTTTTTTCATGGGTGATAAACTTAGGGAGTTGGGCGCGTTTTACGCCTATACAAATAGCCAACTGACAGTTGCGCTTGCAGATAATGCGAGCCGAGGTTTTAGTGGCGACGAAAGAGGCTATATTGCCCTTGGGATGGGGCTTATTGCCCCACTAGATACCGCGGAGGCGGTGGTTGACCTTGACGAATATGCCTAGCTCAGATGTGATCCAGCGCAGATTTGCGCTGGATTGCCTTTTAGCCTAGTTGATAAACACACAATACAACTAAGTAGGTTTACAGTGTATTAATCTGTGATTCAAGCTCAGCTATACGTAGGTCAAGAACTTTAATTTTAGCTTTAGATTCTTCTTTTATTTTCTTTATTTTTTCAAGAAGTTTCTTGCCTTTACCTTGTTTTATAAGTTCGTTTGTTTTCTGACAATCTACCCAGATAAATTCTTTAATTGTTTCATCGAAACCGTTATCCTTGGTATAGGTATACGTTTTACCAGAGTCCATGATGCACTCACTAGTCAACTTATCTGTAATCTTTCTTGAATGGTCAAGAATACGGACATGACCATACCTGTCGCTATTAGCAACAACTATATTATCGTTCCTTTTGAGCCCCTTTACATATTGAGGCTTAATTAATATTTTGTTCAGCTCATTTTGAAGAGGAATATGTGCTGATTCAATTTCTTTAATTTCAGTCTTGATTTTTTTAAGGGCTGATTTTAATGGTGCTAATTTAATTTCTCTTTCTCTATCTGCTTTTTTCTTGGCTTCGCTTGCTTTTTTCTTGGCTTCGTCAGCTCTTTTTTTCTCTTCTTTAACTTCGGCTATGGTGATTGCTTTCTGATAGGTAATAACGTATTTTTTGTATTTTTTCTTTACTATTAGTTTACACCTAGTAAAAAGGGCATCATTATCTGTCATATAATTCTGAGTCGATTTAAATACCTCAAAGTCACTTGTTGATACACCATAACCGAAATCATGAATTGCTCCCTGGTAACCTGAATTAGCCCTATTATTCGAAATCAGGTTATACTCCTTAGATAGAGTTTTAGTATACAGACCATTGCTCAGGCATTGCTTAATCGTTGGAATAAGCTCCTTTCTAACGACATCTGATGGCCTAGCTGCCCCTGAAGCTGAAAGGGATGCAGCATTTCCTGACAAGCTAGCCATAATAGTAGAAATGCATACCAGATTAATTACGTGTTTAACTTTCATTCATTGCCCTATAATTAGTAATATGTAGTACGGTTTAAATTTGTGATAAGTGATTTGCTAACTATCGATTTGCTCTGAATAGGGATGTGAAAATATCATCGTCTACCATTAATAAATATATTGCTAGCGCAATCATGCCTCGTTAGAAATAGAGCCCACCTAAAGCATTACATGTTACACCTGTGGGTGTACGCCTGTATAGTGCTGTGGAGTTGGTGTTTGAGGGAATGTGATTAAACACTAAGTTTTGAAGTCAATTTAAGCACAATTAGATGCAGGTCAAGTTCACAGTCGTGCGATTTTTAGTCACTATTTCAATGTGCAATTTCAATAATGTATCGCCGGTAGCTTTTTTATTTTTTCTGGAGGGTATACGGCATTTTTTTGTATTGCCAAACTGGCAGAATAACCTCATTATAATAATGAACATCATTGACTAGTACTACACGGCCTTTCTGACAAAACTGCCTCGCAGTTTTTTATGCCGTAGAGGGTCAAGTGGGTTACTCCATTTTAAAGCAAAATATTTGATTATATTTATACAGACTGAAAGTCATTATTGGCAGGCATTGTGGCATTGACACTGGTTTTTCTCAAGGGGGAACTTGTTTGATGGGCTTAATGAAAAATTGAATAACTTATACCAGTCGGTGTTGTATTACATCTCCTTGTTAAAAATAAACCGTCAATTCAAGACGGTTTATTTTTATGCTAAATGCGAGACGACTGGTTGTTAAAGGACGACTGTGAAGATCACATCCTTACCAGCTTCGATGGAGCCTTGACGCTTTTCTAATGATTGAATATCTTCCATATTGGCCAGTACCACTGGGGTGAGCAGGCTTTCAACTTGTTCTTTCAGGTAGTCGATATCAAACTCTAAAATGGGTTCTCCAGTTTTTACTTCCTGACCTTCTTCTGCCAAACGTTTAAAACCGTTACCTCTAAGCTCTACAGTACCCACACCGAAATGAACAAATAACTCTAAGCCATGTGGAGATTCAATACTGAAAGCATGGTTGGTTTCGAATATCTTACCTATGGTGCCGTCGATAGGTGCAACAATATATTTTCCTTTTGGTTGAATAGCTAAGCCATCACCAACAATTTTTTCGGCAAAAACAACGTCAGGCACTTTTTCAATTGGGACTATTTCACCTGAAACAGGAGCATATACATCGATGCCACCCACTAGGTCGGTTTGTCCGGACATTAATCGTCTAATTCGGCTTAAAAAACCCATTTCTTATCCCTTAGTGCAATTTTTATTTTTCTTTCTAGCCAACATAAGATACTGAATTTTATTGGCTAGCGACAGTGTGACACATAATTATTTAATTCATCTAATCTTTGTATCGATAATGCTTGTTGACTCCAGGTTTTATAGGTCTCGAGTGTATGATTGCCCAGTGATGACTTGAGTTGTAGTAGAGATGTTGGGCTTACACTTAATTCATCGATTCCCATACCCACAAGAATAGGGGCAACGTTGGGATTACTGCCTAACTCTCCGCATAGGGAAATTGGGATCCCTGTTGGCTTTGCCGTTTGGATTGTCAAATTGATTAAAGACAAAATAGCCGGTGAAAGTGAAGGATAGGTTTTAGTTAAAATGGGGTTAGTACGATCTGCCGCCATGGTGTATTGGGTTAAATCGTTGGTGCCTATACTGATAAAATCCAACCTAGGTAACATAGATGGCAGGTTAAGCACTGCTGCAGGTGTTTCGATGACGATACCGTAAAGGAGTTCCCCATAGCCGCGTTCTTCTTCAAGCAGCTCCCTTTTGCAGGTTTCAATAATATCAAACAAGATATCGAGTTCTTCGACTTGATTGATCATCGGGAACATCAATCTAATTTGACCGTGATTAGCTGCTCTTAGCACTGCTCTTATCTGAACCTTTAACAGTTGTGGATGAATCAAAGAATACCGTGTGCCACGAAAGCCTAAAGCCGGATTATCTTCTTCGGGCAAGGGTAAACAGGGCAGATCTTTATCAGCACCGATATCTAAGGTTCTAATGGTGAAAGTCTTACCGTCGAGTAACTGCAGCGCATCACAATACAGGGTGTATTGGACCTCCTCTGATGGCATTTCACTGGCGTTCATCAACATAAATTCTGTGCGGAATAACCCTATGCCATCAGCACCCACATCGGAAAGCTGACTGATCTCGCTAAGACAGCCGACATTCGCGAGTAATGAAATTTGATGCTGATCTTTGGTGACAGTGGCTTTATCTTTGTACTTCAGTAATTGTGACTTTGTTAATTGATCCTCATCACCTAATTGCTTAAGCATTGCGAGCTCTTGTTGACTGGGATTGATATAAACAGCACCAGAGATGGCATCGAGAGCAACATCTTGGCCATCTCTAACCTGTAGAGGGGCATCAGTCATCGATGTTAGTGTGTTATCAAAGTCACAGCTCAATAAGGCTGGAATACCTGCACTTCTCGCAAGAATTGCGGTATGGCTGGTCAGTCCGCCCGTTTTAAGTACAATGCCCGTTATCTTCTCTAACGGTAAAGTGGCAAATTCAGCTGGGGTGAGATCATGAGCAAATAAGATAGTCGGCGTGGTCAAATTTAGAAGGTCATGTTTAATGTTGCCGTTAATCGTTGAGATTAGCCGACTACCTAGACATTGAATATCTTGTGCTCTATTGGCGAGGTAGGGATCTTCCATCGCTCTCATCTGATCGGCGTGTTGCGTAAATATACGCTCTACGGCCACGTTCGCAGTGAATTGTTGCTCGGCAATGGCTTGGTATAGCTGCTCAATGAGTTCGTCATCTTCAAGTAACATAATATCAGCTTCAATCAGCTGATAATTATCACTATCAGGTTCTAGGTTCTGTAAACTTGATGCCAGCATAGCGCAAAATTGAGTCGTTGCAGTGGTCAGTTTTTCTTGTTCAGTTTGGATCTGGTCTAAGGGAAGTACGCGGTAATCCAGTTCGGTATTGTGTGGTTGAAGAATTTTAGAATGGCCTAAAGCGATCCCTGATGACACAACTATTCCCGGTATGGACATACTGTTTTCCTGTAATCGATTTTCGTGAAGCGAGTCTAATTAGCTTAAGGTGATCAATAGTTCTGATACTTTTTCTACGGCTTTTTCTGCCTCATTTCCTTCTGCGAACACTCGCACGGTCACGCCATGATATAAGCCTAAGGTTTGTAATTTAAATAGACTTTTGGCGCTGGCCTGCTTGCCATTACACTCTACAACCACATCACATTGATAGGTTTTAGCTTCTTTAACAAGCAGTGCGGCAGGCCTGGTATGTATACCATGGGTTGCGGTTATAGTGACTGATTTTTCATACATAGCAAGAGCTCATAAATTGGATCAGGGAAGATTAATATTCGGTAATGATAAAGTTCTTTTTCTTTAATGTTGTGATCGCTTTCTCGAGTTTGTCTTTTTTTACCATTATATAATCGGTATCGAAGGTGGAAATCGCAAAAATGCTAATGTCGGCATCGGCCAATGCGCCGGAAACACTAGAAAGAATACCTGTCATTGAAAAGCCCAGTGGGCCCATAACTTCGAAACAGCGCCAATCTGATTCCGCCTCTAAGCTGTCTAATGCCAACTCTGCTGGAACCACGATAGAAAGCTCATCTTTGGTTTTGGCAACAAAAAACATCTCTTGTTGAAAAATTATCGGATCGATTTTAGCGTCAGGGTTGAAGCTGTGTATGCTGTAGGTTTGAGAATGAACTGCTAATGTCATTCGTGCCATATTTCTCATCACCTGTTTTTTGAAGTGCGAGTCAGTAGCTTAGCATAATCTTAACCAGCAAACCTGCTCTAATAGAGGCTTGGCAGAAATAGGATAAATCATTGATTTTAGCCAAGGCAATCAGGGAGTTTTCTCATTCCCTGATTGCCAAGTATAGACGTTTAAACTTTAAACTGGCTTAAGGTTTTGGCCGTGTCTGTACTCATGTTTTGTAGGGACTCAGCAGCGCAGCGGTTACTTTCTATCGATTTTACCGAAACTTCAGTGAGTTCTGTAATGCTACAAATATTACGATTAACCTCTTCTGTTACTGCAGACTGTTCTTCAGTGGCACTCGCTAACTGAGTATTCATGTCGCTGATGTGGGCAATAAGCATGAGTATTTCCCCCAGCTTTTCACCGGCTGTTTGTGCTTGTGATTGAACTTGAACTGAACGCTGCTGAGTCTCGCTGTTGCTGCTCATGACTGAGGCAACACCTGTTTGAATATTACTGATGATTTTTTGAATTTCATTGGTTGATTCTTGGGTACGATTTGCTAATGCTCTCACTTCATCGGCGACAACGGCAAAGCCTCTTCCATGAGCGCCCGCTCTAGCTGCCTCAATAGCCGCATTAAGCGCAAGTAGGTTGGTTTGATCGGCTATGCCTCTGATCACATCTAAAATGCTGCCTATTTGATCAGAAGAGACCGCTAGATTTTTCGTGATGGCCTCTGAAGTTTGTAACTCTTCAACCAGCTTTTCAGTATTAAATACTGTTTGATCCATTTGAGTCTTACTTTGCTCAGCCTGAACTTTAACACTGTTTGCAGCTTCGGCAGCTTGCTGGGTGTTATTGGCCATTTCATGGGTCGTTGACAGCATTTCATTGATGGCTGTGGCGACACTGCTGGTTTCCTGGTGTAAGTGTTCAACACACGAATTAGATTCCTCTACAGCGAGAAGTAATTGATTGGCATCATTATTTAGGCTTACACCGATCGGCTGAAGATGGCTGACCATATTGGCAATTTTTGTGACAAACAAGTTGAAGGCGATGGCAAGTTCAGTGACTTCATCTTTGCCAACCGTAGGTAGATGTTTAGTTAAATCGCCGTCGCCTTTAGCAATCTCTTCCATGGCTTCGATTGCTTGTTTAATGGGTGTCGTGATTGAAAGATTAAGTATGATAAAAAAAGCAAAAATAGGCACCGAAATCAGCATCATAATAATCAGGTAATTACCCATGATGGCGATTGTGGTTGAATCAATATCACTCATTGGTGCGCTGGTAATTAAGACCCATTGCCACTGAGAGTAATATTTCGCCTCTGTTAAAGTTTCCTCTATTTGGCCACTAACGGGATGTTGCAATTTCATCCTTATTTGTGCGGTTGTTGCGCGTTTAGCTTGTGCTACTAAATCTGAAATTGAATGATCACTGCCGCTAGTTCGTATACTACTGGCATTGTTATTGACCATTGCTTTATCGCCGCCATGGGCAAGTATTTTTTGGCTCGAATCTAACAATATGAAATAACCATTATGGCCAAAACTGACTTGATTCACTAATTCTGCAGCTTCAATTTTCGCTTCATCTAATGAAATCTTACCATCGACAACTTGCTTACGATGCGCCTCAATGATACTCAGTACAGTGCTAAGTTGTGCATCTGTTTGTATCCATTTTTGATCAATTAAGCTGTTTCTTTGTTCATTTATTGAAAAACTAGCGAATACGAATGTGCCAATTGCAGCTAGCACCAGCATGATGATAAGGCGTTGTAAGATTGTTAATCGACGAAGTTGTAAAATCATAGTTTTCCCTCGAATAGGAATGTTTTTTATTTTTAAAATATACATCTATAACCACATATTTAATATGGACTTAGTGGTTTTTTGTTTGTTTATAGATCTATCTCACTCTTGATGTCTTAACCATGATTAAGAAACACCTTAAGATTAAATTTAATTGATAAGACAACTTATTAAGTTTATTTTTAATTATATGATCTGGATTGGTAAATTACTTGTTATTCAAATAGTTAGGTTTGATCTTGGTCTGTCTAGGTAATTATATGAGGTTAATGTATTGTTTCACTTTGATTTTTTTGTGAATTGAGCGCAAAATTAATTATTATCACTTTTTTGGTTGGTCCTATGACTACAACACCGCAAGTTATCACTTCAGATGACATTTTATTAAAGCTTTGTAATTCAGTCTCCCATGTCTTATCCAGCACGACGGCAAGCCAAGTCACTCATGCTGCTATGGTTCAGAGCATCACTCGAACGTGTCTTAAGCCAGACCTTGGCTGTTTTTCAATTTTTGATGGTGGGTTCTCAGGCTTAGTCGTGATTAACTTTTCTGCACCCGCAGCGATAGAAATATACCGAGCGTACATGCAGCAAATGGGAATGCCTGAATCTGAGTTAGCTTTTTCTCATACGTCAGATGAAGTCGCTGATGTGATGGGTGAGCTGATGAATCAAATTTTGGGCTATTTCATCAACAAGGTCAATAAACAGCTACAAACTTCGATAAACCAAAGCCAACCTAAGATGTTAACCATTAATAAAGAGTTAACCATCTCAATTGATACCAATTTAGATGAGGCAGTAGCGAGAAGAGTCTCCTTCAGAACCCAAAGTAACAATATTTTCTACCTTGAATTTGCAATGGATAAAACTGAGTTCATTAAGTTAGATGATTTCGATGCTGAGGAAGACTTCGATCCAGATGATCTATTAGCTGAACATGGACATAAAAGCAGTCAGTCACAGGCAAGCTCATGGACTCCTGCAGCATCTGGTGTGGATGAAGCTGATGACTTACTCAATGAGCTAGGAATATAGAGAGGTATTATTGAAAGGCTGAGTGTAACCTGTGTGAGTTTAATCGTGACAAAGGCCGTAAGGCCTTTTTATAACTTTACGTGATTTCGTAGCTAATGCTATGTCTTACTTAGAAAGGATTTTACTTGCGACTTGGTTGTTTTTGATAGGTCCTGCATCAGCTTAAAACTGGGTAGGCTGATATGATGTGCTAATTGCATATCATCGAGCATGGTAAGCCAAAGCTTTGCAGTCATTTCTGAATCCGCTAACGCGCGGTGAAAGACTCCATCATTCTCTATCTGCTTATATTCTACTAGTCCGCCCAGCTTATGATTGGGCGCTTCTTGATATAAACGACGTGCTATCAACATAGAGCAAGCAAATTCACCGTCATAGGTACGGCTGATGGCATCTAATTCGGCATCAAGGAAGCGCTTGTCGAATGATGCATTATGAGCAACTAAGTTGCTATCACGAATAAAATCAGCAAAGCTGTCCATCACTGTCTCGCAAGAGGCTGCATTGGCTAACATACTGTTAGAAATCCCCGTATAACCTTCGATAAAACCACTGACTCTAAACCCTGGATTCATCAATTCTTGAAACGTGTCGATGACAACCCCGTCATGTAATTTTACAGCACCGATTTCAATAGCTCGATCACCTTGGTTAGGGGAGAGGCCTGTGGTTTCGAAATCGAGAACGATAACTGAATTGGCTGCGCGAGTGCTCATCTATCTGATATGCCTTTTTGACTGGTTAATTAAAAACAAAAGCCCGCGATTTGAGTCGCGGGCTTTTACATGCTTAGAAAGCGTGCTTAAAAAGTATAATTACTTCTTAGCTTCAGCTGCTTTTCTTTCTTTAACATCAGCGATAACTTTCTCAGATACACTGTTTGGACACTGACTGTAGTGAGAGAACTCCATAGAGAACTGACCACGGCCTGATGTCATAGTACGTAGTGAACTGATGTAACCGAACATTTCAGATAACGCTACGTCAGCCTTGATGCGAACACCAGTAACGCCAGCCATCTGATCTTTGATCATGCCACGGCGACGGTTAAGGTCACCAATAACATCACCAACGTGGTCATCTGGAGTGAACACGTCTACAGCCATGATTGGCTCAAGAAGCTTAGGATCAGCCTTTGGAATTGACTGACGGAAAGCGCCTTTTGCAGCGATTTCGAACGCGATAGCTGACGAATCAACTGCGTGGAAAGCACCATCTACAAGTTCTAGCTCAACATCAAGTACAGGGAAACCAGCGATAGTACCAGTATCCATTAAGCTCTTGAAGCCTTTCTCAACGGCTGGCCAGAATTCCTTAGGAACGTTACCACCAACAACTTTAGAGGTAAATGTTAAGCCAGTGTTGGCTTCGCCTGGACGGATAACATAGTCGATCTTACCGAACTGACCTGAACCACCAGACTGCTTCTTGTGGGTGTAGCTATCTTCAACTACCTTAGTGATAGTCTCACGGTATGCCACTTGTGGCTCACCGACGATTAGATCAACACCGTAGGTACGGCTAAGGATATCAACCTTAATGTCTAGGTGAAGTTCGCCCATGCCTCTAAGGATGGTTTCGCCTGAATCTTCATCAGTTTCAACGCGGAAAGTTGGATCTTCAGCAATCATCTTACCGATAGCGACACCCATCTTCTCACTGCCACCTTTGTCTTTCGGTTTAACAGAGATTGAGATAACTGGCTCTGGGAATACCATGGCTTCTAGTGTACAAGGGTGCTTAGGATCACATAAAGTGTGACCAGTTTGCACGTTCTTCATACCCACGATAGCGATGATGTCACCCGCTTGTGCTGAAGATAACTCGTTACGCTCATCGGCTTGCATCTCTACCATACGGCCAACACGCTCAGTCTTACCAGTGAACGAGTTAAGGATGGTGTCACCCTTGTTAAGACGACCCGAGTAGATACGTACGAAGGTCAGGGCACCGAAACGGTCATCCATGATCTTGAATGCAAGCGCTTTAAATGGCTCATCGGCAGATACGATAGCAAATTCACCATTTGGCTCGCCTTCTTCGTCAGTAAGCGGCTGTGGATCAACTTCTTGTGGCGCTGGTAAGTAATCAACAACGGCGTCAAGCAGAAGCTGCATGCCCTTGTTCTTAAATGCTGAACCACAGTATGTTGGGAAGAAATCTATTTTACGAGTACCAGTACGGATACAACGCTTGATGTCTTCGATAGAAATCTCTTCACCTTCCATGTACGCTTCTAGCAAATCGTCATCCTGCTCTAGGGCAGTTTCGATTAGCATTTCACGGTATTCTTCTACAAGGTCAACCATGTCAGCTGGAACATCTTCGATTCTATAGTTTTCAGCTTGTCCGGTTTCATCCCATATCCAAGCCTTACGGCTCAGTAGGTCAACCAGACCAGTGAACTCATCTTCGATACCGATAGGAAGTACCATGACGAGTGGTGTAGCACCCAGTACATCTACAGTCTGCTTAACAACGCGCAGGAAGTCGGCACCCATACGGTCTAACTTGTTGACGAAGATAATACGTGAAACTTCTGATTCGTTCGCATAACGCCAGTTAGTCTCTGACTGAGGCTCAACACCACCAGAACCACAGAATACGCCGATACCGCCATCAAGAACCTTAAGAGAACGATAAACTTCTACTGTGAAGTCAACGTGGCCAGGGGTGTCAATAACGTTAAAACGGTGATCGTTCCAAAAACAACTTACAGCAGCAGACTGAATGGTAATACCACGCTCAGCTTCCTGTTCCATGAAATCAGTTGTTGATTCGCCATCATGAACTTCACCGATCTTATGGATTTTACCGGTAAGCTTAAGGATACGCTCTGTTGTGGTGGTCTTACCCGCGTCAACGTGAGCGAAGATACCAATGTTTCTGTACTTTGATAAATCAGTCATTTTTCTACTCTATTGGAGTTACGTTCTAAAATTCGGGGGGAAGTATATCAACACTTTGGGAATATCTTTATAGATTTTTATTAAAATCGTCTACTTTCGGATAAATAAGCAAATGAAAGTATAGGTGTAATTATTTTTTTGTATGAGTAAGCTATTATATATCAATATGATACAGGTGGTTTCCAGTCTTTTTATGGCTGTTTTTTTGCTTATATCATTTTTAGCAAATGTGAACTTAGTTCAGTACTAATCAATCTCTCAAACCGTTTAATCTGACGTAGCAGTATTGTTTTATGATCTGAACCAGCGTTTTGGATGCGCTTCGTTGTTAGGATCGCCAAAATTTTACGAGTGAATTTACTATGCAATTAAATCTAGGCGAACTAACCGTCGAGAGATTCTTAAAAGAATATTGGCAAAAAAAACCTTTAGTTATTCGACAAGGCTTCAACAAGTTCAAAGACTTGCTTACACCTGAAGAGATGGCAGGTCTGGCATGTGATGAGCTGGTTGAATCACGTAGAGTCTACAAGAGTGAAGGTGAGTGGCAGGCCGAGTTTGGCCCTTTTGAGAGTTATGAACATTTAGGCGAGTCAGATTGGACCTTAATCGTTCAAGCCCTCAATAATTGGTTGCCGGATGCCGAGAAACTTATTCAGTGTTTTGATTTTATTCCAAGATGGCGCTTTGATGATGTGATGGTGAGTTATGCCACCCCTGGTGGCGGTGTTGGTCCACACATCGACTTGTATGATGTGTTTATCTGTCAAGGTTCTGGCCGACGTCGCTGGCGTGTGGGTGATCGTGGTCCACATAAAGAGTTTGCGGCCCATCCAGCACTACTGCATACAGAAGCCTTTGAGCCTATTATTGATGTAGAGTTATTACCGGGCGATATCTTGTATCTACCGCCAGGTTACCCGCACGACGGGGTCACTTTAGAAGCATCGATGAGCTTCTCTGTAGGGTATCGAACAGCTTCGGCAAAAGACATGGTCAGTGCCTTAGCCGATCACCTTATCGATAATGAATTAGGCTGTGAGCAGATAGAAGATCCTGACAGAGAATTAAGTCATCAAAGTGGGCGAGTTAACGCAACAGACTTAGCGCGGATTAAAGCGCAATTGTTAGCGACTCTGGATGATAAATTGATCAGCGAGTTTTCGGGGCGTTACCTGACCAACTCTAAATGTGAATTGGATCTGCCTGAGGACAATCTGGGCTTTCAGTGTGACGATGTACGTGAAATGTTGAATCAGCATGAGTTAACCAGATTAGGTGGACTGAAAGTGCTTTATTTCGATGCTTCAGTATCTCAGGGGGTGTTCTACATCAATGGGGAACAGGTGACTTTATCCTCAGAGCTAGCTGGTGTGATACCTGTGTTATGTGACAATCAGATGCTGAGCGCCGCCCGTTTGTCCACCTGGTTAGCTAATCCGACATTTATCGAAAAGTTAACCGATTGGATTAATAACGGATACTGGTATTTCGAAGAGGGTTGAGTCTCTTTATCCTAAGATAAATGGCGCCTTATACCGATTGGTATTAATAGGCGCCATTTTTTTATGATTATTTCTGCTCACTTTCACCGGTTAATGATAATAACCCCGAGTAAAGATCGGGACGTCTGTCTCTGAATAGGCCCCAGCTATGGCGTGCTTGGCCACTTGCATGCAGATCTATCTCTGCATAGATGATCTCATCATCGTTCCGGCCTGCTTCGGCTAACATTTTTCCCGTGTGGTCGGTAATAAATGAGGATCCATAGAAGCGAGTCTCTATCCCGTCATCTGTTTCTACGCCAGTTCTGTTCGCCGCTATTACTGGAATTAAATTCGCTGCAGCATGCCCTTGCATCGTCCGCTGCCAATGATCTTTGGAATCTAAGCTTAAATCTTGTGGTTCTGAGCCTATTGCGGTGGGATAAAAAATAGCTTCGGCGCCAGAGAGCGTCAGACTGCGGGCTAACTCTGGGAACCATTGGTCCCAACAGATCCCTGCACCGAAACGGCCATATCGTGTCTGCCATACCTTGAAACCGGTATCTCCTGGGTTGAAATAATACTTTTCGCAATAACCTGGGCCATCGGGGATGTGGGATTTCCTGTAGTTATCCAAAATACGTCCATCGGCATCGATCATCACCATTGAGTTGAAAAATGTGTTGCCTGATTTTTCAAAATAACTGACGGGGATCACCACCTTAAGTAACCCAGCAAGCTGACTCATTTTCTGTAGTAATTGATGATTATTACGGTCTGCGGCTAATTCAAAATATGTTGCCCTCTGCTGCTTACAAAAGTAAGGCGTGGCAAACAATTCCTGCAATACAATAACCTGGGCACCTTGTTGTGCCGCATCGGTGATGGCCTGGGTGACTTTAGATAAATTAGTATCGAGATCCCATGATAAAGCGAGTTGCACTGCAGCAAACTTAATGAGTTTTGACATGTAAAAACTGCCTCTATTAAATATTGAGTATTTGCAATAGTTGAAGGACTCAATCGATATTGAGCCACTTAAAATACCGTCATGACTCATCATCTGAGTCTATGATTATGCCGATTGATATTATTTACCTGTCTTGACCCGTGTCCACATTCGATTCATTGCTCGTTCATATTTTAGTGTTCGACCCTTATCGGTAAAGAGGTTTTCACGTGTCTTATTATCGGGATAGATACCGGGATGTGAGGTGATATCAGTGTCGACATAGTGGGTTGCATCTTTGTTAGCATTGGCATACCAGACATAGTTTGAGATCCCTGCTATCACTTGTGGCTCTAATATATGGTCGAGAAAGGCGTAGGCAGCATCAACATTTTTAGCATCGCTGGTGATATTGAAGGTGTCAGCCCAGCCTTGTGCCCCCTCTTGAGGAATAACATAGTTGATGTTTATCCCATTTTTTGCTTCGGTTGCACGATTTGCAGCCATAAATACATCTCCACTCCACCCCATAGCGAGGCAGATGTTGCCGCTGGCTAAATCTGTGACGTAAGAAGAGCTATGAAAGTAGGTGATATAGGGGCGTATTTCCAATAAATGCTCCTCAACCAGATTAAGATCGGCTAAATCCTGAGAGTTGGGGTTCTTGCCTAAATATTTGAGCATTGCACTGACGACTTCACTCGGAGCATCAACCATGGCGACACCGCAATGGGAAAATTTAGATATTGTCTCAACTTGAAACAAGAGCTCCCAGCTGTTAATAGCCCTGTCTCCGAGAATGGTCTCGACTTTATCTATGTTGTAGCCGATCCCCGTCGTTCCCCACATATAGGGAATAGCGTGTTGGTTGCCTTCATCGAAAGAAGCGACAATATCTAATACCTTAGGATCCAGGTGGTGGTAGTTTTTTAGGCGAGTCTTATCTAAGGGCTGAAATACCCCTACCTTTATTTGACGTTGTAAAAAAGAGCCTGAGGATACGACAAGATCGTACCCTGTCTTGCCTACCAGCAGCTTGGTCTCCGCCAGCTCCTGAGAATCATATACATCATAATTGATCTTTATACCCGTTTTAGCCTCAAATGAGGCTATTGCTTCTTCACTGATATAATCGGACCAATTATATATGTTGAGTGTATTTTCAGCCGCGGAGGTTGAGATGCTACACAGTGCTAATGTCGCTAACAGTATTTTTGTTTGAGTTTTCATCTTTGCTTCCTGTTGCACGTATCTGTTTAAGGTCTGATGTTACTTATTTAGCGGCAAACCTGCGTATTGTGGTTGAGTGATGCAAGCGACATTGCCCCCACCAAGTAATATCTCGCGGGCATTTTCGATCCCAATAACTTTATGTTTTGGAAACAGTGCGCTAAGTTTCGCCTGAGCGGGTTCATCCATTGGGTCATCGTAGGTTGGAACCATGATAATCTCGTTGCCAATGTAATAATTGATGTAGGAGGCGCAGATCTTAGTGCCTGCTACACGTGTATGGGTCCCAGTGGCAATATCAAGACCTGATGCTTCCTCTTCAGTCCATTCGAGTGCTTTAGGTTGCGGGATTTTATGAATTTTAATTGAACGACCTCTGGCATCTGTGCTGCGACTCAGGATCGCATAAGCTTCTTGATAGATCTCATATTGGGGATCGCTTTCATCGTCCGTCCATTGCAGCAGCAGTTCTCCAGGAGCAACCCAACAGGCGAGATCGTCGATATGGCCATCGGTTTCATCAAATTTGCAACCTCGAGGCAGCCAAATGATCTTCTCGACGCCCATATAATCTCTTAAATGCTGCTCAACAGCGTCTTTATTCAGGTGTCCGTTACGATTGGAATTAAGCAGGCATTGCTCCGTGGTGAGTAATGTGCCTTGGCCATCACATTGAATACCCCCCATTTCGGCAATTAATGGGGAGCGGTATCTATCCAAATTTTCTATTTCGAGGATCTTCTGCGCTATCAGATCATCTTTATCCCATGGAAAGTAAAGCCCACCATTTAGGCCTCCATAGGCATTAAATGTCCAATCTGTGCCTCTGACATCTCCTTTATCGTTCACCAGAAAAGCACAGGCCGAGTCTCTAAACCAGGCGTCATTGGTGCTCATTTCTACTACGCGAACCGTATCGGGTAACATGGCGCGCGCATTTTCATACTGATCCTGAGAAACGCAGACTGTGACCAGCTCGCTTTGTGCGATGGCAGTGCATATTTGAACCCAGACCTTTTGTGCAGGCTTCGCACCGTTACGCCAAACATCACAGCGCTCAGGCCAACCGAGCCAGCAACCTTTTTTGGGCTCAAACTCTCCGGGCATGCGAAAGCCATCTTGGCGTGGTGTGGAATGTAATGTACGTGGCATATTTTTACCTTGTCGTTTGTGTGGATAGCGTCAAACCTAACGAGGCAAAGGAGGAGGGTCTACTGATAAAAAGTGAACTAATTGTTTAGTTTTTCTCATGAATAATATCAATCAGTATAAGAAAGTTATCTACTCAGAGTATTTTTGGTCAATTAATTCAAGCAGAGATCAGCATTTAAAATGCTTAGATCTTATCAATGAATTGAGCATTTATCCGCGTCAGCAACCAGTCGATAAAAATGTTGAGTTTAGCGTCTCCGGTTTTGCGTTTTTCAGCAACCAGGTAATAATTTCCAAGGGAGGGGACACTTTGTTCGAAAGGACGTACTAAGTTACCGTTGGCTAAGTCTGCCGAGGCGGTATAGTTATCTCCGATAGCGACCCCGTAGCCTGCGATGGCTGCCTCTAGGGAGAGCCCTGCATGGGAGAAGTTGAGGTGTTGAGGAATATTAACAATTTGAGGTGCATGGGCACCCAGCCAAGTGGCCCAAGTTTTGCCATCTTGATCATCATGTAATAGGCGTTGGTGTGCCAAATCGAGTGGATGAGAGAGACAGTTGTTCTTTTCTAAGAACTGTGGGCTACATACAGGAAAAAATTGAATATGCTGAAGTGGTGTTACCCAATAACGATTCCAGTCGCCATCTCCCGCCCCATAGATGATATTCAGGTCGGCTTCTGAGTCGATGTTCTGCTCATCACTGTCGTGTTCAAGTAAACTGATATCGATGGCAGGGTAACGGTCAGCGAAATCGCCAATCTGCTTAATCAGCCATTTAGAAGAGAGTTCTGGTGGGGCAGAGATGATCAACCGTCCTGTTAACCCAGGTTTTACCGCTTTCTCGCATGCTTGTGCAATGATGTCGAAGGCTTCTTGTACTGCAGGTAGTAAATTTTTACCTGATTGAGTCAATTTTGCATTACGCCCTTGTTTCTCGAATAAGGAGATCCCTAATGCCTCCTCTAATGTCCTCACTTGATGGCTAATGGCGCTATTAGTGACACACAGCTCATCGGCAGCGCGAGAGAAGTGCTCATGTCTGGCAGCTGATTCAAATGCTCTTAAGGGATTTAATGGAGGAAGGCGACGCATAAGCCCCTAATATGGTAATTAAATGTAATGGTTAATGTTTGTCTAGATTAAGCCAAAAAAAGTGATATTAACAATAACAATTTAATCACTCTGTGTTTTAGTTAAAAGTTGAAGGCAACTAAATACTATTTATAAAGCATGAGAAGCGTATTTTTGCTAGAGTCCGCTTGAGAATAGTATTCGTGGTGATGGGAGTTTTCCTGTCAGAGGCAACACATTAGGAGCGTCCCATTGGCAATTGAACACAGCGAATTGACGGCTGAGTTAACTTCACTCAACTGCAGAACCAATTTTACCATTAAGAAAATCACCGAATACATGCTGCCGGAGCTCAAAGAGCCAATTTACCTTCATGGTAGTGACAAAGATTGCCAACTGGTGATCAGGCCTGCTTATGAAGTGTTTTTGACTGATCTTGCTGGGCTAGAAGGGGTTAAACACAAAGAAGGCTATTTTCATAATAATGAGATGACACGCTTTCCAAAGCGGGTACAGAAGAGCCTTAACGGTATTCATTATGGTCTAGGTTTCAAATTTGACGATAAAAAAGCGGTTAAGCGTTTTATCAAGCGCCTGATCGGCATCATCAATGGCGAGTAGCACCCAATTTGATAAGCGGTTAATCGTCGATAGGATTCTCTCGGGGCTGACTCTAGCCCGAGATGCTGCCATGTCTGCGGCGAAACAGGCCCATGAAACAGCCACACACAGTGAAACCGTCGCAAAGAGTAAGTATGAGACTTTCGGACTAGAAGCCTCATATCTCGCTCATGGGCAAGCTCAAAGAGTTGCAGAATGTGAAGCAGAGCTATTGGCCTATCAAAGCCTAAACTTGCTTGGTTGCTTCAATGAATTAACGATAGGGCTATCTAGCTTGGTCACCCTAGAGGATGAGTCGGGGACAGTGAGAACCTATTTCATCGGACCTGGTGCACCGGGCATGAAAATTGACTTCAAAATCGACAAGCATACAGATATTGACTTAAAGGTTGGTAGTGGCAAAAAACCAGAAGCTGAACAGGGGAGTATCATGGTCATCACTCCCTCATCTCCCTTGGGACAGTCACTGATGGGAAAGTCTCTTGATGATGCGGTTCAACTCAATATTGGCAATCGGCTTAAGATTTATGAGATCACTGGGCTGGAGTAATTTATACGCCTGCATTCCCTAGTTTATCCTATCTTTTATTACTGAATTTGTTCGTCTTTTTCTAATTTATCTTGATTTATTGGCTGTAATGGTTAGTTTGGTTTGTATCAGATATGTTGCGGTTCTGGTTTATTCGTTTGCCGCCATTAACCATTTTCCTGCAGGATTGCCAATCGATGTCGTGTATTGCTCCTTCGCATGCTTTGCTAAACCTAGCTCACACCCGTTGTTTATTTGTGGGAGCAGTCAGAGGTGTGTTGCTGATATGTGTATGCTTGGCACAGATATTCTTAGGCGTTCAGGCTCAAGATCTCGAGCCCAGAAGTTTCACTAATATTCCTATTGGAATGAATTTTATGGTGCTGGGTTACGCGCATTCTCAAGGGGAAGTTTCTCCCTCTCCCGGAGCACCAGTTGAAGATGTACAACTCAAAATTGATGGCGCCGCTATCGGTTATGCCCACTCTTTTTCTATGGGGGGACGCTCATCCAAAATAGACATGGGAGTATCGCGGGTCTGCTTCGATGGCAGCGCCATGTTAGCCGGTGAAACCATCACTGCGGACAGATGTGGTTATACCGATCCAAGTATCAAGCTAACTTGGAATTTCTTTGGTGCTCCAGCGTTATCGCCCAAAGAATTTGCATCGTGGAAACAAGGTGTTGTGGTAGGTACCAGTCTCCAAGTCACTGCGCCGATAGGGAGTTATGATGAAACCAGGTTGCTTAATGCTGGCACTAATCGCTGGGTTTTTCGTCCGGGAATAGGTATGTCTCAGAAGCTGGGACGCTGGTATTACAACCTGATTGCTTCGGCAAGAATATACGGTGATAACGATGAGTATTATAAAGGTATCAGCTTAACCCAAGAGCCTCAGTACATCTTTCAGGGGCACCTCATCTATTCCATTAGTCCTGGACATTGGATTTCGGTTAACTCAAATTACTTTTTTGGCGGCGAGACCACCAAAGGAGATATTGAGTCAAATGATTATCAGGAAAACTCTCGATTGGGTTTAACATACTCAATCCCTCTGAGCAGACATCACAGTATCAAGCTAAATTACAGCAAAGGGGTACTGACTCGAGTGGGCAATGACTTTGACTCCTTTGGGGCATTTTGGTTGTACAATTTTTAAGTCTTATATGACTGGAGATAAATAATGAAAAATCGCTGTTTATTATTACTAAGTACTCTACTTTTATTATCTGGGTGTAACTTAGCTAATCACGGCTCATTTATCGCACAAACCTATCATTCAAATTTTGATGGAGGTGAAAAAGAACTTGTGGCTCTAGGCCTAGTTGAGGGGAAAAGCTGCCAGACTTCAGCTGTCTATCTTATTCCCTACGGTGAGTCGGCTTCTACCCAAGGGGCGATAGCCGATGCTAAGTCTCGTATCGAGGGCACAGTATTTTTAACTGATGTCGCCATCGATGATAAATTATGGCTCGAGTTTGGTTACTCGGTGCAATGTATCCTAGTGACTGCCACCGCTTATGGCGAAAAACGTGATTCAGTCCCTCAGCAATGAGATCTATTTAGGTAATAAATTGTTTTGCTAGCTTATCTAAATCTTTCGATAGTGCAAGAAGTGCCTGAATGGTGTCGGAGACCTTGTTGAGGGACTCTGTATTGTCGTAACCTAGGGACACTATTTGATTAACACTCTTGCTCAGCTCTTCGGCCACATGGGATTGCTCGTTAACCGCGGTGGCTATCTGTTCTGACATGCTGCTTATCGAGCTGGTGGCATCGAGAATTCCTGTGATTGAGGCTTCGGAGCGTTTTGCATTGTCCACCGCTGTGGCACTTAATTTAAAGGACGCTAGTGTAGACTCGACCGCAGTATTTGTGCTTGTTCTGAGACCATCTATCTTCTCCTTAATCTCTAAAGTGCTGGCTTGGGTGCGTTGAGCCAAGCCACGCACCTCATCGGCGACAACGGCAAATCCACGACCATGTTCACCGGCTCTTGCTGCCTCGATAGCGGCGTTGAGCGCGAGTAAATTGGTCTGCTCTGCGACGCCGTTGATTACATCCATGACAGAGACTATCCCTTGAACATTGTCATCTAATGAATTGATGGCATGTTCAGAACTCTTAAGTTGCAGTGCAAGCTGTTCGATGGATGTGACCGTCTCTTGTAAGATCAATGCCACGGCTTGGGTATCTTTACGTGCTTGCTCGGCCGACTCTGCGGTTTGATTGACCCGGCTCGCGACTTCACCCGCAGAAGATGACATCTGTGTGATGGCAGTCGCCATCTGATCGGTTTCTTGCTGCTGAGCCGCAATGAGTTGAATACTTTCTTTGGCATCTTCATTGGCCTGCATGGCTTGAATACTGGTCTTGTTGACAGATTCCTGAAATGCCCTGACGATATCCTGGATCATCTCAACAAATCGATTGAACCCCTGACTAACCCGTTCAAACTCGTCTTGATCGCCGACGTGTAAGCGTTGGGTGAGATCGCTTTGGCCTCTGTCCATATTTTCTAATGCGAGAGTGAGTTTAAGCAGAGGTTTAGCAATTAATGCCTTATATAACGTATAGGTGATAAGGATAATTAACAGCCCGAGGGAGAAGGCTTCGATGACTGAGATGAGGAGTAAATCATTAAGCTCGGCTTGTATGCTGTGATCGTCAATATAGATGGCCAGCTGGCCAACGGAGTTAGACTCTTCGTCTTCAACGAATACCAGAGGTACGCTTACCTTCTCAGGAGTCATACTTTCGCCAACGGTTGCGAGAACCTCGCTCTTATCATTGATAAATTCAATAGAAGCGATATGTTCAGAGGCTTGCTCAGACTTCAAAATACTCACAATGCGTTCTTGCTCGAAGTTCCAAATAGCGGTGGGGAGGTTTAACTCCAACCGTGACACAGCATGCTGGATCTGTTGTCGCTGACGGTCTTCGAGCAAGCTTTTTTGGCTGTGATAACTCATGATACTCATCACAGTGATTAAGATGCTTACCGCGATCAGCGTCGCGACAATAAGCCTAAAGGCAATCGACTTGATAATGTTCATAGGATCACTTCCAATCACTGAGCCCATAAACAGATAATATCTGCTGCAATTTACCTGATTCTCTGAGCTGCTTGGTTCCCTTGTCTACGATATCGATATATTCCTGACTGCTGGCCTTATTGGGTGAGCAAGCGATAAATAGTGGAGTAGGGTTACCATCTTCCCCCCCTGAGACAATGTTTTCTGATAGCCCCATTTCACTGACTTTTGCGGCGCCTACCGCTTGTGATTCGATGACTATATCAAGCCTACCTGCGTTGAGTTTCTTGAAGTTTTTTTCCAGTGCATCATTACCTGTCGCGGCTTTGAATGATGCATGTTTTGACTCGATCAAGGAGTCAATCTTATCTCCGTAGGAGTAACCGGAAATGATGCCAATCTTTTTGCCTTTTAATGAAGCATCACCATCAAAGCGCCAGCTGTCACCGGCTTTTACATAAAAAGAGGAAACATCGGTTCCCCATGACTCTTTAGGGAAAATAAAGTCAGGAGCATCGTCGGTGTAAGCGCCTATCACACAATCAAAATTACCTTCGCGGACCTGATCGACGGCTCGTTCCCATGGCATCATTTTATACTCGATCTGATGACCGGCAGCCGTAAAAATCTCATTGGCAAAGTCAATCATGTATCCCGCGGGTGTAGCACCAGGGGCAGCGTTCATAGGAAACCATTCATCACTGCGTATTGACACCGTCGCGCTATTTGCTAAGAAGCTAAATAGCAACAGGCTGAGTAGAGGGCTGAACTTATTCATTTTGATTCCTAAGTACTAGAAAATTGAGCGTACTAAGAAGTCTAGTCAATGAAAGAAGCTTTATCGAACAATAACTATGGGTTGTTAATCGCCTCAGTTTTCGTCAAGAACTTGATACCAATCGGTATCAGTCCCCGTTATGAGGTCTATAAGAGAATTTGGCTGAATGTGCCTTTGATAAAGGAGTATTGTGAGTAGGAGCTGTTGAAACTATCCGCTAGATTAAATACTCTAGTGAATAGCGTCGTTTAAACAATAGCCCAATGAGGTCACATGAAACTAAGCCCAAAGTCCATGAAACGGTTTCTTAATCTTTATCCACCCTATATTGGATCGGGTATTAAAATCACCTACCTCAGTGAGGACTGGCGTGAACTTCATGTGGCTATGTCGGTGCGTTGGTATAACCGTAATGCGGTCAACACCCACTTTGGTGGTAGTCTATATTCCATGGTTGACCCTCACCTGATGCTCCTGTTCATGCAACTATTAGGTAAGGATTATTTTATTTGGGATAAAGCCGCCGATATTGAGTTTATTAAGGCAACCAGAAAGGCGGTGAAGTGTGTTATCAAAATTTCAGATAAAGATCTCGAACTGATAAAACAACATACCCAAGCGGGTGACAAGTATTTGCCTAAATTCTGTTTAGAGATAAAAGATGAAACTGGTGAGGTCATCGCGAAAGTTAACAAGACACTCTATGTAAAAAGAAAGCCTGCTAAGCTATGACAAACTAAGAAGAAACAGAGTTAGTCCTGCTAGCGTTTACTTTGTTTATTTTGATACATGAGTTGGTCTGCTTTCTCTATCATCTCCTCAAGGGTGTGTAATTCGTGATGTTTGAAAATTAATCCACCATAGCTAACCGATGTTAAACCATTCGGGTCGTGTTCTTTGATAAATAGCTGATAGTTTTTGATAATACGCTGTGACAACTCTCTGAGGACTTGGTTGTAAGGTGCTTCATTGTCTTTATCAAACACTGACATGACAATAAATTCATCGCCGCCAACGCGCGCTTTAATATCATTATCACGACAACTGACTTCCAAAGCTTTGGCCAAAGTTAAAATGCATCGATCGCCAAGTTGGTGACCAAACTGATCGTTCATCTGTTTAAGGTTATCGATATCAAGATATGTCAGCCCTATGATATGTTTTGACCGTTTGGCATCTTTGATGCGTTGCTCGCCAAGGATCATTAAGCCGCGTCGATTATACAGACCTGTTAATTCATCGGTTAATGCTAAACTCTTAAGCTCTTCGTAATCACAGAACATCTTAAGATCGGCAGTGATTAGCTGACAAAATTGTTCAAGCATTTTTAATAATGTAGTGGAGTACTGACTGGCTTTATTGTCAATGACACAGATGGTGCCAAACAATGAGCCATCAGGCCAATAAATGGGTAAGCCGCAATAAGATCGTACTGGCCCATCGGTTACAGGAGGCGCATCTTGCCAGTATTGATCTTCTAGCGAGTTGTCCACATACAGCAGTTTTTTAGTTTCAATGATTTTACGGCAAAAACTCTTCATCTCCCAAGGCCAGCTGTCGTCTCGTTCCAGAAAGTTGTCTTCATTACTGCTGGTGACGACGACATTAAATTCATTCTGACGAAACTGCACAATTGAACCATTGACTGAACCATACAACTCAGACATCAAATCAACGGTTTGCTGCCACTTATCGAGATCGATACTGCTTTGCTTACTACTTGATAGACAGTCCTGAACATTAAACATCTGGTTACCAAATATTATTGTTATTACTTTATTATAGAAGAACAAATAGTAGATTTTTAATGAAAGTTTGGCACTGTATTTGTAATGTCTGTTCAGGCCGTGCCTGTTCAGGTAATGTCAGGTCAGTGACGTAAGTGATAGGACAATCAATATGAAACAATCGATAGTACATATCGCATTGGTGGTCAGGGATTATGACGAAGCCATCGATTTCTATGTCAACAAGTTAAAGTTTGAACTTGTCGAAGACACTTATCAAGCGGAGCAAGATAAACGTTGGGTAGTGGTGTCTCCACCAGGTTCCTCCGGAGTGAGTTTGCTACTGGCTAGGGCGTCTAAAGCTGAACAAGACCGTTTTATTGGTGATCAAGCGGGAGGAAGAGTGTTCTTGTTCCTCAATACCGATGATTTTTGGCGTGATTATGAGCGCATGCTTGCTGAAGGAATACATTTTGTTAGAGCACCTAAGGAGCAAGAGTATGGCACCGTTGCCGTATTTGAAGATCTGTACGGCAACTTATGGGACCTACTCCAGCTCAATGATGATCATCCTATGGTCGTACGTAATCGGTCTTGAAATTTAGGCTAGAAATTAGCATTCAGGGTAAGTTTAAATTGCATGGAAGTGTTTAAATGAAGATTGAAGTGATTAACGAAGAAAATTCGATAGTTCTTGATGCGCTCGTTGACGGTGTACGTGAGTACAACATTGAGCATATGGGGCCTGAAACATCTAAGCCTTTAACTGTGGTGATGCGTAATGAAGATGATAAGTTGATTGGCGGTGTCTCGGGCCGGACTATCTATAAAAATTTTCTCATCGGCGTAGTCTGGGTAGATAAAGTGGCAAGAGGTACAGGTCTGGGTCGTCAATTGATGGAACTTGCTGAGATTGAGGCAAAGAAGCGAGGTTGTGTAGTGGCCCAGCTTGATACATTATCTTTTCAAGCTCCACTATTTTATCAAAAGCTTGGCTTTGACGTTGTCGGAAGTGTGCCCGCGTTACCGGACAGTCCTGAACGATATTTTCTGTTGAAGAATTATTAGCTAAATAGCCTTAATTAAGCTATTGCAGTAATTAACTCAAGACTATTGGGTTAAAAACACCGATAATTGCCCCAATTAAGACAATCTCGCCGATAGATATCGCACGACTCTGGACATATTCAATGGAAATCAAAGTAAATTTTCTCGACAATCTAAGACTGGAAGCAAAGTTTGATGACTTTAATGTCACTGCTGATCAGCCTATTCGCTATAAGGGCGATGGCTCAGCCCCTAGTCCTTTTGATTATTTTTTAGCATCGTCAGCGCTTTGTGCCGCCTATTTTATCAAGGTGTATTGTAAAGCCCGTGATATACCGACTGAAAATATCAGATTGTCGCAAAATAACATTGTCGATCCTGAAGATAGATACAATCAAATATTCCAAATTCAGGTAGAACTGCCTGATGATATCTCTGATAAAGATCGTCAAGGGATCTTACGCTCGATAGAACGTTGCACCGTAAAAAAAGTGGTACAAACCGGTCCAGAGTTTAAAATTGAAACGGTTGAAAACCTAGACGCTGATGCCAATGCTATGTTGATGGGGCAGCCTGAAGGTGATTCAAGTACCTACATTGTGGGTAAAGATCTTCCCCTTGAAGAAACCATTTCTAACATGACCAGTATGCTGGCCGATCTCGGAATGAAGATTGAGATCTCATCGTGGCGTAACATAGTGCCAAACGTATGGTCACTGCATATTCGTGACGCTGCATCACCTATGTGTTTTACCAATGGTAAAGGCGCAACCAAAGAGAGCGCACTTTGCTCTGCACTGGGCGAGTTTATCGAACGCTTGAACTGTAATTTCTTCTATAACGATCAATTCTTTGGTGAAGAGATCGCTAACAGCGAATTTGTGCATTATCCCAATGAAAAATGGTTCGAATTAACAGATGATGATTCGCTACCAGTGGGCATGCTCGATGACTATTGTTTAGATATCTATAACCCGAGTGGCGAGCTGAGTGGCTCAAATCTGATTGATACCAACTCAGGTAACATCGAACGGGGTATTTGTACCATTCCGTATACGCGTCACTCTGATGGCGAAACGGTGTACTTCCCGTCTAACTTAATCGAAAATTTATTCTTAAGTAACGGTATGAGTGCGGGTAACAATCTGCAAGAAGCGCAGGTGCAGTGTCTGTCTGAGATTTTTGAGCGCGCGGTAAAACGCCAAATTATCGAACAAGAGATTGTCTTGCCAGATGTGCCACAGTCAGTGCTAGAGAAGTACCCTAGCATCTTGGCCGGCATTGAAGGATTAGAAGCGCAAGGTTTCCCAGTTGTGGTTAAAGATGCCTCCTTGGGCGGAGAGTTTCCGGTCATGTGTGTCACCCTAATGAACCCGAAAACCGGTGGTGTATTCGCCTCGTTTGGTGCTCACCCAAGTCTCGAAGTGGCGTTAGAGCGTAGCCTTACAGAGCTGTTACAAGGTCGCAGTTTTGAAGGGCTCAATGATGTGCCTAAGCCTACCTTCAATAGCATGGCAGTGACAGAACCTGAAAACTTTGTTGAGCACTTTATCGATTCAACAGGTGTGATCTCGTGGCGCTTCTTTAGCAGCAAGTATGACTTTGAATTCTGCGAGTGGGATTTCTCTGGTACGAACGAAGAGGAAGCTAATAGCTTATTTGGCATTCTAGCGTCGCTGGGTAAAGAGGTTTATACCGCAGAATTTGATCAACTAGGTGCCTCTGTGTGTCGCATGTTAGTGCCTGAATTCTCTGAAGTGTATCCGGTTGAAGACCTTATCTGGGACAACACCAATAAATCACTCGATTACCGCGAAGATATTTTAAATCTGCATTCTTTAACTGATGATGAGCTGGTGGATCTCGTTAACCGTCTAGATGAAAGCCAGCAAGATAATTACACAGATATACGCACCATGATTGGCATCGTGTTTGATGAAAACACCGTCTGGGGCCAGTTAACCATTATCGAGCTGAAAATTCTTATTTTCCTTGCATTAGGCGCACACGATGAAGCGATGGAACTTGTCGGCGATTTCTTACAGTTTAACGATAATACGGTTGAGCGTGGTCTATTCTATCAAGCTGTGAGTGCTGTACTAGAAGTCGCTTTAGACGAAGAATTAGAACTTGAGCACTTCATCCATAACTTCAACCGTATGTTTGGTGAAGTAGTGATGCAAAATGTTGTCGGCTCAGTTAATGGTGAGATTCGATTCTTCGGACTGACTAAAACCAGCATGGCACTAGAAGGCATTGAGCCGCATCTGAGATTGATTGAAAGTTATAAAAAATTACATCAAGCCCGTAAAGCACAAGTTAAACAGTAATTTGATTAATATGCGTTAAGTCATGTATTACAGCCCAAGCCCATCAATGATGGGCTTTTTATTAGGTGCTGAACGCCTATTGAACATTTTGCCCTTAAGAGGACTTTCGGTTGAGCCCCTGAGAGTGACTGACTATCAATAATTAATCCTCAGCTTCATATTGGTTAGCCTAGTAAAAGAGGGCATATCTTTGTGGGCCCTGCTATAATCGCCTGGCCTATATAATGCGAGTGAATACTCGTGTTATTTTCTGTTTTGCTATTATCTTGAGATCTGTCCATGTCCTTCTCCTCCCTTGGTTTAAGCCAACCTTTACTCGATGCCCTTAATGAACTCGGCTATCACACGCCAACACCGATCCAAGCTGAGGCGATCCCACTTGCGCTAAAAGGTAAAAGTCTTATCGCTGCGGCCCAAACCGGCAGTGGTAAAACGGCAACATTTGTATTGCCTATTCTTGAAATGCTCTCAAAGGGGGAGACACAAAGAAAAAAACGCGCCAGAGCATTGATTTTAGCGCCGACAAGAGAGCTTGCGATTCAGGTCAATCAAAGTATTGAGACCTATGGTCAACATTTGGGGCTTAAGTCTGTTGCCATATATGGTGGTGTAGATTATGCGCCGCAAAAGCAGCAGCTAATTGAAGGTGTAGATATTGTCGTAGCCACTCCAGGGCGTTTACGGGATCTATATACTCAACGTTCGATTCATTTTGATGAAATCGAGATGTTAGTGCTGGACGAAGCTGACAGAATGCTCGATATGGGCTTTATCGAAGATATTAATAAGATTGTCGATACCTTACCTCAGAACAGACAGAACCTGTTATTTTCAGCCACTTTATCGAGACAAGTCAGAGAGCTAGCTAAAGACACTAGCCCTGATGCGATTCAGCTTTCCGTCACTAAAAAAACGCAAGGCAAGCCAAATATTGAACAGTGGTTGGTTACAGTAGATAAGGATAAAAAGTCGGCGTTATTGAGCCATTTAATCAAACAAAATGAGTGGCCTCAGGCACTTATTTTTATAGAAACTAAGCATGGCGCTGGAAAGCTGGTAAGCCAACTTGAAAAGCGTGGTATCGAGGCTGAATGTATTCATAGTGGCCGTACTCAAGCCATTCGTGAGCAGATCTTAGCTGATTTCAAATCCGGTAAGGTTCGCTACTTAATTTCGACTGGGATCTCGGCGCGTGGTATCGATATCGACGAGCTACCTTTGGTGATCAATTATGATTTACCATACCCAGCTGACGAATACGTTCACCGCATTGGTCGTACCGGTAGAGCGGGGGCTGCTGGTGAGGCAATATCTTTGGTGTCGAAAGATGATTTTAAGAACCTGTGTATGATCGAAAGTCGCTTAGAGCATTTGATCGAACGACGTGAAATTGAAGAGTTTGCGCCCAAGAAAGTAGTGCCAGTTTCTGTGTTGAATTTTGTGCCTAAAAATAAGCCAGTAAGAGACAGCAAAGAAAGTGGCCCTAAGGGGAGAAACGTTAAACCTCGCAGTGATAAAGGCTCTTCAAGAGTGCAATCACACAAGGGTAAGCCTCAAAAATCTGAGCGAACGAATAGTCACACAGTGAGCAACGAAGGTTCAACTGAAGACACTGCGGATAACAAGCTACCGCTCAATCCCTGGGGTCGTCACTAAATGTACAGTTAAGACTAGAAAGGCTCGTTTTAAACGGGCCTTTCTCTTTTCTCGTCTCATTATTTTTCATATTCTACTGTTTTTGCCTCTGTCATTTTTGTATAGAGCCATCAGATCATCGTTTTGTGCTAAAATATTTCCCCATTTGGGCTTAAGAGCTGAGAGTATTACTTGCGTAATACAGTCTTAACTCCTATGATCGACTCGCGTAATTACAGACATTATTCTTAGACATCCACAACAGGCTATTTCATGCTTAACTCTCCGCTTTCCCCTAGTTCGACCGAATTGGTTATCAATGTATTAGATATGGTATTAACTGAAGGGAAACCTTTAGATAGAGCCTATTCTCACCACTTCTCGGGCTTACAATTAGCGCCATCAGAGCAGGCACGCATTACTGTGGTTGCAGGTGATTTACTTCGTCGTTTAAACCTTTATTGTTATCTGTCGGATGTAAAGTTTGAAGAGATGTCGCGTATGGGAACACGCTTACTGAATGTATGGCATATGTTTCACGGACTCGAGGTACCTAAAATGCAATATGCATTGCAGGTAGATGAAAAAACGTATTTTGAACGTCTAGAGAAGGCTAAGACTCAGCCAGCTTTATGGGATGGTTGCCCTGAGTGGTTAGACCAAATGGGTCAGGCACAACTGGGTGATGCTTGGGCCACAGAGCGAGCGGCATTGAGTAAACAGCCTAAACGTTTTATCCGCGTGAATTTGCTTAAATGTACACGTGATGAATTAGGCAAAAAATTACGTAATGAGCAAGTGCAAACCCAGGAAGTTGAAGGTGTTGAAACCGCTCTTGAAGTCACATCAGATTCAGCGCTATTTCGTACCGAGTCATTCAAGAAGGGCTGGTTCGAGCAACAGGATGCTGGCTCTCAGTTGGTTGCTGCTGCACTCGATGCCAAGCCAGGTATGCGTGTTATCGACGCTTGCGCTGGTGCGGGCGGTAAGACGTTATCCATTGCAGCTCAAATGAAGGGTAAAGGTCGTCTTTTAGCTATGGATGTTGAGCAATGGAAACTTGACAGTCTTAAACAACGTGCTCGCCGTGCTAATGCCGATAACATAGAGACCCGTATTATCGCCAGCTCGAAAACCATTAAGCGCCTAAAGCTCAGTGCCGATCGTGTGTTGTTAGATGTGCCATGTTCGGGACTTGGGGTACTTAAGCGCAATCCTGATGCAAAGTGGCGTGATACGCCTGAGCGCCTGCCTGTACTGGTTGAACTGCAGAAACATATATTGCAGAGTTACAGCCGCATGGTGAAAGTGGGTGGGATCTTAGTCTACGCAACATGTTCTATCATGCCTGAAGAGAACCGCGATCAGATTGATGCCTTTTTGGCAGAGAACAAGCACTTTACATTCATTGAAGATGAAAATATAACGGTTGCTGAGTCAGGATTTGATGGCTTCTATATGGCAAAGCTTGAGCGAATCGCTGAATAGCTGTAAGTATTAACCTCCGCTACCTTTAAGGATAGCGGTGATCTTTTTCTTTAATTATCATATTTTCTCATCATTTTAGCCTTTCCTCCTAGCGTACCGTTTATTTCCTCTTCGTTTGACTTTTTTATTGCCCTCATTGGGTACTTCCAACTAAGACGTTAAAACTTATTAAAATAAATAACTGATTTATCAGTATCTTGGTATCTTGTTGGGCGTTTAATAATCATAGAGTTTTGTTAACTAAATAGGTAGTATATAGATTATTCATGTTGTGATAGGTATGAGCGTCTATGGAACAGAGTTGTTCATCTAGTGTTAGGGTCTTTCCAGTTGTCACTGGCTATAATGTCAGTGTGAAACATTACGGAGCAATATTAGCACTCTTATTAGATGGCTCACCACTGAGTGAGATTTTAGCCTCTTTAGTGTTACTTATTGAAGCTGAAAAATTGGGGACCATGGGATCTGTATTATTGTTGAGTGATGATGGTAAACGCCTACTCAATGGTGCAGCGCCAAGATTGCCCGATGAATATAACAAAGCCATTCATGGTATTGAAATCGGAGAGGGGGTTGGTTCCTGTGGCACAGCCGCATATCGCGGTGAACGTGTTATCGTCGAAGACATAGAAACCCATCCCTATTGGGCACCTTTTAAAGCGCTTCCCTTAAAAGCGGGACTAAAAGCTTGCTGGTCTGAGCCAATTAAAGACAGTAAAGGTAATATTATTGGCACATTTGCCATGTACTACGACACTCAAAAGTCGCCGACGGCACAAGATTTACTTCTGATCGCAGAAGCTGCAAGTTTGGCCAGTTTAGCGATTGAGCGAAGTCGTTCTCTTCAGTTTCAACGATTAACCAGTAACATTTTTAAGCACTTGCCTGTCGCTTTGGTTATCACTAACGATAATTGGAATGTTCTTAATGCAAATCCTGCTTTTTATCAGTTGATAAAATTGTCATCAGAACATGATCATCAGTTCGACCCGCATCATTTTTTTCAACCCTCTGGCTTAACTCAACTTACACAGATGTTTGACTCCCTGCATGCAAATGAGGCGTGGCAAGGAGAATTGATTGGAAAACGTTTATGCGGTGCAACCTTTCACCTCGATCTTACCGTTACTATGTTTAAAGATTCAAGTTTAGATGAAGTGTGTTACGCATGGCTTTTTAGTGACATAAGTGAAAGGAAGCGTGCATCAGAATTAATTGATTACCAAGCTAATTTTGATTCTTTAACATCGCTTGCAAACAGGCATCAGTTATTTAGAGTGATGCAAAATGAGATTAACTCTGACAGTTTGATGCCTGGCTTCTCTTTTATGCTGATGGATTTAGATCATTTTAAACAAGTTAATGACACCTTAGGTCATGATAAAGGTGACAAGTTACTCGTCGATGTGTCAAAGCGGATCAGTCACTGTATCGATGAAGCATTTTTATTAGCGAGATTAGGTGGCGATGAGTTTGCGCTGTTTTTACCCGGTCTGGTTAAGGCGAGCGACCTTACCGATATTGCTGATTTGATTGTTGGCAGGGTATCTGAGCCGTACTATATCGATAATAAACAGGTATTAACCAGTATAAGCGTTGGCATTGCACGTTTCCCTGAAGATGCGCTAAACCTTGAACAGCTTTTAAATTGTGCCGACCAAGCTATGTATGCTTCGAAAGAGGAGGGCAGAAATCGATTTCATTTCTTTACTCAACAGATGCAACAAGATGCTGAGCGTACCGCCGTTATTCATACAGCACTGCGTTTAGCATTAGACTTAGAAGCGTTTGAGCTTAATTTTCAGCCCATCGTATCAATATCTACCGGCGAGATTGTTCGTGCAGAGGTTTTACTTAGATGGAAACATGAAGGGACTTATATCTCTCCCGAGCACTTTATTCCGATTGCCGAAAGTAGTGGTTTGATTGTTGAAATTGGCCAGTGGGTCCGTAAAGAGGCCATGAAAGCGCTATTGGAGCTACAGCAGATCAATTTAGGTTTTGGTTTGTCGATCAATGTCTCTATGTATGAGTTTTGGTCCCATGAACTACAAGATAATTTAGTGAAATCAATTGAAGATATTGCAGTTGATTTAACGACAAACCCATTTCCATTTGAATCTATGGTAATAGAGATCACTGAGTCGTTATTGATGAAGAATAATCATCACTCAATTCAGTCATTAACTAAGTTAAGAGATATGGGGCTTAAGGTTGCTATTGATGATTTCGGTACTGGTTTTTCATCATTGTCTTATTTGAGCAAGTTTCCATTAGATCAAATTAAAATCGATAAAAGTTTTATTCAACAGTCTGATTCTGACATCAAGCAACAGGCCTTGGTGACAGCCATAACGACATTAAGCCAAGCTTTAGGTTTAGATGTCGTTGCCGAAGGTGTGGAAATTGAGCTGGAGCTGGATTTTGTCAAACAGGCTGGTATTGAGTTTGTTCAGGGTTATTATTTCTATAAACCTATGAGTAAATCTGAACTAAAAACGCTGATTTCATAATTTATGATTTAACGTTTCATTATTCAGAAACCAAATTTACACGCTGAGTATTATATCAATCTGGATAAGTCAGTGTTCATAACATTACGCAGGAAAAACCGCTTAGAACAAGGCTGGAGTTGCAGGTAACTAGTTATTCTAATTACAAAACTCATAACGTAGTTATCAGCGGTTTTAACCAGTAAGAATGATCAAGTATTTATGTAGGTTGGTATTAGAACGGATATTTAGCGCTTAATGAATATTCTTTAACTGAATGATTTTGAAACGATAGTAGAATAGTGCAAAACTTTTTACTTACGAGATTTATACCGATTGGTATTACTGTGATGTATCGGAAGATCTGGGGGGATCATTATGTCATTATCGAACGAAGACAACTCAAATCAGGGCCAGACATATCAGGTGTGGGATAAGCCCATACGGGTGTTCCACTGGCTTAATTTATTATTGGTACTCAGCCTTATCTTTGTTGGTTTGATAATGCTGTTTAAGCGTGAAATAGGTATCACAAGTCTAGAAGCTAAAATTGGCCTTAAAGAACTTCATGTTGTTATTGGCTACATATTTGCTGCGAATTTATTCATACGGATCCTATGGGGGTTTCTTGGTGATCGTTTTGCAAAGTTCTCATCGAACATGCCGAAAATAGCGGAAATAAAAAAGTATAAAGCAGCGTTGAGGAAAGGGGATAATCCACAATATTTAGGCCATAATCCTGTTGGAAAGCTTGCCGTTGTGATCATTATGCTCACGCTAGTCATTATCATGCTGACGGGATTAATTAGAGCTGGTACGGATATATATTACCCGCCATTTGGTGGCGTTATCACTGAATTTATCGCTGCCGATGGCGTTGATGCAGCAAGCATCAAACCTTACGATGAAACGGGTGTAGACAAGGCTAAGCTTGCTGAGGTTAAGCCATATAAAAGCATTGCAGGTACAGTGCACTTATATCTCGTCTACTTTTTGTTGCTGCTAATTGTACTTCATGTCGTCGGAGTCATATTAGCTGAACTGAAACATCAGCCTGGGATCATATCGGCTATGTTCTCAGGAAAGAAGCGACTAGAAGGTACGCCGCTGGATAAGTAATTTAGTTTTATTTCGTTACTCACCAGCTCTGAGGAACAGTCTTTAGAGCTGGCTGATTATTTTGTTCAAGATTTAGTTTAGCTTCTATCCAAGTAATGAATATCTGTCGCATCCCTTAACATAGCAGCAGCTTGTTCTGGAGTCAGATCTCGCTGTGCTTCTGCCAACATTTCATACCCTACCATAAACTTTTTGACTGTCGCAGAACGAAGTAAAGGCGGATAAAATACGCCATGTAACTGCCAATGATCACTATTGAGTAATTGACCCTCGTTATCACGTTCAAAGGGGGCGAAGTGCCAACCCATGGAGTAGGGAAACGAGCAATTAAACAGGTTGTCATATCGAGTGGTTAACTTCTTGATGGCGAGAGCGAGATCATCCCTTTGAACATGACTGAGTTCATCGAAGCGCCTGATCTGTGTCTTAGGCATTAAAAGTGTTTCAAATGGCCATGCTGCCCAGTAAGGAACAACAGCAAGCCAGTGTTCTGTTTCGACCACAGTACGACAACCATCATCTTGTTCACGTCTTACATAATCACTAAGCAAACTTCGACCATGCTCTTGGTGGTATGCGTTTAAATGATGATGTTTTTTTCTGACTTCATTGGGTAAATAGCTATTGGCCCAGACTTGACCATGAGGGTGGGGTTGAGAGCACCCCATAGTTGCGCCCTTATTTTCAAATGCTTGCACCCAGATATAATCTTTACCTAGGCTGGTTATTTCCACATTCCAAGTGTCTATCACTTCAGCTATCTGCTTCACCGAGAGTTGAGGCAGCGTTTTGCTGTGATCCGGTGAGAAACAGATCACCCGGCTTAGACCTTTGGCACTGTCACATCGCATCAGTGGATCGTCGTTAGCTGACACCGAAGGGGTATCTGGAGATAGTGCGGCAAAATCGTTACTGAATACATAGGTGGACTGATAGTTGGGATTAATATCACCGCTGATCCGTTTGTTGCCAGCACACAAGAAACATTCACTGTCGTAATCAATATTTGTGGCTGCAACAGTGGCTTCATCTTGGCCTTGCCAAGGCCGTTTAGCCCTATGAGGCGAAACCAGTACCCAGTCGCCGGTGAGTGGATTAAATCTACGATGAGGGTGATGAATAGGGTCAAATGTGGTCATATTCTCTTCTTGGGATATTTTATACAATAGAATTATATAAGATTAAAACATAAAGCGATAGCTAGCGAGTGCATTCTGGATGAATTTACTTCAAATCGTGCGCTATTTACTCGCTTTTGGTAACTTGAAAAATATTCCAACTCTTTATCTAATTAGTTATTAGCCATGGCTTTATCAGTGCTATAGTTCTCCCTTTCGATCTGTTTTCAATGGTGCAAATAAGGTTTCAGGTGCTTGTAAACTTGCCTATTTGTACTGAGTTGTTGTAAAGATAAAAGGCGAGAGATTGGTCCATTTAGAAGAGATTTTTAGTCAGTCGGTGATATTCGACGCGTTAGGCATATTGCTGGGTACACATTTAAAGCATGATTACCAAGGGTCTATACTTTTGGCTGAATTTTCAGCTGTGAGTGCTGACATTGAGGGTGAACAGCTTGATTGTGACTCGCGGACTTTGGATTCGATTAGTAATAGAACCACTCCATCAAACTCGATTTTTGCGCAGTTAGATTGGGCTGCTGGCCCCATTATCGCGTCTAAAAATACGCATTGTAGCCAGTGTGTCGGCAGTACGTTTTCATGCATTCATATCGCCGCTATTGCGATCGATTATCTCGCCAGACAAACACCTATCATGCCGTATCCCAGTGAAAAGAAGCGGGCCGATACGGCACAAAGACTACTTAGAACTGAACTGAATCAGAGGTTTGATCCCTACCCAAATATGGCTCGCCATAGAATTGTGTATCTGCTAAGTCGCAAGGGAGATCAGCTGCAACTGGATGTTCATAAAGGTTATGTGGGTAAAACGGGAAAGCATTCGCTAAAAAACGACTTAGGTTTTGAGGTATTACATAGAAGCAGCCAACCTAAGTTTGTCACTCAGACGGATCTCTGGATATTGAATCAATTACGACCATTGTTAACAGCGATAGATCCCAAATTATCAAAGGAACAAGAGGAAAAAATCTCACTCAGTATCGATTCGATTTGCGATAACGAGTTTATCACCATGCTTGTTCTTACCCAGAGATGCTTCTGGCAGAGTTGCGACCAACAGCCGCTCAAATTCGAACAACATTATTTAAATGACTTCATTGATACTGGCTACTTTTATAAAGTCAGCCAGGATGCTTATATTGATTTTTCCAGTATGAGCATGATAAACACAAGGTCTGCGGCTGCCTTTTCAAATGCAAAATGCAGTGATCAACTTTTGGCATTGATGGCGGATGATGATAGAGATTGGCTGCCTAAGTTAACCATCTCTCGTCACATCAATGGATCTGATATCGATAATAACCAACTTGATCTTGATTTAGTCAGCTTTTCATTTATCAGTGATCATCATGAAGTCAATTTAGAACAGGTTTTTGCATTGAGTAGTGAACTGCCACACTTCTTGACACTTGCTGCCGAGCTCAATGTTCAGCTTATTAATTTTCCTCTCTTGTCGTCACAGTTTGAAGCTACAGTTTGGCATCAGTTTGCTGTAGGTACGCGTTTGTTACCACAGCTTTCAGCGCTGCAGATGATCATGTTCAGACGCTTGATGCTTGCTGGTTGGCTTATCGATTTACAGCTTAAAAATCGCTATAGCCTTGTTAAGCCACAAGCTTGGTATGGGGAACTGGGTCACCAAGTTGCCAATAAAAACTGGTTCGAGCTTGAGCTTGGCGTAGAACTTGATGGCAAAAAGATTAATATTTTACCTTATCTGGTTAAAGCCATTAGGAAAGGGTTACTACAGAACTTGAGCGATTCGGAATCTGTGTTGATGGAGCTTGATTCCGGTCAAAGGCTTTCTTTACCTGCTAAACGGGTTAAACAGATCCTAGATGTATTGGTAGAGCTTTATGAAACAAAGCCTTTAACTGAAACTGAAACATTAACCTTGCCTATGCATCAGCTAACGCGCCTTGCTGAACTGACTTTGTTAACTCAAGGAGATAATAAAGAATGGCAGTGGCAGGGCAGCAGTTGGCTTAAAAATAAAGCTGAGCAAGTATATCGGTATCTTGGAAGTGGAACCGATAACAGTGTGACCAGTGTTAAAGGGCTCAATGCTGAGTTGAGGGATTATCAGCATGTAGGTCTAAACTGGCTACAATTTCTAAAACGTCATGAATTTTCTGGTATTTTGGCTGATGACATGGGGCTGGGGAAGACCATTCAAACCTTGAGTTCGATATTGGTGGATAAAGATTCCGGCAAGTTAACCAAACCTTGTTTAATCGTTGCCCCGACAAGCTTATTAGCAAATTGGTATCACGAAGCCCAGAATTTTGCGCCTGAATTAAGACTGCTTTTATGGACTGGGCCTAAGAGACATAAATTAAAAGAGCAGGTGAATGATAGCGATTTAATCATTACAAGTTATGGCACGCTTCAACAAGATGCTGAATCTTGGTCAGATCAACACTTTCATCTGATCATTCTCGATGAAGCGCAAACCATCAAGAATGTACGTAGCCGTATTAGTCGGGTAGTTGCGAGTTTATCAGGGTCTCACAAATTGTGTTTGACTGGCACCCCACTTGAAAATCATCTTGGTGAATTGTGGTCTCTGTTTAATTTTCTGATGCCAGGTTTTCTGGGCACTTATGCTCAGTTTCAGCGCCATTATCAAGTGCCGATAGAGCGTGATAAAGATGATGAGCGACGCATCGCGCTGGTGCAAAGAATCACCCCTTTTATGCTTCGTCGCATGAAAGCAGATGTTGCTAGTGAATTGCCTGAGAAAACCATCATTAATGAATACATTAATCTGACTGAGGCTCAGGGTGATTTATACGAGACTATTCGACTTACCATGTCAGAAGAGGTGAGAAAAGCTGTATCAGTTTCTGGTGTGAAGCGTAATCGATTAGCGATCAGTAATGCCTTATTAAAACTGAGACAAGTCTGCTGTCATCCTGATCTGTTGAAGCTTGATCTTGCCTCAAAGGATACACCTGTTGACTCTCAAATAAACCCAGCTGAAGTAGAGCTAAATAAGAGTCAGCACCCAAAGGTCAACCTTGATAATAGCGCTGAGACATTAACCGACATTAACCCTTTTCATACCTCTTCAGGTAAACTAAATTGGTTGGTGGATAAGCTACCGACTATGCTTGAAGACGGAAGACGAATTCTGATCTTCTCTTCTTTTACCAGCATGTTAAGTTTAATTTCAGCGTTACTTGAGCAATTGAAAATTGGCTATATTGAACTCACTGGTAAGAGTCGCAATCGTGGAGAATTGGTTAATCGTTTTCAGCAAGGTGAGGTGCCGGTATTTTTGATCAGCTTAAAAGCTGGCGGTGCTGGCCTGAACTTAACGGCGGCTGATGTCGTTATTCACACCGATCCATGGTGGAATCCCGCCGCCGAGCAACAGGCAAGTGATAGGGCTCATCGAATAGGTCAAGACAAGTCGGTTTTTGTTTATAAGTTAATCTGTAAAGATACCGTAGAAGAACGGATCCAGTTATTACAGGAATCAAAGCAAGATCTCGCTAACAGTATTTACCTGCAGGAGAGCACCAAGGTATCCGATATGACAGGTGATGACTGGCTCGATTTACTTAAACCAATAGAACTCGATTAGACAAACTTGTTAAAAAGTAATCCTTTACGTTCTTCTTCATCTTTTTTCAGGATCACGGCTATTTTCAGTTGCAGCTCCGTTCTTAGCAAGTCAGCTGAGCTTTGTGCATAGTCGGTATCTTGAATTCTTGAGCGTGCCTCGCTGGTATTAATACTACTGATTTGATAATTATTGACTCGACTGTCTATGGCATTACTTTTCGCGCCGCCGGCACTCGCATTCGCGTCGATGATCTCTCCTGCATCATCAATGACTATTTGTGATGCACTTGGATCGCTGGCATCTAAGCCTGATATAAAGTTACTTTGACCTAAGACGTCTTCAGCAATGACATTGATCTCCTCTGTCAGCTGATCGAGCTCTGCCTGTATCGCTTGCTTGTCATAAAGCGGGTTGCCCGCTTGCACGGTTAACTCTCTTGCTCTGACTAAATTATCGGTTATTGCAGTATATTGCCCGGCTTGTGTATCGATAATACTCTGCTCATCCCTGGCATTTCTTATTCTGACCTCTGACTCATTGATACTTGAAGCGAGCCTATTTGCAATTTGCATTCCTGCAGGGTCGTCGGAAGCTTGGTTTATTTTAAGCCCAGTACTGAGCTTTTCCATCTGCTCTTTACGTTTTTCTTGTAGCTTCTCTAGATTGCTGAGACTCGATGATTGTATGCTGGGCAACTTCATATCAGCTTCCTTCAAATAGACCTAGTTTAATTATCTTACGCTACTGTCTAAAAAACAAACACTCAATTGATGCTGCTTAGAGCAAATAGACGTAAAGGAAAAATAATTATCGTTAGAGGGTCTAAAGAAAACCAATATTAGGTATGTTGAATGCGGCACTAATTTAATACATTACACTTAGTCTGTTCTCATCTATGAGGAGATTACTCCCCTTGCAGCGTCACCACTATTCGCCGTTTACCTGCTGAATCCCTAGGCTCACATAGATAAATACCTTGCCAGATCCCTAAATTTAAACGGCCATTGGTGATCGGGATGGTGAGTGATATGCCTAACAGGCTCGATTTTAAATGCGCAGGCATATCATCGGGCCCTTCGTAGGTGTGTGTATAGTAAAGTTCATTTTCGGGGGCCAACCGATTAAAGTAACGCTCAAAATCAACACGAACGCTAGGATCGGCATTTTCATTGATTGTCAGTGCTGCGGAGGTATGTTGCAGGTGTATATGGGCTAAGCCAATTTTTAGCCTGCTTAGCTCTGGAAGCGCATCGTTGATTTCATCTGTGATCAGATGGAATCCTCTCGGTTTTGCTTGAAGGTTTAATTCCTTTTGATACCACATAAGCCTATCTTTATATTGTTGATTTACTGAATGCTATAATTTGCCGTAATCAGATAGCGAAGGCAAATTAAATCACTTTCATAGGGTGAAACTCTGTTTAATGGATATTGTTGTGTTGTCTGACATGTCATAAAAATTCACTCACAATTAGTTGCTGGAACAAATGAATAACACAGTGTATAACTGATTTAAGGTTATAAAATTTAAGGCTTGGAATGTGCGTCTACCTAAGTTAAATATTACTGCCACTATCGTTAAATTTATTGCTGCATTTTTCTTGTGTTTGTCTGTTACTGCGTCGAATGCGGCGCCGAGTCTACACTTAAGTGTCCAAGATATTAACGGTGATGCTTTCTCTTTATCTGAGTATTCTGGCAGCGTAGTTTATGTCGATTTTTGGGCATCTTGGTGCGGTCCTTGTAGAAAATCTTTTCCCTGGATGAATGCCATGCATCAAAAATATGCCAATCAAGGTTTGAAGATTATTGCCATTAACCTAGATACAGAAACCAAACTTGCTCAACAATTTTTAACCCAAATACAGGCGGATTTTACTATCGCTTATGATCCCGACATGCACGTCGCCACTGAATTTGAAATCCTCGGAATGCCAAGTAGTTATTTATTTAACCGTAAAGGAGAGCTAGTGGCAAAGCATGTTGGTTTTTATCGTGAAGAACAGGCGAAATATGAGGCAGAAATACAACGCTGGCTAGAAAGCGTGGATGATTAGGTGATAAGGATAAGTAGCTCTTATTAAGCAGTGTTCATATTGACATAAAATTGGAATTTACATGATCAAAACTGTTTTGACTGTCTGTTTAACTTGTTTTTCCCTTGTTGGCTGCTCTAGCCTTGGCGTACAGCCATGGGAAAGAGATCAATTCGCCAGAGAGGATATGGCAGTAGATAATGACAAAATGGATTTAACCATTAACGATCATATTTATTTCAGTAAAGAGGGGACCAGTGGTGGCAGGGCACTTGCCGGAGGTGGTTGTGGCTGTAATTGAGTCTGATCAATCCACAAAAAAAACTAACGGTGCCGAGTTCAAGAATGTCTCAATTTTGTCTGGTTTATCGATGGCCAGTTTATCCCTGCTTAACGCTGCCCCTTTACCTGTAGTTGCTCAGGATAAATTAGATCATGCTAGTCAACTCTTTGTCACGCAGTTTGATGAAACCAGTTTCAAGACAGACAGTGATTTAGCAATAGACGCGGCCTTTTTGTATTATCAAGAGCAAGATAAGGTCACGGCTGCTGAAGGCATTTTTTATATTGAAAAAAATGAAGGTGATAAAAGGGTATATTCCGGCAAATTGGTGCTCGATACGTTAACCGGTGCTTCTGCTAATGGCGCAGTGCCGCAAGATTTTGCTCAAACCTTTACTCGACCTTCAGGTAATGGCGAATATACCATTGCTGCGGCTACAGAGCCTCTGGATGATACTTTTAAAGATACTCGATTGCAGCTAAGTGCCAACTGGACAGAAAATTGGTCACCCATATGGACATCTAATCATGGCCTCTATCTTTCTAGAGAATTTGATTACACCTCTATGGGGATAAATACGAGTTTGCAGCGCTCATTTAATAAGAGCAATACACAAGTCTCATTGGCTGCTGCTTACTATTATGATCTGGTTGACCCTGTAGGTGGCAGACCTGTTGCGATGAGTAATATGCTGTTTAGAGATGATTTTTCATCCGAAACTGAATTTAAAACTGCATTCGATAAGACACGGAAAATTGCCAGTACAAATAAACAAACAACCGATTTAAGTGTTGGAATCTCCCAAATATTGACTCGATATACCTTCATTCAACTGAGTTATAACCTGTCCTCTTTATCTGGTTATATGACCGATCCTTACAAGATTTTAAGTGTTGTCGATGAGGTCGGTACTGCCACTGAGTATCGCTATGAAAGTCGACCCGATGAACGGCTCAAACAGAGCCTATATCTGTATGGAAAGCAGGCTTTGTCTACGGGAGTCGTTGATCTTTCATACCGCTATAGTCAGGATGACTGGGGGGTAACGTCTCATACTTTTGAAACTCATTATCGCTATAATTTTACAGCTGATCTCTATGGGCAAATTCACTTAAGACATTATCAGCAAGGTGCCGCGGATTTTTATACTCGTTATTTAAATCATAATGATGCTTTACCTGATTTTGCGACGGCAGATTATCGCTTAGGGCAAATGAATGCATATACGTTAGGGCTGAAACTAGGTCATAATTTGCCTGACGGAATTAAGGCTTATTATCGTTTAGAGTATTATCAGCAACGGCCTGAATCTACTGGGCAAGACTCAATAGGACAATTAGCAAACCAAGATCTTTATCCCAATCTCAAAGCGATAATATTTCAGCTTGGTTTTTCTTTCTAACGAATGTTGTCATTTTTTATTCGAGTTCAATCGTATTGCTAGTTGCTAGCGATACCAAGGCAACTTAAGAGACAGATTAGGTGTGATGGATAATCAATATCAGTTAACAAAGACAACATGGGGTTTTCGGGTGTGTTTCGCTTCCATGGCCAGCCCATGTGAACTGCTCATTAAGCAATGTCAGATTGAAACAGCACATACTATTGCGCGTTTTGCGGTGACTGAGTGCGCGCGGATTGAAAATAAGTATAGTCGCTATAAATATGACAGTATGCTCACTAAGTTGAATGATAATGCGGGTCGATGGCAAAATATTGATGAAGAAACCTCTGCAATATTCTATTTCGCCCAGCAGTGCCATGAGCTCAGTGACGGATTGTTTGATATTACAGCGGGCAGAGTATTGGCACTCTGGTCTTATGCTACCCAGGCTAAACTTCCTGATCCCCTTGAGATTGAACAGGCTATACAGCATGTAGGCTTTGAACAAATAATGCTTGAACCAAAACGTTGTTTTATACCTTCAGGCATGCGTTTAGATCTGGGGGGAATTGGCAAAGAATATGCGTGCGATCGTATTTCAACCCATCTTAAAGCGCAATATCCAGCCTTACCAGTGTTAGTCAATCTGGGAGGGGATATCAGTTGTTCACTTGCTAACCCCTCGGGCTGGAAGGTTGGGATAGAAGACCCTAAGTTGCTCAATACGGCTGTGAAATTTACCTCTTTAGTTCAAGGGGCATTAACCACAAGTGGCAATACACGGCGAGTGATTAATATCGGCGAGAAAACTTATGGTCACATTATTAGCCCCCAAACTGGTTACCCAGTTGAATATGCGCCCATTTCAGTAACCGTTAAGGCTGAAAACTGTTTAATTGCCGGCATGCTATCAACAATCGCAATGTTAAAAGGAAAGGAATCGACACAGTTCCTTGATTCTCAAAACGTTGAACATGAAATATTTTACTAATTCATAATCTTTATGCAAATCTCAAATTAGACACTCTATTTCTTCCTCCGCTCTTAGCACGATATAACGCTTTGTCTGCGGATTTAAACACTTCATCTGTGCTTACTGAATACTGTTTCGTTCTGTTATTAATGCTATCTGCAACGCCAATACTGACGGTGATATTAACCTTTTCATGTTTCTCTGTATCATGGGACATATTTTGGGCATCCTTATCAAGAATAGGCCGTTCATGATGATCGCGTAAGACTAGATCATAATCGGCAATCTTGCATCTGAGTTCATTAAGATAAGGGAGACATTGATTGGAGTTTTTTCCTTTGAACAAAATAACAAATTCCTCACCACCATACCTAAATACTTTGGCTTTGCCGCCTGTTTGCATCATTATTTGAGCTACTAGTTTTAATACTTCGTCCCCAGTTCTGTGACCGTATAGGTCGTTAAATTTCTTAAAATGGTCCACATCGAGCATAGCAATAGTATATAAACCTGAAATATGCTCCATCTCAATCTCTAAGGATCTTCGTCCTGCTAGCTCAGTTAATTGGTCGATAAACGCCAGTTCATGGCTTGAGGTGATGATACTCAATAACAGTAATATTGCCGCAAGTGAAAAACAGATAGCAGGTACAGGTGGTGTATCAAAAAATATTAATGCGATTGAAGAAAACAGTAAATTAATGAAGATAGTATGATCAAAATTAGAGTTTCTAAAAATAACCACTAATGCACTCGCCGTAGTTAGCAGACATGAAAACATGATCAACAGTAGTGGTGAAGAGGATAGAAGGGGTAAAGGTTTTAAATATAGGCTCCACAGCCAACTGACATCTTCAGAGCTTATCTGTTCGAGTAACAAGTAACACCATAAAATCTGGAAAGATAGAAAAAGTAGATAATTAATTCCAAAACGGGATAGCAGCCTTTTTTCTGGAAGAAAATGAATAATAATCAAGTTTATGGGAAGGGCTGTTGAGAACAAACAAAAGGTAAACCAGTGAAGGTCCTTAACTTCTTTTAAACCAAAAATATGTTGTGAAAAATAAAAACTGGTTGCCATCAGTAATGCAACGAGTCCAGTTCCTCCTTGGTTAAATGGCTGGCTTAAGAAAATGACAACTGAAAGCATAATGAAAGGAAATGTTTGGATGAGACTTTCATAAGGAGCAAGCAAAATTAACAGAGGCTCGATCGACAAGCATACCTGTACAGCCAGAAAGAGGGGAAACATCACTCTAAATGGGGCACTTCTGATGAATGTGAATGAAAATAATGACATTTTTTTCCCTAGTCAATCACCGAGTCCATCTGTATTTATCTTCAATATAAACTGGAATAAAGCGGGTCGCTGACACTGAATACCCCAATAGCACTTAGTATAGATGCTCATTGAAGAAGTTATATAATTTTAATCTTATTAACCTTATGACTTGTAGGGGAATTATATTCGAATAAGCTACTCCTCATTGAGTAGACACCTTTTTATTAATGCTTCATAGAGCGTTAAACTTTCAAGCTTGAGACTAGGGTCAACAAACTGATCAGAAAATCGGCTCGCAGGAGGGGCATTTAACGTTTCGCATATATTAAGTAACTTGCGTTCATCTGCGGTCAGATCTAGCCTAGCTAATAATTTTTTTACTCCCTTGGCACCAGACTTACAAAGGGATTCATAATGGATAAACGAGACGGATGAATAGGTCAGAAGATAACTAAAGGCAGATATCCAATACGCTAACCAATAATTAAGGTCTAAAGGTGAAAAATTCGCTGTAAGAGTGTTAAAACGTGGAAATAATAGAGGTTTATGAAGTCGACCGAATTCAAAGTGACCTATGCTTTGCATGTAAGCATAAGTAAAATTATCTTGTGCATGTATGGCTGTAAAGTGGAGGTGTTGTTTCCAAAGCGAGATAGCTTGCTCCAAAGGATGCCTAAAAGGTATCAGCACTATTGCGTCAGGAAATCCTTGTTTAATTATATTTAATCTAGCAATGTTGGCGTTATTTTTACTGACATACCTTACTGCCATCTTACTGGTTAATTTTCTTACGGCTATTTGTTTTTGCATTTGTTGATGCAGTTCTTTTTGTAGCTGACAATTAGTCTCTGTCCATAATGGGATCTGCTTAGATTGATATTTCTCAGGGAATGATCTTTTCCATACTATTTCTTCAAATGCCTCAGGGCTGTCTACATTAATTTTTAATCCATCAGCATGGGCCCTTTCCTTTTTTTGGGAGGTGACTTGAAAACGACTCGATATTTTATGCCAAATCAATGGAGTAAGAATGAAAGGCATATCTCTGTATAGATAGGTTGAAAGCTCCGGTAATTGATTTAATAGCTCAAGAAGTAAGGTTGTACCAGCCCTAGGTAATGAGGTGATAAATATAGGCTTATTTATTTCGATGTTTTGCCATTGTTGTGAATAGAGCTTATCTTCTATGTCTAATAAGAGTGATTGTAACTGCGTAGATCCAAAAGCAAGTCTATGTATTCCTTGCTCTGTGAGTGAGTAATTATCTTTACTGAACATCATTTTCCTATTCGGATGTAACGAAAGATTAAAGGGAGGATGAAAATAAAACAGGTAATGGATAAGACGTCTTTTCGTAACGAAAAGTTGATTAATTCATTAGCGGTAACCATAGAGAATGTAATAGCTAAAATGATCGGAACGCTTGTAAATAGACTAATGAAAAAAACATCACTAAGAATCTGAAGCCCCTGTTTTAAAACCATTAAACCTGATTTTTGGCACGTCAATTCCTTTTCTGAATCGTCAGTGTTTTTGTCCAGTATGAGCTTAATGGCACATGACATTATGTTGATAACTTGCCGACAATGAGAGAAAATTGGCGAGTAGTAAAATGATAATGAAAGCACACATACCGCAATGATATATACCCCCAATATGTTCATTTTAAATTACTGTCAGATTGGTTACTTTTTTCATTCTCAGAGATGTTTTTATTGTCTTCTTGGCTATTCGCGCTTTTGATTTTCAACAAACGCTTAATGGGATACCAGAGAAATCCAAGAATTAGCAGGAATATTGCTCCACAAAACGCAATCAAAGAGCCGATTGCGGAAAGTCCAGTCCCAGGACCGACATAAGCGAAAACCAAACTTGGATATGAAATGAGTATTAACATTGAGCATATTATGAGTTTATTCATAAATTCACCTATAAGGTTGTATTGCTGTGCTTACTACAATCCCAGTCCTTTACCTTAAAATAGTCTGTACTCACTCTATGCGAAATGGCAATGAGTGATGCTAAATCTTCGTCATAAGGGATTATGATCTGCCAGATAATCTCTCCATCATGATTAATTTCGAAGACGCGGCCAGAAAGACTCTCTGTAATGAGCCGATTACCATTGGGCAGAGCTTGGTGATTTCCCATTATTTTGCTAAAAAAGGCATCTTGAACTCTAGTGGGGTATATGATATTTGAAATGTTTGTCATTGGATCAAACTCGATAATGTTACTTCCTGGTGCACGAGCAAAAGCGAGTTCTTTCACTGAGTTATTAAAAATTGTAATATTTCCATCTTCTGTAATATCAGGGTCATGTTGACTAACCCAAGGCCCTATATGTTTCCACTTTAATTTACCTGTAAATTGATCAATTATTGCCAGCATGTGCATTTGCCTGATAGAAATAAGTAGATCGCCAACATTAACGCCAGCTATCTTTTGAGCTAGTGCCTCAGTGACAACATCTATGTCATTAATATGTGTAATATCATAAGGCTTTGACTTTAAGGAGTTTAATACTGCCGATTCCAGGCCTGCATTATATATTGACTCCAGTATTGAAAACTCCCGGATAGTGTTACCATTTTCATCGATAAGCAGCACTAAATTTTCATAGCCAAAGAAAAGGTTTGCTCCTCTATTGTTAAGCTTTTCTTTGGTTATTCCAGCGAAAAGCAGATGTTCTGGGATCATATCAATGTTTCGATGAGCGGGGATCCAAAATTGTCCCTCTACAGTTTGTGTAATAGAGTGATGAGTCCGTCTATCGAGTGTCCAGAGTACATTGGAACATTTATCTAACTTCGCAGAGCCTTTACCACCAATATTGATAATGATTGAACCATCTGGAAATACGATAAAACCTTGCGTATGGGTATAGAATTCTGAGGTAGGCCTGAGGTTCTCAGCGAGATGATCAGCCTGTGGCCAAATTCTGAAAAAGTTAATATTCCATCTATGTAGCTCTTTGCCTGTCATATCAATCAGTTTAACTTGTGGTCCGCCAGGCATAGTGCCTTGTAACAGGGTATAGCCAACGAAGGCTTTTGTACTGTCATAGACTTCAACGCCACTGCCTGCATACACTTTAGGTTCTAAGAGCCTAGGATGATGATCGGTAACTCTGCTCCACAGCCCTTGAGTATTGGCTATTGATTCAATAATAAAGGTATAGGGCTGCCATTGGTTAAGAGCGAATAGTCCACCTAATAGGAAACAGCTGCTTAATATTGCGGCAGTAAATAGTGCTCGGGCGATGAATAGGCTATTGAATGTCATATTGACGTCCATAACTTAAGTGCCTCACCGAAGGGGAAGACGTGGAGTCGTCTATTATGCCTGATTGTCGGCAGTGCTGGTGTTGATCAAACCCTAGGTCGTGTTGATAATGGCGACATAAATCAAATAGCATACCTCTCCAAGGTGCGGAACCTTTATATTGAGACAGTTGATACCAGAGTTGTTTTTGGGTGTCTATTAGCACTAATTCTTCATAGTTAGGTAGCATGGCTAGCTGCCAATGCTTAAAATAGACTGCTCGCTGTTTCTTGGCCACCATCTCTTTATATACCGAAGGTATAATAACGGCACGGCCATTGTCCCTGACTTCATAATTAGAGGCAGTTTCATAAATGACTTCTTTCTCGTCAATAAAACTGGCATTAATTGAGCGAAAAGGAACAGATGACTCAACAAAGATGGCTCGTTCAGCCTCTAAGTTGGCTGATTGTTGCAAGGAAAGTCCATCAAAAGGAGTATCACTAGCTGATAGTGACAAATTAAGTTCTTCAAATAGGCTTGGGGCTATATCAATCAATGAAAAATTGCCTTGGATCTGCTGAATATTTGGAAGGCCTTTGACGTTTTTATTGAAGCGTCGGTATGACATTAATACGTTAGTTTGATCTTGGCTCATCACATTGGTGCCATGACCCCAAGCATTGGTGTGTAAGGTATCGTTAACGTCAATAGAGGGATTGTGGATTTCATCTTTTTTAAGCATAAAGCCTTCACCATGATCGGAGATAAGATAAACAATGGCATTATCTAGGTAACCTCTTTGTTCAAGGCTACTGATAAAATCAGAAAATTGTTGATCGACTTTTTTGAGCATCGCTTGATACATGAAGTGATTGTAATTGCCCTTCCATTGAGCACTGTTGATGTCGATAAAGTCTTTAGAGGTGTAGGGCCAGTGGAGTTGACAGAAATGAATAGACAAAAAGTTAGGTTTATCACTCGATAATTTACTCAAAACCTTCTGGTTAAATTGATTTGGAGAGTAAGCTTTACCGTAACCACGATTCATATTTAGATAAGGAAACAGCTCTGAAGATCCAGGGATATTGGATAACAAATTTATTAGCGGGAAATCAGCCATTCCACTGATAATGGCGTCAGCAGCGCCCACTTTAGGGCCGATGATCTCATCAAAACCATATGCCTCATCAATTTGATTGAAACGTCTCTCATCCATAGCATAGATAGTTTGGTAATTTTTTTTATTTAACTCCCTAACAAGTGGAAACTCTTTATTGATCAGTTCTGGAGGAGCTAAGTTAAATCTAGCACCATGATTTTTAGGGTATAGACCAGATAATATACTCATCCATGCAACATAAGTACGTCCGAGTGGGGTATAAGTATTTGTGTAAACTGTTGAATGTGAAATGAATTCATCTATATTTGGTGAGTGGTTATTAGCGCTGTCTATATAGTTGAGATGATCTGGCCTAAGACCATCTATGCCTATAATAAAAACGTTAGGACTATTATTATCGGCCGTGTAAACCGGCTCTGGTCTATAGCCTAATAGTGAAATCAATAAAGCTACTGAGAATAGCGCTGTTAAAGTTACTTTTTTACCAAACTGAGAATAAATAGACCACAAAAACTGAAGCAGAACTGCTACCGATATCATTAATAAACCAGCAACAGTTGCCATTGGCGTATTTCTTAAAAAACCTAATAAAGATGTTGGATAAAAATAAGCATTAGCGGCTAAAACCAGAGTGAAATGTAGCAGAACTATTACTAGCCATACTTGTGTTTTGATGCCTTCATGTTTGATGATGCTAAACCATGGCTTACATGAAATTGTGATAACTAAAGACCAGAGGAGATGAAAAAATATGACTAAAAATACAAATTGACTTAGATCGAAGAGGAGGCCCGTGCTCAATAGATCTTCGCTTCTCACATGGGTCATCACTGATGCAATTGAGAATGAAGAGAAGTACTGAATAAATAGTTTGAAATTGTATAAGGCGACCAGAAAAAGCAGCATAAAAGCATTGGTACGCCAGAAGGTTCTGAGCATAGATACGTTATCACCTTTAACCTGAAGCTTACTTTCCATACCTATTCCTATCTTGTACTGATACGATTTTAACTATCTATCATCCATCTACTTATCTTGTATTTTTGCAGTTGATGTATCTTTTTCGGTTTTCCTTGCTGAAGCTACAATATAATTCTGATTATCTTCAATAACCGTAGATATCTGTGCATCCCCAGGCCAGTCACCCAGAATGAGATAACGTTCAGCTAGACTTGAGCCTGATGGCTTATCAGTTTTGATAGACATTCTAGATTGATAAACAGCCCAAGCAGGTACCAGATTCACCAGTAAAATCAATCCAATCGTTAGTGTTAAGCCAAGTTGTATTATGAAATTAAAATGTCTTTTCATGAACATATCCTAAACAAACGATATGAAGTGATAAATCAGCTAACGGGGTTAGCTACAATTTTTCACTACACGAATAGATTAATTATCTTAAGAAAGTATAGTTGCAACTTGTGGACACATAGGTATTTTGGATAAAAAAACTGTACTAACCAAATTTGTTGAAGTTTGTAATCTATGACGTTATGTACTAAATCTTATATATGTAACCAGTAGCCTTTCAAGATTTTTCTGTAAATGATTTAAGAGGGCTATGTTTTTAATATGTTGTTTTACTTGTGATAATTCAACCTGGTTTTAAGAGTCTATAAATTTCAGAGTTAATATTGATTTGGGCTTCTTTAAATTAACGCAGGAGGCTGAAGATGAAAAAAAATGCAATTTTGATCACTTTAATCTTCTATACGTTGATGTTCACTGCTCCTAGCTTCTCATCAACTCGAACTATTACAGCAACAGATGTTTATCAATCAAATGATGGGGAGTTAATCTGGTTTGACGAATTTGGTTTAACATTACAAGGTGTTAGTTTTAGCTTGTTAATGGATGATTTAGGTATTGAAATTGCCACTTTTTTAAATTCTCAGAAATTTGATGAAGGAAAACCAACGCAAGAAGAACAAGATCGTGCTTATACCAAGGCTGCAATATATTTTTTAGATAAAATTCAACGGATAAGTACAGACTCTGAATCATTTGAATCACCAAATAGGGGGGAAGTGATTGAGGAGCATACTTTTGCAGAGCATATCACCAAGTTGGTCCCTCCCTATGATGGCGTTTCTCGTTTAAGAGGTATGATAAGGCGTTATAAAGTTTTAGTGAATAGGAGTTGGAGTCAACTTAAAACTGAGGACTTCAGGCTAGGGCAAAGTAACAACAACATATTCCTTTTAAGGCAACGGCTAGCAGACTTAGGCGACTTAAACTCCTTTGAACCTTTATCAGTTAGAGCATCGATATTTGATCCGAGTTTAATTAAAGGTGTTGAAAACTTTCAAAAACGCCATGGTATTGAGGCTAATGGTGAATTAAATACACTTACGACAGGTTTGCTGAATGTCACTCCACAACAGCGTGTTACTCTAATGCAACTTAATTTATGGCGCTGGTTTAAATTACCCAGCGCTTTACCCAGTAGATATGTGAAAATCAATATTCCAGCTTTTGAGTTAAAATTGTTAGAAAAAGAAGATAATGTGTTAGATATGAAGGTTATTGTGGGAAAACCTCAAACACCGACGCCGACAATGAACACTGCTTTGACTCAGTTAACTGTGAATCCTAGCTGGACGCCTCCTTGGAGTATAGTAAGTAAAGAACTTATTCCACGTGATATAAGACAACCTGGTTACCTGCAGCATCAAAACTTTAAGTTAAGAAAGTTAGACGATTTTACGCTTGTGGATATGAATAATGTGAGTGGGTCGTCACTCAGTGGGCTATTGACAAACCATCAGTTGATACAATCGCCAGGGCCTAAAAATGCACTTGGTCGTTATCGTTTTACCATTCCAAATAAAGACACTATCTTCTTACATGATACACCAACTAAATCTTTGTTTTTTAGCTATAATCGTGCATTAAGCCATGGTTGTATTCGCGTCTCTGATCCAAAGGGATTATCTGACTATCTGATGCGTAGCGATAAACGCTTAAAGAATATTTATGCAGCTCTTTCAGATCACTCCACACACATTTTTAAATTACCAGAGCAATTGCCAGTTTACATTACTTATCATACTAGTTGGGTTGATGAGCTGGGCAAGCTGCAGTTTAGGGCCGATATCTATAATCTTGATCGTGAGGAGGGGAAATGATTAATGATAGCTTAGATACCCCAGATTTTATGAAGCTTATTCGCCAAGAAAAAAATGCAAGAATGAGATTGAAATTATTGGCTCTATTGCATTTTCACGAAGGGAAATCCCGATATCAAATATCAGATTATCTAAAAGTGAGTCGTACAAGTGTCAATAAGTGGGTGAGTAACTACCTAAGCTATGGCTTAGATGGATTAAAAGATAAGAAGCATATCGGGAGACCTGCAGCGTTAACCAGTGAGCAACTTAAACAGTTATCAGTTTTTATAAAGCACAGAATAACCAGTAGTGAGGCAGAAAAGCTGCATGGAAGTGAAATCCAATCCTATATTTTGGAAAGTTTTGGTGTCAGTTATGAGATAAGTAATATTTATCGAATTGTTGAACGTTTAGGCTATGCAGGGTAAGACCAGAGAGTAAGCATAAAAGTAATACTGAAAAGTAACCTGTGCTATTAAAAATAGCACTATCTCGTTTTTACCACTAGACTCACTAGAGATGTACTAACTTTCACAAAGTTTCGAGTACAGAGAAAGTAACTAATTACCCATCCATAATTTGATTTCATTCGAATATTACTAAAGCTCGAGTGAAAACTATTTTAATCCGATATTAATAATACATATATTCAGTAATCACCTTAAATGGCTTGTACACCAAGGCTCTTCTTGTGATTTTTGATCAATTAATTCTCCTGTTTGATGTTATAACTGATTAAATGTTTGATCTGATTTTATTTAGGTTGATAAATTTTCAATTTGTCATATTTGTCATATTTGTTTATGCTCTTAGCTCTGCTCTTGTTTAACGCCTTGTTTTTACAGAGGATATGTTTTTGGGTTGATGCATTAAGCTGTAGTTACATAACTTCTTTATCTATAATCTCACGTCTAAACTCACAAAAAACATATAAACGGACACTGTCATTAATTGTTATTAGATCACTTATTTTTTCCACATAGAGACCGCGGAATGTATTTGCTACTTTTAAGTTAGCTTTAAATGTTCTGAAACTTAGCACTTAAGGCAGATGAGTAAGTGAATACAAGTTCTAGCACTTTCACTTATAAAAGTTCAATGAAAAGTCTTTGGCCGTGTGCCGATGTTAAATTTGGAGATAAAACTCATGAACATTAAACAAACACTAATAGATTTTATAGAAGACGAAAGTGGACTAACGGCAGTTGAATATGCAATTGCTGGCGGACTGGTGGTTGGTGGAATGATCGCAGCTTTTAATCAACTAGGTTCTAATGCTACAGCTAAGTTGAATTGTCTAGCATCGGCCGTAACGGGTGCGAGCAGTGACTGTACTTCAGGTTCTTAGAAACAATTCTTTGAAATTAAGAATAGCCCATATGGAAGTGGGCAGATTTTCTAAATCTGTTTCTTTGTGATTACGTCTACGGAGACAGATTATGACGGACACACAATTAACTCTTCAGCTTATCTTATCGGGTCTATTTTTTACATCTGCAATAGTGATGGATCTGTATCAAGAAAAGATCCCTAATAAACTTTGTCTCTTAGCCATATTTTGTGGGTTTGCAATAAACGCCTATTTCGCACAACTCGCCGGTGTTCTAATGGCCACATTTGGTTTTGGTTTAGCATTTATCATTCTTTTCCCGACTTTCTTATTCCGAATCTTAGGTGCTGGTGATATTAAGTTAATGATGGGGATTGGTGCCTTAATGGGGCCTCAATTACTATTCTCAAGTATTGTTTATGGCATCGTCGCAGGAGCAGGAACTAGTCTCATTCTTATCATCTGGAAAACAGGGTTCCTTGGTTTGGCCAAGACACTTAAACGTTATTGGGACTGTATCTATCTACAAAGTTATTTTAAACCAGAAGCGGATGAAGCAGCGGGTCAGCGGGTGCCATATGCTCCCGCTTTAGCGATTGGTTGGTTATGGGCTTGCTCATTGGATAGCGAAATATTAGAGCTTTATTTTAACTGGAATCAATATCTTGGTCTGTGGGGAATATAACAATGCTGAGACTTAGCACCGATGATCCACTAGAACCTCAGAAACTTGATCAATTAAACAATTCAGAGCTAGCACCTAGAGCTAAAACGATAGCGCAAACAGGTATACAAGAATCTATTTTAATCGAATTAATGCTCAAGCATTTACTTGCTGGAGGGGTGTTAATTAAAGCAGACATTGTCTCTTTTATGGGGATAACAGGCGGGATCGTACAAGAGCTTTTGGATAGCGCTAAGCAACTTGCATGGGTTGAAAACCGGCAATCTACTGCAGATGGGCAAATGCGATATGCGTTAAGCCATAGTGGTAGTGAGTATGCTAAGCAAGCTTCTGCTAAAAGTGGCTACAGAGGGTTAGTTCCAGTCCCGTTGGCTCAATATTCAGAGATCTGCTGTAAACAGTCTAGTCGACGAAAAGCGATAACATTTGAAATGCTACAGAATGGATTGAAGGCATTAGTTTTACCTAATGAATTATTGCATAAAATTGGTCCCGCATTGAATTCAAGTCGACCGGTTCTAATCTATGGTCCTCCAGGCACAGGTAAGAGCTACCTCTGTCGTAATTTAAATTCAACCTTAGGTGATTCGGTGCTAATTCCGTATGCCATTTCAATCGGCAATGAAATTATTCAAGTATATGATCCTCAACTTCATCATAGGATAGACGATGAAGCTTCAAATAATCAATTAGACCTGGTTCAAGGTCATGATCCTAGATGGATAAAATGCAAGCGGCCATTAAGGATCACTGGTGGAGAGTTAACTGCTGAGATGCTTGAAGTACAATTCGATAGTCACAGTAGAACCTATATGGCACCAATACAATTAAAGGCCAATAATGGAATTTTATTACTGGATGACTTAGGTAGGCAGAAAATTAGTGCTAAACAATTGTTTAATCGTTGGATTATCCCTATGGAAGAGAGGAGAGATTTTCTTGCATTGCAATCAGGTGAACATTTTGAGATCCCTTTTGAGCTTATTTTACTTTTCTCTACTAATCTGGATCCTAATGAGCTTGTTGATGATGCATTTTTAAGAAGACTAGGTTACAAAATTCACTTTGATGCATTAGATGAGCCCTTATATCGAAAAATATGGTTTCAAGTATGTGAGGAACAAAACTTGGTTTGTCGTGAAGATGAATATCAACACCTTCTTGTTGAATATCATCAACTTTTTGAGAAGCCCTTGATCCCGTGTTATCCAAGAGATCTGTTAGGCATCATGTCAGATCAAATTAGCTTTATGGGTTTAAAACGAGAGGTCACTAAGTCTTTGATTGCTGAAGCTTGGTCTATCTATTTTGTGTGATTTAGTCGCTATCAATGAGCATCCAAGGAGCTTTTGATGAACAATAAAACTATTTTATTTGTCTTACTGTCATTGATTTTTGGTGTCGCGGCGGTCTTCTTGGCTCAAAGCTGGTTGAAGTCAAATACCGAAGCGAATTCACCTCAAGCTACAACTGGGGTTGTTACTATGGCTACAGTTGCTCCTTTGGGGGCAATACTTGAGAGAAAACATCTAAAGCTTCTAGCAATGCCAAATTCAGTGATCCCTGAAACTGCAATCAAGTCCTTCGAGGAAGCAGAGGGCATGGTCGTTAAGCAAAACCTGTATGCAGGTGAGATTTTACGTAGTGAGAGACTGACTCGAAAAGGTGAAGGCAGTACCTTAGCAAGTTTAATTTCCCCTCAGATGAGAGCTGTAACCATCAGAGTCAATGATGTCATCGGTGTCGCTGGTTTTCTGCTTCCAGGAAACCGTGTTGATGTGTTAAATCTTTTCAAAAGAGATGGTCGATTGCAAACGGATGTGGTATTAGCAAATGTTAAAATACTTGCTATCGATCAACGGGCATCGAGCGATGAAAATAAACCCAAATTAGTCAGAGCTGTCACTTTAGAGTTAACCCTTGGACAAGCTGAAGTTATTATGATTGCAAAAGGCCGGGGTAAGTTACAACTCGCGTTACGAAATCCAAATGATTCAACCAAGGTAGAGTTAGCATCGATACAAGGTCCTGATGTAAAGCAGATAAAAGAGGCGGAGCCGAAAACTCAGTCAGTACAAGCTATTGTTAGATTACCTTCAGAGACAAAATCTAAAGTATTTCTATTAAAAGGGATGCAAGAGCAGGTTATCAAGGTCAGTAATTAGCATTAGTTGTTAATGAGTCCCATAAATGTCAAACAGGAGTGCACCATGGCACGTTTAATTCTTAGATTGCTGAGGCTAGCAACTTGTTCAATATTTTTATCTTTTATTTCCCTCTCAAGTTATGCAGGCGGCCCAACTGGTATTGATAAAGAGATTAAACATATTCCAATTTTTAAGTCTAAAGTTTTCAAGATTGGATATCCGGTTCACCGAGTGAGTGTCGGTAATCCAAAGATTGGTGATATCAAATTACTGCCTAACAATGAGCTCTATGTTCTAGGTAAAAAACTGGGTAGCACCAACATTATGATTTGGGACAGAAACGAGCAGCTTGTCGAAGTGATTGACATTGAGATCACTCACGATCTTAATGGCTTGAAAATGCGTCTGCATGAGTTTCTTCCCTCTGAAAAATTAGGTGTGCAGACCTCACAAGGCCAATTACTGATAAGTGGTCAAGCCTCGAATTTACAGAAGATGAACACAGCCGTCGAATTAGCTGAGGCATACGCACGAGCTGCGTCAGTCTCTAAAATCAAAAGTACCGTGTTAAATATGATGACTGTTGGTGGGGATCATCAGGTAATGCTTGAAGTTGTTATTGCTGAAGTGCAAAGAGAAGTGGCTAAGCAATTTGACTCAAAATTTTTTATATTTAGCCAAGGAGACAATTTTTCCGGTGGTGTAGCTGGTGGAGGCGGCGCTTTTGATTTAAATCCTGCTGCTGCGATAGATAGTCGAGGTATTTTTGCCAGATATCTCAATGATAATCTACTCATGAATTTTGCATTGGATGTTGCTAAACAAAATGGATTGGCAAAAGTATTAGCAGAACCGAATGTAACTGCGATGAGCGGGCAATCGGCGGAGTTTCTATCTGGTGGGGAATTCCCCATTCCTGTTCCAGGAACAAATGGCTCTACGACTATTCAATATAGAGATTTTGGTGTAGGGGTTCGGTTTGTTCCTACAGTGCTTGACTCTGGACAGATCAACTTAAACCTTAATGTGATGGTGAGTGAAGTCAGTAACGCTAATTCTGTGACCCTATCGGGTGGGGGGTCGAATGTAGCATTGATAGTGCCTTCAATTGTTAAGCGTACCACGGCTACTACAGTTGAATTAGCCGATGGTCAAACGATTGCTATCAGTGGATTAATTAGCGATACACTCAGAGAGAATATAGATAAGTTACCAGGCTTAGGCGATATACCGGTATTGGGACAGTTATTCACAAGTAAGAGCTTTAAGAGTGGACAGAGTGAGCTTGTTATTTTAGTGACACCTCGTTTAGTTAGGCCATTCAATCGTAAAAATATCTCTTTACCCACTGATGATTTTGTATCGCCTTCTGATGTTGAATTTTACCTGTTAGGGCAAATGTCGCAAAAGAAGAGCCAGTCAGATCATCACCAAACACCTTATGAAGCTGTAGAAAGTGAAGTTAAGGTAGATAATAGCGGTACAAAGCAAAAGTACGGTCATTCACTTTAAAGTTGGAGATAGTGACATGAGTTTTTATGATAGATACAGTAAATCAATGTCCAAGCGGACTTTTATATTGTGCTTGATGGGCGTGAGTTTGTTTGGTTGCGCAGAGTTAAATGATTTTCCAATGGATAAAAGCTATTTGCAGGTGAAACAGTTACAGATATTAGACATGGATGCGCCAGAGCGAAATGAAGGGATAGTTGGAACTTTAGATGGTCAATACGGTGAACAAGTAATCAAAGCTTATCGCGAAAGCCATTACCCGCCAAAACGGGCTCGAGAGCATATTAATATAAAAGTAGACTAAAATTAAAGGGGATAATAATTTCAACCTATTAATAATTATAATGTACCAATAAATCACGTCTCATTTGCTAAGGATTCCATAGAAGACGTAATTGTATAATCCTCAATATGATGAGGATAAGGCCTGCAGATGAACTCTGCCAACCCTAAAGTGAAATCATGTTCATCCAGTCTGCGCTTGAGACAGTGCGGCTCTATTCTTGTCATGTTTACCATAGGTATTTTTGCTTTGCTGACGGTCGCAGCCTTAGCCTTAGACAGTGGGCATATGTTGCTGGATAAAGGAAGGCTGCAAAATGCAGTTGATTCTGCGGCACTCTACGCGGCTAAAACCCTTCAAAGTGGGGGGAGTCTATATGAAGCTAGAGAAGCTGCGACCAATATCTTGATTCAAAACTTTCAGTTTACCGAAAATCGAGATCTAAACACTAGCGTTGAACAATCCGCCCCCAACTACAACAACACCCAAGTGACAGCTAATATTTTTATTGAATTTTCGGAATGGCCCGATCCCTTTATTCCTATATTCGATGAAGAAAGCTTATACGTGCGTGTGCGAGTTGAGAATGTTGGACTAGTAAATTTTATTGCCCAAATAATGAACTTTAATAAAATTGTCAGAGCCTCAGCAGTTGCTGGTAAGAGTTCTGATATCGAATGCTTAAATCAAGTTGTGCCTATGATGGTGTGTGGAGTCTACGAAGAGCCTAATCTTCCAGATTTGATCGATGACACTAAGCCATTTGGATTGCCAATTGACCAATTATACGTAATGAAGACAGGTTCAAATCAAGGCACGGCCATTGGCCCTGGCAATTTTCAACTCTTACGTCTGGATGGTGCCTCTGGTGGAGCTGATATAAGAAGAGCATTAGCTGGGGAGTTCGTTCCGGGTTCTTGTATCAGCGCTGGAGATGATGTCCCTACTGAGCCTGGAAATACTGTTGGTCCGGTTGTACAAGGGTTGAACACCCGCTTTGGTAAATGGCAGGGCGGGGGGCTTAATTCAGATGATCATCCCAGAGATTTCAACAATTGTCAGGGAGATAGAATCGAAGTCGATAATAATGGTGAAATAGTTCCCTTTACTGGCTCTGATGCGGAGTACAGTCATGCCGAATATGTATTAAATGCTACGACAAACTGTGATACCGGTGGTGTATCTACCGATACGAGTATTTCAGCCGGCGGTAGGCGAGAGCTACCCGTTGTGGTTGGCATTTGTGATGGTATGACAAACGGTGCCAATACCATTACGGTTTTAGGCATTGGCTGTTTCTTCTTGTCACAAGATATAAGTCAAAAAGGTAATGAATCTCATGTGATTGGTGAATTTGTTAAAGTTTGTTCGAGTTCAGGATCTGCTTCTTTAGATCCTGGATTTGTCAGTAACACGTCAACAATTGTTTTGTATCGCGATCCAGATAGTCCGGATTCGTAAGGTAAACTAAGATGAAAAAAACTAAAGGCGTCGCTGCCGTTGAGTTTACCATCATGCTTCCTATGCTTTTGTTATTGATTTTCTCTACAGGAGAGATAGGTCGAGCCTTGTTTCAATACAGTCAGCTGACTCGAATAGTCCGAGATGCAGGAAGATACCTTTCTACCACTGCAATACAAAATACAACACAAAGTTTACCAGCCCCATTAAATGATGAAACTTGTCAAAACTGTATTAGTAATACAAAAGATATTTTGGTCTACGGATATATCGGTGGTTCGGTGCCATTACTCTACGGTTTATCAACTTCTGATGTCACAATTATTGCGATACCGTCAACTGATAGCCTGACTATTTCAGTTGACTATGATTGGACCCCATTGTTTGGCGAACGAATGTCTCATTTCAGTTTAGGTCGAAAAGGGAGCTCTGATTTAAGTTTTAACATGAGTGTTAGCTATACGGTTAAAGCGATATGAGATACCAAAAGGGAGTTTATGCTGTCGAATTTGCCATTGTAGGTGGGGTATTCTTATTGCTTTTGTTCGCAGTCATAGAGGTAGGGCGCTTAATGTATACATTTAATGTACTCCATGAGGCGTCCCGTAGAGCCGCGAGACTGGCAGTTGTTTGTCAAATAGGAGATTCTGACATTAGCAATATGGCTCTATTTTATGATAGCAAGCTGATCCCTAACCTATCTTCTGGGAACCTTACCATTACTTATATTGACGAGTCTGGTAATACTGCAACGGGTACCAATATTGTGTTAATAAGAGCCGATATTTCTAATTATCAACATGACTTTTTGATCCCTGGTTTTGCCCAGGTTATTAATTCGCCAACATTTACAACCTACCTGCCTAGAGAGAGCCTAGGAGTATACCATGTTGATGAGGATGATCCTGGAAGCGGTTTTATTGATTGTAATTAATTAATCTGAATCTAAAAATTCTGACTATAGTCAGTAGTAAGGTTATTGTCTGGGGAGGAGCGCTGAATGGATAAGCCGCTGGAGTTACTCGTATCTAGTCATCAAGAAAAGGAGACTGGCTCTAACGCAATCACTCGCTCTGAAAATGATGTTATGCAAAAAAATAATTCAATATTGTCATACCCAGTTCACGCATTACTGATCAATAGCCAACATCAAAATGTTGGGGATATCGAACTTGTTCTGGATAATTGTCTAAATTTATCATGGAATAGTATTTCAACCTTAAACCCATTTGTCAGTAGTCAGTCAATTGCTCGACCGTTTAACTTAATATTGATGGTGTTACCGAATGATGAGGCTAGTGCAGTACAAGCATTACAGTTAGCTGCAACCTATCAAGTGGATATTATCATCCTAGGACAAGACACTCCTCAGAGTGTTTTAAGGTTAGCTTTTCAACAAGGGGTAAGTGACTTTATCCCCATTGATGGATCTGTCAATGAGCTGTTGAACTCATTATATAAAATCGCTAATAAATTGGCTGAAAAAGCTGACCTAGCTCCTGTTTTAGCTGTTCTAAATGGTAAAGGAGGCTCAGGTGCCAGTTTTATCGCTACAAGTATGTCTGTCATTGTGGCAGATAGAAACGAAAGTGAAGTGGCGTTACTTGACACAGATCTATTACAAGGAACCTTGGCTCATATGTTAGGGCTTGAGCCGAGCTATTTTATTACTGAGGCAATCCAAGAGTTAGATTCACTCGATGAGATCGCGTTGAAAGGTGCGATGACGAACCGTGGTCACCTTCATTTATTGGCTGCTGAACCTTTTGGTGTCCTGAATGCACCAGATGATATAGAGCTAAGAAATACCAATGAACTCTTGCTCAAGTGTCGTCAATTCTATGATCAAGTCATGATTGATCTTTCGCGTGGGCCTGAAGTGTGGAATGCAGATATGCTGACCAATGCGAACATTTTAATTGTGATGCAACAAAATGTTATGAGTATTCGTGAGTCTCGAGCTGTGGTAAATCAACTCGTTAATTTCATGGGCATTGAAAAAGATAAAATTCACATATTAGTTAATCGATATCAAAAGACCAGTTCAGGGATATCGCTTAAAGACATAAAAGAGACAGTGGGCGTCAACTCCATTTTTGTCGTGGCCAATGACTTTAAGCTAGCGAGTCAATGTGTCGACTTGGGGACCCCAATAACAGATGTCGCTAAACGAGAACAAATATTAATTGATCTTTGTAGCGTAACTGAACATTTTTTTCCGAAATCTCAACATACTGAGACGAGTTCAAATGGATTTTGGAATCGAATATTAGGAAAGTAATATGAGCTTAATGCAAGATAAAGAAGGTCTAGAGTTTAAGCCGTTAACTCAGGAAGAGCTGATACTTAAAGAGCAGTTATATAATAAGTTGCTCACAGTGATGGATCTTTCATTGATAGAAACCATTTCTAAAGATCAAGCAAAGCAACAGATTACAGATATTTGCGAAAAACTTATTAATGATTTGCACCTACCAATTAATCTCAGTTCAAGAAATAAACTTATTAAAATGATCATCGACGAGGTGTTGGGTCTCGGGCCCTTAGAAACCTTGCTCGCCGATCCAACTATTTCAGATATATTAGTTAACTCTTTTGATAGGGTCTATGTAGAGCGTAGAGGCAAGCTAGAACCAGTGGCCATTAAGTTTCATAACAATGCTCATCTGTTAAATATTATTGATCGTATTGTTTCCAGTGTTGGCCGTCGAGTTGATGAGTCATCACCTATGGTTGATGCCAGACTGGCAGATGGTTCGCGTGTCAATGCCATCATTCCTCCTCTTGCATTAGATGGACCCGCACTGTCGATTCGGCGCTTCGCAGTCGATAAATTGAAAGCTGAGCAACTTATTAGTTATGGTTCCATCACTGCGCCTATGGTTGAACTATTGCGTGGGGCTGTGGCGGGTAAGTTGAATATCTTGGTTTCTGGCGGTACAGGTAGTGGTAAAACCACATTACTTAATATGCTATCTGGTTATATTCCAAGTGATGAACGTATCGTGACCATTGAAGATTCTGCTGAGCTACAACTGCAGCAACCTCATACTGTGAGGTTAGAGACGCGACCAGCAAATATTGAGGGACGGGGGGAAATTAGCCAAAGAGAACTGGTGAAAAATTGTTTACGTATGCGACCAGATAGAATTGTGATTGGTGAGGTCCGTGGTGGCGAAGCGTTGGATATGTTAACTGCTATGAACACTGGCCATGAAGGCTCATTAACGACATTACATGCTAATAGTCCAAGAGATGCATTGGGAAGGCTAGAGTATATGGTTTGCATGGCTGGTTTTGAAATGCCAGTAAGTAATATCCGTACACAGATTGCTTCAGCTATCGACCTCGTGGTTCAGCTTGAGCGGCTTGAAGATGGTGGAAGAAGGGTAACAAGCATTCAAGAAATAAACGGTATGGAGGGCGATATTATAACCATGTCAGAAATCTTCCATTTTGTGCGAGAAGGCAAGGACCAAAATGGTGACATCATAGGTCAATTTAGCTCTACTGGTGTGATCCCGGGCTTTCATAGTAAGTTGAAGCAACATGGTATAGAGCTTCCCTATGAGCTGTTTAATACAGGTGATCCGTTTGCTGACTTTTAGGGGAGGAGCATATGTTTTCTAATGAAGTAATATTTCTTGGTTTGATCTTTTTAGCCGTTATTCTCTTATCTCAAGCCCTGTTTCTACCTGTCTATAGCCCGCAAAGAGCGAATACTGCTTTAGTCAGAAAAAGGTTAAAACAATTATCAGAAAAAGCAGATGGCGAAGTGTATGAAACATCCTTATTGAGAAAAAGCCGTCTGCAGAAAGTAACCAGAATGGGTCGGGCTCTAGAAAAAATAGAGTTTATTGAAAATCTGAGTTATCGACTCGAGCTCGCGGACTATAAGATAATGGGGCATCACTATTTATTGATGACACTCATAAGCGCATCTATCGTGGCTTTGATTTCATGGACTTTTATCCATGAGCCAACCATAACATTGGCGCTATTTGGTATCACAGTTATATTATTTAATTTCAAGTTAAATAGAGATACTAATAAGCGTATGGATTCTATTGAAGCAAGCTTTCCCGATGCTCTGGATGTGATTAGGCGAGCGCTGCAGGCTGGTTACTCTTTTTCTGATGCGATTAAATTAGCGACAGAAGAGCTTGATGGCCCGATTGCCAAAGAGTTTAAATTGATGTTCGCTAATATTAACTACACGAAAGATACTAAAAGGGCCTTATTAGGTTTCATTGAGCGTGTGCCAAGTATCTCCTCGATGGCTTTTGCTAGTGCGGTTATGGTGCAGAAGGAAACAGGTGGTAATTTAGCCGAAAATATAGGTAATTTATCCCGAGTGATCCGACAACGCTTTAAATTTAGACGACGAGTTAAAACATTGTCAGCGGAAGGCAGGTTATCAGCTTGGATTCTAATATTATTACCATTTGTACTTTTTGCTGTGATTTATATACAGACCCCAGGATATGTCGGGGAGCTCACTGGTACCGAAGAGGGCCAGAAACTATTGATGTGGGGGGCTGCCGGTATGACCATCGGTGGTTGGTGGATAAGTAAATTAATTAAAATAGACATGTAATTATGGATTATTTAATAGGTTTATTCGGGGCATTATTTGATGATCCTGAGAATATAAAATGGGGCATTTATGGGATTGCTGCGATTGCAGGCATTACGTTTGCGATGGCCATCTCTTATCTTATAAGCGGTATTTACTCACCATTAAGAAAACGATTAAAAAGTATTAATAAGGAAAGTGAACCACTATTTGGTGCTGAAAATGATGTTAATGCGACCCTTGAGCATGGCATTAGTCATACACCTAAGCATTTTCCAATTAATCTTTCAAATGATGAAACTCGAAAACTGCTTATTCATGCCGGCCTGCATTCTGAAAATGCATTATCTATTTTTAGCTCTGTTCGATTAATTTTAATTCTTGTTGGTGCCGGTTTATCTGTTGTTGTGCTCAATTTTTTTCCAGAACTATCGACAATGATGACGGTTTATATCATCGCTTTCTTAATGGGTGGAGCATTTTTATTACCTTCTATGGTGTTACAGACCTTAGCTAATCGACGGATGAAAATGTTGAGACGTGGGTTTCCTGACGCATTGGATTTGTTAGTTGTCTGTTGTGAGGCTGGACTTGGATTGCTAGCCGCCATACAGAGGGTCGCCAATGAGTTGGCTTTAAGCCATCCCAGTCTTGCTAGTGAGTTAGATTTAGTCTGCAGTAAGGTCAGGGCTGGATTGACGGTAAAGGTTTCATTAGAGGAATTTACTGACAGAACAGGACTTGAAGATATACGGGGTCTAAATTCAGCGATTTCACAAAGTATCCGTTTAGGGACTGGGATAGCAGCTACTCTACGAGTTTTTTCTGATGAGTACAGAGATAAACGTTTGCAAGAAGCTGAAGAGCAAGCCGCTAAATTGGCAGTTAAAATGATATTTCCTATGATGTGTTGTATCTGGCCTTCATTTTTTATTGTGGCCGTAGGCCCAGCGGTACTGAAAGTGATGAAGGTGTGGGGTCAGGCGTTTTAGTCCCTCTCAATAAACAGGACTGGAGAAGTGTAGATGATAAATATAAATGCTTGTAACAGTGCGAGAGGTTGCCGTACCCTTTCTCTCATAATGTGCCTGTTTATTTTACTATTAGTTCAAGGATGTAGTTCTACTCAAGATGATGAGCAATTAGCTATTGATAATACACCGCCATCGCGACAGGATCTTTATGATGGCAACACTGTGGTGTCTGTTGCTGCAGCTAACCCGCCAAAAGACGAAGCAGATGCATTGGCCAGAGCAAAACGCGAAGAAAAAACAGGCAATTTAGACCAAGCACTCTATCTATATGTTCAAGCAATCGATTTTAACGACCAAAATGCGCAAACCTTATATAACATAGCCAGAATTCATAGTATTAAAGGAAATATTCAGCTTGCCTATTTAACGTATAATGAAGCGTTAGTGATAGATCCAAAGATGATGATGTCTCATGCGGGTCTTGGGCTAATTAATATGGACAAAAGGCAGCATAGTCAAGCGAGAGTACATTTAGGAGAAGCCATTAAACTGGATCAGATCCGGTTAGGAAAGGAAGGCAATACATTAATGTCCAATCAATTGTATCCCTTAGATAAAACATCGCCAGTTCGAATATACAATGCGTTAGCGATCCTTGAGGATATGAATAATGATCATAATATGGCCAGAGAGTATTACCAACTAGCATTACAAAGAGAGCCTAGATCAGCGCTTATCACTACCAATTTAGGCTATTCATATTACCTCACGGGTAACTTTACCCTAGCTGAGAAATACCTTAAACGAGCAATCAAAGAGGATCCTAGTTTTGATCGGGGATGGACAAACTTAGGGCTGGTTTATGTAAGAAAAGGACTTTACGCCAGAGCATTGACGACATTCGAGCATTCTATGGAACCAGCTGATGCACTCAATGATCTTGGTTATTTTTTAATGTTAGAGGGACAATATAGCCAGGCGATTGAATTATTCCAGCGAGCCATTGATAGTTCACCAAGTTATTTTGAACAAGCTCAAAAAAACTTAAAGCGTGCGTCGATGGAGCTTAGGAGCAAAAATCGACATTAATGGTTTTAATCCTAATTCGCTAATCTCTGGATCTGTAGCAAGGTTCTCTACATTTTCGATGAATATTCACCCCTTAATTACCAATGGGTAAAAGACATAAAAAAACGCCCGAATGGGCGTTTTTATTAAAGCGTCAGTCAGCAATTAGAAACTTGCTGATTTAGGTGCTCTAGGGAATGGGATCACATCACGAATATTTGAAACGCCTGTCACATAAGAAACAAGACGTTCGAAGCCCAGACCGAATCCTGAATGAGGCACAGTGCCATAGCGACGTAAATCACGGTACCACCAGTAATCTTCTTTGCTTAGGTTCATTTCAGCAAGGCGAGCATCGAGTACATCTAAGCGCTCTTCACGTTGAGCACCACCAATGATTTCACCGATACCAGGTGCTAATACATCCATGGCTGCCACTGTTTTGCCATCATCGTTCAGACGCATATAGAAAGCTTTGATGTCTTTCGGGTAGTTCTTAACGACAACAGGGGCTTTAAAATGCTCTTCAGCCAGATACCTTTCATGTTCTGATTGAAGATCGATACCCCACTCAACGTCATATTGAAACTTTTTACCACAGTTCTTCAAAATTTCAACAGCATCAGTGTAATCAACTTGTGCAAAATCACTGGTTATGAAAGATTCAAGACGATCAATAACCGTTTTATCAACACGTTGTGCAAAGAATTCGAGATCATCGCGACGTTCTTCAAGTACGGCTTTAAAACAGAATTTTAGCATCTGCTCAGCGAGTCCGGCAACATCATCTAAATCGGCAAAAGCGACTTCTGGTTCAACCATCCAGAATTCCGCTAAGTGACGGCTGGTATTTGAGTTTTCTGCACGAAAGGTAGGACCAAAAGTATAAACCTTTGATAATGCGCTGGCGTAGGTTTCTGCATTTAGCTGACCAGAAACCGTAAGGAAAGATTCTTTACCGAAAAAGTCTTCGGAGTAATCCACTTTGCCTTCATCAGTGCGAGGAAGGTTTTCCATGTCCAAAGTGGATACACGGAACATCTCACCAGCACCTTCAGCGTCTGATGCAGTGATAAGCGGTGTAGAAACCCAGATAAATCCTTGCTCGTGGTAGAAGCGATGAATTGCCTGAGAAAGACTGTTACGTACACGTGCTACAGCACCAATGATGTTAGTACGTGGACGTAAGTGTGCTAATTCTCTCAAATGTTCAATCGAGTGACGCTTAGCAGCCATTGGATAGGTATCAGGATCTTCAACCATACCTGCAACTTCAACTTGTGTGACTTGAAGTTCAAAAGACTGACCTTTACCAGGAGATTCAACAACTTCACCAGTCATAATCACAGAGCAACCTGTGGTTAATTTTAATATTTCGTCATTGTAATTATTTAAACTATTTGGCACTACGCCCTGTATAGGGTCGAAACAAGAACCATCATAAACGGCAAGAAAAGAGATACCAGCTTTGGAATCTCGACGAGACCTTACCCAACCTCGAACGGTTACTTGCGAACCGATCGCAAATTCACCTTTAAATACAGAAGCTACAGATGTAATGCTCATTGCTAGTTAGTTCTCCAACGAAACGTTTTATAAAAATATTTTGGATGAACATATTACCTTGCTGACGGCGTTTAACAAGGGGAAACAACGACTATTAGCGCGATTGAATGGATTTTATTGTCCATATAAGAAAAATACTCAGTTCGCCGTTGAGAGGAAAGGCTTTCATTATTAAATAATATCAAAATGCAGATGATGGCAGTCACAATATATAATTGTTATGATTAAAAAACAGACGGGTAAAATGTTAGTGAGGCAGTATGAAAAAAGTAAAAATATTTCAGCGATTGCTCGCCGCACTTTCTATCTCTGGCTGGTCATTAGCCGTTTATGCTTTGCTGGTTTTTGACAAAGCTAGACCCGATAGAGCCATTGGTTATTATTTAAGTAAAGGGTCCTCGGTACGCTTGCAATGGGATCCACTTGCAACGTTACAACTTGAACACATAATCTGGGCTTGTGCGGCAATTAGCTTTGTCAGTTTAGGGTTTAATTATTACTTTGCCCACCACAGTAAGATGGGCTACTGGTTTAACATTCCGTTGTTATTATTAAGCTCATTAGCAGCGGCGCTCTACTTACGATTTATTTTGTAGTTGCAAGCAGAGGCTATTAATCATTGCTGCGGTAGCTCCCCAGATAAAGTGATCTTGGTATTGTATGAAATACACTGGGTACATCTGCCCGTTGCGTTTAAATGTTTTTTTATGCCTATTTTTAGACTTCAATAAATAGCTTAACGGAACGGTAAAAATTTCGTCTACTTCTCCCGGGTCTAATATGGGAGTGAAGTCTTGTTTAACGAGTCCGATGACAGGGGTGATTTCAAAACCTGTAAAGGTATTCATTTTAGGATATTGACCGACAACCTCCACATTTGACTGATTGAGTGCTATCTCTTCTTCTGCTTCACGTAAGGCTGTGTGTATGATTGAATTGTCATTATTTTCGACTTTACCGCCTGGAAAACTCACTTGGCCGGGATGTGCCCTAAGGTGAGTAGGGCGACGAGTAAGTATGACATGAAGTTCATTGTCGATATGGGTAATAGCAATCAACACGGCTGCTTGTCTAAGTTCGCGCTCAATATGCGGGGTATTTTCAATCTGAAGTTGAAGTAAATTATATCGAGTTCTAAATTCTTCTATTTGCATTTCACCAACCTACGAGTTGGAAATGGGTGAACAATGCCTTTCAGGCAGAATATTTGATATATACGCCAGACCGTTGAGCAATAGAATTTAGTGATATATTTACCCTTCAAGTATCGGCAAGATTTTACTTACCTTATCATAACTCTCCTGATACTCATCATCAGCTTGAGAGTCTGCAACAATACCGCCGCCAGCCCAGCAGTGTATTTCTCCTTTAGTTGCGACTAACGTTCTGATGGTAATGCTAGTGTCCATTTGACCATCTTGACTGATGTAGCCGATAGAGCCGCAGTATAAGCTGCGTCTTGATGGTTCTAGTTCTTCAATAATCTCCATTGCCCTTATTTTGGGTGCCCCTGTAATTGAACCGCCAGGGAAACTCGCTTTTAAAAGATCTGTCGCATGGTATTGGTTATCTAGCTTGGCTGTCACGGTACTGACTAGATGATGCACCGCAGGGAAGCTTTCAACTTTAAATAGGTGTGGCACCTTTACAGAGCCGGGCTTCGCCACTTTGCCAAGATCGTTTCTTAATAGATCGACAATCATCAGGTTTTCGGCGCGATCTTTTTCTGAATTTAGCAACTGCTCAGCAGAGGCTATATCTAACCCTGCATCCGAAAATCTTGGCTTAGTGCCTTTTATTGGTTTTGTCTGTATATCCTGCCCCCTTAATTGAATAAATCGCTCAGGGGAAATTGAGATTAGTGCCGCCTCAGGTAAACGAATAAATGCCGAGTAAGGTGCTTTATTTTCTTTGCTGAGTTTTAAGAAAGCGTGCCACTCATCGCCATTGTAACTGGCGCTGAAACGTTGAGTGAGATTGATTTGGTAACAATCCCCACTGTTAAGGTAAGTCTGAATACGATCAAACTTTTCAATGTATTGTGATTTTGTTATTTGTGCTTGCCATGTAGACGTGAGCTCAAATGGTTCTGCTGTCGATGGTTCAGTTGCTGATAAGACAGACTCAACCCAAGCTAAGGCAGATTTGGCATCATCTTTTGAACCATAATGAACCAGACTCCAGAGTTTGAGTTGTCGATCAAATACCAATGCCCAAGTATAAATACCTATGTTCATTTGAGGTAAATCGATATCTTCCTCGGCGAGAGTGGGTAGCTTTTCCACCAAGCGTGCCAGATCATAGCTGAAACTGCCCATAGCACCACCAGAGAAAGGTAAACTGGATGCTTTTGAGACGGGAAAGAAACGGTTAATTTCTTGAGAGATTAAATCGAATGGGTTTACTTGGCTTTGTCTTAAATCGGTACATACCGGTTTATTATCGTGATTGTCATAGTAACAGATTGAAGTCGTGTCATCTTGGGTGACTAAACTTGCGACTGGAGCAACACAAATAATGTCATATCGGCTATCACTGTGGTTGGTATCAGCTGAGGTGAGAAGCATAGACCAGGCTTGCTGTGAGAAGGGTGCAAAAAGCTCTGATGCTGTGTATTTCCAATCCAGATGCAGTATTGAAGTGTCCTGCAGCGTCGATAAACTCATCGATTAACCTTATCTAAAATGTGATGTTCCCCTAATTCTTGCGAAAGAGTATCATATCTAAAAGCTAGCATTAATAAAAACAGATACAGACGTCACGACTGGCGAAAAAGTATCCCTATGTCATGTATAAGGAAGTGATTGTGAGTAAAGAAGTAGTCATTAAACAAGCCGATCTCATCGAGAGCGTAGCCGATTCCCTACAATATATCTCTTACTATCATCCTAAGGATTTCGTTGATGCAATGACGCAAGCCTATGAGCGTGAAGAAAGTGCAGCAGCAAAAGATGCTATCGCACAGATATTAATTAATTCACGCATGTCTGCCGAAGGGAAAAGACCACTTTGTCAGGATACGGGGATCGTGACCTGTTTCGTCAAGGTCGGTATGGCTGTTAAGTGGGATAAAACTGATATGACCATTCAGCAGATGGTCGATGAGGGCGTGAGACAAGCCTATCTTAATCCAGACAATCCACTGCGTGCATCTATAGTCGCAGATCCAGCCGGGGCACGTAAAAATACCAAAGATAACACGCCATCTGTGGTCCACATCGATATGATACCAGGCAATCACATAGAGGTTGCTATCGCTGCTAAGGGCGGTGGTTCTGAAAATAAATCTAAGATGGCGATGCTTAACCCTTCTGATGATATCGCCGCTTGGGTAGAGAGAACATTACCTACTATGGGCGCAGGCTGGTGTCCACCAGGAATGCTTGGTATTGGTATCGGCGGTACCGCTGAAAAAGCGGCGGTATTAGCTAAAGAATCGTTAATGGATCCGGTCAATATCCATGAACTTCAGCAAAAAGGCGCTGACACAGCCGAAGAAAAGTTACGTCTTGATATTTTCGAACGTTCAAACAACTTAGGCATAGGTGCTCAAGGGCTTGGTGGCTTAACCACTGTGCTGGATGTGAAAATCAAGTCGGTTCCAACTCATGCAGCCTCAAAGCCTGTCGTTATGATCCCTAACTGTGCGGCGACACGCCACGTTCACTTCCATTTAGATGGCACTGGACCTGCTGACTTAGTCCCGCCTTCTCTAGACGATTGGCCTGTGATCACTCGTGAAGCGGGAGAGAACACCCATCGCGTCGATCTAGATAAAGTCACTCAAGCAGAAATTGAAACGTGGAAGAGCGGTGATACGCTACTGCTCAATGGAAAAATGTTAACTGGCCGTGACGCTGCCCATAAGCGTATTCAGACATTAATTGAAAGTGGTGAAGGCCTACCAGAAGGTGTCGACTTTACCGGTAAGTTCATCTATTACGTTGGACCCGTTGATCCAGTTGGTAATGAGGTCGTTGGACCTGCAGGCCCGACAACAGCAACACGTATGGATAAGTTCACTGACTTGATGCTCGAAAAAACGGGTTTGATGGGCATGATAGGTAAAGCTGAGCGTGGTCCAGCGACTGTTGAGTCTATTAAGAAGCATAAAGCCGTCTATCTTATGGCTGTCGGTGGCGCTGCATACTTGGTGTCTAAGGCCATTAAAAAATCACGAGTCGTTGCCTTTGCAGACTTAGGTATGGAAGCTATCTATGAATTTGATGTTAAAGATATGCCAGTAACCGTAGCGGTTGATTCAGAGGGCGTTAATGCCCATGAAACTGGACCGGCTATGTGGAAAATTAACGTAAAATAACTCACTGATAATTTTTGTCTGTATAAAGTTTGGTTTAGGTTGCTTGCCTAATCCAAACTTTTTGGATAGTGTTCGTTTATTCGTGTTTATACATTTGTATAGACTCAGGTTTGCATGGATGCACTGACAATAATTTCGCTAATAATAACCAATAATCCACACGATAATGGATGCTTAATTATCGTGCTTTATCTGGCTGATTTAATGTGAAATCACTAATGATGATAATAACAATGAAAAAAACTGCAATCATACTTGCTATGGCGAGTACCGGAGTCATCTTATCGGCTCAGGCCTCATCTCTACAGCCTTTTAAGGTCCAGGACCTAGTTAAAATCAACAGGTTACACTCGGCAAGTTTATCAAATGATGGTCATAAACTTGTTTATGCAATCAAAAAATTTGATGAAGCAGGCAAGGCAAATTCAGATCTGTATATTCAAGATCTATCCCAAGCTGCTAGCAAAGCGAAACAACTGACTTATGCAGCAGGCACTGAACATAGCGCCGTGTTTTCAGCTGACGATCAGTCTGTATTTTTCTTAGCGAGCCGCGATGGTTCGAGTCAGCTATATCAACTTCCATTGAATGGCGGTGAAGCCAAACAGGTTTCACAATTGCCACTCGATATAGAAGGCTTCAAATTGTCTCAAGATGGCACCCAAGTCGTCTTGAATATGCGGGTATTCCCAGATTGTCAGGACCTGCAATGTTCAAAAGATAAATTCACTGCAGAAGCTGAACGTAAGTCTACTGGACGTGAATATAAGCAGCTAATGGTCAGACATTGGGATACATGGAGTGATCATTCAAGAAGTCACCTATTTGTTGCTCAGTTAAATGGTGAAAAGATCATTGACGCTGTCGATGTTACAGCAGGCCTTGATACAGAAACCCCGCCTAAGCCATTCTCTGGCATGGAAGAGGTGACTTTCACACCTGATGGTAAACATGTTGTTTACAGTGCTAAAGCGCCGAGTAAAGATCAAGCATGGATCACTAATTATGATTTATGGCAAGTGCCTGTTACTGGTGGTGAAGCCACCAATCTGACTGAGACTAATAAGGCTTGGGATGCTCACCCAACATTTTCTGCCGATGGTCGCTACCTTGCTTATCTCGCCATGAAAAAGCCAGGTTTTGAAGCTGACAGATACCGCATTATGCTACGCGATACTGTCACCGGTCAGGAAAAAGAGGTCGCGCCACTATGGGATCGAAGTGCAAGTTCTCTAACATTTGGTAAAGATAACCGTACTTTATATGTCACGGCTCAAGATGTAGGCCAAGTCACGGTCTTTGAGGTGAATACGCAATTTGGTGATGTTAAAACGGTATTCAATGATGGCAGTAACAGCATCGTAGGGATCAGTAATGACAAGATTATCTTTAACCATAAGAGTCTCGTTCAACCTGGCGATCTGCACTCAATCAACTTTGACGGTCAAGGTCTGCAAAAACTGACCGATGTTAACAGTGAAAAGTTGGCAAAAATCAAGTTCGGTGAGTTTGAACAATTTAGTTTCAAGGGCTGGAATAACGAAGAAGTTCATGGCTATTGGATTAAACCGTCCAACTATAAAGCCGGGACCAAATACCCGATCGCTTTCTTAGTTCACGGTGGCCCACAAGGTTCATTTGGCAACTCTTTTAGCAGTCGCTGGAACGCTCAATTATGGGCTGGTGCCGGATATGGCGTAGTGATGATCGATTTTCATGGTTCTACTGGCTATGGTCAGGCATTTACCGACTCAATCACACAAGATTGGGGTGGGAAGCCGCTTGAAGACTTGCAAAAAGGCCTTGATGCTGTCACTCAGCAGCAAAAGTGGTTAGATCCTAACCGTACTTGTGCACTAGGAGGTTCATACGGCGGCTACATGATGAACTGGATCCAAGGTAATTGGAGCGATGGGTTTAACTGTCTGGTTAATCACGCTGGTTTGTTTGATATGCGTTCTATGTACTATGTGACCGAAGAGCTTTGGTTCCCAGAGTATGAGTTCGGTGGTACTTACGACGAAAATAAAGCGCTATATGAGAAATTTAATCCAGTGAATTACGTTGAGAACTGGAAGACGCCTATGTTGGTGATCCATGGTGAAAAAGATTTCCGTGTTCCTTATGGTCAAGGTCTTGCTGCGTTTACCTTTATGCAAAGAAAAGGCATTCCATCTGAGTTGCTGATTTATCCGGAAGAGAATCATTGGATCCTCAATCCTGATAACCTGGAACAATGGTACGCCAATGTCTTGGGTTGGATGGACCGCTGGACTAAAAAGTAACCTGTAATTTTCCGCTTAGTATGGTTAGATGAAAAGGTCAGATATTTATCTGGCCTTTTTTGTCGATGATTTTTGTATAAACTCGATAAAGTGTATATCGTTTTCAAGTCCTAATGCCCAAAGGAGTGACGCATGCGGCTGATACAATTATTAAAGAAAGATTTAGCACAAGAAACCAGAGGCTGGGTAGATGAAAAACTCATCACCCATGAGCAAGGCCAAGCTATTTTAGCTAAGTATGGTGAGTCCTTGGAAAATGACACCAATAAAACCAGCTTTGGTTATTATCTCTTGATGGCATTAGGCAGCTTATTTATCGGGCTGGCCCTTATATTAATCATTTCTCATAACTGGGATGAGATCCCAAGCTTAGTTAAAACCGGCGCCTTAATCTTATTGACTGCCACCACTAACCTATTTGGTTTTCGTTTGTATCTGACTAACCGGTATCAGGCCGCAAATATTTGGTTGTTTTTTGGGGCCATATCCTATGGCACCAGTATTATGCTGATTGCGCAAATTTATCACTTAGGTGAGCATTATCCAGATGGTATATATTGGTGGGCGTTAGGGGTGTTGCCCGTAGCGCTATTAACCCGAAGCCGTTTGCTGTCATTACTGATGCTCGCGCTTGCGACAATCTGGCTGTGCGTAGAGGTAGGTGAAGCATTTTTCCCCGCGAGTTATCCTGTCTTTCTCTTATCGGCTCTATTTATTGCGCTATTTTGCCGCTCAACTCCCATAATATTTGTCTTTAGTCTGTTTGCACTGCTGGTTTGGCTTAACTTAGCATTGGCTTGGCTGATGGGCAGCGGCATTCATTATGAGCCCTTTGGCGACTTGCTGCCGTTCTCTCTCGCGCTTGGGTTAGTACTCAATGGACTGGCTTGGGCATTGATGCGCACCATGAATCCTACATGGCGAGAGTATGGACTCGTGTTGCATCTTTGGCTCTTAAGAGCGTCAGTAGTGACTCTGCTCATACTCAGTTTTGAAGGTGTCTGGTACGAATACTCATCAGAAAGTGATATTACTCAGGTATTGAGTATTGCAGCATTGATTATGGGCGGCGTGCTTTCATGGAGGTTGTCTGCTAAAAATGGCCGATATGCCTCGATGCCCGCTGTACTTTTTAGCCTTTGCTTCAGTATTTGTTTCATTGTTCAAGCCTACTTTAGCAGCGGCGATATGATTGCCGCTGTCACTATCAATTTTTTATTGCTGGTGCAGGGCATAAGTTTGATTAGGCGGGGCATAGAGCAAGACGAAACCCAATACTTTTATACCGGAGTCGCGGTGTTGTTAGCGACGGCATTTGTGCGATATTTCGATCTTATCGGTGATTATCTCGGCGGTGCGCTGCTGTTTCTGATTGCCGCGTCTATCATGATGCTGGCTGCCAGATATTGGCGATTACGCGGGCAAACAGAGCCTGGAGGGCGAACGAATGAAGCTTAATTCAGGTCTAGTGCAAGATACAGTCTGGTATCAGAGTCATACCTTTAAGATAGGACTCATCGTCGCGATCACTCTTCAGCTTTCGGTGCTAGTGGTAGAGTATTTGGGCTCAGTCTGGCCGATTTGGACCGGCGCCCCAATCATACTCAAAACCCAGCCTTATGATCCCAGAAGCTTGTTTCGAGGTAATTTTGTGCGGCTTAGTTATGATATCAGTCAAGTTGAGAGTGATAATGCCAGTGAATATAAGCTCGGCAGTGTCGTGTATGTCAGTGTCAAAGAAGAACTGAGCCATTGGGGCTTTCAAAGTATCTCCAAGGTCAAACCGGTAACAGGGTTGTTTATACGGGGAAGGGTGAGGGCTAATTACGGTAACAGCTTATCTATCGAGTACGGTATAGAAGCATTTTTTATGCCCAAAGAAAAAGCGCTTTTAGCACAAGAAACCCTAAGGGAAGGAGCATTGATGCGTATCTTTGTGTCGGGAAGCGGTAAAGCCCGTGTGCAGGAATTTGTCTGCCAAGGTGATGCTTGTTGAGATAATTGACTCATCCCGGAACTCAGTTCCGGGGTGTTATTGTTCTGGTTATTTTATCACTATTTTATCACTATCTATAGTTATGGCTTAAATCGTGCCAACATGGATAAACACCCAAGCCATTAATTTATTTTGATACATGACTCACAAAATAAGGATTGAGTGAAAACACCTCTGGTTTTATGGTAAAAAGCGAGTAGCTTAATTATTAGGTAATGGGGTTCTACTCTATATCAATGGACTGATATTAAACCGCCTTCTGGGCTGATGACTCCTGGCATTTATAACGAATTAAGATCGTTAGAGGTCGGGCACAGCTGTATCAATTTCCTTCCACAACGGTCTTCCTAGCCACTCAAGCGAAGAGACTGCTATGAAATATTCCACCGAAATTCAAAATATGTGTCCTATAGCAAGAGGACCCAATCATGCTAATGCCCCCGTCCCCATAGAGGGCAACTTTATCCACGTCACAGAAGTCAGCCATATCTCAGGTGTCACCCATGGTGTCGGGACATGTGCGCCACAACAAGGTGCGGCAAAACTGACCCTCAATGTAAAAGACGGCATCATCGAAGAGTGTTTGATAGAGACCGTTGGCTGCTCTGGCATGACACATTCCGCCGCCATGGCCTCTGAGATCATGACAGGCAAGACCTTACTCGAAGCCATGAATACCGATCTTGTGTGTGACGCCATCAATGTGGCCATGCGCGAGCTATTTCTACAGATGGCCTATGGGCGCAGTCAGACCGCATTCTCCAAGGGCGGTTTGCCTATCGGAGCGGGACTGGAAGATTTGGGCAAAGGGCTGCGCTCTCAAGTGGGGACCACCTATGGTACCCGGGCCAAGGGAGTTCGTTATCTGGAGCTTGCCGAAGGATACATTACTCGAATGGCGCTGGATGAAGACACTGAGGTGATCGGTTATGAATATGTGCAACTGGGGAAGATGATGGCATTAGTGGCCGATGGCGTCGATGCTAATGAAGCCATCGACAGAGCCAAGAGTCATTACGGTCGATTCGATGAAGCCGTGTCATACATTAACCCAAGAAAACAGTAGGGGAGCATCATGATTGAATTTGAACGTAGCGTGGAACGTATGCCACGTATTCAGCAGATATTAGATATGTATGGCCTCGAGAGCCTGACTAACAGTCGTGACTTGTGTAACAAGCATGGCTTCGATCCCTTCGACATAGTCAAAGAGACACAAACCATCGCCTTCGATGATGCGGCTTGGGCTTACACCTTAGGGGCCGCTATTGCCATAAAACAGCAGAAGTTTAAGGCCTGTGAGGCGGCAAATGCCATTGGAGAAGGCTTGCAGGCTTTTACCATTCCAGGCTCAGTAGCCGAGCAGAGGAAAGTAGGTTTGGGCCACGGTAATCTTGCCTCACGCCTCTTGTCCGAACAGTCCCAGTGTTTCTGTTTCCTCGCGGGCCATGAATCCTTTGCTGCAGCAGAAGGGGCCATCAAGATAGCCCAGAATGCCAACAAGGTCAGACAATCGCCTTTAAGGGTGATTCTTAATGGTCTGGGCAAAGATGCGGCTTATCTTATCGCCCGCATCAATGGCTTTAACTATGTAGAGACTCGGTTTGATTACGAGACCGACGAGCTCAGTGTGGTGCGTGAGAAGCGATTTGGTCAGGGCGTGCGTGGAGAGATCAACTGTTATGGCGCTGATGATGTGATGGAAGGCGTGGCCATCATGCACAAAGAAGGGGTGGATATCTCCATCACAGGCAATTCGACTAACCCCACCCGTTTCCAGCATCCTGTGGCCGGCACTTACAAGAAAGAGCGTCTGTTGTTGAAACAGCCTTATTTCTCAGTGGCGTCAGGCGGCGGAACCGGACGTACTCTGCATCCCGATAATGTCGGCGCCGGTCCTGCCAGCTATGGCATGACAGATACTATGGGGAGGATGCACAGTGATGCCCAGTTTGCCGGTTCTTCCTCGGTACCCGCCCATGTTGAGATGATGGGTTTGGTTGGCATGGGAAATAACCCTATGGTGGGGGCCAGCGTGGCAATCGCCGTAGCCATCGAACAGGCGTATAGTTTAAGAACTCAGTAATACTAGTCTTTACTTTGGCTTTGTAGGTCAGATGAATAGATTGGGATTATTTTTCATCTCCTGAAACAGAAAAACCGAAGTCATATGACTTCGGCTTTTTGTTTTACCTATCCCGAATGTGGGATTCAGTAGGGGGGACTAGTAGGGCATTAGCCGAACTGGTTCATGGTGTTGTCTTTACCCGACGCCTTCAACGCCTGATCACCAGAGAAGTACTCTTTATGAGCATCACCCATATCAGAACCTGCCATGTTTTGATGTTTCACACAGGCGATACCTTGACGGATCTCTTTGCGCTGAACATTGGCCACATAACCAAGCATACCTTGATCACCGAAGTACTCTTTCGCCAAGTTGTCGGTAGATAATGCAGCTGTGTGGTAAGTCGGTAGTGTGATCAGATGATGGAAGATACCGGCTTCACGGGCTGAGTCGGCCTGGAAGGTACGAATTTTCTCATCGGCCTGAATACCGAGTTCAGTTTCGTCATACTTGATATTCATCAAGTCAGCACGTTCGTAACCTGATATATCATTACCAGCTTCTTGCATGATATCAAAGATCTGTTGACGGAAGTTAAGCGTCCAGTTAAATGATGGCGAGTTGTTGTAAACCAGCTTAGCATTAGGTACCACTTCACGGATAGCATTGACCATAGCGCCAATCTGAGCCACGTGAGGCTTCTCTGTTTCAATCCACAATAAGTCGGCGCCGTTTTGAAGACTGGTGATACAGTCGAGCACACAACGCTCTTCACCTGTACCTGCGCGGAACTTAAACAGGCCGTTGGGTAGTCGAGATGGCTTGACAAGTTTGTCACCACGTTTAAAGACCACGTCACCGTTTGATAAGTTATCAGTAGAAACCTCTTCCACTTCGATGAACGAGTTGTACTTGTCACCCAAGTCACCCGGCTCTGAAGTCACCGCAATCTTTTGTGTGAGGCCAGCACCGAGTGAATCTGTACGAGCAACAATCACACCGTCATCGATACCAAGTTCTAAGAAGGCGTAACGTACAGCATTGATTTTAGCCAAAAACTCGACATGTGGCACCGTCACCTTGCCGTCTTGATGTCCACATTGCTTAACATCAGATACTTGGTTTTCAAGCTGAATACAACAAGCACCGGCTTCAATCATCTGCTTAGCCATCAGGTAAGTGGCTTCTTCGTTGCCAAAACCTGCATCGATATCGGCAATGATAGGTACTACGTGAGTCTCGAAATTATCAATTTTATCTTGGATAGCGGCTTTGTCAGCACTTTCTGCGTTGTCCAAATCACGAAATAGGCCACCGAGCTCACGGGCATCGGCTTGGCGAAGGAAGGTATATAGTTCAGCAATCAAACTTGCTACAGATGTTTTCTCGTGCATTGACTGGTCAGGCAGAGGACCGAACTCACTGCGAAGGGCGGCAACCATCCAACCCGAAAGATAGAGGTAACGTCGTTTCGTAGTTAAAAGATGCTTCTTAATCGCAATCATTTTTTGTTGACCGATGAAACCGTGCCAGCAACCTAAAGACTGGGTGTACTGTGAGCTGTCTGCATCATAGTTATCCATGTCTTCACGCATAATCTTAGCTGTGTACTTAGCAATGTCTAAACCCGTCTTAAATTGATTCTGAGCACGCATACGAGCAACAGACTCTGGGTTGATTGCATTCCAGGCGCTACCTTCTTTCTCAATTAGGGTTGCTGCTGTATCAATATCTGTTCTGTAATTCGACATGGTAAGTCCCTTCCTAACAAAATGTGTTTAATAACGATTGCTTCCGTTAAAAATAATAGTAACATCGAGTCAAATAAGTCTAATTTATAGTATTTATCTTCGGTATTTATCTTATGAATATATCTCGTATTGATCTGAATTTACTGGTTTATTTTGATGTTTTGCTTAGAGAATTAAATGTGACTCGGGCAGCAGATCAACTTGGGATCAGCCAACCAGCCATGAGTAATGGCCTTAAAAGACTAAGAATTTTGTTTAACGACCCACTACTTATACGAACAAGTAAGGGAATGACTCCCACGGAGCGTGCTAGTGAATTAAAGCCCGTTATTAGTGAGCTATTAATCGGTCTAGAGAAGGCGGTACAGCCAAAAGCGGAGTTTAATGCGCTCGAGAGTGAGCAGGTGTTTCGTATGATGGCATCAGACTATGCCGAATCCACATTAATTCCACTACTAATAGCTAGATTAAGAAATGAAGCGCCTAAAGTCATTTTAGATATCATGACGCCTAGCGACGTAAACTTCTCTGATGTGGAACAAGGAAGAGTCGATATGGCAATTAACCGCTTCGATAATATTCCGCAGTCATTTCATCAAAAAGTGTTATGGCGAGATACGTTTAGTTGCTTGATAAATCGAACCCACCCGGTATTGAAAGACTTTAACTTAGACTCCTACCTCGAATCTCATCATGTCTGGGTGAGTAAAACTGGCATGGGAGTGGGTGTCGGGATGGATCCAGATGATGTTCAGCGCCTAGGTTGGGTTGATGAAGCCTTAGCCAGGTTAGATGCTAAGCGTCGGATCACTGTGTTTACCCGTAATTATCAAGCCGCGAGCTCTTTGGCAGAGAGACAAGACTTAATCGCAACCGTGCCGACTAAAATGGCTCGGTTGCAACAAGATAATACCCGAGTGAGTATTGTGACGCCGCCCTTTGATATTCCGCCTATTGAGCTGACCATGGCGTGGAGTCCTCTATTGCAACATAATCCTGCTCACAGATGGATGCGTGAATTAATCACTGAAACGGCCAAAATTATTGATAGATTTTAATGATCTCAGTGTATTGAGTAATCTCAAGCTTGAACTTGAGCATTGGTATAACTTCGGTGAATGATAGTTATAACTACGATAAATTAGTGATATACAAAAAGGCTAGATAAACTCACAGAGGCCTCTATATCGTAAATGTTAATACCAATGGATGATCCAGCATGCGTTGGTGAAAGTTTTGAAGTAACAATTAGCGGCAGGCAAAATCAATCTTGTTACAGATATCTATCTAAAGGAATAACTATGACATCACGAATTCAGGTTGGCAATTTACAGGTTGCGTCGTCTCTGTTTCAATTGATCAACGAGCAGATTATTCCTGGTACAGGGATATCATCAGACAAGTTTTGGGGCAAACTTGAATCTATCATGGATGATCTGATCCCCAAAAATAGAGCTTTGCTTGAAAAACGTGAGACGTTACAACAAACAATAGACGATTGGCATCTTTCTCACCCTGAGCACGAACCAAAGGCTTATCGTCAGTTTCTTGAACAGATAGGTTATTTGGTGCCTGAAGGCGCGCCATTTAAGATTGAAACCGAAAATGTTGATGCCGAAATTGCCGAGCAAGCGGGGCCACAGCTGGTTGTTCCAGTAAAAAATGCCCGTTTTGCCTTAAATGCCGCTAACGCACGTTGGGGCAGCCTTTATGATGCACTTTATGGTACCAATGCCATCAGTGAAGATGGTGGTGCTGAGATTGGCACCTGCTTTAACCCTATTCGTGGCAGCAAGGTGGTTGCCTTTGCCAAAAGGCATCTGGATCAGCTTGCGCCTTTAGTTATTGGTAGCCACAGTGAAGTGGCTCATTATCAAGTATCTGATCAATCACTGCTTGTGACACTCAATGACGGTACAGATACTCAGCTACAGCAGAGTGATAAATTTGTTGGTTATATTGGCTGTGAACAATCGCCCAGCTCGATTTTATTGAAAAACAATGGCCTTCATGTCGAGATCCAAATAGACAGAAAACACTCCATAGGCAAGACTGATCCAGCTGGAGTTAAAGACTTGCTTGTGGAAGCTGCCGTCACGACCATTATGGACTGTGAGGATTCAGTGGCTGCAGTTGATGCAGAAGATAAATGCGAAGTGTACCGCAACTGGCTTGGTTTAATGAAGGGAGACTTGACTGCAACCATTTCAAAAGGGGGCAAGTCAATCACCCGAACACTGAACGATGATCGCCGATATCTTTCCGCCGAGGGCAGGGAAATGTCTTTACCCGGTCGCAGCTTATTGTTTGTGCGCAATGTGGGTCATTTAATGACAAATGAAGCCATACTGGATAAAGATGGCAGTGAGATCCCAGAAGGTATCTTGGACGGCATGGTGACGGTATTGGCTGCGATTCATGATCTTAAAGGCAACAAGAATAATCGTACAAATAGCCGAGCTGGATCGATCAATATCGTGAAACCTAAAATGCATGGTCCAGAAGAGGTAGCGTTTACCGTTGAGCTATTTAGCCGAATAGAAGATGCTTTTAGCCTTTCTAGAGATACTATCAAGCTGGGGATCATGGATGAAGAGCGTAGAACGACAGTTAACTTAAAAGAATGTATTCGAGTCGCTAAAAATAGAGTGGTATTCATTAATACTGGCTTTCTAGATAGAACCGGTGATGAGCTACATACCTCTATGTTAGCGGGTGCGTTCGTGCCTAAATCTGAGATGAAGCAACAAGCCTGGATAAAAGCGTATGAAGATTGGAACGTAGATGTTGGCTTAGCGTGTGGTTTACCGGGACGCGCCCAGATCGGTAAAGGGATGTGGGCTATGCCCGATGAGATGGCTGCCATGCTTGAGCAAAAAATAGGCCATCCAAAGTCAGGGGCTAATACTGCCTGGGTTCCTTCTCCTAATGGTGCCGTTTTACACTCAACACATTACCATCAACTTAATGTGGCTCAAAAACAGCAAGAGTTACTGAGTCGAGCCCATGCAAAGCTGGATGATATTCTTTCAATCCCGCTATTGACTGGTGATTTAACTGATGAGCAAGTCCAGCGTGATCTCGATAATAATGCTCAAGGAATCTTGGGCTATGTCGTCCGTTGGATTGACAGTGGGGTTGGCTGCTCTAAAGTACCTGATATCAACAATATTGGCTTGATGGAAGACAGAGCAACTTTGAGAATATCATCGCAATATATCTGTAACTGGTTAATCCATGGGGTTTGTACGACTGAGCAGGTGATGGAATCATTAAAGCGTATGGCGAAGGTGGTTGATAGCCAAAATGCACACGATACAAGTTATAGCAATATGGGACCTTCATTTGAGGGGATTGCATTTAAAGCAGCTTGCGATTTAATTTTTAAAGGCAAAGATCAACCATCAGGTTATACCGAACCTTTATTACACGCATATCGGATCCAGAAAAAGGCGGAGAGCCTGTAGAAAACTGCAATAAGGTTAACGATATGTCGGTGTAGATAATACCAATGGGTATAAGAATAAAAGCCAGTTGAAGCATAAGACTTCAACTGGCTTTTTGTTTTGCTGTTATTAAAGAGTTATTTAATTATCTGAGTAGTTTCTGCCATAGAAACTATCTAACAACACCTGTTTAAGCTCGGCAATCAGTGGATACCTAGGGTTGGCACCGGTACATTGGTCATCGAACGCATCTTCGGCGAGTTCATCTACTTTCGCTAAGAAGTCTGCTTCATTGACTCCTGCTTCTTGGATTGAAGCCGGAATGCCAATCGTCTTCTTGAGCTGATCGATTTTTTCAAGCAAAGCTTCAACTTTCTCTTCATCACTGGTTCCATTTAAATTGAGGTAGTCGGCAATTTTTGCATAACGACATAGGGCCTTAGGGCGATCATACTGACTAAATGCAGCCTGTTTCGTCGGCATATCTGTCGCATTGAAGCGTATGACATTGCTGATAAGCAGTGCATTAGCTAAGCCATGTGCAAGGTGAAATTCAGCACCCAACTTATGCGCCATCGAATGACACACACCCAAGAAAGCATTAGCAAACGCGATTCCTGCAATCGTTGAACCGTTGTGTACCTTTTCACGGGCAACAGGGGCATCAGCACCTTGTGTATAGGCATCAGGTAAATGCTTAAACAGAAGATCTAATGCCTGTAGCGCCTGGCCATCACTGTATTCATTCGCCATGATACTGACATAAGCTTCTAAGGCGTGAGTGATAGCATCAATACCGCCAAATGCCGTTAACGATTTTGGCATATTCATCACTAGATTTGGATCAACAATGGCCATGTTGGGGGTGAGTTGATAATCGGCAATGGGATATTTCATTCCTGTTTTTTCATCAGTCACAACAGCAAAAGGTGTGACTTCTGAGCCTGTACCGGAAGTGGTCGGAATGGCCACCATTTGTGCTTTTACCCCTAGCTTAGGAAATTTATAGATACGTTTACGAATGTCCATAAATCTAAGCGCTAGATCGGCAAAATCTACATCAGGATGTTCATACATGACCCAGATGATTTTTGCTGCATCCATCGGGGAGCCACCGCCAAGTGCGATGATCACATCAGGTTGAAAACTTTGCGCCATTTTGGCACCTTGGTTAACAATGGCCAGTGTGGGATCGGCTTCGACTTCGTAAAATACTTCAGTTTCTAATCCCTGTGCTTTAAGAATACTAATTGTTTCATCACAATAACCATTGTTAAACAGATATTTATCAGTAACGATCAGCGCTCGTTTTTTATCACTGAGCTCTTCAAGTGCGATAGGTAGGCAACCGCGGCGGAAATAGATAGACGATGGAAGTTTATGCCACAACATATTCTCAGCTCTCTTAGCGACCATTTTCTTATTGATAAGATGACTTGGTCCAACATTTTCAGAAATAGAGTTCCCCCCCCAAGAGCCGCAACCTAAAGTTAAAGAGGGAGCGAGCTTAAAGTTGTACAAGTCGCCAATCCCACCCTGTGAAGCTGGGGTGTTGATCAATATACGTGCTGTTTTCATTCTGAAGCCGAATGCTTTTATTCGGTCAGTCTGTGTGTCTTGATCGGTATAAAGGCCGGATGTATGACCAATGCCGCCCAAAGTAACCAGAGCTTCGGCTTTATCCATTGCCTGGGCGAAGTCACTGGCACGGTACATACCTAACAAAGGTGAGAGTTTTTCATGAGCAAAGGCTTCAGCATCCGATATATCACTGGCTTCGCCGATGAGCACCTTGGTCCGGCGTGGCACTTCGATACCAGCCATTGCGGCAATAGTGACAGCACTTTGACCGACAATATCAGCATTTAAACCGCCATTTTTTAAGATCACATTCTGCATTGCGGCAGCTTCATCGGCACTTAATATGTAGCCGCCATGCGAGATGAAACGCTCTTTAACTGTGTCATAGATTTCGTCAACAACGATAACAGCTTGCTCAGATGCGCAGACGACACCGTTGTCGAATGTTTTGGACATAAGAATTGAGCTAACGGCACGTTTAATATCGGCTGTCTCATCAATCACGATAGGTGTATTACCCGCACCCACACCAATGGCTGGCTTTCCAGAGGAGTAGGCTGCCTTTACCATTCCCGGTCCGCCGGTAGCTAAGATAAGGTTAATCTTGTCATGCTTCATCAACTGATTTGACAACGCAACACTGGGCTGATCGATCCAGCCAATGATATCTTTCGGTGCTCCGGCTTTAATGGCTGCTTCTAATACAATTCTGGCTGCAGTGGTCGTAGACTCTTTTGCCCTAGGATGTGGAGAGAAGATAATACCATTTCGAGTTTTAAGACTGATTAATGCTTTGAATATCGCGGTGGATGTTGGGTTTGTGGTTGGTACGATGCCACAGATTATCCCGACAGGCTCAGCTATCGTAATAGTACCAAACGTGGGGTCTTCATTGATGATCCCACAGGTTTTGTCGTCTTTGTATTTGTTGTAGATATACTCAGATGCAAAATGATTCTTGATCACTTTATCTTCAACGACGCCCATACCTGTTTCGGATGCTGCCATTTTGGCTAAAACAATTCGTGCATCAGCGGCTGCGAGTGCCGCAGCTCTGAAGATTTTATCTACTTGCTCCTGACTAAATTCAGAAAATTGAGCCTGCGCATCTGCGACTCGTTGTACAAGAAGGTCTAGTTCTTGTTCATTAGTAACGGTCATATTGAGTTCCTTGAAAAAATTTAGCAAAAATCGTTTTGGCTAAATTCTCTCCTTGGAGAAAAATTACACCTAAACCCGCTTATTAACTGTGATCTTTAGCACAAATTCGTCGTCATCTGTAATTAAATTACATTGTTAACGACTTGTTTGAGTGTTTGATGAACATTCAGTGTGAATGAGATAAAAAAACTTATGCGAACTAGGGCATATTTATAAAAAAACTCATTTTTACCCGATGAAATCATCAGGTAAAGTAGCGATCTTTATACAAAGCCTATGACATCTGTGTCTAAGCACTATATGTTAATCATACTATTTCGATCTCGAGGATATGTAATTGGATTTCACTCTTTATGTTAAGTTTTTCTTAGGGTTAGTTGCAATCATAAACCCAATTGGCTTACTACCTGTTTTTGTGAGTTTAACCAGTCACCAAACTGAGTTTGACCGTAATCAAACGGGTAAAGTCGCTAACTTTGCCGTCGTGGTTATCTTATTAGTGACGATTTTTGCGGGTCAACATATTTTGAATATGTTTAGTATTTCACTATCGGCCTTTAGAATTGCCGGTGGATCACTTATCGCCATCATAGCCATGTCTATGCTTCAAGGTAAATTAGGTGAGGTTAAGCGTAACAAAGAGGAAGACAGAGAGGCATCAGGGATGGAATCTGTTGCTGTTGTGCCATTGGCACTGCCGTTAATGGCTGGACCGGGTGCAATTAGCTCTGTGATCGTATCTGCAGCTGAGAATGACACCTTTATTAATCATGTCGGAATGTCTCTCACCGTGATTTTATTTGGGGTCATCAGCTTTTTATTATTCAGATCTGCACCGATAATTTTCAAAGTACTCGGCAAGACCGGCATTAACGTGATCACCCGCTTGATGGGACTGCTCATGTTATCGATAGGGATTGAAGTTATTGTTGCTGGATTTAAAGGCCTGTTTCCAAACTTATTAAATTAATTAGAGCACTGAATTACTATTACTTATGCTAGACATTTATTTGTCTGGCATTTTTTTTGATCAACGTCGCATGCCCCGGATTTGTACTATGATTTTTAAAGGATGATAAATAATCATGGAAGAACTCATGCCTGTATGCCGACTCTCGTACCAGAATCTCAATTGCCATATTTTGTTGGTCTTGCTACTCAGTCAATCCGCTTGTACTGGAGGAGAGAGAAATGTCGAATTACTCTTTACCTTTGGTGATGAAGGTTCTTCGGCTGGTCAATTTCGATATATAGAAGACTTTGCAGTCGATCAATATGGTGATCTCTATATAACCGATGCACTTAATGCCAATGTACAGAAGTTCAAACCGGACGGTACGTATATCTCCTCTTTTGGTCACTCTAAAACCAGCGAGAGCTTACGAAAACCAGAAGGTATTGCCATAGATGAAGATGGCAATATCCACGTAGCGGATTACCTCACTGGTCTCATTAATAAGTATTCAGCAGCACATCAACTCCTATTAACCTACAGTGGCTATGGCAATGCTGAAGGAAAAACCCAAGAAACAGAATTTATGACATTTCATCAGAATGGTCTTTTGTACGTTCCCGAAGCAGGAAACAGTCGGATCAGCGTTTTTAATAAAGAAGGGCACTTTAAATACACCTTTGCCAATAAAGGCTTTGAGCCAGGCCAATTGAAGCGACCAGAGGCGGTTAAGCATAATAGTAAAGGATTACTCTATGTCGCTGATCTTGGTAATCATAGAGTTCAGGTATTTGATCAATATGGTGATTTCATATTTCTTTGGGGAAGTGAGGGTAATGAAGCTGGCCAATTTAGAAAACCCAGTGGTATCGCGATAGATCAATATGACAATGTTTATGTTGCAGAGATTGGCAACAATAGAATTCAGAAATTTAATAGTCGTGGTGAATTTCTATATATGTTTGGTAAAAGCGGGAGGTCTCCTGGGGAGTTTGGCAATATACATGGCATAACCATAGGCTTAAATGGCTTACTCTATGTTGCGGATACGGCAAATCATAGAGTCCAAGTCTTTGATGTCAGATGACTTAGGAAATCAGATGCGTAAATTTATAAAACGTTACAGCTTGGCTGATTTACCTATAGCAAAAAAATACGCTTTACCCAGCGCAGTTTATATCACAAGCGTTTTAATTATTGCCTTAAGTGTCTATATATTTATTAATGAGCTAAGAATTAGAAATTCACTCATTGTTGATGTGATCGTGCAGAAAAATATTCTATTTAAGCTAGAAAGTAACCTATCTCATGTCAATGAAGGATTGAGTCAACTATTGATTTTTGAAAACCATGATTATGATGCTTTCTTGTTAGCAAAAGCTGAAGATTTTCAGTCCTCTTTGGTTGAATTCAAACAAATCGCTCAAAGGCATAATTTTATTAACGATGAGTCTTTATCTGAGGAGATTGAACCTGTCCTAGAGTTAATGAGAGAGCAATTGGTTCAGGTCATAGGATTATCGTTTAGCAAGCAATTAGGAGACTCGAGTCTTTCTTTTCAGCGCAACATTATGATTTCCTCTAATCAGATCAGGGAGTTTTCAGAGGGAGCACTCTATGGTAAGTCAGAGCTGGTGGCATCATTGCTAAAAGAAAATGATCGTATAAAGTTAATCTTCTCTATCATTTTTCTATTTGAAGTTTTATTTACCCTTATACTTATTTATGGCATTCATTCAATAGTCGCTAGGCAACTTATCTTTCCAATTAATGAAATAAAAATGATTAGCGATGAAGTGATTAGCCGTTATGTGATTGAAGAATCTAAAGACCAAGACCAAGACCAAGACCAAGACCAAGACCAAGAGGACCTTTACAAAAAACAACTGGAAAAACTCAGTCTGATCCAATCTAAAGATGAGGTAGGTCAACTCGCAAAGCAATTTTTGGCTATGATGCGAACAGTCGATAGTGCACGTGAAACAGAAGCTGAAAAGAAATCGGCCATTGAAATTTTATATACAGATTTGAAACGTGCCAATGGACGAGTACTTAAGACTCAGTATGAACTCAGCCAACGTAATCTTGAGTTGCAGTCTATGCATGAAGAATTGACCAAGTCGAATCAACACCTAGAGCAATCGGCTAAGTTATCTTCAATAGGTGAAATGTCTGCGGGTATCGCTCATGAAATCAATCAGCCCTTAGGTGTAATTAGACTGTACACCGACAGCATGCTGCTTTTACTGCAGGATAACTCAACGAAAGTTAACACCATGTTGAGAAAAAACTTAATTCAGATTGAACGGATCAGCAAAATAATTACTCACCTGAAGATGTTTAGTCGCGATAATAATGATGAAAAAGAGACGGTAGCGGTCGATTGGTTAATCGATCAATCTTTGATCCTTATTAGCCCAGAACTAAAGCTTCACTCTATAGCGTTAGATATCAGCATTAAGGCCGAAGAACAGCTGATTTTATGCAACCAGATTCAGCTGCTGCAAGTGTTCACCAATATACTCAATAATGCGAAAGATGCCATCGTAGAATTAACCTCATTGGATGAGTCACATCTGTTCCATAAAGTGATCTCAATAAGCGTATTTACGCGTGCAGAACGTATTGTTATTGAAATATCTGATACTGGAAATGGGATCCCTATGGATTTGAAAAATAAAATATTTCAGCCGTTTTTTACCACTAAGCCAGTAGGGAGAGGTACTGGGCTTGGACTTTCTATCTGCTATGGGATTATTGAAGACCATGCAGGCTCTATTGCCTGTAGAAGTGAGGAAGGTAGAGGTAGCACATTTTCCATAAACCTACCTCAAGTCATTGCTTATGCTTGATTAATCGGAGAAGCCAATGTCAAATATCCTTATTATTGATGATGACGAAGATTTTTGTGAAGCATTAAAGGATTCAATTTCACTCTTACTTGATGGTGAACAAATTAGCTTATGTAATGAATCGAGCCAGATATTTAACTTAATTGAATCTCGTTCTGTTGATCTGGTTATCACAGATATGGTGATGCCAGATGTTGAGGGGATAGAAATTATAACCCGCCTTAAGCAAGAAAAACCTCAATTGCCCATTATTGCAATGTCAGGTGGAGGGCGGGTCGGTGGTAATAATTATTTGATGCTAGCAGAGACCTTAGGTGCCGATGCAATCTTCGAGAAGCCTCTGAGTATCGTAGAGTTAACCAATAAAGTAAAAGCGTTATTAGTAGCCAATCGCTAGGCAATATATCTATGACTATCAAACCCTAAAAGGTGAGTCTCTTAGAGAGAGTAGAGCACTAAACAAGCCCAACTGTTAACCAATTTATCAAAGCTCTTTGTTAAACTCTATCATTGAGCCAGCGTTAGGGCTAAATAGGTGCTGATGTAACCTTGCGGCAAACTCATCTGTCATTCCTGAAATATAATCAGATATGATCCTATGGCTGTTTAAGCCTTTTTCACGACTGTCACGCCAGCGTTCCTGGGTATTGTTGGGCAGTAGGCGCTCAGGATCAGATTCAAAGGCTTCGAACAGCTCCATGACTATTTGTTGTCCTTTATATTCCAACATTTGAATCTCAGGCTTTCTAATCACATATTTGAACACGAACTGCTTTAGGACCTCTAGCGCCGCAGAAAAGTTGTCATCTAATCCCGCGTTGTACCTCAATAACTCTTCTTCAAATTCGGTATCTTGTTGAATGTCTATGGCTGTGACAAACCCATTGACTAATGTGCCTATCGCATCTTTTCTAAGGTGGTGTTTGTTAGAAAATAATTTAGTGCCGATAGAACAAAACTCATCACGTATCCAATTATCTTTGCTGTTCACAAGTTTATCTGCAACATCTGTTTGCCACTGCACAGGGTTGACTATACCCATGACAATGGCGTCTTCTAAGTCGTGAACGGCATAAGCAATATCATCGGCAAGCTCCATAATTGAGCAATCTAAAGATTTATACTTGGTTCGTTTGTGTTGCTGACCATCAATGGCATGAAAAGACAGAAAACGCTTTTTATCAGCAAGGGATAGCGGCTGCAATACCCAATCTAATATCTCGATGTCATCATCAAAGATCCCTTTTACTGGTGGCCATTGTGATGGCTTAAGTTGCCTAATATTTTGAACTTCTGCTGTGTTTGAGGCTTGGTAAAGCTGTGAGTGTAGGCCTGGATATTTTAGAATCCCCAGCAAGGTTCTTCGACAAAGATTCATACCAAAAAATTCGGTATAGGGTTCAAGACCCGTCAAAATCCTAAACGTTTGTCCATTACCTTCAAAACCGCCGTGGTTGCGCATCATATAGTTAAGCGCGACTTCACCTCCGTGGCCAAACGGGGGGTGGCCTATGTCATGGGCCAAACAAATTGACTCTATTAAACTCATAGAGTCAAACAAGTGATCGAGCTGAGGCTGTTTCTGTTTAAGTTGAGCTCGAATGCCAGTGCCGATTTGGGATACTTCTAATGAATGGGTTAAACGGGTGCGGTAAAAGTCATTCATCCCCACCCCTAAGACCTGAGTTTTTGCTTGTAAACGTCTGAAGGCGGCGGAATGTAAAATTCTAGCCCTATCTCTCTGATACGGGCTACGGTGATCATTTCTACGTTTTTTGTCTTCTGTTAAGCGCCTAGCATGCCATAGTGGATCAGTCATTGTAGTCCTTAGTCTTATTAAGACTGTCAAAAATTAGAGCAGCTGGTTAATATCATCTAGGTTTAACTTGAAGCTGGGGACGTAACATTCAATAAAGTAATTCACTGCTGGATCGGGGTTTTCATGTAAGGCTAGCTCTAAACGTTTTCTAGCAGTATTAAACTCACTGTTACCCGCGCCGTGTTCCTCGAGACATTTTAAATAGGCACAAATAGTATCAGCCGATTTAACTAGGGCTTTATAAGTCATGTCGGAATGCTCGCTGACTAACAAGCTTTGATAGTCTTGCTTAAACTCATCAGGCACCATCTCAAGTAGTCTTTGTTCGGCAATGGCTTCAATTTTTTTGTATTCAGCTTCTATCTCTTTATTGAAGTACTTTACCGGTGTCGGTAGATCACCAGTAATTATCTCACTGGCATCGTGAAAAATAGCGACTGTCGCGGCTCTGTCTGGTGAAAGTGATGTACCAAATTTCCGATTACTGATGATGGCTAGGCTGTGCGCAACCATAGCGACTTGTAAGGAATGTTCTTGCACATTTTCACTGCGGACATTGTACATTAATGGCCAGCGTTGAATTAATTTCATGCGAGCTAGGTGAGCGAAGAGATGACTCATTAAATATTAACCACTTATTCTATTGCCGACATCAGCTTACATTAGCACAAGCAGGCAGTTAGAAAAGACAAAGCAACCACGACGGTTGCTTTTTTAGTCAATTAACGTTTAAATTTTACTGGCGATAACCATCCATAAATTCACCGAACTCGATTAACGCTTTTTCGAGATCTTCTTTATGAGGCAAAAAAACCACCCGTAAATGATCCGGTTCTGGCCAGTTAAATGCCGTGCCATGAACAAGTAAGATTTTCTTCTCTTTGAGCAGGTCTAATACCAAGCGTTCATCATCCCGAATGTTAAACTTCTTGGCATCTAGCTTAGGAAACGCATACATGGCCCCTTTAGGGCATTTAACACTGATGCCAGGGATCTGATTGAGCAGCTCGACACAGGTATCACGTTGAACCTTTAAGCGGCCATCATCAATGAGTAATTCATTGATGCTTTGATAACCGCCTAATGCCGTTTGAATGGCATGCTGATTTGGCACATTCGAGCATAAGCGCATCGATGCGAGCATATCTAGGCCTTCAATGTAACTTTTAGCCGCTTTTAAGTTCCCTGATAACATCATCCAACCTACCCTAAAGCCAGCTGCACGGTATGACTTGGATAAACCATTGAAGGTTACGGTGAGAATGTCATCAGATAAGCTTGCTGCAGGGATATGCTGGGCTTCGTCATAGAGAATTTTGTCGTATATCTCATCGGCGAACAAGATCAGATCGTGTTGTCTACACAATTCGACGGCTTCAATTAATAGCTCTTTTGAATAAACCGCCCCCGTAGGGTTGTTAGGGTTTATCAGCACCAATCCGCGAGTTCTTGGGGTTATTTTAGATCTGATATCATCCAGATCCGGAAACCAGTCAGCTTCTTCATCACAACGGTAGTGTTGCGCATGGCCACCAGAGAGATGAACCGCCGCAGTCCATAATGGGTAATCAGGTGAGGGGATTAATACTTCATCACCCGCATTTAGTAGGCCTTGCATTGCCATGACAATCAGTTCTGAAACACCATTACCTATGTAGATGTCTTCTATATCGACACCAAAAATCCCTTGTGATTGATAATGCTGCACTATGGCCTTACGGGCAGAGAAAAGTCCTTTAGACTCGCAGTAGCCTTGAGCGCTCGGTAAATTGAGGATCACATCTCGAACAATCTCTTCTGGTGCTTCAAAACCAAACGGTGCGGGATTGCCAATATTGAGCTTTAGGATACGATGGCCTTCATCTTCAAGGCGTCGTGCTTCCTTGTGTACCGGGCCTCTGATGTCATAACAGACACTATCTAGCTTATTTGACTTGATTATTGGTCGCACTCTCTAACCTCTAAATTTCGTAATAGCAGTGTGAAAAACGAAAACCGCATAAAGTCTATGGACAATAACTAATTAAGGGGAAGTTGAGAAGTCATTTCAGTCTTAAATGGGGAAAATAGACAAAACAGATGCAGTGATAAAATTCAATCGTTAACATTAAACTATACCTTGTTAGTGTTTAATTCTTCTTGTTGCTAATTTTGTGGTGCTATATGCTGCGGCGATTATTGGGGCAATAAAAAAGCCAGCATTGAAATGCTGGCTTTAATCACATATTGAGCTCACTTATTCATACATACATTTTTTACAAAGTAGAATGAGAGGCTATACGCGTTTCTTGAATTCGTGTGTACGAGTATCAATCTCGATAAAATCGCCCGTTTTAACGAAATCTGCAACGGTAAGTGTGAACTCGGTACCCAAAAGAGTGGCAGGCTTCATGACTTTACCTGAAGTGTCACCGCGAGCCGATGGCTCTGTGTAACCCACTTCACGAGCAACCGTTGTTGGCAGCTCAACAGAGATAGCTTTACCTTCATAGAAAGTAACCTGAACGATATCTTCCATACCGTCAACGATATAGTTAAGTGCATCGCCGACATTTTCGGCTTCAACATCGTATGGGTTGAACTCTTCATCCATGAATACATACATAGGATCAGCATAGTAAGAGTAGGTACAATCTAAACGATCTAAGATGATATCTTCAATCTTATCTTCGGCCTTAAATGCAGTTTCAGTGCCTGAGCCAGTAAGTAGGTTCTTTATCTTCATCTTAACGACTGCAGAGCCGCGTCCTGAATTGTGAAAATCAGTTTTTAAAACGACCATAGGATCTTTACCCACCATGATCACATTTCCGACGCGGATTTCCTGAGCTGTTTTCATTTATTCAATTCCTAATATTCACAGACAATTTGTTTCAGCGCAGAATACTAGCCTTTTTTGACAAATTGCACTAGTCGTGTGGCCAAATCTGCGTCATTAATTGCGTCTACTGGCCAGTTTTTTATATGCGACTGCATTTCTGTAGCTGAATAATCCATTTCCTGCCATTTTGAAGCGGTTGATTCTGCATCATCTTGATTAAAAGCGACATTCAGCGCGGTCCAGGTTTTCGCTGTCTGTTGCTCTAGATGCTTGCAATAGCGTTGTGTAAATGCACTGAGCTTATCCAAATGGATATCATTTTCTTGCGCATAAATATGCCAGATAAAGGGCCGCATTGCCCATTGTGCTCTGATAAATGAGTCTTCGCCGCGGACAATATTAAAATCACAGCTCCAAAGTAAGCGGTCATAGGTATCTTGATCTGTCATCGGCAAGATATGTATGGTTAATGCACCAAGCGTAAATGTCATCCCTGGCGCTAAGCTATCTATTGGCAGTAATGCACTCAGGCTATTTAAGCTTCTACCCATAGGGATCAATGCATGAACGGGCTTAATTGATTGTTGCCATAGTTGGCACAAGCTCTGTAGGGCGGGGGACTCATAACTGAAGACGCTAATGAGCGTATCATCCTGTTTTACCCCCTCGATTGACAATGAGGCTAACAGGTTTTCGCGGTTTTCTGCTGATGCTTGCCATTGGGTTACCTCTGCTAATAAATGATGTTCGCAGAGTAGTCCACCACTTTTGGGTGAGAAGCCTGGAAAGAAAAAATGTTTTGCAATGGCATTACTCTGTAGAGACGGTAAACCATGACAATCATCTATCCAAGATTCTGCACTTAAGTACTCTAAGTTAATCCAAGTTGGCGGTGTGTTAATCTGTTCTAGCTGGCTTAAAATCGCTTGGGGTAATTCACAGGCGAATGCTTCGATAAGTACCAGACCAGGCTGCCAGTTTATTGGTAGTGGGTGAGTCCAATGGATAATCGTCACACCTTGGTGGCATTGCACTGGAGTTTGAGGGCATAGCTTAGGCAAGATATGAGAGAAGCTGTGTAAGTCATCGACCCAAAGGTTAACCTCGATATTGAAATCGTCAGCAAGCTGTTTAGCCAGACGCCATGTGACACCAATATCACCGTAATTATCGATAACAGTACAAAATATGTCCCAGTGCGAGCTAGGTTGCTGCTTTTGTTGAGAGCCTGATTGAGAAGTTGGGAAAGTCATAAAGAAAGCTCACGTAGTTAAAGAATGAAGGTACCTGCTAATTTCAGGTAAGAGCCCTAACTAAGGGGAGATGTCGATAGTATACAGCAGAAAGATATCAAGACTTCATGGCATGAAATTAACGCTCATCCCAGTACTCTATACAATAAGAAGGACATGTCTGTGTCCAGACACTAGGTCAGTTTTTAATGACCTCCACGGATGGAGGAAATGTCGTTTGAATGTCGGGAACATTAACGACCGTCCTTGTACTCTTTATAAAAAGAGCGACATAAATGTTCCAGACATTAAAAAGCGGCGCTATTGCTAGTCGCCGCTTTTGCATAAATCAGAAGAATTAATCGCCTAATTCAGCAAGACACATCTCTTCATAAATCTGTTTAACCCAAGCGTCAACACGCTCTTCAGTTAATTCAGGTTGTCTGTCTTCATCAATACCAAGACCAACGAAGTGTTTCTCATCTTCTGTCAGGCCTTTAGACGCTTCGAAATCGTAACTTTCGACTGGCCAGTGACCAATAACGATACCACCACGGCCTTCAACGATTTCGTTGACCATACCCATGGCATCAAGGAAGTATTCAGCATAATCTTCTTGATCACCACATCCGAAGATGGCTATCAATTTATCTTCGAAGTTAATCTGCTCGAGATCTGGGAAGAAATCATCCCAATCACATTGAGCTTCACCGTAATACCAAGTTGGGATCCCGAAAATGAGCAGATCATATTCTTGAATCTGCTCTTTGGTACTCTTGGCAATGTCTTTCACCTCAACCATTTTCTTACCCAGTTTCTTCTGGATCATTTTGGCTACGGCTTCAGTGTTACCTGTATCGCTACCGAAAAAAAGACCTACAGTTGCCATTGTCTTTCCTTTATCTAATTCGCTGTAATGTTATCGTCAACAAAAGCGTTAGGCCGAAACCTGCTTTTGCAATATTAATTCGATTAATTGGCTGCGGCTGATATTACTGGCCAAAGCTTTTTCATTCAAGGCGTCATACAAATCTTGTGACACCTTTAACTCTATTCGTTTTAATCCATTCGCTTTATCGCGTTGGATCTGATTTCGCTTATTAATTTTGAGCTGCTGATCTCTAGGTAGTGGGTTACTACGAGGACGACCGCGACGCTTTTCTGTTGCGAATAGATCGATTGTGGTTCTGTCTGAAGTTTCTTTTGCCATTGGATCTGTCTTTAACCTATGCCTGTACCTTCCCAGGACATCTGTATTACACCTTTTGCTATAAACCCGGCACAACCGAGGAATAATACTAACCAAACGATATAGCGGCCCAATTTAGGGACTTTGCCCTGCTTTAGCACGTCATGAATAGCCATACCGATAAAGAAAAAAACCGCTGCAAAGAATAGGTTTAAACCTACTGCTTCAATTTGTTCCATATACTGAGATAACATAAATCGCTTCCTCAGGCCAAAAAGAGGCGAGAATATAGCATAGTTAAACTATGTCCGCTATAAAGTTCAAAGTTAAACATGCAGATTTACTTATTATGTTTATTGATAAAATCACAGACAATTCGATTGAAAATAGTTGGCTTTTGAGCGTGTAGCCAATGGCCAGCTCCCTCAATCGTCTTCGCTTGTACACGAGGAAATTGTTTTAATATGGCTTCACGGTGTTCTGCTGTGACGTAATCAGAGTCGCCTCCACGAATGAACAAGGTCGGTTTTTTATACTGTAAGTATGCGTCCGTAGCCAAATTGTTATGCCAACCGATCAGATCTGCATAGCATTCTTTGAGGCCATTAAGGTTCATTTTCCAAGTGAAACCCTGTTGAGTACGGTTGAGATTTTTTAATAAAAATTGGGCAGTCCCTTCATCAATGTCTGCTTGAATGAGTTGATGTAACGCTTCTGAACGATTTGAAAGACGGGTTAAGTCGATATTTTCTAAACCTGCGAATACTTTTTGATGTCTTTCGTCATAACTGACTGGAGCAATATCAGCGGCAATTAAGCTTAATACTCTTTCGGGAGCACTTAATGCGGTAGCCATCGCTATCTTCCCTCCCATTGAGTGACCTAGGATATGCGCGCCTGGTAGACCCAGCTCATCCATAAGGTCTAATACAGCCCTTGCTAGATGTGGGTAATCCATCTGTTGCCAATGGGGGCTGAGTCCATGGTTGGGTACATCCACCCTGATGACTTGATGTTGCAGTTCTAGGCTCTTGCCAAGCGCCTTTAAATTATCTAAATTTCCGAAAAGACCATGAATTAAGATCACTGCAGATCCTTGGCCAGAAGAGATGTAATGCATGGAATGTCCCGTAAACCGTTTTAATATTGTCACTCGTGGCTTAATTGTGCCTGTAAAGGTCATATCTTGACAAGAATACTCAGGTATCAAAGCAATGTTTGCTGGCTTTTTGAGCAAACATCAAAACTTTTGTGCTTCTAAAGCCGATCTAAGCAAATTTTAGCTTATTGCCACTTTATTAGAAGGCTATAGATGACATACACTTGCATTAGATCGTTAATCATCGGGATCTGTCCATTTATGAAGGTTTATATAAATGATTAATGCGAACGGTAAATTAATTAATTTCACTTAAGGAAGATTAAGGTCATGAAATATATCGAGGTCGATGAAGAGCTGTATCGCCATATTGCAGGTAAAACAGAACGAATTGGTGAAAGTGCTTCAGATATCCTACGCCGTTTGCTTGGACTTGATGTTGAATCTGTTAATCACTATGCCCCTGAAACGATCAGTCATCCGAGTATGGAGTCAGTTGAAGCGCCAGCTAAAGCTCAAGACGTTGTAGTCATTAATACTGATTTATCTGAGTGTATTAATAAAGATGAGCTAGCAGGGCAGAAAGGCGCCGTCGGTCGTTTCCTCTTTATCTTAGAAGCGGTTTACCGTGCAGCGCCAGAACAGTTTTCTCAGGTATTGCAGATCCAAGGGCGCGACAGGCTCTATTTTGCGACATCAAAAGACTCTTTGCTTAAAGCAAGCAAGTCTGCAAACCCCAAAGAGATAGGCACAAGTGGTTTCTGGGTCACTACCAACAATAATACCGCTAAGAAAAGGACTATTTTGACGGAAGTCCTACAACAGTACGGTACAGTAGAAGCCCAAATAGAGACAATAACAAACAATTTGTAATCGTCTAGACTAATTGTAATACGATACGACTAAGCTGAAATCATCACTGTATGAGTTCGGCTTTTTTTATCTGTAGACCATTTTTGTATATAAGGAAACGAGTGTGAGTATTCATGAGCGAGCAGGACAGATTGCACACCAAGAGGATTTGGTGAATATTCCCAAGTTGATGAGCCATTACTTTGCCATCAGCCCCGATGTATCTATCAATGAACAGAGAGTGTGCTTTGGCACATCAGGTCATCGTGGAAGCTCGTTAAAAGCCAGTTTCAATCAAGATCATATCTTGGCTATCACCCAAGCTGTGATCGACTATAGAACAAGTGTTGGTATCTGCGGCCCTCTGATTCTGGGTATTGATACACATGCGTTATCTCAAGCGGCATTTGTGAGTGCTATTGAAGTTTTAGTGGCCAATGATATTCACGTTATCATTCATAAAGAAGATGGTTTCACCCCTACACCAGTCGTGTCACACGCCATCATAATGTTGAATCAAGCCCCTAAGGACGGTCATACAGGGCTAGCTGATGGTCTGATTGTTACACCTTCACATAATCCACCTCAGGATGGAGGCATTAAATATAATCCTCCTCATGGTGGACCCGCCGAAGGTGAGATAACAAAATTGATTGAAGATAAAGCGAATGCTTATCTCAAAGACAATCTGCAGGGGGTTAACCGCATTGAGTTTGCCCAGGCAATCGAGTCTTCATTGGTCAATGCTCAAGATTTAATTACTCCCTATGTTGATGACTTAGCATCTGTTGTTGATATGAAAGCCATTGCTGATGCCGGAATTTCAATGGGGGTAGACCCACTAGGAGGCTCTGGTATTCACTATTGGAAACCCATTGCAGAGCGTTATGGACTGGATATCACGCTAGTGAATAACAGTATCGATCCCAGCTTTAGTTTTATGCCTCTTGATAAAGATGGCAAAATTAGAATGGACTGCTCCTCTCCATACGCGATGACGGGTCTATTAAAGCAACAAGATAAATTTGATCTTTGCGTCGGTAATGATCCCGATTACGATCGACATGGGATCGTGTGTCCAGGCTTTGGCTTAATGAATCCTAATCATTTTCTCGCGGTCGCCATTGATTATTTAGTGACTCATAGACCCCAATGGTCAGACAGTTTAATTATTGGCAAGACATTAGTATCGAGTGCGATGATAGATAAAGTCTGCCAGCAACATGGCAAGCAGATGAGCGAAGTGCCGGTAGGTTTTAAATGGTTTGTTGATGGTCTTGCTAATGCCACACTGGCTTTTGGTGGCGAAGAGAGCGCTGGCGCCGCCTTTTTACGCCGTGATGGTACGACTTGGTGTACCGATAAAGACGGATTTATTTTAGCGCTACTTGCTGCTGAAATACTGGCTGTTACAGGTAAGAGTCCGGCTCAAAGATACCAGGAGCTGGTAACTTTACACGGTGAGAGTTTCTATAAGCGTGTTGACAGTCCGGTAGAAGCAGATAAAAAAGCCAGGTTTACCGAGGTGCTTAAGCAAGAAGTGAACTCAGAGACATTAGGAACAGAGGTTCTTGCTGGCGAGGTAATACTTAGCGTGTTGACCAAGGCACCCGGTAATCAGGCTAATATTGGCGGGATAAAAGTTGTCACCAACAATGCTTGGTTTGCCGCTCGACCATCTGGTACTGAAGCACTGTTTAAGATATACGGCGAAAGTTTTATCAGCCAAGAGCATCTTGAGCAAGTGATTAATGAGGCTCAATCGATTATAGATAGGATACTATCCTAAAATGAATAAGTACCTAGTTGCTTAGTTGCTTAGTTGCCTAGGTTTTAGGATCTAGATCCTAGGTACTTCATTAAAAGCTTATGTGGCAGCTAGGTAAATTATTCTTGAGTAAATAATTCTGGTGGTACTCTTCAGCACAATTAAAAACCAGAGCAGGGACTATCTCAGTGACTATCTGTTTTTCTCCCCACTTACCACTGTTAGCGAGGTGTAATTTAGCGTGTTCTGCAATGAGCTGTTGTTGTTCATTATGAAAAAAAACTGCACTTCTATATTGATTGCCTATATCGTCACCTTGACGATTTAAGGTCGTTGGATTGTGGTTCTGCCAAAATATATCCAATAAGGCATCAAAAGATACTCGCGTTTCATCATATTCAACCTGCACCACTTCTGCATGGCCAGTTTCACCAGCTTTAACCTCTTGGTAACTCTTGAGTGCATCATTGCCACCCATATAGCCGCAACGAGTTTGCTTGACACCTGAGATCTGATTAAAAAAATATTCCACACCCCAAAAACAGCCTGCGCCAAATGTTGCTATTGCCATAGTTACCTCATTATTACTACTAAATTACTATCAAAACGAATTTTATAATCTTGTCTATTACCAGATGCATTGTTACTAGATATCCGTCTGGATGGCTAGACGTCTTCATTGTGAGCTTTCTGAAAATAATATGCAACAGAGAAAGTTAAAAAGCGTAAAGATATTATTTGATGAGCTGATAAATAGCTGACGTGTAGGTTAAGTGGTACTATTCTGGTTAATAGATTTTCGTAAAAAATTAAAGGATCTTACTCAGATACGCACCAGAAAGAGTGCCATTAGGTAATAAGAATAATTAAGGAGAATTTTGTGCTACAAGCGCTAATCAAGTCACAAGACTTTTTGAAGTTTACATTAGACAACCCACAGTATTTTGAAGAGGGTGGTACTTTCTCTATTGGTGAACATACGCAAGTCGAAGTATGGGATACAGGTGTGATTGTGTTCGAACCAAGGAGCATTGCTGCTGGTTCGAGTGAGCATAAGGATATCGTTCTCTCTTGTGCTGTACACGGTAATGAAACCGCGCCGATAGAACTTTGTAATGCCTTGATCAAAGAACTCTTACAAGAAAAGATCATTGCAAAACAAAGAGTATTATTCTTATTTGGTAATCCGCCAGCCATCATTAATGGTACCCGCTTTATCGAGGAAAACCTTAATCGTCTATTTAACGGTGCCCACTCGGCTGGCGAAGGGTTAACCAATCCAGAACGGATCCGCGCTAAGAAATTAGAGCAATATGTTGATACGTTTTTCAGCACTAAAAGTAAGCCTATGCAGCGGATCCATTATGATCTTCATACGGCTATTCGTGCCTCTAAACATGAAAAGTTCGCGATCTACCCATACCGGCCTGGGCGTCAGTACAGTGCTGAGCAGATCATGTTTCTGGAAGCTTGCGGCATAGACACAGTGTTATTTCATCATGAACCCACCACGACGTTCAGTTATTACTCTTCAAAGAATTATCAAGCCGATGCATTTACCATCGAGTTGGGTAAAGTCTTACCCTTCGGCAAAAATGATATGACTCGATTTATTGCCTTGAAAGAGATGCTAAATCGTTTAATTACCGATGCACCACTAGGTTTGAATAAATTTGATGAGACTCAAGTTAACCTTTATCAGGTATGCCGTGCGATCAATAAAGGCTTCGATGATTTTGAATTTACCTTTGCCAATGATGTTGAGAACTTCACCGCATTCCCGAGAGGTTACATTTTAGCAAAAGAGGGAGGCATGGATATCAAGGTTGAGCACGATGTCGAGGCTATTGTTTTCCCTAATGCCAAAGTCCCCGTAGGACAAAGAACCGTTTTATGTTTAAAACCTGCCAGCACTGATAACATCGCCTAGTTGGCGTGTTTTCCAAGCGGGTTGTAAAGCTAAACATACGCATTAAGCAATCGTTAGTTTTTGATAAGCCGTTTAGAACGGTTGCTTGCACGTTTACGTTAACGTAATGTCCTTCCCGCGTATTACAACAAATGCTGATCGGCTCGACAGAGAGATCAACACAGAATAAAGCACTCAGCTGATAAGAGAATAGTATGAGCAACGCAACAAGCGATAATGACACTGTCCACCGCGTCAGTTTTTTAAATAAGGGATCGGTTAACATCCCCATCCTTAGAGTATTGCAAGCAGACGGTACCGTATACGAAGAAGCAGTACTGCCAGCCATTGATGAAGCACTCGCTCATCGAATTTACGATACTTGTGTTTTCACCCGTGTGCTAGATGAGCGCATGCTTGGGGCACAAAGACAGGGCCGGATCAGTTTTTACATGACCTGCACCGGTGAAGAAGCATCAATCATAGGCAGTACCGCTTCATTAGACGATGAAGATGTTATCTTAGCTCAGTATCGTGAACATGCAGCCATTCGCTATCGTGGTTTCACTACTGAACAGTTTATGAATCAATTATTCAGTAATGAAGAGGATTTGGGTAAAGGCCGACAGATGCCGATCCATTACGGCAGTGCTGAGCTTAATTACCAAACCATTTCATCACCGCTAGCGACACAAATTCCCCAGGCAACAGGTGTCGGTTACAGTTTTAAGATGCAAGGTAAGCGCAATATCGCCATCTGTTATTTCGGTGAAGGTGCTGCATCTGAAGGAGATTTCCATGCAGGCTTAAATATGGCTGCTGTGCTGAATTCACCGACTATATTTTTCTGTCGCAACAATGGCTACGCTATTTCTACTCCGACGACTGAGCAGTTTGCCGGTAACGGTATCGCCAGTCGTGGTCCCGGTTATGGCATGCACACTATTCGTGTTGATGGAAACGACATGCTTGCGGTCCTTGCTGCAACTCAACAGGCTCGCGCTTACGCCGTTGAAAATAATAAGCCGGTACTCATCGAAGCAATGACATATCGCCTCGGTGCACACTCATCTTCCGATGACCCATCGGGTTATCGCTCAAAAGATGAAGAAGCTAAATGGCAGCAGCATGATCCAGTCAAACGTTTCAAGCTTTGGATGATCAACAAAGGTTGGTTAACTGAAAAGCAAGATATTGAAATGTACGATAAATATCGTAAAGAAGTGCTAAAAGAGCTTAAGCTTGCCGAAAAGCGTCCACTGTGTATGCTCGACACCTTAATTGAAGATGTGTATGACACGCCTACACCTCGTTTAAAGCAACAGTTAAAGTCGTTAAAAAAACACATCAAGAAATACCCAGATTCCTATCCAAATAGCAAAGGGAGACTCTAAGCCGTGGCTAAGATTAATATGTTACAAGCCATCAACGACGCCCTGAGTACTGCGCTGGAAACAGATGACAAGTCAGTGCTATTTGGTGAAGATGTGGGGCATTTCGGTGGTGTATTTCGTGCGACGTCCGGTTTACTGGAAAAGTTTGGTAATGAACGCTGTTTCAATACGCCTCTTACCGAACAGGGGATTGCAGGGTTCGCTAATGGCTTAGCCTCTAATGGCATGACTGCTATTGCTGAAATCCAATTTGCCGATTACATTTTTCCTGCAATCGATCAGATCATCAACGAAACGGCAAAATTCAGATATCGCAGTGGTAATGAGTTTAACGTCGGTGGTGTCACGTTTAGAACGCCTTATGGCGGTGGGATAGCAGGGGGGCATTATCACTCTCAGTCCCCAGAGGCTTATTTTACCCAAACAGCCGGTCTAAAGGTCGTTGTGCCCCGTAATGCATATCAAGCAAAGGGACTGTTACTTGCTTCGATTCGTGACAATAACCCCGTCATTTTCTTTGAACCAAAACGCTTGTATCGTGCCAATGTCGGTGAAGTCCCTGATGAAGACTATGAGATTGAGTTGGGTAAAGCTGAAGTGGTAACAGAAGGGACTGATATCACTTTACTTGCCTGGGGTGCTCAGATGGAGATCATCGAAAATGCTGCTGATATGGCGGCGAAGAAAGGCATCTCATGTGAAGTCATTGACTTAAGAACGCTTGCACCTTGGGATATGGATACCGTAGCGGCTTCGGTGAAAAAAACCGGTCGCTTATTGATAAACCATGAAGCACCATTCACAGGTGGTTTTGCAGGTGAAATTGCAGCAACGATACAAGAGGAGTGTTTCCTTCATCTTGAATCTCCAATTTCCCGAGTTTGTGGACTCGATACACCATACCCTTTAATCCATGAGAAAGAATATATGCCTGACGCGCTGAAGACATTCGAAGCGATTAAAGCATCGGTTAACTTTTAGGAGTCAGGCATGATTAAAGAATTTATTCTTCCCGATATCGGGGAAGGGGTTGTAGAGTGTGAGCTCGTTGAATGGCTGGTGAGTGAAGGCGATATAGTGACTGAAGATCAGCCCATTGCCGATGTGATGACAGATAAGGCGTTGGTCCAAATACCAGCACCCCATGGCGGTGTCATCAAAAAACTTCACTATGCGAAGGGCGAGATAGCCAAAGTGCATGCTCCTTTATATTCGGTTGATATCAATGGTTCATCACAGTTAGATGCAAGTGATGATATTGAAATTGATGATTCAGTAGCAAGTGAGCATGATTTCAATGAAAAAAATTCAATGCAAAAAAATGCTGATATAGGCATCACAACAGCAGTGAGCCATCTGCAAGTCGAGGAGTTTTTACTTCCCGATATTGGTGAGGGTATTGTCGAGTGTGAGCTGGTTGAATGGCTCGTTAATGAAGGTGATATTGTCATTGAAGATCAACCTATCGCAGACGTGATGACCGATAAAGCTCTGGTACAAATCCCGGCTATTAAGGCGGGTAAGATAGTCAAACTACATTATCGTAAGGGGCAGTTGGCGAAAGTTCATCAGCCATTGTTTGCGGTTGAAGTTGAGTCCGAAGAGGTGGAACAAACTCAATCAACTAAAGTAGATATAGCATCTTTGAGTTCAAGTGATAGCGCAACAAGTGAACCTGTCGCTCAAGGTAAAGCACTTGCTAGCCCAGCTGTAAGACGCATGGCAAGAGCACTAGATATCGATATTGCCGCAGTGAAAGGCTCTGGTAAAAATGGTCGTGTATATAAAGACGATATCGAGCTTCATCAGTCGGGCAAAGTCTCTAATGTTAAACTTGTCAGTTCAGCAAGTGATGTCAGCCAAGTCAGTAAGCCTGTTGTAGCGCAAGAAGCGACAGCACAGAGCCAAGATAGAGTCGAACCCATTCGTGGCGTGCAGGCTGTGATGGCCAAAATGATGACTGACTCAGTGTCGACCATTCCTCATTTTACCTATTGTGAAGAGATTGACCTCACTGAGCTTGTGTTGCTACGCGAAAGCATGAAGAAGAAGTACTCAAGTGATGAGCTTAAGCTTACCATGATGCCATTCTTTATGAAGTCACTCTCATTAGCGATTAAACAATTCCCAGTGATCAATAGCCGAGTGAATGCCGATTGTACCGAGTTGACCTACCTTTCAAGTCACAACATAGGTATGGCTGTCGATTCTAAAGTGGGTTTGCTGGTACCTAATGTTAAAGATGTGCAGGATAAGTCGATACTCGAGATAGCCAGAGAGATCACGCGTCTCACAACTGCTGCTCGAAGCGGTCGTGTGAGTCCAAATGATCTAAAACAAGGCAGTGTCTCTATTTCGAATATCGGTGCGCTCGGTGGGACCGTGGCTACCCCAATCATCAATAAGCCTGAAGTGGCTATTGTAGCATTAGGCAAGTTGCAAACCTTACCCAGGTTCAATACTGATGGTGAAGTCGAAGCCAGAAAAATCATGCAGGTAAGTTGGTCAGGCGATCACCGTGTTATTGATGGCGGCACAATCGCACGCTTCTGTAATCTATGGAAACTGTATCTTGAGCAACCTCAAGAGATGTTACTTGCAATGCAATAACCTTAATTTACCCTTCGGTTTGATTAAAAGAGCGCATTTGCGCTCTTTTTTACGAGCTACTGCTCATTTTTAGTTAATTTTTCAATCATATTTACGTATAATCTCGCTAATAAGAAATCCGCCTTGGTTTAAAGATGAGTCAGTCAGCCCCACAAATTGCAGATATTCAGTATCCTTTTCCACCTAAACCGCTTCCATTATCCGAGATCGAAAAAGGCAAATACAAGGCCCGTATTAAGCTGCTTTTAATCGAAAAAAATGCAGTGCTAGTGGCTCATTATTATACCGATCCTGAGATCCAAGCGTTAGCAGAAGAAACGGGTGGCTGCGTTTCAGACTCCTTAGAAATGGCTAGGTTTGGGCGTGATCATCCGGCGAAAACCTTGATTGTTGCGGGTGTTAAATTTATGGGGGAAACCTCAAAAATACTTAGCCCGGAAAAAACTGTACTCATGCCGACGTTAGAGGCAACTTGCTCTCTGGATATCGGTTGCCCCATCGATACCTTCAGTGATTTCTGTGATGCTCATCCAGACCATACCGTGGTTGTATATGCCAATACCTCCGCTGCCGTTAAAGCACGTGCTGATTGGGTGGTTACATCGAGTATTGCACTGGAGATCGTTGAGCATCTCGATAGTGAAGGAAAAAAAATCATCTGGGGTCCAGATCGCCACTTAGGCAGCTATATCGCTAAGCAAACGGGTGCTGAAATGCTGATGTGGCAAGGTGATTGTATTGTTCACGACGAATTTAAAGCGAAAGCTTTACGCGAATTAAAACTGTTACACCCTAATGCTGCTGTCTTGGTTCACCCCGAATCACCAGCCAGTGTTGTTGAACTCGCCGATGCAGTCGGCTCTACTAGCCAGCTGATCAAATCTGCGCAGCAGATGGAAAATGACACATTTATCGTGGCGACTGATAGAGGCATCTTCTATAAGATGCAACAAGCTGCGCCAGATAAATTATTAATTGAAGCACCAACGGGTGGCAACGGAGCAACCTGTAAAAGTTGTGCACATTGTCCTTGGATGGCGATGAATGGACTGCAAGCTATCGAGTCATCATTAATGGCTATCGACACCAGCGAGCATGAAATCTTTGTTGATGACGATTTACGTGAAGGTGCGCTGATCCCACTCAACCGTATGCTTAATTTTGCTGCTGAACTCAATATGAAAGTCAAAGGTAACGCGTAAGCGCTTCACTTAAAAGAAATGATACAAACTTTGACCTAAGTCACGCCTTATTTGATGTAGAATAAGAAAGCTCTCAATTTGAGGGCTTTTTGTCATTTTATGGTTCAGTAAGTTATAGGGACTAACTACACTCTAGCCATAATATTCTAATTAGATCGTTTAAGGATATCGCTTATGAAAATTCGATGGATCGAAAATCTTACAATAAAAAATAAACTGCTTATTGTTATCTTACCGCCCATTTTGGGTTGCATTATTTTTGGCCTTTCCATTGTGTATAACCAGTTTCAACTTAGCCAAAGTTTAGCTAAAGTCGAAGTGTTGAGTGAATTGGCAGGTGTGAACAGTGCACTTGTTCATGAGTTGCAAAAAGAGCGCGGAATGAGCGCAGGCTTTCTTAGTGCACAAGGACAAGCGTTTATAAGTCAGCTGCCAGCTCAAAGAAGTCTTACCGATAAACAGATCCGGACATTCAAATCTTTTATCTCTACTCACGATTTACCCTCAGTGTTTACTTATCAATTATCCGAGGTTAATAACGGACTCTCACGCCTAAATTCAATAAGAAATAGCGTAGACAAGTTATCAATTACAATTGCTGACGAAGTAAAGTTTTATAGCAAACTTAATAGGGAGCTATTGAGCATTGTCGATCAAACTGCGCACGAGGGAGGCAGTCAGACGATCGCAATACAAGCTGCATCGTTTAGTGCATTTCTACAAATGAAAGAGCGAGCAGGTTTAGAGCGTGCGGTATTGAGTTCAATGTTTGGACAACAAGATATCAACTCACAGAGATTCGTTAAATTTGTGACACTCGTATCAGAGCAAAATAGCTATCAAGAGCGGTTTATTGCCTTAGCGGATGATGAAGTGAAGCAAGATTATCAAGGTTTGCAAAATTCAAAACCCGTCACCGATGTCAATGTGCTGCGACAGGTGGTTTTCGATCAAAATGCGCAATCTATACAAATGCAGAGTGCAGAAAATTGGTTTTCTCAGTCAACTAAGCGTATTGAATTACTGAGTCAATTTGAACAATCTCTAGCCAAATCTTTAATGGGGCAAACACAAAAGCAATTATCAGCCTCTAACCGCTTAATGTATAGCATAGTGCTGCTGATGTTAGTGTCGGGCGTTTTCGTTTTTGGCGTGTCGATTTTGGTCGGCAGATATATGCATCGAACTCTGCATCATATGCATACCACAGTCACTAAGGCACAAACCAACTTTGACTTAAGTCTACGAGTACAGACACATACCAGCGATGAGTTAGGCCAGCTTGGCACGGCATTTAACCTGATGATGATAGACTTTGAGCATGTCATTTTAAAGGTCAGAGACAATACCACCAGTCTATTACTGGCATCAGAGAAAATGGATACATGTGCCACCTTAATGCAGAAAGATGTTGCCATAGGGCACAGCGAGTCAGAGCAAGTTGCATCGGCAATGACCGAAATGAGTGCCACAGTTCAGGAGATTGCTCATAACGCAGTAAGTGCCTCAGAAGCGTCAACTGCTGCTAATATTGAAGCGAAAGCTGGCAGCATTGAAGTCAGTAAAACGGGAGCGAGTATTAAATTACTGGCGGTAGAAATTGATGACGCTGCTAAAGCGATTCATGAGCTTGATAGTGATATTCAATCCATTGTTAGCGTACTTGGTGTGATTAGTGGTATTGCAGAGCAAACTAACCTATTAGCCCTTAATGCGGCTATCGAAGCTGCCAGAGCCGGTGAGATGGGGAGAGGTTTTGCTGTGGTAGCCGATGAAGTAAGAAGCTTAGCCCAAAGAGCACAAACCTCCACCGAAGATATTCGCAGCATGACTGAGCGTTTAGAAAATGGTGCTTCGATTGCAGTAAAGGCCATGGAGAAAGGTAAAGCTCAAGCAGAGTTAAGCGTCAAAGAGTCACAAAAAGCCGGTGAAGAGCTGGATAGAATCGTATCTGAGGTCGGTGTTATCGATAGCATGAATGAGCAAATTGCCGCAGCGACTCATGAGCAATCGACAGTATCAGAAGAAGTGAATCGTAATGCACTTAATATCAGTGAAACTTATCGCAATACTCAAGCTGTCGCTGATGAGTTGAGTGAGCTAAACGAAGCATTACTTAACGATGCTAATAACATGGCGCAAGAAGTGAGTAAATTTAAGCTAAGTAGCTAAGTAGCTAAGTAGCGATCAAAGATCACTCTGTCTCTGCGAGACACAATATACCTCTTAATCAGAAATCAGGTTAAGAGGTATATCCTGCAAAAATTAACGCTAGCCCCACTCTTATCATTATTACTTCTACTTAAGTTAAATTTTTGGTCTTACAAAGTCCCCCTTGATGAAATAACAATTATCACTAGTATAGATTTAGGTTTATAGTCTCAAATACCAGTTTGACTCCTTAACAGCGGCTCTACCTTTACAGTCTTGAGAGTAATGATTATGCAAATTTCTAGTGAGCATCTAACAGAGCTCAAACATGCGAAACATCTGCTAGAAAATCCGGGCCTAGCGGCAAAAATGACTGATTTTGTGGGTACGCCAATCGAGATGCTAATCGACAGGTTGCCCGCTAAATGGAATGAAAAAATTAGCCAAGTGACTCAATCAGCGCTTAACTCTGCCACGCAAGCTGCGCTGTATACAATGAAAAATACCCCTGGCGAAGACGCTTCAAATAAATGGCATAAATTGGGTGTCGCCCTAAGTGGTGGCGTTGGCGGTTTCTTTGGGCTCGCAGCGCTCACAGTAGAGCTCCCGGTTTCGACCACACTTATGCTGCGCTCTATCGCAGACATTGCACGTTCAGAAGGGGAGTCGATTGATTGCCCTGAGACTCAAATGGCTTGTCTGCAAGTGTTTGCTCTTGGGGGAAGTAGCAAGGAGGATGATGGAACAGATTCTGGCTATTTTGCAGTACGGTCCATGCTTGCTAAAGCGACGGCTGAAGCAGCAGAACACCTGGCTAAGCATGGATTAGCACAAAAAGCCGCTCCGGTGCTGGTGCGCTTCATGGCTATTATTGCAGAGCGTTTTGGCATTCAAATTACTCAAAAAGCCGCCGCTCAGGCTGTACCTGCTATCGGTGCGATTGGCGGAGCGACTATCAATACTCTGTTTATTGATCATTTCCAAGATATGGCCAGAGGCCACTTTATCGTGCGTAAGCTTGAAACTAAATACAGTGCAGAATTTATCCGCCAGCAATATGATCAGTTAGTCTAATACCAATCGGTATAAAGATATGGGCATTCAACGAGAGGTGAGTTGCGTTACGCTTGAGGTGTTTTATCGAGTGACGACTTGCTGGAAACGAAAAAGCCCCAACATTTCTGTTGGGGCTTCGTCTTAATTTGGCGGTGAGTTAGGGGTTCGAACCCTACATTGATACGCTGTAAACCCATGATTCAAAAAATATATATTTATAAACGAAAAAGCCCCAACATTTCTGTTGGGGCTTCATCTTAATTTGGCGGTGAGTTAGGGCTTCGAACCCTACATTGATACGCTATAAACCCATGACTCAAAAAATATATATTTCTAAACGAAAAAGCCCCAACATTTCTGCTGGGGCTTCATCTAAATATGGCGGTGAGTTAGGGGTTCGAACCCTAGATGGGCTATAAACCCATACACACTTTCCAGGCGTGCGCCTTCAGCCACTCAGCCAACTCACCAATTTTCGTTATGTTTAAAGTGTTTAACGCCACCAATATCGTCAAAAGATTCACTAAGCTGGCTTAATTGCTTTCTCCTTTAACGGAGCCGTACTTTACGCAAAAGATGGATAATGGTCAAGTGATAAAGGTGTCATTTCAAGTGTTTGCACATTAGATATACAATTCGATTGTTAATCACATTATTACTGGCGATATGACATGTTCAATATCTACGAACAAATCCAGAGTCTTGGTGGTTGCTTAAACAGCTTCCTATGTTCAAGGCCCTGGATTTTGAGGAGCTGAAATAGTGATTACTATTCCATTTTTAAATTTTGGCTGATTTATAGCAATGGACTAAATAGATAGAAGAACTGTTCTGTTATTCGATTATATACTGGTCTTTTATGCCATTGTTGAGCATCTATTAATGAAGAGTTTGCGATATATTCCTGCTGTAAACTAGTTAGCTCCTGTGTGAACTTGAGATCATCCACTGCGAGGGTGAGTTCGAAGTTCAACCATAAACTGCGCATGTCCAAGTTGACGGTACCAATCAAGCTAAACGCTTCATCAATGACCACAGATTTAGTATGCAGTAAACCACCTTTGAACCTGTGGATTTTAACACCAGCTTCTAATAGCTCACTAAAAAATGAGCGACTGGCCCATTCAACCATTAATGAGTCATTCTTATCTGGAATGATGATATTTACACATATCCCTCTGTGTGCTGCTGCAATAAGTGCAACTTGTAGATTTTCACTGGGTACAAAGTAGGGCGTTGTGATCACTATTTTATGCTTTGCTTGATAAAGGCTTTGCAATAAAACTTCGTGAATGATCTCTTCAGGCATTCCCGGTCCAGATGGTATCACTTGTACGAGATCTAGTTTCTCATCAATAGAGTGGGGTTTACAGATTGGTGGTTTAGGCAGAAATCGTTGATTTGTTTCTACCTCCCAATCCCAAGATTGAATCGCGTTGAGTAAGGGGACGCTGCTTCCCTGTATCCTCACCATGACATCAATCCACTCACCCACTCCTGAATTGGTCTTAAAGCAGCTCGGATCGACCAGGTTCATAGAACCTGTATATGCGGTCATGTTGTCGATAATAACGATCTTCCTGTGCATTCTAAGATCCATACGTCTGAACAGTACCCTTAACGGAGAGACTTTCAAGGCTCTCGCAAGTTCAACACCCGCACTTTGCATTCTTTTTGGCCACTGGCTTCTAAAAAATTGATAGCTACCAGCCGAATCTAGCAATAACCTGACTTCTATACCACGTTGCGCAGCATTGATTAGTGCGTTGGCAACCTCATCAGCCATACCTCCTGGGTGCCAGATATAAAATTCTAGGTAGATAGATTCAGATGCGCTGTCAATATCTTTGATGATAGAGGTGAGGATCTCCTGCGGGGATGACTTTAGCATCAAGCTATTATCAGCAAGTGAGGGGATACCTAAGTGATTTTCACAAAGTTTCCCCACAGTTTGAGCATACTCACTGAGCATGGTGGGCTGATACTGTCTAAGAGTGAACAGATGTGAGAACCAGTCAGCGTAGGGTTGGTACATCTCTTTGGCGCGAAGGGCTCGAGTGCGGCCGATATTTTGCTCGCCAAATAGTAGGTATGCAACAATACCCACAACAGGAATAACGTAAATGACCATCACCCAGGCAAATGAAACACCGATCGAGCGTCTCCTGATCACGACCCTTACGGTGATCCCTATGATGATCACCCAGTAAAGAAGTACACTAAGCAGTGTGATGAGTTGGTAAACTTGGTCCATGTTTCCTTGCCTATTGATGTTATATGTCCCAAAGCAATGATATCTCAGCGATTGGGTGACTGTGTATATTGCATCAAGAGCCAATTTAAATCAGTTTATTTCATCAATTTTCTCTGTTCTAACACCAGTTTTTAGGGAGTCGTAATGGCTTTTAATCACCGCCGTATCATCTATCTGCTATGTGTATTTATTGCTCTGTTAATCCTATCATTAGCCTTATGGGCAAATAACGATCCTAAGGTGACGACAGATATCGATAAAGGTACGTTCCTATTTCAGTGTGAAGAGCATAGAACCAACGGCGCATTAGACGATAACGGCCAATTGGACGTATCTGTGTGGAATATTTACAAGCAACAGCGTGAAGGGTGGGATACGCTGTTATCCAGTTTGAATGAGTCCAGTCAATTGGTGTTACTTCAAGAGGCGAGCTTAACTCAAGAGTTGAAAAACTATATCCATAACTCGGTACTCGAAGTGGCAATGGCTCACGCCTTCAGGTTATGGGACACCGCTTTTGGAGTGATGAACTTATCAAAGGTGTCAGCTTCTCGTGTTTGCGCTTATACCGCCACTGAGCCGCTAATACGATTTGCAAAATCTGGTATTGTTGCTATTTATCCCTTGTCCAATGGTTCAGAGTTACTCGTGGTCAACCTACATGGGATAAATTTTGAATGGAATTTGACTCACTATAAAAAACAGTTAGAAGCGTTAGCCGTTGAGCTTACTGAACATAAAGGACCGATTATTCTCGCTGGTGATTTTAATACCTGGCGAGAAGAGAGGATGGAAACCGTAAATAAGTTTGCCCAGAGATTTAATCTGATCGAAGCCCAATATGGTATTGATGAAAGGGAGCGGGTGTTTGGCTACCCTTTAGATCACCTTTTCTTTCGAGGACTCATATTTGAGGGAGCAGAGGCCAAGTTGACAGAATCTTCAGATCATAATCCGATAACAGCACATTTTGTGTTACCTGCAAGATAAATTCACATTATTAAATTAATGCAGGTTATTTATTTATTCGTTGTTTTTTTATTTCGGGGGAAAGCACATTTAGCTGTATGTTGATTAAATTTATCTAGAAAATCAGGGTGCTTAGCTAGAAACAATTTACCAAAATACACACCTAGAGGCTTACTCTTGTTATGAACCGTTATAAATTGATCCTTTGTTAGACCAGCCCGAGTCACAGCGGATTCAAATAACAAACTGTTCTCCATAACAGCATCGATGCGATTGTGATACAAGAGCTCGACAAGCTTGTCTACAGACTCGACTTGATGGGCAAGCATAAACTGGTTTTGGTGTAACCAGTGAGTCGTATTAGAGTGCTGCCTACTCGCAAACTTTGCTGTCGATTTTATGTCGATAATATTGGGTTTGATATGGCTATTTTTTCTAAGATAAAAGTTCCACTCTTGTTCTATGAAGGTATTTGATTGAACGGCGTAATTGTCGCGTTTCAGATTATGAGACGCTGAAAAAAATGCATCGTAATCACCAAGTTCTACGCCTTTCTGCGCACGTCCCCAGGGTAGGAATATGACTTCATATTTTTGTTCCAGATTTTGCATCACACAGCGTAATGCGTCTATAGCGATTCCTGATTGTGCCTTTCCAATTTGCATTTGATAAGGTGGCCACTCTTTGGTTGTCATTGAGATCACTTCAATAGGTTCATTAGCATGACTTACACTCATATTGCTGATCAACATGACTCCAAGAGTCACGTGGATGAAGTGCCTAGATAGGGGGCATATAGAGGGTGTATGAGGTGATCTAAAAAGTAGTTTGTTGAGGCTTTCATGTAGTCGACTAGTCATCAGTGGTAAACCTGCAAACGTCAGTATGTTGATTGAACTGAGTCAGAAAATCTGGATAGGCTTTTAGAAATATTTTTCCAAAATAAACACCAAGTGGTTTATCGATATTAGGGACGACTACAAAGTCTGATATGGGCATATGAGCCCGATTGATGGCATCCCTAAACAAGAGTTTATTTTCCATTATCCCGTCAATTTTTCCCGCTAGTAGCAATTTGATTAGCTCATCCACACGTGTTGTTTCATGAATGACATTGTAATCGTGCTGAAGAAGCCAGTGGGTAGTATTAGCGTATTTTCTACTGCCAAATTGTGCCTGTTGCTTAATAGCCTGTTTAGTGTGAGGAATACTTGACTCTTTTAGTAAATAAAAATTCCACTCCTGCTCAATAAAAGTCTTTGAATGTACGGCATAACTATCGCGGATATTGTTTTGTGATGCAGAAAAGAAACCATCGTACTTTCCTTGAGCAACACCATTTTGTGCACGCCCCCAAGGGATAAAAATCACTCGATATTTCTGTTTCATTCGTTTCATTACGCATTTTAACGCGGTTATCGCAAATCCTGTTTGAGCAAAACTTGATTCATTTTGATAAGGGGGCCACTCTTGCGTTGATATGGTGATCACTTTGTCTATCTCTGACGCAAGGCTGTGTTGGGGGAAGAATAAGCAATATATATGCAGCAGTAGCATAAAAGTAAAACAGAGACCTCCTGAGTACATACGCTCTGGATGTTGTGTTTTTCTCAAGGTACAAACGCCTTGTTGATTCATTTATCACTGACGCCACATGAATGGACATAATACAAATTCTAGTTAAGGGACTGACGTTGTCAAAAGTGAGGGCAAAATTCAAACTGTAAACAGCTTTGCAGTGAATTGCTCCAGCACCATGGTAAGATGCTTGTTAGTTACAGCGATATGTACATGACCCATTCATTGCTATCGTGTTTATGGTTACATTTTCCTCTATAACTTCATCTTGAATCTAATCAGGTCATCACATGTCAACGACTTCACATTTGCAAGCAGATACAATTTTAAAATCTCATTTTGGTTTTGAGCACTTCAGGCCAGGCCAAAGAGAAGTGATTGAACATGTTTTATCTGGGTGTAGCGCAGCGGCTATTTTTCCCACAGGTTCAGGCAAGTCAATGTGCTATCAATTACCTGCCATCGCGTTACCTCACTTAACCTTAGTCGTATCGCCTCTATTGGCACTCATTCAAGATCAATTGGCATTTTTAACACAAAAAGGCATTAATGCTGCGAGCATAGATTCGATGCAAAGCCGCGAACAAGCTAATGAAGTCATGAATGGGATCCGTAAAGGTCAGATAAAGGTTCTGATGATCTCCGTTGAACGACTCAATAATGAAAGGTTTAGGCAATTTATCAGTGAAATACCCATCTCTTTATTGGTTATTGATGAAGCCCATTGTATCTCTGAATGGGGCCATAATTTTCGCCCTGACTATTTGAAGTTACCTCGATATCAGCAAGAACTTAATATTCCTCAAACCTTGTTGTTGACGGCGACGGCTACCCCTAAAGTCATTGAAGATATGGGGGCGAAATTTGGCATTGAACCAGCCAATATCACTTTGACCGGCTTTTATCGTGAAAATTTGCATTTAGCCGTCGAAGGCGTGGCTAGTAAGGACAAAATAGATAGGTTAACCCATTGGTTACAAAATAAATCAGGTCAGTCTGGGATCATATATGTCACCTTACAACAAACAGCTGAAGAGGTTGCTGGACTGCTGAGAGCCAGAAATATCCCCGCTAGTGCCTATCATGCGGGTATGGCATCTGAGGTGAGAACAAAGATCCAACACGATTTTATGTCTGGACAGCAGCAAATCATCGTCGCGACCATTGCTTTTGGAATGGGTATTGATAAAAGTGACATTCGGTTTGTTGTGCATTATGACCTACCTAAATCTATTGAGAATTACGCACAAGAGATAGGCCGAGCGGGGAGAGATGGCGCTAACGCTAACTGCTTGGTACTCGCAAATGGTGATAACTTAAGTACGTTGGAGAACTTTATTTACGGTGATACACCAGAATCATCGGCCATTACTGTCGTGCTTGAAGAGATCCTTAAATGTTCAAGAAACTTGAGTCACAACACCTCGGGAAGACAAGAGTGGGAAGTGGTGCTCAATAGCCTTTCTTCACAGTCTAATATTCGGCCCTTATCGTTAAAAACCTTATTGGTCTACCTTGAGCTGCTTAATGTTATTAAGCCAACTTATAGCTATTTTGCCGAATACAAATTTAAGCTGTTAAAGCATGAAATAGACGTATTGGGTTTCTTCAAAGAGGAACGCCGTGATTTCGTCCAAGCTATTTTGGATAGTTCAGATAAAGCAAAAATTTGGTCAACCATTAATTTCGATAAAATGGATCAGCTATATGCCAGTGATCGCCAAAGAGTCCTCAAAGCGATAAATTACTTGGATGAGAAAGGCATGATAGAGCTGCAAAGCAAGCAGATGACTCAAGTTTATGAAATATTGGATGGTAATTTTGACTTGGCTACAATGCAATCAGCTTTGTTTGAACGCTTCAGTCATAAAGAGCAAAGCGAAATTAACAGGATCAATCATCTAGTATCCTTTTTTACATCAAACTCGTGTCTTAGTCAGCAGCTCGCTCATTACTTTGCTGATGCTAATATGATGACGCACTGTGGTACATGTAGTGTGTGTCTTGGTGCTCAAGCTGTACTTCCTCCCCAACCTTATTTACAACCTTTAGCTGAGCTCGATTTTGATGCGATGACTATCGATGCCACGACTAAACTCGCTAAAGCAAACTCAGCGGTGCTTTTGGCTCGCTTCTTATGTGGGTTAACCACGCCAATTTTTACCAAGCTAAAGATGAGAAACATTAGAGGTTTTAGTCGGTTGGAGCGTTATCGCTTCGAAGATGTGAAGCAATGGGTGGTACTTAACCAGTCCCAAAGGTAGCTATCAATTTTTTAGCATGTTTAAGGGTCTTAATTTTGTAAATCTCTATTACAAATTAGCACCTTATGCTGAATTTTTTTGTCATTCATGTTTAACTGTTTCGCGTGTTTAACACTAAAACACAAGAAGTCTCCTTATATAATAACGAAAATAGATATAGGAATAAAAATGAAAAAAGCCACTCTATCATTGGCAATAGCCTTGTCCTTAGCAGGTCTGACAGGCTGTCAGACACAACAAGATGCCAGTCAAACACAATCGCTACAACAAGTTGAGCAATTAACTTTCACACAATTTTCTGAGCAGTTTATTAATGAATTATGGAAAGAGTCTCCGACTTGGGCTCTGTATAGTGGTTATCATAAATACGACGGTGTGCTCAAAGTACCGAACGCAGAAACGCGTGCACAATCACTCGCATTCAATCAGTTAGAACTGACTAAATTAACAAGTTTTGATATTGAGACACTGTCTACTAGTGAATTGATCGATTACCGATTAATAGAGAATTTACTTAAAAGAGATATTTGGGAAATAACCAAGTTTAAATCTTGGCAGTGGGATCCATCTTCTTACAATGTTGCTGGCGGATTTGCCCAGCTAGTGAATGAAGATTTTGCTCCCTTAGATGAACGTCTGCGCTCAGTGTTGTCTAGAATGGAGAATGTGCCAGCGTATTATCAGGCTGCTCGAGACAATATTACCTCACCGACGTTAGAACATACTCAATTGGCCATTATGCAAAATAATGGGGCTTTTTCTGTCTTTTCAGAAGAACTGCTGACTAATGCGAAAGCTTCAGGGCTTAGTGAAGACGAAAAGACCCAGTTTACTCAGCGTTTCGAGGCCGCAACAGCAGCAATTAGTGAGCATATCGTCTGGCTAGAAGCGTTAGAGCAAGAATTGACGCGTGATGGCGCACGTAGCTTTAGAATTGGAGAGTCTCTTTATGAAGAGAAGTTTGCCTTCGATATTCAAGCGGGTATGAGTGGCAAGGCCTTATATCAAAAGGCGATGACTGATAAAACTCGTGTGCAAGCTGAAATGGCTAAGATAACCACTAAGCTGTGGTCCAAATACTTTAAAACTGCACAGCCTGAAGATGATAACTTGGCCACTCGCCAGCTCATTGACAAGCTATCAGCAAAGCATGTGAAGCGTGAAAACTTCGTGGATGAAGTACGTGCTCAAATCCCTGAACTGATTAAGTTTGTAGATGAGAAGAAACTCGTCACCTTAGACCCGACTAAACCTTTAGTTGTGCGTGAGACTCCAGCCTATATGCGTGGCTTTGCAGGCGCATCGATCAGTGCACCTGGGCCATATGAAAAATCAAGCAACACTTATTACAATGTCACGCCACTTGATGGTATGAGTGATGAGTCGGCTGAAAGCTATCTGCGCGAGTATAACCACTGGATCTTACAGGTGCTTAATATTCATGAAGCCATTCCAGGTCATTATACTCAGTTAGTGTATTCCAATGAGTCACCAAGCATGATCAAGAGCTTGTTTGGCAACGGCGCTATGATTGAAGGTTGGGCGGTATATACCGAACGTATGATGCTTGAAGAAGGTTATGGTGGTTTCGAACCTGAGCTCTGGTTAATGTATTACAAGTGGAACTTACGCGTCATCGCTAACACCATCTTAGATTACAGCATTCAGGTAAAGGGGATGACTGAAGAGCAAGCCATTACTCTAATGACTGAAGAAGCGTTTCAACAAACAGCAGAAGCTGAAGGTAAGTGGAGAAGGGCAACACTCAGCCAAGTACAGTTGACGAGTTATTATTCAGGTTATCGTGAGATTTACGACTTCAGAGAGGAACTCAAAAGTGCTCAAGGTGAACAATTTGATCTTAAAGCCTTTCATGAGCAATTTTTAAGTTATGGCAGTGCACCGGTTAAATATGTGCGTGAGCTTATGCTGAAATAGATGACATCAGATACTTGACTGTTTAGCGTACAGTCGGTGAAAAAAAGACCAGAGTTTTTCTGGTCTTTTTTTTTGTGTAGAGTTTTAACAAAGTGTTAACCCTTCTATTTAGTTTAAATAACTAGTACAGCTCACATTTAAATAAAAAACAACTGGAACTGAACGACTAGCTATAGTAGTGTTAATGACAATAGTTCGCATTCGCAGTATTGGTGAAATGAGCAAAATATTATTGGTCGATGATGATTTAGTGTTTAGGGAATTACTTGAGGAAGCGTTAGAGGCTGAAGGACACGATATTGTCTGTGCTGAGGATGGTTTTGAAGCATTAGCAATATTAGAGAAGGATCTCCCTGACATTATTCTATTAGATATCATGATGCCGAAATTAGATGGATTTGGTTTATTGGCTGCGAGAAAAGATCAAATTCCAGTGATAGTTATTTCTGCCATCGATAATGAAGATGAAAGAATTAAAGGCTATGAACTTGGAGCAGATGACTTTCTCACTAAGCCTTTTAGCGTAAAGGAGCTTTTAGTCCGCATGATAGCATTACAACGACGTGTAGAGTTAACTCGAGCTGAGCAACAATTAGTGTCAATACCCCCTACAGACAGTGAGGTGAAATTTGACGATACTCTATATTGTGTGTCGATAGCATCGAGAAAGGTGACACTGACTCAAACTGAGTTCAAATTGTTTAAGTATTTATTTGAACGTAAGGGAGAAGTGATCACTAAACAGGAGTTACAACGAAGCGTACTGCAAAAAGATCTAGGTCAATTTGATCGAAATTTGGATATGCATATTAGCAATACTCGTCGTAAGTTGGCAGATACTCAGTTGCCTAAGACCTTAATCAATACTGTGAGAGGACAAGGTTACAGCTTTGCTAATTGGTGATCATTTCTATTAGCGCATATAAAAGCCACACTCGTTGTGGCTTTTTTGTTTTTTTGGCTGCCCAAGTGATCATTTTCGTTTATCCTATAGCCAATCTATTGAGTCGATAATTTGAAGTGGCTCACCTTCTTAGATCAATTAAAGGAAATGATATGCGGATCAGTGCTAATTTTGATGGCGGAAATATTGAAGTCATCAATCAAGACGATATTAATGATGTACAGTTAGCCATTCGCCCAGATGTTGGTGGAGAGTTTTACCAGTGGTTTAACTTTCGCCTTGATGGTGAAGTGGGTAATCGATATATACTGAATATTATCAATGCAGGATCGGCATCTTACCCAAAGGGCTGGGAAAACTATCAAGCTGTTGCAACCTATGACAGACAACATTGGTTCAGACTTCCTACTGAATACAAGGACGGTAAGCTGACCATAGCAGTCGATCTTGACTGTGATTCGATTCAAATTGCTTACTTTGCTCCTTATAGCTATGAGCGTCACCAAGATCTGCTTGCTGCTGTTCAAATTCATCCATTAGTGAGTCTTGAACATTTAGGTCTTACACTGGATGATCGTGACTTAAGCTTAGTTAAAATCGGCGACGGTGATGAGTCTAAAGCTAATATCTGGATAACCGCTCGTCAGCATCCCGGCGAAACCATGGCTGAATGGTTAGTCGAAGGGTTTATCAATAACCTTTTAGACAGTGATTGTGCCAATGCAAAAGCTTTATTAGATAAAGCTAACTTTTACATAGTGCCAAATATGAATCCAGATGGCAGTGTCAGAGGCCATTTAAGAACCAATGCTGCAGGCGTTAACCTTAACCGTGAATGGCAGAGCCCATCACTAGAGAAAAGCCCTGAAGTATTCCACGTCACGAACAAGATGAAAGAGACCGGTGTCGATCTTTTCTATGATGTGCATGGCGATGAAGGCCTGCCTTTCGTCTTCCTTGCAGGCTGTGAAGGTGTCCCTTGTTATAACGATAAGATGGCTGCATTACAACAAACGTTTGTTGACGCGCTATCACTGACAAGTGCTGATTTTCAAACTGAATTTGGTTACGACAAAGATGAGCCTGGCAAGGCAAATCTAACCGTGGCCTCTAACTGGGTTGCTGAGACATTCCAATGCCTTTCTAACACCTTGGAAATGCCATTTAAGGATAACGACAACCTAGCCGATCCAATGGCTGGCTGGTCTCCTGAACGCTCGATTTATCTGGGTGAAGCATCGCTAACCGCTATGCTTGCCGTTGTCGATGACCTAAGATAATCACTATTGAGGCTAAGGCACACTTTTGCCTTAGCCAATTTGGTGTATTGCATTTTGAGGTAGTAATGGCATTAATTGAATGTCCAAGTTGTAATAAGCGAATATCCAGTAAAGCAGCCAAGTGCAGTTACTGTAGCGCTAACCTTACCGGTGATACTGAAACCCTGAACGTTATCAGTAATATCAAGCGATCAAATCAGTTGATGAATCACAGTCTCTTGTGTATGTCTTTATTCATTGCTGGGGTGGTGGTTTGGTTTTGGGGCGGAGAGCCAGCCGAAGGGCTGAGATCGTACATTGCTGGTGGTCTTTTTGTTTTTGGTTTTGTTGGCTACTTAATTACCAGATTAAGAATAGTGCTGCATAAACGGAAAAAAGTATGACAGATATTAATAAGATGATTAACGAGATGCCTCGTGAAGTGTACGAGCGTTTGCTTAGTGGTGTTGAGTTAGGCAAATGGGAAGATGGTACTCGGCTTTCACCTGAGCAAGTAGAATCTACGATGCAATTAGTCATGTTGTATCAGGCAAGACATTTACAGCAGACAGATCATTTAACCATTAATAGCGAAGGTGCGCTTAATGAGTTGTCTAAATCTCAGCTAAAGAAACAGTTCAAAGGTGAGCCCATCGCCGAGTTTAAAGAGAAAGATCTCTGATAGCAGGTCCTAGGAGCTAGTGTCTAGCTCCTAGGGTCTTTGTTAATCTTCGCTCAATTCACCAACTAAATCTTGTTGCATGGCTTGTCTGACTTCATTCGAGGTCATTGCTTGTGACAACAGATAATGCAGTTTCGTTAATGCAGCTTCTGTGGTCATATCTGAGCCACTTATCACTCCAGCGGCTTCTAGAGCATTACCTGTCGCATAGCCTGACATATTGACTTTACCCTGTAAACATTGGGTTAAATTGACAATTATAATTCCACGTTTGCTTGCATCAGATAACACCTTAAGTAGTGCAGGGTTTTGTGGGGCATTACCGACACCATAAGTGAGTAAAATGAGTGCTTTTACCGGTTGCTGTAAAATGTTCTCGATGATGTCTGTGGTGATCCCAGGATAAAGTGTTACCACGCCAATCGGCTGCGGGCTGATCCTTGCCACTATTAATGATTTATTAGAAGGTCTAGTGATTTTTCCAGCTTTTAATCGGATCTGAATACCCGCTTCCAGTAATAAGGGGAAGTTAGGTGATGCAAACGCACCGAAACCATCGGCATGGGCCTTAGTGGTACGGTTACCGCGAAATAGCTTATTGTTAAAAAACAAGCAGACTTCGGCGACCGGATAATTAGCCGCAATATACAGAGAGTTGAGCAAATTTATTTGGCCATCTGATCTTAGCTGAGCCAATGGGATCTGTGATCCCGTGACAATAACCGGCTTTGATAGTCCCTGTAGCATAAATGATAAGGCAGATGCGGTGAATGCCATGGTATCGGTACCATGTAAAATGACAAAGCCATCATATTTGTCATAATTTAATTTAATGTCATCAGCGATCATTTGCCAGTCAGTCGGCGCCATGTCAGATGAATCAATCAGTGGACTATATTCCTGGATCACAAACTCCGGCATATCATCATGATAAAACTCAGGCATAGATTTAACACAGTCGGTGAGGAAACCTGAAACTGGGGCAAACCCTTGACTGGTTTTCTGCATACCTATAGTACCGCCTGTGTAGGCGACGTATATGGAACGTTTGGTCATTTTTATATTCTGATGGACGCTATTTGGCAGAAGTATACTTGCTTGAGCGGATTCACCCAATGATTTATGGGGTTTTACACCATTAAATTTGTATCAAATTTGAAGTAGGAATAAAAGGTAATACCATTTCCATTAAATAAGTGACCATTCAGCGGGAGTTAAAAATGCTGTAGGCAAGATAAGGGGATTGAAGCTAATAGTTATTCTATATCGAAAGCCACTTTCGCAGCTTAAAGTGTTTTTAAACCCGCACTTCGTGAGCTTCTCAGGGCTTCTACTTCTGCGTTGCATTGCCTCGAAAGGGAATAACCATTTCGTCAACAATGCGCCTTGAATTTAAAGCCCTGAGAAAGCTCTGAATTGATCATATGTTTAATGGAATTGGTATAAAAACTCGATAGACTAATAGCCTATCGGGTTTTATGACTCGGTTAAGAAAGCTTATAAATCACAATTATCGCAGTAGAGATACATACCATTTGGATCATCAAACGAGTTGAACTCTTCAATCACACCTGACCACTGAGTCAGAAGCTGCTCGAACACTGTGTTACCCATGGTGCTCTGAGGCAAGTATGCGGCTGCAGAGGCGAACATCTCTTGAATAAATAGCTCTTGAGGCGTTAGCTCTTGCTCAATGATCTGGCTATCAAATTCATCGAGTCCCGCTATTTCAGCGGCTTTTGCTAAGGCAGCGTCAAGGTCGCCAATTTCATCGATAAGACCTAGCTCTAAGGCTTTTCGACCCGACCATACACGACCTTGTGCAATGTTATCAACATCGTTAATACTCATTCCGCGCTCTGTAGCGACCAAAGAGATAAAGTCTTGATACCCACGCTCAATATGACGTTGGATGACACTCTTTATCTCGGGCGTTAATCCCTTCGTAACAGAGATGCCTGTCCATTGTGAGGTGGCAACACCATCTGTGTGAATGCCTATGCTCGAGAGTGAATCTTCAAATGTTGTGATCATGCCAAAGATGCCGATTGAACCGGTTAAGGTTGTTGGCGTAGCATAGATATAATCTGCACTGGCTGAGATCCAATAACCACCTGAGGCGGCATAGCTACCCATGCTCACTACCACTGGCTTACCTGCGTTTTTGAGCGCAAGCACTTCCTGGCGGATCTGCTCTGAAGCAAAGGCACTACCACCTGGGCTATCTACACGAAGAACAACCGCTTTGACTTCATCATCAAACCTTGCTTTACGCAGTAACTGTGACGTGCTTTTTCCGCCAATTTGTCCAGCGGGTTGATTACCATTAAGTATGGTGCCTTTGGCGATAATAATGCCAACAGTATCTTGTATCAGTAGGTTAGGCTGTGTTGAGATCAGTGATTGATAATCATGTAAGCTGACCTGCTTAAAGCTGTTGCCTTCAGCAGCTTTACCGACGCTTTCGATCATCTTGAGCCTAAAGCCTTCTGTAGACACTAATTGATCGACCCACTTCATGTTTATTGCCATATCTGCCGACTTGCCGTCGGCTGCATCTAATGCTTTTAGATAATCATCGGCACTTAACATGAGTTGGTCAGCGTCTATGTCTCTGTTCTTTGAAACCGTAGCCGTATAGCTGGCCCAAATATCATTGAGTAACTCTGCATTGGCCTCTTTTGCGGCTGGAGACATATCATCACGTATGTAGGGCTCAACTGCTGATTTAAAGGTACCCACTCTGAAAATATGCGCATTAATCTTTAGCTTATCTAATGCCGACTTATAATATTGACGATAGCGACTCAGTCCCTTTAACTCGACACTGCCTTGCGGGTTAAGGTAGATGGTATCGGCAAAGCTGGCTAAGAAGTACTGGTTTTGACCATACCAGTTGGCCTTGGCCATGATAGGCTTCCCAGAAGCTTTAAAGCGATTTAAGGCATCTCCGATAGATTGAAGCTTGCTGATCCCGGTCCATTTTAAATGGCCCATATCTAATACTATTGATGAGATCCGCTCATCGGCTGCGGCGTTATCGATAACATTTAAAATGTCGGCGAGTAATAATTCGCTAGAAGCGTCGTTACTTTTTCCGCTTTTCATCGCGGCTTCAATGGGGTCAACTTGACGCTTTTGCTCAACCACAGATCCTGCTAAGTTGAGCACTAAGGCTGAGCCACTTTCTACTTTTACATCTTCTTCACCACCGATAGCGACGATAAGTAGTGCAATGAGACCAAAAAAGAAAAGGTTAAGCACCAGCTTTCGGAAGCCGTTAATGGTCTTCCAGATCACTGAAAATATTCTCTTTATTAATGAGGGTTTAGCGGACATTATCCACTCCTTTATTACTCCAATAACTCTATGCTAACTGAAAACCCCCTCACTAGGGTAATTGAATTGTAAAGGAATCTAATAAGACCTGGCCTTGAGAGTATTGAGCTTATGCAGAACAACAGGTATGCTGATTTAAATCACTTGTTTAAAAAGGATGTTTGAATGTCGTTTCCGCATTTACTAGAACCCTTAGATCTGGGCTTTACCCAGTTAAAAAATCGTGTGCTTATGGGCTCTATGCATACAGGTTTGGAAGAAGAAAAGGGCGGGTTTGAGAAACTGGCAGCATTCTATAAAGAGCGTGCACTAGGTGGTGTGGGTCTAATTGTGACTGGCGGGATCTCTCCTAATTTACGTGGGCGTTTAGCCCCTAATGGTTGTCAGCTTAGTTTTCCATGGCAAGTGTCTAAACATAAACAGATCACACAAGCTGTACATCAAGCAGATGGTAAAATTTGTATGCAACTTTTGCATGCTGGCCGTTATGGTTATCATCCATTTTCAGTGGCGCCAAGCAAGATAAAGTCTCCAATTACGCCTTTTACACCATCGGCCATGTCTACAAGGCAGATCCGTGGCACCATTAAAGATTATGCAAGTTCATCGGTTTTAGCTAAAAAAGCTGGCTACGATGGGGTTGAAGTCATGGGCTCTGAAGGGTACCTGATCAATGAGTTTATCTCATCAGGAACTAATGTCAGAAGTGATGAATGGGGCGGTAATTTTGAGAATAGAATCAAGTTTCCACTAGCGATCGTCCGCAGTATTCGAGAGAAAGTAGGTAAAGATTTTATCATCATCTTCAGGCTCTCTATGTTAGATCTCGTTGATAATGGCTCTAGCTGGGAAGAGGTGGTAGAGCTTGCTAAGCGCCTAGAACAAGAAGGGGTCAGCATTATCAATACCGGTATCGGTTGGCATGAAGCCAGGGTGCCGACGATAGCCACGAGTGTTCCAAGAGGGGCTTTTGCTTGGGTCACAGAAAAACTCAAATCTGAGGTCTCAGTGCCTCTGGTTGCGACTAATAGAATCAACACGCCGGAAGTTGCAGAGCAGATCATCTCCTCCGGACAAGCCGATATGGTGTCTATGGCCAGACCTTTTCTAGCCGATGCAGATTTTGTTAATAAAGCAGCGGCCAATACCCCTGAACTCATTAATACCTGTATTGGCTGTAACCAAGCCTGTTTAGATCATGTTTTTGCCAGAAAACGTTCAACCTGTTTGGTTAACCCTAGAGCCTGTTATGAAACCGAGCTCAATTTTACGCCAGCAAAAGTGAAGAAGCGCATCGCTGTGATGGGCGCGGGTCCTGCTGGTATGGCATTTTCAATCTATGCAGCGACTCGTGGCCATGAAGTGGTACTGTTTGAAGCTAAGAATGAAGTCGGTGGTCAATTTAATTTAGCGAGAAAGGTACCGGGTAAAGAGGAGTTTAATGAGACCATCCGCTATTTCAAAGAGCAGATGAAGCTGCATAAGGTTGAACTTAGATTAAACACCCGTCTTGATGCTGCAGTCGTGCGCGATGAAAGTTTTGATGAAATTGTCATGTCATCAGGTGTCGTGCCGCGGGAACTAAATATTCAAGGTTTCGATAATCCAAAGGTTGTGGATTATCAGCAGGTACTGAAAGGGGAAGTGGTTCTAGGGAAAAAGGTTGCCTTGATTGGTGCCGGAGGCATCGGTTTTGATATGGCGCATTTTCTTTGCGAGAAAGAGTCTTCAACCTTGCAGCCTGAAAAATGGTTAAAGCAGTGGGGAATTGATAAAGATTATAAACATCGAGGTGGCTTACTCCATAGCCAAGAAAGTTCTCAAGATGCTGCGGAACCCCATGATATTTATTTATTGCAGCGCAAGAGCACTAAGATGGGTAAGGGACTCGGTAAGACAACGGGTTGGATCCATCGTTCGGTGCTAAAAAAGCACAAAGTCAAAATGAAAACGGGTGTCAGTTACAACAAGTTTGATGAGCAAGGTTTACATATCTCTATTGACAATAAAGATGAGATTTTGGCTGTCGACAATGTGGTTTTATGTGCCGGTCAAGTATCTAATCGTACTTTGCTTGAAGAGATGCAAGCGACAGGTTTACCCGTTCACCTGATCGGTGGCGTCGATGTTGCGGCTGAATTAGATGCGAAGCGCGCCATCAGACAAGGCGCTGAGTTAGCCATCGCGTTATAACGGTATAAAGTTGGATTCAAGCTCGTAATTAAAGCCTGATAGAGATGCATTGATTCTATCAGGCTTTTTTGTGTCTAATTAATCAGGATTAGGTGTGTTCTCGGATGATCACAGCGGCTGATATATAGAGGGCACTTACCGAACGTTTATGTAAAGCCAAGATCGCCCAGTTATTTGGAATAGCCGTTAAATCACGACACTTTAAAGCATAGCAGTGCGCTGTCGCCACTTTGTTGCCATTAGAGGCTTATGGCTCTTTTAAAATCAATATTGTGGACTGTAAAAAAGCGGGGTGTCAATGGGTGGAGACGGCGGGTTTACTCGTATCATCCTGATACTCGCCCCTTCGGGGCCGTCACAAGCGACGTTCAAGTTTGTTCCCTACAAACTTGTCGAACCCGCGTCCAAAAAGCCTACATCCTATGAAGGACATTGGTATTGCTTTGTTCTGCTGTACTTTCAGATGGTTAAAGTTTGATGGTGTAACATGCTATCAGTGAGTGGTAATGTTTACCGCCATTTTTCCGCCATTATTTACCATCGACATAGGCGTCATAACAATCTATGCGCTCACATCGTATCTGCTCAATTTTATGAACTATAGGTTCGCCAAAATCATAATCCGTAATCACAATCGTTCGACGCAAAGGTGGTAGATCATGAGGGGCTTCAAGATTATCGCCTTGAAGCTTAACGTGTTCTTTTTGCATGCAAAGCAGGCAGGATTGGTCAACTTTCTGTTGATACTTTTTTGTGCGCTTATACATAGTAGCACTCTACCTTATGAGGTAGACTACCTTAAAGTTTTGTATAATTTGTTGTTTTTCAGGGAGAATGATGTGCAAAAGTTTAAAGACACATATATAGAAGACGAATTTGAAGGATGGGATGGAGATACCATCTATAAATTAGATGATGGTAGCAAATGGGAGTTAATTTCTTACACATACTCCTATTCGTATACCTATCGGCCTAAAGCCATGATCTGGCGTGATGGTGGCCGCTATTATCTTGAAGTCGTAGGTATGCCAGATAAACAAGAAGTTCGTGAAGTTTAAAAAAACCAGTCAAGGGCGCTAACGCGTGACTTAGTGTAATGTAGAATATGGAGTATCAGATATGAAAGGACAATGGATAGGGGTTTATACAGGAAGTGTTGATGGTAAACTCATGATCAATGTTGATGAAACCAGCACCTGTTATGAAGCAGTTACCTACATATATCCTCATAATAAAGATATTCCTTCATCTGTTGCTTACTTAAAGACCCGTGACAAAAGTTTGGAACAGGAGCTTGAAGCCAATGTGGTGCCCATAGATCCTATAACTGGGTTCCCTGGGCAGTGGAAAGACATCAAGAAGCATTATTCTGACGATATCGTTCACTCTGATACTTCACATATCAAACTCAAATTAATCGGCAATAAACTCAATATAACTTCAATATCAGATATTGGAGTTGAACTTTCTAGTGAGCTAGAGATGCCTACCAAAACGGATGAGTCAAAGGTGATTGGTCAAAGAATGTCATGGAGTGAGTTTAAGTCTCATATTTCTGATTTAACTGATTCACAATACCTCTACCGTGGACAAAAAAAGGATTGGAGGTTAAGAACCACATTTCATCGTGGAGAACGCTATAGAATAAGTGAGTTTACTAGAGCGGATGTTAAGCAGCTCCATAAGAGGTTAAGTGCGATTACTTCACATTATTTTGATTTGACTGTACCGGAACAGAATGGTGCCTTTTTTAATCTTCTTCAACATCATGGTTATCCAACTCCGTTGCTGGACTGGTCATATTCTCCATATGTTGCAGCATTTTTTGCTTTTCGAGGGTGGCCAATTAATTACTCTGGCGAAGAAAATGTTCGTATTTATCTATTCAATAACAAAGCTTGGTTAGATAAATACCCCCAAATTCAAAACATAGACCCACCGTATCCACATTTGTCTGTAATGGAGTTTATTGCCATTGATAACCCTAGATTGGTACCACAACAAGCAATTACGACTGTTACTAACCTCGATGATATAGAAGCATATATTCTAGATAAACAGGAAAAAGACGGTATTGAATACATCAAGGCGATCGATATATCAGCAAAAGAACGAGAAATTGCGATGAGTGACTTAAGGTTTATGGGTATTACTGCGGGCTCAATGTTTCCAAGCATAGATGGCGTATGCGAAGAATTAAGAGAAAGAAACTTTGTAAGGTAGGTTTTATAACATAACGCAATATTTTTACCCCTAAGATTTTATTGGGTGTTAAGATGTTGTTTTTTAATGGTATTAATTGTTTATAAGGTTGGATGTAGAATGAAAACTTGGCTGGTTAATACGAATACAAAAGATGAGAATTGTAACCCAAATGCTTTTAAATATATGTTACGCCAAAACAAAGCCGCTGCTTTCTATGGTCGAGCTCCTGAAATAGACAAGATTTGTAAAGGTGATCTTGTGTGTTTGTACCATAACCAAAACCGTATTATTGCGGTGGGAACAGTTGTAACTCCTTATCAAGGACACGATTTTAGAGATGTGGAAGTAATTGAACATTGGGTTGATGTTAACTGGCTTTGGAAAGCAGATTTTGATAGAGATTTTGTGCCTCAAAACTCGATTGACCGAAATGATTTAGATATCACAATGGTAAACGGTACCGTCGTTAACGTAACCGATCAAATTAACTATAAAGAACTACTCGCACAAATAGCACAACGTCAAAGTTTTTAAAATATAACTAAGTTAAATCAGTCGGCCATTTTAGTCTTGTCTACGTTTTTGAAAATGACGCAAACATCGCCAATCCTAAAATTCCACTGAGGCAAACCTTATGCCTGCGGGTAGATTGCATTGCTTAAACGATATTTTGTAGTTTTACTTTTATTTAAAGGAGAAGATAGGACTGCCATATCTTTTGTGCTTGAGCTTATTCCCCTTGTTCAAAGTAGAAGTGCACCACTCATTTCAGTATAGGTTTCAAAAGGTGTCTTGTAATTTAGACACTTTCTTGGCCTTGAGTTTAGTGCATTTTCAATTTTCAAAATCTGACTGTCAGTGATAGTTTCAAAGTCAGTTCCCTTAGGTAAGTATCGACGTATTAGTCCGTTAATTTGTTCTACAGCACCTTTTTCCCAGCTATAGTATGGCTAGCAAAAGTAAGACTTACAGTCTAGATGCTCATTTACAACTAGATGATGTGCATTCTCAACCCCATTATCATAAGTTATTGAATTAACTAGCTCAGGTGGATGTTCTGATAGTTTTTTAATAATCAGAAGGCGGGACAGCCATATCTTTTGTGCTTGAGCTTATTCCCTATTAGGCTTTTGTTACCTCAACTTAGTTTTATTCAGGATAACGATTATGACTTCAGCCCGAAGAATCCTTATCGATGCAGAATCGACTCCGTTTTACCACATAATAAATCGTTGTGTTAGAAGGGCTTTTTTGTGTGGAGAGGATAAACTCACAGGTAAAAGCTATGAGCATAGACGCGGCTGGATTGTCGATAAAGTTAAGGCTCTATCTGCTATTTTTTGTATTGATGTCTGTGCCTATGCGGTGATGAATAATCACTATCATTTAGTCCTTAAAATCGATACCGACAAAGCCAAGTCATTGAGTAACCGTCAGGTTATTAGTCGATGGTGTAAGGTCACAAAAGGGCATGATGTAGCGACTAAATATATGAATGGAGAGACCTTAATTGAGGGGGAGCGTTTACTACTCGATGGGTTATTGGCTGAGTGGCACGAACGTCTATCCAGCATCTCTTGCGATTGATTTATTGGGGAGTTGAGGTGCCTCAATGAAGAGATGGCGCGTAGAGCCAATCGTGAGGATGGATGTAAAGGGGCTTTCTGGGAGGGGCGCTTTACCTATTTCATTTATAAAGAGTCAAGCCTACTTGATGAACAAGCACTATTAGCCTGCATGATGTATGTTGATTTAATCCCTATTAGAGCAGGTATTTCCAACACACTTCAAGCTTCTGATTATACGTCTATCCAGGAGCGCATTAACGAGCTAAATACATCTGATAAAGACACTAAACCAAATGATGATGAATCAGAACCCACCTCGAGTGAGCGACTCAAACCCCTTTCCCAATTTGATGGTGCAGCTCATTTAGCGACTCAATCAGGCGTCCCATTCCATTTTATCTCCAAAGGCTTGGAGATAATTAGTGGTTTCGAATAAACCAAGATACTTTTTCTAATCAATGTCAGTTTAATTAGACTCGATGCTCTAGCAAGTTTTTGTCAAGAAATGAGCTAAGGTCAGATTAGGACTTGGTTTGTTCTAGGGCGAACACTGCGGTTGTTATGCCCGGGCGAGTCACGACATCTGCGCCTTCTGGTGACAGATTAAGGTCTAAGTCGCTAGTGGGTGTACAGCAACAGGGTAGGCACTCATCGCTTTCAAGTTCAATCAGTGGCAGGGTGTGATATTTAACGCTTCCGCTGTTGATCTTGGTTTTACAGGCGCCGCAATAACCATTGCGGCACTCTGAAAACACCTTAACCTGCTTATGTTCAAGGGCGACGAGCAAACTAGGGTGTTGTTGATTAAACAAGAGCACCGGCTGGCCATCTAGGCTGACTATCGGTGCTTTGGTTAAGATTTTATTAAAGGTCAAAGTCTTCAAACTCACTCTCATCGATAGAGGCATCGATTTGACCAACAAGGTAAGATGACACTTCGACTTCTTGTGGTGCAACTTGCACTAAATCACTTTCCAGCCAGTTTTTCATCCAAGGTAGTGGGTTGGTGATATCTGCATAGTGACACGGCAGGTTGACCGACTTCATGCGCTCATTGGTGATGTACTCAACGTATTGACACAAGATCTGTTCGTTAAGACCTATCATAGAGCCGTCTTTAAATAGGTATTGAGCCCATTCTTTCTCTTGCTCGGCGGCTTTGATGAAAATGTCATAGGCTTGCTGTTCACACTCTTTGGCTATCTCACCCATTTCAGGGTCGTCAGCACCGGCTCGCATTATCTTGAGGATATGTTGCGTGCTATTAAGGTGCAGCGCCTCATCACGGGCGATAAGACGGATAATCTTAGCGTTGCCTTCCATGACATTACGCTCGGCGAATGCGAAAGAGCAGGCGAAGCTCACGTAGAAACGAATCGCTTCTAATACGTTGACTGACACCATACAAAGATAAAGTGATTTCTTGATCGTACGCTGTGTGACCAAAAGCTCTTTGCCGTTGATGGTGTGTGTGCCTTCACCGTGAAGGTGGAAGGCTTGGGTAAGCAGGATCAAGTCATCATAGTACTGGGCAATATCTGTTGCACGTTTCAAGATCTCTTCATTTTCAACTATGTCATCAAAAATGATAGAAGGGTCGTTAACGATATTACGTATGATATGGGTGTAAGAACGCGAATGAATAGTTTCTGAAAAAGACCAGGTTTCAATCCAGGTTTCCAGTTCCGGTAGCGACACTAAAGGCAAGAATGCCACATTAGGCGAGCGGCCCTGAATAGAGTCGAGCAAGGTTTGATACTTGAGATTAGAGATGAAAATATGTTTTTCATGATCTGGAAGTGCGGCGTAATCAATTTTATCTTTACTGACATCGACTTCTTCAGGACGCCAGAAAAAAGACAGCTGTTTTTCAATCAGCTTTTCAAACACTTCATATTTTTGTACGTCGTAACGGGCGACGTTGACCGACTGCCCCATGAACATAGGTTCAAGACGAGCATTATTAGGTGTTTGACAAAATGTAGAGTAGGCCATGTTTTCTTCCAGAATATAGGGGCTTCATGCCCCTAATTATTGTAAAAATCGACTCAAAGTCTTGAGTCGATGTCTTGATCACTGTAGCGAGTTATATCTTACACGCACCGCCTTCGCAGTCGTCATCTTCTTTCTCAATGCTGATCATGCTATCCATCTGATCTGAAGCGCCATCACGAGTGTTGTGATAATAGAGCGTCTTGACACCGAGTTTGTAAGCATTCAGCAAGTCTTTCAATAATACCTGCATCGGGACCTTGTTACCTTCGAATCGGCTTGGATCATAGTTAGTATTTGCCGAGATAGCTTGGTCAACAAACTTCTGCATCAAGCCCACAAGCTGTATATAACCATCATTATTGGGCATCTGCCAAAGTAGTTCATAGCTATATTGGTACTTCTCGAAATCCGGTACCACTTGCTTAAGCTGGCCATCTTTACTCGATTTTACACTAATGAGCCCACGAGGAGGTTCAATACCGTTAGTCGCATTAGAGATCTGCGATGATGTTTCAGATGGCATTAATGCGGATAAGGTAGAGTTACGCAAGCCATGCTTAACGATATCTTGGCGCAGTGTTTCCCAATCCATATGTAGCGGCTCATCACATATCTTATCCAGGGCACGCTTGTAGGTATCGATGGGCAGTACACCCTTCGAATACGTCGTTTCGTGGAATGATGGACAAGCGCCTTGCTCTTTAGCCAAATTCATCGATGCTTTGAGTAGGTAGTACTGTATGGCTTCGAATGTCTTGTGGGTAATGTTATTAGCCGAACCATCTGAGTAGCGTACCCCTTCCTTCGCCAAGTAATTAGCAAAGTTAATCACGCCTATGCCTAAAGTTCGACGATTCATCGAAGACTTGCGTGCCGCGATGATAGGGTAATCCTGGTAATCGAGTAAGTTATCTAATGCCCTTACTGCGAGATCGGCTAACGGCTCAAGCTCTTCTAGGTTTTTAATCGCCCCTAAATTGAGTGCAGACAAGGTACAAAGGGCTATTTCACCTTCGGGATCATCTATGTTATTGAGCGGCTTAGTCGGCAGTGCAATCTCAAGACACAGGTTTGATTGTCTGATCGGTGCAACCTTGCTGTCAAAAGGACTGTGTGTATTACAATGATCCACATTTTGAATATAGATACGGCCAGTAGAGGCACGTTCTTGCATCATCAATGAGAAAAGCTCTGTCGCCTTAATCTGTGTTTTGCGCACAGATGTATCGGCTTCATACTGAAGATAGAGACGTTCGAACTCGTCTTGGTCTTCAAAAAAGGCATCATACAGTCCTGGGACATCTGATGGACTGAAGAGGCTGATCATGCCGCCCTTAATTAGGCGCTGATACATAAGTTTGTTGAGCTGAACACCGTAATCAAGATGACGAATACGGTTATCTTCAACACCACGGTTATTCTTCAATACCAGTAATGACTCAACTTCTAAATGCCAAAGCGGGTAAAACAGTGTCGCAGCTCCACCACGTACGCCACCTTGCGAGCATGACTTAACCGCTGTCTGGAAATACTTAAAGAAAGGTAAACAGCCTGTATGGAATGCTTCACCGCCGCGTATTGGGCTACCTAATGCACGGATGCGACCGGCATTCACACCAATCCCGGCGCGCTGGCTGACGTATTTAACAATCGAAGAGGCCGTCGCATTGATTGAATCTAAGCTATCGCCACATTCAATCAACACACATGAGCTGAACTGACGTGTAGGAGTACGTACCCCTGCCATGATCGGTGTTGGCAGTGAGATTTTAAAGGTGGAAACCGCATCATAGAAACGCTTAATGTAGCTTAGGCGTGTCTCACTTGGATATTTAGCGAACAAACAGGCGGCGACTAAGATATAAAGGAATTGCGCACTCTCATATATCTCGTGAGTGACCCGGTTTTGCACTAGGTACTTACCTTCCAGTTGTTTGACTGCCGCATAAGAAAAACTCATATCGCGCCAGTGATCCACATAACCATCTAAGATATCGAGTTCTTCGCGGCTGTAATCCTCAAGAATATGTTGGTCATATTTACCAGCCTCGACCAGTTTGACAACATGATCATAAAGTGTAGGCGGCTCAAACTGACCAAATGCCTTCTTTCTTAAATGAAAGACGGCTAATCGGGCAGAGAGGAACTGGTAATCAGGTGCTTCTGGTGAGATGAGATCGGCTGCGGCCTTAATAATCGTTTCATGAATAGCTTCGGTTGGAATACCATCGAAAAATTGCAGGTGCGATCTGAGCTCTACTTCAGAGACTGAAACATTCTTAAGATCTTTGGCTGCCCATGTGATCACGCGGTGGATTTTGTCTAGGTCGATGGTCTCGCGCTCGCCACTACGTTTAGTGACTTTCATATTGCTATTCATTAAAGATAGGCCTTGATAATAATATTTGAGTATGAGGGGTTAAGCTCATCCTACGATTCCCTGTATAACAACCAATTTCAACACCTTAAATTGGTAATTTCCATGTCGATAAACAAGTCATTACTTGTGTCTCTATTTGCTACTCACACACAATATATAGTGTTTTTAGATTTCTTAGGTACAAGATAGTGACGTTTCGGTGATTTTGCAAGTATCAATTATCGCAACAAGCTGTGGCCATCTTGTGGATAACTTGAGGGTAAGATCTAGGGTTAGTATTGGCTAACCTTTGAGGTCGGAATTCATTGGCCTTAGCACGCTAGGTTGAAAAAATAAGCGACGCTTTAAGATTAAAATATCCAGTGACCGATTGGCGATTTTTTCGATATTGATTGTCACTAGCGGGCATTAATCGAATGGAAAATGCCCGCAGTAAAAATCAGCGCTAGCGGATAAAGTCGAGAACCTCGAAGGGGGTATTGAAGTTATGCTGACTGGGCCAATTTTCAGGTTGATCATTGTCACTGATATAACCCCATAAGGCAGTGCCCCCGATCATTGCCGAATATTTTGCTGCCAACAGATCACGTTCGGCATCACCAAGGTATAAAATATTCTCAGGACACACACTGATTTGCTGTGAAGCCAGGAGCATAGGTGCAACATGGGGTTTAGCAAATAGCGTACTATCTCCACTGATCACCGTTTTCATCCTTGATGTCAAACCTAAGGCTGCGATAAGTGGCCTGGTAAACCTGGCGGGTTTATTAGTGATGATGCCATAGGGGAGCCCAACGCTATCTAAGTGAGCGAGAAGTTGGGGGATCCCATCGAATAGATAGCAATTATCGCCATTGATTTGTTCATAAAACCTAAGTAACTCTTGTTGCGCATGTAATTGCTCATGCTCGGATGCATGGGGAAGTGCAGCTTTAACTAGCGCCATACTGCCGTTGGATGCTATATGGCGCATCTGAGTTAATGTGACACTCGAATGACCTAGCTGTTCGAGGCTCAAATTTAATGCGGCCACCAAATCCGGTGCTGTATCGGCGAGTGTACCGTCTAAATCAAACAGTACTGCTTTTATACTCACTTTTACACTAGCGTCGATATTCCCCATTTGGTTGCTCCTCAATCATTACTCTTTCGGGTTGCAATCATATAGTTAACATCGACACTCTTGGTATAAGAGAAGGATTCTGTGAGCGGGTTGTAAGTGATGCCTGTGGCGTCTTCACAAAATAACTCAGCATTTTCTGCAAGAGAGATGAGCTCAGAAGGCTTAATAAACTTACTATGGTCATGGGTGCCTACGGGTAACATCTTAAGCAGGTATTCAGCGCCTAATATCGTTTCTATATAGGCACGGGTGTTTCTATTAATAGTAGAGAAGAATACATGCCCCCCCGGTTTTACCATATCGGCGCAGGCTTGGATCACTGAACGTGGGCTAGGGACGTGTTCTAGCATCTCCATACAAGTGACAACATCATAGGCGCCATAATGATCCTCTCTATGTGATTCTGCTGTATCTTGGATATAGTTGAGCTCAACGCCCATTTCTATTGCATGTAATCTGGCGACATCCAGAGGCTCAGTGCCCATGTCTAAGCCGTTAACCTTGGCACCGATGCGGGCCATGCTCTCTGATAAGATCCCACCGCCACAGCCAACATCCAGAACGTGCTTACCAAAAAGACCGCCACAGGTCTGATCGATATAGTTGAGTCGAAGCGGGTTTAACTTATGTAATGGCTTAAATTCGCCTTCAGGATCCCACCAGGTCGCTGCCATTTTTTCAAATTTTGCGATCTCTGCAGGATCGACATTTATCTCAGGCTTAATTTCTTGTTCCACTATATCACCTCAATAGCGATTATTAATGATGTCATTATACCCATAGGCTTGAAGATTCAAAGCATCACCAAATAAGAAAGCAGTGATAATTTAACCAATTGATTGATTAGCGAACATTGTTTGATTTTAGTCAATTATTTATACGGACTTCACTTATTTATCGCTAAAGTTGAATAGGGTCTGGTAGCAAAAAATAACTGTGTTAGAATGCCAAATCACGTTTTCAGGCTGTTCCATTTTGGCTCTCCATTTCGGATTGTCAGTGGTAAGCTACATTTCAAGGGATCGAGCAGTTTATGACTGATCTGGCTTCATCTATAACACCAATTAATATTGAAGACGAATTAAAGAATTCATATCTAGATTACGCCATGAGCGTGATTGTCGGCCGTGCACTACCAGATGTTCGTGACGGTCTTAAGCCTGTTCACCGCCGCGTACTCTTCGCTATGAGTGAACTTAAAAACGATTGGAATAAACCTTATAAGAAATCGGCACGTGTTGTCGGTGACGTTATCGGTAAGTACCACCCTCACGGTGATACTGCGGTTTATGACACTATCGTTCGTTTGGCACAGCCTTTCTCTATGCGTTACCCTTTAATCGATGGCCAAGGTAACTTTGGTTCTGTCGATGGTGATGCCGCAGCGGCGATGCGTTATACCGAAATCCGTATGGATAAGTTAGCTCATCAGCTATTGGCGGATCTTGAAAAAGAGACCGTCGACTTTGTGCCTAACTATGATGGTACTGAGTTTATTCCGGAAGTGATGCCTACCCGTATACCGACACTCTTGGTTAACGGTTCTTCAGGTATTGCCGTAGGTATGGCGACAAATATCCCGCCTCATAACATTACTGAAGTGATTAAAGGTTGTTTGGCGCTAATTGAAGAGCCTGCATTGTCTATCGAACAGTTAATGGAATACATTCCAGGACCTGATTTTCCTACTGCAGCAATGATCAATGGCCGCAAAGGGATCATCGATGCCTATAAGACTGGGCGTGGGCGTGCAATCATGCGTTCCAAGGCTGAAGTTCAAGTAGAAGATAATGGCCGTGAGCGTATTATCGTTCACGAGATCCCTTATCAAGTTAACAAAGCACGTCTCATTGAAAAGATTGCAGAGCTAGTTAAAGATAAGAAAATGGAAGGCATCAGCGGTCTACGTGATGAGTCTGATAAAGATGGTATGCGCATCGTTATCGAGATCAAGCGTGGAGAAGTGGGTGAGGTTGTACTAAACAATCTTTATGCACAGACTCAGATGCAATGCTCGTTCGGGATAAACATGGTGGCCTTGACCAATGGTCAGCCTAAATTGTTTAACCTAAAAGAGATGCTCGAGTGCTTTATTCTTCACCGCCGTGAAGTTGTAACGCGCCGTACTGTATTTGAATTGAAAAAGGCACGTGAACGTGCTCATATCCTCGAATCTCTGGCTATCGCATTAGCAAATATCGATCCAATTATTGCAATGATCAAGGCATCACCGACGCCTGCTGAAGCTAAAGTTAAGCTGATCGCTCAAGGTTGGGAATTAGGTCATGTTAAAGCCATGCTTGAAAAAGCCGGCGATGATGCAGCGCGTCCTGAATGGTTAGAGCCTGAGTATGGTATTCGTGACGATCACTATTACCTTACCGAGCAACAAGCGCAAGCTATCTTAGACCTACGCTTACATAAGCTAACGGGTCTTGAGCATGAGAAAATATTAGCTGAGTATGAAGAGCTGATTGAGATCATCGCGGCATTACTCTTTATCTTGCGCAGCCCTGAGCGTTTATTGGAAGTGATCAAGGAAGAGTTAAACGAAGTACTTGAAAACTTCGGTGATGAGCGTCGTACCGTCATTAATGCTAACGAAGTTGATATGAGTCTTGAAGATCTTATCAATGAAGAAGATGTGGTAGTGACCTTATCTCACTTAGGCTACGCCAAGTATCAGCCATTGACCGACTACCAGGCTCAGCGCCGTGGTGGTAAAGGTAAGTCAGCGGCAAAAGTGAAAGATGAAGACTTCGTCGAGAAGTTACTGGTTGCCAACACCCACGATACTATTTTGTGTTTCTCTGATTTTGGTAAGCTCTATTGGCTTAAAGTGTATCAGTTGCCGCTCGCTAGCCGTCAGGCTCGCGGTCGTCCAATCGTTAACTTACTGCCTCTTTCTGAAGGTGAGCACATTACGGCCATCCTTCCAGTGCGTGAATATGCCGATGATAAGTTTATCATCATGGCGACTTCACACGGCACCGTGAAGAAGACTGCACTGACTGCATACAGCAATCCACGTGCTAACGGCATCATCGCTGTAAATCTTAAAGATGGCGATGAGCTTATCGGTGTCGATATTACCGATGGCAAGAGTGACATCATGTTGTTCTCCGATGCGGGCAAAGTGGTTCGTTTCAACGAGATGGTGAGAGACTCTGAAACCGGTCTGGTTAAACTTGACCCGGAAACTAACGAAGAGCTCGTTGCATTGCGTCCTATGGGTCGTACCGCTACCGGTGTTCGTGGTATCCGCTTAGAAGATGGTCAGAAAGTGGTTTCACTGATTGTGCCGAAAGAAGATGGTGCTATCTTGACGGTCACCGAGAATGGATACGGTAAACGTACCGCACTCGATGAGTATCCGGCTAAGAGCCGTGCGACTAAGGGTGTTGTCTCTATCAAGGTCAGCGAGCGAAATGGTGCCGTAGTCGGCGCCGTTCAAGTCGGTGAAAATGATGAGCTCATGCTTATCAGTGATAGAGGTACCTTAGTACGAACTCCTGCAACGGGTGTTTCTACTATTGGTCGTAACACTCAAGGTGTGACGATCATTCGTACCGCAGAAGGAGAGAAGGTGGTTGGTCTTCAGCGTATCGATGAAATCCAGGAGGATGAGGTCGAACTCGATGAAGAGGGCAATCCTATCATCCAAGAGGGCGATAACGTCGAAGCAGGGCAAGTTGTCGAAGGCGAAGAGCCCAAAGATGATGAGCCTGAGGCAGAGCCTGCCGAATAAGCGTTAACCTCTAAAACGAGCGTCCAATTGGACGCTCTTTTTGTTTTAGGCTTATGAAAAATAGAAAAGATAGTTCCAAATAGAAAAATATTATAAGTAAAGTCACTAACCCTATGGCAAACTAAATTTTCATCATTAATAGATAAGAGGATAGAGAAGTGAGCGCGACATATAATTTCTGTGCAGGTCCAGCCATGTTACCCCAAGCCGTAATGCAAAAGGCACAATCTGAGTTATTGGATTGGAATGGCCTAGGTACGTCGGTGATGGAGATAAGTCATCGCAGTAAAGAGTTTATTGCACTGACCGAGCAAGCGGAAATCGATTTGCGTGAATTGATGTCTATCCCCTCTAACTACCATGTGCTGTTTATGCACGGTGGTGGTCGAGGTCAGTTTTCAGCTGTAGTGAATAATTTTCTTGGTGAGAATGGTCAGGCGCTGTACTTAGTCTCCGGTAGTTGGTCAAAGTCGGCCGTTGCTGAAGCCATAAAACTGACCAGTGACTCCCAGATAGATAGTATAGATATTGTTGAAAATACTAATGATATTAACAAGGTGGTTATTCCTAACTTAAAAGAGATTAACAAAGATTATCGCTACCTGCATTACTGTCCAAATGAGACCGTAGATGGTATCGAAATATTTGATGAGTTTGACTCTCCTTGGCCGATCGTTGCCGATATGTCGTCAAATATCATGTCTAGAACAATAGATGTGAGTCGATATGGATTAATCTACGCGGGGGCTCAAAAAAATATTGGACCTTCGGGTCTGAGTATTGTCATTGTTCGTGACGATCTATTGTCATTACCTTGCCTGCCTCAATCTTCAATCATGGATTACCGCCTAGCGGTCAAACATGGCTCCATGTACAACACGCCGCCAACCTTTGCTTGGTACTTAGCAGCAGAGGTGTTTAGCTGGCTTAAAGGTTGTGGAGGAATAGCAGCCATGGCCGAAACAAACCTGAAGAAGGCGGCGCTGCTTTATGATTTTATCGACAGCAGTGATTTCTACACGTCTAAGGTTAGCGTTGAAAACCGCTCGGTGATGAATGTGACGTTTTATCTCGCCAATGAAGCGCTCAACAGTGAGTTCCTTAACCAAGCGACACAAGCCAAGCTTGTGGCTCTGAAAGGCCATAGAAGTGTCGGTGGTATGCGCGCGAGTATTTATAATGCGATGCCCATAGAAGGGGTCGAGGCGTTGGTTGAGTTTATGAAGGATTTTGCTGTTAAAAACAGTTAATGCAAAGATGACGCCCATTTCATGGGCTGTTCGACGCCAGTAAACTGGCTGTTAGGTACTGACTTCGTCAGCTAGATGAAAGACTCAAAGATGAGCCTTTCATTTAGCCAATGAAGAAAATTCCTAGGACCTAGATCCTAGGAACTTATTTTTTACTTCTAGAGTATTTTCGCTATCGATTCCGCTAAGTAATCAACGTTCGCAAGACCAATACCCGCTATGCTGATGCGGCTAGAGTCCACCATATAGATGCTGTGCTCTTGTTGCAGGCGCTCTACTTGCTGAGAATTGACTCCTAGGAATGAGAACATGCCCTTTTGCTGGGCAATAAAGCCAAAGTCACGCTTGACCCCCTTCTCGATCAACTTGTTTACTAGCATGCTACGATTGCCATTGATGCGATCGCGCATAACTTTTAGCTCAGCTAACCATTCTTGTTTTAGCTCTTCAGAGCCTAGTATCGTCTCAACGATGGCTGCACCGTGAGCTGGCGGCATAGAGTAGATACAACGCACCACATAGAGTAAGACAGAAAATGCGACATTGGCAGAGTTTGCATCTTTACCGACAATAGAACAGGCACCGATACGCTCACGATATAGACCGAAGTTTTTAGAACATGAACTACATAAGATCATATTATCTACTGATGCAGCCATCTTACGCACACCATAGGCATCTTCATCTACGCCGACACCAAAGCCTTGATAGGCCATGTCGATGAGTGGCGTGAAGCCTTGTTGCTGGGTTATCTCAATGATTTGATCCCATTGGGCTTCATTGAGATCCATGCCACTGGGGTTATGGCAACATGCATGAAGCAGCACCACATCATCAGGTCCAACTTGAGACAGTGCCGCCTTCATCTCGTCAAATTTAAGGCTTTTGCTGTCGTAATCGTAATAAGGGTAGGTCTTAACTTCGATACCAGCAGCTTCAAACAAGCCGGTATGATTGGCCCAGGTCGGATCACTGACCCAAATAACGGCTTTTTGTGATGCTGTTAACTGGCTGGCGCGAACAATAAAATCAGCGGCGACTCTTAATGCTCCCGTTCCACCTGGGGTCGAAACGGTTCGGATCCTGTTGGCCAACAGAGCTGGGTTACTCTTGCCAAATGCGAGTTCAGTGAGAAGCGCGTTGAAGTTCGCAGAGCCCGTTGGCCCTATGTAAACTTTTGTTTCCTCAGTGTCTATGCGATGTTGCTCAGCCTTCTTTACGCAAGCTAAGATCGGGGTGTGACCCACCTCATCTTTATAGACTCCAACACCAAGATCGATTTTATTGGCGTGTGTATCTTCTCTATATTTAGTCATCAACCCAAGGATCGGATCTGAAGGCAGAGCGGTGAGAGTGTCGAACATAGCTTATTTACCCTTATTAGATTTATTGGCGTAATCTGCCTTTTTATTCATGAAGTTTAGAGTAACGTAAAACACAGAGCCAGTAATAGTGAATAGAGGGAATTGAGTAAACTAATTAACTGGCAGGAATTTGTTCCACCTGAGATGCTCGTATTCACAACAATGACAAAAGTCGATTTTACCGGCTAATTTATGCAAACAAATGTTAGATATATGAGCGTTTGAAAGAAAATTACCGCGAAACACAATAAAAACATAAAAAAGTGTTGAATAGTGCTGCTTAATCAGTAAATTTATAACTACGAAGTTCAAACGCCGGTTAAACAGATTGCCATTTTGTCGTGATGGCGCTTGTCGTGCTCGATATAGTCTGTTTGCCATGAACATCTAATGTTAACCTGCGGTTTGTTTGTCCCGCAATGATATAGAAGTATTTTAATGAAGCAGCTACGTCTCGAGCCCATTAGCAAAGTACAGGGCACTATCAATATCCCTGGCTCAAAAAGCATTTCTAACCGTGCACTATTATTAGCCACTTTAGCTAAAGGCACCACGACACTCACCAACTTGCTGGATTCGGATGATATCCGTTATATGTTGGCATCTTTAAAGCAGTTAGGTGTCAGTTATCGCCTAAGTGAGAATAATACCGTTTGTGAACTTGATGGCGTCGGCGCACCATTAAACGCAAGCCAAGTCCAGACTTTGTTTTTGGGTAATGCTGGCACAGCAATGAGACCTCTCTGTGCTGCTCTGACTCTAGGCCAAGGTGAATTTACCTTAACGGGTGAGCCGAGAATGGAAGAGCGCCCAATTGGCGATCTTGTCGACGCTTTACGTCAACTAGGTGCGAATGTTACTTACCTTAAAAATGAGGGCTTTCCACCATTAACCATTAATGCGACAGGGCTAAATGCGGGTGAAGTCGAAATTGCAGGCGATCTGTCCAGCCAGTTCTTAACGGCCTTATTGATGGTTGCACCTTTGGCAAAAGGTGATGTTAATATAAAGATTAAGGGTGAGTTAGTTTCTAAGCCCTATATTGATATTACCTTGGCTTTAATGGCTCAGTTCGGTGTCGATGTGATCAATCATGATTATGCACGTTTCGAAATCAAATCAGGCCAGCACTATGTATCACCAGGTAAAGTATTGGTTGAAGGCGATGCATCTTCCGCGTCCTATTTCTTAGCTGCAGGTGCCATCAAGGGCGGTGAAGTCAAAGTCACTGGCGTGGGGCGTAAGAGTATTCAAGGCGATGTAAAGTTTGCTGATGTGCTCGAACAAATGGGCGCAGACATCGAGTGGGGCGATGATTATATCATCTCTCGAGTGGCTAAACTCAAAGCTGTCGATTTAGACATGAACCACATTCCAGATGCTGCCATGACTATTGCGACCGCAGCACTATTTGCTACTGGCACGACCCATATTCGTAATATTTATAACTGGCGGATCAAAGAGACCGATAGATTAGCGGCCATGGCTACCGAACTCAGAAAGGTGGGTGCGACGGTAGATGAAGGGCATGACTATATCAGTATCACGCCACCGGCTAAGCCTCATACTGCCGATATCGATACCTATAACGATCATAGAATGGCCATGTGTTTCTCTATGTTGGCGTTTGCCGATTGTGGCATCACAATCAATGATCCAGACTGTACGTCTAAAACATTCCCTGATTATTTCAAGCAGTTTGCAGCACTTGCACGATAAGTGAACAGCCGACGCTGTGACACACGAATAATGGGCCTGTAGGCCCATTTTTTTATCTTTATGTTGCACCTAATTAATCACTTTTCCTGTATATGGGCTGAATAAGTGAGGGGGTCTACGGAAGTTTTTACCGCTTTATTTATTTACATGGTTTATAATGCGCGCGCTTTATTTTTCAGTGTGTGGATAATAAATGTGGGTCACTGGAAGCACTCATTTAAAAATCTTAGGGAAGATGGATTTTACTGTGGAGAAATTTATGTCAGAACGGGCGCCTATTGTCACTATTGACGGCCCTAGCGGAGCAGGTAAGGGTACAATCAGTCAGTTGCTAGCGCAGCGACTCGGTTGGAAATTACTGGATAGCGGTGCGATTTACCGCGTCCTAGCCTTAGCCGCTATTCATCATAATGTAGAACTTGATAACGAAGAGTCGCTTACTTTACTTGCCGCGCACCTTGATGTGCAGTTCATTACTGGCAGTGAAACTCAAGGTATCAAAGTAGTACTTGAAGGTGAAGATGTCTCAACCGATATCCGCAGCCAAGAATGTTCGAATGCGGCCTCTAAAGTGGCCGCTTTCCCACGCGTTAGAGAAGCATTATTGCGCCGTCAACGCGCATTTAATGGCGCGCCAGGACTTATTGCTGATGGCCGTGATATGGGAACGGTTGTTTTTCCGGGCACACCAGCTAAAATTTATTTGACTGCATCGGCCGAAGAAAGGGCGCAAAGACGCTATAATCAGTTGCGGGACAATGGCTTCGATGTTAATATCGACCGTCTTTTGTCCGAGATTAAAGAGCGTGATGACCGCGATATGAATCGCAGTGTTGCCCCTTTAGTTCCAGCCGATGATGCATTGGTTATTGATACTTCAGGTATCGGGATAGAAGAAGTGCTCAATATTGCATTGAGACATATCGAATCAAAATTACCAAATCTAGGTTAATGTTAATCTAGGTTTAACCTTTCGCAACAAGGATGTTGTGGATTATTATACTGACTCCACATCCAGGATGGGCTGTGGTTTATTAAAGAAAGTAACTTAAAAATGACTGAATCTTTTGCTGATCTATTTGAAGAATCCCTAAATGAACTTGAGTTCCGCCCTGGTTCAATTGTAACTGGTGTCGTTGTATCGATTAAAAACGGTATGGTACTGGTTGACGCAGGTCTTAAGTCAGAAAGCCCAATCCCAGCAGAACAGTTCAAGAACGCTCAAGGCGAACTTGAAATCTCTGTTGGTGACACTGTGCATGTTGCGCTTGACTCTGTTGAAGATGGCTTCGGTGAGACTCAACTTTCTCGCGAAAAAGCTAAGCGTCATGAAGCTTGGATTGTTCTAGAAAAAGCGTACGAAGATGCTGAGACTGTTATCGGTGTCATCAATGGTAAGGTTAAAGGCGGTTTCACTGTTGAATTAAACGGTATCCGTGCATTCCTACCTGGTTCTCTAGTTGACGTTCGCCCAGTTCGCGATACAGCTCACCTAGAAAACAAAGATCTAGAATTCAAAGTTATCAAGTTAGACCAGAAGCGCAACAACGTTGTTGTTTCTCGTCGTGCTGTTATCGAATCTGAAAGCAGTGCAGAGCGTGATGCTCTTCTTGAGAACCTACAAGAAGGTCAATCAGTTAAGGGTATCGTTAAGAACCTAACTGACTACGGTGCATTCGTAGACCTTGGTGGTGTTGACGGTCTTCTACATATCACTGATATGGCTTGGAAGCGTGTTAAGCACCCATCTGAAATCGTTAATGTTGGCGATGAGATTGACGTTAAAGTACTTAAGTATGACCGTGAGCGCACTCGTGTTTCACTAGGTCTTAAGCAACTTGGCGAAGATCCATGGTTAGAAATCAGCAAGCGCTACCCAGAAAACACACGTTTGACTGGTCGCGTTACTAACCTAACTGACTACGGTTGTTTCGTTGAAATCGAAGAAGGCGTTGAAGGTCTTGTTCACGTTTCTGAAATGGATTGGACTAACAAGAACATCCACCCATCAAAGGTTGTTAACCTAGGTGATGAAGTTGAAGTTCTAGTTCTTGACATCGATGAAGAGCGTCGTCGTATTTCTCTTGGCCTTAAGCAGTGTAAAGTTAACCCGTGGGATGACTTCGCAGAGCGCTTTAACAAGGGTGATAAAGTAACTGGTAAGATCAAGTCAATCACTGACTTCGGTATCTTCATCGGTCTTGACGGTGGCATCGACGGTCTAGTTCACCTTTCTGATATTTCTTGGAACGGTACTGGCGAAGAAGCTGTTGCTGATTACAAGAAAGGCGACGAGATCAACGCAGTTGTTCTTTCTGTTGACCCTGAGCGCGAGCGTATCAGTCTTGGTGTTAAGCAGACTGAAGACGATCCATTCAACGCTTACCTTGCTGATAAGAAGAAGGGAACTGTTGTTAACGGTACTGTTACAGCTGTTGACGCTAAAGGCGTTACAATTGAACTTGCAGAAACTGTTGAAGGTTACCTACGTGTATCTGATATCTCTCGTGAGCGTATCGAAGATGCATCTACAGTTTACTCTGTAGGCGACGCTGTTGAATCTAAGTTCATGGGTGTTGACCGTAAGAACCGTACTATCAGCCTATCTATCAAAGCGAAAGATGAAGCTGAAGAGAAAGAAGCAATGGCTAGCTTGAACAAGCAAGAAGACGCTGTGATGAGCAGTGCTATGGCTGAAGCGTTCAAAGCAGCTCGCAAGTAATTGTTCTACACTATGTAAGACGATCGCCTGAAGTTCTGGAATACACTGTATTTTTAAAGTGTATTCCTGCAAGGTGACTGTGATTGGCTTGATAATAGAGGGTATAGGATGACAAAATCCGAACTGATCGAAAAACTTGCCACTAGGCAGTCGCAGCTGTCGGCTAAAGAAGTGGAAAGCGCAATCAAAGAGATGTTGGAGCAAATGGCTGAGACATTAGAAGGCGGTGATCGAATAGAGATCCGTGGCTTTGGTAGTTTTTCTCTTCACTTCCGTGCACCACGTACTGGTCGTAACCCAAAAACTGGAACCTCAGTTGAATTGGATGGCAAGTATGTACCGCACTTTAAGCCTGGCAAAGAACTGCGCGAACGTGTCGATGCGATCAACGCATAAATGACATTGTTTTAAAAGCCTCCGAATGGAGGCTTTTTTATGCCTATCATATAGGTATCACTAGCTAGTTGAGTTAATATCTTAGATAATCAGTAGATTGAAATGGATATGTGGAGTGTCTCGTGCGGTCATTTATCGTCACAGTGTTAGTAGCACTACTTTTCTTTTTAGCCTTAATTTTCGGCGCGCGTAACGAGCAGATCGTTACTATTAGTTATTTCGTCGCTCAAGGCGAGTTCAGACTTCCTATTGTGCTTGCTTCTGTATTTCTTGCCGGTTTTGTCATTAGCTGGTTTTTTGCTATTTATCACATAACCAAACTTAAATTAGCCCTAAGAAATGCCAGTAAGAAAAACTTTCAACTTGAATCTCAACTGAACATGGTGAGTCCAACCCAGGACGACACTTAATATGCTTGAGATCCTGTTCTTACTCCTCCCTATTGCTGCCGGCTATGGTTGGTACATGGGGCGGCGCAGTGTAAGGCATAACCAAAGTAGTCAAAGAAAACAATTAAGTCGTGATTATTTTACCGGGCTTAATTTTTTGCTGTCTAATGAATCTGATAAAGCCGTGGATCTCTTTATCACTATGCTTGATGTCGATGATGACACCATAGATACCCATCTTTCATTAGGCTCTTTATTCAGAAAGCGGGGTGAAGTTGACCGCTCAATTCGAATCCATCAAAACTTAATTGCCAGACCAAGCCTGACTACAGAGCAAAGAGATATTGCTATGATGGAGTTAGGCAAAGATTATTTAGCGGCTGGTTTTTACGACCGAGCCGAAGAGATATTCATCAACTTGGTTAAGCAAGACGATCACAGTGAAGATGCTGAGACCCATCTTATCGACATCTATCAAGTGACTAAAGAATGGCAAAAAGCCATCAATATCATTAAAAGCTTAAAGCGCAAACGTCAACAAAGTTTAAAACATAATACCGCGCACTTTTATTGTGAGCTGGCTAATGAAGAAACTGACATTTCAGGACAAATTAAGTTACTGCAAAGTGCAATCAAGCAAGATGCTGATTGTGGTAGAGCGATGCTGATATTAGCTGAAAAATATCTGGACTTAAAAGAGTTTTCGAAATGCAAAGATATGCTGTCTAAGCTGCTCAATGCGGATATTGAGCTATTCGCAGATGCACTGTCAACGGCAAAACAAGTATTTCAAGATAGTCATGATCTCGGTGGTTATAGTGACTTGTTACGTCAAGGCATCCAAAATGGTGCTGGCGCGAGCGTAGCGATTACCTTGGCGCAAAACATGATAGAGCAGGGCGATAATCACCAAGCAGAGAAACTTGTTCTAGACGGTCTATACCGTCACCCGACGATGAAAAGTTTCCAACACTTGATGCAGATGCACGTACAACAAGCCGAAGAGGGTCAAGCTAAAGAAAGTTTGACTATGCTAGAGAAGCTGGTTGAGCAACAGATAAAATTTAGACCCGGTTACCGTTGTAGTGAATGTGGCTTTCCTTCTCATCGGCTTTATTGGCATTGTCCATCTTGTAAAAGCTGGGGCAAGATTAAGAGAATTCGTGGTTTAGATGGTGAATAAACGCTTATTTAATCGATACTGCAGAGCGTAGATTACTGTGCTAAATGCTATTTAGCACAGTAATTTTATCATATTCAACCAAATAAATTTATTGATTTTAACGGCCAATACTCACGTTATTGACCGCGTATAATGCAAAGCAATTGGAGAACAAATGAATAAGAAATCGATATTAGTCGCACTAGATTTTGATAATAAAGATGCTGCTTTGCAACTCATCGATAAATTAGATCCAAACATGTGCCGCCTCAAAGTGGGCAAAGAGATGTTCACCTTGTTTGGGCCTGAATTTATTAAAGAGATCCACCAACGAGATTTTGAGGTATTTTTAGACCTTAAATTTCACGATATCCCTAACACTGTCGCTAAAGCTGTGACTTCAGCAGCTGAGTTAGGTGTTTGGATGACAAACGTACACGCAAGCGGCGGTCTTGCCATGATGCAAGCAGCTAAACAAGCTCTTGAAGCTTATGGTGATAAAGCACCAATATTGATCGCAGTAACCGTACTTACATCAATGAGCGACGATGATCTTAAGTTAATTGGCATTGATGTTCCTGCTTTTGAACATGTTCAGCGTTTAGCTGCGCTGACAAAAGAAGCGGGTCTTGATGGGGTCGTTTGCTCCGCACATGAAGCTAAAGTGCTAAAATCTAAGTTAGGAAAAGATTTTAAATTATGTACACCCGGTATTCGACCTGTCGGTGCCGATAAAGGTGATCAACATAGAGTTATGACGCCGCCTCAGGCAATTGAGGCGGGTTCTGATTACTTGGTGATTGGTAGACCTATTACAAAAGCTGATGACCCATTAGCCGCGTTGAAGGCGATTCATGAGTCGTTGAGTTAACAGTATTAGAAACTAGACTAATGCGTGTTTTCTGGCTTCATTTTCAATGGCCACTTATATCACAGGTGTCGTATTGCCTATAGATGACGGTTGGTCATTAGGCGGCGCATCCATGGCGATGGCAGAGTTGGCTCAGCTTGCGGCAAAACGGTCAAAAGAATAAGTCGAAATCATCCGTTGGGATGATCTCAATAAAATATTTATTAAAGTGAGAAACAGATGGCAAATCCATTTCAAGAACAACTATTGAAGGCTGGCCTAGTCAGTAAGCAAAAAGTTCAAAAAGCGAAAACGCAGAAAAGGCGTGATCGTAAGGCCAAAGTTGATGATGGGTCAGCTGAATTAAAGCAACAGATTGCAGCGAAAAAGCTGGAGCAAGCTGCTAAAGATAAAGCCTTGAATGAGCAGAGATTTGAACAAGCTAACGAGAAAGGCTTAGTTCGTGGTCTAGTTACAGAATTTACTCGCCTCGCCATAAAACTGCCGCAAAGCGCCGAGATCAAGTTTAATTTCACTCACAATAATAAAATATTCTCTATGTATGTGAATGATAAATTGCAAACGCAACTGCTTAATGGGCAACTGGGTATCGTTCGTCATGAAGATGCTAGTTACTTAGTGCCACATAAACTCGCCGAGCGAGTCAATATCTTAGTGCCCCAGTGGTGTGGTTACCTTTGGGTGCAAGATGATAACAGCCAAGTGGTTGAAGAAGATGATCCTTATGCAGATTATGTCATCCCAGATGATTTGATGTGGTAAGAAAACATGGAACTAGGTCCGAGTGCCTAGTTCCTATCAATCTCGTCCTTAAATCACTTGTTTACAGAACCCTTACACCTAGCTCCCCTAGTAGCTCGTACCTAAATCCTATACTTACCTCCAGCCTTAAATCTCTTGTTTTCAGAACTCTTGCGCCTAGCTCTCCTAGTAACTAGTACCTAAATTCTATACTTACCTTGTCTTAACTCTCTTTTCCCTCAACTTATCCAAATATCTCTTTCTTTTCCTACGGTATCTGGTATAAATTAAAACAACCGTTTAAATCCTACGTTTGAGAGTGAATAATGAATCCGTACCAAGCTCCGTTAGCTGAAATGAAATTTTTGTTAGATAAGGTGTTTGATGCGCCTCAAACATGGGCATCGTTACCAGCAATTGCAGAGCATGTAGATATGGACACCGCGGTTGCCATAATGGATGAAGCAGACAAGATCAGTCGTGAATTACTTCATCCTATAAATCGAAATGGTGATGAGCAAGGTGTTGTGCATCAAGATGATAAGGTGATCACGCCAGATGGCTATAAAGAGGCATATAACCAATACGCAGAAGGGGGTTGGGTTGGCTTGTGTGGTGACCCAGAGCTCGGCGGCATGGGGATGCCTAAAATGCTGGGCGTACTGGTGGACGAGATGGCTTACAGTGCTTGTAATGCGTTCACTCTATATGGTTCATTAACTGCAGGCGCGGCCTTGTGTATCAATGCCCACGGCAGTGAAGCCCTAAAAGAAAAATATTTACCTCAACTTTATAGCGGCGAATGGGCTGGTGCTATGGATATGACAGAGCCTCAAGCTGGTTCTGATCTTCGTGGTATACGCACCAAAGCGGTTCCCTTAGATGATGGTAGCTACAGTATCACAGGCAGTAAAATATTTATTACTGGCGGCGATCACGATCTTACTGAAAATATTATTCACTTAGTTTTAGCCAAATTACCTGGTTCTAAGGGGATATCATTGTTCCTGGTACCTAAGATTAAAGTGGATGATACGGGCAATCTAGGTGAGAGCAATGGCGTCACCGTTGGGTCAATCGAACATAAGATGGGTCTAAAGGCCTCATCGACGTGTGTGATGAATTATGATGAGGCGCAAGGTTACCTTATTGGTAAACCTAATCGTGGCCTAGTATGTATGTTCACCATGATGAACTACGAACGTCTTGCCATCGGTATTCAAGGGTTAGGTACATCACAAGCTGCTTACCAAATGGCCGCGGATTATGCCAAAGAACGTGTTCAGGGGATTGCTGCAGGTGGCTCACCAACAGGCGCTGACAGCGACCCTATTATTGTTCATGGTGATGTACGTCGTATGTTACTTAATATCCGTGTGTTAACCGAAGCAGGTAGAGCACTTTCTGTATTAACGGCTAAGCAGCTCGACATCGCTAAATATGGCGAGGGAGAGGCCAAAGCAAAGGCCAGCCGTTATGTTGGTTTGCTGACTCCTGTTGCAAAGGCATTTCTGAGTGATCGAGGCCTTGATGCAGCGATTACTGCCCAGCAAGTGTTTGGTGGGCACGGGTACATTCGTGAAACAGGTATCGAACAGCTTGTCCGCGATACCCGTATTGCTCAAATTTATGAAGGCACCAATGGCATCCAAGCCATCGACTTTCTTGGGCGCAAGGTAGCAGGAGATAATCTAGCCGCATTGACTGAGTTCGTTAATGAATCGATTGCTAAGTTAGCAGATCTTCAGCATGTTGACGCTGAACAAATAGCCAAAGTCACAGGCTTGTTTGAGAAAATCTTAACAGCAGGAGCGGTTGTTAACGACAATAAGCTCACAAGTCCAGCTCTGATCAATAGCGTTGCCGTAGATTTCCTTGATGCATTTGGCCATGTGCTCTATGGATATTTCTGGTTAATCATGTCTGATGCCGCGGTATCACATTCAGATGAAGACTTTAGTAGCCAAAAACGTTATCTCAGCGATTTTTACATCAATAAAATGCTACCGAAAGCCGAGTACCACTTAGCGCAGGTGTTAGCGGGAGATGAAACCGTGATGACGATGCCAGAGTCTCTTTTCTAAAGGCAGCTATTCCGATTGGTATTCACAGTATTAAACAAAAAGGCGACCCCATAACATTGGGGGCGCCTTTTTTATATGACTTTTCCCAGTACTACTTTGCTTGTGAAGGTGAAGCTGTACTTGAGCTTAATATATTTTCTTGTTTGCTAGGGTGATCCATTAAAGATTGTAAAAACAAAGCACTGAATGGCGCCAATTGATTCTTTTTTTCTACAGCGCTTTGGCCATTTTCTAAGATCACAAAGAGTAGATCGTCATCATCATCGCGGCTGATAAAACCAGCTAAATTATCAACACCTTGCATCGAGCCTGTTTTTGCCAGAATGTGTTCCCGTAATGGTGGTTTGTTAAAAGCATGTTTATATTTCAAAGTTCCACTGACTCCTGCAACGGGCAGGGAAGCAAATAAACGGCTAAACCTTTCATCTGTATAAATGAGGCTTAACACTTGGCTTAACTGGCTTGCACTGAGCAAATTGTATCGAGATAACCCTGAACCATCGACTATTTTCGCATGCGTAAGCTCAATCCCTTCATGGGTCAAAATGCGTTTAAGTGCCAGGCTGCCATTAGTGAAATTACCCGGTAGATTAAAGGTTATCTGTCCGAGTTGTTTGACTAAACTATCGGCAATCAAATTGTCGGATTTGAGCAGCATAACCTTGATTAATTCAGGCAAAGAGTGAGATTGATGTGATGCTATCAAGCTTGTATATACAGGCTGCTGATGGGTTATTTGTACTTGTCCATCTAGTTTTATCAGGCTAGTTTTGAGTATTTGAGTCACTGAATCTTTCGTAAATAAAGCAGGATCTGTGATGGCGATAGCGAGCTTAATGGCTTGTGTTCCAGCATAACAGCCACTCAATGAGAATTGATTTTTAGCAAAGCGCTTAAGATCTAACTCACAAAAATCTGACTTGCCCGTTTTATCAAATATAGCTGTATTATCAATTACTACTGGTAAATAGCTAGCAAGAGTAAGCTGGCTTTTATTGCTGGCTAACTTGGGTTTTAGCTGACCATGGATGCAGTTTCTATTAATGACAAAACTTGAAACAGGCGCCGCATAACAGATACCTAAATCATCCCAGACCCACCCAGGTGCTTGCAGTTGTTCATTTTCTTGTCCGATAAGGTACACATTTCCCTTAATTTGAGACAGCCCTTGTAGGGATAACTGTTTAAACAATGCCCTTAAATCTAGAGTGGTTAATGTTGGATCACCACTAAACTGGATGTAGACATCACCGGGGATCACGCCGTTTCTTATTGGGAAATGAGAGAACACTTGAGTCGAAAATTTAAAATCGTTTCCCAAGGCAGAAGTGGCGGCAACGGCAGTTAACAGCTTCATGGTACTTGCTGGTAGTAGTAAAGTTTCTGGGTTCTGTTCAAAAATCACCTCACCGGTGACTAGATTTGTCACTATTATTGCTGTGTGAGAGTGGGGAGGTTTGATGATAGACAAAAGATTTGAAAAATATTCATCGCCAATCGCTACAGATGAAAGGCTGACAAAAAGGATACAGGTTTTAACAAAAAATCGCATAAGACTCACTGAGAAAATAGCTTTATAACCATAAGCGAATCGCCTAATGAGTCATAAAGTAATGCTAGTTTATTGGAGTCTTATCATAGCGGTTATTTTTCTGCGGGTTTATCTTTTTCCATTAAACGATATAGTTTTAAGGTCACGAAGGTTACTAAACCAAAAAATAGTGGAAGAATAAATATGCCTAATTGAGTTTTAAAATGAAAGATCCCCCATGCCAAGAGCAGGCAGAGTGCAATAGTCATTAAAATTTTAACGTTTTTCATTGGGTCTTGGTATCGATTAAATCTTGCCTGATTATATCCATATTTAGCTCCTGTGTCGTGAATGCTTTAAAAAAACGCGACTTAAGTAACAGCTATCAATAAATAAGCAAAAATGGCTAGAGATTGCAGGCGATTTAATTTCTTGGCTGAATGAGGGGCTCGTCTATCAATGAAAATGGTGAGCATTTATTGGTTTCATGTTTCGTAATTGAGCTGAGTTTGCTATCTCTGAGTATGATTTGATTAAAATAAGTACACTTCTTAAGGTCTTAGCCTTCAAAGTGTAAGAAAACCCTTGCCCAATGCGACGTTAGTCGGTAATTTCTATCCCCTTATGATTTATATAAGGGATCGATATGCCTCATATTCGCATGCGGGGACTACCAGAAGACGTTGTAGCTACTGTGAGTTGTACTTTACTCGACCAGTTAGCTGACCTCTGTCAAGTCAATGCCCAAGGCTTTACTTTAGACTGGATCCCTAGTTTGAGTTACCGCGATGGCAAAGTTGATCTAAGCATTACACAAGTTGAAGTGCTTTGGTTTGCAAAAGATCCCGAAACCCACGATAAAGTAGAACAGGCGATCCGTGAAGCTGTTTCAAAGGCTTATCCGGAATTACAGCAACTCGCTGTGATGTTTAGAGAACTTAAGCCTAGTTGTTACTATCGTGACGGTAAGCATTTTTAAAGGAGATGACCTTGCTTGATAAGCTTGGTGGAATACCAGTCCAACCCAATGCAATTCGTTGGTTGCTTACGCCCAAAGCGTTAAAAGCAGAATTACTGACTCGAATTGCTGATGCGGTTAGCTCAATTTATATCGCTGCACTTTATCTTGAAGATGATGAAGCAGGCCGAGAAGTCTTAGATGCTTTGATGGCAGCCAAAGCGAAGAACCCAGAACTCGATGTGAAGGTCTTAGTTGATTTTCATCGTGCTAGACGTGGCTTAATTGGACATAAGGGGGACAGTGGTAACTATCAGATGTACCGCAAAGTGTGCCAAGCGGCTGAACATCCCATTGAGATCCTCGGCGTTCCGGTTAAGTCTCGTGAGTTTATGGGTGTTTTACATCTAAAAGGGTTTATTGTCGATGATGCGGTGATCTATAGTGGCGCAAGTATCAACAATATCTATTTGCATCAGGCTGAAAAATATCGATTCGATCGTTATCATGTTATTGAGTCTGCTGAACTTGCGCGTTCAATGCGCGAGATGATCCAAACTTATTTAGTCAATGACATCGCAGTCAGCTCCTTGACTCAAGATAAGAATACTGAATTGTTGCCGCAAAAGAATGATGTGCGCACCCTAAAGACTCGGTTAAGTAGCGCAAGTTATAAATTCGAGTCAACCAGTATTGGCAACCGTGTTACCCCAGTCGTCGGCTTAGGGCGTAAGAAAAATAAGCTGAATAAAATAGTTGTTGATTTGGTGTCGCAATCGAAAGATGCCTTATTTATCTGTACACCTTATTTTAATCCGCCTTATATCCTTGCGCGCGCATTAGCCAAACATCTGAAAGACGGTAAGCGTATCGATATCGTTGTTGGCGATAAAACGGCAAATGATTTTTATATTCCACCTGAGCAAGACTTTTCAACGATAGGTGCTTTGCCCTATATGTATGAGCAGTCTTTGAGAAAGTTTGCTAAACGTCAGCAATGGGCAATTGAATCTGGTCAGTTAAATATTCATCTTTGGAAGGATGGTATCAACAGCTATCACCTGAAAGGGATCAGTGCCGACGGTAAGCGACATCTGATCACTGGGAGTAATTTAAATCCTCGTGCTTGGGCATTAGATTTAGAAAATGGTCTATTACTCCATGATGAGTGTGGCGCCTGGCGGGAAAGTTTTGAGCAAGAGCAGCAACATATTTTGCAGCATACAGATCGCTTGTATCACTACAGTCAGATAGAGACATTAAATAACTATCCTGCGCCAGTGCGAAAAATAATGACTCGGATCCGTCGTTTAAAAGCCGACTTCTTACTCAGAAGAATACTATAATCGAGTTTAAAGAACCTAGGTTCTAGGGCCTAGGTGCTAAAACCTAGGCCTGTCACACAAGGCCACTATGAGTTTACCTCAACACGCAGTTCATAAGCTGTATCAATACCGTAAAGCCATCTCTTCAAAGCCATTTACTGCCCGCGGTAAAAATATTGTTCGCTGTGACTTATGTTTGCTGGCCGCAACGTATTGTACCTGTGCACATCGTCAACTCGTTCAATCCAATAATTCTTTTTTACTGATCATGTATGATGATGAAGTATTAAAACCCAGCAACAGTGGACGATTAATCGCCGATCTTATTCCGGATACTCACGCATATATCTGGTCCCGCACTCACGCTAATCGAAAGATGCTTGAACTGATCAAAGATCCCGCTTATCAGCCGTTCTTAATTTTTCCAAGTGAGTATGCAAATCCTGATCAGCCTGTGGTGAATCAAGTGCCTGCCAGTAACACTTTGGCTGGTAAGAGACCTCTGTTTATCATGCTTGATGGTAGCTGGCGCGAAGCCATTAAGATGTTCCGTAAAAGCCCTTATTTACATCATCTGCCGATGTTATCTTTTTCTCCAGACTCCATCGCAAAGTATGGCTTAAGAAAAGGAAGCCGCGATTTTCAACTAGGCACAGCCGAAGTGGCCTCGCTTGCATTGGCGGTTTCGGGAGAACAAAGCAACTCCGAAGCACTTAATGCCTGGTTTGACCTGTTTATAGAATCCTCTCTGTTTAGCCGTAGCCGCCACAGTGCGAAAAATCTAACGCCTTTAGACTCTTTACAGCAAGCATTCAAATTAACAGTAAACAGATGAGTGCTTAGTTGCTAGCGTACATGTTAAGGGGCGGTTAATAGCTATAGCGGCAGATACTGGCTATTTATCTTGATACTAGCCTCCTATTTGTCGTTAACTTCCACTCTGAGAAAACTATATCTACGACATTTTCAATTACATAGGTTAAATAAGTACAATTAGCATCGGCTACCTTAGCCGAATTAATGAGCCGTTATTGATTATACCAATCGGTATAAGTAAGTGGTCAATTCAGAGTTATTTTTTGGCGGCATAATTCAAGGCGAATGAGTGAGGAAATGGTGATCCCTTTTGAACTCATTCAACACAGAAGTAGGCTGCCAAAAACACTCCTGGAAGGCGAGTTTTAGCACTTCTGATACGGCGTTAACGAGCTTAAACGTAGAATAACTATGTCTCTCACTCGTTGCCTTGCCTCACAAGCGCTAAACTCTCGCTGAATGACCATATCTTTATACCGATTGGTATTAATCCTTCCTTAAAGCAAACCTTCTCTTGCTGTCATAGATGTTTAGAACTTACAATGCGTTAACAGTTTAATTTATGTTCCTGTCGTACAGGGCGATGGATTATCTGATTTAGGATCAAACAAAAATCACACCGGTCATCATAAATAATTTTTGGGGCACAGCTATGGCAAACATCTTCACACCGACCAGACTCACATTAGCAATAATCATTGCAGCAGCAACCTTGTCTGGCTGTGAAAAGCCTACACCTAAGATAACGCCTAAGATGGTAGTGGTTGAGCAAGTCAATACCGCCACAGTGCCACTCTATGGTAACTACATCGGTGTGACTAAAGCTTCGCTCGATGTTGAAGTTAGGGCCCGTGTTAATGGTTTCGTAGAAGATAAGAGCTTTATTGAGGGCAGTGCGGTTAAATCTGGCGCTGTATTATATCGTATCGATAACCGCCCATACTTAGCCGTTGTGAATAGGCTTAAAGCCAATGTCGAATCTCAGCAATCTGTGTTGGATAAATCCAGACGCGATGTTGAAAGACTAAAACCCCTTTATGAGCAAGATGCTGCCAGCCAACTTGATTTTGATAATGCCCTGTCTCTCTTATCCCAAGCAAGATCGAGTCTGGCTGCGAGTAAGGCTGAGCTTGAGGAGGCTGAGCTTGAATTAAGCTATACAGAGATCCGCTCGCCAATATCTGGGTTAGTCAGCCGCTCTGAAGTCGATATTGGTGCTTTAGTCGGTAGCAGTGGCCAGTCATTATTGACCCGAGTGAAACAGGTAGATCCCATTTATGTCACGTTTAATATGTCCGCCCTGGATTATCTTAATGCCCGTAGACGTATGACGAGCTACTCAGATAAGAAAGAAGCTGAGGCAGAAGGTAAGGCCGTCGAAGGCTTTGTTAGCATCACATTACCCGACAATAGCGAATACCGTTATCTGGGTGATGTACGCTTTACCGATCCATCCGTTAACCCTGAAACGGGGACATTTCAGGTTAGAGCTGAACTACCAAATCCTGATAAAGAATTACTTCCAGGTCAGTATACCAATGTTCGCATTAAGCTCAATGAAGTCAGAAACGCCATAGTCATACCCCATAAAGCCACTCAGGTGGAACAGGGCGGGGTGTATGTGATGGTTGTATTACCCAATAATAAAGTCGAACGCCGTTTCATTGTGATTGAACATCAGGGCAAGATGGGCGTTGTGGTTAAGAGTGGCTTAAAGGCGGGAGAATTAGTCATCACAGAGGGCATGCACAGAGTTCGTCATGGTCAGCTTGCAGAGCCATTAACCGCAGAGCAGTATTTGAAAAAAGATGATATAAAGCAAAAAGAGCAGGCACTTAAACAACAGGCATTAGAGCAAGAACAGGAGCAAAAATAATGGCCCAGTTCTTTGTTAACCGTCCGGTATATGCTTGTGTGATCTCAATAGTGATCGTTTTGCTTGGCCTTATTGCCATGTTTAAACTGCCTATCGATCAATACCCGTATATTACGCCGCCGCAGGTTAAAGTTTCAGCCTCATACCCTGGAGCGACATCGACCACAGCGGCAGAGTCGGTGGCCACGCCACTTGAGCAAGAGTTAAATGGCTTGCCTAACATGATCTACATGAGCTCGAAGAGCACTAACTCTGGCAGCGCAAATGTCACGATTACATTCGATGTAGGCACCAATCCCGATCTCGCCGCTGTCGATGTACAAAACTCCACACAGCAAGCGAACGGCAGTCTACCCATAGATGTTCAAACTGAAGGGGTATCAGTATCCAAAGAAGCCTCGGTTGAACTGCTTAAAATAGCCTTGACCTCCAGTGATGAACGTTACGATGAGATCTATCTCAGTAACTATGGCACCATCAATATCGAGTCTGCTCTGAAGCGTATTCCGGGTGTTGGCCGAGTGCGTAACACAGGATCGCGTAGCTATTCGATGCGAGTCTGGTTAAAGCCCGACACCATGGCGGGATATGGATTAACTACAGCTGATGTGATCAGTGCCATCAAGGCGCAAAATAATGAATCCCCAGCAGGTTCTATTGGTTCACAGCCTAACAGTGAATCACTTAGTATGACCTTGCCTATCACCGCAGCAGGTCGCATGAGCAGTGTGCCACAATTTAATGAGATCATCGTTCGAGCCAATACAGATGGTTCAATCATTCGCCTGCGTGATATAGCCAAAATCGAGTTAGGCTCATCGGCTTACACTTTACAATCCCAGCTCAACGGGGCTAACGCGACCATCTTGCAGGTGTATTTGTTACCGGGTTCAAACGCCTTAGAAGTGACAAAGAATGTCAAGAATGAGATGGCTAAACTTGCCAATAAGTTTCCGCAAGGTATGAACTGGGAAGTCTTTTTTGATGCCTCGGTATTTATCGAAAACTCTATCGATGAGGTGGTCAAGACCCTGGTTGAAGCACTCATTCTGGTTATATTAGTGGTGTACCTGTTTTTACAGAATATCCGTGCGACGTTAATTCCGGCCATTGCTGTCCCTGTCTCGTTAATTGGTACCTTAGCCGCCATGCTCGCATTTGGCTTTACCATCAACACAGTGAGTTTACTTGCGCTGGTATTGGCCATCGGCATTGTGGTAGATGACGCCATCGTGGTGGTTGAGAACGTAGAGCGCTTGATGAATGAGAATGGTTTGTCCCCGGTAGAAGCCACCAGAACAGCGATGAAAGAGCTCTCAGGCGCGCTGGTTGCCACAAGCCTAGTCTTAGCAGCAGTGTTTGTACCTGTGTCCTTCTTGTCTGGCATCACCGGCATCATGTATCGAGAGTTTGCCGTAGCAATAACCGTCGCCGTGCTTATTTCAACCATTGTAGCCTTGACCCTCTCGCCCGCTTTATGTGCCTTATTGCTCAAACCCGGCGACAAACCTACATCGGGATTCTTTAAATGGATGAACGATAAGCTCGACACCAGCACCAGCAAATATGTTGCCCTGGTTGCGCTCACGACTAAACATGCAAAGCGCAGCTATCTGCTGTTTGCGCTGATGGTTGGCGGCGTTTATATGATCATGTCGAGTTTACCGTCGAGCTTTATGCCAGATGAAGATCAAGGTCGATTCTTTATCGACATGACTCTGCCCAATGGCGCGACGGTGAACCGCTCACAAGCTGTATTGAAAAAAGCTGAAGCGCATGTGCTAGCCAACCCCGCCGTTGCTTACTCCTTTACTCTAGCGGGTGAGAATAGACGCTCGGGCTCTAATCAGGCTAATGGCCAATTTGAGATCATTCTTAAACCTTGGGCTGAGCGTGTAGATACTGATGCAACGGTGCAAAAGGTGATGAAACAGATTAATGCATCACTACAAGGAATTTTGGAAGCCGAATTCAACCTCTATTTACCCTCAGCGGTGCCAGGGCTTGGTAATGGCTCTGGGGTAGAGATGGAGCTACAAGATACCTCAGGGACTAACTTTAAAGGCCTGATGGAAACGGCAGATGAGTTAGTCGAAAAACTAAAGCTTCAACCAGAAATAGCCACGGCAGGACTGTCGTTACAAAGTGCAATTCCACAGCTTCACCTAACGGTAGATGAGGCAAAGGCCATGGCCATTGGCGTTAATGTTGCGGATATCTACAGCACGATTAAAACCTTTACCGACTCATCGACGGTCAATGACTTTAACTTGTTTGGCCGCGTGTACCGGGTAAAAGTACAGGCAGAAGAGACCTATCGACAGTTTCCAGAACAAATAAAAGACTATTATGTTCGCTCGGCAACTGGGGCTATGGTGCCCATTGGTGTACTCGCTAAGTATGATTACTCGGTGGGGCCTGCGTCCGTGACACACTATAACCTGTTTACCAGTGCCTCAATCAATGCAACGCCAGCACAAGGTTATGCGTCCGGTGATGTGATTAAAGCCATCGAGCGTGTGGCTAAACCCATGCTGCCTAATGAATTTAGTTACGAGTGGACGGGTATTACTTATCAAGAGGTGCAATCGGCGAATCAAACAAGCATTGCAGTTACGCTGGCTATGGTGTTTGTGTTTCTGTTTCTGGCGGCGCTTTATGAGAGTTGGACCATTCCTATTGCGGTGTTACTTATCGCCCCAATCGCCATGCTCGGCGCTGCGCTTGGGACTTGGGCTAGTGGCATGGAAAGTAATCTGTTCTTCCAGGTCGCTTTTATCGCGCTTATCGGTATGGCGGCTAAAAACTCCATCTTAATCGTCGAATTTGCTAATCAGTTGCATAAATCCGGTAAGAGCCGAGTCGATGCAGCACTTGAAGCGGCCAATATGCGTTTCAGACCTATCTTGATGACCTCTATGGCCTTCATTCTGGGCGTATTGCCTTTGGTGCTGTCAGTCGGTCCTGGTGCCGTGAGTAGGCAGAGTATCTCAATCCCTATCTTGTGTGGGATGATATTTGCCACCACGATCGGCATTGTCATGGTGCCGCTATTTTTTGTCACCACGGCGGGATGGCTTAAATCTAAAGTGACAACAAGCCAATCTAACAACACGACTATCGAGGGGGCTGATAATGTATAAGGCTCAAATACAATTATCCACTCATAGATTGACACAGATAGCGGTATCAGTGGGTTTAAGCTTGTTATTGACTAGCTGCGCTATGGGCCCAGATTATCAAAGGCCGGCACTTGAACTGCCCACTCAATTTGATAGTGAACTGGTTCAAGACTCAAATAACAATGTGGGTTTATCCAAATGGAAAGCGTTTTATTTAGACCCTAACCTGCAAGTGCTTATTTCCCATGCTTTAGCACAGAACTTAGATCTGGAGGCTGTACGCTCACGTCTAATCGCAGCTCGCTCTAAAGTCACGGTAACAGATGCTGCGTTATATCCAGTCTTAGGCCTTGATGCTGGGGCAGAGCGTTCAATTGACAGTGGGATCACCAGCAGCAACCCAGATCATGGCAATGAATTTACCCTCGAGGGCACAGTATCTTGGGAACTGGATATTTGGGGCGCTAATCGGCGCAGAAGTGAAGCTGAATATGCGCACTTTTTGTCGGCACAAGACGCGTTAAATCTCGCAGTGATCAGTCTTATTAGTGATGTTGCCAGCCGCTATTATGAGTGGATAGATATTGAGCAGCGCTATCAAATATCGCTTAACACCGTCGAACTGCGACAAAAAGAGCGCGATCTGGCCAGATTACGTAAGCAGAATGGGGTTATTTCAGGTTTACAGGTTCGACAGGCTGAAGTTGAATATCAAAGTGCAAAAGTGACCTTGCCGGATTTAGACTTTGAGCGTCAAGAAAAAGCCAATCAACTGAAGATCTTACTCGGTGAGTTTGATTATCCTCTAGAGATTAAAACTGAAGCCGAGCTCAAAGCACAGAGCCAGTTATTTCCCAATAGCTTCAGTGTGGGAATTCCCTCGCAGATGCTGTCACAGCGACCCGATGTCAAGGCAGCAGAGCAAGCTTTGATCGCGGTGAATGCCAATGTAGGTGTGGCGAAAACGGCCTTCTTCCCATCGTTTACCATCAAAGGTAGCTATGGCACTGAAACCGATGACTTGAGTAGTATCTTTGACAGCCAAGGTGTGACCTGGTCTTTGCTTGGTGGTATTACGGCGCCAATATTTAATGCGGGGAGTATCTCTGCTCAATATCAGATAGCACAACAAGAATCTAAGCAGGCTCAATTATCCTATCGCAGTACAGTGCTGCGAGCATACTTTGAAGTCAATAATGCCATGAATAGCTTTCGGCGTTCAGAGCTGGCTATTGACGCCCAGCAAGAGTTGGTCGTGGCATCTAAAGAGTATACCCGCTTAGCGACGCTCAGATACCGTAATGGCGTGTCAAGCTCACTGGATCTCATGGATGCTCAACGAAGTTTGTTTAGTGCACAATTGACATTAAGCCAAGTTAAACGAGACAGGCTACTTTCTATGATCACCCTTTATCGCTCGGTAGGGGGAGGCGTACTGACTCAGCAGGAGTTACTCGACGTTCATCAGACGAGTGCAGAAACTCAGGCGTCACCAGCTTCAATGATTGAGACTGGTAGTGAGTAAACTTGTTTAAACATAAGGAGCTAGCTGTTGTGCTGACGGCAAGCTCTTTATGATATTAGATATAAAATATCGATTGTGTGATAACTTTGTTGAATAAGTTTTCTCACAAGCTTTGCCATCTGCAGAACACTTCCCTATATTAGTAAACGAAGTGTAAATAAAAGCGATGAACAACACTCATCGATAATTAATCTATTTGATTGACCTAATTAACAGACAAGCCAGTCAAAGGAGTAATAGATGACAGACAAACTGAGACACAATCTACTGCCATTCATCTTGAGTGCCGCTTTTTCATGTACTTTCATCACAACGTCCACTTCTTTTACTGCTGACCAAAGCCTGAACGTCAACAAAAGTATTAAATCAGCTATAGATACGATGAATACGACAATGTTCACTTACAACCGTTATCAAGCTGGATTTGCCTGCCGTGAAAATGGCTGGGAGTTCTGCGAAGGTTGGGCTTACAGAAGGGGGCGCTTGGCGTAACCCTCCTGTAATTTGTCGTGCAATTTATTCTAGCCAACTTGCAAGTTTTCCAGCCATATATTCACCCCCTCTATCCTCTGCAACCAGTATTCATCATGAAGCTGAGTTGTAGCCAATTTTTGTATACATTATTGCTAGGCATTTGAATTCAGCACTCAGGTTGAAGTTGCCAATGTATCCAAGATCGAGAATGTTTTAAACTCGTATGTTAGATAATTTAACAATTAACGATGATTTGAAAACTAGGGGGAAAATATGGTTGATGAACAAGTGACCGGACTATATTTTGTCGGAAAACTCCATCGTATGTGGATCCTTTACACCGAAATGCATCCTGAACGTATTGATGGCATCAATAAAGATGAATACTTGGACCTTTTAGAAAATATAAGCAAAACCAATGGAACACGATATGACCTCTACAGCTTACTGCTGCGTAAATGATAAAGATAGTCACGTGTTCTCAAAATTCTTAAGACATACTCGACAAAATAACGATCTGTCCCAGGAGCAGCTTTGTCTGTATTTAAGGAAGCAAAGCAGTCTCTTTTATAATTTGGATACGATCACTGTTAGTCGCTGGGAAAGGGGAGTTAATATTCCTTCGCTGGCGAAACAGGCTGAAATTGTTGAACTATATAACCAAGAGTTAGTGGACATATATGGTAATGACAATGAGTTTTTAACCGAGTGCACTAAGCTATTGGCATTACCGATAAACCAACGTAAATCCTCTCACCCTTATTACAGGAGTGATGAGTACGTGATTGAAGAGATAAACAACCAGCACCCTTGCTTTCATCTGATCTTAGGGATGATTTTGCAATACGAGGACAACCCTTGTTTATCTTTAGATGACATAGACAGCAATCGACACAGGCTTAGTGAATTAAAAATAAGTATCGCAAGTGCGTTTGGTGGTCAGGTCGTTGGCCATTGTCTATTCCTTGAGACAACATCGAAGGAGATACTTGAGTTACTGAACTTTAAAATTAATCTACAACAGATGACTCAAAGTGAAGTGTTAAGACACTCGAATGCTGTGTTGGTTATCTCTTCCGCTGGTGCAACAACTCAAATTGAAAATAGCCTTATGTCGATTTACATGAATCACTTTGCAACCCGTAAGTACCTCAGTTATTTAGGTTTCAGTGTGTGTGATGATGTATTCACCAAAAAACTAAATAGCGCCAAATTGGTGCCATTTAAAGTGCAGTCTGTAGCTAAAAAAAACAAAAAAGGTGATATCACCTCATTCTTGATTAGTCGTTCAGAAGTAATGGCAAATCGTTTTTTATTAAAGCTAGCAGTGATCACACCTTCGAGTCTGAGTGAAATACTCGATCTTAGTGTTAAAGGAAAATAAGCAAGATGAATATTCTTATTATCGATGACCAACGCTTTATACGTGAAACAATTAAAAGTGATTTTGAAACCTTAATTGATAATCACCCATTAGCGTTTTCAGAAGCGAACTGTGGTAATCAAGCTATTGAGCTCTTAAAACAGAGTGAAAACGCTTCACCTGCATTGTTTGATTTAGTCATTGCGGATCTTAAAATGGATAATGGCGACGGGCTTGCCGTTATTAATCATATGGCTACCTGTAAGGCCTGCTGTGAGATCCCATTAGCAGTGGTGAGCAGTTCTGATGTGAGAACCTTAGAATTGATCGGTAATATTACTGAAAGTTTTAACCTTAACTTAGTCGGCGTATTTCAAAAGCCTGTCGACATTGGCCATCTATTTACCTTGTTAACAGCGCTTAAATACAAGGCGCCAAAACCAAGGAAGCCTATCGATACTGACGTTTTGAGCCATGAACACATCGCTAATTTATTGAATCAAGATAATCTCATTCTCTGCTACCAGCCCAAAATTGATATTGTTAGCCAGTCAATTGTCGGTTTCGAAGCCTTGTCCAGATTGTGTATTCAAGGAGATGGATTTATCTATCCTGATAGGTTTATTCCGTTGATTAATAAAGCTGGACTCAATTGTCAGTTTTCAGAGTTGGTGTTAGAGCAGGCATTGACACAATGGGCGCTTTGTCCGCAACTGCAACAGTTTTCATTATCGGTCAATATCAGCGCTGAAGACCTGCTTTCTGAAGCGTTCGTCAATTACGTCATAGATAAAAAACATCACCTCCCCAACATTCGGTTGATATTAGAATTAACCGAATCACAAGAAACCATAGATCAAGATCTGGCGTTGAGGTCTATTGCTAAGTTGATCATCAACGATATCTCTATCTCTTTAGATGATTTCGGCAAAAGTTATTCAACCTTCGAACGTCTAGATAATATTCCATTCGATGAAATAAAAATCGATAAGGATTTTATTTCGGATATGGACAGAAATCCAAAACATTTAGCCATTGTCGAATCAACTATCGCCTTAGCGAAAAAGCTCAAAGTGAAGGTTGTCGCCGAAGGTGTAGAAACCTTGAGTGTACTTAAGTTATTGAAAAATTTAGGTTGTGAAGTTGCCCAAGGATATTATTTTAGTCCCCCAATTGAAGGACGTTATGTCAACTCCTGGGTTGAAAACTACAACTATAGGTAGGGTATATATGTTTGCTACTAACCATCTAATTCGAAACAAGATCATTGCATTTTTTGTCCAGCAACCAGAAAACAAAAAGCATCATCTGCTTTCTGTTTTGTGCCAAGAACTAGACAGTTTACTCGAACAAGCCCAGATGTTGGATGTAGCTGAAGCAAATGGAGTGTCTAAACTGGCTCACAACTTTAAAGGCCTTTGTGGCTATTTGAAGATCCAAAATGAGCCAGTTTTTCACAAAATAAGCGGTAAACAAGAACTGCTATTAAATATTTTGATGCTTAAAGATGAGATTGAGGTCGTTAAAAGTGAGATCTAATTCGTCGGCGTTATTAAGTTGTATTACCGGTTTTTTGACGACTGTTTTAGTCATCTTTATTTTACTCAATCATTCATATAATGAGTTCGAAGATGACTATAAACGGAAAGCTGATCTACTGTTTAACTCCACATATGACATGCTGTTACAGCATAAAATCATGCTTAATGCGCTACGTTCATTGTTTAACGCATCGGCCATAGTGACACCAGAAGAGTTTAATATATTTTCCGAAGAGCTACTAAAAATAAAATCCGCCGTAGCGTTTACATTGGATGGTCAAAATCAGCTGAAATATGTGTCAGATCCTGTTTTTAGAACAGATATTTTGAAAGGAGAGTTTAAGGAAAGTAGCGATGAGGTCCTGTACGAGATTGAAGGGTATTCGAGCGTTATAGTACGCATTGATGAGCCCAATATGCCTTACCTGGTGTATGCCATCTCACACAAAAGAGTGCAACAAAGGTTAAATAATCATAAAGGTGTCTGCGCACAGCTTACACTCAATAATACACGCTTTCAAAATGACTATTGTACCAAGGCACAAGCTAGCTGGGCATCTGCTCTATTTTATTATCGTGGCTCCAATGTAGTCAAAATTCCAGAATACCACCAAGAATATATGCTTGATGTTTGGTATGTTGCTCCATCCCGAGAAGCGTATGAAGTTGGCTTACTGGTGCTACTGATAGCGGCCATGGGCTTTAGTCTCTCAACCTTGATGTATTTAAAAGTGCGCAACCATCTTAGGCTTGCGCAGTTAACAATTGAGACAAACTCTAAACTTGCATTGTTATCGAGCATAAACCATGAGATCCGCACGCCTATCAATGCAGTGCTTGGTTACAGTCAAATGCTAAAAGACAGTGATTATTGTGATGTAACCGGAAGAAACACCTTAGATAAGATTATCTGGTCTGCAAATCTGCTCAACAGTGTGGCAGAAAATACGCTTAATTTTACAAAAGCGGAAGCTGGGCATCTCACATTAGATAACAGTGAAGTTAATCTTTTCAACGAACTGCATTCTATCGATGACTATTACAAAGCCTTTAGTCAAACCCACGAAAAACGATTGATTATGACTATTCATGGAAAAGTTCCTGTACTGATTGGGCTAGATAAAACCAAGTTTTTCCAGCTAACCACCAATTTTATCAACAATGCATTCAAGTACAGTAGCGGGCGTGAAGTCCTGTTTGATATCAGTTTAAAATGTGTGGCCGGACAGCATTTTGTTCGGGTAGGGATTAAAGATTTTGGCAAGGGGATGTCTCTTGAGTCTAAAAAGGCGATCACTCAGCCTTTTAATACCGATCCTAATGTAAAAACTAGCTCACAGTCAGGTATCGGTATCGGTCTGTATACCTGTAAAAAGGTAATAGAAGACGTCGGCGGTAGTATTCGTATCCGTAGCCAGGAAAACCGGGGCACACTCATCTTGTTTCGATTTCCTTATAAACCAATATCTGGAGTGCCAAATGGGCTAGCGCCAATTGCAACCGTCTCTTTGAGTGATGAAAACAAAAGTATTCATTTAAACCCTGAAAGTAGGACCAATGAATCATTATTACTGGTTGATGATAATCGATTTAATTTAGAAGTATGTGGCAATATTCTTGAAAAAAAAGGCTTTAACGTCACTTCAATGCTAGATGGAGAAGCGGCACTAGCCGAATTCTATGTATCTCAACCTGAAATTGTGATCATGGATTATAGACTCGATAACAGTGATGGAGTCACCATGATAGGTAAGATGCAAAAATTACAAACCAGTCAGGTTCACTACTTCATATTATCGGCCAATGATAAGAGTGAGATCCTTAATGCAGATAGGTACCCAGATATCACCTATCTACAAAAGCCACTCGATATTGAGCTATTTATGCAGCTATTGGATTTGAAGAAAAAACTTGGCTGAAAGGTATAGGTAAACAATGTCGAGTGCTCGATACGTGGTTCATCCCAATAAATTCACTCTTTTGAGTTTGCCATTAGATAAGCCAGCTCGGCGACATTGCTCACCTGCATTTTTTGCATCACTTTTTGCCTATGTAATTCGATGGTGCGCTGACCAATATTCAGCTCTGCCGCGATCACCTTATTCAGTTTCCCATCAAGAACCTGACTCATCACCTGTTTTTCGCGGGCGGTTAAATGACTGATCCTGTCTTTAATATCGCTGAGCTGACACTGAGACTGAAAGCTATTTATCGTTAACTGTTTAGCTTCATTTAACAGTTGGTTGAGCTTATCGCCATCGACGGGTTTTTCAAGAAAGTCCATGGCACCTTGTTGAATGGTGTTAACCGCCATGGATATGGTGCCATGACCCGTTAGCATGATGATACTAAGTGGGCTCTGTTGTTGCTTAATATGCTTGAGTAGGGCTATGCCGTCCATGCCTGGCATCTGTATATCTAAAATGGCAATACCTGGCTGTTTAATGTCTATGGTTTGTAGAAAGGAATCGGCATTAAGGAAGCACTGTGTTTTGAGATCCAGCCCTTCTAACATCCAACTCAAAGAGTCGAGCACATCTTGATCGTCATCCACAAGGTAGATATTGCACATGTTATAGTTCCCTTAAGGTATTTTTTTAATCGGCAAGGTAATCGAGATTAACAAACCAGTGGTCAAATTTCCCCTTGCATCAGTGAGCTTGTTAGTCGCTGTGATCAGGCCACCGTGTTCTTCAATGATGCGCTTACACACCACCATTCCAAGTCCAAGACCGTTCTCTTTTGAAGTTTCAAATGGAAAGAACAGGCGTTCTAAAGCTGTGTCTGATAGTCCAATGCCATTGTCCTGAATGTCGATTAATGCCAGGTTTTGCTTAGCAGACAAGGTGATAGACAGTTTAGGATAGATGACAGTTTCCATCGCATCTAGAGAGTTTTTGAGTAAATTAACCAATACCTGTTGCAACAGGCTGATGTCTGCTTCTATCTCAATCTTGTCTAAATCGAGTGTTGGATTAATTTGCATTCGTTTAAAATCTGCTTGCATTAAGTTCAACACGTCATCAATTAAACTGGTGAGATCGCAGCGTTCAAACTGACTCGATTGGTGGCAAAATTGTCTGAATCGTTTAATGGTACTCTGAGCTCTGTCTACTTGTTGTATCGTTTTATCAAGCGCAGCTTTTAGTTCTGCTTGTTCGTCCTTCAAGCGATAGATACATCCCTGAGTTAAATAACGAATACCCGCGAGAGGCTGATTCAATTCATGGGCAATTCCTGATGCCATCTCGCCAGTGAGAAGCACTCGCTGGGCCTTATAAAATTGTTTTTGCTGCTCGAACAGAGCCTTTTGAGTGGTTTTATGTTGCTCCATCTCATCAGATAGTGCTCGCGTTCTCTGCACGACCAAGCGTTTTACTCTCATATGATGTAAGTAGCCTAGCAATAGCAGAATAAAAACAGCTAGAGTCCATGGGACAGCGTCCCGGGCGATCCGATCCCAATTGGTCACAAATGGCCATCGATTGAGCTGTTTTAGCAACTGAAAAACATGACTATCTTTAACTGGAGTTGACCAGTATTGATATCGCCCCAGTTTTGCTTCCTTGTCCTGCGCTGTAATCGCAAGCATGGAATAAACAATCTCACTGGCTAACTTATGGTCAGTATGACCGAGTTTTGATAATGCATAAGAAGGGTATAAACGACTCGATGACTGACATTCAAAATTTTGCTCAGAAGTGCTAAGGACCACTTTAAGGCTATCTGCTGGGATCTTGTTTGTTTTTATCGCCGCCTCAAGCACACAAGTCGGTAATATCGCAATATCAGCATGTCCGTCTAAAATGTTATCGAGTAACTTACTCTGAGGAAACCCAACGAAGGTCAGTTTACCCAGATCATTAAACGGGTTAAGTTGATGATTTGCCAGCTCACCAGCCATGATTTGAAAGCCACCAAACGCCTTTGGATCAGAGGATATAACAGAGAGGTTCTTTAGGTCGGTAAAGCTATCAACTTGCAATGAAGATCTGGCTATTAGCGCAGAACCGACAGAATGCTCAGGACGAAGATGTTGATCTGGCACTAAAGTAAGTAGATGACTCACACCATAATCTTTTTTAAATTCAACGGTTGTCAGCGCATTACCAATGATGAAATCCAGTTTGTTGTTTGCAACAAACTCATTGAGTTGCTGTGGCGTCAGAGGGATCAGCTGAAATTCAATACCTGTATCACTTGTCACACGATCAAAGGTTGGTTGCCAGCGTTTAGTCACTGCCTCGGGGGATGCAAAGGCGAGGGCGCCGACACGCATAGGCTCATTGGCTAATGCAAGTTCAGAGAGAGAAAGACTGAGCAGCAGCGTCGTTTTTAAAAGGAGTGAGAAGAGCTTGCACATACAGGTTAATTAACACCGCTTGATTAGATAACACTATTATACTAATTATATTAGTATAATAGCTCTGTGAAGAGAGCAAAACATGACTCACTTCACAGAGTCTAGACCCTTGCGGTAAACCGAAGTATTGCTACTTTGGGTTTTTATATATAATTACAAATGCTCAGAATTTATTTTATATTCACATCTGAAACTTCGTTAAAGTTTTTACTGTACGCTTTATTCCCATCAGAGTCTAAATACCAAACTGCTTTAATATATGTATTATCATCGGTGAACTTTATAGCATCCTCAAGAGGCATTAAAAATAACGTCGTTGAAATAACATCCGCATAGATATGTTGTGAATCTAATATTGTTGATACTGAGATCCCTTGCTCTTTGGGATACAAGGTTTTAGGGTCAATAATGTGATGGTAATCTTTACCATCGACAGTAAAGTATCTCAGGTAATTTCCACTCGATACGACCGTAAGGTCTTCTCCCTTAATTATCTGATGATATAAACCACTTTGTGACTGACACCTTGCTAATTGATAATCATATTTTTTGCATTGTGGATCTTCAATCGCCGTGACAAATTCACGCCCCTCTGGGTGTCTACCAAAATGGCGAATATTACCACCCGCGTTGATCATAAATGAGGTTATTCCATCTGCCTTTAATTGGTCATACACTTTTTCAGCCATCCAGCCTTTAGCGATGCCGCCAAGATCAATACTCATCCCTGGGGCCATTGTAATCGTATTGTGTTCAACATCTAAGTGTATGTCTTTTATATGAGTTAAACGTGATGCGTATTTAAGATCAGACTTAGATGGTAAAGTGCAAATACCCTTTTTATTACAATCGCTTCTGTGTTTTCTCCATATGTCGATAACCGGTGATAATGCGATATTGAAGTATCCATCACTTAACCCATACCATTCAATGCTTGAAGCCAATAACTCAGTGAGTTCAGCTGCAATATGGTGAGTCTCACTCGGTGAGTTATTGATCGTTTTAATATTGGTCACGTGAGGATATGTACTGTAATTTGACGCTAAATAATGATACTTCTGAATCACATTGAGAGACTTGCAAAGTGCGCCTCTAGCATCAGAGATTTGGTGATCATAAATATCGATAGTGATCGAGGTGCCAAAGTATTTTAGGGTGTGCAAACTGAACACGCCATTATTTTCACTGATAATAGCATTGCCATCACATTGATATGGAATAAACTCAGCAGTATCTTGTTGCTTATTTATTAATCCTTCATCACTCATTGGCTCTGCAAACAGTGAACTTGAAATGATCAATGTTGGGAATATGAATGCCTGCATTAAAAGTGATTGATAACGTTTATTCATAACTCTCCAAAATATTTATTTGTGCATCTGATAGGTTGACTATCAGAAGTGTTATTAAATAAGTAACACGGCGAGCTATATCTTAATAATTAAACCCTGATTATTGTTAACTAGATCAAATATTATAAATTAAAAACCTAAACCTTCGGTTTTCCGTCATTGTGGCAATTATTGGCTTGGTTATTCTTAAGCACAAGTTAAGAAAATGATTAAGGCAGAAACAATGACCACAATAAAATTGATTAAAAAAAGTCTAATTTGTACCGCTGTGACATTTGCGGTGATGGGATGTTCAGCAACAGTCCCAGCAGGCAAGTATGTCGATGGTACACATGAAGTTAGCGCTAAAGGCAAAAAGAGCCTTATTACCCTTAATGTACAAGTTGCTGAGGGAAAAATTACTGACATCACCACCAAGTCACATAATGAAACAGAATCACTGTTTCTTAATGCAGAACGATTGTTAGCCAAGATTGTTGCTAACAACGGCCATGAAGGTATCGACGCGGTATCTGGCGCAACCTTCTCTTCTAATGGCATTTTAAAAGCGATCAACACTTTGCCAAGAACTGATGGCAGTCAAGTTGAGTATGTGTCTGTGGGTTCTAAAGATGACGCTAGCAGTGAAGACTTCAAACTAAAATGGTCGATTCAGCCACAACTTGGCATGATCATCGGTGATTACTATTATCAAGAAGCAAGATTTCGCCAGGGCCACATGGGCAGCATGGCGGTTGTACTAGACAGTAGTAACCCGAGTGATGTGATCCTTGCAGAATTTAATGAAAGTGGCCGCCCTAATTACTACACCCGCATGTATCAAGATGTCCCAAAGCGTATGTCTGAGTACAACTTCTCTATGGGTAAGAAGAAAGGCACCGCTTGGGTTCAATCAGCTCTGACCATGGAAAAGCTGATGGTCGAACAGGACAAGTTAACCTTTGAACTTAACCCTGATTACGATCCAGCATTTAGAAATAAGCTAAAACAGCCAAATCGCCTTAAGTATGCCGACATCGATGTGGTAGCGGGTGCCTCTAACAGTATCCAGCAATCGATGATCCCATTAACGGCCAAAATTCATAATCAAATAAATGGTGAAGGCACAACACTGAAGTTTTACCAAAATGCTGAAAAGTTAATGGATAAAAACGGTAAATGGACAGGTGTAACTGCCGTATTACGTCTGGTTGTCGACACTCAAACTAAGGGCATTACAAAAGCCTATTATGATGAGATTTTTGCAGATGATAAAGTCTCAATTAAAGATGCATCATTAAAGAAATTCTACCGCCAATCTAAATATGCATCGATTAACTATGTAGAGCCAGCCCGCATCGGCTTTAACGTCATGGTGGATGCACTCGACAGCCATCTTCAAACGGGTGGGTCACTGTTCGACATCAACGACCTTCCAGCAACGGGTGATACAGGCAGCTACGCCGCAACAGGTTTTACCAAGCGCTCAAACTCTTGGGACATCTACCTCAATCAAGCCGAACTTCTCTATAAGCAGATGCGCCTCGATGGTGTGATTATCGAACATAAAAAACCTATTTAGATGATTCTCCGTGGCGCTTTTGCTGTCCACGGAGCTGATAAAAAATTATAAAATTATTAGATTAAGAGAGACGATGATGAACAAATTTCAATTGAGCTTACTAACTGCTGCATTATTAGCTTCCCCCCAACTGCTAGCGGATGATTACCGATTTTATGGCCGTATTGATTACTCTATTACTAACTCAGACAGTGGTAGTGCGACTCATAATGGCAAGAGCGGAACCGTTTTAGAAAATAACTGGAGCCGCCTTGGGATTAAAGGGGCGACAGAGCTTGCGACTGAGTTAGATCTGTTTTATCAAATTGAGGTGGGCGTCAATGGCGGTTCACAAGATAAAGGCAGCAATCCATTCTCAGCACGGCCTACTTTTATTGGTCTGAAGCATTCAAGTATTGGTCAACTTGCTGTTGGTCGTATCGATCCCGTATTTAAGATGGCCAAAGGCGGCGCTGATGCCATGGACATGTATTCACTCAAGCATGACCGCCTGTTCGCCGGAGATAAGCGCTGGGGAGACTCATTAAAATACCAATCGGCCAAGTGGAACAAGCTACAACTTGGTGCGAGTTATCTAATGGAAGACAACTATTATCAAGACGGCGACCAACGCAAAGAGAATGGCAATTACCAGATTGCTTTAACCTATGGTGATAAGCACTTCAAATCTGGCAACGTCTATCTAGCTGGTGCATACACAGATGGTGTTGAAGACATTAAAGGTTTCCGCGCTGTTGCTCAGGTGAAACTTGATAAGTTGATGCTAGGTACGATTTACCAAGCGTCAGAGCTAGTCAACGAGAGTAAAACAGGCTGGGAACAGCGTGATGGTTCAGGATTTATCGTTAGCGCAAAATATAAGATCGACAAACTTTTGCTTAAAGCGCAATACGGACAAGATGATTCAGGTACAGGTCGCATCGCGGGTAAAATCTATGATGCAATTGGCGAGACTTTAACAGAAGCACCAGAAATAACCACATGGGCAGTCGGTGCAGAATATCGCTTATCAAAATCTACACGCTTACACACAGAAGTCGGCCAGTTTGACGTCAAACAGCATGATGACTTCGATGACACCATCATCAGCTTCGGTGTACGTTACGACTTCTAACTTTCCAGTGTAGTCAGTAACAGAATAATCACTGCTCGGATTAGTGCTCCCAGCAAAGCAGCACAAGGATGTGCCCCCTTATCTACGTCTTCCTTAATCTAGGTCATCTGAACTTGTTTCGGGATCAAGCTTTTACCTTTGAGAATCTAAACAATGGATTCCGGCCTAAAAGCATGCCGGAAAGACAGATAGGGAAGTCGTCACAGCTTCTATCTCGTGACTCGAAACTAGGAACTACTTTCCCTCGTCTTGACTCCTGTATAGTCTTCCCGGACTTGTTCCGGGATCCAGCTTTTGTTCTTGATGAAAGAGTAGATTCCGGCCTAAAAGCATGCCGAAAAGACAGGTAGGGAAGTCGTCACAGCTTCTATCTCGTGACTCGAAACTAGGAACTACTTTCCCTCGTCTTGACTCCTGTATAGTCTTCCCGGACTTGTTCCGGGATCCAGCTTTTGTTCTTGATGCAAAAGAATGGATTCCGGCCTAAAAGAATGCCGGAAAGACAGAAAGGGAAGTCGTCTCAGCTTCTATCTCGTGACTCGAAACTAGGAACTACTTTCCCTCGTCTTGACTCCTGTATAGTCTTCCCGGACTTGTTCCGGGATCCAGCTTTTGTTCTTGATGCAAAAGAATGGATTCCGGCCTAAAAGAATGCCGGAAAGACAGAAAGGGAAGTCGTCTCAGCTTCTATCTCACAACTACTATAACTCGCACCTAGAACCTTTTGTCCCTAAACTTCTATTCATCAAGAAAAATCATCAAATGCAATTTTCTCGTCTGTCGCGCCTTTCGATTTAATTAGTTCAATGCTTGAGTTCATCATCGCTGCAGGACCACAAAGATAAAACTCAAGTTCTTCGATTGAGTGAGTCCCTAACAGCAGTTCAAAGTCTAAGCTCAATTGATCTTGTACGTAACCAGATATACCAAGCCAGTCATCTGTCGGTCTTGAAAGAACCGGTATGTAGTTAAAGTTAGAGTAAGTGTCTGACAAGCTCTCAAATAGATCGGCATAGATCAAATCAGATTGTGAACGTGCTCCAAAGTAGAAGTGAATAGGGCGGCTAGTCGTAAGTTTGATTAACTGCTCCTCTATCAAGGCTTTTAGTGGCGCCATGCCAGAGCCTGCGCCAATGAAAACCATAGGAGCTGATGTTGGCTCCACTTTAGCAAAAAAGTCTTCGAAGGGGCCGACGGCCTCAATGGTTTCCCCAACAGCCAAGTTACAGATATAACTTGAGCCGATGCCGGGTTTTACCACGCTGTCAGGTGCCATTTGGATTTTTATGGTAAACACTAGCTCGTTACTTTGACCATCACCATTAGCCAATGAGTAGTTACGGCTACAAGCTAAGTGATCATATTCATTGTCGATGACATCCTGCCAGTGATGCATTAGTTCAGGCGGTAAATTAACCGGAACCGCAATCCCTTTGGCGGCCGGAATAAAGAAACGCATATAGGCACCCGCTTTAAAGCTTACCGGCTGGCCATCAATAGTCTTAAATCTCAGCTCTTTTATATAGGGGCTAATAAATTCACTGCTGATAAGCTTAAGCAGGTGATTGGAAGCCTGAGTCACATCGAATAGAGTCAAACTGGTTAATTCATCACTGCGGTGCTGACAAGCCAATCGGTAGCCCGATGCCAGTTCATCTTGGCTCAAATGGGCTTTATCGGCAGAGGTCGTACGGCTATCGCTTGAAATTTTAATCTTGCAACGACCACAAGTGCCGCCGCCAGCGCATGTAGAAGGCAAGGCGATATCATGATTGAGTAAGCTATCGAGTAAATTTTCTTGGCTAGACATGGCTAGCGTATCAATCAATTTATCATGCTTATCGAATATCTTTATTTGCTTAGATTTAGCCTTACTGCCAAATAATGACAAAAACTGATATTGGCCATTAAATCCCAGTTCTATCGTCCAGATTAAGCCTGTAAGCGCAAAGAAAAGTGTAAAAATAGCAAATACGATGATCTGAACATTATTGAAGCTGCGCTCTTGTGCATAATCCATAAAGTGCAGCATGAAAACAAAATCTACGATGCGTCTATCATCGTTAGTATGTGCCGCAAGGCGTCCTGAGCTAGCATCTAGATAAACACGGGTATTGATTTCGTCATCAAAATCGACCCGCCAAAGTGTATTTTTTTCTTTCAAGCGATCGTCAAAGGGCGGATCTTGTTTTACCACCTTAACAATATTCCCAGGCCCATTGTAAGATGCCGTGGCAAGCTCACTGGCCATGCTTTTATCGACAAAGGCTTGCTTGCCCGTACTGGCATTGACCAAGGTGTATTGGTTTTTAAAATAAGGATACAGCGCCTTATCTTGGGTCAGCAGATAGTAGGGCTTAGAGAGCAAAGTGATCGTTGATAACGAGACAGCAGCATCAAAATCTTGTAAGATTTGTTTGGGTTCAACGAGGTGAGTTAAATCAGCAGCTGGCTCGGTTACCTTGACACGATATTGGTTACCTGAGGCTTTAACCGAGTCCATCACATTAAAATAAAGACCTGTTCCAATCCAGATTAATAGCTGTAAACCCACCAGCAGAGATAACCATTTATGACTGATTTTTATTAGAGGCATAAGTTTTAGAAATGACATTAGTTAGCCTCCACTTTTTGGTTGTTATCAGTAGAAAGTGGCTCAGCTTTGAATATTCTGTAGTAGGTGAGGATCAAACCTAAGATTGAAGCGGTTAAAGCAAACAGAACAAACCAGAATAACAACCAGTTACTCGGATCTTCATCTTCATAATCCATTACATGTAGGCTAAACATCAAATCGAACGTGCGCCAGAACTCATGGCGCTTAGTCACTAGCTTGCCTGTTTGGGCAGAGATATACAGAGAAGGGCTACCCATATCGTCAAAATTTATCCGCCAAGCAGGTAAGTAACGTTTACTCAGCTCGAAAGGCCTGTTGTCTGAGTCTTTGGTGATCAGCTCTGCAAGTATAATTTGGCCACGACCCGTGTATTCATGCTTTGCCATGGCAACTGCAGAAGATTTATCAAGCGGTGATAGCAATTTGCCAGTGTCAGCATCTACAAGCTGTTGCTTGCCGTCTTGCTCAAAGCGGTACACTTCACGCTCAATAAACATACCCAGTGATACGCGTTCAGCACTTGGATAGGCTTGTGTTAGGGCATTTAACGAGTAGTTAATCTTATCGGGATTGATTTTAGTTTGATGATTCTCCACTAAACTATCACCGTGAATATAGTCGATATCGAAGATCACCATGTACGCGCCTGAAACAGTCCAGATCACAAACTGAACACCCAAAAATAGCATTAACCATTTATGGGTTTTACGACTTATTTTTAATAAGTTCATTATTATTTTCCTGTGAAAAAATTAATCTTTAATAACTACATTTCAATAAAATGCTTATCGATAGTGTTTTAGTAGTCATTTTTCAATCGGTTAGCCTTGCATTTGTCATCAATATTTTTGATTCTAGTTATAATGTTTAAAACCAGATGAAAACCAAGCATCCAAAATTATCATGTACAAGGCTAACTTACAGCAGAAAATAGTAAGTAAATCTATTCTCAACTCTCTACCTCCGTGTTCTCTGTGTAGCGCAGCGCTCTGTGGTGAGAATGCTCTTTTCCTTAGATACATCAAACAAAGCTATTCACCACGTAGGGCAGAGAGCACCACGGATAAAAGACAAAGCAGCATGTAGCTACACTCACTCTCAGATCTCTACCTCCGTGTTCTCTGTGTAGCGCAGCGCTCTGTGGTGAGAATGCTCTTTTCCTTAGATACATCAAATAAAGCTATTCACCACGGAGAACACAGAGGACACGGAGAAGAGCCAAAACGAGATAATCATTGAGGTTTCAACTTTACCTCCGTGCAGCGCTCCGTGATGAGAATGCTTTTTCCATAGAAACATCAAAAAAGCTATCAACCACGTAGGGCAGAGAGCACCACGGATAAAAGACAAAGTAGCATGTAGCTACACTCACTCTCAGATCTCGACCTCCGTGTTCTCCGTGTAGCGCAGCGCTCCGTGGTGAGAATGCTCTTTTCCTTAAAAACATCAAACAAAGTTATCCGTCATCCCTCTTTGATTGTCATCCCGGACTTGTTCCGGGATCCAGCTTGTGTACTTGGTGCTAAAGAATGGATTCCGGCCAACGAGCATGCCGGAAAGACAAGATAGGGAAGTTCCTCTCTGCTTCAAGCTCGTAACTCGTAACTCGTAACTCGCAACTAGAAACAGCTTTAATTATTTTGCTATTGCTGTCATCCCGGACTAGTTCCGGGATCCAGCTTCTGTTTTTAAACTCTACAGAGTGGATTCCGGCCAACAAGCATGCCGGAAAGACAAGATGGGGAAGGTCGTCTAACTCCACGGACTTTCATCCTGAAGTTTATTTTTTGCCGTCCTCTCTGCTTCTACCTCGTGACTCATCTCCACCAGACCGAAGGTCATCATCTTAGCAGTTCAGGTGAAACCGACTTCTTAGCTTTCCTAGGCCAACGGCCATCTTTTCAGCTTTTACCTCGTGACTCGAAACTCGTAACTGCTCTTCCCCATCTCAGCTTTCCCTTTCCTAGCTTAAACTAACCATCTCCTTAATTGTCTCCTTCAGCCAACGCAACTTAGCGTTATGAGAATTGCGCTTATGCCACATCAAGGTAATGGGGATCGCTATTTTCTTGCTGGCTTCAGCGCTGATGGGTAAAGGTCTGGTAACTAAATTCGGGTGATAGTGCTTAATGTAGTCGCGGCAATAGCTAGGTGCTGTGGTGAACATAGTTTGATCTGGCTGGGCTGCCATAAACAAGGACTGCTCAAAGGTAGACAGTGACAGGCCGATGTTACGACTCAGCCCGGTTTCAGCCAATATTTCGTCCAGTGCCCAGGTCTCACTTTTTTCCCAAAGAATGTTGATGTGTCGGTATTTTAAGAAGGTGTCCATATTCCAGCATTCATCCAATGCTGGATGGTCGTCTCTGAGATACACAATTGGCTGGTCATTAAACAGCACTACATAGTCAATAAAGTAGGGCAGTAGGTCGAGAGCCTCTGATGAGCGTGGATGACTTTCTCTACCACATAAGCCGATGTCGGCCTCACCATTGATAATGGCCGATAACGAGTCATACTCCCAGTTACGGATTTTTATGTTGGCATCTGGATATTGTTGATTAATGCGCTGGGGGAGCCCGCCAAGCTTAAGCATGTGCAGCGGAGACTCCATCATTAGCTGGAAGCTAACGCCCTTGGGCGTTTCGCTACTGCGTTTGGATGCAATTTGAGTAGCAACCTGAAACCATTCAGACAGCTCTCCCTCCATACTCAATGCCAGCGGTGTAGCTTGAAGCCCTTGTGGCGTTCGAACAAACAAGGGATCGTCAAACCAATCTCTCAGTTTAGTTAGTGATTTACTCACAGCCGATGGCGTCACTGACAATTTCTTAGCCGCTTTAGTCACGCTGCGTTCATTTAAGAGTAACTGCATGGTAAACAACAGATTTAAATCAAGACGATGCAGGGACTTTATCATTATTGTTTTGCTCCGAAGCCTTATGATTATTACTCGATGTGGGGACAACAAGCAGCAGTATGATGCTACTTACGCCTGCAACCAGCAACAAGATAATCAACATATTAATCGCACTTATGCCTAACCAGCCCATCACAGTGATATAAATGGCTGAGCAGGTTATCTGGCAAATACCCAACACCGAACTCGCCATACCGGCTCTATGATGAAAAGGTGACAGTGCTTGACTCATAGCCGTGCCGAATCCCAGTGAAAATCCGGCGCAAATGAAACTGATGCCAATAAGAATCAAACTGCTATTAAACTCGAACTGAGAAGCCGTCATTAGCACAGATGCAGAACCTATAAACAAGCACTGTGACGCTAACATTATCCTTTGTTGGCCAAAATGGGTCAGTAATGTAGGCGCTAAAAACGAAGTCGTCATGCTAATCGCGGCTAAACCTGCCATAGCTGCGGAATACTCGCCGGTGGAATAACCCATCTGCTCCATCAATAACATAGGAGAGATATTCACGTAGGTGAGAATCGCAGTGACAGCCAATGAGGTCATAATCAAACGGCTGATAAAACATCGTGATCTTAGCGATTCATTTCTTGTTTCTTTTATCTCGGATTTGCCTGCTTTCTCCTTGTATATACAAGTCTGCTGCTGACTTGATGCACTTAAGTTACTTTTGGAGCGACTGTTAGTGCTATCAAAACGAATAGGCTTAGTTTCTTTCAAAATCAACAAACAAAGCTGAAAGATCAATGCGGCCATGATGGCCATAGAGATAAATAGACTTGGCCATTCGAATCGCAATAAGATCACATGACCAATCACAGGAGCCAAGACTGGCACAATACAGGTAATACCATTGATCATGGTCAGCACCTTAGCCCGTTTATCATCATCTAAAGTGTCACGCAAAATTGCGAAGGTCACCACATAACAAAAACCTGCTCCAATGCCTTGGCCGAAGCGGGCATAAAGGAAGTAATCGATAGATACCGAGTTACCTGCATACCAGGAAGCGACAGCAAATATAGCTGCGCCCATCAAGGCTACGGGTTTGCGCCCAACATGATCAGCCAGCCAACCAGCTAACAACATAGTCGATGCCATACCAGCCAGATAAATAGAGAAGGCCACATGCAAGTCAGCCTGTGTAGCACTCAAATCGCGTGCGATGTCAGGTAGGCCAACTAAATAGAGATCTATGCCTAAGGGATACATAAGCACTAAAGCAAAACTGGATATAAGGTATCTGAACATTATCAATCAAGGTCTTATTTTGATAAACAGGAATGACCGAGAGATTAATGAGTTATGTATAAAAGCGCGAGTTGCCATTACGACAACAGCTATTGCCCAAATGGAAATACGTTTAATCTTGATTTTTTTAGAATAGATTCCGGCCAACAAGCATGCCGGAAAGACAGACATAAAGAGTCTTAGACTGTCCTCGCAACTCGAGACTCGTAACTGCTTATTGCTATTTCTTTATTGCTGTCATCTGACCGCCACGGGTCTGTGATATTCCCGATATCATTCAGACATTCCCCATGTCCCTATGGGTCAAGGCGGAATGTCGATCATGCATGGAGCAATTATCGACCCGGTTTTTTCTGTCTTCCCGGACTCGTTCCGGGATCCAGCTTTTGTCTTTAGATTCTAAACAATAGATTCCGGCCAACGAGCATGCCGGAAAGACAGGCGTAAAGAGGTCTTAGCTCTATACTCGCAACTTGCTTTATTGCAATTTTTCTATTGCTGTCTTCCCGGACTTGTTCCGGGATCCAGCTTTACTCTTGGTGCGAAGAATGGATTCCGGCCTAAAAGAGTGCCGGAAAGACGATAGAGGAAGGTCCTCTCTGCTCTACCTCGAAACTAGGAACTACTTTCCTTCGTCTTAGCTTCCCCAGGCAAAGCCGTCTTCTTAGTTCCACCAGACCGAAGGTCATCATCTTAGCTGTTCAGGTGAAACCGCCGCCTCAGCTTTAACAGGCCATCGGGCGTCCTCTTAGCTCTTAACTTTTAAACTTCTTCTTTATCGCCTTCCAGCACTGCGAATAATTTGGTTGGCGAGTATCGCCTTCGAGTGCAAATTTTGTCGGCTGTATGATGTAGCGTGACTCGAACATAAATGCCATGGTGTTTTCATAGCGCTGGGGAGCCAGTTCGGCATTCGAAGCTTTCTCGAATACTTCAGCTTCAGGACCGTGTGGTGACATGCAGTTATGCAGGCTAGAGCCGCCTGGCACAAAACCGTTTTCCTTGGCATCGTACACACCTTCAATCAAGCCCATAAACTCACTCATCATATTGCGATGATAATAAGGCGGTCTAAAGGTATTCTCGGCAACCATCCAGCGCGGTGGGAAGATAGCAAAATCAAGGTTGGCCACACCAGGTGTACCAGAAGGCGAGGTCAGTACAGTGAAGATAGAAGGATCGGGATGATCGAAGCTCACGGTATTCATCACATTGAAGCGGGCTAGATCATACTTGTACGGAGCGCTGTTGCCCGTCCAAGCGACTACATCGAGTGGCGAGTGGCCTATATCACAGCGGAACAGGTTACCGCCGAACTTAGTGATTAACTCAAAGTCACCTTCGATATCTTCAAAGTAAGCAACGGGGTATTTAAAGTCTCTATCATTGGCAAAACCGTTCGCGCCAACAGGCCCACGCTCAGCAAGTACATAAGGGTGACCGTAGTTTTCACAAATATAGCCGCGAGCGTTGTCAGTCAATAACTCAACGTTAAACTTAATGCCACGAGGAATAACTGCAATCTCGCCAGCCTTTACCGCTAGCTTGCCACACTCGGTGTTTAACATTATCTCGCCAAGTTCTGGCACAAACAGCATCTCACCATCGGCGTTACAGAAATAACGACCATCCATAGAGCTATTCGCTGCATAGATATGAATACCGATCCCCGCCTGACTATTAACGCTACCGTTAGCCGCCATCGTCACTAGGCCATCGATAAAATCGGTTTTTGACTCAGAATCAGGTAAAGGAACGGGATCCCAACGTAGCATAGTCGGTGGGGTCATAACTTCGGTGATAGGAGCACTGCGAACTAAGCCATTGTCTATGGCTTCATATTCGCCCTGAACTACCGAAGGGCGGATACGGTAAAACCAGTTGCGGCGGTTATCACAGCGAGGCGCGGTAAAAGCGGTGACGTTAAACTGCTCGGCATACAAGTCATACTTGACCTTTTGCGGACTAAACTGACCAATGGGCAGGGCACCTGGTAGGGCTTCAGTCTCAAACTCATTACCAAAACCTGTCATGTATTTAAGTTCATTAGTCATGCTTGTTCGTCCTTTATGCTAGACAGATCCTAGGCTAATTGATCTGTTCTTTTATTGTTATTCATCACGATTACAATAAAACTACTCTCAAGTGAGACTAGTTTCAATCTTTGTGCTATTAATAACCATGAGAATAGCTGTCAACTTCGACTGACTGGTGTAAATAAAACGCTACAAGCTGATAAGCATCTGATTATCTTCTTATCTGATTGTAAATGCTCATGCAAACAAGCAAAGAGTACTAATGGAGAGTGCTAATGGCTGAATCAAGCAAGTCCAGACTGATATTAAAAGACTTCCTGCCTTATAGATTAGTGAGTCTGGCTCAAAACGTCAGTGAAAAGTTTGCCGAGGTATATCAAAGTGACTTTAACCTGACAGTGCCTGAATGGCGCATCCTGGTACACCTAGCCGAGGAAGCAAATACTTCAACGAATGCACGTTCACATAGTGTTAATGAGCAAGGCAATGGGATCAGTGCTAAAGATCTCACTCTAATGGCGTCAATGGATAAATCTACCGTCTCGCGTGCAGTCAAACTAATGCTAGCTAAAGGTTATCTAGTAAAGCACACCGACGACAAAGATAAACGTGCCTCGTTGTTAACACTGACCGAAGAAGGCAAACTGCTCTACCAAGCCATCGCGCCCGAAGCACTTAAATGGGAAGCAAGGCTACTCGATGTACTTAGTGACTCAGAATATCGAGACCTTATGCGAATAATAGACAAGCTAGATAATAGATTAGCTTGAGCCTGATGTTCAAAACCCACCTTTGTTTCTCAGGCATACGGCCGTACACTTGACTCCACCAAGTCTGTATCCGTCTTGGCTCTGTCTGGTCTTCCCGGACTTGTTCCGGGATCCAGCTTTGCTCTTGGTGCGAAGAATGGATTCCGGCCTAAAAGAGTGCTGGAAGGACATAGCTATACATGCCAGAAAGACGAGATTGAAGAAAACTGGACTCGTCGTTTTGGTGTCATCCCGGATTCATTCCGGGATCCAGCTTTTGATGTTGGTTCTAAAGAGGCTCAGCTCTGAATCTCATCCCACAAGTCACGCCATTCAGGATTTTGGTTTTCGATAAGATTAATTTTCCACTGCCTACGCCACTTTTTAAGTTTCTTCTCACGGGATATAGCTGAATACATAGAATCTGTGAGCTCATAGTAAACCAGCTGGGTCACATGATATCTATCAGTAAATCCCATTACTAGGTGTTCTCTATGCTCCCAAATGCGCTTAATCAGGTCGCTAGTGACCCCAACATACAAGGTCCCATTCTTTTTGCTGGCCAATATGTACACACAAGGCTGCATGCTCTTCGTCCATGGAGTTTAATTAAATCTAATTTTAGACTAGTGAGTCACAAGGAGCTGGGATAAAAGCAGACAAGAATGGATTCCGGCCAACAAGAGTGCCGGAATGACAATAGAAAAGAATTCAGGAATGACAGTAGGTAGGGCTGTGAGTCTTCTTTTTTGCTGTCTTCCCGGACTTGTTCCGGGATCCAGCCTTTGTTTTTGAGTTCAAAACAGGGATTCCGGCCTAAAAGAATTCAGGAATGACCGGAGATAGGGCTGTTACTCTTCTTTTTTGCTGTCTCTGACCGCCATGGAGGGAGGAAATGTCGATCATGCACGACTATATGGATATAGGAGGTAGAGTGAAGCAGGATGCCAGAACCGAGGAGCAATTATCGACCCGGGCTTTCTTGTTCCGGGATCCAGCCATTGTCTTTGAGTTCAAAACAGTAGATTCCGGCCAACAGGAGTGCCGGAATGACAATAGAAAAGAGTGCAGGAATGACAGGAGATAGGGCAGTTACTCTTCTTCTTTGATCTTGTTTCGCTCTGCCAAATAGGCTATCTGACCCTCGTCGTACAATAGGTCTCTCCTGATATTGTCGATCACCTAGTGAGTCTTGTAAGTCCTGTGCTGCAAAAACTAAAGACAATGTGAGTTTTTAACGCTGCGGTGATGAGCTGTTTTTATAATGTAAAGCAACGGCTTTTCCCGCTGGTGGAGAAGCCGTTGTTTATCTCTTAGAACTTAGATGTGTTAAATGAGGCCCTGCTGTTTTGCCATCTGATTGGCTATTTGAGGGGCTTTCCACAGGCTAGGCATTAAAATTAAAGATACTGGAACCGCAGTGATCACGATAAAAGATTGTAGAGAGGAAATGCCGCCAGATCCCATCGAAATAAGCGCAATGGCAACAACACCCATTATAATTCCCCAGAACGAGCGAATCACAGCGTTTGGCTCTGTAGAGCCCGTCATAACCATGCTGATCGTATAAGTCATAGAATCACCAGTGGTAATGATAAAAGTCGTCGTTAGGATGAGAAATAAGACTGAAATCAGCATAGGGAAAGGTAACTCAGCCGTAATAGCCAGTAGTACCGCTGGCAGGTTAAAGCCTTCAAAAGCGCCAGATATCAACCCAGGATTTTCTAATTCAAAAGCTAAACCGCTACCACCAACAATGCTAAACCAGAAACATGTAATGAGCGGTGCCGCAACACTGATCGATAAAATTAACTGCCGAATGGTGCGGCCACGAGAAATTCGCGCAATGAAAATCGACATCATTGGACCATAACCAATAAACCATCCCCAGAAAAAGACCGTCCACCAACTCAACCATTCTGTATTTTCACGGTACAGAGCCATAGGGAAGAAGTTATCGAGCATGCTGCCAACCCCTTGTATGTAGCCATCGAAAATAAAACGAGTTGGGCCAAAAATCAGGATGTAGGCAATAAGAGCAACTGAAAGAATGATATTGTAACGGCTAACTAATTGAATACCTTTACTAACGCCACTCAAAGCTGACAGTGTATACATGCTAATTGCAAACATGATCACGATACTTTGAGTGATAAATCCATCTGGAATACCAAACAGTGCATTCAACGCATAACTGATTTGCAAGCCCAAGAACCCGATCGGCCCAATGGTTCCTGCTGCAACGGCAATGATGCAACAAGCATCAGCGGCATTGCCTATCCAACCGTTGATCGCTCTGTCGCCAAAAATAGGATAAAGCAATGTACGAGGCTTTAGTGGAAGCCCTTTGTCGTAGTGCAAGTGCATTAAAACAATAGAAGAAAGACAGCCAAGAATGGCCCATGCGAGAAAGCCCCAATGCATGAAGGATTGGGAAAGTGCATTAATAGCCGCGACTCTCGGTAGCGCATCACCGAAAAGCGGAGGGGCGGAAACAAAATGGGCAATAGGCTCTGCGGCCGCCCAAAAAACGCCACCACCTGCGAGTAGGGTACAGAGGACAATCGACAACCATTTAAAGTTATCAATATCAGGTTTAGCTAAACCGCCTAAACGCACGTAACCAGTTCGAGCTAGCGCGATAGCTAGACCAACAAGGAAGTTAAGAAGTAATAAAACTTGCCAGAAGGCACCGAAGTATTGAGTTGCGAAGCTGAATCCTGAATTTACCACAGAGGTAAGAGCGGAGGCGTTTGTGATAGCCAGCAGGACAAATAGAGTAAGAAAACTACCACTTAACCAGAAGACGGGGTTATTTAGCTCGAGTTTCTCTGATAACGATGGTGGGTGGATTGCAGAATAGTCTGAATCCTCGATAGGCGCATGAAGCTCGGCGTTTGACATATTTGACATAAAGTAATTCACGTTTTAGGGCTAAGAAGCCATGTATTCCCCCACACTAAATCAGCAAAGTGGCGTGAGGATGATAAAAAGCCGGCGATAATAGCATGCCTTTGCCGATAACAACATCGCGTTAAAAGGATGGTTGGTGATAAATAAGGCTAACTGGTGATAAATTAGGTCAATCGACTAAGTTTTAGAGCAAGTTGGGAGGAATGATTTGAATTTGCAGCATAGCTAGCTGCTACCTGCGACTCGATATAACTAAATCGCTGCTATTCGCCATGGATCGATCCAACCAATGAAAACGCGATTGGGATCGGTCCACGCGCGGTCGTATTAAGGACTATTTATGAACCGATATATTCAAAGCTTGTTAGACGCTCGTCATCCCGGATTCGTTTCGGGATCCAGCCCTTGCTGTTGAATCAGAGAAGCGCAGTGTCCGTCTTGGTTCCTGTATGGTCTTCCCGGACTTGTTCCGGGATCCAGCTTTGCTCTTGGTGCGAAGAATAGATTCCGGCCAACGAGCAAGCCGGAAAGACAGAAATAAAGAGGTCTTAGACTTTCCTAGCCACTCGGAACTAGGAACTCGAAACTTATCTGGCCTTAGGCGCACTAGCAGCATAGAATTCGGCAACAACCAAATTTTAGTTATCAGCATTTATTCTTACCTAGGATTTATTCTTACTTAGGAACAGAACAGGAATGGCAAATGAGTAAGAAGCCAGATAGACAGACAGCCATGTTACTTTTGATTGAGCAAGTAAAAGATGGCTTGCCCCTGTATGAACCCGACACCTTCATCTGTGGTCCGGACGGCAGCTGCGAAGGTTGCCCAAAGAAACTCTTGGAACTGGTCGATACTGAATTGACCTATTGGGAGTCGGCCATCGAGCGCGGCGCTATCCCTAATTTCGATGAGATCTCCCGCTTTGGCAAGCTCTGCAAAAACGTGCGCCGAGGTCTGGTGCGCAACAATATTTTAAGCGCCTAAGCCAACATTCGTAGAGACTATCTCTTGATACATAACATAAACTGACGTAAACAGTAGATTCCGGCCAACAAGCACGACGGAAAGACAGTAAGTAAGCTTACGGGAATGACTCGGTAGGTTTAGCTGTCTTCCCGGACTTGTTCCGGGACCCAGCTCTTGTCTTTAGGTTTTAAGCAGTGGATTCCGGCCAACAAACACGCCGGAAAGACGGTAGGTAAGCATGCCGGAATGACAGCAATAAAGAGGTCTTAGACTTTCCTCGTCACTCGAAACTAGGAACTCTTACCTTCTCAGCTTCCACCATCTACAACGAACAGGTATTCTCTAGCTTGCCTCAATGGATTGCAACTTTCTAAATAGAAGCTAAATGGATGTTAGATGGAAACTCGTTTAAGCCGTTACTTATTACTCATATTGTTAATGTTAATTATTGGTTTAGTCGTTGAAGAGTACGGCAACGACGGAATACGTATGACCACTAAAGACAAGGTCATCGAACACTTCTTGTCGAATCGCTATAAAGCTGGAGCTATCTGCCGAGATAAAGGCTGGCAGTTTTGTCAAAACTGGGCAGAGTTACCAAGAAGTCGATTCAACCTCGGCTCTCAGCCTGACTCCATCTCAAATAAATGGTCAAATAAACAGCCAAATAAAGGGTTAAGTAAAGGACCTAAACAAGAGTCAACTTCCCAGCCCCAAAACCCTGAGTTATCAGCGTCTCAAAATCGCACTGAACAACACCAATATCAGTTTAATGATCCAGACTCACCACTTTTTACCCATATCCCTGGTTGTGCTACTTCAACAATGACTGAAGCCGAGCAGACTCAAAGAAAACAAAATAGAAAGCGTATCTATAGTTGGACCGATGAAAACGGCCAGACTCATTTCACCGATGACGACAGAGTATACGCTCAACACAATATAGCGCTTACTCAATACCAAGAGCCTGAATATTCATTTGAACTTGAAGTTAACTCGACTGGTGGCAAGTTGCCTCTGTTTTATAAGGACAAGGTGACCGCTGCTATCAAAAAAGTAAGCGACATCTATAAAAGCTATCTTCCAGAATCTGGTGTAGCACCAGTAAAAGTAAATCTCACCTTAGCAAAATCAAAATCCAGTTATAACAGACTACAGGCTAAATACGCGCCTAAGCTTGGCCCGAGCCAGGGATTTTATGTGGCCAGACAAAATATGGCCGTGGTACATCATAAAAATGATAAACAAGCCCATCAAACCTCAGTGCATGAAGCTGTGCACGTACTCAATGCTGGTTTGTTTGGTCCAACACCGCGCTGGTTCAATGAAGGTATGGCTGAATATTTTGAAAGTATCGAGATGTCAGGTTTCGTAGCCAAAATACCCGCAAGAGACTGGAAACGTACGCTTGCAGGTAAAAAGTTGAGTGTAAACGCGTTACTCAGCGCAAAGCGTCAAACCTGGGCAGGAAGCCAGCAAACTAGTCTGTATGCTCAGTCACATTCGCTTATTCATTTCTTAATGAGCAGTAAGCAGGGCAAGCAAACCATTACAAAGCTATTAGCTCACATGGTACAAACCAGATGTGAGGCATCAGATCCTAAAAGCGTACTCAGCCGATATCCTAGTGGCTTGAACAAGTTACATACAGACTGGATAGCTTGGATTAATAGTCGAAAGTATCGAACACATACGTTCTAAAAAATACATTCGACTACGAAAATGTCATCCCGGACTTGTTCCGGGATCCAGCTCTTGTCTTTAGGTCTAAACAGTGGATTCCGGCCTAAAAGCGTGCTGGAAAGATAGTAGGCTTCATGGCTAACAGTAACCTTTACCAGCAGTTCGCAACTGCTCTTATTCATCATCTGACCACCATATGTTATAGGTCAAGTAAATAGAGTATTTCACTGTTCTTTTCTCCGCGTCACTATGGTAACGTCTTTGGCATAATTGATAGTTATATCAAATGAGTAACCACAAATTTGGTAACCCATCAGCGCAGAGGGAATCGCGACAGTGACAACTGAGATTTATGACGGCCTCAACAACAGCTTTTATAACACCAATGCCGAAGATCTAGCTGAACAGTATCTGTCTAAGTCTTTCGAAGAGGTTCACGCGTCTTGGCTGTCTCATCTTAAAAGTATTCTCAATCCGTCATCAGTTAAGTCTGCATTTACACCCCATAGGTTACCCGAGCCTTCGCATATCGCTAACAATCCAAGTGAACAAAAAGCCAAGCTGCGCTTCTTAGATATCGGCGCTGGAGCGGGGCGCGATGTTAAATATCTGGCAGAGCAAGGCACTACGAATCAGTCGGTACAAGTCTATGCCGTCGAGCCCGCACAAACCTTGGCTAATCTGGGCAAGAGGCTCACTCAAGATCTTAATGTCACTTGGCTTGATGATGCATTACCGGTTTTATCACGAGTCATCAGTTTAGATACCAGATTCGATCTCATCTTGCTCAGTGCTATCTGGATGCACATTCCAACACAAGAACGAGCCGATTCGATACGAACGTTCGCTAAATTACTCGATCCAAATGGAAAACTTGTCATCACGCTTCGTCATGGTCCGTGCAGTGATGAGCGCCAGATGTTTCAGGTAAGTGACACCGAACTCGTACAGTTGGCAAAGAGTGTGGGGCTAACCGTTATCGATACCACTGCAAACGAAGCCGATAAGCTAGGAAGGGCAGAAGTCTATTGGCAAACCTTAGTGCTAGTACACGCAAGTGTTTCAACTGCAAGCATGAGGTTATTGAAGTATGAGGTCACTCTGTGAATAATGCACTCTTAAAAGACTCATTTTTGAAAGAGGTTGATGCCACAAAGCAGGTCGAGTTTATCGCTTACTTACAGCGTCTACTGGTAGAAGGGGACTTTGTCGCCACCTATAAGTTTGCTCTGCTTCATGCACTGGCAGATATCTGTATTGAAAAGGCTCATTACACACGCCCAAATACAAGCTCGAATATAAGCCAGGAAACTGATGGCATCATCACCATAGATGAAATCGTCGAGAAGTTTATCGAACTCTACTGGCAACACTCGTTGCCATTTAGCGCCACAGATGCCGAACCATTACTGCTTTTACAAAATAGCGGAAAGCAATCTGCATTAATTAATAACCTAAGTGTTTTTCGTAGACAAGGGGTAAGAAACCTGTCGCAACTTAAAGCCCATAGTGGCTGGCGTAAGTTGTGCAACGATACTCGTAAAACACTCAAAGAAGGCCCACTGTGGCGATTACAGCTATTGGCTGGTAATGCGGAGTGCTTTTATTATCCCCATGACAAGAGTAAAAAATACATTAAGCTCAACTCAGGTATAGCATTCTGTTTCAGACGTTTTCATGATCTGGTTGTCTCTCTTGCTCGCAGTCACTGGACACAAAAGGTGTGTGACTTTGCTTCTAATCAAAATGTAATTGGCGGCCAAGGCAATCTTTCAGACTTCCTATTCGGCAGTGATCGCAAAGCCATCATCCAAGCGAGACCTTTATTGCTGCAGATACAGCATGGTAACTGCTTCTATTGTCTGCAACCGTTGAAAGAGCAGGGCGAAGTCGACCACTTTATCCCCTGGGCGCGTTACCCGTCAGATCTTGGCCATAACTTTGTACTGGCACACAGCAAGTGTAATAACGCCAAGCGTGATCACTTAGCCGCAGAAAAACATAAAGATCGCTGGTTCGAGCAGAACATCATCATGCATGAAAAGATCATTACCTCAGAGTTAAATAGCTACTTTGTTTGTGAGAGTGAGCGCTCCGAAGCGATAGCTACTTGGGCATACCAGCTCGCGGCACAGAACAGTTCGCCGCTTTGGCTAAAGGGAAAAGATTTTGATGCGTTATTGGTGTAATAGAATTATGTGCAACTGATAACAATGTAGCTGCCAGAGCAGTCCATGCGGTAAAGACGGAATATATTGATTATAAGAATCAATAGAAAGGCACCATTGGCGCCTTTCTATTTACGTCTAATTTAAAATCAGACAGCCATACTTGTCATCTGATAATTGACTGATCATCTATTGATATTAGCGAACAGTTCTAGCTGGCGTACTCGACGGCTATCTTGGCTGCCAACTTTGCATTGTTATACACAAGCTGGATGTTTGCTTTGAGGCTGCTGCCTTCTGTTTTCTCTGCAACCTTGGCCAGTAAGAAGGGGGTAGACTGTTTACCCGATATGCCTTTGCTGTCCATCTCGGCCACGGCGTCAATGATCACTTTATCTATCATGCCACGATCGAGCTGATACTCTTCCGGAATAGGGTTGGCAATGACAACACCACCTTTTAATCCCATGTCCCACTTGGCTTTCATCGCCGTGGCGATCTGTTTGGGGGTATCCAGTCTATAGTCGACACCAAACTCACTTTCACGGGTGTAGAAAGCGGGTAATGTATCGGTTTGATGGCCGATAACCGGTACGCCCTGAGTCTCTAGATACTCTAGAGTCAGGCCGATATCCAAAATTGATTTAGCCCCTGCACAGATCACTGCCACATTGGTATTGGCTAACTCTTGAAGATCGGCTGAGATATCAAATGTCTGTTGTGCACCACGATGAACTCCACCAATTCCGCCAGTGGCAAATACTTTAATGCCCGCCATTTGAGCCAAGATCATGGTAGAGGCAACTGTCGTTGCCCCATCTATCTGCTTAGCGACAATAAAGGGGATATCGCGTCGACTGGTTTTAATGACATCTAAACCTGCCTTACCTAAATATTCGATCTCCTCATGAGTCATGCCAACTTTCAATCGTCCCTTTAAAATGGCTATTGTGGCTGGGATAGCGCCATTATCACGAATAATCTGCTCAACTTTTAAGGCTGTTTCCACATTTTGTGGATACGGCATTCCGTGTGAAATAATCGTAGACTCCAGTGCAACAACGGGCTTTCCAGCTGCAATTGCTGCGGCGACTTCTGGGTTAATATCTAGGTACTGCTCTAACATATTGACTCCTTGATAATTCGATTTACTGATATTTCGGACATATTTGGATTAATGGTCGCAAGGTGTGACAGCGCCACGACGGCTGCGGCCATTGCAAATTTGGTGGAATGCTCGATTCCCCATTCTTGGATCCAGCCATGAGCAAGGCCGGCAAGAAACGCATCGCCTGCTCCGTTTGCATTAATCATGGCTATTGGTATGGCAGGAATAAGCGCTTGGGCGCCTTCATCACTGTAAAAGACACCATCACAGCCAAGACTGAGGAAGATGCGTTTAACGCCCTGGTTATGGAACCAGTTAGCTAAAGCAGGTAACTCGCTATAGTCTTCGATGAAAATCCCTGAGAGCTGTTCGGCCTCTTTAAGATTGGGTTTTAAGGTGTGAACTGAGCTTAAAAACGGTTTTATTTTCTTAGCTTTAACACAGGAAACTGTATCGACAAAGATGGGTCTGTCGGCGAAATTATTAAGCAGGTATTCCAGTGATTCAGCTGATAGATTGGCATCGAGAATAATAAGATCTGCACGCCTTAATAGCTCTTCTTTCTCTTTGAGCACCTCGACACTTAAACGCTCTAAAATAGCCATGTCATTGATAGCGACATGCATATCGCTGTCGCCGTCGAGCACTGAAAGGTAGGTAGAGGTATTGGCATCATTGAGCTGTAAGCAGCCTTTCATATCGATACCGGCTTGCTGGCATTGACTCATGATCATCTGCCCATAAGTATCTTTGCCTATAGCACTGATTAACCGCGTCTGTGAACCTAACCTTGCTAAGTTCTCGGCGATATTACGCCCGACACCACCGGGAGAGCAGCTCACACTGCCAGGGTTTGAATCACCCACTTGCAATGCGCTTAGCGGACGACCAAGAATATCCATATTGGCCCCGCCGATAACCACCGCATAACGGGACTCGGCTAAGATATAGCCCTTGCCTCGAATGACGCCTTTATTAGTGAGGTTCATGATATGCCCGGCAACAGCAGAGCGGCTTATGCCTAACTGATCGGCCAAGCTTTGCTGTGCGATAAGTGGGTCTTGTTTGAGTAGTGCCAGTATCTCTAGTTCGCGTTCTGTCATAGTGATTATCCAGTTTACACGCCAAACAAACATTTGTTTGGATACCAAACTTAAGTTTAAGCTTGGCTATAAACTAAGCTCAATAAAGATAGAGTTCAAGTAAAAGCTGTGATTTTTATGATGAAAACGTGATCTTGAATTGGTTCAGGTGTAGCTAAAGTTGCGCGATATCACAATTGGTAGACAGAGAAGGATGACGGCTCGCCTAGAGAAGCAACGTAGGTAATTGCTCCATGCATAACCGACATTTCCGCATTGACCCATAGGGATATGGGGAATGTCTAAGTTATATCGGGAATATCACAGACCCCTTGCGGTCAGATGACACTAGGTTGTAAAAGCTAAGACTATGCAATATCTATTCTGTCGTTCCGGCATTCTTTCAGGCCGGAATCCACGTGTTTGGACTTAAAGGAAAGTGCTGGATCCCGGAACAAGTCCGGGAAGACAGGAAATAGAAGGAGCGATATCTACTCCGTCTTTCCGGCATTCTTGTTGGCCGGAATCCACTTCTTTGAACCTAAAGACAACAGCTGGATCCCGGAACAAGTCCGGGATGACAAGCTTCGACATTTGATATCTCAGTTAGGCTGATATCAATACCTTGTGCAAGCTTAGGTTGGTTGGCAATTATAATAATTTAAGTGCGGGTGTTGTTTTAAAAAGCATCGTTTAAGAGGACATTTTAAAGGTTGATCACACGAGTAGATATCCATATACACGTGTGACTTGCCTTGCAGAGTTAAGTTGGTAAGATGCTGTAAATTATAGAATCAAAGGATTGTTGTTTGACAACTTCCTTGATAATCCCCCTAAGAAACAACCTAGTTAGGTCTCCTAAATATAGAATTTATCATATGAAGGTAAAGTGGGAGTTATCTCTATCCGCCTAAAAGTGGATCCTCATTCAGCAACGACATTAACCCGGTAAAAGGCTCGATATGAAACCTCGTTTCGATAGTTCAAATTTCTCCATATCCTTAATACGGAGGCGCTATTATTGGATTTTCACGCTTTTTTTCCTGCTGTTTGGCAGCTTAGTCGCGATTGTCACCTCTCTGATTAATTACAACATTCAATATACCAATATAGAAAGTGAGCTCCGGGAAAAAATCACGGTAGAAAAGACGGTTAAATATGCTCTGCTCAAGGAATTTATGCAGCATGCAGAAAATGTTGTTGGGGCTATAGCTAACAGCGATTTGACCATTAAATATGTCACTACAAACAGTCAGAATGCCCATGATAATCTCAATCAACTTTTGCTTGCAGCCACAGTGTCTAATGATTCATTTATGCAGCTGCGTTTCATCGACTCATCGGGCATGGAATCGGTAAGGATTGACCGAATTAAAGGCGCTGATACGCCAGCTATTGTTGCTGAAAACGAGTTGCAGAATAAGAAAGACAGATACTATTTTGACGAGGCGGCCCGCTTATCTAAGGGAATGTATTGGCATTCAAATTTAGACTTAAATATTGAACACGGTCAGATAGAGATGCCTATTCGACCAACCTTTCGTATTGCGACGCCAGTATTTTCAGATGATCAATTTTCGGGGTTCATTGTGGCGAACATCTCTATCGAGTCGCTTCTTTCGGCACTGAGTGCTTCTTCCGATTTTGATATTTATATTATAGATAAAGAGGGAGAGTTTATTCTTCATCCATCAGCAGAGTTTAGCTGGAGCCGATACTTGCCCAACCGTTCAAATGTGCTGACTCAATTTCCTGAATTTGGAGATTCAATTTTAGAAGTGACCGATAGCCATCAAGCTGATCTATTTACCTTTTCGATAAATGAAATTTTTATGAATGACGATGAAGCATTTGTAATGGCTGTTCCGCGTCAGAGTCTGCTTGCTAAGTTCCAGAAAGATAATATGTTAACGGCATATCTTACCGCGCTGACCGTACTCATTGTTTCATTTATTTTGTCGGGTTTAGTGGCCATTATTCCTGCCCGATTGCAAAATAAATTGAGTGATGCGTACTTCAAAATTAAAAACTATGCCGAGATCATCAATCGGTATGTCATTACATCTTCAACTGATAAAGCCGGGCATATCCTCTCAACAAGTGCAGCCTTAAGTGAGGTATATGGTTTCTCTGCAGAAGAGCTGAAAGCGAAGAAACACAATATCGTAAAACATTTTGATACAGCGACTGAAACCCATGAGGTGATCTGGAATACTATTTTGAAAGGTAAAACATGGCGTGGGGAAATTAAAGTAAAAAATAAGGATGGCAACAGCTTTTGGCTTAATCATGTTATCACTCCTGATTTTGATGATAATCGAAATATTGTTGGTTTTACTTCAATCAGTCATGATATTACCGACAAAAAAGAGATTGAACGTTTATCCGTTACTGACACGCTTACCGGACTCAATAACCGTCGCCGACTCGATGATCTGTTTAGCCAGGAATATGACCGATTCAATCGATATAAACGGCAGTTTTCTATGATCTTGCTCGATATTGATCATTTTAAACAGGTAAATGATAAGTATGGCCATAAGATTGGTGACAAAGTGCTGATCGAGATGGGAGAGGTATTGGCTTCAAATGTGCGTAAGAATGATCTGGTGGGTCGTTGGGGCGGGGAAGAATTTCTGCTTATTTGTCCTGAAACCACTATCGATGGTGCGATAAAGCTGGCAGAAAAAATACGCCTGCTTATCGAGAAAACTGAATTTACTGAGGTTAAAAAAGTGACTTCTAGTTTTGGTGTAACGGTTGCGGTTAAGGGAGACAGTGACGAAAATATGTTTATTAGAGCCGATAACGCCTTGTATAAGGCTAAGAGTAATGGCCGTAACTGTGTCGTGTCATCAGCATAGTTGATGTTAAGATGCGGTTTCTGGCAATATAACCAGCAATTTACTTCATTTGTATTAGCTAACTGGTCACTGTTTAAGAAGGTTTTGTGGATAAACTAAACATAGTCATCGAATTTTTTTCAACCTATAAGCTTTTGTTTACCGTCATCGTCATTGTGTGTATTTCGTTTCTTAAGCGCTTGGTGGTATCTAAAATTCGTGGTGACTTGCCCTTTGTCACCGAAGGGCAGCGTAAGTGGATGTCACGTACCAAAAATGGCACTTTCATCATCATTATTATGGTGTTGTTTCTACTGTGGCAGACTGAAATTAATAAATTTGCCCTATCAGTTACTGCGATTGCCATTGCCTTTGTGGTGGCATCTAAAGAGATCATCTTGTGCTTTACTGGCTCAATACAGCGGGCAAGCTCGCGTTCGTTTGTGATTGGTGATTGGATTGAAGTGGGTAAGTTGTGTGGTGAGGTGATTGAGCACAACTTGATGGCGACAGTCATTCAAGAGATAGACATACTTCACGGCCAATATAATTACACGGGGAAAACGGTCACGTTTCCAAATAGTATGTTTTTCAGTTACGCGGTTAAAAACCACAATTTTATGAAACGCTATGTTTATCATAGTTTCAATATAACGATTGTTGAGTTCGTGAATCTGTATCCGTTATTTCCTGAGCTGATTGAACAAATTGAGGTGCATTGTGAAGATTTTCATGATGTGGCGATTCGATATAATAGTATTATTGAGAGACATGCAGGTGTCGATTTGCCTGGGCCTGAGCCACACATTCAAATTCATAGCGGACCTGCAGGTGAGCAGATGGTGCATATTACGATTTTTTGCCCTACAGAGCGCGCAGCTCATTTAGAGCAGTTGATCAGGGAAGACTTTATGATCGTGTATCATGAAACATTTCCTAAAAAAGCCTCTGAATAGTGCTTTTTGAATAAAGCCTTAAGGTAATCTCCATAAAAAGCCACTCGATTGAGTGGCTTTTTACTTAATTGATTTGATGAAATAGCGTTCTCGTCTATCCGGTGTACTTACATCCTGTCTTTCCGGCTTTCTTTTAGGCCGGAATCTACTTTTTAGATCTTAGAGAAAAGCTGGATCCCGGAACAAGTCCGGGAAGACAGTAAAAGAAGGCTCGATGACATCTAGCTCGTCTTTCCGGCACTCTTTTAGGCCGGGAGCTACTTTTTAGAGCTTAGAGAAAAGCTGGATCCCGGAACAAGTCCGGGATGACCATAAAGAGAACAAGTCTGGGATGAACATACAGAGAAGGAGTCAAGACAGAATGATGTCTACTTCGTCTTTCCGGCATGCTTGTTGGCCGGAATCCATTCTTTAATTCACACTTTAGAGCTTAAAGATAAAAGCTGGATGCCGGAACGCGTCCGGCATGACAATCAAAGAAGAGTAAAGGTGCTCATTATTTATTCTTCATTTGATTCATTGCTTTGCGGTGAATATTTATTCTTGTGTTTGTAGTTGAGTTTCTAGCGACAAGTCTGTAGTCAGTACTATTGCCATATGCTTTTAATTGATAATATGCACAGGTATTTTGCATTTTTGAGGTTGTAGATGGAGCTTAGGCGACATGCGGTTAAATTTGGTTTTCTGCAGGGGCTGTTTTTTGCTAAAACGGCAAGTTTGTGTGATCGGGGTTTAGCCATTGACGGTAGATTATTTAACTATCCGAGCATCGACAAAACCGTTACCGTGAGGGCTGGTTGGTTTACTGAGACCTTGGTGTGGGGTGACAATAAGTTTACCTTTTTCAGGTTCACTCCAAGCAAATCTCTGTTCAAATTAGCTAAGCACAACAGACTTGTGTCTTGTAGGCCTGGTTTACTGCAAACATACGATGACTTGCTCGTGGATATTACTAGCTTTGATGAAGAGTTTAGTCAGCACCAACGTTTCTTGCGTCATTCAGACAGAACACGCTTACAGCAAGGTTACCTTGGGACCTTGGCTGCGTTCAAACTCACGCCTCATTTCAAAGCATTTGGCTTTGATGTCACTCTGCTTAATTGCCGATTGGCTAAGTTTATTAAGCAACCAGAGCAGTTTACGACTAAATATAATCAATGGTGGCAGGGTAAGCAATTAGAGTCTTATCAAGGACTGTTTGATTCACTAGAAACTCATCCTTTAACATCGCTACAGCGCCAGGCGTGCGTTATCGATGAGAACAATACCTTAGTCATTGCCGGTGCGGGGACGGGGAAAACCAGCACCATGGCGGCCAAGGCCGCGTATCTGGTTAAACAGGGTTTGGCTAAGCCCGAAGAAATCTTGATGCTGGCTTATGGTAAAGATGCCATGGTTGAACTCAAGGAGCGGGTTGATGGTATTGCGGGCCTTAATACGGTAAAGGTGAGTACCTTTCATGGCCTAGGCAAAGAGATTATTCAATCTTATCTCAATAGCTCTACTCAAGTGTCAGTGCTTGCCAGTGATACTAAGAAGTTTACGCAATTTGTCGATCAACAGATTGATGCCATTGTCTCCGATCCAAAAATGGCCGATCCTGTTGCCGAATATTTTGGCCGTTATCTGTATCCCCAAGTGAACGAACTAGATTTTAAAACTCAAGGTCAATACCGTTCATACCTTAAAAATAATGAGATTCGAGCGCTTTCTGGCGACTTGGTGAAGAGCTTCCAAGAGCTCACTATCTGTAATTATCTTTATACTCACGGCATACAGTTTCAGTATGAGCCCAAATATGCAATTTCAGTCAGTGAGCCGGGGAAAAGTGCTTATCAACCTGACTTTTATATTCCGGTGCTCGATGCTTACTTAGAGCATTTTGGTATCGATAAGCAAGGTAACACTCGGCCAGATATCGATAAAACTGCCTATAACCTGAGCCGTGAATGGAAAATAGAGACTCATCAAGGTAATAACACCTGTTTATTGCAGACCTTTAGCTGGCAAGCTGACAAGGGGCAGTTAGAGAAGCACTTAGAAACCCTGCTATGTGAGCGTTGTGAAGAGATAGGGATGGATGAAGATCAATTGTTTAAACCTTTATCACCCGAAGCCGTTTTTGCTCAGGTAAAGGCCTTGGGCGTCTATCGCAATGTCAGTCGGCTAATGTCGAGTTTTCTGTCTCTTTTTAAAGCTTCGAGTTTCTCGTTAGCCGATCTTGAACTGATCAAGCTGACACCAGCTAGTGTTAATAAGGATAAGAGTGATAAACAAAGTACCCTTTATAATCAAGTCAGATGGAAAGCCTTCTTGCACCTGTTTAGGTGGGTGATAGCCAAGTATGAGGCGCACTTAAGGTCGCTTAACACTTTAGATTTTTCCGATATGATCAGCCAATCGGTTGATTTAATCGGTGCGAGTGACTTTCATCAGAAGACAGACGGACAATTTCGTTTTAAGTACATAATGGTCGATGAGTTTCAGGATATCTCTGCTGAGCGCGCCAAGCTGGTGACGCAATTGCGGGATTCAAGACCTGGTTGTGCGCTGTTTTGTGTGGGTGATGATTGGCAGGCGATTTATCGCTTTACCGGCAGCGACCTTAAGCTAACCACCGAATTTAAGCAGGCTTTTGGCGAGACTCAAGTTGTCACCTTAGATAAGACCTTCAGGTTTAACGATAGGATAGAGAAGGTTGCTTCAAGCTTTATTCAAGCTAACCCGGCTCAGCTAAAGAAAACCCTGACTACCCACACTGTCAGTGATGATCCTGAAGTTTGTTTATTGATTAACTCAAAAGAGACAGGGCTAGAGCAAGCTTTTGATCGCATTGTTGAGGTTATGGACTCTGGCTGTGAACGAGCTCAAAGCTCTGGCTTAGACTTAGGCTTAGATAAGGCGGTTAGGAAGGGTGCAGGGAAAGCAAAAGAGCTAGGTTTTACGAGCGTGATGGTGATCAGCCGTTTTAATTCTTCGTTGAAAAATTTAAGTGTCTGGCAGAAACGCTATCCACAACTACAGATCTCTGGCTGTTCGGCCCATGGCTCAAAAGGAAAGCAGGCCGACTTTGTTATCATGCTCGATGTGAATGATGACAAATATGGCTTTCCGAGCAAGATTGCGAGCGATCCGATTTTAGAAGCTTTGCTGCCTAAGCTTGATGATTATGCCTATACCGAAGAGCGCCGCTTGTTTTATGTCGCCTTATCCAGAGCTAAAAAGTCGGTATTTGTTCAAGCAGAACTGGGTAAGGAGTCAGTCTTTGTCAAAGAGCTGCGTACTTACAAACATGATGTTCGCTGTTTCCTCAGCGATCTTGCACCTCTGTATATCGACTCATTATCTTGCCCCGAATGCAATGAAGGTAAGCTTATTCCGACGCAAGGGCGCTATGGCCTATTTTATACTTGCTCATTAGGCCATCATTATTGCGATACCAAGTTGGACGCATGCACGAGTTGTAACAGCGCTCCTATGTTACGCAATGAAACCCATCATGTATGCGCATCTGAGCAATGTGGCCATCAACAACAAGTTTGCCCTGAGTGTGTGTCAGGCAAGCTTATCATGCGGACCAACAGTAAAAGCGGCAAGGCGTTTTTGGCTTGTAGCCTGCACAGAATGAAAGATGTGAATAGCTGTCAATATACGAGAAGTTTAGTAGAGCTAAGATGATGCTCATTTCATGAGCTTGGTAAAGCAAAGATGACGCTAAGCTGTTGAAGCTGAGAAGGCACTTCGTTGATGGAACTGTGACGACGCTACGCTGTAAGGGCTAAGACGATACTCATTTCATGAGCTTGGTAAAGCAAAGATGATGCTTCGCTGTAAGGGCAAGATGGAGGATTCTTACTGCGTCTTTCCGGCTTTCTTTTAGGCCGGAATCTACTTTTTAGCGCTTAGAGCAAAAGCTGGATCCCGGAACAGGTCCGGGAAGACATTAGTGCTTTAACCTATAGGGATATGGGGAATATCTAAGTTATATCGGGAATATCACAGACCCCTTGCGGTCAGATAACGCTTCTCTGTAAGGGCTAATACGATGCTCATTTCATGAGCTTGGGAAGCTAAAATGACGCTGGTGCTGGAATTGCTAAATCGATATTCGTAGCGTGAGTAAGTGGATCTTAAAGTACTTATTATAAAGTACTTATTATAAAGTACTTATTATAAAGTACTTATTATAAAGTACTTATTATAAAGTACTTCGTCTTTCCAGCATGCTTCCTTTCTGTCTTTCCGGCAAGCTTATTGGCCGGAATCCATTTTGAGTCCACTTGTTTGAATCAAGATCCAAAGCTGGATACCGGAACAAGTCCGGTATGACAGCTAAAGGGGAAAGACTGCTAAAAGGAGAAGACACGCATCGACAACTCCTTCCGTCCTTTCGGCATATTTCCTTTCTGTCATTCCGACGCTCTTGTTAGCCGAAATCCACTTTTAGAATCAAATTGTTTGAATCTACTTCTTTTTGCTTGTAGCCATGACTAGCATAACTGCGAAGAAAATGATTGTGGTGATTACTATGGCTGTATTCATTGCTTATTCCTTTTCATAAAATGCTGATAGATAAAATATGCGCCGATTGAGACGATTAAAAAGGGGATGAGGGTGATGGCAACATTGAACATTAACTTAGTCACTGGAATGATAATGATGGTTGCCATGATAAATATGGCAAAGGTGACTAATGCGATAAAAATAATCTGATTCATGTTTTCCTGATTGTCTCTTTCTTTAGCGCTGTTTAATTTAGTATCATTATCGCAGGCTTATCTTATTTCTGGCTTAATTGAGATTTAAAGGTTAGAAGGCTAAGAAGGCGCTTCGCTGTTGGGGCTACGTCGGTAATTGCTCCATGCATAACCGACATTTCCGCAATCCCTTGCGGTCAGATGATGCTCATTGCATGTGCTTGGTAAAGCAGAGATAATGCTTGGCTGTTGGGTTTAAGACGATGCTTCGTTGTTGGAGCTATACCTACTCCGCCTATCCGGTGTTCTTACATTCTTACATTCTTACATTCTGTCTTTCCGGCATGCTTGTTGGCCGGAATCCACTTTTGAAAGCACTTGTTAGAACAAGAAAGAAAGCTGGATCCCGGAACAAGTCCGGGATGACCTATCTAGAGTTACATATTTGAGCGTTCAGAATGAGATGTTTGTGTATTCTGCTTGGCAGCTTTGCTGTATTTATAATCGCTGGCGACGGGTACTTTCAATCGTATGTTTACTCGTACTTTTACTGTCTGACTTTATACTGAAACAATAGCATTCGAAGCTATTTATTATTCAATATTTATAACAGTTTGTGTCAATTTTTGTAAGTTTATGTCAGGTGCTAAATCCTTACTTTGTAAATCCTATTTTGAGTATTGTAATAGCAATCGTTACTGATAACCTTTGCGCCATTGTGGGCAAATAATAAAAATACACTATGACTAAAATTTTTAAACTAATTCATAACTGGGTAGGCTTTTTTATCAGTTTGATCATGCTGGTGGTACTCACTACAGGCATCTACTTAGGTAGTGTTGATCTGCTTAAGCGTTTTGATGATAAAGGGCAGGTGTTTTCAGCTTTAAGCAATGAGCAAAAAGCGGGTATCGCTGCTAAAGCTCTGTCGAACTATCCTGATGCAACAGGTGTAAAGTTACCAACCGAAATGTCTCCCTATGTAGAGACATATTCCAGACAGCAATCTACCTTTCTGACTACTGAGCTTGAAGAGCTAGGCACTCAAGTTAAGAGTGATAATGAAGTATGGCGCTTTATCTTCTTCTTTCATCGTAACTTCCAGTTAAGTGACCCAGGTAAACATGTTAATGCCATCAGCTCTATCTTGGCGACTGTGATTATGTTTATTGGACTCTACCTATGGTGGTTGATACGTAGGGGCTTTAAATGGAAGCATACTATTCCTAAAAACAGTAAAAATAGTGCGCTGATCAAGAGTCATATTCAACTTGGACTGATTTTTTCAATTCCGCTTTTGATAATGGCCATCAGTGGCGCGTACATCACCTATGGTCCAAGAGGCGGTGCAACATTAGATGATAATCGTGCTAAGCCTGTCATGGGGCAAGCCAATGACTGGCAATCGCAGATATTAGCGGCGCAAAAATTATGGCCAGATGCTGAACTCGTATCAGTATCAAAGCCGCGTAGACCACAACCTGATAGCTTAATTTACTCATTAAATTTTAACGCTAGCAACGTGTTTGCGCTACAACAGGCTGATACGATCAAAATTGATTTTGAAACTGGCCAACTATACTCAGCAATAACCTTCGCCGAAAGGGGCATTAAAGGTCAGGCGATTTACAGCGCACGATTTTTACATGATGGTGCGAGAATGCCAACCTGGTATTTGCTTATGCTGATTATTAGCTCCATTGTCGGAACGGCTATGGTGAGCTTCGCTTTACTGACGTTTGTTAGGAAGGAGTTTATAGGGCGTAGGGCTAAGAAGCAGAGTAAAGCTAAGACGGTAGGCAGTGCTGAGACGGCGACCTTCGGCCTTGGGAAGCAAAGATGATACTTTGTTGGTAGAGCTGATGGCACTCGGTTGGTGGAGCAGTGACGATGCTCCGCTGTAAGGCTGAGATGATGCGCACTAAGTGCGCTGTTTGAGCAAAGCTGGATACCGGAACGAGTCCGGTATGACAGAAACAGAATTTAGCCAATATAGCGTTGCATTTGGTCATTCCGGCACGCTTGTTGGCCGGAATCCAATTCATTTGAGTTAAGTTCAAGAGCTAGATACCGGAACGAGTCCGGTATGACAAAAACAGAATTTAGCCGGTATAGCGTTGCACTTGGTCATTCCGGCATGCTTGTTGGCCGGAATCCATTTCATTTGAGTTAAGTTCAAAAGCTGGATACCGGAACGAGTCCGGTATGACAGAAGTAACGATGTTCCCGGCTTTACCAGTATGACACCGTACTTAGTCATTCCGGCATGCTTGTTGGCCGGAATCCATTGCATTTGAGTTAAGTTCAAGAGCTAGATACCGGAACAAGTCCGGTATGACTAACATAGAGATATTTCCCGTTTTTACTGGGATAACTGTATTATCTAAGGATCATCTGCTCACGTTCTGGGCCTACTGATACCATTTTGATTGGTACTCCCATTAGCGCTTCGATGCGTAGCACATAGTGTTGAGCGGCTCCTGGTAGGCTTGCAAAGGTTCTGCAACCTGTGATGTCTTCGCTCCAACCTTGCATCTCTTCATAGACAGGAGTCAGGGCTGCTGTTTGAGGCCAGATTGGGTTCTGTGTATGTTCGCCAGCATAAGATACGCAGATTTTTAGATCTGTCATGCCAGTTAAGCAGTCAATTTTAGTCAGTGCGATTTCGGTAGCGGCTTGTAACTCGACACCATTACGGGTTGCGACAGCATCAAAATATCCCATATCACGAGGACGACCTGTGGTTGCGCCGTATTCATTAGATGTTTCGCGGAAGTTATCTTGCTCTTCCATTGCTGTCACTAAGGTACCTGTGCCCACTGATGAGCTGAATGATTTCGCCACGGCTATGATGCGCTCAGGACGTAATGCCGGTAAACCACTGCCAATGCCTGCATAAGCTGCGGTAACGTTTGAAGAGGTGGTCCAAGGGTATTCGCCATAAACCAAGTCACGACCTGCGCCTAGTTGCGCTTCAAACAACAAATTAGCATTGTTGCTTTGCATCACTTTTAACGGCTCAGTCACGTTACAGATGAATTCACGCCATGGCTCCGTGACTTCTAATAACCATGCGGTCATCTCTTCAGCACTTTGGCTGAAATCACAGCTTGGGTATAACGCTTTTAACTGCGGCATTTTCCAATTGAGCATAAATTGAATACGCTCAAGCAACACTTCTGGTTGCTTTAACCAGCCGACTAGAATACCTTTTTTCATGACGCGATCGCCATAAGCTGGCGCTATACCTTGACGAGTTGAACCGTAAGCTGCATCGCCTAAACGTTGCTCTTCGAGGGTATCTTCGAGTGCATGTAGAGGCAGACATAATGTAGCGCGATCTGAGATGTGTAGCTTTACACTGACACCAGCCGCTTTCACTTCGGCTATCTCTTCACTTAATGCCGCAGGGCTGATGACCATGCCAGGACCCAGTACCGCAAAACAGTCTGGATTGAATATGCCACTTGGAAGCTGGTGTAATTTGAAGGTACCAAAGTCATTAACGACAGTATGCCCCGCATTATTACCACCTTGAAAACGAATGCTTGCAGAAGCATCTGCCGCAAGAAAATCAACGATACGGCCTTTACCTTCATCGCCCCAATTAGCACCCACAACAACAATAGACGGCATAACTCACACTCCTGAATGATTAAGAGGCTATGCTAATGGAATACTTTGGATATGGAAAATTAATAATTATTATCAATTTGATAAGTAACTCATATATCATGTGAGCGAAACGATATAAATAATCAGGTAAAGGCTATGCTCGATCTCAATTGGCTTAGAACGTTTGTCACCTTAGCGCAGCAGCAACATTTTGGTAAGGCTGCCGCAGTGCTACACATGACACAGCCTAATGTCAGCTTACATATCAAACAGTTAGAAAGTACAACACGGGTTAAGCTTATTGAACGTAACCCATTTCACTTAACACAAGCGGGGGTTCGATTACTCGAGTCCAGTCAAAAAACCTTGATGGAGCTACAGGTTTGTCAGGCAGATCTCAACGCCATTAACGATCTGAGTCAAGGTACGCTCACCATTGCGGCCAGTGACATTATTTCTCGGTTACTTTTGATCTCACCATTTCAGTTGTTTAAAGCTGAGTTTCCAGGTATCGATTTTTCGCTGTTAAATACCACCTCTTCACAAGCCTCTGCATTAGTCAAAAATGCACAAGCAGATTTGGGTTTCGTGATCGCTCAAAAAGAGAGTCAGCCATTGCATTTCACCCAGTTACAACAGATACGATGGTGCGCGTTAGGAGATAATCTAGCGCTATGGCAACAAGCGAAGCTGCAACCTGAGCTGGTATTAGAGAGCGAACCTACCTTGATTTTATTAGGCCACGATACCCGCACCCGAGATCTGCTTGATTTAGCACTGCCATCGCTGAACTTACCTAAGTATCGAATTATGGAAGTAGGCAGCGTCGATGCACAAATAGACTGGGCAGAAGCGGGCTTTGGTGTCGCGATAGTGCCTGAGTTTTCAATTTATACTAAGCGTAATTTAAAGACCCAAGTGACACCGTTGCCCGAGTTTCCCACCACGAGCCTTGGTTATATTGTGCGACAAAACCAGATCCTCTCGAAAGCCATTAAGCAGTTATTAAGATGGGTAGATGAAGAGATCATTCGCTCGCAAAATTGGGAAAGTTAAGAAGAGCTAAGCCGGTAATAGCTCCTGCATAACCGGCATTTCCGCCGTGACCCACATTTTGATTTCACATTTTAGAGATTAAAGCCAAGAGCTGGATCCCGGAACAAGTCCGGGATGACAAGTAAACCGGTCTCGTCTTTCTGGTGTGCTTATTCTCAGTCTTTCCGGCACTCTTTTAGGCCGGAATCCACGTTTTAAATTCATATTTTAAAGATCAAAGCCAAGAGCTGGATCCCGGAACAAGTCCGGGATGACAAGTAAATCGGTCTTGTCTTCCTGGTGTGCTTACTCGCTGTCTTTCCGGCATGTTTGTTGGCCGGAATCCACATTTTGAATTCATATTTTAACGATCAAAGACAAGAGCTGGATCCCGGAACAAGTCCGGGATGACAAGTAAACCGGTCTCGTCTTTCTGGTGTGCTTATTCTCAGTCTTTCCGGCACTCTTTTAGGACAGAATCCACGTTTTGAATTCACATTTTAGAGATCAAAGACAAGAGCTGGATCCCGGAGCAAGTCCGGGATGACAAGTAAATCGGTCTTGTCGTCCTGGTGTGCTTACTCGCTGTCTTTCCGGCATGCTTGTTGGCCGGAATCCACGTTTTGATTTCACATTTTAGAGATTAAAGCCAAGAGCTGGATCCCGGAACAAGTCCGGGATGACAAGTAAATCGGTCTTGTCTTCCTGCTGTGCTTACTCGCTGTCTTTCCGGCATGCTTGTTGGCCGGAATCCACGTTTTGATTTCACATTTTAGAGATTTAAGACAAGAGCAGGATCCCGGTCCTACTTCCCAGTAAGTCAGATGACAACCATCGACTCTTTGACAATCGAAGAGTGATGACAGTAGCAAAGACCAGATACAAAAACGCCGCTGGACTCTCGTCTAGCGGCGTTTTTTATAACTTATTTAGCTTAAGCGCTTTTTCTTGCTTCCGCTTCGGCGGTACTTGCAAGATACTCATCGAAGCTACCGTGGAAGTTAACCAGCTCTTTGTCCTTCACATCGATGATGTGAGTGGCCAGTGAAGAGACGAACTCTCTGTCATGGCTGACGAAGATGAGGGTGCCTTCAAACAATTTAAGCGCATTATTCAATGCTTCAATCGCTTCCATATCCATGTGGTTAGTCGGCTCATCCATGATTAACACGTTGATGTCTTGCATCATTAACTTGCCGAACAACAGACGGTTCTTTTCACCACCAGAACAGTTTTTAGCTTTCTTGTTGGCATCATCTTCGGTAAACAATAGACGACCTAACATGCCGCGGACCATAAGGTCGTTGTGCTTAGGTGTGCGCCACTGTGACATCCAGTCAAACAAAGACAGATCATTATCGAAATCTTTGCTGCTGTCTTGTGGGCAGTAACCGATAGCGGCATTTTCTGACCACTTGATAGTGCCTTGATTGTTAGCAAGCTCGTTAACGAGACAACGTAGTAGGGTGGTTTTACCCACACCGTTCTCACCGATAACGGCAAGTTTTGCGCCCGCTTCTAAAATTAGCTCGCCATTTTGGAACAAGGTTTCGCCATCGAAGCCATGTCCTAGCTCTTCAATAACGAGTGCTTGGCGATGCATCTTCTTACTTTCATCGAAACGCAGTGACGGCGTCATGCGGCTTGATGATTTCACATCATCTAAACTGATTTTATCAAGCTTCTTAGCACGAGAGCTCGCTTGTTTCGCTTTTGACGCGTTAGCACCAAAGCGGTTTACGAAGTCTTGAAGCTCTGCCATTTCGGCGCTCTTCTTGGCATTACCGGCTAACAGCTGCTCTTGAATAAGGCCTGCAGCTTCTAGGAAGTACTCGTAGTTGCCTGGGTAAACACGTAGCTCGCCATAATCGATATCCGCCATATGCGTACAGACAGAATTCAAGAAGTGTCTGTCGTGCGAGATGATGATCATGGTGCATTTACGTTTATTAAGCTCACCCGCTAACCACGAGATAGTATGAATATCCAAGTTGTTGGTAGGCTCATCGAGTAACAAAATATCTGGGTTTGAAAACAGTGATTGGGCAAGTAGTACCCTCAGCTTCCAACCTGGAGCAACTTGGCTCATGAGTCCGAAATGGAAATCTTCTTCGATACCCGCTTCTAATAAGATCTCACCCGCGCGGCTTTCTGCGCTGTAACCGTCCATCTCTGCAAATTCGCTTTCAAGTTCAGCCACTTGCATGCCGTCCTCTTCGCTCATTTCTGGTAGCGAGTAGATACGATCACGTTCTTGTTTAACTTTCCAAAGTTTTGCGTCACCCATGATAACGGTATCAACAACACTGTATTGCTCGAAGGCAAACTGATCTTGGCTCAAGGTACCGACTTTTAAGCCAGGTGTGATTGAGACATTGCCCGAGCTAGGTGCAAGCTCGCCACTGAGGATTTTCATGAATGTGGATTTACCACAACCATTTGCGCCAATTAGACCGTAGCGATTGCCGTGTCCAAATTTAGCTGAAATGTTTTCAAATAATGGCTCAGCGCCAAACTGCATGGTGATGTTGTTCGTACTAATGATAACGGCGGTCCTCGGGTAAATAGCGGAATAAATGAGCCTATAAAGCAGCGCGGGATTATACAGAATTTAATGAGTATTAGATAGAGGGAAAGCGAAGAAGATGCTATAGCTATGAGAGCTAAGACGACGCTGCGCTGTTAAGCTGAGAAGACGCTGCGCTATTAAAGCTGAGATGGCCTTCGTTGGTAAGACAAAGACGATGCTATCGCTATGAGAGCTAAGATGACGCTGCGCTAGGAATCTAAGAGTGGATACCGGAACAAGTCCGGTATGACAAACTAACAAGGATGACCTCTAAACCTCTGTCATTCCGGCGCTCTTGTTGGCCGGAATCCATTTCTATGTATCACAACCCAAAGCTGGTTCCTGGAACAAGTCCGGTCTGACAGCAAGAGAAGTTGTAGTGCCTCCAGACATCTCAGCAGTAACAGGCCTATATTCGACATCTCAGCAGTAACAGGCAACAAGCCGTCATCTAGCTTTTATCATTTTACCCTAATTCTGCTTTTAAAAACTCGACCAATAAACTGGTGCGCTTGGGCAGGTGTTTTCTCCTTGGATAGAGGATATAGAGGGGGAGAATGCCTGTCGTGCTCCAATCTGGTAGCAAGCGAACCAGTGAGTATTTTTCTGCGTTGGTTAGCTTGTCTAAAGCAAAATCGGCGAGCATGGCGACCCCGCAACCGGCTAACATGGCTTCGACCATAGATGGGATCAGGTTGGTGTTAAAGTTACCACTGAGATTGACTTTACAGTATTCGATTTTACTATTGTGTCTTTGAGGATTGTAAGCAAACTGCCAGGAATCCAGTTTGAGGATATCACTCTTATAAATGATGTGATTGTAGTTATCTAGTTGATTTGGATGCGTGATTTCACCATGTTTCTCAATGTAATGCTTATGGGCATAAGGCACACAGTTGACAGGCTTAAGCCTATGTCCGACATAAGCATCATCTGGAGTGTCTGTCAGGTAAACAGCTAGATCATAGCTTTGCTCAATCAGATCGACTGGCTGCTCGGTAAATGAAAGTTCTAGCTCTATCTCCGGATACTGGTTACTAAATTTAGCCATCAGTGCTGATAGCCTGGTGGCTCCATATGATGCCGAAGCTGAAACCCTGATTTTACCTGTAATGGTTTCACTATCAAATACTCTGCTTTCTACCTCATCGGCGTGTTCCATCAAGGCTTTGGCATTTCTGTAAAAAGCTTGTCCGTCAGCTGTGATCACAAACTTACGTGTGGTTCTGTGGATCAACTGCTTGTTGAGCAATAATTCAAGTTTTACCAACTGACGACTGACATGAGCATTTGAGCAACCTAAGCGTTTGGCGGTTGCTGCGATGCTGCGCTCTTCACATAGCTGAATATAGAGGGGGAGGTAATTTAGCCAGTTTGTTTCCATATGGTAATTCTGATTATCAGTTTGTGCGGTTCTGGTAATAATAGTGATTGGTTAGACTCTTTACAATCAGATGTAATAGTTGATATAGAAAAAGTTAGCAATAGAAAAGAGAAAAGAGAAACTGAACATGAATGAATTTACCAGTTGGTTAGCGTCTAGAACGCTAAAGGAGCAGATCACAAACCCAAATATCGAGGTCGGCGAACATTCCTATTACTCAGGTTTTTATCATGGCAAGTCGTTTGAAGAACAGGCCGTACGTTATTTACTCGGTGACAGTTCGACCAGGGACATATGGGAAGCCGGTGTATACGGTGAAGTCGATAAACTGATCATTGGCAAATTCTGTTCAATCGCATCAGGTGCTTGCTTTATGTTAGCTGGAAATCAGGGTCATCGAATTGATTGGATCTCCACGTTTCCATTTTCTAATGAGGTATTCGGTGATGGAGTTAAAAGTGGCTTTGAGCGAGCTGGTGATACCGTTATTGGCAATGATGTTTGGATTGGAAGCGAAGCCATGATAATGCCAGGTGTGCAGATAGGCGATGGCGCTGTAATAGGTGCCCGCGCTGTGATCACCAAAGACGTTGAGCCTTACACACTGGTCGTTGGTCATAATAAGGTGATCAGAAAACGATTCGATGATGCAGCCATAGACAAGCTGCTGCAAATGAAATGGTGGGACTGGCCAATGGATAAGTTAAAACTAGCGATGCCGATCCTTTGCAGCGGAGATATTGCAAAATTTACAAAGCTAAGATGAGAGAGATTATGTATGCAGAACTACATAAGGATTTAAATCAATAGCTGTAGAGGTAAGGCAAAGAAGGCACTTCGTTGGTGATGCAAAGACGATGCTATCGCTGTGAGAGCTGAGATGATACTTCGCTGGTAAGGCAGAGACGACGCTGCGCTAGGAAGCTAAGAATGGATACCGGAACAAGTCCGGTATGACAGTTAAGGAGGAATGACATCTAAACCTTTGTCATTCTGGCACTCTTGTTGGCCGGAATCCATTTCTATATATCAATAGCAAAAGGTGGATCCCGGAACAAGTCCGGTATGACAGTCAAGGAGGGATGACATCTATACTTTTGTCATTCCGGCATGCTTGTTAGCCGGAATCCATTTTGTTCTTCGCTCTTAGCATTAACAGGCTGTAAGCCATCGTCTTAGCTCTACTAGGTCAAACCGTCATCTTGGCTTATTCAGCCTGAAGGGCATCATCTATGCACTTCTAGACCTAGAGTCGACATCTCAGTTCTACCAGCCCGTAGGGCATCATCTTAGCTTTTCCAGGTGAAACCGTCATCTCAACTTTATCAGGCCGACGGCCGTCACCTTTGTTTTTATGTTAAAAAGCTATTGCTTATAGATCTTGCCATCTTTCATTACGAAGGTGACGTTTTCCATCAGGCTGATGTTTTTCAGTGGATCGCCTTCTACGGCAATAATGTCAGCTAAGAAGCCTGGTTTTATTTGACCTAGGTTATCTTGCTTAAGTAGGGCTGCACTGTTGATTGTTGCAGCCTGTATGGCTTGAGCTGGTGTCATGCCAAACTTAACCATACGCGAGAACTGATTACCGTTATCCCCATGAGGGTATATTGCGGCATCTGAGCCAAACACCATGTTTGCCCCCGCTTTTACAGCTTTTCGAAAGCTGTCACGCTGCGCTTGAGATACCAGCTTCTCTTTATTAATATTCTCTTCAGGTACACCATTAGCAGCGCCAAAAGCAAGGGTGTATTCTGTGTTATAGATGTCGCAAGATAGGTAAGTACCGGCTTTAACGGCCATTTTTATAGCTTCATCATCCATAAAACTACAATGCTCAATGCTGTCAATCCCCGCTTTGATTGACGCTTTAATACCACTGGTTCCGTGAGCGTGAGCGGCGATGACTAAACCTCGCATATGGGCTTCATCGACAGCTGATTTTAACTCTTCATAGGTTAGTTGCTGTACACCCACTTTGGTGCCTTTGGAAAATACACCGCCAGTAGCACAGACTTTAATCGCATTAGCACCGTACTTGATATTCTCGCGAACCTTGGCTCGAATAGCCCACGGACCATCAGCCACTCCTTGCGCTTTTGCATGTTTCTCTGGTGCAGAAAAGTTATCATCACAATGGCCGCCAGTTATGCTAACTGCATGTCCCACCGCCCAAATTCTTGGCCCTGGAATTTCTCCAGCATTAATGCCGTCACGAGTGGCAATAACCGCATAGCCTGAAGCCCCTAGGTCACGCACTGTGGTAAATCCTGCCATTAATGTCTTTTCTGCATTCTTAACTGCTTTTACGGTTTGACGAGGAATAGAGTAATTTTGAGATGCTAAAAAGTTATCTTCAGCATCACCTGATAGGTGAACATGCATGTCCATTACACCCGGTAATAGCGTTTTTCCGCTAAGATCCACCAGCGTGTAGTCGTTGTTGCTTGGAATTTTGGATTGTTTCGTCACTTGGCTAATCTGATTGCCACTGATCACGATGGCGACATCTTGAATGGTTTTACCTTTGACCACATCTACGTACGCATCGGCAATCAATAAGGTATCTTGTGCCCAGCTTGGTAAACTGGTGGTAATGGCTAATGCCGCAGCCAAGGAGAGCTGAAGAGATTGCTTCTTAATAAAAGTATTAAGATCCATGAATGATATGTTTTTGATGACCATCTCTGTGGCTTCCTTGTTTTTGATTTTTAGCGCAAAAGATTGCTTCATCACTGTTTAAAGCAGCAAGAAGCGTTTACAGCAAGTTATCACATGTAAGAAGGTTATGATTGTGTTAATTGTTAGTGAGGGGATAGGGCAAAGATGATACTTCGTTAGTGGAGCAAAGATGATGCTATCGCTATGAGAGCTAAGATGACGCTGCGCTAGGAAGCTAAGAATGGATACCGGAACAAGTCCGGTATGACTAGCAAAGATGGAAGAGAGCTATACTTTTGTCATTCCGGCATGCTTGTTGGCCGGAATCCATTTTTTTTCTTCGATCTTAGCATTAACAGGCTGTAAGCCATCGTCTCAGCTCTTATAGGTAAAACCGTCATCTTGGCTTCACCAGCCCAAAGGGCATCGTCTTAGCACTTCCAAACCTTTTAGCTCTCCTAGGTGAAGCCGTCATCTCAGTTTTGTGACACTGCAGCTAATCTGAAACTCTATTTCTACCTTGGTGTTTGGCGCGGTACATGGCTTCATCTGCATTTGACACTATTGTTTTGATGTCATCTTGCTTGGTAAACTCGGCGGCACCAATACTCACGGTAAAAGTGATCGATTCGTGCTTCTGGCTAAGAACCATTATCTTGGTTATTCGTTTACGAATACGTTCTGCCGTCTCCATGGCTCCAGCTAATTGGGTATTGGGTAATATGGCCACGAACTCTTCTCCACCGTACCTCGCGAGTAGGTCCACTTCTCTTAATAACAGCTTCGCCGTGGTAGAAAACTCCTGGATGACTTTGTCACCAGTTAAATGTCCATAGGTGTCATTAATGGTTTTGAATTTATCAAGATCGAACATCAACACGCAAAATGGTTCGCTGAAACGGTTAAATTTCTGGATCATATCTTGAAGCTGCATGTCGAAGTAATTTCTGTTTTTCAAACCTGTTAAATTATCGGTATTAATTTGCTTTTGAAGGTGTTCTATATAAGCAATACGATGCGACACATCGCGGATAATAGCGGTGAACTCCATATTGCCATTAACTTTTATTTTTGAAATGGTGATCTCAATGGGGAAGTCACTGCCGTCTTTTCTCATTGCCGATATCATCACCCGAGATAACATGTCGCGAGACTGCATCGGAGAATTTTCGAATTGCTTGGTGTAAGCTGCGTGGCTAGCTCTGAATTTTTGTGGCATTAGCATTGTGATTGGTTTGCCGATGATCTCCTCGGCTTTATAGCCAAAGATATTTTCTGCAGCATGATTAAACAATAAAATTTCTTGGCTTACATTCATGGTAATAATGCCATCGAATGCGGTATCAATTACCGAGCTAAATCGATTGCTGTCGTTGTTAACCTCAGACTGCAATTGTTGTTTGTCACTCATATGAATGCCGATGATCATCACGCGTTGTGGCAGATTTGGAGGTCGCTCCATTGGATTTAAAAATAGTCGCCACCAAGGTTGCTCATCGGATAATTCAAAATTTTGTTCAATTTCGATAGGTTCAAGTACTCTAAAAACCTGAGGTAAATAAGCAGCAAACACATTGTGTGCTGATTCGGAACTTAAGCTACTCAGTAAGCAAGGTTGGTGAGACGCGCTAGATGAATCGCTTTGGCTTTTTTCCTTACCAAGCATTCTTAAAAACAGCTCATTGTAAGCAACGACTTTAAACTTGCCACTTTTAGTCTGTTCGACGATGGCTACACTGGCAGCGATCACATCGACTAATTGCTGTAAATCATCAGTTTGACTGTGCATTCGTCATCCGCATTACAAGACTCTTGCCCTAAGTTTAGCTGTTAATCCTATTTCGTCGTTAAATGATAATTTAGGAGGTAGATCTAGTGTTAAAAAATGCATAAACCTTTTATTGACTGTCCATACGTGTGCTTAATACTGCATGTTTATTCTTGAATATTCAGTTTTGTTAGAAATATCTCGGGGATATATTTTGCCTTTTGCATAAAAAGCGCATAAGTGGCGCATAAGTAATGCAGTAAGTGACGCGTAGTTGTACATGGGTAGTGAATAGCTAGTGCATCGTTAAGGGTTAAAGCAGGCTGTCATCCCAGCGTTAATAGGTTGCTGCTTGCGGTAGTGATAACTACAAATACAATTAGGCTATATATTTATTGCCACGAATAAAAACAGTAAGATAGAAGCCTAATAATGATACTAATCTCAATATGAGGACTCTGCATGATAATCACGGAAACACAAAGGCTCAGGTTTGATTTTATGACCAAGGATGACGCTATAAGTCTGTTCGAGCTTGACCAAGATGTTGAAGTTATGCGCTTTATCAATGGAGGTAAGATGACGAGTATGGATGACATTGAGTCTATCGCTATTCCTAGACTGCAGAGTTACGCCAATCAGGTTGAAGGCTGGGGCATATGGAAGGTATCGTTAAATGACTTAACTGCTGACACGATGAATGTGTCGTTAGGGCTGGGAACCAAAGAGCGTCTTGATACGTATTTAGGTTGGATATTAGTTCGTCCTATGGACTTCTTTAGTGATAAGCCACAGTGGGATAATTTAGAACTAGGTTGGCGATTTAAACAAGCCGCTTGGGGCAAAGGCTTTGCTACTGAAGCTGCTTTCGCTGTCATGAATGTGGTGAGTCAATCTAGTAAAATAAACAAAATATCGGCAATCGCCATTGAAGAGAATGTAGGCTCAATCAACATCATGAAAAAGCTGGGAATGAGCTTCTTAAAGAAAGGTATTCATAAGGACCCATTAGGGGATATGGAACTTGTTTTTTACCAAATGATGCTCAGCAAAGACTAACCTAAGATGGTTTTACAGACACGGTCCATTGGACATTTGGCGCACTCTCTTCGGCTTTGTACTCCATGAATGCTTCTTGGCCATCTGCAAGCATAGAGAAGCTAGGTAAGGTATTAGTATTAACAAAGTCACCTTGCCTGAAAATGATTTGTGCTGTGATATCTACCTGTTGTTGATTCTCAGATAAGGTATAGCGGATATAGTTAACGTCTTTTAGTTTTACAGCAAACTCAACAGATTCACCATTTTCGATTTTTATCTCACTTGGCCCAGCGATGATCCCATCAAGTAGTATATTGGTTTTTAAGATATAGGCCTTATTATTACAGCCTGTTAAGCACGAGAGTAACAGTAGGGATAAAACTATTGGGATAGTTGCTTTTCGAATTAACATCAGTTGGCCATAACACCTTTTATTTGCAACGATATTAACATTTACAAGCTTGTCGCAAAGTAAAAAAGACGGATTATTGGCAGGTTACAGTCATACGTTCAGCAAATATTCAGCTTTGTGAACTGAAGCATGCCTGAACTTTGTTGGAGCGCGCACAATTTGTACTTCAATTTCTGTCCTCCCATAGCTGTGTCTCGATACCCGTTTAATTCACATCGCTATTTCTGCTTTGTTAGTACGAAATATTTGTGTAAAATTCAGCATAACTTTGACTCTTTGTTGTAATAGCTCTATGCAGCCCCAAGCTGATCCCTTTATCGTTCCAAAATGCCATGATGAAATTGAGATCCTGTTTCAGGATGAGCATATCTTGGTGATCAATAAACCTAGCGGTCTGCTTAGTCTATCTGGTAAGCACCCATTAAATATAGATTCGGTGCATCATCGGCTGGTGCAAGCATTTCCAACTTGTGCCTTAATTCACCGCTTAGATTTCGGTACATCGGGCGTTATGCTGCTAGCGATGAACAAACAGATCAATGCGCTGTTATGTAAACAATTTAGTGAGCGGCGTGTCAGTAAACGTTATGTTGCCTTGTTACATGGCACACTCGTTGAAGATACGGGATTGGTAGATCAGGGTGTCGCTAAGGACAGTGATAATTTCCCACTGATGAAGTTATGCCAACAGACAGGTAAGCCTGCACGTTCTAAATACTGTGTAATAGAAAGGTTTACTCAATCTACCAGGGATAGCTTCTTCGTCGATGATCTCAGGGCTGGTAATAGACAGGTCACTCGGGTTGAATTTGAACCCATTACTGGTCGAACACATCAACTGAGACTGCATAGCCAGCATATAGGCCACCCAATTTTAGGTTGCGATCTTTACGCCACTGATGAAGCCTACTTTATGTCTAGTCGATTAATGTTGCATGCTTCAGAGTTGATTTTTGAGCATCCTATTTCTCTAGAATCAATGACAATAAAGTGTAACAGTCCATTTTAAAATCTTAATTTCCCTAGCTTTGCCTGTATGAGCTTTGTTAAAATCAGCCGCTTATTGTTAATCAAACCCGACTATCGCGCTAATAATAATTAAAGGAATTGAAATGTATCGAGTTATGGCCACCGGCTTAGTAACAGTCTCTTTGCTAGGATCTGGACATTTACAAGCAAACCAATTTGTCCTCAGCAAGCATGCTAAACCAGTCTCTCAAGCTGTAAGCTTAGCGCTAGACCCACATAAAGATAACTTTTCAGGCAGCACCAAAATTCAAATTCAAGTAATTGAAAAGACGAAAGTTATTCAGCTAAATGGCGTAGATTATAGCGCGACAAATATTCAATTAACCGGTGATCAAACCTGTGATATGACCGCCGAGATGCTCGATACTGGCATCGTCAATTTAATTTGTGATAGTGAAATTATGCCGGGCGATTATCAATTAGATATCGATTTTACCGCGCCGTATAATCGCCAGTCAGTCGGTCTTTATAAAACAATAGATGCTGGTGTACCTTACTTATTTACTCAGTTTGAAATGAGCGATGCACGTAGAAGTTTCCCTGTGTTCGATGAACCAGAATACAAGATCCCTTTTCAAGTAACCATCACCGCTCCGTCAAATGAAAAGGTATACAGTAATACACCAGTAGTGAATACCAAGGTGGTTGGCGATCAAACCACACACGTTTTTGCTCAAACTAAACCTCTTCCTTCTTATTTAGTAGCCTATGCGGTAGGTGATTTTGAATCTGTTGCTATAGAAGGTATGAAGATCCCTGGTAACGTGATCACCACTAAGGGAAAAATTGGACTGGCAAATTACGCAGCAAAAGAGATGCCAGCGATTCTTGAGCGTCTAGAAGATTACTTTGGTGTGGATTACCCATATCAAAAGCTCGACTCTATGGCATTACCTGAATTCCCATTCGGGGCGATGGAAAATGCCGGACTGGTAACATACCGTGAAGATATTCTTCTTCTTGATGAAGAGACGGCTAACCAGAACACCAAGCGTTCATCCGTTTCTGTTGTCGCACATGAACTGGCACATCAGTGGTATGGCAATTTAGTCACTATGCAGTGGTGGAATGATTTGTGGTTGAACGAAGCATTTGCCAGTTGGATGGCAGCTAAAGTCACTCATGATCTCCACCCTGAATTTGAATCAAACCTACGTTTATCAAAAAATCGTGTCATGAGTATGGATGCACGTCTTTCGACTAAGCCTATTCGCAAACCGATTAAAACCGAAGCGGATATCATGGATGGGTTAGGACTTGCGTATAGCAAAGGGTCTGCCGTGTTATCTATGGTTGAAAACTGGATTGGTGAGGATAATTTTAAGCAGGGGATCCGTCAGTACATTAAAGATAACGCCTTTAAAAATACCACGGCTGATGATCTTTGGAATGCTTTATCTAAAGCATCAGGAAAAGATGTTGGTCAGGTACTCAGAACTTTTATCGAGCAATCGTCATATCCTCTTATCACAGTTGAGTTGAAGGGGAATAAGCTAACTCTTTCTCAAGAACGTTTTGTTTTTGCTAACAGTAAAGCCCCCGCACAAGAATGGGTTGTGCCAGTTTCTATCAAGTATGGAAAAGGCGATAAGCAAGTTACCCAAACTGTGCTGTTAGATAGTCAATCTAAACAACTTGATCTTGAATTTACGCCTGATTGGATATATCCCGATGCCGATGCAATGGGTTATTACCGTTGGTTATTAGATGATAAGCAATTAGCTAACTTACTCGCTAATGCTAAATCATCTCTGACAGATAGAGAAAGAAAGGCGCTTATCTCGTCGGCTGATGCTTTACTCGATGGTGGGTTTATTAGCGCTGGTGAGTTATTGTCGATTCTAGGTGAGTTTGTCGATGATGCTCATCCACAAATTGTTGCTTCGGCATTGAGCTATTTACAGATCCAGAAAGAGACGTTTATCGATGAAACTAATGATGCTGATTGGGCTAAGTTTATTAGCAGTAAAGCAGGTATTGCGTTAGAGAAATATGGTCGTGTCGCTAAAGAAGGGGAGAGTGTTGCGATAAGCAAGTTACGTCCTAGCTTGGTCTCAATCCTGGCATTTGAAGGCAAAGATATCAGCATTATTAAGCAGGCAAAAAAAGCCAGTTTGGTCTATTTAGCAGGAAGTAAAAAGTTCGATGCTTACTTGATCGGAACGCAACTTCAGATTGCTGTCTTCTATGGAGATAAACAACTAATTCAACAGTTTAAAGACACTTTTGAGACAACTAAAAACCCTCAAAAACGAACTAAACTCATGTATGCATTAGGTTATGTTGCCGACCCTAAACAGCAAGTCGCTATGCTAGATTATAGCTTAACTGATAAATTAAACTCTCCAGATATGAAGTACATCATGTCTGGTCAGTCTTATACTCAGGTTAGAAAAACGCTATTTAGGGATTGGTTATACACCAATTATTCAGCAGTAAAGGCTAAGTTACCGCCTTTCGCAGTGGCCAAATTACCTAACTATACGGGCAATGGTTGTGATCTAGCGTCACTTGAAACAACCAATAAATTCTTCGAGCCTAAGTTAGCCAACTCACCAGAATTTAAACGCACTCTGGCTAAGCTCAATGAGAAAGTGGCTAACTGTGTCAAACTGAAGAAACGTGAACAGGCCAGTGTCGATCAGTATTTACAGAAATTGTGATACGAGCGGTTCTAGGTTCTAGGTTCTAGGTTCTAGCAGTAAGTAAAAATATTAGCGAAGCTATCAATAGCTTCGTTTTTTTATTTCTAATCGATTAATTTTAAAACACTTCAATGTTTGTTACAGCGATTTGTTGGCAGACGTGATAGATTAAAAACCAAAGGCCTATAGAATGGTTGAACCATTTTATGACCCTTGTTTTACCATTCACTCTTATACTTATACTGAGTTAATCTTTTGGTTTTAGGTAATGTCGTAGTGAGCGGGGATCGGTATGGCCGGTACGTGCCATGATATAAAGATGGTCTTTGTCATTTTCATGCAGTTGGGTGACGCAACCACTGCGTAAACTGTGCGCACCATAAAATTCTGAACTTAATCCTGCTTTCTCACAATACTTTTTGATGATTTGATAAATATCATCACCTCTAAGAAAACCGCTATTATTATTAGTCTCACCATTATCGGCATGACTATGACTGGCGAGTTGATAGGGGCGAAGTTGTTGACCATCTCGAGATAAAGAACGGAATAAATGACCTTGTGTAATTTTCGAGATCTCTAACCAGTGTTTGACAGAACTTAGCGCCGAAAATTCTTCAGACTCAGGCAGATCTTTCCATTCCTTATGACCTTGCTGATTACTCTTAGAAAACGCTAATCTCACTTTTAGTTTATTGCGCAGAAAGTTTACGTGATTAACCCTTATCTCTGCTAGCTCTGATCGTCTGAATCCCCCTTGAAAACCCAATTGAATAATGGCTTTATCTCTAGCCTTAGTGAGAGCTTGCGATTGCTTATCAATAGTTTGCAATAACAGTTCCAGCTCATCATACATAATAGGCTGCTGATCATAGTCCGATGTCACTCTATGTTTATTTCTACTGAGGCCACGCATGACTCTTAACACTAAGGGGTGTTCGGTAGGTGAGTGAAATCCTGCCTGAATATGGTAAAAGCGAATTGCCGCGAGACGAGTAGTTAAGGTCTGTTTCGATAATCGTGCACCAGACTTTGGGTTAATTATTTCCTTCTGCTGACCAATAAAAGCGATCACAGATCGAGGGTCGGCAGGTAATGTATTTAATTTATGTTGCTGACAATATTCACCAAATATTCTAAAACTAGACAGATAGACTCGTCGAGTGTTGGCGGATATTTCATACTCAGTCTCGCTGGCTGCACTTTTAAAGTCATCGAGTATCGAGATCGGTAGCGATTGCTCCTCGAAGAATGATTCACCGTTTGCTATTTTTTGCTGGTGGACATCAATTAAAGCTGTATTGCTAACCCGTTTATTCGCTACGCCAGACATGCTTTAAAGACCTTAATAATAAAAGTTATCCCTAATGACTCACAGATAGGGTTTTAAATTATATCGTTAGAGACTGTTCTCTACCAGTGATAATCGTCATTATCACTGGTAGGTTCATTAACTGAATAAATATTAGACGCAAACATCCCAATGTGGTTATTTGTTGAACGGCTGGGTGTGACCGGTCATATTTAATGCTTGGTTTTGTCTAGTATTCACACTATACAAATTTTATTTTTACTGCTGATGAGTACAGACATGCCCAATAAATAAAGAATGGTTCAACCATAGTAATGGCGTGTCATAAAATATTTCTTCTAGTAATTAGTACTTTAACTTTTGATTAAACTACTAGATAATAATGGTTCAACCATACTATTGGTTCATGAAGAGATGCTTATACTCGTGCTAGGTGCTAGGTGCTAGGTGCTAGGTGCTAGGTGCTAGGTGCTAGGTGAAAATATCTAGTCTTTAAATTATGAGGAAGTTGATGAGTAACAAACAAGCTTGGAACTATCACGGTGACTCACCAAAAGCAGGTAGGAAATTATTACTGCTTGAAATTAGTGAGCTGACAATTTCTCTGCCACTCATTTTTAGATTAATTCACCCAGCAGAAATTGACGTAAGAAAGGAATGGTTTGCAACACAAGTCGTTGCTGCAGATGAAAAACAAAATTCTCAATATATTTCATTAGTAGATTGCTTACAGGTGGTAACAACAAATAGAAAAAAAGGCACAGCGGTCGAACAATCATTAATAGAATTGAATAATAAATTAAATAATTACTTCAGTGATTTTGGTTGGCGAATGGTGCGCAAAGAATTATCGCAAATTAAGAAGCGTCAAAAGAAATCCCATATAGAGCTAAGCAAAGATCTTATCGGTAAGTTAAAAGATTATATGCAAAGGAATAGTTTAGACAGTTTCGATCAAGCTATCGATAATCTATTGTCTGAAGCTGAGATGCAGAAAGATATTGAACAGGAATAGAAAATAATTTTAATTAGCACGCACTAGAGTAATAACGTACTCTTATTCTCAATTTGTTTTGGCAGCTCTATAGCCCAGCGTTTAAGTTCATGCTCACTAAAAACAAACGTTCCTCTTGCTGGTGTGGAAATTGCTGGAAGTTTTCCGGTTTTAAAAAAATGATTAACCTTTTTTGCAGCTTCTATCCCTTGCTGTGTTCCACTGATCGTTAATCCTCCAATGGCTTTTCCTTTTCCAATTGAATAGCCCCAAAATGCGAACATAGGGACCGGACTATGTTCACTTGTCCATTCACTGACTTCATCTAAACTCACATTGTTACCTTGTTCATCGGTTAAGGCGGCATAGTTAGCGACAATAATTGCATCATACCCTTGCTGTTTTGATTTTTTTATCGAGGTCTTCCACTCTGCAAAAGTTCGCTTCAACTTTGTGTCAACTGCAGTGGCTGCAATTTGTTGATTAAACTTATCATCGAACGAGGTTTCTAATATCGCGAAAGAGGTCGGGTTAGCATCCATCAGAACTTTTATTCTACTGATCCCTGGCATAATGCTTTTTAACATCATCACCGAGCGTTTGAGTAACGGACGCTCTAAGGTACCACTGATGTTTTTATTAAGTTTTATGTAGTGCCTTGGGTTAGCATTTATTCCTAGAAAAACTAAAGGGATCTGTTGCTGCTCAATACGTGGGCCGAGTAATCTTAATGCATTGTCGTCGGCGAGAAGGATAAGTTTAGGGGATTCTTGCTCAATAACCCTCCAAGCTTCATTAGCTATTTCAACATGTTTTTTGATAGGTTGACGTTTAGTGTCCATCTCATATTCACGTAAACTATGTAAATCTACACTTGATAAAAATCCATCTCTGTACTCTTTTACCCATGGATATTCAGTATGATAGCTATGTATAAAAACAATATCAGCAGACAGTGTTTGACCGGAAAAAAGAGCAAAGAATAAGATAATGAATTTATTCATCATAAAAGCAGTCACTGTTAAAAATGGTATAAAGTGTTTATATCACAAATTGAGTGAACTTCACCGAAGAATTTGTTGTGGATTTTAAGTCTGAAGTTTATTGTACGTTAAAGAAAACAATCGATTAGCAAGAGAGCCATGATATCGTAATTTGAGTGTCCGATGACACGTGTGGCGTAATGCCGTTTTACGTTTATCCTTTAGCTCTCTTGTAACAAAGTTTAGTTGAGAATAACTAAAATTGATATTATTTGACGACAAAAAAACAACTCAAATCAGCCTGTATCCCTTTATTCATCCAGTTTTTTTGATTAACCGTAGGAGCATTATAGAGAGGGGGAATATGCCTACTGATTCAATGCTGATAGAGCTAAAGACTTATTTTAAATCTGATATTGCTTGTTTGGTTACCCATCGACTGAATTGATTATTTTTATGATGATTAGGGGACCAACCTAGTATGAAACGTTGAAAGTCAGCCCATGCTATAACAAATAAGCCTGTCCATTCTCGTTCAACTTCAATTGGGTTTATGTTGATTTTTTTTGACAATAAAGCTGTGGTAAGTTCTGAAAAGTAGTATTTAGTTAGCTGTTGATGATGTTGTTCACATTCAACGTCTGATAAACAACTGCCGATAAAATAAACCAAATCTCTCATACCACAGCCAGCACCCACATATTGAAAATCGACAGCCGCTACATCAGTGTCATCCTCACTGAAGCAAAAATTGGCTACCTTAGCATCACCGTGAATGATGGTTTTAAAACGTGTGTGATTGAGTAAGTGATCTAAATGGTGAGCCGCTTGTTTTAATGCTGACTCAGGCATATTTTGATATTCATCTTCACGGGTATTTAGGTGCCAATAACTTCCTACAGGCCATAGGCCTTTTGGCCAATCACTGTCAGGAGAATCTTGCATAAAGGTAGCGTGAAAATTTGCAAGCCATTGAATACATATGCGCGCTTGTGTCAATGAAAGACTCTGATGGCGTTTTGCAAACCCTTGACTGTCAAGATCGCTCATTAGAATAGTGCTGTTTTGCTCGTTGTGATCCTGCTTGTTAATGTAACTTGCTTCATTCTGGGGGAAGGGCACTGAATGCTGATCATTGTTGAGCTGTTCTGTGAGTTCATCTTTTTTAGCGATAAAAATATCAGTTCCGCACATGACTCCGTAACATTCGGGGACCCGAACACTAGTATCACAAGATGAGTTCCAATATTGATACCAGTTTGATTCCACCTGATAGGAGAATAACTTCCTTTGATGAGAGGCTGACGTATTCCAGCCTCTTGGATGGGCTATTTGTTCAACAGCTTCAGGAGGCCTGATAGATTTGACTATGACGCGACTAGGACTTGTGTCGCCTTCAACGTGGTAACGTTCAATTTTGCCGTAACCGCTCCACAGTTCTTGTATTGTTTCTATTGGCGAAACGTGTGTCGCATTTAACGCATGCAAAAGAAATTGCTCTGTATTCAAGCTCATACCACTAAGTTATTTTCAACGATGATAACCTAGAACGTGTACCTTGGATAGATTGATGGCGCAACAAAAGTGTATTTGGCGCCATTCTTAAACGCAAATCAAGCATGCATATTCAGCTTACATTTAAACTGTAAACTTTGAAATCTGTGTATTTAATTTTTTCGCCTGCTCACCAGTGTTGCTGATTGATAGATTAACTTTATGAATTTGAACTACACTTTGCTCCGCTTTCTCACTAATGTCTGTGATGTTTATACTGACTTGCTGTGCTGTAACGCTTTGCTGTGTAATTGCGCTAGCGATCTCATTTGTTTGCGATTGAAATTGATTGAGTACGAGGGAGATCTGTTCAAATACTCGGGTTATGTCTCTACTATGTTGCTTACAGTTTATCGCTTCTTCTTGACTGGTGTTCATTACCATTGCGGCTTGTGATGCACTGGTTTGTAATTTATTAATAATGTCTTGAATATGCGACGTTGAGTCTTGCGTTTTTGATGCTAAAGAACGTACTTCATCGGCCACCACTGCAAATCCACGACCTTGCTCACCCGCTCTGGCAGCTTCAATGGCAGCATTTAGTGCCAGTAAGTTCGTTTGTTCGGCAATGGTTCTTATCACTTCGAGCACCTCAGAGATGTTCATTGCTTCTTTTTCTAGGCCTTTCACGACATGTGCAGCCTGGCATATTCTGTCGGAGAGGTCTTCGATGCCGAGCACTGATTGGTTGACGACAAGGACTCCTTCATCGACGTTTACACCGACATCTTTGGCCAGTTGATGGACTGAATCCGCTCTATTTGCAACATGCTCAGAGGTTTGGGCCATTTCTGTGGCTGCGGCAACTACAGTTTCTATTGCTTGTTTTTGGCTACTGATAAATGATTTTGAAAGGTCGATTGCGGCATAAGCACTTACGCTTTCGGTTTCGAGATCATTTGCAGTCCCTCTGGTCGCTGTAATGATACCTTGCAGTTGATTAACAAAATCATTGAATGCTTTCGCTAAGGCGCCAAGTTCATCTTGTCTGTTGAGGGTGATCCGTCTCGAGAGATCTGCATCACCTGATGCAATACTTTCCAGGCCGGCCAATAATTCCTTTAATGGTGCTAGTTGCCATCTGCTATAGAAAGCAATCACAAGGATCATAATAACAAGAATAGTGAATGCTCTAAGTCCTTCTTCCATTTGAGCAGCTTTCACAGGGGTGGTAATGGCACTTTCGGGCAACATGATGGCCACTTGCCAGTCTAAATAGGGTGACAGTAAGCGAATAGACTGACTGTAAACGAGATATTGCTCGCCTTGCCAGATGACCTTCACTCCGTCGACGGTATGCTCCATCATTGTATTTTGAAGCTGAGTAAATCCTTTCGCACCGGTATAATGGCGATCAACATCTGAAATAGTTAGCTTACTGCCTGTAAATTTTTCCATTTCAGGAAACGCCACTGCGGTGCCTTTATCTGTCATTAAAAATGACTCTCCAAGGCCATTGATTTTTGCTATTTTCATCAGTTCTTCTGTAAATTCAGTCATCTGAATGTCCATGCCGACACTGCCAATGAGTATACCGTCTCGATACAATGGCTGACGCATCGCCAAATCGAGACGGCCAGACAAGTCTCGTTGAGGATCTTCAATGTATAGTTTGTTTTGTTTTAAAAGGTCTTGCCACCAAGGACGCTGAGAAACGTTATAATCATTTTCAATATAACGGCCAAACTTGTCGAAATATTCATGGGTAATAGCTGAAGAAAAATAAGGGGTCACGATTAAAGGGTCTTGATCTGCAACTTGTTTAATAAAATTCAATAGTGTTACCACGGCTTGATTATCATCATAACTCTCTGCTCTTACCTGCAAACTTTCGATGGCATCGAGTGTGGTTGGATTCATGAAAAGCATATCAGATTGCAATTTTTTTGTGATTAAAATACCACTGAGTTGTGTTTCTACCCGTTCTAGCGCTAGAGTCACTTCCCTTTGGTAAAAATCTTGTGTAGTTTCTGTTACTCGTTGAATATTAACGATGCCGTTAATAACCGTGATAACAAGCAAGGCAACTGATAGGCCTAGAGTGAGTTGAGCAACCAATGATTTTTTGATAATTGTGAGCATGTGAGCACTCTTTTATTTTTGTTGGTATATTGTATACACGCTATATTGGTTCGATTCCAGTGTTAAACTTACTTGAATAATTTAGTAGATAAAAAGTGATATAGCGGTACGATTTATCCATCTGAATTTTAAGTTTATATCAGCTAAAATATCTGCTTACGACCAATATGGTAACGTTTTAAATCAAAGGCGTTATAATTATTAGAAGAAATAAATATGGTAAAGGTTATGCCCAAATCCGTTGAATTACCGAAAGAAAAAAAGATCACAGTATTATGCAGAATAGAACCTGGCTGTTTAGGACCTAAGGGCTTAGATCATATCGAGGATTTCTGCCGCTTTGCTAATCAAGAGTTGAAACGAGTCGATGGTAATTTTATTATTTGGCTACCGCTCCCGCGTTACGATAAATCATTGGCCGAAATGCAATATTCTGTTAATAAAAAACAGTTAAATCATGACAAGGCTGCTCAGTACCTTGCCCATTTTGACTGTGATCTCGATGATTTTGAAGAGCACTTTCATGAACAATTATCTGTGATGATAGATGAGTTCCTTTCAAAAATAACGACGTAAGTTTAAGGTTGAACATTAATGGCTAAACATCTGTTTATCACCGGCGCGAATCGTGGACTTGGTCTCACCATGGTTAAGCAATATCTCAATGATGGTTGGATCGTGACCGCATGTTGTAGAGAACCAGAACAGGCACAAGAGTTAACTGATTTGCTCCAGCAATTTGACGCTTTATCTATCTTTCAACTCGATGTCACAGATTATGAGTCGGTTGAACTGTTGGCTGCGAACCTGACAGAAGAGCCTATCGATCTGTTGATCAATAATGCGGGCTATTATGGTCCAAAAGGTGGCATGCTTGGAAGTACACCCGTTGATGAGTGGCGTAAAGTGTTTGAAATTAATTCAATCGCGCCATTGAAATTGTTAGAGGCTTTCAGGCCACACTTAAAACGTGCTAAATCATCGTGTTTTGCGGTACTGTCATCAAAGATGGGCAGCATGACTGATAACAGCAGTGGCGGTGCTTATCTATACCGTTCGTCTAAGGCCGCTGTAAATTCTGTGGTAAAAAGTTTAGCGGTTGATCTATTTGAAGATGAAATAAGTGTTATCGCGCTTCACCCTGGTTGGGTCAGAACCGAGATGGGTGGTCCCAATGGATTGATTGACGTTGACGAATCAGTCACCGGGTTGAAAACAGTTTTAGACCATTTAGATATGACGCAAACTGGCATGTTTTTCGACTATAAGGGGCAAGAGATCCCTTGGTAGGGATCGAGCATGCATAATTCATAAAAACGTTAACAGTCAGACTGTTAACGTTTTTTACCGGCAAGTATGAGTTAATTTGCTGATTATGTTTTCGATACAATAGCTGGAAAAGCAGGGGATACACACTTTTTAACCTCGAAAGTAAAACCGTATTCTGCGGACTTATCTTTTCTTATCTCTACAATTTCATAATCATTGAGTTCGACGATATTGGCTCCTTCAGTTATCGCGCAACGTGAGCGGCTATCAGACTCGAGATGATAGGCAAACTGGGCGATAAATGTCCTTACTTTATTTTCATAGTTAGACCGTACATCTTTATAAAACTCCTCTTGTAGCTTCTTACTTTCGTCCGTAGCGAAAGACAAACCTAAGGTGACTTCATCATCTTGCTGGTTAGTCTCGAGATCACGATTTATATTTTTCAGCTCTCGAGCTAACTCAGCTTTATCTGCTTCATTAAGCTCCTGATTAACGATGCCGTCAGGGTCATTAAGATCAGTGGATAATTCATCATCTAAACTAGCAATCAACACGAGATGATATAGGACGACACTTGAGAGAATAAAACGGATAATCATAGTCGTAAACCGAAAGTAATTATGATTAATCAGCCTTAATCCTTTGACTCCGAATGGTTTTAAAAGTAGCAGGCCTGCTAAGTAAAACGGGACGGCCACTTGCAATAACAAAATAGCCAGTGCCGTCATGGCGATAATCCAAGCAGGCAGGTAGAGTAAAATCGCGAAATTATGAGTATAAGAGAAATGGGTTGTTGCAACGCCGACGACTTCGTTTACCACTGATGCAGCACCGGCAATGGCAAAATTAGCAATAACGGCATAAAAGAGTAGCAATACCGCTTTGCCTGACAAGGTATGCCATATTCGTTCAAATAGAGGCCAAAACTCCAACACTAAAGCAAATATGGTAATGATGGCTACCAGGCCTAAGTTATCTGAAACTCCGAGTAAAGTGAGTGCAACCAAATAAAGCTTCTGAGCAGAAGTGAGTCTTGAAAGTACGCCACCAATTGAACTGATAATTTTGCTGAAGAGTTCATAGGCGATGACAAACAACTTTCTTGGCGCATTGATGGCTTTTCTATAGCGTGTGCCAGTATCTTTTTGTGGCAGCTGTTCCATTGATAATCTAATCCTTTATATTCAACTATATGCTAGGAATGATAACCTCTAGTTAACAAATGCTCCAATGGTTTCACTCGATTTCATATCCTGTTAATAATACCAATTCCATTAAATATATGATCTATTCAGAGCTTTCTCAGGGCTTTTAATTCAAGACGCATTGCTGAGGAAATGGTTATTCCCTTTTAAGGCAATGCAACGCTGAAGTGGAAGTCCTGAGAAGCTCACGTAGTGCGGGTTTAAAAACACTTTATGCTTCGCAAGTGGCTTTCGATGTAGAATAACTATTAGCTTCAATCCCCTTACTTGCTTACAGCATTTTTAACTCCCGATGAATGATCACTTATTTAATGGAACTGGTATAACATAAACCCCCCTCAACCATTGATGATTAAAGGGGGAGTGATTAATGGAAATGGTATCACTAGATCTTTGGGTAATTGGGTCTAATATCGGTAGGAATAAACGCCATCTTGATATTTAAGTCAGCGACTTCTTTTGCCATTACGGCATACTTGTTGAGGAAATCTTTTGACGCTTGATAATCCCCAAGCGCTTGGATCATACACACCTCATTGACCAGCTCTGTAATAGACAGGGTCATTTTGTCGAAATCAACAGTATATCTTTGTGTCGTGGAATCGAAGCTAAACGCTTGTTTTTCTTTGAAGTAATTATATTGAAAAGCGGCACCTGCACCGTGCGCTTCATGAACACCAAATCGCATAGAACGAAATAACCCGGCAAAATATGTCACTAACATGTTGTTCTTTTCAGCCAGTGGCAATTGACCTTTCTCCATTAAGAAGAGCATGTTGTATGCCCCCATAACATCTGCTTTACCTTCTTCAATTTTTGAGTAAGTTTCTTGCAGCTGTTCTGCAACGGTGGTTGTTTTACCGTCTTTAATAATCGTTCCAGGTCCTAATCCATGGGATAACTCATGAAAAAGTGTTTCGTTAAAAAAGTAACTTTCCATTAAAAGTGCTTGTTGATCTTGAGCAATAATAAGCTCAGAGATAGGCTTCATGACAGCATTGTACTTAGCGTTGAGAACATTCTTAAGCATCACTTTTTTACTGCCTTTGACTTCTCGTACATATTCATCATTGGGTAAATTGAATGCGGTAGTTTGTACTGCTGGCTTATTGTCACCGCCTCCAGCAACTTGATCGACGACTGAAATAGGAGACTCTGAACCTCGTTGTAAATTCTTATGCTGCTCTGGAATGGGTAAATTCAACTCCATCTCTTTGAGGTATTTCTTGTAAATGTCTAATTTAGCGCTGTCTTCTGGGTTTCGTACGGTAATAAAGGCTTCAAAAAATGTTTTATAGCCGAACAATTTATCGGTATAAGTTTCATAAGGCCCAATCGCAACTTCTAAGCTACCGTCGAGATCCATCCACGCCATTTCTGAATCACGGTACTCATCATTCAAAAAAGCGTCGGCTCGTTTGGATAGGAATGTCTTTAAGCTTTTATCTTGAGTTAACTCGGAAGCTTCACGCATGAGTCGTGCTGCTTGCTTCATCTCTTTGGCATACATTTGACTATAAGGCACTGCAATGAGTCTGTCTCCCTGGCGTTTAATCACGGTATAGCCGCTTTTAAAGGCTGCCTCATCTTCTGGATGGTCAACTATCCATTGATTGAACTCTTCTTTAGTCATATCTACCGGATACACACCAGCGCCATCTGGTCGAGGGATATCACCAAAGAATGCTTGGTCTGCGTTTAATGTATCCCATGGTCCATAGTGTAGATCGTAGAGGGAAAGTAATTGCTCTGTATTGGGTAATTTAGCTTGTTCAATACTCGATCTAATTTCCGCATTAGCCTCAAAGGTTTGGCGTAAATAAACAGCATCAAGAATATCAGCCACAGCAATGAGCTTTCGAAGAACTTGTTTATCAAGGATGCTTAAGTTAGAAAGATCAGCCTGCATATCTATTGATACGAATTGATCTAGCATGGCTTGATAGGTTTCTTTGGCTTTTATCGACGAATTTTCATTGATAGCTGCAGATGAACCTGGCTGGCTATGACTCATTTCTACTTCATGAGAACAAGCCGCTAACGCTGCTAATAGCGCTATGGATAATAATGTCTTTTTCATTTGAAAGATTTCCCCATCTTCTTTTTATACTGGCCAGTACGTTACAGGGAAATAGTGATTTGATAAAGCCTGTATAAAACTGAGATTTTTGCTTCACTATGTACTTATCCCAATTTTTTGTTTAGCTTATCCTTTATGAATTCCAGGAGAGAGCTATGATCCAGACTTTAAGCCCAGAACATTTCGATGATGTGATCCGATTAGGTAACCATGTGCATGGCGCTGGTTATTTAGACCATTCATCTTTGGAGGCCCTATATTTAAAAGGCTTTAAAGATGATATCAACGCTAACTTTGTAGCACATCAAGAGGGTAAACTGGTTGGGTTTCGACTGACTTTTGCCCCTGGTAACTGGCAGACAGATAAATGGTGCACACCAGATGCATGGGGGATAGATTTAGCACATGTTTGTTATTTTAAGTGTAATACCGTCGAAGAAAGTTTCAGGGGAATGGGGATCGGAGGTAAGTTACTAAGGGCCTCTATTGCTGCGACTAAACATCAAGGTGCAAAAGCCGGGGTAAGCCATCTTTGGAAGCAAAGTCCCAATAATTCTGCAGTGAAGTACTTTACGAAAGCGGGCGGTATGTTAATTAAAGAGCACGCTGAACGTTGGAATGACACCCTAGAGCATCCTGATTATATCTGTGTTATTTGTGGTGCAGACTGCCATTGCACAGCCTGTGAAATGTTACTTATTTTCAAATGATTGATTAACTTTATCTATAAAAGTATATGACAATTATTTAGCTGTCGTTTCCTTCTATTTACCTGTGTGTTTAACATGATTACCTTTAGGTTCTACTATGACGCCGAATCAAGCGTGCCACTCTCAATTTGATCCCCTTGTCGCAGAGACTCCCGAAGGCCTTAGTTGGCCAAACTCTTATTGGGCCAATACACTGATTGAACAGCCCAAGGTTAATACTGCGCTGAAAGGGAACACACAAACTGATGTCGCAATCATAGGGGGAGGTTACACTGGGTTATTAACTGCCTATTATTTAGCTAGTGAGTTCGATATTCACGCGACGGTATTAGAGGCTAATCAGATTGGTTTTGGTGCCAGTGGTAGAAATGCTGGTTTTGTTCTCAAAGGCTCTGGTCGTCTTGGTTATGGCCACATGGCGAAGCGATGGGATCTACATACTGCTCAGGGGATATATAACGAATACACGCAAGCCGTTGCCAGGGTCAGTGAGCTTATCGGTGAGCACAATATTGATTGCGAGCCTCAAGAGAAGGGGTATTTAAAAGTTGCTCACACTCCAAAGGCTTTGAACCAATTAAAGCAATCTGCCTTATTTATCGAAGAGCAGCTGGGAGGTAAGGCTGAAATAATCACCGTCGATCAGTTGTCGGATAAATATATGGTAAATAATCAAGCTTACGGCGCATTGCGTTTAGAGGATGGTTTTGGCATTAACCCTTTAAAGTTGCTACTAGGCTATAAGCAGATGGTTGAACGCTTGGGAGTGCGTATTTATGAGAATACTTGCGTAAACCAATGGATTGAAGAAGAGGGCAAACACAGGTTAATCACCCCAGGTGGTGAAGTGGTTGCTAAACAGGTCATCACCGCCGGTAACGCCTATTCGCCTAAGACGTTCAACGCTAGAATAGACAACAAGTTTTTGCCTATCTTAAGTAATATTATCGTCACTGAACCTCTCACTGCTGAGCAGTTGGTTCGCACCGGCTTAGCCACTCATCAAGTCACGATGGACACTCGTATTTTAAAGTATTACTACCGTTTGCTACCGGATAATCGATTGTTATTTGGTGGTAGAGGAGCGATATATGGTAAAGATGGTGCAAACCCTAAATATGGCATGAGATTAAAATACGCATTAGACCAATGCTTTCCTGCTTTGGACAAGGTATCTGTTGCCTATAACTGGACTGGCTGGATTGCTGCAGCACTTGACGATATGCCCCATGTGTATCACAAAGGAGGCGTTGGCTACAGCCTTGGGTATTGTGGTTCAGGAGTCTCATTCAGTGCACAAGCCGCCTTTCGCTTAGCACAAGGAATTGCAGGACGACAAGTGCCCAATTTGCCTTTGTACCAACAAGCCTTACCCAATTTTCCGATGGCAAGAATTCGTAGACTGGGTCAGTGGGGCTATTATCACTATGGTTGGCTTAGGGATAGATATGGGTAATTTTTTATGGGTTCTTTTTAGAGTGTTCGACCGCTAAGCTTGCTTTATCGGTCATTTTCTTCATGAGTTCATATGAACTGTAATTATAGGGTGGAACAAACATATTCTCTTTGAATATTTCTTGAGCGCCGCCTAATAATGGATTTATGGGCGCTAGCTTAGAAACTGGAACCATAGATAACTCATTGGCAACTCTACTCTGTACTTGTTTTCCTATAAAGTAATTGGCGAATATTTCAGCGGCCTCGAGTTTCTCACCTTCCAGCCCCTTAACAAAGTTAATCGTATCCAACCACGCCATGTGTCCCTCATCAAAATCGATTAGCTGCCAGTTAGCCCCCTTGGCATTTTCTGCATGGATTTCAGGCCCCCAACTGCTAATAATAAGCAAATTATTATTAAACTCTGGTGACGTTTTCCAAAACCCTCCTGCCGATAAATACAGTTCAGATAATCTATGTTGTAGCATGCTATTTGGCTTAGACAATTCTCTAACCTTGTTTCGGTCACCCTCTACTATTGCTTCGTACATATAGAAAGGTGACAGCCCTTGACTCATGAAGGCTAAGCCTAAGTTGTACCATTGTTGAGATTGATTCAGAGAGAATTTTCTATGCCACTCGTCTTCCCATAAAGCATTGATAGAAGTTGGGATCTTATCATCTGGGACTTTATCTTTGTTGATGTAAAACCCATAAATACCACCTCCCCATGGAATGTATAAAGGCTGATTTAAACTGTTCATTCCCATTTCAAGCCCAGTCAGGTTAGGGTAGATATGCTTATAATTGGAAAGTCGTGGAGAATTGGTATTAATCTCTTGTAATAATTTGGCCGTACGCTCTTTTTGCATCTTAATGAAAAAAAGCGTTAGGAATGCAACATCACATTGCTTTGCTCGAATGAGGTCAAACATCTGTTCGGCGCCCTGGGCATAAGGCAATATAATTTCTACTTTATAGTGGTAGCCGCTTTCCTCAAGCAGTTTATTCACCTCAAGCACATCCGCGTCAGTAACATAGCCTTCCCAAGTCAGAACTCTAAGGGTTTGATGTTTATGTATTTCATGTGAAATAGATTGCGAAGAAATAAAGAATAATGGGATAATGAATAATATTAGCATACTCGGCAGGCACTTACGGTAGATTGACTGCATATATCACCTGTCATTATATGTTAGTATGTGTACTTTACGTGCCAAAAGATCTTGCACTTCTATGTAAGTTTAGCTTAGGTTTTACACCCTAATAGAAGTTATGAACTTTAGTGCGAAATTCAATTTCAATTGCTATTATTAATGACTGTTTAATTGGGGGAACATAATGAAATCAAATCTTGATAAAATGCTTAACACTCACGATAACTTAGTTCACTCTGAAGGCGTGAAAATCATATCTCATACTCAAAGAGAAGTAGAGGAGTGGGTACAACACACGGTAATGATAGAAGGGTGTGATGCACCTTTTAAATTTAAGCGCCCCAAAAAATTTAGATGCCTGAAGGGAAATAGGGTTAACATGACCTATTATCCAGAAACTGAAAAAGTCGCAGGATTTGAGATAGAAGTAATGAAAGTAGTACGCATTAAAAGGTACTAGAATACGATGCATGACTCTGTGAGCCACATTTTGTGACATTCCTAGCCTAGTCCCATATCTGTTTCTTAAGCATAACAATGTAACGTGCCGTTAAGTTTTCATTCAGTCATTCCCCCATATACTCTCAGCTATTTACGACTTATACAGATCGTAGTACTGTATTAACAATATGATTACAATTAGGTGTTCTGATGAAGAAAGCATTTTTGTTGGTGGGTTTACTCGTGTTACACACGTCGGCTTCGGCGTCGAATGTTATTATCGACAAATCCGGTGTGGATGAAAAAGACTATATCTTTGATATGCATGAATGTACTGAACTGTCCCAGCAGGCTCAAAAGAAGCAAACAGAAGGTGGTTTGGTCTCTGGGGCTGCGAAAGGGGCTGCACTCGGGGCGGCAGCTGGCGCAATTTCTGGGGGCTCAGGTACTGATGGTGCTAAAACAGGCGCAGCTATTGGTGTCGTTGGCGGGGCATTAGGTCGAAACCGATCTAAGAGACAAAATGAAGCGAGTCATGAAGCAGAGAAACAAACCGTAGTAAAAAATTGTATGATAAATCGCGGTTACACTGTTTTAAATTAATTTAAATTATCGTTTATGAAGCCCACAAATGCGTGGGCTTTTTTGAATGTGAACCCTTATTTATCAACCTAAAGTCTGATACGTCATACGGTTAAGCTATGGTTCAGTAAATAAATTAGATAATCACCTTGTCAACGGAATACCGTTATATCAACGAGGTGGTTATGCAGACATGTACACATCAAATAAATGGTTCTCAACCCACATATTTTAATACGATAAGCGAAAAAGATGATGCTCACCAAGCTGTCGGATTCTCCAATGCTCATCGCCTCAAGTCTACGATTCAAGACATAAGTCGGTTAACTCAAAGTAGTTTATTGGCGCACTACCTCAATGTTGATCGTTCAGACGTGTCTTGCCTCTTGTCCCATAAAATCCTTGCACTAGACATGTATCGAGATATAGCTTGCTCATCACTTTCAATGACCGAACAAGATATCCTATTTGGTTATATTGATCAGACCATTAATGCATTAGATGATGGGCTTAAACTGAGTCCGGCTAGGCAACCGATTTAATACTTGGTATAAGCAAAGAGTCTCTTACTTATGCTTAGTAAGAGGCTCTTTGTATGCATTAGGGCAGGGGATTAACCGTCTTGGCTACCCATTTGTGACTGTATGTAATTCTGAAGTCCGACCTTATCGATAAGTCCGAGATGTTGCTCTAACCAGTAGATATGATCCATCTCAGTATCATCGAGTAAATCTTCAAGAATTTCTCGACTCACATAATCCTGGGATGTCTCGCAGATCCCTATGATTTCTCTTAAACTAGCCGCTACGGTTCTCTCTGCTTCCAGATCGTTTTCTAGCATCTGTTTGACGTTGTCACCAACTTTAATCGGTTGCCTTGATGCGGTATCTGGAGTGCCTTCCAGAAACAAAATCCGCTGAGTTAAGCGTCTGGCATGTTCTAACTCTTCTTCATACTCATGGGCTAACTTTTCGTGTAGTTTATTTATCCCCCAATCTTCATACATTTTGGAATGAGCTAAGTACTGATCCATCGAGGTTAACTCTAATGTCAGCTGTTTATTTAAGTGATTAATAACATTCTGAACACCTTTCATGTTAATCCTCCATCATCGTTTGTTGATAGTTTTCAATGCCTGTAGCATCGATTAAGAATTGCTGTGACTCAATCCAATCTAGATGTTCTTCTTCACCTTCTAATATTTTTTCGAGCAATTCACGGCTAACGTAATCTTCTTCGGTTTCACACAGGGCGATAGCTTCTCGTAGCGCCAGGATTTGCTCATCTTGCAAATCCTTATCGCATTGGATCATCTCTTCGGTGTGCTCACCAATTCTTAATTTATTTAATTGCTGTAAATTAGGTAATGCTTCGAGAAACAGTATGCGTTCAATTAAATCATCTGCTTGTTTCATGTCCAGAATTGATTTTTTATATTCTTGCTCATTGAGTTCTTCTAGCCCCCAGTTCTTGTATATTCTGGCATGCAAAAAATATTGATTGATAGAAGTTAACTCTAATATCAGCATTTGATTCAATACACTGGTGACTTTAGTCTTACCCTTCATCAGCACTCTCCTGTTTCTCTATCGTGTTAGTACGCTCAGTTCAGGTTATTCGTTACGTCTGTATTGCAGACAAGACCAATCTGGCTGAGCAAGCTTATCTTTCTATTGATGGCTGAAACGATTGAAAATTGATCTACATCAATTAAATGATAGGCAATATGTCATCACTTGTTAGAACAAATTCATATAGCCGAAAATATGATATGTGCGTGAAAGATAAGCAATTTAGAACACAAAGGAGAGGTATTCGCATTAAGAATGCGTAGCTGACCATTAATATAATGTCCAATGAGATATCGGAACATTATATTATCGGCAATTTACCCGTTTATGACGCGGGGGGGAATGTATTCACTAGAGCTTGCGATGTATGTCGTTGAGTAATTGGTGAGCCATCTTACAGTCTCTATCACCGAGTAAACTAATACCATCTAGCAGCCATTGAGTCAGTTTCGTATCATCTTGAGCTTCGAGCTTTTGCAGTAAGTCACTGGTTCTCTGCTTTAAGGCTTGCAGTTGTCCTTGGCCAGCATCTATATGCTTTATCTTCAGTCGATTATTGACCTGACTTAAAGCATAACTATAAACCATGACAGCTTGAGCTAAATTAAGGGAGGGGTAGTCATTGATAAGGGGAACATATGAATACAAGTCACAGAGTGCGAGTTCACTATTAGACAATCCACAGGACTCTCTACCGAAAAGTAATGCTGTGTTATTAACTGAAGTCGTTTGACTTAATAAGGCCTCATTGAGAGCCTCAGGGGTTAAGTAATGCCTTTGTATTCCTCTTTCTCTCGCCGTAGTAGCTATCAGTTGATCGAACTGACTTTTAACCTCAGCTACCGAGTCTAAAACTAAGGTGTTCTCTAAGATATCAGTGGCACCGTGGGCTAGCCAATGAGCTTCCTTCTCAAGATGAAGATGTGAATTAACTAAAACGAGTTGGTCAAACCCCATGGTTTTTATAGCCCTAGCGGCAGCACCTACATTAGCAGGACGAGTGGGTTCGACGAGAACAATAGCAAGAGACATACAAAAACTACACTAAGAAAAAGTGGTCATATTCTTACCCTAAGTGTTACGAAAGTAAATCAGAACCTATGATTATTTATCGCCTAATCATTGTCGCCGGCATTAACTAACATAATACCATTGAACGACTGACTCACTTTGTGTATAGAAGTTTGATAGATTTTTATTTAACAGGCATAAAAAAGCCAACCTTAAGGTTGGCTCTTGTGAATCTTAGTGAATAAGATTATTTTGCAGTCATCAAAGCAACAGCATTATCAAGCATGCGGTTACTGAAACCCCACTCGTTATCATACCAAGACATCACTTTAACTAAGCGACCTTTAACACGGGTCTGAGTTGCATCAAAGTTAGATGAGAACGGGTTGTGGTTAAAATCGATAGAAACCAATGGCTCTTTATTAACAGCTAACACTTCGCTCATTGGCGCAGATGCAGCAGCTTTTTCGATTATCGCGTTAACTTCTTCGACGGTAGTATCACGAGAGGAGATAAATGATAGATCGACAAGTGAAACGTTTACCGTAGGTACACGTACCGCTAGACCATCAAATTTACCAGCAAGTTCAGGTACCACAAGACCAACTGCCGCAGCGGCGCCAGTTTGAGTTGGGATCATAGACATTGCTGCAGCACGAGCGCGACGTAAATCTGTGTGATATACGTCTGACAAACGTTGGTCATTCGTGTAAGCATGAATCGTTGTCATCAGACCTGATTCAATACCGATCTCATCGTTTAACGGCTTAGCGATAGGCGCTAAACAGTTAGTAGTACAAGAAGCATTAGAAATAACCGTCATGTCTGCAGTTATTACATCGTTGTTAACACCGTAAACAACAGTTGCATCAACGTTCTTGCCTGGTGCAGAGATAAGGACTTTCTTAGCACCTGCATCTAAGTGAGGCTGAACAGCTTCTTTAGATGTGAACATACCAGTACATTCGAAAACGACATCAACATTCAAATCAGCCCATGGCAGTTTTGATGGATCTCGTTGAGAAAAGGTCAGGATCTTATCTTGATTAACATAGATAGCTTCATCATCGTGTTCAACTTTCGCGTTGAAACGGCCATGAACTGAATCATACTTGGTTAAATGAGCGTTAATAGACGCATCACCTAAATCGTTGATAGCAACGATCTGAATTGGGTAGTCTTTTTCACTTTCATAAAGTGCACGTAAAACATTTCGGCCGATACGGCCATAACCGTTAATTGCTACGCGGATAGTCATCTGATATCCCTCTGGTGAATGTAAAATTATCTTCTGGTTGTAAAATTACCAAACTGACAGCTACCGTCAAGTAATATCACTTTATAAAGCCATTAATGCTTAACATAATCGTCTTTTTTATTACATTGGTCATGTTTTTTACAGAAAGTGGTATTTTCTCTGTAAATATTCTTCGTTATGGCATACATTTTTCTATCACTGATTGGTTCCCTACTTACTAGGGGCTTCTCTTTCGAATATGGCTTTAATCGCACTTTGTTTAAAGTCACCAGCTTCAATCACATCGACTAATTCATCAGCTTGCTTATCCAGATACCTGCTGAGTTCTGCATCACCAGCAATTAAGGCAAGCATTTTGTCTTCAGATACTTTTTGATCAGTCATTAACACATTGGCACGAGACAGCAGATAAGTAAGCTCAAAATCATTTAGCCTTTGGTAGCTGTTAGCTAAACCTAACAACCAATCAGGGTTAAAATTATCTTCATTACTCATGTCGAGCACTTCTAGGTAGATAGATATCGCTCTTATTGCATCAAACTTTTGATAGTAAGAGGCTATGTGGGACAAAATTACAATATCATCGATTTGATCTGCGCTTTGTGCAGTAAGGACAATTTTCTCAGCATCGAGATCACTAAAGCGTGTCCAATGATAAAATGCCAGATAAAGGTCTTTACTCTCTTTCGTTGTATCTTGCATTTGCGATAAGCTTTGCGCACTAAGGCCGAAAGCGCGAAGTCGATCATTGGTTCTTTCAGGGTGCAATATATGTTGGACGCCGGCAGCGAGCTCTATACATTGATTGTATTTTTCTAAATTAAGAAGATGTTGATAGATCTCCTTACCTGTGGGAGATTCGGTGAATTTTAGCTTAAAACGTTTACGAATTAGGTCTGCTTTCTCATATCGGCACCAACTATCGGCATGAAGATCACTACAAAGTTCAGGATTTTTTTTACATATTGATCCTGTATCCCGTTGATTATCGCAACCTAGCAGGCTTGAAAATGCAATAAAGCTAATAAATGATGTAATTATTACAAAATTTTTGTTCAAAATAGGCTCCGAGCCAGTTTTTTGCTAATAAAATTACAGCGTTACAAAAAATATCTTTCTAGCCTGTAAGGCTACTTTTCATTACAATAGCGCCGACCTAGAGGGCTTCCCCCCCTTAATATAAAACTAAGTATTGGTCTTTTCTTTTTGTTACTCAATCATTTCTGCAAAAAAAACAGAATAGTGAGATAAAGGATTCGTAAATGAGCGCTGATAAACACCTACAAAGCTGGCAAGAACGTTTCGAAATGGCAGAGGCTATGCAACCTTTGCTTGGTAAATTATATCGTAATCAAGGTGTAGAAGTCGTTTTATACGGTAAGCCGTTACTTAACGCATCAACTATCGAGATCATCAAATCACATCGTCTCGTCCGTCGCTTTGTCGGCTACAAGCTAAGATTACGTGAAAGTTTTCCTTTTGTAGAAGCATTAAGCAAATTAGCCGTTAAGCAATGTAAAGTTGATATCGGCAAGTTAGCGATTAAATATTGGCGTGAAAACGATGATGCAAGTGGCATCGAAGCCTACATGAGTCGTGAACTGGCTGCTGCCATTGATCATGAAGATACCCAGGAAGCAAGAGATGTGGTGCTTTATGGTTTCGGTCGAATTGGCCGTTTACTTGCGCGTCTTTTAATAGAAAGAACAGGCGTTAGTAATAAACTTCGTCTTCGTGCCATCGTACTTCGTGGTGGCCGTAAAGGTGATTTAGAGAAACGTGCCAGCTTGTTAAGACGTGATTCCGTTCATGGACCCTTTAATGGCTCTGTTGAAGTCGATGAAGAGAATAATGCCATTATCGCTAATGGTACTTATATTCAAGTTATCTATGCGAACTCTCCAGATGAAGTTGATTACACTAAATATGACATCAGTAATGCACTAGTTGTAGACAATACTGGTATTTGGAAAGATGAAGATGGGCTCGGCTTACACCTTAAATCTAAAGGCGTGGCTAAAGTTCTACTGACAGCGCCTGCAAAAGGTCAGATTAAGAACATCGTTTATGGTGTCAATGAAGCTGATATTCTCAGTGAAGATAAAATCGTATCGGCGGCTAGTTGTACAACCAACGCTATTACACCAATTTTAAAAGCAATGAATGATAAATATGGCATTACTAATGGCCATGTTGAAACGATTCATTCATATACCAACGACCAAAACTTAATCGATAACTATCATAGCGCCGATCGTCGTGGACGAAGCGCACCATTAAATATGGTGATCACCGAAACGGGTGCAGCAAAGGCAGTCGCTAAGGCTTTACCTGAACTTGCTGGTAAGCTGACAGGTAATGCTATTCGAGTACCTACACCTAATGTCTCAATGGCAATCATTACATTGAATCTAGATAATGAGACTAATAGCAAAGATGATGTAAATCAGTACCTGCGTGATATGTCACTGCATTCTGAACTGCAAAACCAAATCGACTTCACTGAGTCTACTGAGATTGTGTCTTCAGATCTTGTTGGCTCGCGCTACGCTGGTGTAGTCGATTCTCACGCCACCATTGCTGAAGGCAACCGTGCCATTTTATATGTATGGTATGACAACGAGTTTGGCTACAGCTGCCAAGTCGTCGGTGTAATGCAAAAGATGCTTGAACTAAACTACCAATCTTTGCCTATTGGCTAATATTTAATTCAATAACAATATTTAAAAGCCTCGTATCTACGGGGCTTTTTTGTATTGCTAAGTTCACACCCAAGATCAAATTAGCGCTCTAGGATTTCAGAACGAATATTTAACATTGAAACCACTATAATCAAGAGATAGATCATTACTTATATGTTTTGACTCTACTTGCTGTTCAAAGCTGCCAACAACAATAGAAGCAGCCCAGCGATGATTAAACTTATAATCAATGCTTGACCATACGTCTTGAGAGTTCAGCATTGAAGAGGCTGTGATCCGCATCCCTAGGTTAGCAGACAGCTTATCTGTTAATTGGTATCCAACTTCAGTGGCCACTGATGGCGCGACGAAGAAATTACCGGCCTCAGCTAAGTGTTCACCCGCGACATAGTCCATTCTGAAAGACAACAAGCTCATGGATAAACCGACACCGACATCCAGCTTCCAGTTACTGTCCGGTAATAACTCAAACATATAATCAGCAGTGGCATTCCAGAGGCTATAGGCCGTTACAATCTCATTGCCTGCAAGGTATGTTTCACTTTTAAACTTCACATCTTCCATATGTTCTTTCTGAGTCCTAGATTCATAAGGAGTGAACGAGAGGTTTATATATTGATTGTCTGAGATCCCAAACGTGAGGTGAGAAGCTGCATACGTGTTTGGCTCGTTATCTCGTCCAAAATGATAGAGATCGAATGGAATATTCATGCCATCGTTAATACTATTTCTTTTAGTACTTGAACCACCGATAAACAGAGAATAACTGTTGCGGAGATCAGTGCTATCTCTAACGTTACTGTACCCGGCCCTTTGCTTTTTCTCTCGTCCAAATACATAACTGGCGTTTACCGCGAAACCGTCTTCTGTAATAGAGGGGACAAGCATTAAATCTGACTGATGGTATGGCTCTGTGAAATAGAGACTAGTGAGTACTGATATAGCACCACCGGCCATGACATCATCAATAAAATGTCTGTTTGCGTGTACGCGGCTAAAGCCAACAAATACAGCTGCGCCATACGCAGGAACTGCCCAAGCATCACCGTATCGATGATGAAGATAAGCCGCACCAGCGAACGCGGCAGAAGTATGGCCTGATGGGAAAGAGTTCGGCTTTGTGCCATCAGGCCTCATCTTTCTATAGACAAACTTTAAACCATGAGTAATTGTTGCAGAGGTGCCTAATCCTTTAGTTAACTGCCATGCCCCTTCAGTATCGCCGATAGCCAGACTTCCTACCATAGCCCCAGTAGGGATAATAATCTGCATCCAGTCTCCTATCTCTGAGATAGTTCCAGTATTGGTTTGCAGGATCTCACTTTTAGCTATGACCATAGTACTGAATAAGCTTGCTGCGATAGCAACTGGCACTATTTGCTTTACATTTAGTTTCACGTGAAAGTTCTCTTGTTGATGAGTTGCAGCTAAACAACTCAGTTATGCGGTTTGATTATACTTACTGGTTTGCAGGAGACATTTTAATGAACTCACCAATTTCACCTCCTAGTATGTGTATAGAAGTTGAGTGAAAAGCTGAATGTTAAAGCTGTCTAAGTAGAAGTTAATAGAGTAGGGAAGTGGGCAATGTCATTGTTAAATAGCCGATGATGGTTAGCCTTCAATATTATTCCGTTTTATTTTAGCGGGGAACGTCTCGTGCGGCCTTTCTAGTGCTAGTAGTGATTGGTAGTGATTTAGTTACTCATGCTTATAGAACTCTGTCATTTATCTAATAAAAATGACGGACGTGTTAGTTAAAGGGCAAATCTCTTCGATAAGTACCTTGCTTGTAGAAAATGCAGGAATAAACAAGCCTACTTTATGACCTAACACGGCAAGTTGAGTATTGATTAAACAGATATTTGTTTAATTTTAACCACTATGATCGTTTTAGCATCAGTCAGTTTAAAAAGCGTATTTTTAGCTATTTTGTTGATTGACTATCAGCAGTAAATCGGTAGAATGCCATTCCGTAGTCAAGGGGAAGCTTCTTAAGCAAGAACTTGATGCAGATAAGATTGATATGATTATGTAAGCGACATTAGCTCAGTTGGTAGAGCGATACCTTGCCAAGGTATAGGTCATCGGTTCGAACCCGATATGTCGCTCCAATCATATATATGATATACGACCTTAAATTAAGGTTTGCTGGTTCGAACCTCTCTTCATAAGAGAAGGCCGCTCCAATCATACAATCGAAATAAATGTGGCGCGATGGCAGAATGGCTATGCTGCGGATTGCAAATCCGTCGATCTCGGTTCGACTCCGGGTCGCGCCTCCACAATTTAGAATTTGGTGAGTGTTTAATTCTTGAAAGATTGCTATCAAGAGACACAGTATTAACTACCGATAATACGTATCATCAAAATCAACGAGTTTGCCCGAGTGGTGGAATCGGTAGACACAAGGGATTTAAAATCCCTCGCTTAATAGGCGTGCCGGTTCAATTCCGGCCTCGGGTACCATCATTTAAGCCCTGACATTAGTCGGGGCTTTTTTGTATCTAGCCTTTGTTGAACAGTGCTTAGCTCCTGCCAATAGGATTTAAAATCCCCCGCAACTCTTAACAGGGCACGTGCCGGTTCAATTCCGGCCTCGGGTACCATCATTCAAGCCCTGACTAATGTCAGGGCTTTTTTGTATCTAGCCTTTGTTGAACAGTGCTTAGCTCCTGCCAATAGGATCTAAAATCCCCCGCTACTCTTAACAGGGCACGTACCGGTTCAATTCCGGCCTCGGGTACCATCATTCAAGCCCTGACATTAGTCGGGGCTTTTTTGTATCTAAATATCCTAAACTGGACTTAAAATCACTGACAACTCTTTACAGAGCTGGTTCAGCCAATAGGACTAAAACCTCTTTGATAAATCCTACAGCGTATAAATGAGAATTCTCAGAAAACTAACCCAAAATATTCATTTTCTTCATATTTATAGTGAATAACTGTTGGTTATCCCAATTTATAACTATTTTTTCTACTCGTATAGAAATGCGCTATCAGATGTTCTCTCACAGTGGTATAAAGAATGCCTATAACACCCTACATTATCTTTTAGGAAAGACGACATGATATTTACCCAGGTTGAACTTGCTGCTGCCGATCCCATTCTAGGCCTTACTGATGCTTTTAAAGCTGATAAAAGAACAGATAAAGTGAACCTTGGTGTTGGGATTTATAAGAACGAAGCTGGGTTGACCCCAATTTTAAAATCGGTAAAACAAGCCGAAGAAATATTACTCGCCACAGAAAAGAGCAAAAGTTACTTAGGCATGGAAGGCGTTGAAGCCTATAACAGTGCCGTTCAAGGCTTATTGTTTGGTGCAGATCACGAAATCATCAAGAATAAACGTGCATTAACTGCTCAAGCTCCCGGTGGAACCGGCTCTTTAAGAGTTGCCGCTGAATTCTTAATGCGAAATACAGAGTCTAAAACTATCTGGGTGAGTAATCCGACTTGGGCGAATCATCAGAACATTTTCAAATCTGCGGGTCTTTCCATAGAGCAGTACCGTTATTATAAGGCTGAGACACACGGCAAAGATTTCGATGCTATGGTCGCCGACTTAAAAATGGCTAAAACGGGCGACTTAGTACTATTACATGGTTGCTGTCATAACCCAACGGGTATCGATCTCACTGAAGCTGAGTGGCATGTGATGGCTAAGTTATGTCTAGATAATGGTTTAGTTCCTTTGTTCGACTTTGCCTACCAAGGATTCGGAACCGGTGTTGATGAAGATGCACAAGGTTTACGTATTGTAGCAAGTCAGGTGCCCGAGCTCATCATAGCGAACTCTTTTTCTAAAAACTTCGGTTTATATAATGAAAGAATTGGTGCCGTCACGGTAGTTGCAGATACTGAGTCTAATGCCGTTAAAGCCTTTAGTCAGGTGAAAAGTACCATTCGAGGAAACTACTCGAACCCTCCAGCTCATGGCGCTTTAATCGTCAGCACTATCTTGGCCGATGCAGAGCTGAAATTGCTTTGGGAAACTGAGCTTACAGAAATGCGCGAACGCATTGCTAAAATGCGCACACTTTTTGTTGAAACCCTAAAAAGTGAGGGTGTCAGCCAAGACTTTAGTTTTATCTCGAGCCAGAACGGCATGTTCAGTTTCTCAGGTTTAACCAAAGAGCAAGTTGCTCAGCTTAAAGATGAGCATGCGGTATATATTGTTGGATCAGGTCGTATCAGTGTTGCTGGCATGACGAAAGAAAATATGCCTGTGATCTGTAAAGCCATTGCAGCAGTACTTGCGTAATGGATTAACGAGTTCATGTTATTTAAAGAAGGACAGCATCTGCTGTCCTTTTTAATTGCTGAACATTTTATCCTGTCGCACTCGCCTTAACGTCTACATTTAATTCAACCATGCTCGCCAATGCATCCGCTAAGGCGTCACGGTCATGCAGTCCTATGTGATGTTTACTGACGAGAGGGCGGTAGGAAATGATCCCGTCTTGATAGCTTTTATCTGAATGGCATAAGACTTGGTCGACAACATTGAGCCCTAATATCTGATGGCACCAGTCTATTCTCTGCTGCAATGAAAAATCTGCAGATGGTGAAGGCTCTCGGGTTAAGTTATCGATTAGAATCACTTTCGCTCGTGACTCATTTAAGGCTTTGGCAAACTTAGGCAATAATAATGGTGGCATAATGCTAGTGAGAAAGCTTCCAGGGCCTAAGAGAACAAGATCAGCGTTTCTAACCGCATCACATGCTTCACACGTGGCCGTAACCATTGGCTCTAACGATAAAGCGATAGGGTGGCAATCCATTCCATCTACACTGGTTTCACCAAATACGCGATTGCCACTCGCCTCAGTGGCGACTAAATGCGTTGGTTCCTCGGACATAGGGATGACCTTTGTTTCAATTTTTAGCAATTGCCTGATGAGGTTGACCGCTTCTAAAGGACGAACACAAAGCTGGTCTAATGCTAACAATATTAAATTGCCAAGATTATGGCCACTAAGTTCGTTTTCGCCAGTAAATCGATACTCGAACAGTAACGAGCCAATTGATGGATGATTCGACAGCTGCGATAAGCAGTTTCTTAGGTCGCCCCAAGCAATACAATCTTGCTGTTGTCGTAACCGTCCGGTGGAGCCACCATTATCAGTTGTCGCAACGATACCGGTAAGCTTAGGCCCAAGGAAAGACAGTGCAGACAACACACGACCTAATCCATGACCGCCACCAACAGCGACGATATTGTTAAACTGATTTAATTTGTTATTATGCATTCGGGTTGTTCCTTCCTGAATACCCAATGAAAAAGCACTTCTGAAGCATAAAATTATACCTCACAACCTTTGTGTTGTGTTGGGTTTTGTCAATTATGATATATGGCATATAATTGCCATCGGTTTTCTACAACTAGAGAGATAAATGAGAACAGGTAGAGTCGCAAGAATAACTGTTGCACTGAGTCTGGTGATACTAACTTTGCTCATTGTTAGATTACTCTTTATAACAACAGATAATATTCAGCAGAGTACGCTCGGAAAGTTAATTGAAAATGAACAGCCGATGAGTCTGATCCCTGATTTTGAATCAATGACCAATATCACAGTAAAAAAACAGGCATTCTTCGATTATTTACGCCCAGCTGTTAGACATCAAAATGCGATTATCCTCGATGAACGTCTGTTTTTACAAAGAAGTAAACAGCACCTAAATGATGGATTAGTCCTCACAGATGCTGAACAATATCGAGTTGAAGAAATTGCCAATAAATATCAATACTCCTCAAGGAGTATTAACGATCAAACCCTCAAGGAGTTACTCATTAGAACTGACATCGTCCCTGAGTCGATGGTGCTTATACAGGCGGCTAATGAAACAGGTTGGGGCAGTTCAAGATTTGCTAAAGAGGGGCTTAACTTTTTTGGTCAGTGGTGTTTTAAAACGGGTTGTGGTTTAGTGCCTCAAGCACGTTCAGCGGGTAAGTCCCATGAAGTTGCAAAGTTTAATTCTGTTGAAGATTCAGTAGCTTCTTATATGAGAAATTTAAATTCCAATGCGGCTTATTCATTATTACGTTCTATCCGTGCAGATTTACGCGCTCAAGATAAACAGCCAGTAGCAGAACAGCTAGTGTATGGCTTAGTTAATTATTCCGAACGACAGGAAGCTTATATCGATGAGCTCCTGGAGATGTTACGTCAAAACAAGCAGTATTTGGTGGAGAATCATGAAGAAAGTCCTTCTGTTTAGTTGTTTAATGGTTGCAGTAACGAGTGTACAAGCAGCACCAATTTCGCTCGAGTATCAAGGGTTTTATCAAAGACTAAAACAAGTTAACAAAGGAAATTATCCTTTAATAGAGATTGCATTTTCGGTTCCCAATAAAGCACTTTGCCGAGTAAAGAGCGGAGTGTTGACCACTGAAAAAGAGTCGTTTCCATTAACTATCACAGAGCAACAAAGAATATTTTTACCTTACGATGCTAAGCTAAAATCTGATAGAGCTTTGATTAAGTTAGATATCGATGGCCCTAGTGATAAATGCAGTATTGCCATGCAGGTTAGAGCTAAAAATACACAGCAAGAGTACAGTCAAAAACAGGTATTAGAAATCCAAGCTGAAATGAACAGAATGCTCAGTGATATGCAGGGGTTTCCTATGCGCTATTTCAGTAATGATATCGCCGGCGTCAACTTTGAGTTTGCTACAGACAGTAAAATATCTGTAGTGATTGATGGTAAAGAGCAAATAGTCACAGATAAGCTCAGGCTGTCTAGTGAGCAAATCAATAGCCTCTCGAGTATTGAGTTTAACACTAAACCATTGGTCGTTAGTCCATGGACAAACGGCTGATAATTCATCTACCTTAGGCTTTAATCAATAAAAATCCCGCTTAATAGCGGGATTTTTATTATTCGGAAAGTAAATAATCGTTACGGCGTATAGGTATTCACGACATCAATCTTTTGTTCTTTAGACACTCGGCTTGCCGCATCCAGATCGATATGACCATTATTGGCTACATCTAGAAAATCGAAAGCGGGTAAGTCAGATTCGGCGACTTCACCTTTTAATGGGGCATCGGCATCTCTTTTGAGTGATAGAAAGTCGAATTGTTCCCGGTCAACACCCTGGGAAGGCGAAGTATTTTGCATCGCGGTGAAGATTGATTCGATTCGACCTGGGTGCTCAATATCCCATTGCTCGAGCATGGACTTTACCGATGCACGTTTGAGATTTTCTTGAGAACCACAAAGGTTACAAGGAATAATAGGGAATGACTTTAACTCGGCATATTCCGCTATTTCTTTTTCTCGTGAATAAGCTAATGGCCTGATCACCATATTCGCCCCATCATCAGACAATAGCTTTGGCGGCATGGCTTTTTGCTTACCGGCATAGAACATATTAAGAAACATGGTTTCTATGATGTCATCTCTGTGATGGCCTAACGCGATTTTTGTCGCGCCAATTTTTTGAGCGAAGCCGTAAAGAGTGCCTCGGCGTAAACGTGAACATAAAGAACAGGTCTTTTGTCCCTCAGGGATCTTTGATCTGACGATAGAATAGGTGTCCTTCTCCAAAATATGGTAAGGGACATTGAGAGAATCCAAGTAGTTTGGCAGTATCTCTTCAGGAAAACCTGGCTGCTTCTGATCTAAGTTCACTGCCACTATCTCAAACTTAATCGGGGCCCTCTGCTGAAGATTGAGCAAGATATCCAACATGGCATAGCTGTCTTTGCCACCTGACAGACAACACATGACACGATCACCTTCTTCTATCATCTGGTAATCAGCAATCGCCTTACCCACTTCACTACGTAATTTTCTTTGTAGCTTACTCATACGGGTGAGCTGTGTTTTTGAGAGTATGTCGGACATAAAAAACGCGCCTAATTACACTTGAATTCTGGGCGCGTATTATATAGCAAAAATCTTGCATTGAGAATATATCAAAAAGTTAAAGCAACTCGCCTAACTGTTATCCTCTTCTAAAGGTGAACGGTACCCATCGGGTTTAATGGCCAATAAATCACAATTGATACTATCTATAACATGCTCTGCAGTATTACCAATTAAGGCTGCCGAAAAGCCAGTTCGACCAACAGTACCTAAAATCACCAGCTCTGCATCAAGTTGACGTGCGATCTCTGGGATAACATCTTCAGGCAGGCCTTCTTTTACGTGACAAAAATCGCTCGATATCCCGTAACCATTGGCTAAATAACATACCCTTTGTTCATGCTGCATACGGATAGTTTCTCCGTAAGTATGCGCATCGAAATCGGGTAGCTCGATGGCTAGGTTAACAGGTGTTCCTGGATAGCCATTAACGAGGTGGACCTGAGCATCAAATTGCTCGGCAAGTACTTTGGCATGTTCAATGATTTTACCGTTTAATGTTTGGTGATCATCATCTTCTGAACCAACATTAATAGCACATAAGATTTTACCCGCTACCGGCCAGTCATGATCTTTGACTAATAACACGGGAACAGGGGCTTTACGCATCAGATGCCAATCAGTAGGAGTAAAAATGACGGATTTTAACTTATCATGCAGATGTGTGCCTTTAACGATAATATCAAAGTTACCCGCAATCGCATGTTGAATGATACTTTCGAACGGCCGGTTGTGCCAGATAACATCACTTTCTATGCTGATGCTATCATTAGCATAGCCTTCTAGTAGCTCGGCTAACCAAGCTTGACGTTGCGCGATAACACCTTGTCTCATGGCTTCCCGTTCATGACCTGACAATATCGATGTCATTTCATATGAGAAATCAAATATAGACAAAAAAACAGTAATGCTGGCATTCGTCGGAGAGGCTAACTCAATGGCTCGTGCAAGGGCAGGTTGTACGTCACTGGTGGGATCAATAACGACTAAGAGTTTCTTTAATTCCTTCATAGTCACTCCATTATTCAGACTGTTGTCTAATAATGAGCTAAAGAGTAAAAAATGCAATGATTTTAATCAAAAAAAGCCTAAGATTCTTGTGCTTATAACCAAAATAATAATGGAATGTCATATTGAAGGTAGGGCAATCTAAGCGAATAACTTTGATTGCCCGATGTTGATTATCTGGCTATTGCATTGTTGCCAGCAAGTTCAGAAAGTCGTTCGAAATTAATGATAGTGATGTACTTACCCTTAACTTCAATCAGTGCCGCTTTTTGGAAGCGACCTAGTAAGCGGCTAATCGTTTCAACGGTTAAACCTAAGTAATTACCGATATCACCACGAGTCATCGTTAACCTGAACTCTTTTGGAGAAAATCCACGGCTGCCGAAACGGTTGGCTAAATTACTGATAAATGCTGCAAGTCTTTCTTCAGCATTCTTCTTACTGAGTAAGAGGATCATCTCTTGATCACTTTGGATTTCATGGCTCATTAAGCGCATGACTTGCTGTCTTAACTTGGGCATAGTGCCACTCAAGTCATCTAATGTGGCGTAAGGGATCTCACACACCATTGAAGTTTCTAATGCTTGCGCAAAACTTTGATGTTGCTGTGAGTGTATGCCATCAAAGCCGATGACATCACCAGCGAGGTGAAAACCCGTGATCTGTTCATCGCCTTGTTCAGTGATAGTAAAGCTTTTAACTGTGCCTGAGCGAATTGCGAAAAGGGATTTTAGCGGATCACCAGACTTAAAGATTTGCTCACCTTTCTGAATCGGCTTCTTTCTTTCAATGATGTCATCTAGCTGATCGAGTTCGTTGCTATTGAGTGTGAAAGGAATACATAGACTCCCCATACTACAGTCATGACAGTGAATGGCACATCCAGGCACTGTCGAGCGACGACTCTTACTCTTGTCTGTCATAGTGTTTCTCAAATTTCGCGATTACATATATGTTAAACTAATTTAATAATTGGAGCTAGTTAAGCTGTCCAAATGCAATGTATAAAGTTTGTAAACCAAAAACTACCAATACTAATCCACTCACCAATCGTACTGCGCGGTGCTGTACCCAACGACCAAGTATATTTGCAGCCATGCCAGCACTCAACAGGGCAGGAAGGGTTCCTAGCCCAAATGCAGCCATTATCATCGCACCTTGTCCTGCTGAGTTAGCTGCTACAGCCCAGGTAAGTGTGCTATACACTAATCCACAAGGTAGCCACCCCCATAACACCCCCCCAATGAAAGCTTGAGGCAGTGTTTTGATTGGTACTATCCGATTGGCCAATGGTGAGATAAAACGCCACAGAAGCTTTCCTACGCGTTCAATCTGTACCACTCCGGACCATATTTTTGCAATATATAGACCCGTTGCTATCATCATCAATCCGGCAATGATACGCAATGTAATAAGATAAAGATCGATATCAAACAGCAAGCCTAGCGCGCTAGCAGAGCCACCGACTAAAGCGCCTGCGAGAGAATAACTTAAGATACGTCCAATGTTGTAACTCAGAAGGAAGTTTAATCGAGAAGAGAATTGATTCTGTTGTTTAGGTATTTGTGAAGAAAAAGCACCAATTAGACCACCACACATACCAATACAATGACCAGCCCCCATCAGACCAACCAAAAATGCCCCTGTGACGTTATAGTCGATCAAGGTTTGCTTGAGTCGGTTGATTGTTGATCTTTGCTTACCTTACTCGCTTGTGTCTCATCATCAAAAAGAATAGAGACACTTTGTCTATCTAAATCATCAAACTGTTCTGATTTCACAGCCCAGAAAAAAATACCGATGGCTATTAAGACAAATAACATGGCAATGGGAATTAACACATAAATGATACTCATAAACGAACCTTTAATAATCTAAGACTATTGCCCACAACGATCAAAGAACTGGCGGACATACCAAGGGCGGCAACATAGGGCAATACATGTCCCGTAACGGCGAGTGGGATTATAAACAGGTTATAACCCAGCGCCCAGCATAAATTTTGTTTGATAATTTTTTCTGTTAACTTAGCGACCTTTACCGCATCGGTAAAACGTGAGAGTTGATCGCCAAGTAAGATCAAGTCAGCAGAGCTTTTAGTGACCGCGGCGCCACTGCCCATTGCAATCGATAAATTCGCGCCGGCAAGTACCGGAGCATCGTTAATACCATCACCAAACATGGCAACATTTGATTGGCTTTGGTATTGCTGGATCAACGCCAGCTTATCACCAGGACTGAGTCCTTTATTGACTTCGGTAATACCAATTTTATCTGCAACTTCATCGACGTGAGTAGAAGTATCCCCACTTGCAATAGAGACTCTATTCCCCTGTGCCAATAAGGTCTTGACTGTTTTTGCAGCATCACTCCGAATCGAATCACTGAGTATAAATTTCGCAATCAAGTGTTTAGTGTCATGCAGATAAATGGCATGGTCATCAGAGTCTGTTAAGTTAACAAATTTAGCACTGCCAATTTTATAGTGAGTCCCCAGAACACTACCACTCAGGCCTAAACCTATGTGACTTTGAGTGCTATGAGCCGATATTTGATGGTCTCGATATGAATCAAATGCTCTTGCAATCGGGTGCAGAGAGCTCATCTCTAGTGCTGCAGCTATGGCAAGGGCTTCTTGCTTATTCATAGCAGAAAAGAGCTCGGCTGAATTGATTTCAAGCTCACCACATGTGAGGGTACCCGTTTTATCGAATACGACATGCTGTATTTTGGGGAGTTTTTCAAATACACCCGGCTTTCTTACGATAACACCAATACGCGTAAATATACCCGTCGCGCAGGTTACTGCAGTTGGGGTCGCAAGCGCTAGAGCGCAAGGGCAGGTTGCCACTAATACTGATAACGTGACCCAAAAAGCATCCTCAGGCCAGTATATTTTCCATACGACATAAGTTAATACGGCGACGAAAAGAATTGTCCAAGTAAAATAGTTAGAGATGCTATCAACATACAGGGCAACTTTGGGTTTATTATTCGATGCAGATTCTTGTAATCGAATGATTTCGGCAACTAACTGATCTTGTCCAACAGCGGTGACTTGAACATGTATTGGCTGCTCAATATTGATGGTCCCAGCATAGACTTCACAGCGATCCCCTTTGCTAACAGGCAACTGTTCACCGGTTAACATGGCTTCATTGATACTAGACATGCCTTGTGTGATCACACCATCAGCAGAGACAACCTCACCAGGCTTAACCAAGATGACATCGCCTATTTTTAGGCTTTTAGCTGGAATTTCTTTTGTTACATTTTCTGTTACTCGATGGGCGGTTAACGGGATCAGTTTATGTAAATTACTCGAGCTAACGGATGCTTTTTGCCGTGCATTTTGCTCGAAGTAACGACCAAGTAAAAGGAAAAAGGTAAACATGCTGACAGATTCGAAATACACCTCACCATTCTCATTAATCGTTGCGATACAGCTGGCAATATATGCGCCTAAAATCGCAATTGAAACTGACACATCCATATTTAAACGGCCGCTGAAAATCGAACGGATCGCACTAAAATAGAAAGGTTGAGCCGAATAGAAGACCACAGGGGCAGCAAATATCAGACTGACCCATCTAAAATAATCTCGATATTGAACTTCTAGATCGGTAAAGTAGCCAGCATAAAGTGCCAGAGCAAACATCATGACTTGCATGGTAGCAAAACCGGCAAGGCCCAGCTTCAATAAAAACTGGCGACTGTTATTCTTACTCTTTATCTCTTGCTCATCAACTTGATATGGAGCAGCCTGATAGCCAATAGCACTAATGTGATTTAAGATTTTGCTGAGTTGAATGGTGTTTTCTTGCCAACTGACTAGAGCACGTTCAGTTGTGGTATTAACTTGAATTTTTACAATACCATTTACGTGCTTAAGTTTATGTTCGATTAACCAGGCGCAGGCGGCACAAGTGATGCCATCGATTGAGAGTGAAACTGATGAGATATTACTGGACTGATGGACAAAATCTTGTTGAACTTCGGGCAAATCGAAAGCTGAAAAACTAGAAAGCTCTTCGGGCACTAATGCATTTTGTTTACTACCAGGCTCTGTTCTATATTTATAATAATTGGTTAAACCGGCATCTATTATTGCAGCAGAAACGGCCTGACAGCCAGGGCAACACATAACTTGCTCTTCATTGTTAATGAAGGTAGTAAATTGAGTACCTGTTAAGACAGGCTCTGCACAATGGAAACAATCAAGATGCTTCATAGTCAATCTGTAAAAACCTATGTAAAAACTGAAAACTCAATCACATCCTGATGAACGTCAAAAAAGAGTTTGAGTGTGGGGAATGGTAACAAGCTCCTTAGAAAAACGCTTAAAGCACTCCTCTAAGGAAGGAAACATGTATTAATTCAACCAATACACGCCGTCATCTTTGATCTCTAATCGCTTCTGAATTCGCCATTTACGATCGAAACCGTCTAATCTGACTTCCCATGAACCTGTGATAGGGCCATCGAGTGCAATGCGATAAACTTGATCGCCATCGGCGGAAACCAAACGAGTAAAGTCACGCTCTTCAATGGTTGGATGGAAAAACTCAACATTAAGACCGGCCTTATAGTCTTCGCCACCATGCTGAGTAATAGTCAGCGTATTTTCATCGACTAATAACTCAAACTGCAAGCCCAGTTGCTTAGCATACTTAATTTTTTTAAGATCCATATTAATGCGCTTGCCGTCTTTATAATAGTCTTCAGAAACTAAAGAATCCTTATTAACAACAGCTAGATAAAGCAAGTTTACACTCGCGACAACTGCACAAAGAGGCAAAATAATTAAAAACCAAGGCCAGAACTGCTTATACCAGGCTTGTTGCTTGTTCATGTTTCATACCCATTAAAATAATTAAGTTCATTTTACCGCTAAATGTGTGATTTAGCATCTAAAAAAAAGGCCTCGATAAGATCGAGGCCCAGTTATTACTTATATGTAACTATTTGTTTGACAAGCTATAAACATAAGCTGTGATAACGTGAACTTTCTCTTCACCTAGCACATCTTTCCATGCTGGCATCACACCGCTACGCCCATATTTGATTGTCTCTTCAATCGCACCACGACTGCCACCGTATAACCACATGTTGTTCGCAATATTCGGTGCGCCCATCATCTTGTTACCGGTACCATCCATTCCATGACAGGCAAAACAACCTTTCATAAATGAACCTTGGCCTTGTGCTGCAAGTGCTTCATCGTGTTCACGACCAGACAACTTAACTACGTATTCAGCCAAACCTTTTATTTCGCTGTCTTCGATAGGTAAACCGCCTTTTGGCGGCATCATGCCGTGACGACCATTCATGATACTGGTTTTAATCGTGGCTAATTCACCACCATATAACCAATCACCGTCAGTTAAGTTAGGGAAGCCTTTACTACCACGAGCATCACTACCGTGACACTGCGAACAGTTATGTAAAAACAAACGACCACCCACTTTAAGTGCATCTTTGTTATTAACTAATTCGTCTAATGGTGTTTCGGCATATGCCTTGAAGATAGGGCCGTATTTTGCATCGGCACGATTAACTTCTTGGTCATATTGAACCCAACGACCCTCTTTAACAGCTAAAGCGATAGCGGCTTCAGAATCGGCCTTAATACCATTTTCAGTACCAATACTCTGGTTAGAGCTCGACCAGCCTAGGAAACCTTTGAAGTTACCAAGTCCAGGATAAAGCGCTAAATAGATTAGGGCAAAAACGATAGAGATATAAAACATATAGCTCCACCATTTTGGCAATGGGTTGTTCAACTCTTCGATACCATCGAAGCTGTGACCCATTGATTTGCCTTCTTCAACACCAGTATTGTTTTTAGAGACAGCTTTTAACAGGAAGAAACATCCCGCGATCACGACTAATGTCAGTACTGTGATCCATATACTCCAGAAGGTTGTCATCACTTTTGTTCTCCTGCACTCTTGTTAGATTCGTCATCAGAAAAAACAAGATTGGCCGCTTCGTCAAATTGATCTTTACGACGCGAGCTATAAGCCCATGCAAAAATACCGAGAAAGGTGAGCATCACAACAATAGTAATGATCCCTTGTATTACTCCGTAATCCATATCATTGACTCCTATTATTTCAATGCATGCCCTAGGGACTGCAGATAGGCGATGAGTGCTTGCATTTCAGTTTTACCTTCAACGGCTTTTTGAGCACCCGCGATCTCTTCGTCGGTATAAAGGTCTTGACCTTTATTTCCACCTTTGTGGAAGTTACGAAGGATCTCCATCTTCTTACCTGTCAATTTGCCATCAAGTTTATTCTCAGCTAACCAAGGAAAACCTGGCATATTAGACTGAGGCACAACAGCACGTGGGTCAATTAAATGTACCTCATGCCATTTATCACTGTAACGACCACCAACACGGGCAAGATCAGGACCTGTACGCTTAGAGCCCCACTGGAACGGATGATCCCAAACAGACTCACCAGCAACAGAATAATGACCGTAACGTTCAGTCTCAGCACGCAAAGGACGGATCATCTGACTGTGACAGTTATAACAACCTTCACGGACGTAGATATCACGACCTTCAGTTTGCAAAGCTGTATAAGGAATCAAACCATCAACAGGCTCAGTCGTATCCTTTTGGAAGAGCAGGGGAGTGATCTGTACTAATCCGCCAAAACTAATGGCTATGACAGTAAAGATCCCCAAGAGACCGATATTTTTCTCGACTAACTCATGATTAAATTTCATCGTATCCCCCTTATGCTTCAGCGAGTGCTGGTAAAGACTCTTTCGGTGCTTTAACAGTCTTAATTACGTTGTAAGCCATTAACAGCATACCCGTAACGAAGAAACAGCCACCAAGGAATCGTACAAAGTAGAACGGGTATGACGCTTCAATACTTTCAACGAAGCTGTAAGTCAATGTACCGTCAGAGTTAACTGCACGCCACATCAGACCCTGCATAACACCAGAGATCCACATAGAAACGATATAAAGAACCGTACCAATCGTCGCTAACCAGAAATGAACATTCACTAAGTTAGTGCTGTACATACGACCGTGTCCGTAAAGAACCGGTATAAGGTGATATAGCGAACCAATTGAAACCATAGCAACCCAACCTAACGCACCAGAGTGAACGTGACCAATGGTCCAGTCAGTATAGTGTGATAGTGCGTTAACGGTTTTAATCGCCATCATTGGGCCTTCGAAGGTAGACATACCGTAGAAAGACAATGAAACAACAAGGAAACGTAATACCGGATCGGTTCTTAGCTTATGCCAAGCACCAGATAGCGTCATGATACCGTTGATCATTCCACCCCAAGATGGTGCGAATAAAATTAACGACATCACCATACCAAGTGATTGTGTCCAATCTGGTAAGGCTGTGTAATGTAAGTGGTGAGGACCAGCCCAAATATACAGTGCTATCAATGCCCAGAAATGAACGATTGAAAGACGGTAAGAATAAACAGGACGACCAGCTTGTTTCGGTACGAAGTAATACATCATACCTAAGAAACCTGCTGTGAGTAGGAAACCTACGGCATTATGACCATACCACCACTGCACCATCGCATCGACTGCGCCGGCATAGATAGAATATGACTTCCACATACTGACAGGCATTGCCATAGAGTTAACTATGTGCAGAACTGCAACGGTTATGATGAAAGCACCAAAGAACCAGTTTGCCACATATATATGTGAAGTGGTTCGTTTAACTATGGTACCGAAGAAGACCGCGCCATAAGCAACCCATACAAGGGTGATAGCGATATCAATTGGCCATTCTAATTCTGCGTATTCTTTACCACTGGTAATACCTAGAGGTAATGTGATTACGGCTGAAAGAATGATTGCTTGCCAACCCCAGAACGTAAATGCGGCTAATTTCGGCGCAAATAGTTTGGTTTGACAGGTACGTTGGACGATATAGTAAGATGTTGCGAAAAGTGCTGAAGTACCAAACGCGAAAATCACGGCATTAGTATGCAGTGGTCTAAGACGACTGTATGTTAACCATGGAGTATCGAAGTTTAGTTGTGGCCAGATTAGCTGCGCCGCGATCAATACACCGACTGACATACCTACAATTCCCCACAAGACGGTTGTGAGGGCAAATTGGCGGACGACGGTGTAATTGTAATCAGCGCCTTGAGGCTGGGAATGGTTCATCATATTGCTTCCACTGCTTATTACTTATATTTATAGTTTGAGTAAAATGTGACTTTACCCGTTAAAAAGACACAAACGCGGCATTCCTACGGAAATAGTCGTATTGTGTCAACGTGTATCCTTGTAATAATTGTAATATTAACAAGGTAAAGCAATGATACTTGAGCTATATCAAAAAAGATAGGAAATGTGCGTTGTGAAATGTTGATCTAGATCAAGCTACGCCATAGAATGTAAATACTTTTAGTGTAAAGGTTAATATTTGTGCTACGCATTAAGTTATTTAGTAAAAAACATAGCTGGAACCTATTAGTTATCCTACTTTTAGTCTCAGCTTGCACGCCTCAAGATGACGAGCAAATTGAAGGTCAATCAAGCGGAATTATCGAAGATAAATCCTTATGTAACTTCAGTATGTCACCCTGTTATAAACAGGTCTCAAATATCAACTTGTCCTTGTTAATCACCCCGTTCAATACACCCAGCGAAAAGCCGTTAACCATCGAGTTAACAAGCTCTGAGGCGATAACTGATATTAATATGCGAATTGAGGGAAGAGACATGTTTATGGGGGTTATCCCAGTAAATTTGGCTAAAGTTAATGAAAAGCAATATAATGGTCAGCTGATATTCGGTTCTTGCAGTAGTAATTATATGGTTTGGCGTGCCTTAGTGAGTTTTAAAAAAAATGGCCTACAGCATGTTGCCATATTCGACTTTCTTGCTGATAGTGGTAAGTGAAGGTAATGAAAGTATTAAGTCGCCATGATATCTAGCTCTGCATTTTGATCACTAAACTCCTCTTTAACTTTGGTGAACACATCAATATTTTCCATAAAAACCTTAAGTAAATCTGGGTCAAAATGGTTACCAGCACCTTCTTTCATCACCTTCATCACCTCGTCTATAGGCCAAGCAGGTTTGTAACAACGGGCGTGTGACAAGGCGTCAAACACATCAGCAATTGCGACAATACGTGCAAACACATGAATATCTGTCCCTTTTAAACCAGAAGGATAGCCAGAGCCGTCATATTTTTCATGGTGCTGCAATGCAATTGTGCTAGCAGCTTTCAGAATCGGTCGCTCAGAATTTGCTAATATTTGATAACCGACCTCAGGGTGCTGACGCATGATCTCCCACTCTTCGGCATTAAGTTTACCAGGCTTTAACAATACCGCATCCGGAGTCGCGATCTTGCCTATGTCATGCATAGGCGAGGCATGTTTGATCAAATCCGCTTCGTGTACTTGCATACCGGAAAGTAGAGCTAGCTGATAGCAATATTCAGCTATCCTTTTAACATGATATGCCGCTTCTTTTGAACGACTCTCGACCACATCACCTAGACGCAATATCAACTCTGACTGTGTATCTTCTAATTCTTTATTTAATAATAAATTTTCAAATGCAACACCCACGTTAATAGCAAAAATATCGATTAGCTTCTTGTCTAGATCATCAATTTTACTAATTCCATCCATATACAAAAGGTTGATCCAGCCACTCTTCGCAGGGAAATATCCCACGAAACAATCTTCCTCATACAAGCAACGTTTTTGTTTAAGCGCATCGTCTAGTAGATGTTTAATATGTTCTGGAACCGGTTTTTCATGGTGGTTTGAAAACTGACCAGTCCCTGCAAGAATATGTAAACCATCGGTATTGACATTGTCACTCATGGCATCCATAGCATTACAAGAAAGCAATAAGGTTTCTGTATCAAGGTTCAGTAAGTTAGCTACTTGAGTCAGTAGGCCATCGGCAAAGTTATGTAAGGTGCGTAATTCAAATAGACCAGAAGTTGCTTTAACAACACGCTCTAAGCCTTTTCTATGCTTGATTTGATTTGCTCGTGCTTTTTCAATCTCTATAATATCTCGGTAAGAGCGAAGGGCCGAATAGACACTGGTGACTAACTTGCGAGAATCGAGCTCAGCCTTAGCCTTATAATCATTGATGTCATAATTAACAATGACATCTTCTTCAGGAGCCTGACCCGGCTGGCCTGTTCTTAAGATCAAACGTATTGCAGTGTTCTTATGTTCCTCTCTGATCCACTTTACAAGCTCAAGACCGGCATGATCGCTCTCCATGACGACATCAACAAAGGCCATAGCAATATCTTTTTCTTTAATTAAAATCTGCTTAGCTTCTTCACCGCTATACGCGTTGATAAATTCTAGTGCACATCCATCGAGTTTGAATCGTGATAGGGCAAGCTTAGTCACAGTATGAACATCGGGCTCGTCATCAACGATTAGAATTCGCCACGCAGGACCTGTCGCAACAGGCTGTGATTTCTTTTTGCCTGAAAAGAGGGGGCTCTTCTTTGCTATATCGATTAGCATTCGACAACCTCAATTATGTGAAAAATACTTGCATCCCTATACATTGAGTGTAGATCAATGTTTAAGACAGTGGAAAATTGTCGTAAAAATTCTCAATTAAGTTTAGCAGTTGCTTACTATAGTACTTATCTGGCAGATTAATTCGTTTGTACTTCCAATTACACAATTGCAGTTGATAATCATTATCATTTAAATGTACACTCTATGTTGTTTATATAAATAAAGGCAACATGATGATTGAACAGCGGGTAAACCTCTCAATTAGTACCGAAAAATTAGCTCAACTAATACAATCTGGAGCACTTTGTGCTGCTGAACTTCGTTGCCTTGACCAAGACTCTAAACAAAAAGTCTGGCAGATGTGCCTTTGGTGCTGCAGTAAGAAGATCTACTGTACAAAAGAATGCTCAATTAATGACTCTGCTTTATGTGCAAGCATGACTCCAGTCAGTACCCATTCAAGTATTGAACAAGTTGAAGAAATAACAAGTCAATCAGAGACAAATAAAAGAAGAGAATATAAACGTTTACTCTAGGTTTTGTTTAAAACCTAAAAGGATTTGATCATCATGGGTAAGCAAATCAAATACCTCTATCAAGGAAGAGGCTAAAACACATAGCAGCATGCCAAGTACACTGTTAACATCAAAGGTTTATAGACACTCGATCCAAAATATTTTAATGCGCATGGATCACTCCAGAGACTTCAGTATGCTTATGCCTCCAGTTTTACCCCTATTTGAATCAGCAAAATACATTGAACAAGGCAACTATATTGTCAATCAATACATCACCCAGATAAGTTTAGATAAAATACCCGATGCAGGCTTGATCTATGAGCACGCTGCCGAGTTACTCATTGAACAACAACATAATGAAAACAGCTATAAAGCCTATCGAAGTGAATTAACTACATTCTTTCACTGGTGTTTTGATGTATCCATACTCTCTCCCATTGCATTATCAAGAAGGGAAATAGGCCGTTACTTAAGCTATTGTCAAAATCCTCCAGTTAACTTAATTGGCTACTTTAACGTTGCACAATTTAAACTTGATAAGACAGAGGGGGAGCGAGCACCTAATTCGGCATGGCGCCCATTCGTCGGTAAGAAGGCCATGGGTAAAGAGTTACCCTATCAGTTGAGTGAAAATGCGATAAAAACCAAGATAGCTATTTTGTCCTCTTTTTATAGCTATCTAATGAGTGAGGATATTAGTGAACGCAATCCGGCTCAAGCTTGGATGAATCACAGTCGTTTCTCTTCAAAAAAGAAGTATCGCGTTAATTCCGATGACTGCAACATGCTGGCTTTCACTGAGCTCCAATGGTCTTATGTCATTGCAACAGTAGAGACGTTAGCGCAGCAAGAACCCGACGTTCACCAACGCAGCTTATTTATGATCAAGTTGATTTACTTCTGCTATTTAAGAGTATCTGAAGTCGGGGCCAGGGCAGGCTATTCGCCAGTGATGAGTCAATTTAGACAAGATAAACAGACAGGAATATGGAGTTTTCACATTCCTCATAGTAAAGGAGGAAAACGACGAAGCGTCGCAATATCTAAAGCCTTACTCAATGGCCTTGTAGAGTACAGACAATTCTTAAAGCTACCTGATTATCCAACCCAGGGGGAGCAGCATCCATTATTTATTCGTCGAAAAGCGGCTGGCCGGGGAAGGGAAGTCGGCACTATCAATGCCAATCTAGGTATACGTCAGATAAGAGAAGATGTAGACAATATCATCGAAAAAGCAGCTAACATCGCCGAAAATGATGGTTTTAGTGAAGATGCTAAACAAATGAGAAATTTGAGCGTACACAGTATCCGTCACACAGGGATCACCCACGACATCAATATTAATGGCAGACCGTTGTCACATGTGCAAGCAGATGCAGGGCACGAGAGTATCGACACCACATCTCAATATCTGCATACCTCTCAGATAGAGAGACATCAGAGTGCACAAAACAAACCATTAGATCACCTACAAGGGATAGGGTAAACCAGGTTCTAGGTTCTAGGTTCTAGGTTCTAGGTTCTAGGTTCTAGGTTCTAGGTTCTGCAGCACCATAGTCTTAAGAAGACTCATTGACGAGTATTCACTTCACTGAATTGAATGTGTATGTTGGGTTTCCAAATAACTGACAAGTTAATGCCGATAAGTGTCATTATCGGCAATTGAGTAAAAAGTCTAAATGGACCTGTTGACCACTGGTTGAATATCCACTTTACAGCGGCTAAGTTACCACGAGTATTGAATATCCTTAAACGGGTTCTATGTTGTTAAACAACGCAGTAATAGGATCAACATGATCGCTTTTCCAGCTCAACTTCTTTTATCAAATCGGCTCTAAGATTCAGTAATAACTGGATCTTAATGATTAAGGTCGATGCTAGTTCTAGGCTTAAGCTAGCTAAGTCATCAGAGTCATAATGAGCAGTACCAGAGATTAACTAAGACATAATTATTCAGCATCGATATCAACTCATCATGCACACAGGAAGGAAGATTTCAGCTGAATGCTGATTAATGCAGAAAATGAAGGCGTTGCTACGTGAATTCTTTAAAACTGTGTGGGTTCTTGTGTGCTAGATTTCACAGAGAAACGTGCTTTACCATATAGAATCATAACGATAACGTAAATTGACCAATCACTAAGGCTACTACAAAAATGGTTATGACATAAATACCGCCATCAGAAAGTATATTGTTCCTTTAGATTTAAGCACGCATTATAAAAAGCGGTGTACTTTGTTTTTATAAATTTTAGCATGGGTGATACTGAAGTTTCCCAAAGTCTTGTTTAGTTTATTTAAAGTTAAAAGTTAACTGTTACCAAATTCTAATTGATGGAAGATAGCTACAATGAAACAAGATTCTCATCTTGCTTTAAATTCCCAACTTAAGTGGTGCTATCGATATTATTACAGATAAAGGTCATTTAACATAATATACATTGTGCGCACTTATGCGTGAGAGTCTCTGAGGCGTGTTTTAAATGGTTTGAATGATATCGCTCTCGTGTACACCACAGCCTCATATTTCGATAGGATCGTCATTGGTAATGTTGCGTAATTGGCCGTGGCAATTCTGACAGGCAATAAAGAGAGATTGCTCGAAGTCGTCACGCCACCATACCTTAAAGCAGTTCTTGCATTGATAATCAGGTGCATCAGATCGATCAACCATAGTCATACCGCCTTTATATTTGATAACTTGCATGAGTCCTCCTTAATCATTTCAAGTGCGTCATCAAGTTCACCAAGCAATACACAGCTTTTAGCAATTAGCTCTCTGCGTGCTTGTTCAGGTGCTAAATCTCTGAGTAAAAACTCACTGATAATGTTTATTTCGAAACGAAGTCTGACTGCTGTATGTATAGGTTCTTCCATGATTTTCCCCTTAGCTATTTAGCTGAAGTAATCGCGCTGCTACTTGCATGCTTTGTGATTGGTGACATTGTTAGGCCGAAGCGTTTAAGCTCAAGCCCACCAAAGTTGTTAACGATGAAACTTGAGTTATCAACTTCATACTCACCAGCTAAATAAGCTTCTGCAGGACTATTAACTTGTAAGCGCATCTGTACTGGAAATTTACCGCCCAGGTATGCGTATGCTGTTTGCTCGTAAATAGTTCGTCCAGGCTTACCATCTTTAGGCTGCATGGTACGTGTATTGACGTTGATATCTTCTTGGAAAACTTCAATTTTAAGCATGTTAATAGCTCCTATGCGTAGGCTTTAAAAGGTAAAATGTTTGATTGTGCAACAACTGGTAATAGATACCAGTGCGGGATGGTTAACGGTTTAACATCAATAACTTCTGAACGTCTTAGTGTTGGACACATGCGGCTAACATCGAATTTCTGACCGATATCAATACCGATAATTTTTAGGCGGGCTTTATGTTCATAGAACTGTGTGGATTTAAGGGACTGCCTAAGGTCTGCACCGTGTTGCCACATAATGGCGTAGCTTTGTGTGGCGTTAGCGGCTTGGCGACTTTTCACCACACCTAAGGATATTAATTGGTCTGCAATAGTTTGATGCTCATCATGTGAGATTTGGATTGTTTGCATAGCTGTCTCGATCTCTTTTAGGTGCGGATAAAAGTCTAGTTCTGATACTCGGCCATAAAATTGCAACGTATGACGTTTTAGCAAGGCCTGTCTTAAGCTGTGTTCTTCGCGTACAACACCTGTTTTTTCACAGTAATTTATTAAGTTTTCTAAATAGTTAAGTCTGTCTGTTTGGACACCTACTTTTTTGCGGAGGTCTTTTGCAAGATGTCTTTTTAATTCAACAGATTTGTTATAGAGCTTGGTCATTATCCAAGTAGAACCTTCACCCCAATTGCAGGTATGTCCATCAGGATACAGCTTAGGTTTACGTCCTCGGCCAATTTGCATGGATGACATTCCACGGATAAAAGAAGCTTCTTTGCCCTTGCCTACTTGATGATTGACTGTCCAGTCGATTGCGGTAATTTCTGCACCGTTGCCGACCAATTGAGTTGTTTTTCCATCGGGTGTTTGACGATGAGATATTTGGGTGTTTTTAGTAAACGGAGGCAAATCATACCGAGCTAATACATGGTTAAAGATCTCCACACACTCATCAAGCGTTTGAAGACCAAAAAGGTTGTCCATACGTTGCCATCGAGAAGGATTGCCTTCTACCCTCACCCGTTGCCCATCACAGCGGATAGTGAGCTTAGTACTGTATGAGCCCTCTAGGATTTTCTGATTAACAGACGGTGGTAAATGCTCGCCTGTTTCGAGTTCGATCCGTTCAATAACATGACGACCCACGAGCGGTAATCCGCCAGCAGGATGGTCTTGTTGCATGAACAAACGATCGATGAAAAACAATTCTCTAAAATCCCTGTCAAGAGCTTTCACTTAAACTAATGTTTGTGTGAAGAGATACAAAAGTATGGTTAGATAGTAAGCCAAACAAAAGTGGGTGTAAACTAATATTAAAGTAGGTGTGAATATGGAAAACTTAAACATGAGTATTGGTAGCGTATTAAAAGACCGACGTATTGCATTAAATATCAAGCAGGAAGATATAGCCGAACAGATAGGCTTAACAGTTCAAACTGTAAGCAAGTGGGAGCGTGACCTTACAGAGCCGAAGGCCAGTCAGGTGGAAAAGCTAAGCAAGATACTGAAGATTACAGAAAAAGAGATCTGTAGCGGGACAATTGGTGCTGAGAGCCATATTGATCCTATTACTTTCATGAAAAAAGTCGCATCAGTGAAAGTGCTGCTAGACGATGTAACTTTTACCTCTATTTTGTACGATTGTATTACAGAGAAACAAGATTTCTTAGGGCATTTAGAAAAGGCTCTAAAACAAAGCCATGGCTTTAGTTCTGATGAGCTAAATAAAATATCAGCAGATGAGCTTTATGCAGCAAAGGAATCAACGAAGATTGAAAATATGGTCAATCAGAAGTAGTTGAGGAATCCGGATGTCCGGAGTTAGTTTGGGTGTAACAGGAACCCAAACACTTTTAAGGTCGATTTCTATCGGGGGCGCTTCGCTTGCCTCCCCCTCTTTTCATCTCTGCAATGCTAAGTAATTATCACTGAAAAGTACGGTATCCGTACTAGAGTCCACTGTTAAAGTATGTGGACTCTTAAATATACGCCCTATCGAATCCCGGAAGAAAAAATCAAAAGAGTGTCTGGCAGGTCGAAGGACTACAGCCACAAAAAAGCGTGACTGCTTTCAAGCGGTCACGCTACGCTAACATCAAACCTACGGTTTAATAATCCCTTCCATTGGACTTGAATCTTATTCCGATGTATTTTAATTCCTCATTTTAATTAATTGTAGGTTTATTATGAATTTAGGTGACATAGTTCGATTAAAAAGTGGTGGTCCAGCAATGACCGTAGCTACAACTGGTGGGGAAAATATTCTTTGCAGTTGGTTTATGAATAACAAGCTCGAGGAAGCTGTATTTGCTCCGCAGGCATTAGAACCTGTTGTTGAAGACGACAGTGCATATGACTTGTAAGTAGAGTAATTAAATTCGCACAATGTGCATTATGTGTAAACTTAGCCCTATTCAGGGCTATTTTTTTATCTACGATTCTACAAAAAAAAGCAGTTCAACATAACGGCTACCCTATTGTGCGCACTTATGCGTGAGAGTCTCTGAGGCGTGTTTTAAATGGTTTGAATGATATCGCTCTCGTGTACACCACAGCCTCATATTTCGATAGGATCGTCATTGGTAATGTTGCGTAATTGGCCGTGGCAATTCTGACAGGCAATAAAGAGAGATTGCTCGAAGTCGTCACGCCACCATACCTTAAAGCAGTTCTTGCATTGATAATCAGGTGCATCAGATCGATCAACCATAGTCATACCGCCTTTATATTTGATAACTTGCATGAGTCCTCCTTAATCATTTCAAGTGCGTCATCAAGTTCACCAAGCAATACACAGCTTTTAGCAATTAGCTCTCTGCGTGCTTGTTCAGGTGCTAAATCTCTGAGTAAAAACTCACTGATAATGTTTATTTCGAAACGAAGTCTGACTGCTGTATGTATAGGTTCTTCCATGATTTTCCCCTTAGCTATTTAGCTGAAGTAATCGCGCTGCTACTTGCATGCTTTGTGATTGGTGACATTGTTAGGCCGAAGCGTTTAAGCTCAAGCCCACCAAAGTTGTTAACGATGAAACTTGAGTTATCAACTTCATACTCACCAGCTAAATAAGCTTCTGCAGGACTATTAACTTGTAAGCGCATCTGTACTGGAAATTTACCGCCCAGGTATGCGTATGCTGTTTGCTCGTAAATAGTTCGTCCAGGCTTACCATCTTTAGGCTGCATGGTACGTGTATTGACGTTGATATCTTCTTGGAAAACTTCAATTTTAAGCATGTTAATAGCTCCTATGCGTAGGCTTTAAAAGGTAAAATGTTTGATTGTGCAACAACTGGTAATAGATACCAGTGCGGGATGGTTAACGGTTTAACATCAATAACTTCTGAACGTCTTAGTGTTGGACACATGCGGCTAACATCGAATTTCTGACCGATATCAATACCGATAATTTTTAGGCGGGCTTTATGTTCATAGAACTGTGTGGATTTAAGGGACTGCCTAAGGTCTGCACCGTGTTGCCACATAATGGCGTAGCTTTGTGTGGCGTTAGCGGCTTGGCGACTTTTCACCACACCTAAGGATATTAATTGGTCTGCAATAGTTTGATGCTCATCATGTGAGATTTGGATTGTTTGCATAGCTGTCTCGATCTCTTTTAGGTGCGGATAAAAGTCTAGTTCTGATACTCGGCCATAAAATTGCAACGTATGACGTTTTAGCAAGGCCTGTCTTAAGCTGTGTTCTTCGCGTACAACACCTGTTTTTTCACAGTAATTTATTAAGTTTTCTAAATAGTTAAGTCTGTCTGTTTGGACACCTACTTTTTTGCGGAGGTCTTTTGCAAGATGTCTTTTTAATTCAACAGATTTGTTATAGAGCTTGGTCATTATCCAAGTAGAACCTTCACCCCAATTGCAGGTATGTCCATCAGGATACAGCTTAGGTTTACGTCCTCGGCCAATTTGCATGGATGACATTCCACGGATAAAAGAAGCTTCTTTGCCCTTGCCTACTTGATGATTGACTGTCCAGTCGATTGCGGTAATTTCTGCACCGTTGCCGACCAATTGAGTTGTTTTTCCATCGGGTGTTTGACGATGAGATATTTGGGTGTTTTTAGTAAACGGAGGCAAATCATACCGAGCTAATACATGGTTAAAGATCTCCACACACTCATCAAGCGTTTGAAGACCAAAAAGGTTGTCCATACGTTGCCATCGAGAAGGATTGCCTTCTACCCTCACCCGTTGCCCATCACAGCGGATAGTGAGCTTAGTACTGTATGAGCCCTCTAGGATTTTCTGATTAACAGACGGTGGTAAATGCTCGCCTGTTTCGAGTTCGATCCGTTCAATAACATGACGACCCACGAGCGGTAATCCGCCAGCAGGATGGTCTTGTTGCATGAACAAACGATCGATGAAAAACAATTCTCTAAAATCCCTGTCAAGAGCTTTCACTTAAACTAATGTTTGTGTGAAGAGATACAAAAGTATGGTTAGATAGTAAGCCAAACAAAAGTGGGTGTAAACTAATATTAAAGTAGGTGTGAATATGGAAAACTTAAACATGAGTATTGGTAGCGTATTAAAAGACCGACGTATTGCATTAAATATCAAGCAGGAAGATATAGCCGAACAGATAGGCTTAACAGTTCAAACTGTAAGCAAGTGGGAGCGTGACCTTACAGAGCCGAAGGCCAGTCAGGTGGAAAAGCTAAGCAAGATACTGAAGATTACAGAAAAAGAGATCTGTAGCGGGACAATTGGTGCTGAGAGCCATATTGATCCTATTACTTTCATGAAAAAAGTCGCATCAGTGAAAGTGCTGCTAGACGATGTAACTTTTACCTCTATTTTGTACGATTGTATTACAGAGAAACAAGATTTCTTAGGGCATTTAGAAAAGGCTCTAAAACAAAGCCATGGCTTTAGTTCTGATGAGCTAAATAAAATATCAGCAGATGAGCTTTATGCAGCAAAGGAATCAACGAAGATTGAAAATATGGTCAATCAGAAGTAGTTGAGGAATCCGGATGTCCGGAGTTAGTTTGGGTGTAACAGGAACCCAAACACTTTTAAGGTCGATTTCTATCGGGGGCGCTTCGCTTGCCTCCCCCTCTTTTCATCTCTGCAATGCTAAGTAATTATCACTGAAAAGTACGGTATCCGTACTAGAGTCCACTGTTAAAGTATGTGGACTCTTAAATATACGCCCTATCGAATCCCGGAAGAAAAAATCAAAAGAGTGTCTGGCAGGTCGAAGGACTACAGCCACAAAAAAGCGTGACTGCTTTCAAGCGGTCACGCTACGCTAACATCAAACCTACGGTTTAATAATCCCTTCCATTGGACTTGAATCTTATTCCGATGTATTTTAATTCCTCATTTTAATTAATTGTAGGTTTATTATGAATTTAGGTGACATAGTTCGATTAAAAAGTGGTGGTCCAGCAATGACCGTAGCTACAACTGGTGGGGAAAATATTCTTTGCAGTTGGTTTATGAATAACAAGCTCGAGGAAGCTGTATTTGCTCCGCAGGCATTAGAACCTGTTGTTGAAGACGACAGTGCATATGACTTGTAAGTAGAGTAATTAAATTCGCACAATGTGCATTATGTGTAAACTTAGCCCTATTCAGGGCTATTTTTTTATCTACGATTCTACAAAAAAAAGCAGTTCAACATAACGGCTACCCTATTGTACGCATGGATGGATTCCAATGTACGTGCAATATATTAATGTCATATTCTAGCCATTTAGAGATGTCACATTTTGATATGCTTGGTGATAATTTATCCATGTATTGAGTTGTGCCATGTTGAGAGGTTTCGCTCATTTCGTATCCAGCGACTCCTCCAAATTAACTGTGTCAGGTTAAAGTGAGAGTCTATTCTTTGCTTCTTGAAGTTCATTCATAGCTTCTCGTAACTTTCTCTCTTTTTTATCAATTTTTTTCAGATTACCGCTCTCTTTTGCTTCAATTAAATCTTGTTTTCTTTCCGTCACTTTTTTCTCTTTTTCAGCAATTTTTTCCATTCGCTCAGCTTTCAGAGATTCATCTGTGCAGTTTTCGCTGATTTCTTGCAGTGCTTTTTCTAAACCCTCTAAACGTTGAGTATTTCCATATTTTTTTGCATAACTTATTTGCGTATTTATCTCTTGCTTTTTAGCAGCACAACCAGTTAATTGACTGGCATGGGCCGTGGTAGATAAAAAAAGTAAAGTTAATAACGTTACAGGTGTAAAAACATTGTTTAGCATCATTATGACCCAATAATTCGGAATATTTTAGAGCTAATAGTTTATATGAAGTTAGGGAAGATAGTTTTTTTTCGTGTAACTAAGTTGAGTTGGTCGATAAAATCATCTTTACCATTAAAGCTGGAATATCTAGGTACACTGCTAGATGGGTTTGATTATTATCTTCAATCGAAAATATGTTGAAGACGAAGAAGCACTTCGATATTCGGGTGGATTGGATACCAATGGTTGTCACGGAAGCCTTCATTTCAGGGTTATCAAATTTCGACATATGTTTTTAGCTGTCTCTTTATTTGTTGTATTGTCGGTGAAACCGTAAAAATAGTAAGCAGTCCACTTTAAGAAAGCAAAAACTATAGGCTATGTCGTGCTGTATTATGTTAGGCTGATCTTAGCTAGTGCTTCAATTATGTTTAAGCCCATCTGGTACATCTAGATTTATTCAATACATTGTACTCAGCGTTTTATTAATTACTTTTATAAAGGTTCGTTAAATACATGCACAGCCCTGAAATTGATGAGATAACATTAAAATTCCTTCTACTTTTGAGACGTTCTAAGACACTTAACACGTTAGAGATCATGACTGAAAGGCTGGAAAGAGATAACTTATTAGCCTCAGACCAAGAAGCAATCGCTGCAGCCTGGGTAATACGAGAAAAAGAAATACAGTGTGGTAAATAATTGAGTCATTTTCTTGTTTAATTCCTGTTACTTATGCCTGCTAGACTTATTTCTAATAATGCAATTCCATCAGTTATAATTTCTATTCATTCTGTGATATTTAATCTCAGTGTAATCAGTGTAAATAGTCAGAAAAACTTGTTGTGAGCCCCCTACTCCTCTTAGCCGTTACTATCACTATCACAACTAGATTCAGAATCACAATTAGAAACTAACTTGGAAACACAAAATCCTGAGACAGGCCTAAATAATACGGCAACACTCACTCTTTCCTTTTAGGTAAACAACTGAAATATAGTCAGAATGTTTCTCTGCCAGTGTTCCTACCCGTTTTACTCAGCCCAAGTCTTGAATGGCCCTTAAGTCCTGAATTTAACCATCTAGTTCAGAGTTAAATTTGTATTTTTGAACTACACTTTCAGCTAGGGGTAATACGCTTGCCTAGTGGCGATTCATGGTCAAGCCAGTTATCGGCTTCCTTATTAAGTATTGGTTAATAGCAACTGGTTTTGATATTGAACAAATCTAATACACATCTATTTATTTGGTTGACCATAGGCATTAGTCTAGCTGTTCATGCTGCCGCACTTATTATTAGTAACACCATTCTTGAATCCTATGTCTGGCCACTGCCGGAGGCTCACTCATCTATTGAGATGTTTGGCTCTGCTATCGCCCTATTCCTTGCTGTCTTATTAATCGTCTTTGAGAAGAGCGGCCGGGGTACCAGCCACAATATTGAAATCGCCTGCGCAATGATAGCCATGGGGACACTCGATGGTTTTCATGCCATAGTCGAAGTCGGCCAGCAATTTGTTTGGCTACACAGTTTAGCCACTCTCGCTGGCGGCCTGTTATTCTCATCTTTTTTACTGACCAAAGGCGGCTTATCGAATAATTTTTCTGCACCGTGGATAACACTTGCAGCCTCTATTATGGTGGGAGTATTAAGCCTGATCTTCGCCCCGTTAATACCTAGTATGGTGCGTGAAGGTGAATTCACTATGACAGCCCTAATGCTTAACCTTGTTGGCGGAATTGGATTCTTTATTGCTGCATTTAAACTAATAAAAACTAACCAGAAAACCAATAATATTAATGATCTTCTGTTTAGCATGCACTGTTTATTATTTGGCGCAGCTGCGATCATGTTTGAACAATCGGCATTATGGGATCTTGCATGGTGGGGCTGGCACCTTCTCAGATTAATGGCGTACTTGGTGGCTGTCACTTTTCTAATCTTAGAAGGCCTAGTAATATTAAAGGATCTGAAAAACTATCACAGTAATTTAGAAGAAAAAGTCTTGGATAGAACTCTTGAGCTTGAAAATGCTAATCAAAATTTAAATAGCGCATTGACAGAGCTCACTGCCACGCAAGATCAATTGATCCAGCGAGAAAAAATGGCATCCCTTGGTGAGTTAGTTGCAGGCGTTGCCCACGAGATCAATACCCCAATAGGTATCGGCGTCACCTCGACCTCTTTTCTTGAGCAAAATGTCCAAAGAATTAGCCAAGCCTATAAGGCAAATGAGCTGTCATCCGAAGAGCTTGAAAGCTTTATCGACACCACAGAGCAAACTTGCGAGCTGCTGACATCAAACCTTCAGCGGGCAGCCTTGCTGGTCAGCAGTTTCAAACTGGTTGCTGTAGAGCCTTCAGATGTCAAAATTCGCAAGTTTAAGGTTAAGGAATACCTCGACGGGATAATATTTTCAATCAATGATTCTGTGAAAGACCACAGCTATAGCGTCATCTTAGAATGTGATCCAGGCTTAGTCATTGTGAGTAAACCTTGCACATTATCCAAAATAGTCAGAAATCTTATTCTTAATTCAGTCCATCATGCATTCGGTTTTAATCATAAAGCTGACGATGCTGATATCAGTTCGATAGATACGATTAAAAAAGGGCTTATCAAAATCTCAATCAACTGCATAGATGACGAGGTTCACTTGATATATCAGGATAACGGCATAGGACTAACTGATGAGCAGAAACAGAAAATATTCAACCCTTTTTATACCACTAGCCGCAACCGAGGTAGGGTCGGCCTTGGTGCACACATCATCTACAATCAGGTTTTACAGGGGTTGAGAGGTTCAATAGAAGTCAGCAGTGATCTTAATCAGGGGACTCGATTTGATATCAGATTCCATGTTAATGGCTGCAAAGATTGTTAGACAACTCAATATAAAAAGCAGCCGATACTAACGGCTGCCTCGATGTTGAACCTATTCTGATAGCCGTTACTTAAGCGTTGCAACCTCTTTTCTTACGCCTTCAACAACAGCTTCTACAAGCCCTTCAGAATTTGATCCATATGGTGATTTTTCTGTGACTGTAGCGCGATCACCATAATGGTTTTTCTGGATATAGCTCATTAAGTATTCTGCATCTCTCCACACTCCACCAAGAGTTGCAGAGCCTCGGGTATACAGCCAAGGAAGTCCAATAAAGTACAATCCATCGACATCATCACTGACCCCTCGATAATTACTCGGGTAGTTCATCTCATCGAAGGTGATATTTTCAATCCAGAAAAAGTTCGGTTTAAATCCTGTCGCCCAGATAATATTTTTGATACTACTGATGCTGCCTTTTTGGAATTTTATACAGGTTTCGTCAGCTGATAATGTTCTCCCCATATGGATCACATTCTTTCTTGCCAGTAGCGTCTTTACGTCGGTACCTATCACAGGTTGCACACCTTTACTCAACCATTTACCAATTCTGCTAAAACGTGTCACCGATAAAAAGCCAATTTTAGTGAACCACCACCATAATGTTTTGCCTAAAAATGATTGTGGGATCGCGGTGATTTTATCGGTTCCAGAGAAATGAACAGTGCGTCCAGTCTCTGCAATTTCTGATAAAATCTGTACACCAGAATCTCCTGCCCCGACCACTAAACAATCACCATCTTGTAGCTGCTCTGGACTTTTGTAGTGTTCACTGTGTAATTGAAGCACATTTTCAGCAATATCAGCGTGGCAAGGGGGCGTATAAGGCGTATGGAAAGGACCCGTGGCTATAATGAGCTGTTTGGCCTGGAAACTCCCCGTCGAACTGATTATTTCAAATATGCCGTTAACTTTTTTTACTGAGGTGATTCTTTGATTAAATTCAATGGGTATCGAAAACTTTTCAACATAACTTTTCAGATAGTCTGCCACTTCATATTTATTGGGGTAGTAACCTTTAGGAAATGGAAATAACAGCCCCGGAAGATGATTATATTCAGTAGGCGTAAATAACTTTAGCGAATCCCAGCGTTTTAGCCAAGGTGCACCGATATGCTCATTGGCGTCTAAAATTAGGTAATCTTTGTTATTTTTGGATAAGTTATACGCCATAGACAGTCCAGACTGCCCAGCGCCAATGATGATAAATTCTTTCATGGACCCCAAATAAGTGCTTATTAATATTATTATGCGCGGTATTCTAACAGATCATGGCAACCGAACCTGACTATTCATGAAAAGGGTTTGTGAATATGGTGTAAAACAAGGCATACATTTGGCGGTAAATTTAGGAAGGAGGCATACAATGGTCGCATAAAAAAACCACGTATTCACCGTGGCTTTCTATTTAGACCTGATTTATTCGTCACTTTTGGATCACTAGGCAGCTATTTAATTGCGGCAATCTCTTTGGCAACAGCAACAACCACGGCTTCAGGGTTGCTAAGATATTGTGAGTGATCGATAAAGATGGCGTGATCATCAACCGTCATCACTAGCGCAGGAAAAGATGTAGTGCCAATCATCTCTTGGATTTCTGCGATATCGGATAATACATATTCTGCATCGCTACTCAACTCATCCTTAAACACTTTATTTGACGGAGATAGTTTGAATCTCTCTACAATTTCAGTGAAATCATGCTTAGTCGTTAGTGGGTTGCCTTCGACAAAGTGCGCTCTTAGTAGTGCGTTGAGCACTGGCAGTTGTTTATCAGCCAGTTTACTCTGCATCCAACCCATTAAGTTTGCCACTTTAATGGAGTTTTTAGGGCTGTTAGCGTAACGGATATGATCTCTACCAAATTTAAGTCCACTGATCCTGGCAACGTCTTCCATCTGTTCTTCGCCTGCACTGTCAGTGCCTATAAAGTGCGCACTATGTAACAGATGAACATTCATCTCTGGATACGCTTCTTTTAATGCATTAACTAAAGGAGTCGTTCCGTAACTCCATGGGCAGTGTGAATCGTAGATAAAATAAAGCTCGGTGGTCATTAAATTGTGTCTTATTAGCAATTAGATGGCGTGATACTAAATAGTTTGACGCTATTATTCAATCCTTGTGTTGAAGATGATTCAGATTTCGTAATCAAGCTCTTGTTAATGCAGCTCTATTAGGTTCAAGTCAAAACACCATTAGGTCAGTAAATACCTATGTTATTTTCGGTGACTAAACTCGATACATTAAAAGGCGGCGTTAGGCATAGCGCTAACGCCGCGAATCTTGATAACCTTTATCGTTAATCACTCATTAAAAGTGGTGAGTGGTTATACCGATTGGTATTATTCAAGTACGAAAATATTACTCGTGTCATTTAGGTCTAGTACCCCAACACATTGATCATTACTGTCAGTAACCATCATACGGTCGCCTACAGTCCAAAAATCTGCACTGTACATCTCGTTTTGATTTAGCGTTGCGTACACATTGCTTAGGTATGGTTGGCCGGAATCGGTATCCATCCAATACAAGTTATATGCCGTGGTGCCAATATTTGCCACAATAAACTCAGGAGCACTTCCTGATTGACGAGTATACGGCACAGCAAGATCACAGCTGCCCATCTCGGCTGTCGCTTCGGGGATGATGATTTCGTTAACCGCATCGACAACATGCTCAGCTAAGATCTCAAACTGGTTATCGCTATCATTGAGTATCGCTACGCCTAAACAGTTATCTCCGCCATCAGTCAACATCACACGCTCACCAACACGCCAGTTATCAGGTGTAAAACTTTCACCTTGAGCGAGTGTCATATACGCGCCACCGGCTTTATCAGCTTGTGAAGTACTCAGCCAATAAACCTTTACTGGTGTCTCTGTGGTGTTGGTAACCGCCACTTCCGTCGCATGGGTATAAGACGTACGATAAGTTTCGGCGAGGCTACATGTACCCAGTGTGCCTTTAGCGGGCCAATGGGGCAGATACGGTTCAGTGACTTGTGTAAGCTCCATCGCAGCAGGTAGCTCAACGCTACAATCAATACCCGAACAAGCAGATAGATACAGATCGATAATATCAGCACCGACAAAATCTGAGCCGATTGTCACATAATAGTCACCCGCTACTGGGTTTTCTATCGTGCAGGTTTCGCTGTTGGTATCAAGCGTCGCGGACACACAGCTAGCACTGGCATCAACTGATGGATGGTAAGCTTGTGACTCATTCACCCACAGATCAACATTGCCTGAGCCACCTTGTGTCTTGATGGTAAAAGACTGGGTCCCTTGGGGGATGCTCACCGAATATAACCAACCTCCTCGACCGTTTATCTGGGCATATTCTCCCAGTGGAAGATCTGTGTTGCTATCACTAAATTGTGAAGGTAATTCATTGGTGTACCAGGCCTCAAACTCAGCCTGGTTATCTATTGACACGGTATCGAGTAGTGCATAATAGCCATCCCAGTCACCGGCGCGCATTAGGCTAAGCATCTGAGTCACTGTTTCAGGCTTTGTCTCGATAAGAAAACTAACCGCCAGCTCTCCCCAAGAGTAAGCATTGCTTTCTCCGGCAAAAATCTCTGCTAGGCTATATTTTTGCGCTTCTTTTGCTGTGATAACACTTTGGTATCTCTCTTTATAGAAGGTACCCAAATACTCGGCTAAGCCTTCAGACCACCAGCCCATATCACTACGATATCCGCCTTCTTTATTATATCTTCCGTCTAACGCATGAATATATTCATGATCTAGCGAGCGGATCACATCACGTCCACCGCTCCACTCTAAGGCGTTAAATGTTAACACCGTCGAGTCATGCCACCAGTCTGTGGGCGACGTTTCAAAATAAATTCCACTGGTATTACTGGTATCAAACAAGTGTTCAGCCCATGCGGCATGATTAGATAGACTGGCGAATACATTGAAGTTAGTGATCTGGTTAAGATCCTTGTCAACAGGTTGGCCAAATTCCGGTGCAATGAGTTCACTTAACACAGTATCAAAACGCGTCTTGGTTTCAATGAGCACCGCACAAGCTTTATCGACCTGCTCTGTCGTCATGGCTTGAGAACGAATACGTACCGAGTCATCACATAATCGACTGTGATTGAAAATACTCGTTGTTGCTAAAATTGACGCATCCACAGTGGCCGAATCGGCATAGGCATCGACCAAAATATGATATCGACCTGCCAATGGATTATCTATGATACAGGCTTCATTATCCCCTGCGCCGTTATAAGAGACACAATCGAAATTCCCTGTCTCTCCCGCTGTAGCGACTTGATCATATTTAACGTACACATCGGGATCGCCTAATGCTTCATTAGCGGTACCATTAAACAGGCTGACAACCAGTGTTGGTGAATCTTCTTCTACATCAACATAGAAAGAAACTGGCTCAGAGGTTGAGATATGCTCGGTAACTAGACCTAATGCTAATGGCTCACCAATTTGTTCCTCTTCAATCGGTGGTACAGGTATCACTGGCTCCACGACAGTATCTGTATCATCGCTTCCACCACAAGCACTCAGTGCTAGTGTGATAGCAAGGCTTAAGCCTAATGGTTTAAATGAACGTACCTTTAAGGCTGGAATTGCTCTTACCCAATTTTTAGAAGACATAAAACTCCATCAATGTATCTAGTTGTTATTATTGTTTAAACTGACCAATACTTTCAATCTTCCTAAAATAGTGCGATCAGTTAATCGTGACCATTTGTTAATAAAATGAAAACTGACACAAAAAAGTAACAAATTGGATAAAGTATTCAAAGTGAGATTTATTCATCTTGACTAAATCTGAACGAATGAAATATACGTAGAAGAGTTTTTACAACGTTAGATGAGGAGATATACCCATTGCATTAAACATATAATCAATTCAGAGACTCTCTGAAATCTCAATTCAAAGGGCATTGGTAAAAATGGTAATTCCCTTTTAAATCACTTTTATGTATACGCAAATTGTCTAAATAAATCGTTTTACGAGCTAGTTGGCCTAAAATAAAGAGAATACTTGCTCAATAGGTTATCTTAACAAAAGCCAGCTGCACTCACAGGTGACACAAGGCTTTACCCTGTTAAAACTTAACTAATCGACTCATTATTTTTAGGAGGAAGTGTGGCAAAGTTACTTATGCTGTTTATTATATTTAGCCTCTTCCCATCACTTGCAGCGAGTGCAAATGATTTACGGTTTGCTATTGTGCCGAAGTTTTATGGTGTTTTTTTTGATCAAAGTGGAAATGGTTGTAAAGATGTGGCCACTCAAATAGAAGGAGTAGAGTGCGTATATCGTGGGCCTGAAACAGCAAGTGTAAGAATACAAGACAAGATAATAGAACAACTGATCAATGAAGGCATCGATGGTATCGCTGTTGCCATCACACAATCTAAATTTCTCGCTGAGAATAGCCTACAACAAGCTAAACAAGCAGGAATTCCTATTATTACGTATGATTCTGATTTTGACGCTCTTACCTTAGAAAAGTATAAGGATTTGCGTTTAGCTTATGTAGGGACAGACAATTTTGAGTTTGGTATGGCTTTAGGGGAGCAATTAAAAATATTACGGCCCAATGGAGGAACACTGATTATTCAATCCGGACGACCTGATTCTCCCAATTTGAACCTGAGAATTATGGGCGTACGTACTGCGCTTTCAGGAAAGAAATATGCTAGTCCTCCAGGACAATTACTCTTAAACGATCAAGGATGGACTGAAGTCCGAGAGCCTTTTTTCAATTTTGACCAGCTTACTCGGGCTGTTAGACAAATGGAGTCCGTGATGAAAGGACAGCCAATACGAGCAGACTCATTTATTGCTGTTGGTGGTTGGCCTCAAAATAACGATGCCCTCTATCGAAAAATGATTGAGCCGTACAAAGGGAAGCTAGATAGAAAAGAGATGGTAGTTGTTCTTTCAGATGCATCAGCCCCTCAGTTAGCAATGTTGCGTAACCATCTTGCTCATGTAAATATTGGTCAAAACCCCTATGAAATGGGCAGGCAAGCAATATTAACACTGCTTAAAATTGTAAAAAAACAAAAATATGAGGAAGTCATCCATACTCCTTTGAATTTTTGTTCGCCAGATAACTATGATACTTGTACTAAAAGCTCACCAATGACCCATTATGACTAAGCAGTCTGGGATGAAAGCGATCAATTTATCCAACAGCCAACATTTGAATTTATTACAGAGAACTTCGTGGAGCTTGCTCTCACCTCGCTAAAGAAGCGCATAAAACATATTGATGCGCTTCTTACCAACCACCAGCTGTTAAAGTCTCTTGATTAAAGTCGCTTAACTCAATGACTCAAGCGTTATTTATTAAAACGTTGCGCTTTATATTGCGGATTCATGAGGTTTTCGATTGAAAATATCTCATCGAGTTGTGACTCTGACAGTAAACCTCTGGCGAGTACCACTTCACGCACATTCTTACCGGTTTCAGCACATATCTTGCCGATAATATCACCTTCATGATGACCAATGAACGGGTTGAGATAGGTAATAATGCCAATTGAGTTAAGCACAAACTCCTGACAGATTTCACGGTTTGCTGTGATCCCCTTGATGCACTTATCATTTAATGAGAAACACGCATTTTCAAGCAGTGATAGCGACTCAAATAGACACTGACCAATAACAGGTTCCATCACATTGAGCTGTAATTGACCCGCTTCTGCCGCCATAGTGATAGTCAAATCATTGCCACAGACTTTAAAGGCCACCTGATTGACGACTTCTGGAATAACCGGGTTAACTTTAGCTGGCATAATTGACGAGCCTGCTTGCATCTCAGGTAAATTGATCTCATTTAATCCTGTACGAGGCCCAGAGGACAACAAGCGTAAATCATTACAGATTTTAGACAGCTTTATAGCGAAACGTTTCAGGGCACTTGATAACATCACATAGGCGCCACAGTCAGATGTTGCTTCGACTAAATCTTCTGCAGGAACGAATGGATGGCCGGTGATCTCGGCAAGCTTAGTGATAGCCAGTACTGAGTAGCCATCGGGGGCATTAAGGCCTGTACCGATTGCCGTTGCACCTAAGTTTATCTCAAGCAATAACTCCTGACAGCGCTTAATACTCTTAATTTCTTCTTTTAGCGTAATACCAAAAGCGCGAAATTCTTGGCCTAACGTCATAGGTACCGCATCTTGTAACTGGGTGCGCCCCATTTTTAACACATCATTAAATTCTACTGATTTATCCATTAAAGTATCAATCAGTAATGTTAGTGCCTCAATAACGCTATTGGTTCGTTCAAACAAGGCAACCCTAAATCCAGTAGGATAGGCATCGTTAGTGCTCTGGCTCTTATTAACGTGATCATTGGGGTTAATAAACTGATATGCACCTTTAGGCTGACCTATTTGTTCAAGCGCAATATTGGCAATCACTTCATTGGTGTTCATATTGACCGATGTGCCCGCACCGCCCTGAAAAGCATCAACCGGAAATTGTGCGTAATATTCATCGCTAGCTAACAAGGTATCGCAGGCTTTAATGATTGAATCGGCTATTTCAGTCGAAATCGTTCCTAGTTCACCATTTGCCATGGCTGCCGCTTTCTTCGTTTTGACCATACCACGGACAAACTCGACACAATCACCTACCTTCTCATTGCTGATTTTGAAATTTTCTACAGCCCTTAATGTATGAATGCCAAAATAGGCTTGGTTGGGGATCTCTTTCGAGCCTAATAGATCGGTTTCTGAACGTGTGCCTTCTGCGAAGCTTGTATACATAACTGTCATGAGTCGGTCTGCTTTTTGTTTCAATGGGGGGATGATGAGGTTAGATCCTAAGATTTTGATCTTTTAGATAGTATCTATATTCATGAGGGTAACATGGGAGTCTCTGAGGGGTAAATCGGTAATGGCATTTAAATAATTTGAGTCATATTCTGTTTAAAACAGTGACTATCATGATGATAGATTAGCGCTTAAAAAGCGCCAGTATTCAAAAACTACAGACCGTGTTTCTATTTCTGCCTTTTGCTTCATACAGGGCCGTATCGGCTTGGTGGATCATGGTTTGCAAATTTTGTTGCCTGAAGTAGGATACGCCGATACTTACCGTGAGTCTGAGCTGTTTACCATCATCTAAGGACATGGCACTGTTTGCTAAGGTTTCTCTATAATATTCAGCCAGCACTGCAGCATCACCTTCACTCGTTCCTGAGACGATGATCAGAAACTCCTCTCCACCATAACGGATTAACACATCGTTCATTCTACTCGTTGACAACAATTTTTTAGCGATGAATTGCAGGGCTTTATCTCCGACAATATGCCCATATCTATCATTAACTTGCTTAAAATAGTCGACGTCTAGCATGAACACTGCTAATTGACTTCCCCCTCTGCTAGCGATCTTATGGTGTATCTCTCCCTGCCTGAGCCCCTCACGACGATTGTATAATCCCGTGAGGTCGTCTAGTGTCGCGTGTTTTGTCAGTACTGCTTCGAGCCTTTTCTGCTCAGTGATATCAAAGATAACCCCAATAAGCCCGGCAACGTTACCGTCGGTATCCATAAAGCTCGTTTTATGAAATTTAACGAATAGATCATCGCCTTGGAGTGATTTGATCTGCTTTTCGTAGACTTGATTACCAGGGCTATCAAATAGCGCTTGATCGGCCTGTTGATACACATCTGCCAATTCTTTATCAAACAATTCGTAAACACTGCGGCCAATCAACTGTTTACGCGTCAATTTGATGAACTCTTCAAAGGCTTTATTGCACCCCAGATACACCCCTGCAATATCTTTGTAGAAAATAGGCACTGGCAAGGTATCTATCATTAACTGCAATACTGGGCTGTTATTAGAGAGAAAAGACAGCAGATCTGGCTGTATTAGCTCCGAAACAAGGTTTGATGAAGCTTTTTTTGACGAGTTATTCTTCATTCATAATGTCACTTATTTCATTTAGTTCGTGTCTTACTCGGCTTGACCGTGTGCATACGATTTTCTATCACTTTGTCGATTCGCTTAATGCTAGCTATACATCATACCCTATCCAGAGGGAGTAACACATTTGAGTAACAACATTGAGTCAAACAAGTATAAACCCGCTAACTTAATAAACAAAATTAGATCTCTGTACTGGATTGAATTGCTGCGGAAATAACCTCCTTTATTTATGAATCTTCACCATTTTAGAACCTATATCACGCATTTAGCATTCAATCGCTTAATTAATAAAATTTTATCATTTCTTTCTAGACCTTAAAATCTGACTCTGGTTTAATACCGCTTGATTTAGGCTGAGGTGATAAACGTATCACTTGGGGTGGCTTAAATGAGTTAAAATAAGGCCCTATTCACTTTCACATTGGAAATAACACTTGTTCAATACGAATACAACAACACAGATAATGCAATCTAAGTTGGCACTAGTACTCTTGCTAGTGATGTTCGTGTCGCAATTATTTCCGACTTGCGTTGCTTCTGACATTCATATCAATGATCTCGTCTCTTCTGAAGTGAACAACTCGTACCAAATATCAGAACCTTGCTGCCATACCCAGGGACCGACCTGTGGACATGCTAATAACGCTAGTGAGCAAGACAGTCACGACGATGATTTTCATACCTCTTGTCATCCTCCTATGGAATTAACGTTTACGACTAAGGTTAATCGAACTCAAGATGTGTACCTTTTCTCGGTGCACTATCAAAATAAAAGCTACGCCCCGCCCATTCCGCCGCCTCATGGCTGAGCTCAATTAAACATAACCGCTTATTTTTGTTTGATTGAGTCTTAGCAGCATACTTAGATTTATCTATCGCGACATAATGCTTTCACTTGCCCGTTTTCTTTTGGGCATTGAGTGAGGGAATTCATGTCAGCCTATGTTGAGTATGCGCTCAAGACTTGAGTCAATCTGCCTGTACAAGTGATTAATAGGGTTCGAACTGCTTTTATCAAGCAGGTTTAAATTCATTAATCTCAATTGACAGACGGTGTTAACTGGAGTTAATTCTCGTGAAGAGAGATCAAAATATCACTTATGTGGCCTGCCAACGTGCATTGGTCACTGTGAGTCTGTGTGCCCTTGCCCTTTTTGCTGGTAAGGCAATTGCACAGACTGATACAAATAGAACCGTAATCAGTTTGCCTTGGGTATTAGAGAAAACACTACTTTCTCATCCTCAATTACAGACTTTCCCCTATGAAGTTAGAGTCAATGAAGCGCTAACGTTACAAGCGGGGATCAGGCCTAATCCTCAAGTCTCGGTTGAGGTCGAAAACATCTTAGGTACTGGTGAGATGCAGGGCGTTAATAACGCAGAGATAACCTTAGGGTTAAGTCAACTCATCGAACTCGGTGACAAACGCCAACGTCGTATTGATCTCACTCAGGCTAGTGAGCGTCAGATCTTGAGCCAATATGAGATCTTACGTTTGGATATATTGGCCCAAGCGACTCAACGCTATTACCAAGTGCTACGTCTTCAAGCCCTCACCGACTGGAACCTAAGACGGATCCGCGTAGAAGAGAATGCGTTAAAAACCATTGAGTCCCGAGCCAAAGCCGGCGCAGTATCAGCAGCCGATGTCTCTAAGATGGCACTGCGATTAGCTCGAGCCAACGCCTTTAAACATCAGCTTATTGGTGATACTCAACTTGCAAAACATCGACTTGCAAGTATGTGGTCAAGCGAAGCACAATTTGGGAAGGTTAAAGGCGAGTTAAATACACTTTCTCAGCTACCGACTGCAGCCAGTGTGCTCAATGCCATTGAAACAGCACCTCAATACCTTCAATTGCTGAGTATTGAGCGAGTCATGTATGCCAATCGTCGTATGGAAGAAGCTAAAGCGCAGTCTGATATTACCTTAGGCGTAGGTATACGCAGCTATGATGGTTTTGATGATGGCGCGCTAATGTTCAATTTTTCAATGCCTATTTCTCTGTCTAACCCCAATCAAGGCAATATCCTTGCAGCAAAAGCTAAGCAAGATATGGCTTTTGAGCAACAAAAAATTGCTCGAAGCCAGCTAAAACTCACGCTACTTGAAATTCATCAGGCAATGGTCAACAACGCTAAACAAGCTATTTTACTCAAAAATGAGCTTCATCCACTAGCGCTGCGCTTGCTCAAAGAAACTGAGACGGCTTACCACGCAGGACAAGTCAATGTATTGCAACTAGCCGATGCGCAATCAGACTTGTTCCGTGTTGAGAGAGAGCTGATTGAAGCTAAGGTTGCGGTTTATCAACAACAGCTCGAGCTTGAGCGGATCACTGGCCAGTCGATGAGTGCCAGACAGTTAGATTCTCATAGCCATCATGTTTCAGAAGCTAAATTACAAACACATTCTATCACTGGGCCAATATCGGCACAGGAGAACAAATAATGAATTTCAAATTAAATAAGCTTACATCCTCTTTTATCGCTGCTGCCATCACCTTATCGGTATTCAGTCTTTCAACTATGCTGCCAGTTAACACTGCGTGGGCGAGTGGCGATCATGGTCACGGTCATGAGGAGAAAGAGGAACATGTTGAAGAGGGTCCACATGGTGGCCGTCTATTACACCAGGGTGACTTTCAAATTGAGATCACTATGGCTGAATCTGGGATCCCGCCAGAAATGCGAGTCTACGGCTATCATAAGGGCGAACCGGTTTCACCTGACGCGATCAAACTGCAATTAAAGCTTAACCGCCTCGGTGGTAACACCGACACAGTGACATTTATCTCTGAGGGTGATTATCTGGTGAGCACCCAAAGTGTGGCCGAACCTCACTCTTTTGAAGTTGAAGTTCACGCGGGATTCAACGACAAATCTTTTGACTGGCACTATGAAAACTATACCGGCCGAACTGAGATTAATGACCGTTTACTCCAATTATCTGGGGTAAAAACCCAATCAGCTAGTAGCCAACAGCTGACTTTTATTGACACCTTATTTGGCATTGTCGCGCCGATAGCAGATAAACAATTCAGCGTTACCGCACCTTATACCGGCGTTATCGAACAGCTTCATGTGAGCATAGGTGACAAGATTTTGAAGGGCCAAGTGATTGCAACGGTACGTAATTCTAGCACTTTGCAAACCTATCAAGTCATGAGCCCAGCGAGCGGTCAAGTCACCGAGCAACTGCTCAGTTTAGGCGACAACACCTTCAACCGAGCATTGCTCCGTATTAGTGACTTATCTTCTGTTTGGATTGACCTTTCTGCATTTCCTAAGAGCATAGATAAGTTATCAATAGGCCAAAAAGTAACGATTGGCGATGACCATGATGCACAAGGCAATCAACACAGTCTCGAGTCCGCTAATAGCACAATTAGTTACATAGCACCCACTATGACAGGTGGTCATATTGCTCGAGTCAGGGCTGTGATTGACAATCAGCATGGCCACTGGCGCCCAGGAATGCACATACAAGCCCACATAGAAACCCGTACTAAAGCAGTGCCTTTAGCGGTTCGTGTTGATGCCTTACAAACTTTTATGGATAAGCCCGCGGTATTTGTAAAGCATGGCAACACCTTCGAGGTACGCATGTTGACCTTAGGTGAAAGTGATGGCGTGTATACCGAGGTCTTAGCCGGCCTTGAAAATGGTAGCGAATACGTCACCCAAAATAGTTATTTATTAAAAGCAGACATCATGAAAGATGCCGCTAAACACGTACACTAGGAGAATAAAATCATGGATACAATCATCTCCTTTGCGCTAAAAAGGCGAATGCTCGTCCTCGGGATGACGCTGCTCATCGCACTGCTCGGTGTCTACAACACCTTAAAACTGCCTATTGATGCAGTTCCAGACATTACCAATGTTCAGGTGCAGATCAATACCGCTATCGCTGGTTATTCGCCGCTAGAATCTGAGCAGCGCCTCACCTATGTGATTGAAAATGCCATGGCGGGGATCCCCAGCCTTGACCATACTCGATCCATTTCTCGCTATGGCTTGTCTCAAGTCACAGTGATCTTCGATGAAGGCACTGACATTTACTGGGCTAGACAGCAGATCACTGAGCGCCTTCAAGGCATACGCTCAGAATTACCTGTCGAAGCGGAGCCTGCTCTTGGTCCTGTAAGTAGTGGACTCGGTGAAGTGTTTACCTATTCGATTCGTGCTATCGAAGGTGCAGTAAAAGAAGACGGTAGCCCCTATAACGCCGAAGACCTACGTACCATTCAAGATTGGATCATTCGTCCTCAGTTGGTCAAAGTGCCAGGTGTCACTGAGATTAATAGTCTAGGTGGTTATGAGCGTGAGTATCAGGTTGCCCCGGATCCAGGCAAATTACTGGCATTTAAGGTCACGATCAATGATGTGATAACAGCACTTGAGCGTAACAACCGTAATGCTGGAGCCGGGTACATAGAAAGAAATGGTGAGCAATGGTTGGTTCGCTCACCTGGACAGCTGAAAGATCTCGAAGAGATCCGTCAAGTCGTCGTGACCAAGCGTGATGATGCACCGGTACGTATTGGTGATGTGGCCGACGTGTTTTATGGCAAACAGCTCAGAACAGGCTCAGCGACGCAGAACGGTGAAGAAACCGTTCTCGGCACAGCCTTTATGTTATTGGGTGAAAATAGCCGCGTTGTCGCCAAAGATGTAGGTGACAGACTCAAGCTGGTTAATTCCAGCTTGCCTGAAGGTATCGTTGCAGAAGCTGTCTATGACAGAACGGCTCTGGTCGATAAGGCCATCGCGACGGTGCAGAAAAACCTGTTCGAAGGTGCAGTACTGGTCATTGTAGTCTTGTTTGCTTTGCTGGGAAATTTCCGCGCAGCACTTATCGCGGCGCTAGTGATCCCACTGAGCATGTTGTTCGCTATTACAGGTATGACAGCAAACCGCGTCTCGGGTAACTTGATGAGCTTAGGCGCCATCGATTTTGGTATTATTGTCGATGGTGCTGTGATTATTGTTGAGAATGCACTTCGTCGTCTCGGCATGGCACAACATCAATATGGTCGATTACTTTCCTTAGAGGAGCGCCTCAAAGTTGTCTTCGAGGCCACCCGAGAAGTGTTCCGCCCTGCCGTGTTTGGCGTGTTGATCATCATGTTGGTATATCTGCCTATTTTCGCCCTCAGCGGTGTTGAAGGGAAGATGTTCCACCCAATGGCCTTTACTGTTGTCGCGGCCTTGATTGGTGCGCTTATCTTGTCGGTCACTTTTGTGCCTGCAGCCATTGCGCTGTTCGTCAAAGGTAAGGTCAGCGAGAAAGAAAACTTCTTAATGGTCAAAGCACGCAGCATCTATGAGCCTGTGCTATTTTTCTCACTTAAGCGCCCTGCGATTATCGTGCTGACAGCCATCAGTTTGATGGCTGTTACCGGCTATCAAATGAGCCGTTTAGGCTCTGAGTTTTTACCTAAACTCGATGAAGGCGATATTGCCATGCACGCCATGCGCATTACGGGAACTGGGCTTGAGCAATCTACCGAGATGCAGAAAAAGCTTGAACTGGTTATCAGTGAACTCGATGAGGTCGAGCGGGTGTTCTCTAAAATAGGCACACCTGAAGTGGCGACCGATCCTATGCCGCCAAGTGTTGCCGATACCATTTTGATCATCAAGCCGCGCTCACAGTGGTCTGATCCAACTAAGACTAAAGCTCAGTTTATCGATGAGCTTAGAGAGCATGTTGAACAAGTCCCTGGGAATAATTACGAGTTTACTCAGCCCATCGAGATGCGCTTTAACGAGCTTATTGCGGGTGTGCGCGCCGATGTAGCCCTACGTATTTATGGTGACGATCTCGATACCCTTAAAGAGGCGGGTGATCGGGCCGTGGCTCTGTTCAAGCAGATTGATGGCGCAAAAGATGTTCGTGTCGAGCAGATGTCTGGCTTGCCGACACTGTCTATCGAACCTAATCGTGATCATCTAGCGCTATTAGGACTCACCATCGTCGACGTGCAACAGGCGCTGCAAGTTGCGGTGTCTGGTGTACCTGTCGGGCTTATCTATGAAGGCGATCGTCGTTTTAAGCTCGTCGTTCGTATGGCTGATGGTATCAGTCAAGACCTTCGGGCTTTAGAAAGTCTGCCAATTGCTCTGCCCGCTGAGCTTAATCCAGATCTTAGCTATGTCCCCTTGGGGGAAGTTGCTGACATCAAGTTTAAAGTTGGCCCTAACCAGATAAACCGCCAAAGTGGTAAGCGCCATGTTGTTGTGACCACGAACGTTGAAGGCAGAGATCTGGGGTCTTTTATTCAGGACACTAAGTCAGTCATGGGTAATGAGCTTAATTTGCCCAGCGGTTACTGGAGTGAATACGGCGGCACATTCGAGCAGCTTGAATCTGCTTCTAACCGCTTGATGATCCTTGTGCCGTTGACCTTACTGCTTATCTTCGGTCTGCTATATGGTGCTTTTGGCTCTATTCGAGATTCTTTAATTATCTTCAGCGGCGTGCCTCTGGCCCTAACTGGTGGGATATTAGCCCTTGTGCTTAGAGACATGCCACTATCGATTTCTGCAGCGGTCGGTTTTATCGCGCTATCGGGGATCGCCGTGCTAAACGGTGTGGTAATGTTGAGCTTTATCAAGGAGCTAAAACAGCAAGGGTTAGAGCTTATCGATGCGATAAAACAAGGCGCAAGTCAGCGATTACGTCCGGTAATGATGACAGCCTTAGTTGCCAGTCTAGGTTTCATCCCTATGGCACTGAATGTCGGCACCGGCGCCGAAGTTCAGCGACCGTTGGCAACCGTCGTCATCGGCGGTATCGTTTCATCAACACTATTGACCTTAGTGGTTCTGCCAGTGCTCTATCTACTGGTGTATCGCTTCAGTAATAAGAATAAGGCAGCGTAGAGCTGTGATCACTTCTTAATGGGTATATGCGGGGCTTTGCTCAAGTCAAAGCTCCGCTATTTTTGCGTCGTAATCATAAAATCCAACAGCTCCTAATTTAAAATAAACACTGTCATCAGCTATTTGAGTGATCGGCTTCTCTGCTTTTCCCTATCTATTTTGTCGACAAACCCACCTGAGTGTTTATAAAATGAGCGCTTAAACACTTTATTGGCTAGAATTCGCTAACTATCGAAATTAACTACTGAAATTTCAAATCTTCATGCCTACACTGAAATCATCAAGAGTCATATACGAGGTTGCCTATGCCAATATCTCCGTTATCCCCTCTAAGCAGTGACCAGCTTTACCGCAGTTCTGAGCTATCAGGCCTGGAGGCCGATTGTAAGTCGACTAAACACTTAACTCCCCTGGATGAAATTGTCGGACAGGAACGCGCCCAACAAGCCGTCGAATTTGCCATGTCCATGCCAGACAAAGGTTATAACATCTACGCCATCGGCCGTAACGGCTTGGGTAAGCGCACCATGGTGATGCGTTATCTCAATCGTCACGAGCCCAACGGCCGCGGTCATACTCTTCATGACTGGTGTTATGTGATTAACTTCGATGAAGCCCGAGTGCCTAAGGTGCTGAAGCTGTCGGCCGGCTCGGGGATCGAGTTCAAGAAAGATGTCGAGAAGTTCATCATCAAGCTGACCAAGGCGTTGCCTTTGGCGTTCGACAATGAGATGTATTATTCCAGCGCCGAGAAGCTCAAGAGTCAACTGTCGAACAGGCAGGAATCTGCACTTACAGGCCTCACTAAGGAAGCCAAAGATGCCAGTATCAGCCTGACCATCACGGCCCAGGGCAGTTATGAGCTTGTGGCCATGAACGGTGAGGAAGCCCATACCGACGAGACATTTAAGGCCCTGACCAAGAAACAGCAAGATGCCTTAGAAACCTCTATCGTCGAACTCGAATCTAAGCTCAGAGTCATAATCCGTCAATTTACCGTGTGGGAAGAGGAATACTCTGACAAGCAACAGAAGCAAGATGAGCAGGTGGCTCAGGATGTTCTCAGCCACCTGATGACTAAGCTCAAGGATAAATACAGCGCCATTCCGGCCGTTAAGAGCTATCTTGGTGCTATGCATAAAGACATTCTCGATAACTTAGATCTATTTCTCGAAGATAACGAGGAGCAACTGGCACTTTCTTATGCTTCTTTAGACAAAAAGATGCCCCGCCGCTATCAGGTCAATGTGCTGGTCAATCAAGACGACGGCAAGATGCCTATCATAGTCGAGGAGTCACCCAACTATCACTCCATCTTCGGTTATATAGAGAATGCGACCTTCAAGGGCACCATCTTTTCTGATTTCTCACTGATCCGCTCCGGCAGTCTGCACAAGGCCAACGGCGGCGTGCTGATGATAGATGCCGCCAAGGTATTGGAACAGCCCTATGTGTGGGACGGCCTTAAGCGTGCCCTTCGTTCGCGCAAGCTCAGTCTGAGTTCCCTCGAACGCGAAGTCACCCTGTCTGGCACCATCTCATTGGATCCCGAGGCTATTCCTCTGGATGTAAAAATCATCTTATTCGGTGATTATCAGACTTATCAGTTACTGCAGCATTATGATCCCGAATTTAGTGAACTGTTTAGGGTGACCGCAGATTTTGAAGATGTGATGCCACGTACCGAGAAATCTGAGGCCCTATACGCCAAGTTTATCTCCAGTATCGTCCATGGCAACAAGATGCTGCATTGTGATCGCAATGCCATAAAACGCATCATAGAATTCAGTTCTCGTCAGGCCGATGATCAGAACAAACTCTCCCTGCACTCGGCCGATATTGCCAACCTGCTACGAGAGTCTAATTACTGCGCTCGCGCTGTCAATGCCAACATGATCCGCGCCAGCCATGTCGAGCAGGCCCTGCACAATCATGAGATGCGCGTATGCCGACTCAAAGACAATGTGATGGAGAGTTTCATTACAGGCACCACTCTTATCAGCACAAAAGATCATGTCGTCGGACAGGTCAATGCACTGTCGGTTATCGCGACCTCGGATCATCAGTTCGGTGCGCCGAACCGCATCACGGCAACCACGGCATTCGGTGAAGGCAAGGTGTTCGACATAGAGAGAAAAGTGGACTTAGGCGGTAGCCTACACTCCAAGGGCGTGATGATCTTATCGGCCTATCTGGCATCCTTGCTGGGGAAGACCGCCAAGATCCCCCTCACCACCCATATTACCTTCGAGCAATCTTACGGTGGTGTCGATGGTGATAGCGCCACCATGGCCGAACTGTGTGCCATAGTGTCTTCGTTTTCTAATCAGGCGATCAGACAAGATGTCGCCATCACAGGCTCGATGAATCAGTTCGGTGAAGCCCAGCCTATCGGCGGTGTTAACGAGAAAATAGAAGGCTTCTTCGATGTCTGCACTATCAAGGGACGTACTAACACTCAAGGGGTGATTATTCCTAAGACGAACATGCAGAACCTGATGCTGCGTAGCGACATTGTCGAGGCGGTCAAGAAAGGCAAATTTAATATCTGGGCCATTGACCATGTCAGTCAGGCCATCGAGTTGCTGACAGGTATCGAGTCCGGGATTAATCTAGACAGAAAGTCGAAGCAGCTCGATGAGCATCCAGCAGATTCGGTATTAGGTCTGGCCCAAGCACGCTTGAGTAAACTAAGAGAGACATCTCCAGCCTCAACTTAAGAGTGAGCATTTAAAACCAAGCATTCCACGGACAAAATAAAAGGCCGAATCATTGCTGTTTCGGCCTTTCAATTCTGTTTACTTAACAGTGGTTAACTGTCTATAAAGATCAGTTTAAGCCAGTGCTTCCTGTAGCTGAGGCACAACTTGCTTCTTACGGCTCAATACACCCTCTAGCCACACGCGGCCATTCTCGGTAGTCTTACCGTAGGCACGCTCGGTCAGAGTCGCATCATCACTGACGATCAATAGCTCAGAGCCCTCTTTCATGATGTCGGTCAATAGCAATAACATACTATGGCGTCCACCTTCAGCTTTTAATGCTGCGATATCAGCTTCTAGTTCAACCTTTATATCATCAAAAACGGCTAAATCGATAACTTCCAATTGACCGATACCGACTAGGTGACCATTCATTTTGAAGTCTTTAAAGTCACGCATAACAAGATCACGTACTGGTGTACCTTCGACTGCAGACTTAACTCTGAACATATCCATGCCCAACTCTTTAAAGTCCTCGATGCCAGCGATTTCAGCTAACGCTTCAACACACTTGATATCGGCAGTTGTGCAAGTAGGAGATTTAAAAATAACCGTGTCACTCAAAATTGCACACATCATGATGCCAGCGATATCTTTGGTGATCTCAACATTGTGGAAATCGTACATCATCTTGATGATAGTATTACTACAACCCACAGGGCGGATCCAACACTCTAATGGCGTCGATGTGGTTAAATCACCTAGCTTATGGTGATCAACAATTCCAACGATTGTCGCTTCGGCGATATCATCCGGCGCTTGAGTCAGCTCAGAATGATCGACGATAAAGACCTCTTCACCGGCATAGCTGGTTTTAAATTCTGGCGCTTCAAAACCAAATTTTTCTAAGATAAATGCGGTTTCAGGTGATAGTTCACCTAAACGAGCAGGAATAGACGGCTCACCGATCTGATTTCTAAGGTGTGCAAGTGCAATAGCACCACAAATTGAATCTGAATCTGGGATCTTATGGCCCACTACATAAACTGACATTGATAACTCTCCTTTAATTACCGTTATTCTACCAAATTCATCTCATTTGAAAAACATTAACTGACAATAAGCATGCCAGAGCAGGTTTAATCATGAAGTTAAGTGAGTGGCTAAGCAAAAAATGTCGAAAGTCGCAGGTAGCGAGACCTTGTAGCAGGAGTGATTTGTACCTCAGTTTTTCAATTAAAGGCACATTGATGACGAAATGGTAGAATTTTTGTACCCGAGCTTAGCGCAAAAAGTCGTTGACGATTTTTTGCATTTCACCTGTTCTGCGCATATTGTATATAGCGCTATCGAGTTGCTTCTTAAAATCTTCTTTAAATGGGTACTTTCCTTTATCCATGTTGGTAAAACCGACAAAGCCTTGCTCTATACTCACTGTGGCACCTTCCATTAGCACTACGTGTTTACCAGCTTCATCATACTCGCCAGTTAACTTGAGTTGTTTAAGCTCCCACAAAATAGAGATCCTGTCATTGAGATAGCAATCGATACGCTTAAGCCCCAACTGTAAAATGTTTTCTCGGTTTCCTTTCACCTCGCTGACACTGATTTCTCCCTCCTTGACCGCTTGCCAGAAAGCGTCGCCTCCTAAATGAAACCCCGCGTTAATACCGATAACGAGTCCATAATAATCTTCAGGCCAATTCAACCTCAGCGCCCTGAAAAATAGCTCTTCTCGGCACATGACAATCACTCTTTCATCCAAGATAGGCATAGAGTAAGGCCAGATATAAGGTCTTTTTTCGAGATGAAAATAGGGAGGGTAAATGGCAAAACCTTCACCATTTTCAATTAAGCGCAAGCCTCGCTTCCAAGGAACGGCGACAAGATTAACCTTATAGCCTTTCATTCGCGACACGCCGACCTTGATAATTTGAGTGTAAATGCCCTTCAGTTCCCCCTCTTCGAAGTAGGAATAAGGTGGATAATTTGCATCGGCATAAATAGTCACCTCGATATCTTCGGCTAACACCATTGTCGATAACCACAAGGATAGGCTAAGTGCCATCAACATCTGAAAACATTTCACGGTACTCCTCCATTAGTTTCAAACACTCATAAACGCCTCTCCTGTTTATAAATGTAGTTTACATCGACTATTTCTGCTTTTTAATACAAGGAGATGCAGCCTAGTTCTCAAAAGGGCTAAACAGCAGATCGAAAAAGATTGCCTACATGAAGATTACTGCTAAACTTATCACTGTATAAACATACAGTTAACAGTGAAGTAACCATGATGAAAGTGATCTCTATATCGGCCAGTGCGGGTATTACTGGTTTCGAGAGCCCAGCTGCCGATTACAAGCAATTGCCCTTAAGCTTAGATGAGTTACTCATAGAGCATCCCAGCGCCACCTTTATTGGCCAAGCCAATGGAGGCTCAATGCAGAATGTCGGCATTTATGACGGTGATATCCTTATCGTAGACAGGCATGTAAAAGTGCAAAACCAAGATGTGATAGTGGCAAATTACAACGGTAACTTTGTTTGCAAAATAATTGATACCAAACGGCGATTATTACTTTCTGCTAATGAAGAAAATCAACCTGTTGCCATACATGAGTATGACCAATTCAGTGTCGAAGGCGTCGTGATCCGCTCCATTCGCTGCCATCGCCCTAACCCGCTGCTGACAAATACACCAATGCGCAAATAGGATGGTTTTCATTGAAAATAATTGACTGCAATAATCATATGAAACGCTTATGTTTGCCTTAGTCGATGCAAACTCTTTCTATTGCAGCGCAGAGCAAGTATTTCGTCCCGAATGGCGTGGCCGTCCAATTGTCGTACTATCAAATAACGATGGCTGTATTGTGGCGGCAAATCGCCAAGCTATCGATGCTGGGATCCCCAAGTTTGAGCCTTATTTTAAAATAAAAGCTCAATGTGACCGATTCGGCGTTATTGCCCTTAGCTCAAACTATGAATTGTATGGTTCACTGTCCAATAATATGATGGAAGTCATTGGCCGTTTCGCTCCCGAACAGCATATTTACAGCATCGATGAATCATTTCTGTCATTTAAGCGCTGTTATCCCGCCATTCCTTGCCTGATAAAACAGGGGGAAATGATAAGGCGTGCAGTATGGAAAGAAACCCGATTAGCCGTGTCTGTGGGCATGGGCGAAACCTTAACTTTAGCTAAGATAGCCAATCATGCCGCTAAGAAACTCGCAGACTACAATGGAGTCTGTGTCATCGATAACTCGGCCCAACGAAAAGCGATTCTCTCGCAGATAAAGCCAAGTCATGTCTGGGGCATTGGTCGGCGCTTATCGAATAAGCTGGATCTGATGGGAATTAAATCGGCCTACGCACTCTCTCAAATGGCACCTGGACTGGCCAAGAAACAGTTCAGTATCGAGATGGAGCGTACGGTACGAGAACTTAATGGGGAACCTTGCAAGGGTTGGGATCAGGCCAGAGCAGATAAACAGCAGATATTCTCTACCCGCAGCATGGGAGAGCGGATCACTGATTGTACCTCGCTGCAGCAAGCACTCAGTAAACATGCCGATATAGCCACCAGCAAGTTAAGAGAGCAAGACTCGCTATGCTCGGTGATGATTGTTTTCGCTTCGAATTCTCCCTATGACGAACAGCCCACAGGATTTAAGTTCACCCATAGATTCGCCTTCCCTACCAATGAAATAGGTGAGATCACTCAAGTCATTTCTCGTATTGCCAAGCAACATTTTCGCACTGGAGTTCGCTATTATAAAGTGGGTGTGGGTTTGATTGACTTAAGTAATGAAACCAATAATCAATTGGATCTCTTTGCCAGCCCTAGAAACCCCGAACTAATGAAGGTCTATGATTCACTTAACCATAGATACGGCTCTCACTCAGTGTTTATGGCGGCCCAAGGCATTACGCCCAAATGGCACATGAGGCGAGAATTGCTGACGCCACAATACACCACTTGTTGGCAAGATATCCCTAAAATTAAGTGTTGATTAACTAATGTTTCCTGCTTCCTGGTAGAGCCTTAGGTAAAGCATTATTGCAATAGGGATCATGCTCAGAATTGTCTTTTACATTTTGATCGACATATTTGTAATAACCCTCTTTCACTCTGGTCCACATACTATGAGATAAGTCAGCCCCTTCCTCTTGAATAAGTTGCTGAAACAGGTCAAGATCACAATGTGTCGCATCATAAGCCAAATTTAATGTCGCCGTGTCCTCATCAAATGACACACTATCAATGCCGATAATTCGATCGATCTTATCTAAGATGACTTGCTTATTCTTAGCTGTGATCCCCTCTAATTTTAAATGCCTGACAACAAGGTTAACTTCTTTAACACCGCCTCTGTGGTCTAAATCACTCATTTGACATTCCTCATTTAGGTTCTAAAAGAAATAGCTGATTTTATAATTATTTGTAAGGGACCAAATCATCATCTCACAGAAAAGAACAGGACTTTAACTATTTCAACTCAATTTTGACACAGATCAATAACGGCGAAACAAGTTCAATTTCGCAGTGCAACCTCACTTTACTCAGTCATTACCATATCAAAGCTTATGCCATTTTCACTCGGCTTATCACAGCAAAACAAACCTAACGCCAGCAATTAGACCTTAGTCGTAACGCGGTCAACCTTTGATCCATCATTGATACAGATCAAAATTCAGCACCTACAAAGGAGTAGCATTAGAAAAAATTCATATAAAGTAGACCCCACAATGAAAACAACTTCTGCACTCTTAGTATCCTCTTTCCTACTGTTCAGTGCCTGTGGAAGTGATGGCACCGATCCTAAAAATGAACCTGTACTGTCAACGGGTCAGTTGTCCTTGGGCATTTCAGACTCCCCCATGACTGGAGTGTCACATTTAGGCTTAGTTTTGAATGAGCTCATTATGACTGATGCTGCTGGTGTCATACACAAGCATGATCTGCAAGGTATGACATTTAACCTGCTGGATTTTCAGGGGATGGACAGTCACAGTGTGATCTCTGGCATCGAGTTTCCTGAGGGAAATTACCATGATGTATATATCACGACTCGCCAGGGAGACGGCAATCAGAGTTGTTACGTAGAGGATGGTCAGGGACGCCACGGTCTTCATGTGACTGATGGACGACTTCCCGTTATGGATTTTGATTTAGTCCAAGGCCAACATCTTTCACTCACGATGGAGATAGACCTCTATCGCGGGCTTTCATATCATCAAGGGCAATATCAGCTGAACCATGAAGGAATGTGGAGTGTTGACAACCGCTATATGGGCCACTTAATAGGAGAAGTCGACCCTCAATGGATAGCAGACTGCGAATCCACATACTCAAGCACAGATCCCATAGGTGGTCAGTTTACCCATTTAGCTTATCTATATCCCAATACCGTCACTGGCATAACTCAGATGGCAGATATGGCAACGATGACTGCACCTGAACGTACAACGCCTTCTGCGGTAAGTCCTATGATGCAAGATATTGACGGTAACTGGCACTTCGCCATGGGATACCTGCCGGCGGGCGAATACCGAGTAGGCTACAGTTGTTTGGGACATCTGGATGATCCAATAACCGATGATATCAGTAATGGCACGTTTGTGATGTTTAAAGATTCTGGCTCTATCACCATCGAAACAGGTTCTCAGGGCGGGCAAGAAACGGTTCATCAATGCGGCAATGGCAATGGTGGCCATCATGGAGGTGGTCACCATTGAGGTGGTCACCATTGAGGTGGTCACCATTGAGGTGGTCACCATGGTGGCTAGGTACGGTAAATAAATGAGTGTGAATTCGGGCTTCTTATAATATAGAAGTCCAATTTTTACTCTCTACTCTACCTTCTACTATGACGCGCAGACCCGTTATTTCAATATAGAGTAACGTCCCAACTAAAAGGCTAACCAAGTGTTAACAAGGGGTTTAAATAAGAGATAAAAACAACCCCTTTAAAATCATGCTATTAACATCGAAAAGTAATCTAACAACTCCTACCTAGCTCAGTTACATCAATGACATACATTTTTACACAATCAAGATGTAACATTGATCCAGATCATTTAACATATAGCAGTTAAAAATTCTTTCGCCGATGTATAAGCAAAGTAAGCCAAGTCACTAAAATAGCTTACTTTGCTGTAAAACAAAAATCCAGGCTTCAACAAGAGGAAGTGTTCGTGGCTACAAAAAAACAGATTATTTTGCCTATTGTCGTATTATCCCTCGGGATCGGTGGTTTCCTTGCTATATCAGCATTGAAGCAGCCCCCCCAAGAGAAGGAAGCGGTAGACAATACGCCTTTGGTTGCCGTTAAACAGGTTGAATTCAGCCCTATGACCTTTACAGTCAGCTCTTACGGCGTGGTCAACGCAAAGTATGAAACTGAACTGGTTTCTCAAGTTAACGGCGAGATCATTTACTTGTCCGAAACCTTCGTTCGTGGGGGCTTCGTTAAGAAAGGCGATATTCTCGCCAAAATAGATCCCAGTGATTACGACGCCGACCTTATCGATGCTAAGGCGAGCCTTGCCTCGGCAAGAGCGACTTTAGTGCAGGAAAAAGCGTTCGGAAAGGTCGCCGAAGAGGAGTGGAAACGCATTAAGAATGGCGTCCCCTCTGAGCTAAGTCTACGTAAACCCCAGCTCGCCCAAGAGATAGCCAAACTTAATTCTACCGAAGCAGGCCTTAAACGTGCTATTCGCAACGTCGAACGTACGGTGATCAAGGCGCCCTATGATGCCCTCATTGAGAGTCGCAACATTGGATTAGGTTCTTATGTGAGCATGGGAACTCCCCTTGGTAAGGTATTAAGTACCCATAAAGCCGAAATTCGTTTGCCTTTGGCAGATAAAGAGATCCAATACCTGATCAATAAAGGTAAGCATGCCCAAGTGACTCTCGTTGCCGACTTAGGTGGCAAACAGCAAGAATGGAGCGGCACCATAGTACGTAGCGAAGGGGTTGTCGATAAACTCAGTCGCATGACCTATCTGGTCGCCGAAGTCCTGGATCCTTATGGTTTAGCATCCAAAAAGAGCGAACTCAGATTTGGTACCTATGTTACCGCCAACATTGCTGGCACTCAGGCAGGTGATGTCACTGTGCTGCCGAGACACTTGATTGTTAACGGGCAAATTGCCGTACTCGGTGATGATAAAAAGCTCACCTATAAAACGGTTAACGTTATCCGTCAATTCGGCGCCGAAGTGGTGATCTCCGAAGGATTAGATCAAGGCATGAATGTGATCACCTCAGCCCTCGATTATCCGGTCGAAGGGATGCAACTCGCGCTACCGGAAGACAAACTGCTGCAGCAAGACGATGACTCCGAAGAGTCTAAGACGCAGCTCGCCATGGAAGAGAAGGAATAATCCATGTCAGATAACAAAGAGCCTCAGATACCTACACCCCACGAAGATACACAAACGGGCATCATAGCCTGGTTTGCCCGCAACAGTGTTGCGGCTAACCTCTTGATGCTGATCATTATCATAGGTGGTCTCTTGACCGCCGATACGATACGTAAGCAGTTTTTCCCTCAGATAGAGATCAACTGGGTCGAATTTAATGCCTTCTATCCTGGCGCGGCCCCCCAAGAAGTAGAGGAAGGGATCACCATAAAGGTTGAAGAAGCCCTTGAGAGTGTACAAGGCCTCAAACGGGTGATCACCTATTCTAATCGTAACTCTGCCACTGGCTATTTTCGAATCGAGGATTCTTACGATCCTCAAATCGTACTCGATGAGATCAAATCAGAAATAGACTCGATATCCAGTTTCCCCGATGGCATGGAAAGGCCAAAAGTTGAGCGTATTAAACTGCGCCAAGAAGTGCTCTACATGAGCTTGTACGGTGATATGACACCAAGACAACTTAAGGTACTGGGTGAGAAAATTCATGATGAGTTAATGCAATTGCCTTTGGTTAACATCACCGATTTTTACGGCGGACTGGATTATGAGATAGCCATCGAAGTCAGTCGAGACAGGTTGCGTGAATTTGGACTCACGTTTAACGATGTCGCCAAGGCAGTTCGTGGTTTCTCCCGTAACATGTCGGCGGGTCAGATCCGCGCCGAGAACGGTTACATCAACCTCAGAATTCAAAATCAGGCCTACGTAGGTTACGAGTTCGAGAACCTGCCTTTAATCACCTTGCAAGATGGTACCAATGTGCTCTTAGGTGATATCGCTACGGTTATCGATGGTTTTCAAGAAGGTATTCAATACTCAAAGTTTAACGGTAAGAACTCGGTCACCTTCTTTATCGGTGCCGCGAACGATCAAAGCATGACAGATGTGGCCGAGGTCGTTAAAGCCTATGTCGCCGAGAAGCAAAAAGCACTACCTGACGGGCTTAAGCTAGAGACCTGGGTTGACATGACCTACTACCTGGAAGGCCGTTTAGATCTCATGTTAGATAGCATGAAAACCGGTGCGGTACTTGTCTTTATGATGTTAGCCCTGTTCCTGCGGGTGCGTCTGGCATTCTGGGTCATGATGGGTCTGCCGGTTTGTTTCCTCGGCACCCTGCTCTTCATGCCAATGCCAATGATCGATGTCACAGTGAACGTGATCAGCCTGTTCGCCTTCATTTTGGTACTGGGCATCGTGGTGGACGATGCCATTGTCATGGGTGAAAGCGCCCACGATGAGTGTGAACAAAATGGGCAGAGTCTGGAAAATGTAATCCGCGGTGTCAAGCGGGTTGCCATGCCTGCAACATTTGGCGTACTGACCACCATAGCGGCATTTTTGCCACTGACCCTCGATGACGGTCCCTCCTCCGCTTTCGGTAAAGCCATAGGCTATATCGTGATCTTATGCCTGATATTTTCGCTAGTCGAGTCAAAGCTCATCTTGCCATCACACTTGGCCAGAATGAAGCCTAGAACCAAGGTGAAACCAGGCTCTAAAAATCCTTTGGATTGGTTACGTAATGGCGTTAACTTTATTCAAGGCAAGGTCGATACGGGTCTACAACATTTTATTCAGAATATATACCGCCCGACGCTCACCAGTGCAGTCAAGTATCGCTATACGGTCATTATGCTGTTTATCAGTTTTATACTGATCTGTGCAGGTTTATACGCCGGTGGCATGATCCGCTTCATCGGACAGCCTAAGATCCCCCATGATTTTCCTCGGGTGAACTTCGAGATGAACGTGGATGCTTCTGAGAAAGCGACATTATCTGCGGCGCTCGCTATCGAGAAAGCTATTTATAACGTAGATAAGCAGCTTGAGGAGCAATATGGTCAGGGCATGATCTCAGACATGCAGGTCGATCTTAAGGGGCGTACTTCGGCAGAAGTCATGACCAAGCTGGTGGATCCCGAGCTTAGGCCCTTAGATACCTTCGAGCTTGCTGAGCTATGGCGTCAAGCCATGCCCCTCATACCAGGAATGAAGTCATTCGAAATTCAGGATAACTTGTTCGGTGGTGGTCGTGACGATGGTGACATCAGTTTCCGCCTGGAAGGAAAAGATGAGCAACAATTGATTGCCGCTTCGAATGAACTCAAGGCTAAGCTTAACTCCCTCAAGGGGGTGGGTGATGTCAACGACAGTCGTCAATCCAGCGCGAAAGAGGTGCAGTTTGAACTCAAACCTCAGGCCTATGGTCTGGGTCTCACCTTAGCCGACATAGCCTCTCAAGTGGGTAATAGCTTCTATGGTCTGGAAGCTCAACGTATCTTGAGACATGGCTCAGAGATAAAGGTGATGCTGCGCTATCCCGAAAGAGAGCGTAATTCTATCGCTCAGGTCAGCGAAGTATTGATTGTCACCCCACAAGGCGCCGAAGTGCCACTCTCGGAAGTGGTTAATATCACAGTCACTCAAGGGGTCAATGGCATTCGCCGTGAAAACGGTAACCGTACCATCAATGTCTGGGCTTCTGTCGATGCCGATCAGGCCGAACCTTTCAAGCTGGCTCAGGACATTCGTGATAACTTTATGCCTCAGCTGCTAAAGAAGTATCCACGAGTACAAAGTGAAGTGTCGGGTAATATTCAGGAACAGATGGACAGCGCTAAGACTCAGTTAAGAGACTTCATCATCTCTTTGTTGATCATTTACAGCCTGTTGGCCATACCACTGAAATCCTATTCCCAACCCTTAATGATCATGGCAGTCATTCCCTTCGGCGTCATTGGCTCAGTACTCGGTCATATGATCATGGGAATCGACTTAAGTGCTCTTTCTCTGTTCGGTATCATCGCCGCAGCGGGTGTCGTGGTGAATGATTCACTGGTGATGGTGGATTACATTAATAAGTCTAGAGAGACAGGCATTGCGATGAAGACGGCGGTACTTGAGGCGGGTTGCAGACGTTTCAGAGCCATTATGCTGACCTCACTGACCACCTTTATCGGCTTGATGCCCATCATGACTGAAACCAGTATGCAGGCGAAAATGGTGATCCCAATGGCGACCTCCCTCGCCTTCGGTGTTCTGTTTGCCACTGTGGTCACTCTGATGCTGATCCCTTGCTTGTATCTCGCTATTGAAGATATTAAAAAGTTGGTCGGCAGCAAGTCTCGTGTTGAGCATGACGATGATCACGCCATGGAGCCAGAGTTGATAAAATAATATTCAGCTTATGTGAAGCTTTGGTATTAACTTAAGGCTTTAACACTAAATCAAAAATGCCGCTTCTGGAAACAGAGCGGCATTTTTATGTTTATATTCCTGGTATTAAAGAGCTATGACTTGTCAAAAAAGACTAGTTCATGTAACGAGACTCGAAAGTTGCGATTAGAACGCCCTTATCGCTCTTCACTGTCAGTGCTTCACCATTGACGCTGTAGCTGGCAAACTCGCCGATAGATTGAAGGAATGCTTGTTCCTGATCCATACCTTGCATACACATCTTACGTGTACCCGCTACCGGCCCCATGGTTAACTTACCTTGATTCGCCTCGAAAGCGCCGGTGAAGTTATTACAACCAGAGAAACCCTTGATGACATTTTTCTCAGCGACGAATTGGATAAAGAGTTCTTTATCACCAGCGCCTAATTTTGCAGGGTTCTCACCCAGACTCATCAATTTCCAATAAGTATTGGTAAACTCGGCATTGGCTTTTTTATCAGACTCGGCTGTCTTTGCACGAGCGACTCGATCCACTTTAATCTCGATAGGCTTACTCTGGCCTTCGGCGAATGGGTTTATGTTAGTCGTCGATGTAAACACTAAGCTGTCTTCGACCTTAATCGTCGCGCGCAGGCTATATCTGTGTCTATCTTGTATCTTACTGGCATCGTATTCGATACCCACGGCATAAGGTGGTGTACCTATATCTGTTAAAGACTGAGTGGCAATCACCTCTGAGGCTGCATCGGCCTTAGAAATATCTTCCAGTGTCACCTCGAGTACTGCATTAGGTGGCAACATTCTACGGTCTAAATAGATAACATTGATATCCAAAGTTTTCATTGCGGTGACCTCAGCTGTGACTTGTTTTTCAGCTGTCGCTGTATCTTGGCTTGGCGTCGTAGAGCCACTATCACATGCCTGTAATACGAAAGCAGAAAGTAAGACCGAGGATGCTAAGGCGAGTTTGTTCATTCTAAACTTCATAAAGTAATTCCTTTTATGTACCGCTACAGGATGAAATGGATGTCATTCTGTAAAAAAACAAAGATTGAACCAGTACGAGCTAAATAACAAGATAATACAGCCAAAAGCTGAGTAAATTAACAATATAATACCCTATGAAAACTTATGGTTACACAAGAAGTAACAGATATGATGATGCTACTACACACTGTTAAAATTTAAACGTTCTTAAAAATAGCGACGAGATAGCTGACTTAAACAATAGGAACACGAGGGACACATTCCGATATTTAAAAGTAAGAACGAAAAAGCCCGCTATCTTTCGATAACGGGCTTTTCTGAATGTGGCGGAGAGATAGCGATCTTATATTAGGAACCCAAGGGTTCATCTCTCTATCAAACTATTTCTTTCCTAAACGAAAAAACCCCTAGCATTTCTGCTAGGGGCTTCATCTGAATGTGGCGGAGAGATAGGGATTTGAACCCTAGACGGGCTATAAACCCGTGCCGGTTTTCAAGACCGGTGCATTCGACCACTCTGCCATCTCTCCGAACGCCGCGAATAATATAGCGACACAGGGAACTTGTAAAGTGCTTAAATAAACTTTTTAACCATAAAGCCTAACTAAGTGACTGACCGCTCAATATTGTCGCTATTCGTCTATTATTTAACTGCCTTTTAACTGCTATTGATTACTTAGGTTCGTTCTCATCACAGTTAATTGCAATTCGAGCAGGATCGATCGTAACAAAGTTTGCTCTTACTTGTGACCAAGAACTATTTTTCCTAAGTAGATAGCCCAATAGTACACCGACAGAGCAAAGCAATATCCCCCAGCCTATTGCCAGCTCACCCAATGATGCCCACATAGCCACTAGACTTGACGCGCCAAAGGCGATGCTGATCTGCAAGAAGTTCTGCAAACCAGCAGCTTTTGTCGCATGCTGAGTAAACTCTTGTAAAGCACTGTTAACCACAATTGGATATATTGCACCATTGGCGGCCGCTAGAACTGAAAATGAGATTAACAGAGGCAGAATGCTGCTGAATGAGAAAACAAGCGTGCTAGCGATGATTGCGACAACACAAATTGCAAATAAGCTTAATAGTGCAGATAACGCGGATTCAACCCCCACTTTTCTGATCAAGGTTTTGCTGGCATAGCCACCCACAATGAACATAATTGTTTGTGGTATAAAGCTTAAACCTATCTCTTTTGCAGCAAATCCATGCTGCTCCATCACTATCGGCCAAACGGTCAAGTACGCAAAAAATGCACCTGAACAAGCACCGAATATGATCACGTTGCCTAAATATTTAGGATTATTGAGTAAACCCCAATATGACATTACTGATGGCTTGGCTTCTGTACCAGTAGGTTTTTTTTCTTTAGGAACAAACACGAAAGTCATTAGCATTAAAATCACGGCTAAACCTGTCAGCAGTAAAAATATGCTCTGCCAACCCGTGATATCCAATACAAATGCACCTAGCAAAGGTGCTAACGCCGGAGACAAGGCAACCAGCGGCATGATATTAGAGAACACATTTTGCGCTTTGGCAGCGTCATATTTTTCAATAACAATCGCTTGCCAGATAACTCCGGCACTACAGGCACCCAGAGCTTGGAAGAAACGAGAGATATTAAATGCCAGCACAGATTCACTCGATGCAATTGAAAAGCTGGCGATGGCGAAGATGAATAAGCCTACAAGTAACGCATAACGTTTACCTATGCGTTGAACTAAAGGCCCGTAGAGTAACTGGCCGATGGCTAAACCAGCCAGGAAGCTTGTTAATGAACTGGCGATCTGAGATGGTGTTGCCTGCATACTGATTTCGATTGCTTTGAATGCAGGTAAGTACATATCGGTTGCAATAAAACCTAGCATGCTAAGTAAAGCTAAGTAAGATAGGAAAAAATAATATTTGGTATCGGATACTGAATTCATAAAAATAACTACTGATAAAGTCTAAAGATAATTAATGGGCTGCGCAGTCTAAACACTTGCTAAATTGAAGTGAAACGTTTAATTTTGATATCAGCCTTCAAAAAAACTCACAGCAGGGAAATGCGAGTATGCTTTCTGAACAATCTATGCAACTAATCGATATGGTCGCGCGGGTAGGTAGTTTCACGGCTGCAGCTAACAAATTGCACAAAGTACCTTCAGCAGTCAGTTATGCAGTAAAACAAGTAGAAAGCGATTTAGGCGTCAGTTTATTTGAACGCCATCATCGCAGTGTGAGTTTAACACCTGCAGGTGAGCATTTTGTTAAACAAATTCGCAAGGTGCTGACTAATATGGCAGCAATAAAAGATGATACCAAGCGTATTGCAAATGGTTGGCAACCTACTCTTTCTATAGCATTTGATAATATAGTCAGGGCAGACAAGATCAGTGTACTCATTGCTGACTTTTACCGTAATTTTACAAATATAGAACTAATTATCCGTATTGAAGTCTTCAATGGCGTTTGGGAGTCAATTGCCAGTGGTCGTAGTGATATTGCTATCGGGGCCACGACTGCTATCCCTGTCGGCGGAGATTATCATTTCAGAGATATGGGTGAAATAGAGTGGGCCTTTATTGTCAGCAAGAAGCATCCTTTAGCTCAGATAGATAGACCACTCATGGATGATGAACTACGTGAATACCCCACTATTTGTCTTGAGGATACTTCTCGAGAGATCCCCAAACGAATGACTTGGTTGTTAGAAAATCAAAGACGCTTAGTGGTTCCTGATTGGATCCGAGCCATTAATTGTTTTCGTGAAGGCTTGGGGATTGGTTATATCCCTTTGCACTTTGCCGAGCCATTTATCAAAACAGGCGCCTTAATACAGAAAGAGATAGAGCGACCTAAGGCCCCTAGCCCATGTTGTATGGCTTGGAATGGCGCAAATAAATCGCCAGCCATGTCTTGGGTACTCGATTATTTAGGCGACAGTAAGAAGCTACACCATGATTGGTTTCTATAAATAGGGAAACGCTCGCATAATTTGCCACTTGAAGAGGCAAAATACACTTTGTGACTTTAACCCCCTACCAAGCTAAGGTATGATTCAATTACTTGCCTACATGTATAGGGGTTAATCAAAGAACATGGAACTCTTTCACTTAATCACTATCTAATTACAAGCATCAAGAAAAACACTCGATTTCAAGGGTCACTGGAGAGATTTATGACGCAACAAACAATGTATTCAACAGGAGCTTCCACACTGGAAGTGAATAAGCTTCTAAAAAACACTTATATGCTACTTTCGATGACGTTAGCTTTCTCTGCGGTATGTGCAGGTTTGGCAATGGCTTTGGCTATCGGGCCGATGATGTCACTTGGATTATCAATCGGTAGTTTAGTGTTATTATTTGTTACCCTAAAAAAGGCCGACTCCAGTGCCGGGATCTTCTGGGTATTCGCATTTACCGGTATGCAAGGCGCTTCACTGGGTTATATCTTGAACCATTACGCCGGTATGGCTAACGGACCACAACTGATCATGCAAGCGCTGGGATTAACCTCAATCATTTTTGTTACCTTATCTGGTTATGCTATTACCACCAAGAAAGATTTCTCTTTCATGAGAGGCTTTCTAATTGCTGGCCTAGTCATCATGGTGGTTGGTTTGCTGGTTAACATGTTCCTGGGTAACGGTATGGTGTTTATGGCACTTAACGCTGGGATTGCGCTGCTAATGACAGGTTTTATCTTGTACGATACAAGCCGCATCGTTAACGGTGGTGAAACTAACTATATCCGCGCAACTATCTCGCTTTACCTAGATTTTCTCAATCTGTTCATCAGCCTTCTGCATTTAATGGGCATCGGCAACGATGACTAATACCAATTAAATTTAATTGAGTTAAAATGGTCCTACTTTTAGGGCCATTTTTTTTGTCATGAGCAAATTTATCATTCAGGTTAACGGTGCAGCGTACGCAAGTTCCGCCAGTTATAATGCCTACCTCTTCGCAAAATCCGCTCTCGAGATGGGTCATGAGATCATACGGATCTTTTTTTATCAAGATGGTGTCTATAACACTAATACATTTAATAGCCCCGCATCTGACGAATATGACATTACACAAGCATGGCGCTCGCTAGCGACTGAGTATGATCTCCAGTTAGTCAACTGTGTATCGGCAGCGCTAAGGCGCGGGATCATTTCAGAAACAGAAGCAAACGAAAGCCAGCTCAGCCACTGGAACATGCAAGCTCCTTTCATTATGGGTGGCCTAGGTGAATTAGTGACAGGAATAGAGAAAGCCGATCGAGTGGTAAGTTTTTAATGAAAAAAATAACCATTATTTTTCGCCGCGCCCCTCATGGGACAGCCCAGGGTCGAGAAGCGCTAGATCTTGCGCTATTAAGTGCAAGCTTCGAGCAAGAAGTCAGTTTAATCTTTATGGATGAAGGGGTATTAAATCTGCTTCCTAAGCAAAAGCCTGAACAGGCCGGTGCCAAAGATTACATTGCAACATTTGGCGCATTGTCACTCTACGATATTGATACGGTACTCGTTTGCTCTGATTCACTTGCACAGTTCGGACTATCAGAAGCAGAATTAACTATCGCTCTCACTATCGCAGACACTCAGACAATTTCAGATCATATTCAGCTAGCCGATGAGGTACTCGTTTTCTAATGATTTTACATCATATTCAAACCTCACCCGGTCAAGACAGAGCCTTAGATTGTGCACTCAAGTATGCGGCTGTAGAAGATAGCTTTATGTTTTCCGGTAATGGCGTTAACGCTCTCCTTATACAAAAATGGAAGAGCCGGTTAAATGATAAGACTGTTTTTCTGCTTAAAACTGACGTGCAAGCCCGCGGTCTAGAGAAGCTCCTAGCTGCTTATACACAGATCGAACATAATCAATTTGTAGAACAAACCCTAATACATAAAAAGGTGATCACTTGGTAAACCAGATAACATATCAAGACAAACAAATAGCAACCGATCATCAAGGTTACTTGAAACAAGTCGGTGATTGGAATGAAGGTATTGCTAAGATCATCGCCAATAAAGAAGAGATTGAGTTAACAGAAGCACACTGGGAAGTGATACTTTTCGTGCGCGATTTCTATCTAGAATTTAAGACCAGTCCCGCTATTCGCATACTAGTAAAAGCTGTTGGCCAGAAGCTCGGGGCCGACAAAGGCAACTCAAAATACCTTTATACACTTTTTCCTATGGGGCCTGCGAAACAAGCCACTAAGATTGCAGGCCTGCCAAAACCGGCAAAGTGTTTGTAATACCCATCAGTATAAAGATGTGATCGGTCATAAAAAAAGCCTCTAACCATAACGTTAGAGGCTTTTTATTAAACAATATTTTTTAAAATAATTATTGCGGCTTCGCCAAATGTAGCAAACATAATTCCGCCAAATACACAGATGATCACTAAATAGGTAAGCCATTGAAAATAGCGCCAACCACTGTCCATGGTATTAATATCCAGATTTTTATTATTCTAGTCTTCTAGTTTGGCCACACTTTATCTTAACAGTCCCTACTAGAACAGTAACGCCACCGAGGACAAAATACTTGAAATGAAACCCACCTATTATTCAAACTAACAATACCATGGGTCTCATAACAATAGGCTTAGCCGATTTTTTCAAGTCCATTCATGTATGGACGTAATACGTCCGGTACTGTGATGCTTCCATCTTCATTCTGATAGTTTTCAAGTACAGCCACTAACGTACGACCCACCGCTAAACCTGAGCCATTTAATGTATGCAATAATGCTGGTTTCTTGGCTGATTTGGCCTTGTAACGCGCTTGCATACGACGAGCCTGAAAATCTTGCATATTGCTACAAGACGAGATCTCTCTGAATGTATCCTGTGCAGGTAACCAAACCTCGATATCAAATGTCTTACTCGCACCAAAACCCATGTCGCCAGTACATAAGATCACAGTACGGTATGGTAGGACTAGTTTTTGTAAAACAGTTTCAGCGTGTCCGGTTAGCGCGTCCAGTGCAGCCATAGAGTCTTCTGGCTTAACCAGCTGTACTAATTCAACTTTATCAAATTGATGTTGGCGAATTAGACCGCGAGTATCACGACCGTATGAACCTGCTTCGCTTCTGAAACAAGGCGTATGAGCGGTCAATTTAACGGGTAAATCATCTTCATCAATAATGGAATCACGGGCTATATTGGTCAAAGGCACTTCTGCAGTAGGAATAAGGCTCAGGCCTTGTCCTTCTTCAGTTGCTGGTTTAGTGTGGAATAAGTCTTCACCAAATTTCGGTAGCTGACCCGTTCCCATCAAGCTTTCTTCATTCACCAGTAATGGCACATAAGTCTCAGTGTAACCATGTTGCTCGGTATGAAGATCTAACATGAACTGTGCGAGCGCACGATGCATGCGAGCAATCTGCCCTTGCATAATAATGAAGCGTGTGCCGCTAATTTTAACTGCTGTTTTAAAATCTAACCCACCTAGAGCTTCACCTAATGCGACGTGATCTTTCACTTCAAAATCAAATTCTCTTGGTGTACCCCAACGACGAACTTCAACATTTTCGCTTTCATCTGCGCCAATGGGTGCAGACTCATCAGGTACATTAGGTACGCTCATAGCGATAGCATTTAGCTCAGAGAGTAACTCGGCAAGCTCGGCTTTCTTAGCATCTAACTCTGCGCCCAAGTCACCCACTTGTGCCATGATAGGTGCAACATCTTCACCTTTGGCTTTAGCTTGGCCGATAGATTTCGAAATCGCATTACGGGAGGCTTGTAGCTCTTCGGTAGCCACCTGCAGTGACTTACGCTTTTCCTCTAATTTACTGAGACGTTCAACATCCAGAATAAAACCGCGGGTAGCAAGACGCTCGGCCGTTACTTCTAATTCGTTACGCAAAAATTTTGGATCTAACATGTTTTATATTCTTAATAGTTAAATGCGAGAAAAAACCAACTGCTGTCCCAAGTAGACCATGAAAATACACAGGCAAAGGTTCAGAGCGATATTAAAAAAAGCCTTTAACCAAGCACCACTTTGGATCAATAACAAAGTTTCGTTGGAAAAAGTAGAAAATGTGGTGAGTGCTCCTAATAGCCCTACACCGACCAAAGCTTTAATTTCAGGACTGACTTCACTGACCTGACCTAAGGCATAAATGATGCCCATCATAAAAGAGCCAAGGATATTGACTAATAGTGTACCAAAAGGAAAAGCCGAGCCAAATAGCTGAACCATCAATATTGAGATCATATAGCGAAAAACTGCACCAATTGATCCTCCTAAGGCCACAAATAGAATATTATTCATACCGTTTGATCTCACTGTCCTTGTCAAGCTGAGAAAGCTGCTCTAACTTTGCTTTAATTCTTTTTTCAAATCCGTGCTCTGTTGGGTAATAAAAGCGGCTATTGGCAAGACCTTCTGGGAAATAACATTCCCCACTCGCGTAGGAATTGGGTTCATCGTGGGCATATCGATACCCTTCCCCATAACCGAGATCTTGCATTAACTGAGTAGGTGCGTTTCTTAAATGTTCAGGTACTGGCTCTTGACCCGTTTCACGGGCTAATTGTCTAGCCGCTTTAAATGCCGTATAAACAGCATTACTCTTAGGCGCACTGGCGAGATAGATTATGGCCTGTGCGATAGCTCGCTCTCCCTCAGAGGGACCAACTCGGTGAAAGCATTCCCAAGCATTGATTGCGACAGTCATGGCTACGGGATCGGCATTGCCAATATCTTCAGATGCTATGGCTAGCAATCTACGAGCAATATACAGGGGATCACAGCCACCCTCCAACATACGACAAAACCAATACAGAGCAGCATCGGGAGCCGAGCCTCTAATCGATTTGTGTACCGCGGATATGAGATCGTAAAACTGATCGCCATTCTTATCGAACCCCGCAAGCTGTTGACCGGCAACTTCGATGATCATCTGTTCGGTGAATGACTCGCCATCGGCAATCATGTCACTCATCAATTCAATTAAGTTAAGGGCTTTACGTGCATCACCATCACATACATTGGCCAGCTTTTTGGCCACTGGATCTGGGATGTTAAACTGCCTTTTACCAAGGCCACGCTCGTCATCGTTCAATGCCTGCCTAACAATGTCTACGATCTCTTCATTGGTCAGTCTCTTAATCAGATAGACACGCGCTCGTGATAACAAAGCATTATTGATTTCAAATGAAGGGTTTTCAGTCGTCGCTCCGATAAAAATTACCGTACCATCTTCAATAAAAGGTAAGAATGCATCTTGCTGGCTTTTATTAAACCTGTGGACCTCATCGACAAAAAGCAAGGTACGTTGACCACGGGACTCTGCCACATTCTTGGCATGCTCAATAGCGGTTCTGATCTCTTTAACACCTGAGGTCACGGCAGAAATGCGTTCTACATGGGCATTAGAATAGTGAGCAACAAGTTCCGCTAGTGTGGTTTTCCCCGTACCAGGTGGTCCCCACAACATCATTGAATGAGCGCGGCCTGCTTCGAGTGCTTTACGAAGTGGCTTTCCCTCTGCCAATAAATGAGACTGACCGATATATTGTGACAGCTCTTGTGGACGCATACGCGCAGCCAAAGGCCTAAAGTCCGGGGCGAAATCAAAGCTGAAACTAGACACTTATCTTTTACTCATTTAATTAGCAGCGTTTAAACGTTGATCATCTATATCAACATCTTCAGGAAGGGTAAATTTAAATAAAGACATCTCTTGTGCAGCAATTGGCTCTTGCTGCGATAACTGAAAACTGCTCACATTGCCCTGCTGATCTTGAAGTACCATCTTGGTTAATGTCTTATCATCAAAGCAAACTTGTACAGATTCGACACCCGCATCAATACTTTTAGGCTTTATGTCAAAACAAGTATCTTTATATGTCACTGAATATTGTGACCAGGTCGCTTCATCACGATGCACGAGTAGTGCTATAGGTGACGCTGTAATAGCTTGGTTGAGATCCATCACTGACACTTGCTCAGCGAACGGATTGTAAATCCATACGTCAGTGCCATCAGCAACGATGAGTGACTCATCTGGCTCAGTGAGGTGCCAATAGAACTTGTTAGGGTAAGCTAGGGCGAACACCCCTTTGCCATTTTGGATCTCTTTGCCATTTATATCTGTGACAACCTGGCTAAAATTAGCCTTTAATGTCGCAACTTCAATCAGCTTTTCTTTTAATGCTGATGACTCATCGGCTATGGCGATGCTCGACAACATAAATGGCAAAGCCATGGTCATTAAGGTCAGACACTTTTTCATAGTTATTCCTTTATACAAAATGCTTTATCCCTGAGCCAGTGGTTTAATCGATAAAATTAACACTCTAGGCTACAGGCTTATTAATATGTTTTCGGTGGAGGCGGCGCAAGCACCTCACGATTACCATTATGACCTTGAGAGCTAACCACTCCCTGAGATTCCATCTGTTCGATAATACGTGCCGCTCGGTTATAGCCAATTTTGAATTTACGTTGCACACTTGAAATTGAACCTCGGCGTGTTTCAGTCACAAAGGCCACAGCTTCATCATAAAGTACATCGGTATCATCATCGGACTCACTGGCTTCACCTGGAAGCAATACTTGTTCGCCTTCTGCCGATCCCTGTAAAATGTCTTCAATATACTGAGGTTTGCCGCGGCGATGCCAATCAGCAACGACGGCATGGACCTCATGATCATCAATAAACGCACCATGAACACGAATGGGCACACTGGTTCCTGGGGGCAGATAGAGCATGTCACCCATCCCGAGTAAGGTTTCAGCGCCTTGCTGATCCAAAATGGTACGGGAATCTATTCGGCTAGATACCTGGAACGCCATACGTGTGGGAATATTGGCTTTAATCAGTCCGGTTATGACATCTACTGATGGTCTTTGAGTCGCCAAAATCAAATGAATACCCGCAGCTCGCGCTTTTTGCGCAATACGTGCAATCAGCTCTTCGACTTTCTTGCCAACGATCATCATCATATCGGCAAATTCATCGACGATAACCACAATCGAAGGCAACTTTTCCAGTTCAGGGGCTTCTGGCTCCATACTGTCAGATGACTTCCATAAAGGATCGACAATGGGCGAACCAGACGCTTTAGCCTCTTTAATCTTAGCGTTATAGCCTTTCAAGTTACGAACACCGAGTGCAGACATCAGTTTATAACGGCGCTCCATCTCACCAACACACCAACGTAGTGCATTAGCCGCCTCTTTCATATCGGTGACCACTTCACACAATAGGTGTGGAATACCTTCATACACAGATAGCTCCAACATTTTTGGATCTATCATGATAAAGCGAACATCATCAGGACCAGACTTATAAAGCAGGCTGGTGATCATAACGTTGACCCCCACTGATTTACCTGACCCTGTCGTACCTGCGACAAGTAGATGGGGCATTTTACCTAAATCGACGACAACGGGATCGCCGGCGATATCTTGCCCAAGCACCATACTCAAGTGGGAAGCGTTATCTTCAAATGCTTTACTGTCTAGCACGTCACGCATAAACACAGTTTCACGGAACTTATTAGGCAATTCTATTCCCACATAAGCCTTACCTGGAATAACCTCTACAACACGGACACTTTCAGCTAACAAGGAGCGAGCTAAATCCTTAGATAAATTGGTTATCTTGGATGCTTTAACACCTGGTGCTAAATCTAACTCAAACCGAGTCACCACAGGACCTGGAAATATCCCCATGACTTTAGCGACAATATTAAAATCTGCCAGCTTAGATTCAACTAAGGCACCTACCTGATCGAGCTCCTCCCGACTGATTGGGTTTTTCTTTCTGTTAGGGACGTCCAATAAGGTAATACATGGCAGTGGCGTGATTGGCTGTTTGGGCTGGTCCACATTTTGACCGGGTAAAACCACAATCCCATCAACAATTTTAGCTGACTCCTGAACGGCAGGTTTAGTCTTAGTTAGCGTCTCACGCTCGCTTTGAGTCACTGCCCCTGTTGAGGATTTAATGTCAAAATCTATACTTGTTTCATCATTACCTTGAGAGACAATACGTTCTGGTTGTGAATCTTCTGTTCTAAAACGTATATTCGTATCATCGCTGTCAGTTTGTGCAGCAATTTGAGGCTCGACACGCTCACTATTAACGGAATAAACACTTTGCTCATCTGTTGCTTCATCAAACTGTTCGAGTTCATTACTCGCTTCAATTTCATTTCGACGTTCACGTCTTTCTTTGAATTTATCAAAAACAGACATAAAGCCTTGGGTATCCTCTGTTTCCCTAGTACGACCTTGTAACTTTTCAGGAAGCTTACGGATAAAATTAAACAACCAGATCACACATGAGCCAGTTAAATCGATAACAGTAAGCCAGCTAATACCGGTCAATAAGGTGAAACCAGCACCAACAAAACACATTAATAGTAAAGTCGTACCCAGCTGATTGAAATAAGGCAACATTGCATCACGGATAACATCCCCCGACACACCTCCGGCAGAGAATTCATAAATATCATTGACATTCATACTACCAAGCGCCGCAAGGCAAAACACAATAAGCAGGAAGCCAATCAATCTGAGTCCTACTGAAAAGTAATCAATTTCTAATAATTTGTGCGTGCGTTTAAATAATAGCCAACCGGTTAACGCGACAATAACGGGGATAATATAAGCGGTATATCCAAAGAAATAGAACAACACATCGGCTAACCAGGCACCTACGGCACCTGTGACGTTTTGGATATCACCTTCGAAATTAGATTGACTCCAACCTGGATCAGAAGAGTCGAAACTACTGAGTGAAAGAAGGATATACGTTGCCAGCATACAACATAAAATGAGACTCCCCTCTAAAAGACGTTGTACTCCGCTGAGTGTTTTAACACTATTTCCCTTAGCCAAATGAAAACCCACAAAAAAGATGAAGACAGGTATGGCTAAGATATCAAATATGCCAAGTGTTTGCAGCGTTTTAGCCTGTTTTAGCCAATATCTTTATGATAATTAATCCTAGTGGACGATTTCTGTGCGAAATGAAAAAGGAGCCATAGTTGGCTCCTTTTTAGTTTGATACTGCTGCAGTTTAAACTGATTCAGCAGTAACGTTGATTGCTACTTTATTAGTTTGCTTAACTTCTTCCATCACTACATAGGTACGAGTGTCGGAAACCGATGGCAATCTCAGTAAAGTCTCACCTAACAAGCGACGATAAGCGGACATATCTGACACGCGGGTTTTCAACAAATAGTCGAAATCTCCTGAAACGAGATGACATTCTTGAATGTCATCTAATAACTGAACCGCACGATTAAACTTATCAAATACCTCTGAACTATCACGATTCAGCGTTATCTCCACAAACACAAGTAAAGATGCCCCCAAGAAATGGGGATTTACTAATGCGGTATATCCATTGATATACCCTTGCTTCTCGAGTCGTTTAACTCTCTCGAGACAAGGAGTGGGACTTAGACCTACTCGTTTAGACAGTTCTACATTAGAAATGCGCCCATCTGTTTGTAACTCATTAAGTATGTTTCGATCTATACGATCTAAGTCTTTTATAGGACTCTTTTTATTATTAAGCATATTTTCAACCTTGCTTTATCACTAAAACAATATATTTCACTACGTATGTCAAAAGTTCAGCAGCATATACTACTGAAGAACTACTATACTAGATTTCCCTGAAACAATCACGTTCAGGACACGACAAAATAACAATTAAACCCATATAACATGGGTTTTTATGCATATTGAGGCTCGAAGATGATAATTGGTGTACCTAAAGAAATCAAAAACCACGAGTATCGTATTGGAATGGTTCCTTCAAGTGTTCGTGAATTGACAATTAAAGGTCATGAAGTGTTCATTGAAACGAATGCTGGTAACGGAATTGGTTTTACAGATCAAGACTATATAGATGTTGGGGCATCTATATTAGCCACTGCAGCTGAGGTATTCGCAAAGGCTGAAATGATCGTTAAGGTAAAAGAGCCACAGGCAGTTGAACGTGCTATGTTACGTGAAGATCAACTGTTATTTACCTACCTTCACTTGGCTCCAGATTTGCCACAAACTGAAGATTTAATCAAAAGTGGATCAGTTTGTATCGCTTATGAAACTGTGACCGATGACCGTGGTGCCCTGCCTCTTCTAGCACCTATGTCAGAAGTAGCAGGTCGAATGTCAATCCAAGCGGGTGCAATGGCACTTGAAAAGTCAATGGGTGGCCGCGGTATGCTACTTGGCGGCGTTCCAGGTGTAGAACCAGCTAAAGTCGTCATTATTGGTGGCGGCATGGTAGGGACTAACGCTGCACAAATGGCTGTTGGTCTTGGCGCTGACGTCGTTATCTTGGACCGTAGCATCGACGCCCTACGTCGTTTAAATGCTCAGTTCGATAACAAGGTAAAGGCTATCTATTCAACAGCCGATGCCATTGAGAAGCACGTACTTGAAGCTGATCTTGTCATTGGTGGCGTACTGGTTCCAGGTGCTGCAGCACCTAAACTGGTCACTAAAGAGCATATCGCTAAAATGAAGCCAGGCTCAGCCATTGTCGATGTTGCTATCGATCAAGGTGGTTGTATTGAAACTTCACATGCCACAACTCATCAGGATCCAACTTATATTGTTGATGAAGTTGTGCATTACTGTGTGGCTAACATGCCAGGTGCAGTAGCTCGAACTTCCACATTTGCGCTTAACAACGCCACATTACCGTACATCATCAAGCTTGCCGATCTTGGTTACAGAGCCGCTTTATTACAAGATAAGCATCTTCTTAACGGTCTAAACGTCATGCACGGAAAGATCACATGTAAAGAAGTCGCTGAAGCCTTGAACTTAGAGTTTGTTGATCCAAAAATTCTTCTTAACTAATTATTGATATTAGTAGTGATGACCAAAGGGAGCCTAGGCTCCCTTTTTTCGATTAGGACAATCTGAAAGATTGCCTTTACCCCGTCTAGGAAATCCCATAAAATCGCAGCAATTTGCTAAACCGCACGGAGAAAAGAATGAGTCAAGTTAGACACTGTGAATTATTGATTTTAGGTTCAGGACCAGCAGGTTACACAGCTGCAGTATATGCCGCTCGCGCAAACTTAAAACCAGTTTTAATAACAGGTTTACAGCAAGGTGGGCAGCTTACTACCACCACAGAAGTAGAAAATTGGCCAGGTGATGCGGATGACCTTACCGGTCCAGCATTGATGGAGCGTATGCAGAAACATGCAGAGAAATTTGATACTGAGATACTTTTCGATCATATTCATTCAGTTGATCTAAGTGTCCGTCCGTTCAAGTTATCGGGTGACAATGGCGAATTTACTTGTGATGCACTGATCATCTCAACTGGCGCTTCAGCCATGTACTTAGGCCTCGACTCAGAAGAAGCCTTTAAAGGTAAAGGCGTATCAGCATGTGCGACTTGTGATGGTTTCTTCTACCGTAACCAAAAGGTTGCAGTCATAGGTGGCGGTAATACTGCTGTTGAAGAAGCACTTTACTTAAGCAATATCGCCTCAGAAGTTCACTTAATTCACCGCAGAGACACATTTCGTAGCGAAAAGATCTTAACCAAGCGTCTTATGGATAAGGTTGAAAACGGCAATATCATTCTTCATTTAGACAACACTCTCGATGAGGTTGTTGGCGATGAAATGGGCGTGACAGGGCTCAAAATGAAGAGCACAAAAGATGGTGCTATTAAAGAGCTAGAACTTATGGGTGTATTCGTTGCAATCGGTCATAGCCCAAATACTGGTATGTTTGAAGGCCAGCTAGAGATGAATAACGGTTACATCAAAGTTCAGAGTGGACTTAACGGTAACGCAACCCAAGCAAGCATTGAAGGTGTCTTCGCAGCAGGTGATGTTATGGATCAGCACTATCGTCAAGCTATCACATCAGCCGGCACCGGTTGTATGGCAGCATTAGATGCCGAGCGTTACTTAGATTCAAAGTAGCCATCAATAACTATAAAACATTAGAATAGTAGGCAAACGCCTACTATTTTTTTGCCTGTCATTTGATACATCCATCATCAAGTATCCAAATTTCAGGTACAAAAAAAGGACCCGAAGGTCCTTTTTTAATAGATGTACTAACTAATTACTTAGCTAATGCTTCTTTTGCTTTCTCAACTAAAGTTGTAAATACAACTTTGTCAAAAACAGCAATATCAGCCAAGATCTTACGATCGATTTCAATAGAGGCTTTCTTCAAACCATTAATGAAACGGCTGTATGACAGACCATTTTGACGAGCGGCCGCATTGATACGTGCAATCCAAAGTTGACGGAATTGACGTTTCTTCTGACGACGATCACGGTAAGCATATTGACCAGCTTTAGTTACTGCTTGCTTAGCAACACGGTAAGTACGTGAGCGAGCTCCGTAATAACCTTTGGCTAGTTTTAGTACTTTCTTGTGACGAGCACGAGCGGTTACACCACGCTTAACTCTAGGCATTGTTCATTGCTCCTTTAATTAAGCGTATGGTAGTTGACGTGCAATTGCAGGCAGGTCAGATTTAGATACTTGACATTTTGCACGTAAGTGACGTTTACGCTTAGTGCTCTTCTTTGTCAAAATATGACGTAAATGGGCTTGCTTACGCTTAAAACCATTAGCAGTTTTTTTAAAGCGCTTCGCTACACCCTTGTCTGTTTTCATTTTAGGCATTGCTAAAACTCCGCATTGGGACATTAATAAAACGCAAGGCGAACAGAGACCTTAACAGACCTCTGCTACTTTTAGGTTGGCCTTACTATTTCTTTTTCGGCGCGAGTACCATCACAGCTTGACGCCCTTCCATTTTCGGGAAAGACTCAACTACTGCTATCTCAGCCAAATCATCTTTGATACGATTCAAAAGTTTCATACCAAGACTTTGGTGAGCCATCTCACGACCACGAAAACGCAGCGTTACTTTCGCTTTGTCACCGTCAGTTAGAAAACGAGTCAGGTTGCGTAGTTTTACCTGGTAATCGTTTTCATCAGTACCGGGACGGAATTTAATTTCCTTCACCTGCACGATTTTCTGCTTCTTTTTTTGTTCCTTTTGAGCTTTCGCTTTATCGAAAAGGAACTTTCCGTAGTCCATTATACGGCAAACCGGCGGCTCAGCGTTAGGACTAATTTCAACAAGATCTACACCTGCTTCGTCAGCGAGTTCCTGTGCCTCTCTCATTGAGAGTAATCCAAGTGGCTCACCTTCTAGACCGTTCAAACGTACTTGCTGAACGCCTGTGATGAGTTCGTTTATTCTATTCGGGGCCGCCTGGCGCCCTGCTGCTTTTTTGATCTTTATGACCTAATCCTCCAACAAATTGAGACTACGGAGCGAAATTTGTTTGTTGAGCTTGGCGGCGAAATCTTCGATTCGCATTTTGCCTAAGTCAACACCATCTCTGGTTCGCACCGCAACTTCCTTATTTTCCATTTCTTGATCGCCTACGACCAATAAATAAGGTACACGCCTTAAGGTATGCTCACGTATTTTAAAGCCTATTTTCTCATTCCTCAAGTCTTTAGAGGCACGAATTCCACTTTCTTTTAATAAATTGACCACTTCATCGACATAATCTGACTGTTTGTCAGTAATATTCATGACAACGGCTTGTTGTGGAGCTAACCAAGCTGGGAATTTGCCTGCATATTCCTCGATAAGAATACCGATAAAACGCTCTAATGAACCTAAAATTGCACGATGGATCATTACTGGCGTTTGACGACTGTTATCTTCGGCAACATAAGTTGCACCAAGACGACCCGGCAAAGCGTAATCAAGCTGAACCGTACCACACTGCCATGCACGATTTAGACAGTCATGAAGTGTAAACTCAATCTTAGGACCGTAGAATGCACCTTCACCAGGTAAGATTTCAAATTCAATCTCATTCGCAGCAAGCGCTTGTTTTAGCGCCTCTTCAGCTCTATCCCACATATCATCATCACCGATACGTTTTTCTGGACGAGTCGATAGCTTAACCACGATATCTTTAAAACCGAAAGTTTCATAAGTATCGTAAACCATCTTGATACAAGCACTCACTTCCTGCTGAACTTGATCTTCGGTACAAAATACGTGTGCATCATCTTGGGTGAAACCACGAACACGCATTAAGCCATGTAGCGAACCTGATGGCTCGTTACGGTGACAACAACCAAATTCGGCCATACGTAATGGTAGATCACGATAGGATTTAAGACCCTGATTGAAAATTTGTACGTGACCAGGGCAGTTCATCGGTTTAATTGCATATTCACGATTTTCTGAGTTAGTCGTGAACATGGCTTCTGAGTACTTATCCCAGTGACCAGAACGTTCCCAAAGTACACGGTCCATCATCAGAGGACCTTTAACTTCTTGGTATGTGTACTGACCTAGCTTCTGACGAATGAACCTTTCAAGTTCAAGGAATATGCTCCAGCCATCATTATGCCAAAACACCATACCTGGCGCTTCTTCTTGCATATGATAAAGGTCTAGCTGCTTACCAATCTTACGATGATCACGTTTAGCCGCTTCTTCTAGACGATTAAGGTGTACTTTCAGTGCTTTTTTGTCTGCCCAAGCAGTGCCATAGACACGTTGCAACATCTTATTGTCTGAGTTGCCACGCCAATATGCTCCAGCCACACTCATCAGTTTAAAATTCTGACAGAACTTCATGTTCGGTACATGAGGGCCGCGGCACATATCAACATACTCTTCATGATGATATAACGCAGGCTCGTCATCTTTACTGATGTTTTCATCCAAGACTTCCATCTTGTATGTTTCGCCGCGAGCTTCAAATGTATCACGGGCTACTTGCCAGCTTCCGACTCGCTTTTCGACTTTATAACCTGTCTTAGCAAGTTGAGTCATACGCTTTTGCAGCGCATCAATATCTTCCTGGGTCAGCTTGTGGTCAAGGTCGATATCATAGTAGAAACCATTATCGATAACTGGGCCAATAGCCATCTTTGCTTCAGGCCATAATTGCTTGAATGCATGGCCGAGTAGATGAGCACATGAGTGACGAAGTATTTCTACGCCCGCTTCATCTTTTGCTGTGATGATCGACAACTCTGAATCGGTGTCAATAATATCGCAAGCATCTTTAAGCTCACCATTAACACGGCCAGCGATACAAGCCTTAGCAAGACCAGGTCCAATATCGGCAGCAACATCTAAAGTAGAAACCGGGTTAGCAAACTCACGTTTGCTTCCATCAGGAAGTGTAATAACAGGCATGAAAAATCCTTATGCAGTGGTGACCCCCACGTAGGGCCACTTGCTAATTAAATTAAAAGTTAAGAGCGCCTATGGGGTAAGCCATTACAAGAGTCTTATTCACCAAAGGCACAAGCGGACAATTCTACGAGATTTTATATGTCGAGTGCAAGCATCGTCATGGCCATTTTAGTGTTAATTTGGACAGTAATTGATGTGTTAATGTCATGAATTTAAAATTTTAAAGTCATCTTAGTTTAATTCCTCGAATTTAATTAAATGGTATCAATTAGTGAGCATGATAAAGGCTAGTTCACTGCTAGATGATTATTCGTCATAGGAGGGCTATGACAAACGGCTGCAGCAGATATAAAAGTGTCTTTTGATTTACTTTTTTGTATAAACACTGATAATTCAATCCTTGAATAAATGTGTACTCACAGTTTGAATGTATTGTTTGGGAGAATATAAAAAATGGAAAGTTGGGCATTGGTAACTGGGGGCGCTAAGCGTATAGGACGGGTAATAGCAAGGAAGTTACATTCAAACGGCTACAAGGTGTTGATCCATTATTCAAATTCACACAGTGAAGCTCAATCCTTATGTAATGAGTTTAATCGATTAAGAGAAAACTCTAGTGTTATTGTTCAAGCAGAGCTATCTAATGAACTCGGCATTATGCAATTAGCACAACGAGCTGCAGACTACCCATTGGCTGTACTTGTGAATAATGCTTCGGCCTTCTATCCCATGCCATTAGAAGCAGCGAACTTCAATGACTGTCAGCGGCTTCTGAGTATAAATCTACTCGCCCCTTACCTACTTGCTCAACAACTTGCAACATCACTGTCTAAACATCAAGGCACTATTATCAACTTGCTCGATATACACGGGACAAAGCCGTTAAAAGACCATGGTTTGTATTCTATCTCAAAAGCAGCTTTACAGATGGCTACGCTTTCTCTAGCACAAGAGCTAGGCCCAGAGATAAGAGTTAATGGTGTTGCTCCTGGTGCAATAATATGGCCAGAAAATAGTAAAAATGGCGCACAAGATTCTATAATTAAACAGATCCCATTAGCTCGATGCGGCGCACCTTCAGACATCGCGGACACAGTGCAATTTTTGGTAGATAGCCACTATATATCAGGGCAAATTATCGCAGTAGATGGCGGCCGTACAGTAACCGGTTATTTGGGGGCTTAAAAATAGACGGAATATGATCAGTAACGATTTTCTCTACACTCGCTCACAAGAGGAAACTGCGCGAGTTGATGAAACGTTTAGCTTAATGTTTCTTGGAAGAAACCGAGGAGTTTTTATGAAGTTTGCAACCCAGACCATTAGTTGTCCCCATTGTGGGCACCATCAACATATTGATGTGGATGGCACCAGTGGTGATCAAGATTATTATGATGATTGCAGGATCTGCTGTAACCCAATCCACATGCGGTTACATTTAGATGAAGCTAGGCATACAATAGAATTGTTTATCGACTCAGGTGACGAGCAAATATATTAACGACTTTATTAGCTACTTTAGTCACTGCGCCACCTTTAAGTTCAAGTTATGCGCTAACTGAACTGAGTTACAAACCTCTTTGGGCGAGTACACGCTCCACAGTGTCAACAATGGCTTGTGTTTGACTGTCTATCTCAATATTTAATCGCTCACCCACAGCCACAGCATCTAAGTTAGTCAGTTTCAATGTTTCAGGGATCAGATGGAGCATGAAAGACCCTTCTGTTGTCTCCCCCACTGTTAAACTGCAGCCATTAACACCAACAAAACCTTTATAAAGAATGTAATTCATCCACTTTTTATCGACGTCTAGTTTAATGTTAAAGTGTTCATCTGTATTGCTGATTTCAGAGACCTTAGCTTGAGTATGAACATGGCCAGAAAGTATGTGGCCACCAATCTCACTTCCAAATGTTAAAGAACGCTCTATATTCACTTGCAAGCCAACTTGTAATTCTGAGAGGTTGGTCACGCTCAAGGTCTCTTCCATTACATCGAAAAACACCCTATCATCAGCAATTCGTGTAACCGTTAAACAGACTCCGTTGTTAGCAACACTTGCGCCTGTTATGAGCCCTTCACGTAAATCCGGCTCCATAGCGACCTCTAGCGTATTTAAGCCTTCTTTCTTATTTATCGCAACCACTTCGCACGTGGCTTGAACTATACCTGTAAACATTTTCTCTCTCGTTAGTATTTAAGGCAGTTTTCATGAATCAATTCGGCTTTCAGGCCAAACGTTTAATACAACTCGCACTTCCTGTATTGATCGCTCAAGTAACGCAAACCATGATGGGTTTTATCGATACCGTCATGGCTGGAAGAGTCAGTGCCGTTGATATGGCTGCCGTGGCTATAGGAACTAGCTTGTGGTTACCTGCATTGCTTTTTGTTCAGGGGTTACTACTCGCATTCACCCCTGTTTTTGCCCATCACCATGGTGCAAATAATCAAAAAGCCATACAACCACTCGCCTTTCAAGCTGCTTATATTGCCATAATTGGCAGCATAGGTGTGATTGTGTTTCTCAGTTTTGCTGAAAAGATCTTTTTAATGATGGATTTAGAACCTGAATTAGCAAGATTAAGTATTGGCTACCTTGATGGTTTTGCCTGGGGAGTGCCCGCTTTCGTACTATACCAAGTACTTAGAGGTTGCAGCGAAGGGATCTCTTATACCTTACCAACCATGGTCATAGGCTTCGTAGGTCTAGCCGTTAACATACCTGCCAACTATATCTTTATCTATGGACACTTTGGTATAGAGCCGATGGGCGGTGCTGGTTGTGGCATTGCAACCGCACTGGTTTTTTGGGCGATGTTAATCGCTATGGTCATCTATATGCAATTGCATAAAAGATTTAAAGAGCTCGCGCCATTTAAATCTTTCCACAAGCCTCATTGGCATACTATATGGGATATGACTAAACATGGTTTCCCGATTGCTATGGCTCTGTTCTTCGAGGTGAGTCTATTTGCTGTTATCGCACTATTACTTGCCCCCCTTGGCGCAAATATCGTGGCAGGACATCAAATCGCACTGAACTTTTCATCCATCGTATTTATGCTGCCACTGTCTATAGGTATCGCCGTATCAATACGTGTTGGCTATTACTTAGGGCAAGATAAAAGAGAAATCTCAGCCTTAGTGACCAAAGTAGGCTTAATGCTCTCATTTGCACTCGCTATGTTTACTGCAATTATTACTGTATTTTTTAGATCTGAAATAGCCCACTTATATAATAATAACCCTGAAGTGGTTTCTTTAGCGGGTACATTAATGTTCTTTGCTGCACTTTATCAGTTATCTGATTCAGTACAGGTCGTCGCAGCGGGGGCTTTACGTGGCTATAAAGATACTAGAAGTGCATTCTATATCACCCTCGTCTCTTATTGGGGTATAGGCATGGTTATAGGCTATATACTTGCAAGAACCGACCTGGTTGTTCCAGCGATGGGAGCACAAGGATTCTGGATAGGACTTATTGCAGGCTTAACAAGTGCAGCAGTATTGTTTGCCTTTAGACTGAGATACATTCAGAAGTCAGGCTTTAGCAAGGCGGCATTAGAAGACCAAACAAGCCACTAATCTTGAAATATTAGACCCACTCATTTCAATTTAGCTAGGAGGAAATTACGCCTCTTAGCTAGTTTTCGTACTAGAAAAGAGCGAGTTGCACACCAAATCACCGCTTAAACAATAAAACCATTTTTTTACTTGCAACCAAAGCACTATCCCCCTTACTATAGCGCTCGTTCCAAGGCGTTAGCCGAATGAACAAGATGTTGCAAAGAGTACAGATACGGGATGGAGCAGTATAAAAGCTACTCTGACTCAATTGTTATTTCAGCAACAAATTCTTTATTAGTAGAATTAAAACAACTGATGTGTTCAATACGGACGCGGGATGGAGCAGTATGGTAGCTCGTCGGGCTCATAACCCGAAGGTCGTTGGTTCAAATCCAGCTCCCGCAACCAATTCTTTATTAGTAGAATTCAAACAACTGATGCGTTCAATACGGACGCGGGATGGAGCAGTATGGTAGCTCGTCGGGCTCATAACCCGAAGGTCGTTGGTTCAAATCCAGCTCCCGCAACCAATTCTTTAATTAGTAGAATTAAAACAACTATAGCGTTTATCGGACGCGGGATGGAGCAGTATGGTAGCTCGTCGGGCTCATAACCCGAAGGTCGTTGGTTCAAATCCAGCTCCCGCAACCAATACAACTGTAGCTCAGTTGGTTAGAGCACTACCTTGACATGGTAGGGGTCGGTGGTTCGAATCCACTCAGTTGTACCAATTCTTTTTAAGTCGAATCAAAATAACTTAATGCGTTCTCTTGTAGAAAGTACGGACGCGGGATGGAGCAGTATAAAAGCTACTCGGACTCAACTGTTTATAAATGCTAGGCGAAGGTCGTTGCCCTGCCCTTATAAAAAGTAATCTGGCTTCCGCAACCAATTCTTTATTAGTAGAATTAAAACAACTAATGCGTTTATCGGACGCGGGATGGAGCAGTATGGTAGCTCGTCGGGCTCATAACCCGAAGGTCGTTGGTTCAAATCCAGCTCCCGCAACCAATTTGAAAGCAACACGATACAACTGTAGCTCAGTTGGTTAGAGCACTACCTTGACATGGTAGGGGTCGGTGGTTCGAATCCACTCAGTTGTACCAATTCTTTTATAGAAGAAGCTAAACATCTATTAAGAAGTAAAACGGACGCGGGATGGAGCAGTATAAAAGCTACTCGGACTCAACTGTTTATAAATGCTAGGCGAAGGTCGTTGCCCTGCCCTTATAAAGAGTAATCCAGCTTCCGCAACCAATTCTTTATTAGTAGAATTCAAACAACTAATGCGTTCAATACGGACGCGGGATGGAGCAGTATGGTAGCTCGTCGGGCTCATAACCCGAAGGTCGTTGGTTCAAATCCAGCTCCCGCAACCAATTTTGACAGCAACACGATACAACTGTAGCTCAGTTGGTTAGAGCACTACCTTGACATGGTAGGGGTCGGTGGTTCGAATCCACTCAGTTGTACCAATTCTCAGTTGAGATAACTCATTGAGAAGTAACCAGCGAAAGCTGGTTTTTTTATATCTAATTTTTGTGTTTTTATTCAAACTCAATGTTTTATAAAAACTGGCGAAGACCGTTATCCTGCCCTTATAAAAGAATAATATAGCTCCCACGAACAATTCTTTTATAGAAGAATTTAAACATCTACTTAGCTTAAGCTCAGTTGGTTAGAGCACTACCTTGACATGGTTGGGGTTGGGGTTGGGGTCGGACTCTTTGCCTCGTAAGAGTAATCCACTCAGTTGTACCAATTCTTTTATAGAAGAATCAAACATCTATAAAGTTATAATTCAGTCGCGGGATGGAGCAGTATGGTAGCTCGTCGGGCTCAACTTTTATAAAAGCTAGGCGAAGGTCGTTGCCCTGCCCTTATAAAGAGTAATCCAGCTCCCGCAACCAATTTTCAATTGAGATAACTCATTGAGAAGTAACCAGCGAAAGCTGGTTTTTTTATGCCTGTAATTCAGTAGTACAAAGCAAATCGATATGAAGAGAATAGCGTTACCTACTCTTTACTATCATCAAGTCAGTTGAATAGAGCACTACCGCCTCTTCATAGACATAAGAGTAATCTAGCTCCAGCGAAGCTGTTTCTTTTTATTTTCCGTTTTTCAGGTAAATAAAAAGCGAGCCTTTCAGCTCGCTTGATAGTGATGGTTCTAGAATTGGTTAAAGTCTAGAAGTGGTACTTAACAATGACAGAACCAGTGTTTTGATCCATTCCGTCAATACCATACTTATTTTTCCAATAATCGTACTCAATCCCCACTAGGAAGCCTGAATCAGCAAATTGATACTTAAGTTGTGGATTGAAGTGGACCATGTTATCTGCATGTACTCTACCACCATATATATCTAGCATCTCATCATCAACTGAGAAGATCCAATCTATATAGCCATCAAATACAATACCAGTGTCACCAAAATCAACTCTCCATACAGGCGTTAACTGCCAACCGTCACTTGCGCCTTTAGGACCTGCACCTGCAACAACTTCTGAGCGATGGTAAACATTCAGATTAAAGTAGCTAAAGCCTGGAATAGTCCAGTCAGAACCAATACCCACTAAGAAAGTACTTGCTGCTGCGCTACCTTGCTCAAACTGAAGGGCTAGCGACACATCAGTTAAAGGACCAAAACCTACCTTGGAGTCAAACATTTTACTCGCACTAAAGCGTGTACCGTACTCGCCATAGTTAGCAAAATTATCATCACTGCTGCCATCGTTATAGTAAAGAAAATCTTGGAATGCGAACCAATCACCGTTCTTCCAACCTCCAGCGGTCTCAAGTGTCATTGTGGTCTGATCTGCTTGGCCTTCGTAACCACCAAAGTGCTCACCAGGTTCAAGATAATTTTGTCCATAAAGACCTGTTACACTAAAATCTGACCAGTGAATCAAGCTATCACCACCTGCAAATGCAGCAGGGCTTACGAGTAGTGCGGCTATTATCCATTTGTTGTTCATATTTCTCACCTAATATTATATTTTTATTAAATATCACTCTAAACATCCCCGTGTTCCATAGAGGTATCTAGAGTAGTTTCTTGAGTGTAATACAAGCTTATCTGAAACTTCGCATTAATAATGCATTTAACGGATCACGTTGAAAATATTAATTTAATACGAATTTCACTTCACTATAAAATGAAGCTTAACTTACTAAATTGCCCAACCACCGGCATAAAATGCCACGAGAACAATCGCGATAATAACGGTACCGACATTAAGTTTTTTATATTCACCTGAGATCACTCGGCCAATAACAAGTGCAGAGAAGCCAAGCATGATACCAGTAACAATATTGCTAGTCAGAACAATGAATACAGCGCACATTAATCCAGACAAGGCATCAACCGAGTCGTTAAGATCAAGCTTACTGACGTTTGATAACATGAGTAGACCTACATACATCAGCGCGGGTGCAGTTGCATACGCAGGGACAAGGTAACTAAGCGGTGCTAGAAACAACATACAGATAAATAGTCCACCAACGACTGTCGCAGTTAGACCTGTTTTACCACCGGCAGCGGTACCCGCAGCAGACTCAATATAAACAGCAGCTGGTGCGCCACCCACAGCACCGGCAACAATACTACTTACCGAATCAGTTGTAAGTGCTTTACCACCATTGATTATCTGACCATCTTTATCGAGTAAATTTGCTTGACCTGCAACAGCGCGAATAGTCCCTGTAGCATCAAAGATTGCTGTCATCACCAAGGCAAGTACTGTCGGAATAATAATAGGATTCATTGCCCCCATCACATCCATTGTACCAATCAGTGAGTTTTCACCACCAAATTCTGGCATAGCAAAAAGACCTTGATAGGTTACAGCAGGATCAAATATCAAACCAAAGATAGATATCGCGACAATAACTATCAAAATGCCACCTGGAATACGGCGTTTCTCAAGCCCTAAAATTGCAGCTAAGCCTATGACTGACATGATCACAGAGAGTGAATTAAACTCGCCTAAAGCAACAGGTAAACCATCATGGGGATTAGCAACGACAAGTCCAACTCCATTTGCCGCAATAAGTAATAAAAACAGACCAATACCTATACCTGTACCATGGGCGATACCATAAGGTAAGTTAGTTAATATCCATTGTCGAACGCCTGTCACTGTAATAGCTGTGAACACTACACCCATCAGGAATACTGCACCTAATGCAACTGGAATGCTGATCCCTTGCCCTAACACTAAGCTAAAGGCGGTAAAGGCGGTAAGTGAAATAGCACAACCAACAGCCATTGGTAATTTAGCCCAAAGTCCCATCAAGAGTGAGCCAAAAGCAGATACCAGACAAGTAGCGACAAACACAGCCCCAGGATCAAAGCCTGCGACACCTAACATACTCGGTACTACAATCACTGAATAAACCATTGCTAAGAATGTTGTGACGCCCGCAATTACTTCCTGCCGGACATTACTTCCTCGCTCAGATATATGAAAATACTGATCTAATCGACTTGAAGGGATCTTTTCTGCCGGTACAACTTCATCGTTAACAGTTTTACTTATAGACATGTCATTGCTTCCTTTTGTAGCCACAAAATATGGACTGACTGACCACCCTGCAAGTGTCATTTTAGACTTCAAGCAGACGAGCTAAAGCAACCACTGTAGGTATAAACGTGGGTAAACCTTAACCTAATGTTCAATAGATAAGCTCAGCTATACTGCTGGTAACTTACCGTAAGCCCATACTTCACCATATATCTTGACACTAAGGTCAGGATATTCCCGTTCGTACTTGATTTTCCTTTTTGCTATTGATTAGTTTCGTGCGTAGACTAAATGGTCAAAATTAGTTTCGAGCGTAGACTAAACGGCCATCTACGTAGGTACGGTATATACTGCGATCATCACCTAAGGTGATGAGTACAAACAGCTCATCGGCTAACGACTTAGAGTTGTCGAACCTAAGCTGCTGTAGAGGGGTTGCGCAGGGATCGATAACCACAAAATCTGCTTCTTTACCCACTTCAAAGTTACCGATAAGGTGATCCAATGATAGCGACTTGGCGCCTCCCAATGTTGCCAAGTAAAATGCCTCAAATGCCGATAATCGATATTCTTGTAGCTGCATCACTTTATAGGCTTCATTCAGAGTCTGCATGATACTGAAGGTCGTTCCTGCACCAATATCAGTACCCATACCCACTTTAACCTTACGTTTCCACGCCTCTTGAAGTTTGAATAAACCACTGCCTAGATATAGATTGGATGTGGGACAGAAAGAGATTGCAGAGTCTGTTTCTTGTAAACAATCCCACTCACAATCTTCAAGGTGAATACTGTGCGCAAATATACTCTTAGGCCCAGTAAGTCCATGATGATGATACACATCAAGATAGCTGGCACGATCTGGGAACAACTCTTTAACCCACTCTATCTCACTCTTATTTTCACAAAGATGAGTGTGCATATAAGTATCTGGAAACTCTTTTTTAAGTTTACCCGCCATATCCAGCTGTTCAGGAGACGAGGTTGGCGCAAATCTAGGGGTGATGGCATATAGCAAACGTCCCTTTTTATGCCACTTTTCAATTAACTCTTTGCTTTGGTTATAGCTTATCTCGGGCGTATCTAGCAGGTAATCTGGCGCATTACGATCCATCATCACCTTACCGGCAATCATGCGCATATTGATATTTTCAGCCACCTCAAACAGTGAATCGACTGACTCAGGATGCACAGTACCAAATACGAGTGCGGTAGTCGTACCATTGCGAAGGAGCTGCTTTACAAAAAACTCTGACATCTCCTTGGCGTAGTCTTTATCCTTGTAACGTACTTCGGTAGGGAATACATAGTTATCCAGCCACTCCAGCAACTGTTCACCATAAGCTCCCACCATTTCTGACTGAGGATAGTGGATATGGGTATCAATAAAGCCAGGCATGACTATTTTACCTGGATAGCTACGTACTCTTACCCCTTCAGGGATCTTATCCTTGCCCTCTTCCCACTCACCAACCCACTCAATGCGGCCATTGGTGACAAGTAGCAATCCATCTTCTATATAGCGTACATTTTTCTCAATATCTACAGGATCATCCACAACACAAGCGACGTCTAACATCGATGCTCGTATTGCTTTTAATGTATGATTGTATTCCATCATTACCCCTAATTATTATTGCTATCAGTAGGTTGTACTAATATACGCTTGTTTTTGAATGCTAAGATTATTATTAATCGTCCAAGTATGCCGCGTCTTATTCAGTACAACCTTTTGTGACCGATATCCGTTCCAATGTTGACTTATTACTGTGTTGTCTCAATTTTTGCTTTATTTGCTTCTTCCTTTTCCAGAGCCACTGCAGCGCAGGCATCGCACTCCTTAATCATCTCTTCTAAGCACTCTCGCTTCTCTTCGGTGCACTGGGCTTCATCTGACTTGCTCACCCTAAGTACAATATTCAGTAGTAGTGCAACCAAAGATCCCGCAGTGATCCCTGAGCCAAAAACGACCTTAACGGAATCGGGTAGATAATTAAGGATATCAGGGCGCATAGTCACAGCCATACCGGTGGCAACACCTACAGCAATGATTAGCATGTTACGTTTTGTGAAATTGATTTTTGAGAGAATGCCTATGCCCGATGAGATAATCATGGCGAACATCACAATGCCAGCACCACCGAGAACAGGTGAGGGTATGGTCACCACAAGGGCACCAATTTTAGGAAAAAGACCGGCAAACAGCATAATCAAACCTGTCAACGCAACAACATGACGGCTTGCAACGCCCGTAATTGAGACAATTCCGACATTTTGACTAAATGATGAGAAAGGAGTTGTGCCTAATGTAGATGCAAGTGCACTGCCTAAGCCGTCACATAGGATCCCTTTAGACAGTTTATCACCCGTTAATTTAGTATGAGTGGCATCACTCAAGGCTAAAAAGTCACCGGTTGACTCCATAATTGTCACCAGGTAGGCAATTGACATCCCAATGATACCGCTAATGGTAAAACTGATCCCAAAAGGTAATATTTCTGGCAGGGAAAAAAACTGTGCTTCCTGTATAGGGCTAAAATCGACAACACCAAGCGCTATTGCGACTAAGTAACCCACTAACATACCTAGGACTATCGCTGCAGCAGCGACAATGCCTTTGCCGAACTGCGAAAGTACAATCACTACCAGTAGGACTAACGATCCAAGCATTAGATTGCTTAACTGACCATACTCTTCCTGACCAACATAAGCACCAGCAAACCAATCGACAGCAACAGGTAAAATAGTTAGACCAATGAGCACGACAACGGTGCCAGAAACCACCGGAGGAAATAGCTTTCTGATCTGTGGCATAAAACGGCTACCAATGATCATCACAAATGATCCAACTAATGCCGCGCCGAATATGGCAGAGACACCAGATTCAAGACCGATTGATATAGAGATAGCGACAAAGGTAAAACTGGTTCCCATGACAACAGGTAAACGAATACCTACGGGGCCAACACCTTTACATTGAATGATGGTCACAATACCAGAGACCATTAGAGCTGCGTTAACTAAGATCACCATCTCACCAGTAGAGAGACCAATGGCTGAGCCAACAACAAGTGGAACGGCAACAATTGCCCCCATCGCAGCAAGCATATGCTGCAGCGCCAAAACAATTCCGGCACCTAATGGTGGCCTATCTTCAACTTTGTATAACAGTTTCATCTCGATTCCTTATCCCAACTCTTAACGGCGAGTCATGCAATCTCACCACACAAAATGTGCAGTCAGAGGTTTTCGGTAAACTACAGATCAAACAGAAACAGATAACTCGCGTAAAATATTAGGGTGAACAGATATCTTTGTCTGAACACCCACGTGATTGCAGGTAAAACTCGCTAAGTCTTATATCTTACTTAGCCCTGCGAGTACCTTCTCAGGTGTGAAGTGCCAGTCGCGGATCCAGACGCCACAAGCATCATGAATCGCCGAAGCAATTGCAGGGGCTGCACCATTGACGCCAATTTCAGAGATAGACTTAGCGCCATAGGGGCCAACCTTGTCATCACTTGGTACCAATACCGCTTTGAACTCCTTTGGAAGATCACCGATCATAGGTGCACCATAGGATTTCAGATCTCGAGTGAGAGGTATACCGTTCTCATCGTAGATCAGCTCTTCGATTAAGCTGTGACCAATGGCGCGCATGCTGGCACCATAAATCTGACCGAGAGCTAGATCTGGGTTTATTGGCGTGCCACAGTCAAGCAGCGCATGGAATTTCTCAAGCTTAATTTCACCGGTGCGAACATTGACCGCAACTTCGGTAAAGTTAGCGCCATAAGGGAAAGCAAATAACGGAGTGATAAAGCAGCCGTTAGCCAGGAGTTGTCCCCAGCCAGTGCCACTTTCAGCGCGGTGCGCTATATCAAAGAAGCTCACCTGCCCTTTTTGGCCTTTGACTAAGCCTGGGGCAACAATGGTGACATCCTCGACCTGCTCCTCTAGCATCTCAGCACCACACTTTAAGATCTTCTCACGCATATTTTCTGCTGCGATCTTAGCTGCGTTGCCCGAAAAACAGGTACCCGATGAGGCATAGGCGCCCTTATCAAACGGAGCATGATCGGTATCACCAGAGTGAATCGTGATTTCGTCGAGTGGACAACGAAGCACTTCGGCGGTCAACTTGGCTACAACGGTGTCAAGACCGGTACCGATATCGGCACCACCGGAGTGGACAATAAAGGTGCCATCAGAAGCCATCTTGATTGAACAGTTAGCTTGATCGATATCTGGGATCCCAGATTTTTGCTGAATAATTGAAACGCCGCGGCCAATACGCCAGTCACCATTGCGCTTCTTCTCACTATCCCAGTTAATCATCTCACGACCCTTCTTAAGGATCGGTTCTAGGGCACAGCTCATGGCTCTTGGTGCCGTAGCAGGCATCTTGCCTTCTCCAATGGCTGCAAGGATCTTAAGCTCTTGACCCTCTCTAACACGGTTTTTCTCGACCATATCTAAGTGATCAATACCCAGCATATCTGCCATCTCTGACATCGCCATAGTCAGCGCAAAGTTTCCTTTGGGTGCGCCGTACCCTTGATAGGCACCAGTTGGACAGATGTTGGAATAATAAGTCGTTACACGAAAATCGACGTTATCACAGGGATACAGTGGCAGTGATAAAGCCGGTCCATTACAAGGAACGGTCAAGGCGTGGTTTCCGTAAGGACCAGTGTTAGCGAGGAAGTCCATATCGATAGCCGTGAGCGTACCGTCACTCTTAGCACCTATTTTTACATGCACTTTAGCAACGTGACGGGTGGAGTTAGCAATAAACTCCTCTTCACGGGTATGGTGGAAATAGACTTTACGTCCAGTGGTCCAGGTAGCCCAAGCACAAACATCTTGAAGTAAGATATCTTGCTTTGATCCAAAACCACCGCCAACGCGCTCCTTGATGATATGAACTTTGTTTTGCTTAACACCTATGATATTAGCGACTTGACGTCGTACGTGCCATGGCACCTGAGTCGAGTCATGCATAACAAGGCGATCACCATCCATATAGCTGTAACAGATATGGGTCTCTGTTGGCAGTTGCTGAACTTGCTTAGACTCATAGGTACGCTCGATAATGCAATCGGCTTCATCAAAGCCCTTTTGCAGATCGCCTATATGACCACGTACGCTCGCTGCGATGTTCTTGCGTGGAAAACAGCCGATAGGGAAGTTAACGATAAACTTGCCCTCTTTAGGATCGGCATTACGATTCTGCTCTTCAAGATCCGCTGGAGGCGCAACCTTATATTCGATAGGACCATTATGAATAATTGGTGCATCCTCGGCTCTTGCATCATCAATCGAAATAACCGGCTTAAGCACCTGATATTCAACCTCGATTAACGTGAGCGCTAGCTCTGCGACCTCAACCGATTCAGCCACAACTGCCGCGACTCTATCACCCACATGACGCATTTTTTGACAGAACATACGTCTATCTAGTGGTGATGGCTCGGGAGCACTTTGACCACCTGGTGTATAGGCCAGATCTGGACAATTAAGATGAGTGATCACGGAAACTACGCCTTCTAGGGCCTCAGCTTTAGTGACATCTAAATGAGTGAGCCATGCATGTGGGTGTGGGCTGCGTAGCATCTTGATCACACAAGCATCTGCAGGGATCCTATCTTCAACATAGCATGGCTTAGCTTGCACCATTATTGCGGCATCTGTCTTAGGGGTATTTTTCCCAATAAACGACAAGTCATCACGAAATTCTGGCGCAAACTGCTTTTGATAATCAGGATTAGATAGACGCGCGACAGCAAGTTCAATCACTTCATAATATTGCTGATAACCCGTATCACGACTGAAGATCCCGGTTAATGCATCATCAATCTCTTCACGATTAGGATTGGGATTGTGCTTAAGCAATTCGGTTATAATAAGTGACATAGCTGGGTCGTTATAACCCGACTGTACCACCCCAACATCGACCATTGCCTGCTGAACATGGCTAAGCTCATTCCAGCTACCTAAAGATTCAGCCGTTTCAACTTCACAACCCTCGAGCTGACCTACAATAAGCAGTGAGGCGTTCATCAGTGTGCCATTGACTAAAATAACGTCAGAGCCGGCAAAGCCAAAACCATCATCACTATTTCTTACTGAGTTATAGCCTAATTTTTTTAGCAGGATCTGTACATTTTCGCCTAAATCACTGTCTATTGTTTTTTCACGACCATTTATGGTTAATTTAATAGCCATAATTAACACTCCTTTTGAATGCGTTTACACTCAGTCAGTAGATCTGAGATGACAATACTGGCGATATAACGCTTGTATTCTGCGCTGCCCTTAATATCAGACTCAGGCATAATCATGGATCTCACCGCTTGCTCTAGTGCATCACCTTCAAGATCTTGGTTCTCTAAGTCACGTAAGCGAATGGGTGTAGGTATGCCATGTTTGAAGGGAGAGACACCATCTAGAACAATAATTTTTTCACCTTTACTGCTTAGGGAAACGGCAGCATGTACAATGCTCAAGCCTGCAGCCGAACGTGTAATGTTGTAAGAAAGGCAGGTTAAATTAGGATCGGGGATCACCACTTCCATAATGAGTTCACGCTGTTCAGAGGCGATATAATCTTCCACCAAGATTTCACCAGACTCTGCCAGTATCAACTTTGCATTCATGGCGATTAATGTTGGTAAAAGAAGAGATTCAGCTTGATATGCTGCAATTTCACCTCCAAGAGTCGCTTGATTACGCATATGTTTTGAGTAGATAAATTTAGCTGCAAACTGCAATGCTGTCGGCACTAACTCATGTTCAACTAAGGTTTGCACGCGGCACATTGCACCAATGTGTAATCCAGTACTACGGCTTTCAATACTATTAGTTCCAAGGGATGCAAGGGAGATAGCGATGGTTTTATCTGTCTTGGTTGGCATTGCATTCAATTTAGAACCACCTGCAAACCAAGTCGCATTATTGCTGTGCAAGCGCATCAGCTTCATCGCTTCTGATGTTGAATCTGGTTTTAAGAATTGCTGAATCATATTTTGACCTTTCCTATTTATTGCTAATTTCTTTATATAAAAAAATTCAAATGAACTAGCTATTAATGATTAAAGAGCAATATGTACGCCAAGAGAGGTAGGTCAGTTTTTTTTGAATACGAAGTGTGATCAAGCGCAAGAAGTTGGATAAATAGATAAGTTTACAGCAGGTTATAAGGGGGATATGGTGCGGTTAGCCTTTTTCAGTTATATCAATATTGTTTAAAATAAACTCTCATCAAAAATATTGTGCTCAAAAAACTATCATATTAATAAAAACTATCACTTTGATAGATATCATCATCAAACCTTAGCTATTGATATTGATAGTTACTTATTTAGCATAAGCCAAATTTTTAGACATAAAAAAACGGTGCAGCCAAGAGCTACACCGCTTTATCACTCGCATTAGAAAACTTAATCTAGCTCAGTGAATAGCCCCTTATCGAAGGCCTTCTCACAATAGTGGCACTTCAACTTAGTACGATGTGCTCTAGTCGTCAGATTAAAGCGACTATCAACAGGCTCATTATGACTGATACAGTTACTGTTAGGACATGAGAATACACCAGCAATCTGCTGGGGTAGCTCTACCTTAAACTTGTTAACCACTTCGAAGTTTTCAATCACATTAATGGTTGCTTTCGGTGCAAACAGGGCTAACTGATTGCCTTGCTCTTTATTAAAAGTCAGGCCTTCAATTTTAATAAGATCTTTATTGGCACCATCGTGACTGGGTAAGTTTAGCCCCACTGTGATGCGCTGTGACTCACTGGAAAGATCAAAAAATTTGAGTATCTTAATCCCCTGCCCAGCAGAGATATGATCGATAACAGTACCAGACTGAATTGCTTCAACTTGCAAATGCTTTTTCATCATCAAACTCCAAACTCATCGGTCATCACAAGCGCCAGTAGCGCCTGTCTTGCATAAACGCCATTCTCAGCCTGCTGGAAATAGTAGGCATAAGGAGTGCGATCGACATCTGTCGTGATCTCATCCACACGCGGGAGTGGGTGCAGCACTTTGAGATTAGATTTAACCCCAGTTAGCATCTGTGCATTAAGAATAAAGCTAGATTTCATATGCTGATATTCAGTCTCATCGAAACGCTCTTTTTGGACTCGTGTCATGTAGATGATATCGAGTGAACCGATGACGGTATCTAGATCATCATGAAGATGAAACTTAACTCCTTTTTCTTTTAGCTCATCGATGATGTAATCAGGCATAGACAAGGCTTGGGGAGCAACGAAATGAAATTCACAATCAAACAGAGATAGCGCCTGCGTCAACGAATGCACGGTGCGGCCATATTTTAGATCACCGACAAAGGCAACCTGTAGCTTCTCTAAACTTCCCTGAGTCTCATAAATACTGAACAGATCGAGTAATGTTTGCGTCGGGTGTTGATTTGAACCATCACCGCCATTGATCACTGGCACTGACGAGAACTCACTGGCAAGGCGTGCAGCCCCCTCTTGATGATGGCGCATAAAAAAAGCGTCACAGTAAGAGGAGATCACTTGTACTGAATCAGCAAGGGTTTCCCCTTTTTTGCCTAAAGAGGTGTTACCACTATCAGGGAAACCTATGATACTGCCACCCAGGCGATTAACTGCCGTTTCAAAAGATAGACGTGTACGGGTTGACGCTTCAAAGAAGCAGCTCGCAATAACCTTGTTTTTGAGTAATTCTGGATGAGGTGACTGTTTTAAACTTTGAGCGGTAGCAACAATTAATTCAAGCTCACTGCGGGATAGATCAGGTATTGAGATTATATTTTTATTGTAGAGAGGATTGTGCATTTTGTAGGTCCTAATCCGATGATAAATCGGAAAAGAATTATACCCTTTCCGATCAAATGAGTATAGGTGTACTCGGCGTTAAATCGATATAAAATCACGGCCCAGATCAAGTAATTTTGCTAAAATATCAACAAAATTACTCTCTAGGCTATCGCGATGAATCACTTACCCATCGCTGAGTTCTGTTAACCACTTTTCCAGTAGTTTTAGTGACGTCCTTAATCTGTACGTTGCCGTCGAACGTTGATCGCTTAACGGACTAATTTTAGCTTTATATGCCTCAATGATTGATTGGATATTATGATGTTGCTTAAGCCAGGCAACAGGTTTACCTATCAGCAATGATTCAATCTGTTGATCACGAACCACAGTAGGCCCAACCGCACCAAATGCGACTCGCCAATCACTTAGCAGACCATTTTGAATATTGGCAGCCCCAACGATAGAGACCTTTGTCAGCGCATTGGCACAGCGCGTTCCCACTTTACGATAGAAAGTGTGGCTAAACTCAGTTTTAGGTATCACTAACTGAGTCAGGAGATCACTTGATGTAAGCTGCGTAATCCCCGGCCCTTTGATAAATTGTTCAATGGGAAAGGTGATTTTACCATTGACTGAGCTGACCACTACCTGAGTATCGAGTAAGTATAAGATGGGCAAGGTATCTGCTGCCGGCGACGCATTACATACATTGCCTCCCATCGTCGCGCAATTTCGCACTCCAGGGGCCGCAACCTGTAAAATACTGTCGCGCAGCAGCTTAGGAACACGATGATCATTTTCAAGTTCCGTGAGGCTCAATCCTGCTCCGACAGTGATGGTCTTGCTGTTATCAGACAGGGTTTTAAGTTCATCGATGGCATCGATAAACAACATGGCACTGGGCTCTCCTTTGAAAGAGCGGCAGACAGGTTTATCACCAACCATGATGTCAGTACCACCTGCAAATATTGCCACATCACCTCTGGCTAAATATTCCACCGCTTGCGCCGTTGTCTCTGGCCGATATGCAATTACCATAACCCTTCTCCTTGCTCGATAGCGATGTTAACCGCATCGACAATCATGCCGTAGCCCGTGCATCGACAAAGGTTACCTGAGATCCCCACACGGATTTCATGTTCCGTTATTTGGGTCACATCCGGGCTATTTACTAGCACCTGATAAAGCGCTAACACCATGCCTGGTGTACAAAATCCACACTGGACACCTTTAGCTGTCAGTAGCGCATCAATTAAGCAGCGCCCCCTCGGTGTCTCCCTCAATCCCTCAAGCGTAAGCACTTGTGCGCCATCAACCTGGGCAATAGGAAACAAACACGTATTAACCAGCTTGCCATTAACAATGGCAGAGCAGGCGCCGCACTCACCTTCACCGCAGCCCTCCTTGGTTGCCTTAAGCCCTATCACATCGCGCAGCGTCGTCAGCAGCGGCTGCAATGGGTCAACATTAAGACTGCGCGCTTGGCCATTGAGCGTAAAATCAATCTTCATTCTTGCCTCCACTTTCGTCACCATTTTCGCAGCCATAGAGCAGTTCGCTGATCAGCTCAGGAGTCACCGGAATCGATGAAATGTTTACGCCAATGGCTGATTCTACCGCCGCAACATACGCCGCAGCACCGCCATTATGGGTAAGCTCGCCACCGCCTTTTGCGCCTTGAGGACCGAATTCATAAGGGTTTTCGACCAGTGAGCTAACGATCTTTGGCACATCAAGCGACGTAGGGATCACATAATCTGCCATACTTTTTTGAGCAAACGTTCCTTGCTCATTCAGTTCTAGCTTTTCACTGCTCCCATAACCAATGGCTTGCACTAAACCACCGTCTATTTGGCCTTGAAATACCAGAGCATCAATGGCATGACCTACGTCATAAACAGCCCATAGCCCCAAAATTTCACTTTGACATGTGACAAGATCTAACTCTATCTCAACCACATTGATGCCATAACTCGTGGCCTGATAGGCATTGCCCTGATAGGTTTGCTGATCCCAGTGATGATAATCAGGTTTCTTATAAACCTGCTCAAAACGCTGCTCTACACCTTCAATCCAGTTCTCTTTGAGTTCCTTAGCGGCATTTTCCAGAAGGTAACCCACGATAAGAATCGAGCGTGAAGCCACTGTGGGCCCCGAATCTGGCACCTTGTCAGTATCGGGCCTTGCCTGGTGAACGCGATCCAAAGGAATATCTAAGGTCTCAGCAACGATTTTACAAAAGGTCAGGCTTAGTCCCTGTCCAATATCGGTATTTGACGCTAGAATCTCGACATTACCTTGAGGGTCCTTAACGATAGCGACTTTCGCTTTCACTAAAATATCTTCTAGATCGCCGGCAAATCCACAGCCATGTTGGAACACAGCAAGACCAATACCCCGGCGTTTACCGAATTTATCGTCACTCATTTGTACCTGTGCCGCGTAACTCTTAACTTTTTCATGATAATCGCTAAGCTCATCGGCACGTGTCATCATCTGATCGAGTACCATATCGCCATAGATCTCTGCACCGGTAAGCGTCTTAGACTGGCTGGTAAGAAAGTGCGCTTGCTTAAAGGCTGCGGGATCTTGACCCGTCTCTTTAGCCACATGGCTTAAGTGGGTTTCGATGGCAAAACAGGTTTGCGGCGCACCAAAACCTCTAAACGCACCATTAGGTACTGTATTGGTTGCCCAGGCGGTGCCGCTGACCCTCACATTAGGAATGTCATACACATTGGTGCAAGTGGTTAACGAACGCTGTAGCACGATGCCAGATAAACTAAAGTAACCGCCTGAGTTAATATCTAACTTCAGATCCATTGCGACAATTTTTCCATCTTTATCGACACCGGTGCGATAGTTAAACTCAACCGGATGGCGTTTCGATGTAAAGGCGATATCTTCTGTACGATTAAAAATGAGTCTGATGGGCAACTGTAAATGCTCTACAGCAACCGCTAATGGCCCGGCTAACACATCAGGGAAATCCTCTTTACCACCAAAGCCACCCCCCGTTGTGCATTGAATCGCTCTCACCTTGTCATGACCGAGTACATGGCTCATACAGTGATGCACATACCAAGGGCATTGCATCGAACCTTCGATAACAATTTTCCCCTCTTTGGGATAACCAATCACACCTTGGGTTTCCAGATAAAGATGCTCTTGATAGCTGGTTGAACAAGAGTCTTCGATAATGGTCACAGCCTCAGCAAACCCTTTATCGATGTCCCCCTTGATTAACTCATGATGATCAAACTGATTATCGGAACCACAGATAGGACCGTCTTTCATTGCTTGGGATTGAGAGATAGTAAAGGCGGGAGTGGAGCTGATGTAGGTGATTTTTATCTGTTTAATGAGATCCTCTAAGACCTCAGGATCTGGACCAACCAAGAGATAGACCACTTGGCCTATATAGCGAACTTCTTTATCTGCAAATGCAGGCCAATCATTTTCAACAATTGGTAGCTCATTTTTACCTGGGACATCACTTGCACTAAAGAGATGGTACCCAGGAGGAAATGTGGGGAGCTGAACATCATCAATCACGCCGCGAGAACATGAGGAGCGGTAAAACCGCCCCTCCAATTGTCCTTCGAAATGGCGATCGGCGACATACTCTGCGACTCCACAAGCTTCAGCTTGTTTGAATTGCGTATTTACCGTGACCATAATTTTGTCTCAGTTTAGCTAAGTTTATCCATATTGCGCCACACTCTGGCCGCAACCTTTTGAGCTTCTGCATAGATTGGTGCAACATCAAAAGGAAACGCTCTGTCTTCATAGACAAAGTTACCCTCTACCATCACACTATTAACATTGCCGGCATTCATACCAAAAGCCACATGACCAGCTAGATTGTCAGCAACAAACGGGGTTGGGCTCATATAATCTAAAATAGTCAAATCGGCCTTATTACCCGCCTCTAATCGACCAAATTTCGCACCAAAGTTTCTCGCTAGAATCTCATTACCGTTCCACAAGCTCTTAAGGAAGCTATCAGGCCATAACGGCCCACCTGCATCTCTGTGCTTGAAATAGGCAAATTTAAGCTCTTCAAGCATGTCAGCACCGATACCGTCGGTACCGAGTGCGACGTTTTTGAAGCGAGAAAGCTTATGGTTATATCCCACATTGTTATTCATATTTGAACGCGCATTGTGAACAAGGAAACCATTCTTGGCATTCAATATATCTACATCACGGTCTGATAAAAACAGGCCATGTGCTAGTAAGGTCTTGTCATTGATAAGCCCAAAGGTATCTAAGCGCTCGACAATATCCTGACCATAAAGATGATGGCTATGACTGACATCATAAAGATCTTCGGCAACATGAATATGGACACCACGGCCAGTACACTTAACTGCTTCGCTCATCATAGCCAAGCCTTCATTACTGACCGTAAAGGGTGCGTGCGCCCCAATATGTGCTTCGACTAAGTAAGGCTCATTGCCAGCTTTCTTGGCTGAATCAATCAGGTTCGCGAAGTTGATGTTTTCTTCAACGCCCTTTCGCATCTCCTCAATGCCACCATTGCGGTCTGTCGTTTCATAACACGTCATACCACGCAGACCCGCCTTTAAGAAACCACTGCGCAATGTCTTGAGTGAGCCACCGATAAAGTTTGGCGATGCATGATGATCGATGACCGATGAACAACCGCTTTTTATCGCTTCCAATGAACAGATTAGCCCGCTGTAATATACCGCCTCTTCATCGAGCGCCATATCCATCTTCCACCAGAGATTTTTAAGTATTGAGATAAAATCTGGACTTGGCTTAATGTCGGCCATAATGCCTCGAGCAAGGCCCGAGTAAAAATGGTTATGTGAGCAGACAATACCTGGCATCACTAACTTGCCCTTCATGTCTTTCACAGTAGCGTCTGGATACTTGACCGATAGGTTATCGCCGACCTCTTTTATCACGGTGCCATCGATAACGATATCGACACTCTCCCTGATGAAGCCAGGTTCAAATTGAACCCCTGTTGCATTTTTAAGTAAAATCATTTGAAACTCCTATAGTTCAACATGACCAAGAAGGTAGCTGTGATGCTTGACGACATAGTTAATCATCTTGGCTTCATCATTGAGTAACTCAGGCAGTTCGATTACACCCTTACTGCTGAGTTGCGCTGTATATATCTCATCCGCTTTTCTCACCAAGACCTTGCTACCCTCGACATAAAATCCGGAATTTTTACTGTTCTTAAAATCATCGGCAAGGTTGTAAATAGTGAACTTGTCTTGATATGGCTTGCCCTGCCATGGACAGAACTGCGCGCAGTTACCACATTCATTACAGTAGGCATCGATATGGAGCACCTGAAGCTGATCTTTAAAGCCTGGAATAGGCAATGAAATATTGGCGCGGTTTGGACATACATCAACACACTTGCTGCAGACATATGAGCACTCTAGGCAACGTTTTGCTTCTTGCTCAACAAAGGCATCTTTATCATCTGCACTGCTAACCAGCTGCACTTGAATTTCACCCTTGCGACTGTAAATTTCTTTCACATCGACATTCGAGTTCACATGAAGCTGATCTTCGTCGATGGCAACCTTGGTAAGAATTGAAGAAGCGGCTTTTCTTCCACCGGATATAGCTGCAACAATTGAAGATGGGCCGGTATTGGCATCACCAATCAGGTAAACGTTCTCTATGCCTGTTTCACCCGTCTCTTTTGAAACGATAGGCCAGCCATCTTTCCCCATAGGGATCCCGATATTACTGAGTACTTCGCAGTTGCTTTGCTCACCCACTGCGGTGATCAATGCATCAATATCAAGCTCGACAGTTTTATCTGTCGGTACCGGACGACGGCGACCCTTAGCATCCTTCTCGCCTAACTCCATCACACGTGCGATTAACTTACCCGTACTGTGGAATGCTTCAGGATTGGTGAGGAACATAAATTCAACCCCATCTTCAACCGCTTCCTCATACTCCTCTTTGTAGGCTGGCATTTCAGCAAGAGTACGACGGTAAAGTACCGTCACTTTATTAACACCGTTAACTTTCAATGCAGCGCGAGCACTGTCCATTGCAGTATTACCGGCACCGACAACAGCCACATGCTTACCTAATGGTGCATCAGCGTCGTTAAAATCACCTTGGTTAAACTGAGATAAGAACTCGAGCGACTTATGGATGTTGGTGTTATCACCATCTAGCTTGATTGGATTGCCTTTATTAGCACCAATACCTAAACAGATATACTTAAAACCACTATCATTGAGAATGGCTAATGTTAAGTTTGCATCACAACCGTATTCAATATTGACACCGTGTGAAGTAACAAATTTAATATCATGCTCAATCACTTCGGCTGGAATTCTGAAATGTGGAATAATGTTCTTAACCACACCACCTGCATTCGCTTCTTTCTCAAAAATAGTGACAGGATGACCCGCTTTAGCCATAAAGTAGGCAGCCGATAGACCAGCAGGCCCCGCACCAAGTACTGCGACTGGATGCTTATTGACATCGAGAACAGGCTGATGCCACTTAGCTTTATAATCATCCCAACCTTTATCCAGCGCGACCTTCTTCATCTCGCGGATCTTAAGCGCCCCTTCATAGTCTCGACGGGTACAGTTGTACTGACATTGGTGATCACAGATATGACCTGTGATAGAAGGTAATGCATTGCGTGAATAGATTAGCTCTAGCGCTTCAGTATATTTTTTATCACCCATAAGGCGAATATACTCAGGAATATCCTGACTGATTGGACAGGCAGTCACACAAGGCGCGACTGAACAATCAGAGATTGGTAGTGCTTCTTCTACGGTGATATCTTCAGGTCCACGCCACTCTTTCTGGGTATAATCAGCGACTAGAGACTTGGCAGCTAGGGCTTCAAGTTTGACGAGATCAACCTTGTCCATATCCCATGCATCACTCTTCTCAAGTGCGATAGCACAATCAGCCAATCTCAAATATCCACCAGGTTTGAGCAGATCTGTCGCCATGGTAATTGGACGGATCCCCGTTTCAAAGATCTCTTGAATGTTGAACTTACTGGCACCACCTGAATAAGAGATAGGCAGCTCACCGTCAAACTCACGTGACAGTTCGAGGGCGACATTAACCGATAGTGGGAATAGCGCACGGCCAGACATGTACATCTCTTTATCAGGCAAACGACCTTTCTTATTGAGTGTACCTAGCGTGTTAGTTAACTTAACGCCAAAACCAATCCCTTTCTCAGCGCCCAATGCCCTCAAGCGATGTAACATGGCTTTGGCTGCTGGAAGCTGAAGGTCATGACTGAATGACTCTTCACTCAAGACAATATGCGTGAAGCCTGAATTATCTAAGATGTCGCGTACACGCTTAAAACCTAAAAGCGTTGGATTTAGCTTAACAAACGTATTGATCTGCTTATCTTCGATCATGTACTGACAGATCTTTTCAATCTCAGTTGGCGGACAACCGTGCATCGTTGACAGTGTCACCCCCTGAGTCAAGTGAGGTGAAACTTTTTCACACAAATGCTTGATACGCATGATAGGCAGTTCGATACCAAACTTTTGCGTAAAATCACCTTGAGAAATAAACCCTTCTAACTCAGAAAGATAACGTTTAAAGTTTTCATGTTTACTGGCATCAAGCATATCATCAATATATTTCTGCATGGGCGCAGTTTGAATGCCGGCAAGGTCATAACCCACACTCATATTGAACACAAATGAGCGATCGCCGCCATTAACTATTGGCTGAAAAACTTCCTCTAAAAGGTGCAGCGCAATCCAAGCCTTTAAATACTCATCATATGCTTTGACTAAGGTGAATTCAGTGGACCACTCTGTGTTGTAACACTCATCTTCTGCATCGATACAAGGCTTAGCGATTTCTAAGGTATCAAGCTTCTGAACCGTTTTTAGCTCCATAAAGCGGCCACCAGCCAACCATGAGCAGATAATATTTTGTGCTAGCTGAGTATGTGGACCTGCGGCTGGACCTACTGGGGTTTCACAGTTTTCTCCCCACACATCTAGGTTTTTACCGGCTTGCTTCTTATAAAACTGTTTCGCGGGAATACCGAAAATTGAACCATTCTCGCTGTACTCGCTAAACATGCGGGTAAGTAGCTCGTTAAATGGAACGGGACGCATGATATCACTCATAAAAAAACTCCTGATACTCTATTTTTTGTTATTAAGAGACCAAACATTTCGTCAAGCAATGTGACGGCTCTAACTGTTAAAAAAGTGGAATAGAACAAATTCATTACGTCTTAAGGGGCAACTAATGAGCCAAGCTTTTAAAACTGACTTTCCATTAGATAAATTCGTGATCTAGCTCAAACTATTGGGTGGGTTACTCGGATAAAGACAGATATCAGGCTGTGAAGAGACAGTGAAATGAAAATCACTCTCAACTTAGAAAGATGGGGTTATCAGATACTTGGTATCAAATTAAGAATATTTATCAAATTGATAGAAGGCGCTATTAGAAAGATAGTTTAGTCAGCTTGATGATGTGAAACCTAGCGCCTAGATAAATAGATGTAATATAGGAAGTTACTGTGCATTGGCTAACAGCTGCTGATAGGCCTCTGGCGTATCAACATCGAAAAACAGCGCCTCGTCGGTAAGATTAAGATATCTCACATTTGCCTTGGTTAAAATTCGACGTAAATTACCTGTCTGCTCACTGTGAAGTATAGAGGGGATCATGATTTTAGGAATGAGCACAGGATGTCCAGTTTGTTTCTCACATCCTGGGAACAGACTATAAAGACCACGTTGCTGCCAGCAATAACGGTACAGCTCGGCAGTAAGACACGGCATATCACCGTGAGCGATAAAAAAGTGCTCACTTTGAACCTGAGCGATCCCCACCTTGATAGAGCTTAGCATTCCCAAGCGATAACCTTCGTTGACTGTCACTGTCACCCCAGAATGCTGCTTATATCGCTCGATAAGCTCATCACTACGATACCCAGCAACTAAAATCACTCTTGAACAAAATTTAAGTGCATTTTCAATGCTTTTATCAAGAATGGTTTGATTTTGATATGCTAACATCATTTTCCACTCCCCCATTCGAGAAGAGAGGCCCGCTGCAGGCATAACACAATCTATCTGTTTTGCTGCATTCATCTCACTAGTTGGCATCAATCTTGTTCCTCTATTAATAACCCAAACGGTTAAGCATCTCGAGACCAGGGAAAAATGCTCAGTCTCTAAAAGAGTTAAGCCGGTAATCATACATAAAGCGGAGGCAAATACTTTATGCTGCTTGACTATTTACTGCAACCAAATCAATTACAACAAAAGCGGTTGCTCAAAAAGTCGCAACCAGTGAACCTTAAGTCTGTCACTGACTGCCAATTGATCGCATTAGTAGGCGGTGGAGGCAAAACCACTTGTGCCTTCACGCTTGCACAGCAAGCTAAAAGTAAAGGCCTACGAGTACTCATCACCACAAGCACAAAAATGTACTTACCTGATCCCTCTTTATGCGACGGGTTTATCGATACATCCGCTATCACTAAGGAAAACCGTGATAATGATAGTTACGACTATCATATTGAGAGCGCTGATAGTGGATCGCTTGTACTGGAACAAGGAGTAGACCCTCTTTCTGCTAGCCGCCTTAATGATACAGATCAC